>NZ_JGZP01000040.1 GCF_000741785.1 Bifidobacterium stellenboschense | reverse complement strand
CATGCGCGCGGACGACGGCGAGGCGCGCGACGCGCACGACGCCGCGTCCGGCGACGACATGCCGACCGTGCCGATCCCCGCGCGCCGCGCCGTCACCACGTTCGACGCCGCGTCCCGGCGCGAACGCTACGAGGCGCAGCCGCTGCCGGAACGCCTCGTGCGCCGCGTCGTCACGCGCGCGTTCAACACGTGGGTGAAGGCGGCGACGCGCACGGCGAAACGGCTCGACTGGTTCCCGCGCGTCGATCCGTACGTCGGGTACGGCACCGGCGACTATTCGCGGCTCATCTGCCGCACCGTGTACGCGGGGGAGGGCAGCGAGTACGGGCGCGCCACGCGCGGCATCCGCGGCATGCTCGCCATCCCCTCACCGCACACGCAGGTGAAGATCCGCATCGACGACGTGCCGCTCGAAACCGTGCAGGTCGGCGAAAGCGAACGCTACGACGCGGTGGACGCGCGTCCCGACCTCGACAGCGAATACGCGATCTCCGACACGTCCGGCTATCTGGATCTCGTCGCCGAGCAACGCCTCGAACCGGGCGTGCACGACGTCTCCTACCGGGTCAACGGGCGCAAGCCGGTGCACGCGAAGCTGTTCACGATCCCGAAGGGCGCGAAGGTCGGCATCATCTCCGACGTGGACGACACCGTGCTGATCACGCAGGCGCCCATATTGTGGAAGGCCGCGTGGAACCTGCTGTTCCTCAACCCGGACAAGAAGGCCTCCGTGCCCGGCATGAGCGTGCTGTTCACCAAGCTCGCCGACCTGTTCCCGGACGCGCCGTTCTTCTACCTGTCCACCTCGCCGTGGAACGTGGAAGGCTCGATCCGCCACTTCCTCGAGAACCACGGGTTCCCGGAAGGCCCGCTGCTGCTGCGCGACCTCGACCCGCGTCCCAAGACGTTCATCCCCTCCGGGCCGCAGCACAAGCTCGAATTCGTCGAACAGCTCATGGCCGACTTCCCCGACATGAGATTCATCCTCGTCGGCGACGACGGCCAGAAGGACCCCACCACCTACGCGACCGTCGTCCGTCGCTACCCGGGCCGCGTGCTCGCCATCGCGATCCGCCAGCTCAGCCCGCGCGAACTCATGCCGTTCGGCATGCGCAACCCGGCCGGCATGACCGCCACGCAGCCGATGCCCGACACCGACGTGCCCGTGTTCACCGGCACGACCGGCGCGAACATCATGAAGACGATGCTGCCGTACCTCAAGGCGCATCTGGGGTAGGGGGTCCGCGGCGGCGGTTCCGCGGGTGGGATACGTGCGCGCGGAACCGGTTCGCGCGTGCGTATAATCACCCGTATGACTGAAGAGAACCAACTGGCCGGCGGTGAAGGCGGCGAACAGGACATGATCGAGGGCGCGACGACGGGCGACGGCGGCGAGGCCGTCGCGACGGCGCCCGCCGTGCCCGTCGCGCACCGCGAGCCGACACGACGCGAACACCACGGCGACGTGTTCATCGACCCGTACGAATGGATGCGCGACAAGGATTCGCCGCGCACGCGTGATTACGTGGCCGCGCAGAACCGTCTGTGCGAGACGCGCAACGCGCACCTCGACGGACTGCGCCGCACCCTGTTCGACGAACTCAAATCGCACGTGCAGGAGACCGACATGTCCGTGCCCGTGCGCATCAACGACTACTGGTACTACGCGCGCACGCAGGAAGGCCGCCAGTACGCGGTGCAGTGCCGCATGCGCGTGCGCGGCGCCGACGACTGGGACCCGCCCGAGGTCGACCCGTTCGGCGCGCCAGGATCGCTGCCCGGCGAATCGATCGTGTTCGACGCCAACGCGGAGGCGGAAGGCCACGACTTCTTCCGGCTCGGCGGCATGGACCTGAGCCGCGACGGCCGGTGGATGCTCTACGGCGTCGACACGGCCGGCGACGAACGCTACGACTACCGGATCCGCGACCTCGGGACCGGCGAGGAGCTGCCCGAAGTGTTCCGCGGCGTCGGCGCCGCCTGCTTCACGCCCGACGCGCGCTACGTGTTCTGGGTGGAGCTCGACGACGCGTGGCGCCCATGCGCGGTCTGGCGGCACAAGGTCGGCACCCCGGTCGAGACGGACGCGTGCGTGTACCGCGAGGAGGACGAACGCTTCTGGGTGGGCATCGGCCTGAGCTTCGACGAACGCAACCTCGTGCTCGGCACCGGATCCAAGACCACCACCGAAGTGCTCATGCTGCCCGTGACCGACCCGGAAGGCGAATTCCAGGCGTTCATCCCGCGCAAGACCGACATCGAATACGACGTGAGCTTCGCCTGCTTCGAGAACGCGGGGGAGCACGGCGAGGACATCCCGCTCGCCGTCGTCTACCACAACGCGAAGAACCCGAACTTCGAGATCGACGTGATCGACATGCGCCGGCACGAGCCGCCGTACACGCTCGGCGAAGGCGTGTGCGTCGCCGAAGGCTCGCCATACGGCTGCGAGCACGCGCCCTCGGCCGAGGACCGCGCGAAGGCGATCACCGCGCCCTACTTCAACGCGCACAACCCCGCCATCCTGCAGGGGCTGCACGGCCTCGGCGTCGAAGGCATCGCCATCCACCGTCATTTCGTCACGCTCGCCTACCGCGCCGACGGACTGCCGCACGTCGCAATGATGCCGAAACGGGCCGCCGTCGAGGACTTCCTCGCCGGACGGCCGTGGCGGTTCACCGAACTGCTGCCTCCCGCGCTCGAAGACGACTGGGACATGGTCGCCGGCGACCGCGACGAGACCGGCGACCACGGCGAGACGCTGTGGGCGGAGGACTGGGACGCGGGGCACGCCGGTGCCGGTGGTAGTGGTGCCGGTGCCGGTGTGACCGACCATACGTCGTCGTCGGACGGCGCGAGCGACGACCATCTGCCCGGCGAGACGCGACGGCTCTACTCGATCGGCACCGGCGGCAACCCGTCCTACGACGCGCCGCGCATGCGCTACTCGTTCACCAGTTACACGCGCCCCGGCGAACTGCACGAGATCGACCCGGCGACCGGCGAGGACCGGCTGCTCAAACGCGCCACCGTGCTCGGCGGCTTCGACCCACGCGACTACATGGAACGCCGCGTGTGGATCCGCGCCCGCGACGGCGAGCGCATCCCCGTCTCGCTCGTGTGGCGGCGCGACTTCCCCGCGCAGGATTCGCCGATGTTCATCACCGGCTACGGTGCGTACGAGATCTCCTCCGACCCGAACTTCTCCGTCGCGCGCCTGAGCATGCTCGACCGCGGCGTGCTGTACGCGGTGCCGCACATTCGCGGCGGCGGCGAACTCGGCCGCGCCTGGTACGAGCAGGGGCGACGGCTCAACAAGAAGCACTCGTTCGAGGACTTCGTCGACGCGACCGCCGCGCTCCAGCATGCGCATCTCGCCGACCCGCGCCGCACCGTCGCCAACGGCGGCTCGGCGGGCGGCCTGCTGATGGGCGCGGTCGCGAACCTCGCGCCGGGCCTGTACGCGGGCGTCGAGGCGGATGTGCCGTTCGTCGACGCGCTCACATCGATCCTCGACCCGTCGCTGCCGCTCACCGTCACCGAATGGGACGAATGGGGCGACCCGCTGCACGACGAGGACGTGTACCGGTACATGAAGTCGTATACGCCGTACGAGAACCTGCCCGCCGCGGATTCGGACGCCGGCCGCGCGTTCCCGCGCGTGTTCGTCACCACGTCGATGAACGACACGCGCGTGCTGTACGTGGAGCCGCTCAAATGGGTGGCCGCCATGCAGTCGCGCGGATTCGACGCGATCGCCAAGATCGAGGTCGAGGCCGGGCACGGCGGCACCTCCGAGCGCTACAAGCAGTGGGAGGAGGTCTCCTACGAGAACGCGTGGTGCCTGGATGTGATGAACCTCAGGTATTGAGGTGCTGATATGAGTTGAGCCCCCTCGGCCATGAAGGCCGAGGGGGCTCAACTCATATGAGATGGGTGACGGGCGATGCGTGCCTCTCCCTTCTTGGCCTCCCTCTGACGAGGGAGGTGTCCGCCGCGTGCGGACGGAGGGAGAGACCCGGCGCGCCGCTACTGCTGCTCTTCGAGGGTGAAGAACTGGTCGCCGATGCGCAGCGTGGCGGGGGCCTCAAGCTGCGCGGGCGTGCCCTTGACGACCTGCTGCTCCTCGCCGTTGCGGATGATGAACGTGCCGTTCAGCGAACCGTAGTCCTCGATCCACAGCTGGCCGTCCTGATCGATGCTGATGGCCGCGTGGTTGCGGGACGTGGTGCGCGTCGGATCCTCGATCTTCACGGCCTTCGCGCCCTCCGGGATCGCCTCGGACGGGCGGCGGCCGAGCAGCACGCTGCGGTCGATGAGAATCGTCTGGCCGGTCGCCTCGTTGTGCAGCACGTACGTCTTGTGCGCCTGCTTGATGGTGAACGAGCTGGACAGGACGGTGCTGTCCCAATCCTCGTCGTCGTCCTGGGCGGCGGAGGTCTGCGGCTGCTGGGCGGGCTGGGCCTGCTGGGTCGCGGGCTGCTGGGCGGGCTGGAACGTCGACTGGATCGGCTGCGCCTGCGACTGGTTGGTGACGAACGTGCCCGTCACCACCGGGGTGCCGGTGGCGAGGCCCGCCGCGGCGAGACCGGAGGCGGGGGCCTGCGCGGCCTGCGCGGGCTGCGGTTCGGGCTGCTGAGACTGTGGCTGCTGGGCGGGAGCCGGCTGGGCTTCGGGCTGCGCGGCCGCCGGGGTGTTCACCGGATCATCGGCGTACCAGCCGGGTTCCGGTGCCGGAGGGAAGGGAATCACATTGCTCATCTGCCATGCTCCTCACTGACGGCTGGCGAGCGCCGCGTTGACGGCCGGGTCGCCCAACTGGGACAGCCAGTCGACGAGCGCCGGGTACAGGTTCGGGTTCTGCGCCAGGGCGGCGTACAGTTCCGGCGCCTTCTGCGCGATCTCGGCCATCTGCATCTGGTCGGTGGTGGTGCGGGCGATTTCCGCGGTGAAGCCGTACGGGTTCTGCGGGGCCTGCGCGTACGGGGACGCCGCGTACGGGTCGGCGGCGGGCTGCTGCGCGTACGGGTCGGCCTGCGGCTGCTGGGCGGCCGGCTGGGCGTAGGCC
>NZ_JGZP01000039.1 GCF_000741785.1 Bifidobacterium stellenboschense | reverse complement strand
CCTCGCCGGGCACGGGGGCCGTGCCGGCGGTTCCGGAGATGTCGAGACCGTCCTGTGTGTCGGACACGTCGACGTCGGCGACGTCGGCGATGTCGGCGACGCCGGGGCGGAGCGGGGATGACGCGGACGGAGCGTATGCGGCGGGGGTGCGGGATGCGGCGGTGCTCCCGATGGGGGTGCCGGTCGACGTGCCGGATGTGGTTCCGGCGTTGCCTGGCGTGCCGGGCAGATCGTCCAGCGGTTCGAAATCGCGCAGCAGGTTCACCGGCGCATGCGGATCGCGGATCTGCGGGCCTTGGGAGGTCGTGGGTCGCTGTTCGTCACTCATGCCCACCACACTAGCCCACAGTCTCGCCGGTTCGTTCCGGGTCCGTCATGGGTATGAAAAAACCTCCGCACACCCGTCAGAGGCCGCTTACCCTTGCTGCATTCCTGCCCTGGGGGGTTTGGGCGACATAACGCCGTACGGAGGCTTGCACCACTATACACCATCCCCGGACGAGCACCACTCCGGATATGCGCTCATATTCGCATGAGGTACCGCACGCACGCCCCGACAACCACCCGGCACTTGTGAGGATTCCGAGGACGAACCGGCAGGGATAGCGTTCACACGGGTCCTACACGCACCCTTTTTCAGGGCGTGTGGCTACGGTGGTGCTCATGGTTTCACATTCTCGTAACGGCAGAGGGCGTGCGCGCGGGCACGTCAGGAGCACGGCGGAGCGCAAACCCGCCGCCCGCCATTACCGGGGCGGCAATCATCGCGTCAAGGGCGGCAAGGGGCCGAAACTCAAGGGACGCGGCAGGCATCTCGTCCTCAAATGGGTGCTCGGGCTGATCGCGCTCGGGCTCGCCGCCGGCATCGGCACGTTCGCATACCTCTACATCACCACGGAGATCCCCTCCCCCGAGAAGATCGCGCTCGCGGAGAACACGACCGTCTACTTCAACGACGGCACCACGGAGATGGGCACGTTCTCCGAACAGAACCGCGACATCATCGACTGCGCCGTGCTGCCCGACTACGTGGGCAACGCGGTCGTCGCATCGGAGAACCGCACGTTCTACACGGACAAGGGCATCGACCTGCGCGGCATCGGACGCGCGCTCGTCAACAACGTGACCAAAGGCACCCGTCAGGGCGGTTCGACCATCACCCAGCAGTACGCGGAACGCTACTATCTGGGCGAAACCACGTCGTACACCGGCAAGCTGCGCGAGGCGATCCTCGCGTTGAAGATCGCGCAGACGCAGGACAAGAGCAAGGTCCTGTGCAACTATCTCAACACGATCTACCTAGGCCGCGGCGCCTACGGCATTCAGGCGGCGGCGAAGGCCTACTACAACAAGGACGCGAAGGACCTGACGCTCTCCGAGGCGGCCACGCTGGCCGGCATCATCCCCGCCCCCTCCACGTGGGATCCGGCCGACAATCCGACGATGGCGAAGCAGCGCTTCAAGCGCGTCATCACGATCATGCGCGAAGACGGCTACATCACCGCGAAGGACGCGAAGGACGCGGCCATGCCGGAAACCGTGCAGACCACCACCGACGACGTCTACAAGGGACCGAACGGCTACCTGCTGCAGATGGTGAGGGACGAGCTGGAAAGCCGCAAGGCGTTCACCAAGGACGAGCTCGACACCGGCGGCTACAAGATCGTCACCACGATCGACAAATCCAAGCAGGATCTCATGCAGCAGACCGTCAGCCCCTCGCAGAACGGCATGCAGGGCGTCGTACCCGACGGCATGCAGTTCGGCGCGATGAGCGCGAACCCGAAGGACGGCTCGATCATCTCCCTGTACGCGGGCGACGACTATCTCGCCAAACAGCTCAACAACGCCACGCAGGCCCAGTACGAGGTCGGCTCCACGATGAAGCCGTTCGCACTGCTCGCCACCGTGGAGGCGGGCGTCAACCTCGACACCACGTTCAACGGCAACTCGTACCGCACGTTCCCCGGCATCAGCAGCACGGTGAGCAACTTCGGCGGCGAGAACATGGGCTACATCAACCTGTACCGCGCCACCGCCATGTCGTCGAACACCGTGTACATGGATCTGCAGACCAAGCTCGGCGCGAAGAAGATCGCGCAGACCGCGCGCACCGCCGGCGTCTCCAACAAGGCGCTCGACGGCTCCGAACCGTTCACCGTGCTCGGCAACAACGCGCTCAGCGTCAAGGACATGACCAACGCCTACGCGACGCTCGCCAACCAGGGCAAGAAACCGACCCTGCACATCGTCGCCAGCGTGAAGAACGGCAAGGGCAAGGACCTCTATCAGGCGCCCACCGGCACCGAGCAGGTGTTCACCGCGAACGACACGAACCTCGTCACCAAGGCGCTCACCGGCGTCGTCCAGTACGGCACCGCGACCGAGGCGCGCGGCATCGGCCACAACGTCGCCGGCAAGTCCGGTACGTCGAACAACTCGTATGCGGCGAGCTTCGTCGGCTACACGCCGTCCGTCGTCTCCACGTTCGCCATGTGGTACCCGGACGCGAACGGCAATCCGCAGGAGATTCCCGCGTTCGGCCAGTGGACCGGCGGCTCCGACTATCCGGTGCACCTGTTCACCCAGTACATGAAGCAGGCGCTCGCCGGCACGACAAACGAGACGTTCCCCACCGCGAAGGACACCGGCAAGATCGGCGGCTCCGACGGCACGTGGGGCACCGGCGCGAAGAGCAGCACGAAGAAGAGCACCACCAGCGAGCAGACGTTGGAGGAGCAGTGCGCCGCGAACCCGCAGTCCAGCAGCGCGTGCTCCGGCTACAGCCAGTCCGGCGAGACGACCGGCGGCGAGACCGGCGGCGGCGACACGACCGGCGAGACCGACAACAGCGGTTCCAGCGGCTCCGGCGGTTCGGGTGATTCCGGAGACAACGGCAACAGCGGCGGCTCCGGTTCCGGAGACAACGGCAACAGCGGTTCCGGCGACTCCGGCAACACCGGCGGTGGTACCAGCGGCAACACCGGCACCGGCACGACCGGCCAGTAACCGCAACGGACGGGGCCCTCCAACGAGGGCCCCGCTTTCATACCCGCCCCCCGCAACGCGAACGACCGAAACCACCCTCAGTCCCGCTTCGCGGGACAGCTCCCGCCAGCGGGAGCACACGTCAGCCGGGTTCTTGGTACCCGCCCCCGCCAGCGGGAGCACGCAATCCGCGTCTATACGCGAATGGCCCCCTCACTCACCGTGAGGGGGCCATTTCAGTGGAAGCGGATACGCGTCTCAGCGACGGCCGGCGTTGGCGCGGTTGATCGCGGAGATGATCGCCTTGAGCGAGCTCGTGATGATCGAGGAGTCGATGCCGACGCCCCAGATGATCTGCGCGTTCGTATCCTCGCCCACCTGGCATTCGACGTAGGAGGCGGCCATCGCGTCCGTGCCGACGGACATGGTGTGCTCCACGTAGTCCATCACGGAGGCTTCGATGCCGAAGTTGGCGAGCGCGTTGAGGAACGCGGCGATCGGGCCGTTGCCGATGCCGGAGACCTCGCGCACCTGCTCCTCGTCCTTGCCGACGTTGATGCCGCGGTCGAGGACCTTCGCCTTGAGCACGGTGTCGGAGCCGTCCTCACCGGAGGAGACGGACACCTTGAGCAGCTTGAGGCGGCCCCACGGGGCGAGCGTGGAGTCGTGCGTGTCGCCGACGACCACGCCGGCGGCGGTCATGCCCGACTGCTCGACCGGCAGGTACTCGTCCTTGAAGAGGCGCCAGATGTCCTCGTCCTTGACTTCCTTCTTCGTGTCGTCCGCGTACTTCTGCACGATCTTGTCGAACTCCACCTGCAGGCGCTTCGGCAGGTCGAGGTTGTGGTTCGTCTTGAGCAGGTACGCCATGCCGCCCTTGCCGGACTGCGAGTTGACGCGGATGATCGCCTCGTATGTGCGGCCGATGTCCTTCGGGTCGATTGGCAGGTACGGCACGAGCCAGACGAAGTCGTCGAGGTTCGCGCCGGCGCGGTCGGCGGCCACCTGACGGGCTTCGAGGCCCTTCTTGATGGCGTCCTGGTGGGAGCCGGAGAACGCGGTGAACACGAAGTTGCCCGCGTACGGGTGGCGCTCGGAGATCTTGATCTGGTTGCAGTATTCGACGGTCTTGCGGATCTCCGGCACGTTCGAGTAGTCGATCTGCGGGTCGACGCCCTGCGTGAGCAGGTTGAGGCCCAGCGTGACGAGGTCGACGTTGCCGGTGCGCTCGCCGTTGCCGAGCAGGCAGCCCTCGACGCGGTCGGCGCCGGCGAGCACGGCCAGCTCGGTGGCGGCCACGCCCATGCCCTCGTCGTTGTGCGGGTGGAGGGACAGCACGATGGAGTCGCGGTCCTGCAGGTGCGTGGAGACGTACTCGACCTCGTCGGCGAACACGTTCGGCGTGGTCATCTCGACGGTGGCCGGCAGGTTGATGATCATCGGATGCTCGGGCGTCGGCTTGATGACGTCGATGACCGCGTTGCACACCTCGACGGCGTACTCCGGCTCGGTGCCGGTGAACGATTCCGGCGAATACTCGTAGTAGAGGTCGATGCCCTTGGCCTCGCCCTCAAGGCTCTTGCACAGTTCGGCCGCGTCGGTGGCGAGCTTCTTGATCTCCGCCTTGTTCTTGCGGAACACGACCTCGCGCTGCAGCACGGAGACGGAGTTGTAGAAGTGGACGACCGCGCGCTTGGCGCCCTTGAGCGCCTCGTAGGTGCGGCGGATCAGGTGCTCGCGGCACTGGGTGAGCACGACGATGGTGACGTCGTCCGGGATCAGCTCACGCTCGATGAGCATGCGGATGAAGTCGAAGTCGGTTTCGGAGGCGGACGGGAAGCCCACCTCGATCTCCTTGAAGCCCATGGAGACGAGCAGATTCCAGAAGCGCAGCTTGCGCTCGGAGTCCATCGGGTTGACGAGCGCCTGGTTGCCGTCGCGCAGGTCGACGGAGCACCAGCGGGGCGCGCGCTGGAGCTTCTTGCCCGGCCAGGTGCGCTCCGGGTAGTCGAACGGCACCTGCTTGTCGTAGGCGACGTACTTGTTGTACGGCATCTTGCTCGGCTTCTGCGGGTCGCCGATGAAGCGTGCGGGAGGCAGCAGCGGGTCGTTGTTCCCTCCGTTGGACGCTGCGGCGACCGCCGCGAGATCGAATACCGATGATTGATCCTGACCCATCGTTCCTCCTTTGCCTGGTGCGTGGCCGTCTCCCGGCGGCCATTTCCGCCGGAGTCCCCGGCGTATATCCGTTTACGCGCATGTAACATGCGCAATCCCCCATCCTACCTACGTCGCGTCCCAACGCCTCGCCGGTTCCACCATATAGCGGCGTTTCAGCGGAATCCGTCCAATAAAGGCGTCCGATAGGGACTAGAGTGGGAGGGGCAGGCGGTGTCGCCGCCGGCATACGCACGTGCGTCGCGGGACCGGCGGCGCATGTCAGTCGATTGGAGAGAAGGCCATGACAAATCCCAACGTTCCACTGCCTCAGGTTCCGCTCCCGCCATCATCGGCACCGTCGCCGAACGCCTATCAGCCGCAGCAGCCCGGCGCGAACGTGCCGCCCGCGCCGGCGTTCCAGCCGGCCGCCGCATCCGCGCCGCAGCCGTCGTTCGCGGCGCCGAACGTGCCGCCGGCGCC
>NZ_JGZP01000038.1 GCF_000741785.1 Bifidobacterium stellenboschense | reverse complement strand
GTCGCCGAGCCGCCGCGCGCGCCGCGACCGCCGCGGGCACCGCGCGCCGGACCGCCGAACGCGCGCCGATACGCTTTCAGCGCGCGTCCGCGGGCGAGGTCGCGTGACCTACCGCCGCGGCTCGCCCAGTCGCCGGCCGCGGTTTCGAGTTCGCCGGCGAGCCGGTCCTCGGGGGTGACGGCCGCCCATGCGGCCTGGATCGCGGCGACGGCTCGCGCCGGGTCGAAGCGTCCCTCGTCGACGGGGACGCGCACCTGCGGGCGATGGTAGTGCGCGGCCTGATCCTCCTCGTCGCGGCACGCCCGTGAGCCGTACCAGAGTCGCGAGACGCACATGACGACGAGGTCGGCGCCGCGGATCGCCTCGGTGACCTGCCGGCGCCATGCGACGCCGGCGGGCATGCTCGCCGTGTCCTTCCATACGGCGATGCCGTTGCGTTCCATCCAGTCGATGAGCACGTCCGCGGCGGCGGACTGCCGGCGCGAATACGATACGAACACGTATCCCATGAATCCGCTACTCTCCTTGTCCTACTTGCCGTCCGCGCCGGTTCCGTCGCCGATGCCGCCGTCGCCGGTCGTCGCCGTGGCGGCGGGCGCGGCGGCGCATGCGGTCAGATTGTGGCGTCGCGCGAACGAGCCGCCGAACGCGGTCATGTTGTAGCTGGGCCAGCATACGGGGTTGCGCGCGGCGGCGGCTGCGGTCGCGCCGGCGAGCGTGGCGGTGCCGGCGAGCGACCATGGCCGCCACCAGCCGGATGCGGTGTGCGCGGTGAGCCGCGACCGGTCCCGGCTCCAGCCGAGCCGGTCGACGGCGTTGCCGTCCGGCGCGGACCAGCGGCGCACCATGGTCAGCCGTCGGTTCGCCGCCACTCCCCGACGCCTTGTCCGTCTCGCCGATGTCCCATGCGATGACGTCGCCCGTGTCGGTGCCGACGGCGACCGCGTCGCCCTGCGGCGTCACGGCGGCGACGGTCGGCGTGCCGTGTCGCGCCGCGACCGTCGCACGCGCGGTGCCGGCTGGCGTGGTCACGCTGATCGCGCCGTCGCCGGTCGCCTGCACGCGCACGGCGCCGCCCGCCGCGTCCGTCACGCCGCGCGGCGTCGTCGTGTCGGAGACGCGCGCGCCGGCGGGACGCGCGTCCGCAGGCGTCATGGCGTCGGTCGATTGGATGGCGACGTCGAGACCGTTGCCGCACGCCAGCAATCCCTTGCGTGAGAACGTGGGATAGGTGACGGCGGTGATGGTCTCGCATGCGGCGCCCAGATCGAGCCCGTGGCCGAGGTCGATGAGGCGCACGCCGTCCTGGCTGGTGCTCACCGCGGCCGTGCGTCCGTCGGCGGAGACGGCGAGGCCGAGCGGCAGGTCGCGCGTGACGACGCCGACGGGCTTGAGGCCGTCCGCATAGGCGTCCTGCCCGCCGCGTTTCGCGACGAGCAGCCTTCCCGCGTCGATGACGACGATCGTGCCGTCCGCGCCGATGACGCCGTAGACGAATTCGCCGGAATCCTTCGGCAGGGCGAGGTCGACGGGTTTCGCGTCCACGTCCTCGCCGACGACGTGCAGCGTGTCGCCGTCGCGCACCAGCGCGCGCAGGCCCCGGTCCGTGCGTTTCACGTCGAATACCTCGCCTTTCGCCGTGGAGTCGCGCAGGCCGTCGCCGTTACGCCAGACGGCCACGTGGTCCCTCTTCTCGACCATGACGCGCGTCGCGTCCTTGTCGGCGGCGACGCGTGAGAGGACCGGCGTCTTCGCGTCGATGACACGCGCCGACCCGTGGTCCAGGTCGACGAGCACGAGGCCCTTGTCGCCGGTGACCGCGGCCGTGCGGCCGTCCGCGGCGAGGGCGAATTCGAACCGTCCCGGCGCCACGCGCCACGCCTGCGATGGCTTCGCGGTGGTGACGTCCCAGACGCGCAGCACGCCGCCGGACGATTCCGCGACGAACCGCGAACCATCGTCGGAGAACACGCCGGAGCCGGTGTAGTCGCCCTGCCTCGAGTTCTCGACGCCGATGTCCAGCAGCGTCCAGTCGCGTGCGAGACCATCGCGTATCGTCGCTGCGGCGGCCGATTCGTCCACGCCGCCGGCCTCGGCCGCCTGGATCGTGCGGTACGTGGAGAATTCGGGGGCGACGTCCGATTGGAAGCGGGACACGGATTGTACGGCGGCGACGAACCGCTGGTTCGCCCACCGGGTGAACAGGATCGTGCCGGCGACGAACGCGACGACGAGCACGACCGCGACGCCTACGCGGATGTTCGACCAAATCCGCCTGCGCCGCACGCGCGCCGCATAGGCGACCGATCCGGCCGTATACGCGCGCATCGTCTCGTCGGGGCGGGCGAACGGGTCCGCCGCCATGCGTGCGACGAGCCGCGCGGACTCCTCGGCGCGACGCCGGTCCTGGATGAGGAAGTCGTCGCCGCCGCCGTTGCGCGCCCACCGTTCCGCGCTCGCACGCAACGCGTTGAACGCGTCGTAGGAGGCGATGTTGAGACGGAACAGGTCGTTCCAACGCGCCATGCGCGCGGGGCCTTGGGATTGCGAGAAGTCGGCGCAATTGTACTGGTCGACGTCGGGCCCCGCCCATTCGGGGCGCATCCCGTCGACGCGCACCGGCGCCACCGTGCGGGCGGCGCGCGCGATCGCGTTGATGTAGTCGACGAACGCCTCGCCGCGCACCGCGGGTGCGCTCAGGATGATGACGACCAGATCGAACCGGGAGGCGTCAGCGGCGGCGATCGTAGGCGCGCCCACGTTCAAGGTGACGCGTCTGCCTTGCGCGGTGGCCGCCATGGCCGCCTCGCGCGCCGCCATGGCATCGCTCCCATGCGCCACGATCATCACGGTCGGCTGTGCCGTGGGCTGTGGTATGGGCATCGCCGCCTCCTCTCCCCTCCCCACCATGATACGGCCGCCCCGTTCCGCCGCCCAATCCCCCTCCGCGCGATTCTGGTGCGCGAAACCCGTGTGTCGCGCACCATACTCGCGCGCAATATAGGAAGGGAAGACGGATGGCGCCGATATGATGGCACTGGGATGGACGGCCCGATACGGAGGGGGACGATATGGCGCAGCGGTTGGCATTGTTCATCGGCGTGGGAGAGTACGCGAACGCGATGTACGCCGACCGGCAGCCGCGATGCTGCTGCGTCGACGCGCATGCGTTCGCCCGGCTGATTCGCGAGAACAGTCCGCGCACGCCCCAGCCGAACTTCCGTCTGCTCGGCGGCGAGGTGTACGCGACGCCCGACCCGTTCGATCCCGCCGACCCGGAGATGACGGCGGACGCGCTGACCGGCCGCGTGCGCGACCTGTTCCGCATGGTACGCCGCGGCGACGCGCTCCTCTACTTCACCGGTCACGCGATCCCCATCGGCGACGGCACCGACCTGCTGCTGCTCACCCCGGACGACGACCCGGACGACGACCCGACCAACACCGCCACCCGCCGCGGCATCCGCGTGAGCGACATCCGCGACGCCGCGTTCGCCTCGCAGGCGAGCAGCATGACGATCATCCTCGACTGCTGCCATGCGGGCGTCGCCGCCACGATGGAGTGGCCGCGCAATACGACGATCCTCGCCAGCACCGACGAGCATACGGCCTCGCAATCCCTGTTCGGCACGCATCTCATGTACACGAGCGCACTGATGGCCGCGCTGCAGGGCGCGGCCGCGGACGTGCAGGGCGTCATCACGCCGCTGTCGCTGCACTCCACCGTGTGCGCGCTGCTCGACCTGGGCGAGGACGGCCAGCAGCCGGTACTGCGCACGTGGAGCGACGCGACGACCGTGCTGCGTCAGGTGGAGGCGAGCCGGCAGATCACCGAGGAGGAGCTGGCGCGCATCGCCCCGGACGACGCGCGCGGCCTCGCGACCCCCGCCCGCCGTCGTGCGGCGACGCGCATGTTCGACGGCGAACCGCTGGAGCCGTTCACAGGATTCCCGACGAAGGAGGCGGCGTTCGCCGTGCATCCGGAGCACGAGTCGCCGGCCGCGCGCGACGGGGTGACGCGCGCCGGCGACGAGACGTGGGAACAGCTGGACGGTCTGCAGCGCGACATGGAATTGTTCAAGCATCTGCGCAACGCGAAGCTGCTGGAGGCGTTCATCCGCGAGCCGGACGGCGCGACGCACGAGGCGGATCTGTTCTGGGCGTGCATGGCCGAATGGGATGCGGACCGCCGTGAGCCGACCGGACGGCGGGGCTTCGTGCGTCTGACTGATCTGGGTCGCCTCTACTGGGACATCCAGCACAAGCGGTGACGCCCATCGTCAGCGCAAGGTGCAGCTGACCGGCAGGCCGTCGGCGGCCGCCGCGGGAGCCGCCACGCCGCCTCGACGCCATGTGCCGCGGCGCACGTCGATGTCCAACGCCAGTTCGCTTCCGTCGGCGAACCGTAACGTGAGCCGGTGCGCGCCGTCCGCGTCCGGCATGTCGACGCGCAACGCCAGCGTGCCCGAGTCGTCGCGGCGCACCAGTACGCGGGCGCGTTGGGAGACGAACGTCGCATCCCACCGCTCCCCCGCCGCCGGTCGCGTCCCGGCACCACCAACATCACCAACGTCGCCGGCATCACCGAGCAGCACCGGCGCGAACCGGTCGGCATGCGCGGAGGCCGTGGAAGCCACGGAATCCGCGTCCATCGCGCCCATCGTCACGCCGCCGTCCCACGCGTCGAGTTCGCGCGCCAGCTCGTCGAACATCGCATCGGGCACGCCGTAGCCGACGGCGAGCGCGACCGTGAGGTCGGCGTCGCCTTCCGGCGTGGATTCGCGACATTCGCGTTCCACGCGGCTCTCATACGGGTACGGCAGGTGCCCGGCGAGCGCGAGATACCGTCCGAGATACCGGTTCGCGTAGGCGAGGGCCGCATCGTCGGCGAGCACCTGCACGGCGAGCGTCGGCGGGAATCCTCCGGTGAGTCCTGCGATCACGTCGCGGGGTGTGAACGGCCGCGCCGCGCCGTCCCTCCACGGCGAGACGCCGCCCGCCGATGCGTCTGCGCCCATGCCGCGTGCGGTCGTGTCGTCGCTCATGCCGTCGCTCCTTTCCGTCGTGTCGTATCGGCGTGGAACACGCACGCGCCGTCGGATGCGGGGTCGATGCGCGAGCCGACGCAGTCCGCCGGCGTGACGCGTATCGCCGTCCACCGTCGGTCCGCGGCGCGCAGCCGCGTGAACGCGGCGAGCGCGACGCCGCGCACCACGTGTTCGGCGGCGTCGATGTCGCGGGCGATGCCGCGCCACGCGTCCGCCGCGTCGTCCTCCACGTCCGCCGCGTCGTCCTCCACGTCCGCCGCCCTGTCGCCGTCGCGCACGGTTCCGAGCGCGCGGTGCAGGTTCGCGATCTTGAACTCGCGTTCCGCTTCGGCGAGCCGTTCCGGGTCGGACAGCATGATCGCCATGAGTCTCACGCCGACGTGCCGGCCGTGCGCGCCCGGCACGGTGAGGCACAGGCGTTTCGATTTGGCGACGCAGATCAGCGTCCACAATGATTTGCGGAACCGTTCGCCGCCGCGTTCGTCGCACAAGTCGATGAGGCGCACGAACGTCTCGACGGACTGGTCGGATCCGAGCATCATGCCGAGTCCGGTGACGGCGGCGAGGTATTGGACGGCGTCGACGGCGCCGCGCGCACTGTCCGCATAGTCGCGGATGGACCGGTCGACGGCCCTGCCGCCGCTTTTGCTCAGGTGCCCGCGGTCGCGGTACAGGTCGGCGAGCCGGCCGCCGCTGCCCCAGCCGCGTTCACCCTCGTAGCGTTCGAGCGCCCCGGCGAGCCGCCACGCGTTCACGTCCTGATAGGCGGCGACGGGGTTCGTGGACCGGTAGGCGAGCGTGTGTCCGTGCCCGTCGACGGCGAGCGCGTGGACGGTTTCGCCGCCGAGCCACCGGCTGACCGCCTTGTCGGCCATGTCGTGGAACCGCCACCATGATTCCGGCATGGGGGACGCGTCGCCGCCGGTCTCCCCCAGGTCGTATCCGGCGGCCATCGCCTCGCGCACCCGCGCCTGCATGGATGCGCGCACCGAGCCGAACCGATCCTCCATGCCGGGGAACATCCACACGGCGCGGCGGCGGGGGTCGTGTGCGCGCCCGTCGGTGCCACGCGTCTCGCCGCCGGAGACGAGCGCCACGTAGTCGCGGTACTCGTCCGGCGCGAGCGTGCGCCGCGCTCCCCCGTAGCCGGCGTATCCGAGGATCGCGTTGCGCAATCCGACGTACACGTATTCGCCAGGCGCGTCGTCCGCGGCCGCAGCCGCGCCCTCGTCCCGCGCACCGTCGAGGTTCACGACGCGTCCCACGCACGCGTAGGCGAGCAGCATGCGCGCCGCCTCGCGCGCGTCGCACGGCGGTTCGACGTCGCCGCGCACGAGCGCGTTGCACACCGCGGCGAGCGTCCGATCCGCGAACGCGGACGTGTCGGCGATGGCGCGCACGGCGAGCCGGATGCCGGCGATGTCGTTCTCGCCGGGCATCATGTCGCACCATCGCGCGTACCCGCGCGACACGCGCCGATGCGTGACGACCATGCGGCCCATCAGCGTGTTCCACGCGGAACCGTCCAGCCCGTGGCGCGAGTGACGTGAATGACGCGATGTGTGTACGCCGGTGCCGTGCGATCCGTCCCGCGCCGCGATGGCGTCGTCGGGCGCCGGCAGTGTGTCGAACCGTCGCGCGTCACGTTCGGGCGTGTCCACGCCCCGCCATCGCACGTCGTAGGCATGTCGGTCCGTCCGCCGGACGACGTCCAGCACGGCATGCCAGACGCACCATGATGCCACGTCGCGACGGGCGCGCGGCGTGTGGCGGCGGGTGCCGGCCACGCGTCGTGTCCAATGCGATTCCGCACGTTCCAGTGCGGCGACGGCATCCACGCCGTCGTTCCGACCCGTATCGCGCGATGATGCGGTGTCCGGAGCGGCATCCCGCAATCCCCATGCGGCGAGACGCGACCGGACCGTCCGCTCCCACGCGCCGGCGGCCACGTCCGGGCCGGCGGCGGCGTCGACCGGCCGCCGCGACCAGTCGCGCAGCCGTTCGCCGGCCATGCGTTCCGCCGTGCGCGAGGCGAGCAGGTCGAGGAAGTCCGAGGAGTCGATGTCGCCCTCGTACCCGTAGGCGTCGCGTAGCGCGGCGACGAATCCGCGACGGTCGATATGCGGGTCGAGCGCGGCGACGAAATCGACGAACCGGTCGAATTCGAGCTGCAGCATCATCGCCGCAGCCATGGCCGTCTCCTCGTCCGGCTCGTAGACGCCGTCGGCGAGGTTGCGCTCGCCGATCGGGAACGTGCGCTCCTGATCGACGATGAGGCACAGGTTGAGGAAGTCGACGCCGTACGCGCGCCGGCGGCCGGCGGCGTCCGTGCCGGTGCCGCCGGTGCCCGCGCGGGTGCCGGGGAGTCCGGCGTCCGCGGCGCCCTGCGCGCGCAGGTAGGCGGCCATACGCCGCGACATGCCGGCCATGTAGCGTTCGAGGAACGGGCCGACGATGTCCGGGTCGACCGGTTCCAGCCATTCGCCCGGATACCAGTCGTCGGACAGGCGACGCGTGCGGTCGTCGGCAGACGGGCGCTTCCATGGTGATGGTGCGCGCGCCGTCGATGCCGCGTCGGGGATGCGCCGATGCCCGGTGACCGCGATGTTCATGTGTTCCTCCCGCCCGGCGACCGCCACGTCGCCTCCGACGGCATCATTCTACGATTCTCCTATGTCGTACGATGATGCGGATCGGAGGCGAACCGGGCGATGCCGGCCCGGGCGGCGTGGGCGTGCGGCCGGTCAGGAGACGCGGCGGCGCGCGGCGAGCGCGGCGGGGACGCCGAGCGCGAGCAGCGCGACCATGGCCGCGACGATCGGCACGATCGGCGAACCGGTGGCGGACAGGTGCTTGGGCTGTGCGCCGCCCTTGCCGCCGGCCTGCGGTTTCGCGGTCGGATCGGTCTTGCCCGGGTTCTGCGGGGTCGTCGTGCCCTGCTGGCCGGTGCCGCCGGGCGTCTGGCCCGGGTTCGGGTTCACGGCTTCGATCCAGCCCTGACGCAGCGAATGACCGCCGGTCACGCCGTCATCGGCCCAGAACACCGGCTTGTAGGTCTTGCCGGCCGCGCCGCCCGCGACGGTCCGCGCGTACGAGTCGGGCGTGATCGCGAAGCCTTCCGTGTTCTGGCCGGCGATCTCCGTGGGCGTGTCGAGGAGCTTGGTGAGCGCGAGCGCGCCCTTGTCGTCGAACGTGTAGACGCCGATCTTCGAACCGGTGCCGTTGTCGTTGTCGCCTTCGGCGAGCAGCTGGTCGTGTTCGGCGTCCCAGACGAGGTCGCGCGGGCCGTCGTAGCCGGCGTTCGTCGCGGAGGCGGGCAGCGGGATCGACGCCACCGGGTAGGCGGCGTCCTGGCCGCCCACGGTGGCGAGGGCGAACGCGTAGATGGCGTTCGTCTTCTCCAGCGCCACGAAGAACAGGCCGTGGTAGTCGTTGGCGGTACCGTCCGGGTTGTAGGCGTGCACCTTCTTCGGGTCGAGGTTCGACTGGAAGCCCTTCGCGGTGAGGGTCTTGTCGGGGATGAACGCGACGCCTTCGACGCTGGCGTTGGCGTCGTCCTTGCCGAGGGTCACGCCGAACTGGTTCAGACCGGCGGTGAGGTTCCACTCGTGGGTGGCGGTGAGGTCCTGCGCGCCGTCGCCGTTCGTGTCGGAGGTCTTGGCGTTCGCGTCGTAGGAGAGGATGGACGGACGCGGCTTCTTCTTGTCCTCGTTGTCGCGTTCGGCGCCGATGAACACGCCCTTCGTGCTGTCCGGCTTGCCGTCGGCGCCGGGGATCAGCGTGATGGCCTCGGAGTCGGCACCGCCCTTGCCGTCCTTGAAGTGCAGCTGCTTGCCGCCCTTGGTCGCGCCGTTCTTCGTGAACGTCCAACCATTGGACGGGTCCTGCTTCCATGCGCCGTCCACGTTGATGAACTTGTTGATGGAGCCGGGGCCCTTGTCGCTCGTGTTGCCGAGCGTCGGGTTGAGGTCGTTGTCGGCGGCCCACAGCGTGTCCGGCTTGCCGTCGCGGCCCTGCTCGTAGATGAGGCCGGACAGGTTGCCGTCCGTATGGTCGCCGGACTGGCCCTTCGCGCCGAATTCGCCTTCGGCGTCGACGGCGGTCACGTCGGTCAGTCCCGGCCACGCGTCGACGGTCATCTTGTCGTCCGGTTTCGACGTGGGCGTCGGATCGGGGAATTCGTTGGCGGCACCGGGCGTCGGCTTGTCGCTGACCTTGAACGTGCCGTCGTCGGCGCGCGCATAGGACTGCTTGGCGGTCATCTTGTCGGCGAGCTTCCAAGTGACGGCGTCCACCTGCGCGGCGGCGTCGTACGTGTCGCCGACGTGCGAGGTGAGGTAGACGGAGTCGGCGTCGGCGCCGAGCCCCGGCTCGCCGGTGTAGTCGATCGCGGCCACGAGGTATCCGCCCGGCTGGATCGTCGTGTCGTCGACGATCTCCTTGTCGGTGCCGATCGTGTAGTGCTTCTTCTGCTTCTCGTCGTAGATGCCCCAGCCCTTGACGTCGACGGGCGCGTTGCCGGTGTTCTTGAGCTCCACCCAGTCGTCGCGCTCGGTGACCGGGTCGCCGAGCTCCTTCGTGTTGCCGGCGAACACCTCGTTGATGATCACCGTCGGCTTGTCGGCGGTCGTCGCCGGCGTTTCGGTCGTGGGTGTTTCCGTCGTGGGCGTTTCTGTCGTCGGTGCCGTCACGGTCGTCGCGTCGTCCGTGGTCGGCGTGATGCCTTCCGCCGCGAGCGCGGCCGGCGCGCCGATCGCGAGCCCGCCGCCGAACGTGGCGACGGCGATCGCCGCGGCGAGCAGCCGCCGCGCGACGCCATCATGCTGCGTGGTCATGTCTTCCCCTTCCATCGATGAAACGATACGGTTCCACGCTATGGGGCCGAAGTGACGTCGCGTGTGTGCGCGGTCGACGTACGTGTGGATTCGACGTGAACGTTCGTCGAACTCATGCGTCGCGACGCTCGCGGCGGCGGTCGCGCACGCGCAGCGACGCCGCGACCGCGCCCGCCG
>NZ_JGZP01000037.1 GCF_000741785.1 Bifidobacterium stellenboschense | reverse complement strand
CGGCGCGACGCGCGCCTGGACGGTACGACGCCGGCTTCGGCTCGGCAGCGCGCGCGGCGAGCGCCAGCTGGTGCGCGAGACGATCCACCTGCGCCTTGAAACGGATGATCTGCTGCGAGTCGGCGCGCTTGACCGCCTGGATGAAGTCGCCGACCTGCTCCATCTGCACCCACAGGTTCGCGCGCAGCATGATGAGCCCGTCGAGACGATTGCCCATCATGCGCCCGTACGCGGTGAGCACCGCGTTGCGGTGCGCCTCGTCGAGCTTGGAGAAGATCCACGCGAGGTCGCGCGCCGGATCGTTCACCTGCATGCGCTGCCAGTTGTTGATCGCGGTGATCGTGGAGCCGTTGAAGCGCACGTCGCCGTCCTCGAAGCCGCCGTGCACCATGCACGTGTTGAACGCCCACAGGCCTTCGGTCTCCATGATCTTCGACCAGCTGGAGGTGATCTCCGGCGGCACGTGGCCCGCGTTCTTCAACCGTGCGATCCATGAGGTCAGCTGCGCGCGGATCTGCCCGGTGACGTACGCCGGGTAGCCGGCCGGGCCGAGGAACGACGGGTTGAGCCGGTGGATCGCGCCGATCGCCGTGCCCATCGCCGCGCAGTCGTCCAACGTGAGGAAGTTGAGGTCGCGTTCGACGCCGTCCTGATGCATCGCCACCATGACGGCCGTGTCGCCGGTGGGGCCCTTCGGGTCGGTGCCGGGCGCGAAGCCGAGCACGCGGTCGAGCGCGAAGCCGAGTCCGCCCGGCTCGCGGGCCTCGGCGAGCGCCCTTGCCGCCTTGACCCTGGCCGCGAGCTTCCTGCGTCCCGCCTCGGTGTTGGAGGCGTACACGTCGTACGTCTTGCCGGTCACGTCGCGCACCTGCGCCTGGTCGATGCCGTCGGCGTGCGTCATCCCCGGGAACACGCCGGCCACGACGACGGACGGCAGGGCGGCGGAGGTGAGGGCCGCCAGCATCAGTTCATTACGTTCTGTCACACTCCCACATTAGTACACGCCGCCCCGTGGTAGCGCCCGCGACGCCACGGTTTTCGGGCGTCGTCGCGCGCACGTGCCGGCATGGGCGGCCGCGTGCGCCGCGCGGTGTGCCACAATGAGGGCATGGACAGGTTGCTTGACGGGTTGGATGAGGCGCAGACGGCGGCGGCGAGCGCGCTGGACGGTCCGGTGCGGATCGTCGCGGGCGCGGCGCGGGCAAGACGCGCACGGTGACGCGCCGCATCGCGCATGCGTGCGCGACCGGCGCGTGGGATCCGTCGCGCACGCTCGCCGTCACGTTCTCGGTCAAGGCGGCCGCGGAGATGCGTGTGCGTCTCGCGTCGCTCGGCGTGGGGGAGCAGGTCACGGCGTCCACGTTCCACGCGACGGCGTTGCGCCAGCTGCGCCGCGTGTGGACGGACGTGTGCGACGCGCCGTTCCCGCGGCTCGTCGAGGACGCGCGCGACGTCGCGGCGCGTGCGCTGCACCGCGTCGACGCGGGCGTGGACGAGGACGACGCGACGGTGCGCGCGATCCGTGACGAGATCAACTGGGCGAAGATCTCGCTCGTCGCGCCCGATCAGGTGACGCGCGTCGCCGCCGTCACCGGCCGGTGCCGCCCCGCGGGTCTCGAACCGGAGCGGTTCGCCGACGTGTACGACGCGTACGAGCGGGAGAAGACGGCGCGCGGCGCGATGGATTTCGACGACATCCTGCTGATGGTCTGCCATGTGATCGAGGATTTCGAGGAGGCGGCCGCCGCGATCCGCCGGTCGGTCGGCTGGCTGACCGTCGACGAGTATCAGGACGTCTCGCCGTTGCAGCATCGGCTGATGCGGTTGTGGCTGGGCGACAACCGCAACGTGTGCGTGGTGGGCGATCCGGCGCAGACGATCTACTCGTTCGCCGGCGCGTCCAGCTACGATCTGCTCGCCTTCGCCGACGAGTTCAAGCCGCTTGCGGCGGACGTTTCGCTCAACACGGACTACCGTTCCACGCCGCAGATCGTCTCCTATGCGAACCGGATCCTCGCCGCCTCGCCGGTGCGGCATGAGTATCTGAAGCTGGTCTCGGCGCGCGAGGGCGGGCGGCGCATCGAACGCACCGTGTACGAGACGGACGAGGAGGAGGCGCGCGGCGTGGCGATGCGCATCCGCCGGCTCGTCGATCAGGGCGTCGATCCGGCGGATTGCGCGATTCTCACGCGCATCAACGCGCAGCAGGCCGTCTGCTGCGCGGCGTTGCGGCATGCGGGGATCGGCTACCGGGTGAAGCGCGACAACGGTTGGGCGTCCGCCTCGCCGGTGGCGGACATGGACATGGCGGCGCGGCTCGCGATGGTGGAGGCACTGCGCGAACGCGACGAGGCCCAGGAATCGCGGGCGGCGCGGGAATCCGCCGGCGCGGGGACGTCCGATGCCGCGGCGGCGCGGCGATTGGCGGCGAAGCTGGGGCGCGTGACCGTGTCGACCGTGCACGCCTCGAAGGGCCTCGAATTCAAGCACGTGTTCGTGATCGGCTGTTCGGAGGGGCTCATGCCCTACGGTTCGCCGCAGCCGGGGGACGCGTTGGAGGAGGAGCGCCGCCTCATGTACGTGGCGGTCACGCGCGCCGAGGACACGCTCCACGTCTCCTACGCCCGCACCAAGGAGGGCCTAGGCTCCCAGTCCCGACGCCTCAGCCGTTTCCTCAGCTGACTCGGCGCCCGCCCCCGCCGGCGTGCCGTTGACGTGCCCGACAACGGGGACGGGGTGCCGACGGGGTGTTAGCGGGCTGCTGTCGGGCCGTTGAATGGGGGGGGGGGCGGAATGCCGGCGAGGTGTCGGCGATGCCGGTTCCGTTCCTATTCCGGCCCACGCTAGCGGGGCCGTTGGCGATGCCGGTTCCTATTCCCGCCCCCGCTGGCGGGGGCTCCCGCGAAGCGGGTGGGGGTGGTCCACCGCCGGACTCTACTTGTCGCCCTCCTCGCCGAGCAGCTTCGAGAGCTCCGCATCCCAATCGGTGCCGGTGGAACCGGACCCGCCGGCACCGTTCGAACCGCCCTTGCCGTCGCCGTCCGAACCGGAGCCCGCGTTCCCCGCGGCTCCCGGCTGCGCGGCCGTGCCGTTCTCGCCCGCGAGCACGGGCAGCAGGTCTGGGTGCGACCATTTCGCGTCGCGGGCCTCGACTCCCTCCGCGGAGGTGATCATCTCCCACATGCCGGCCGCCTCGCGCATGCGCTTCGGACGCAGCTCCAGACCCAGCAGGCTTTCGAACGTGCGCTCGGCGGGGCCGCCGGTGGCGCGCTCGCGGCGCATCATCTCGCGCAGCTGCTCGATGTGCGGGATGTGCGCCATGCCGGCGCGCCACACCACGCAGTCCACCCAGCCCTCGACCATCGCGAGCAGGGATTCGAGCGCCGCCAGAGCCTCCCGCTGCTCCGGCGTGTCCGGGATGCCGACCTTGGTGAGGTTCACCGCGCCGGAGATCGAATCCGGGTCGAGCGCGCCCGCGTCGCGCAGCTGCTCCTCCATCGCGTCCAGGTCGATGGAGATGCCGCGCGCGTACTTGCCGATCAGCGCCTCGAATCGTGGCATCAGCCACGGTACGGCCGAGTAGAGGCGTGCGTGCGCCACTTCGCGCAGGGCGAGGAACGCCGTGACCTCCTCGGCGGGGATCGGGTCGGGGCGCACGATGTCGTCGAACAGGGCCTCGGTCTCCGGATCGGAGGCCGGGTGGTCGGAGGAAGAGCGGTCGGCGGCCGGGTGGTCGGCGGTCTTCGCCGACGTGAAGCCGATCGGGGCGGATGCCTCGGTGTCGCCCGAGCCCGCATCGTCCGCGGCTCTGGTGCCCGTGGAGCCTTCGCCGTTGAGCTGTTTCGTGTACTCCTCGACGTTCTGCGCGACCAGCGCGCCCGCCGGGTTCGACAGCAGCGCGATGCCCTGGTCGAAGCCGCCGTGCACCTCGCGGCTCAGCGAGCCGGCCGCATGCCCCAGCTGCATCGCGAACGACGTGTTGCCGAGCAGCTTGACCAGCTGCTTCGGGTCCTTCATGCCGTCTGGAATCGGAATCGGCACCGGGCCGGCGAACATGCCGGCGATCTCGCCGTCGAACGCGCCGCCGAGACGTTCGGAGATCACCGAGGCGAGCGCCTCGCCCATCGAGGAGGCGACCGGCGCGGCGAACTTCGCCCACGCGTCGAGCGTGTCCTCCACCCAGCCGGCGCGGGTGAGCGCCTGCGGCTCGCCGGGTGCCGGATCGAACTCGCACGCCGTGTCCAGCCACAGGTTCGCCTCGCTCATCGCACGGCGCACCGCCGCGCCCTCGGCGGCGGTGACGCTCGTGCGCGAGCCGTCCGCGTTCGCCTGCTGGAGGGCGAGCGAGCGGGCGAGCTTCACGTTGATCGGCCCCTCCTCGACCACCTGGTTCATGTCGCCCATCGTGTTGAGGCCGCCCGCGGTGAACGCGGCCATCATCTGCTGCACCTCCGCCGGGTTCGGCAAGGTGCTCGGATCCTGGCTCATCAGCTGTTCGCGGATCGAATCGGGCAGCTGGGAGCTCTGCTGCCACGCCATCTCGCCCTGCACCGGGCCGAAGCATTTGATCAGCCACTCGTGGATTGCGTTCTCGTCCATATCGGATCCTCTTGTCTGTCGCCGTCGGGTTGCGTTTCCTGCCGTCCATATTAGGGTGTCCCGCGCATGTTTCGCGCAAAGCGTGCACTGGTATGATGCGCGATATGTCCTTCCTTTCCAACTTGCTGTCGTATTACGGGCTCACCGGGCACGTCGAACCGGACGGCACCATGCACCTGACCCGTTTCGGCAGGCTCCTGCGCTACGTGCGCGCCCGCTCGCCCCGCTGGTTCGCGGGCACGGCGGCCGTCGCGCTGAGCGTGGTCACGCTGTGCCTGCCGAGCGCGTATTCGACCGAATGGCCCGGGCCCACGCGCGACGTGCTCGGCACGGTCGACACGGGCGAGGGGAATGGGACGTCGCAGATGATCGGCGTGACCGGCGTCGCCACGCACAAGGATTCCGGCAGGCTCCTGCTCGTCACGATCTCCGCGAACGGCGTGCCCGGCTATCCGCTGACCAACGCGGAGGTGATCTGGTCATGGCTCGACCCGCAGCGCGTCGTCACGCCGCGCGAGGCGGTCGTGCCCGCCGGCCAGTCCACCGACGAGTACCAGAAGGAGACGAAGCGCGAGATGTCCTCCTCGCAGGACAACGCCGTCAAGGCGGCGAAACGCTTCCTCAAGGCGAAGGGCGTCGACGTGTCCGGCATGAAGGTCGAGATGCACGTCGACGGCATCGGCGGTCCGTCCGCCGGCATGATGTACACGCTCGGCCTCATCGACAAGATCACCCCGCAGAACGAGACCGGCGGCAGGACGATCGCCGGCACCGGCACCATCGACGCGAAGGGGAAGGTGGGGGCCATCGGCGGCATCCGGTTGAAGATGATCGCCGCGAAACGCGACGGCGCCGCATGGTTCCTCGCGCCGAAGTCCAACTGCGACGAGGTCGTCGGCCACGTGCCCGACGGGCTGCGCGACGTGAGCGTCTCCACGATCGACGAGGCGTACGCGGCGCTCGTCGCCATCGGCGAGGGCAAGGGGGAGTCCCTGCCGCACTGCGTGGTGAAGTGAGATGCGCGGACGGGGCGTCCGCGGCGCCGTGGCGCGTGCGTCCGTCTCATTTTTCCCCGTGTGTTAACGTTCCTGTTCGCCAAGTGTTGGTATTGTGGTCTTCGTGAATCAAACCGCATCACAGAACGCTGAGGAATTTGGGTTTAAACCCGGCGACATCGTGCAGGAATGGCTGTGGGATGACGACGTGGACGATTCGATCCGTGAGAAGATCGAGAATCTGACCGGGCAGGATCTCGTCGACGAGGATTACGACTCCGCCGTGGACGGCGTGATTCTGTGGTGGCGGGACGGCGACGACGAGGACGAGCTGTCCGACACGATCGTCGACGCGTACGCCGTGCTCGGCGACGACGGCCCGCTGTGGGTGCTCACCCCGAAGCCCGGCCGCGAAGGCGCCGCCAGCTCCAGCACCGTGCAGTCCGCCGCGAAGACCGCGGGCATGAACGCGGCCACGCCGATCACCGTGAGCCCCGACTGGAACGGCATCCACCTGCGCGCCTACGGCAAGGGCCGCTGACCGTACGTATGCGAAGAGGCTTGGAATCATCCGATTCCAAGCCTCTTCCCGCATCGTGGGCGATGAGGGGCTCGAACCCCCGACATCCACCGTGTAAAGGTGGCGCTCTAGCCGACTGAGCTAATCGCCCGCACCGCAACACCATAGCGTAAGCCGCGACGAAACACGCGAAGCCGCGTCACGGCTCATGGCGGCGCCTGCGCGGGCGCCCGGTGGGGGACACGCGCGCCGTCGCGCGCGAAAACACCCCGGAAACGTGAACCCGGTGGTGAATGTGACGTGATTGTTCCCTGCGATTCGCGCGATCGGACGCGATTGCGTCTCAACAATCACGTAAGGTGGCAGACAGTATCGTTCGTTCCTCTAGGAGGTTGATAGCCCATGGCGCAGCAATCCGAAGCCGGAATCCCCAGGGCAGGCAAGCGCAAGTGGGGCTACGACCCCGCCCAGGTGGACGCGTTTCTGGAGCGCGCGCACGCGTTGTACGACAGCGACGGCGCGCAGCTGACGCAGCGTGACATCCAGAACGTCTCCTTCGACCTGACCCGCGGCGGCTACGAGATCGCGCAGGTCGACGCCGCGCTCGCCCGTCTCGAACGCGCCGTGGTCGACAAGCAGACCACGTGGGAGATTTCCCAGCACGGCCGTGTCGCATGGAAGGCGAAGACCGAGGAGCTGTACCGCGAGATCGCCAAGCATCTCGACCGCGGCGAGCGCGAGCGCTTCGGCTCCGGCAAGCCGCGCACCCCCTCCTACGACCGCAAGCAGGTCGACAAGCTCGCCGACCAGATCGCCGACAAGGCGGCCGCCGAACTCGGGCTCGACGGCGTGTCCAAGAAGGACGTGCGCGACCTCGACAAGATCACCGCCGACTTCGTCTCCAACTCCGTGTTCACGCAGCGCAAGGGCAAGAAGGGGTACGACGAGCGCCAGGTCGACTACTTCCTCAACACGTGCGTGCAGCTGCTGAGCCGCATCGAATCGTTCGACCGCGTCGCCGACTACGTTACGTCCGACGGCGAGGGCGCGCATGACGCCGCCTCCGCGGTCGCGCCGGCCGCCGCGCCCGCGTCGGTCGACGGCATCGCCCCGCTGTTCTCCCCGGACGCCCAATACCAGCGTCCCGCGGCCCCGCAGTCCGACGGCGCCGACGCGCC
>NZ_JGZP01000036.1 GCF_000741785.1 Bifidobacterium stellenboschense | reverse complement strand
CCAGTCGGCTTCGCCGACAGCCCCCGCCAGCGGGGGCCGGGATATGGTGCGCACCATCAGAGCGAACACATCCCACGACAAACCTCTGCCGGCGGGGGCCGGAGAGGCGGGGCGGCTCAGTCGAGGCCGAGCTGGAGCTTGCCGCCGGGGATGGCGTCGAGCAGGTCGCGGGTGTACTGCATCTTCGGATGGTCGAACACCTCGTCGGTGGTGGCGTGCTCGACCAGACGTCCATGCTGCATCACCACGACCTCGTCGGCGATCTGGCGCACGACGGCCAGATCGTGGGTGATGAACAGGTAGCTCAGGCCCTTTTCGGCCTGCAGGTCGTTGAGCAGGCGCAGCACCTGGTCCTGCACGAGCACGTCGAGGGCGGAGACCGCCTCGTCGCACACGATCACGTCCGGGTTGAGGGCCATGGCTCGCGCGATGGCGATGCGCTGGCGCTGGCCGCCGGACAGCTCGTTCGGATAGCGGGTCATCACGGACTCGGGCAGCTCGACCATGTCGAGCAGCTCGCGCACGCGCTTGGCGCGGCTCGTCTTGTCGCCGATGCCGTGGATGCGCAGCGGCTCCTCGATGGAACGGTAGATGGAGTACATCGGGTCGAGCGAGCCGTACGGGTTCTGGAACACCGGCTGCACGTGGCGGCGGAACTCGAGGAGCTCCTTGCCCGTGAGGGCGGCGATGTCCTTGCCCTCGTAGAGCGCCTTGCCCTTGGTGGGCGTCAGGAGCTTGAGCACCATGTTCGCCACGGTGGACTTGCCCGAGCCGGACTCGCCCACGATGGCCAGCGTGGAGCCGCGCTTGACGGAGAAGGACACATCGTCGACGGCCTTGAACATCTCCTTCCTGCGCGGGAGCTTGAACTCCTTGGTCAGGTGGTCGACGACGATGACGTTCTCGCTCTTCTCGAGCTTGTCCTCGCCGACGACGTGGTGTTCGAGCAGCGCGTCCGCGTCCTCGCCGCGCTCGTGCGCGGAGATGATGCGCTGGGAGGCGAGCGACGGGGCGGCCGCGACCAGACGCTTGGTGTACGGGTGCTGCGGGTGCTGGAGCACCTCGAGCGACGGGCCGGATTCGACGACCTGCCCCTTGTACATCACGACGATGTGCTGGGCGCGCTCGGCGGCGAGGCCCAGGTCGTGGGTGATGAACAGCACGGCGGTGCCGAGCGAGTCGGTGAGCATGTGCAGGTGGTCGAGGATCTTCTTCTGCACGGTCACATCGAGCGCGGAGGTCGGCTCGTCGGCGATGAGCAGATCGGGTCGGCAGGCGAGGCCGATGGCGATGAGCGCGCGCTGGCGCATGCCGCCGGAGAACTCGTGCGGGTACTGGCGGGCGCGGGTGGCCGCGTCGGGCAGGCCGGCCTCGCTCAGCAGGCCCGCGATGCGGTCGTCCATGGTGGAGCCGGTGACGTGGGCCTTGGCGATGGCCCAGGCCTTGTCCTCGCCCACGCCGGCCTTGATGAGGTCGTCGGCGACGCGCCAGCGGGTCTCGGAGCCGGGCACCCACTCGCCCTTGAAGTAGTCCATGGACTTGGCGGCCGCCTCATCGCCGACTCCGGCCTCGGCCAGCGCGGCCTTGGCGGCGTCGAGCAGGGCGGGCAGTTCGGCGGAGCCGATGAACGTCTCGTCGTCGTTGCCCTTGAGCTCGACGTCCGCCTCCTCGCCGGCCAGCGCCTTGGCGAGGGCGGAGCGCTTCTCGTGCGCCACGTCCATGTTGTTGGCGGTGAGCGCCTCCTTGACCTGCGTGCCGATGCGGTACACCGGGTTGAGGTTGCTCATCGGGTCCTGCGGGACGAGGCCCATCTTGTCGCCGCGCAGCTTGTCGAAGTCCTTGGGCTTCAGGCCCGTGAGCTCCTGGCCGTCGAGCTTGATGGAGCCGCCGACCACGTGGCCGGTGCCGGGCAGCAGGCCGAGCACGGCCATGGCGGACGTGGACTTGCCGGAGCCGGATTCGCCGACGATGGCCACCCACTGGCCGGGGTAGACGGAGAAGGACGCGTTGCGCACGGCGTGCACGGCGCGCTTGTCGTCGGTGGTGAAGTCGATGGCGAGGTTCTTCACCTCGAGCAGCGGGCCGTGGGCCTTCTGCATCTCGATGATCTTGGCATCGTTCGTGTTTTCCATTTGTCTTCCTACCTCACACTCAGGCCGTGCGGCTCTTCGGATCGAGGGCGTCCTTGACGGCGTCGCCCATCATGATGAAGCTCAGCACGGTGATGGCCAGCGCCATGGACGGGTAGAACAGCACCATCGGGTTGGTCATCAGGTTGACCTGCGCCTGCGAGATGTCGCCGCCCCAGCTGACGGTCGTGGTCGGCAGGCCGACGCCGAGGAAGCTCAGCGTCGCCTCGGACACGATGTAGGAGCCGAGGGACGTGGTGCCGATGACGATGATCGGGGCGAGCGCGTTCGGGATGATGTGGCGGAACAGGTTCCTCATCGGTGTGGAGCCGAGCGCGGTGGACGCGGTGTTGAACTCGAGGTTCTTCGCCTCCATCACCGAGCCGCGGGCGATACGCGCCGTGGACACCCAGCCGAACAGGGCGAGCACGAGCACGACCTTCCAGATGGAGCTGGAGGTGCGGAACATCTGCAGCACGACGATGGCGCCCAGCAGGAACGGGATCGAGTAGAAGATGTCGATGATGCGGCTCAGCAGCGCGTCGACCCAGCCGCCGCAGAAGCCGGCGACGGCGCCGATGAGCGTGCCGATGGCGACGACGATGAGCGTGGTCAGGATGCCCACGGACAGCGAGGTGCGGGTGCCGTACACGGTGCGGGCGAACACGTCGCAGCCCTGGAAGTCGTAGCCGAACGGGTGGCCGGCCTCGGCGGGTTCGAGCGAGTTGTCGAGATCGCAGTAGTTCGGGTCGATCTTCGTGATGACGCCCGGAAACAGGGCGACGAAGACGATGATGACGATGAGCACGCCGGAGACGATGAACAGCGGGTTCTTGCGCAGCGTGCGCCACGCGTCGGCCCACATGCTCGTGGCGGGGGCGGATTCGTCGACCTTGTCGACGGCCTGGAGCGGCGTCTCGTCGATCGGGGCGACGTAGCGCTCCTGGCCGGGCAGCGGCTCGTATGCGGGGGTCTTGGTTTCGTCGGTCATGATGTCCTTTCCTCCCTCGTCACTCGTAGCGGATGCGCGGGTCGAGCGCCGCGTACAGCAGGTCGACGATCAGGTTGCAGATCACGAACACGAGCAGCAGCAGCGTGACGATGGAGACGACGAGGTTGCCTTCGCCCTTGAGGATGCTCTGGTAGGTGAGGAAGCCGACGCCGTGGATGTTGAAGATCTGCTCGGTGATCATGGCGCCGCCCATGAGCGCGCCGAGATCCTGGCCGAGGTAGGTGACGACGGGGATGAGCGAGTTGCGCAGCACGTGGCGCGCCATGACCGCCTTGTTCGACATGCCCTTGGCACGCGCGGTGCGCACGTAGTCCTGGGCGATGTTCGAGGAGATCTCGGAACGGGTGAGACGGATGATGTACGCCATCGAGACCGATCCCAGCACCATCGCCGGGAAGAGCAGTTCGGTGAACGTCGGGTTCGCGCTGGCCGTCACGGGGATGAGGCTCCACTTGACGCCGAGGAAGTACTGGCCGACGAAGCCGGTGACGAACGTCGGCACGGAGATGAGCAGCAGGGAGACGATCAGGATGACCGAGTCGTACCATTTGCCCTTCTTCAGGCCGGAGACGATGCCGAGCACCACGCCGAAGAGCGCCTCGAAGACGAACGCCATGACCGCCAGCTTGATGGTGACGGGGAACGCGCGTCCGATCTCGTCGATGACCGGCTGCCCGGCGAACGTGTTGCCGAAGTCCAGCGTGAACGCGTTCTTCAGGAACAGCAGGTACTGGATGATGAATGGTTTGTCGAGGTTGTATTCGGCGCGGATCTGGGCGGCGACGGCTTCGTTGACCGGCTTGTCGCCGAACATCGCCTTGACCGGATCACCCGGCAGCGCGAAGACGAGCGCATAGACCAGCAGCGTCGCACCGAGAACCACGGGGATCATCTGCAGGATACGTCGCAGAAGATATTTGCCCATCGGTTTCTCCTTGTGTCACGGACCGGTCTCGTCCGCCCCGGCGCGGCATCGTGTCGAGGGCGCGCCAAAGCGCCCGGCCGGTCGCTCAGTACCCCGTAAGTTTACCCCACGGGCCGACACGAATGTTTCACAACGATGAATCGCGGGGAAACGAAAGGGGCGGAACCCGGATGGGTTCCGCCCCTTGTGGTCTCGATCGCGAGGGACCGGATCAGGCGAGCGTCAGGCTCACTTGGTCAGCTCCTCGTAGACCGGCAGGTTCTGCCAGTTCATCTCGAAGCCCTTGACCGTGGTGGCGGCCACGCCGTTGGCGTTGCTGTAGTACAGCGGGATGGCCGGCAGGTCGTTGAGCAGGATCTCCTGGGCCTGCTGGTAGATCTTGTTGGCGTCCTCGGTGGACTTGGCGGCGTAGGCCTCGTCCATCAGCTTGTCGAACTCGGCGTTCTTGTAGTCGCCGTCGTTGGAGCCGTTGCCGTCGGCGGCGGCGGAGGCGTACAGCTGGAACAGGTAGTTCTCGGCGGACGGGTAGTCCGGCTGCCAGCCGGTGCGGAAGGCACCCTTGATCTGGCGGTTGGTGACCGCATCGCGGAACTCCTGGAAGGTCGGCATCGGGTTGGTGGCCGCGTCGATGCCCAGGTTGTTCTTGAGCTGGTTGACGATGGCATCGTAGATCGGCTTGGCGCCGCCGTCGGCGTTGTAGGCGAAGGTCAGCTGGCCGTCGTACTTGGAGATGGCGTCGGCCTTGGCCCACAGCTCCTTGGCCTTGGCGGCGTTGAACTTGAGGTTGTCGGCGCCCTTGAGGGAGCTGGAGTAGCCCGGGGTGAGCGGGGAGGTGAACTCGGTGGCCGGGGTGGCGATGCCGCCGAGGACCTTGTCCGTCAGCTGCTCGCGGTTGATGGCCATGGAGATGGCCTGGCGGCGCAGCTGGCCTTCCTCGGTGTTGGTCTGGAAGTGCTCGAGGTTGGACGGGATGGTGAAGGTCTGGGACACGGAGCCGGCCTTGTTGTAGGCCTGGACCTTCGGATCCTTCTGGAAGGTCTTGGTGGCGGAGGCCGGGACGGACTCCATCACGTCGAGGTTGCCGGCCTGGATGTCGGCGTAGGCGGCCTTGTCGTCGGTGTAGATCTTGAAGGTCACGCCGTCGTTCTTCGGCACGTCATTGCCCTTGTAGTCGGGGTTCTTGACGAGGTCGATCTCCTTGTTGTGGTCCCACTTGGAGAACTTGTACGGGCCGTTGCCGACCGGGGCCTCGCCGAAGGCCTTCGGGTCCTTGTAGAAGGACTCCGGCAGCGGGGCGAACGCCAGGTAGCCGACCTTGATCGGGAAGGTGGCGTCCGGCTGGGACATGTCCACGGTGAAGGTGTGGTCGTCGACGACCTTGAGGCCGGAGAGCTGCTCGTCGCCCTTCAGGTTCTTGGCGTCCTGCAGATCGGTGAAGCCCTTGATGGTGGAGAAGAAGGAGGAGCACTTCTGGGCGTTCTTCGCGTTGGCGACGTAGCTCCAGGCCTTGGTGAAGGACTCGGCGGTCACCGGGGTGCCGTCGGTGAACTTCCAGCCGTCCTTGATCTTGATGGTGTACTGGGTGGCGTCGTCGTTCGGGGTGATGGACTCGGCCACTTCGTTGGAGGCGTTGCCCTTGGCGTCGAAGGAGACGAGGCGGGCGAACAGCAGGTCGCCCGGCTTGCCGCCGCCGGTCTCGTTGGTGTTGCCCGGGATCAGCGGGTTCTGCGGCTCGGAAGCGTACGCGGTGATGATGTTGCTCGAAGCGGAGCTGCTGGAGCTGCTGGAAGAACCGCAGCCGCCCAGCATGGTCGCGACGGCGCACACGGCCGCGGCGATAGCCAGAGCTTTCTTCTTCATGTGATTTCTCCTATGTCATCCGGACGCGTGGTTCGCGTCCGTCCCAAGCGAAAGGGGCGGGCGGCTTACGGCCGGCCCAACCCCTTTGCTGATCGCGTCCCATTGTGCCCCAGATTGGAGACACCATGTTACTTGTTTGCGAATATTCGGTGAATGGGCTTGCGGGAGTCTGGGGAAACGCTTCGGTTTTCCATGGCTTTCGTGAAGATTTCCGAAAATCTCATATTGCGGACAATCACCGGGTTCCGCCGGCGCACGGGACCCGTGGCTCCCCTTCCCCGGCATGCGGCGCCGGGGCGCCACGGGGCTACGCCCGGGGGAACGCCTGCGCGTAGCGCGACTTGAGCTGTTCGATGGACACGTGCGTGTACCGCTGCGTGGTCTTCAGCGAGGAGTGGCCGAGCATCTCCTGCACCTCGCGCAGGTCCGCCCCGCCGTCGAGCAGGTGCGTGGCCGCCGAGTGCCGCAGCGCGTGCGGCGAGATGTCCGGCACGCCTGCCCTGCGCGACTCCTCGTGCACGACGTCGCGCGCGATGCGCTGGTTGAGCCTGCCGCCGCGCGAACCGAGGAACAACGCCCGGCACGACCCGTCGCCGTGCAGCAGCACTGGCCTGCCCCCGTCCAGCCACGCCAGCAGCGCGCGCTGCGCGGGCAGGCCGAACGGCACGACCCGCTGCCTGTTCCCCTTGCCGGTGACCCTGACGGTGCGCGAGGAGAAGTCCACGTCGGCCACGTCGAGGCCGACGAGCTCGGCCACGCGGATGCCGGTGGCGTAGAGCAGTTCGAGCACCGCCGCGTCGCGCAGCCGCAG
>NZ_JGZP01000035.1 GCF_000741785.1 Bifidobacterium stellenboschense | reverse complement strand
ACCGTCCGGGTCAGGGCGGCGCTCAGGGCGGCGGCGCCCGCGGCGGCTTCCGTTCCGGCACCGGTACCGGCAACAACTTCCAGGGCAACAGCGGTCCGAGCAACGGTCCCGCGCGCGGCGGCGGCCGCGGTCGCGGCGGCGCGGCCGGCGCGTTCGGCCGTCAGGGCGGCAAGAGCTCCAAGGCGCGTAAGAACCGTCTGCAGAAGCGCAGGGAGTACGAGGAGATCAAAGCGCCGACCATCGGCGGCGTGCGCATCCCGCGCGGCAACGGCCAGACCATCCGCCTGCGCCAGGGCGCTTCCCTCGCGGACCTCGCGGAGAAGATCAACGTCAATCCGGCGGCCCTCGTCACCGTGATGTTCCATCTCGGCGAGATGGCCACGGCCACGCAGTCGCTCGACGAGTCCACGTTCCAGATCCTGGGCGAGGAGATCGGCTGGAACATCCAGATCGTCTCCGCCGAGGAGGAGGACAAGGAGCTGCTCCAGCAGTTCGACATCAACCTGGACGAGGAGGAGCTGCAGGAGGACGAGGATCTGAAGCCGCGTCCGCCGGTCGTCACCGTCATGGGCCATGTCGACCACGGTAAGACCCGACTGCTCGACACGATCCGCAAGACCAACGTCATCGAGGGCGAGGCCGGCGGCATCACCCAGCGCATCGGCGCCTACCAGGTGACGGTCGAGCTGGACGGCGAGAAGCGCAAGATCACGTTCCTCGACACCCCGGGCCATGAGGCGTTCACCGCCATGCGTGCCCGTGGTGCGGAGATCACCGACGTGGCGATCATCGTCGTGGCCGCGGATGACGGCGTCATGCCGCAGACCGTCGAGGCCATCAACCACGCGAAGGCCGCCCACGTGCCGATCGTCGTGGCCGTCAACAAGATCGACAAGCCGGGCGCGAACCCGGACAAGGTGCGCGGCCAGCTCACCGAGTTCGGCCTCGTGCCGGAGGAGTACGGCGGCGACACCATGTTCGTCGACATCTCCGCCAAGCAGAACATCAACGTCGACAAGCTCCTCGAAGCGGTGCTGCTCACCGCCGACGCGGACCTCGACCTCAGGGCCAACCCGGATATGGACGCCCGCGGCGCCACCATCGAGGCGCGACTCGACAAGGGCCGCGGCGCCGTGGCGACCGTGCTCGTCCAGCAGGGCACCCTGCACATCGGCGACGCGATCGTGGCCGGCACTTCGTACGGCCGCGTGCGCGCCATGCTCGACGAGAACGGCAAGCACATGAAGGAGGCCACCCCGTCCACGCCGGTCCAGGTGCTGGGCCTGACCTCCGTGCCGACCGCAGGCGACCTGTTCCTCGTCGCCCCGGACGACCGCACCGCGCGTCAGATCGCCGAGAAGCGCCAGGCCACCGAGCGTGCCGCGCAGCTCGCGAAGCGCCGCAAGATCGTCTCCCTCGAGTCCCTGAAGGAGCAGTTCGCCAAGTCCGAGGTGGATATGCTCAACATCGTCATCAAGGGCGACTCCTCCGGCTCCGTCGAGGCGCTCGAGGACTCCCTGATGAAGATCGAGGTGTCCGACGAGGTCGGCATCCAGGTCATCCACCGCGGCGTCGGCGCGATCACCCAGAACGACGTCAACCTCGCCACGGTCGACAAGGCCGTCATCATCGGCTTCAACGTGCGTCCGAACCGTCAGGTGCAGGACCTCGCCGACCGCGAGGGCGTGGAGATCAAGTACTACTCGGTCATCTACCGCGCCATCGAGGACATCGAGGCGGCCCTCAAGGGCATGCTCAAGCCGGAATACGAGGAGGTCGTCACCTCCCACTCCGAGATCCGCGAGATCTTCCGCTCCTCCAAGTTCGGCAACATCGCCGGCGTCATGGTGCAGGACGGCGAGGTCAAGCGCGGTACGAAGTGCCGTATCCTGCGCAACGGCGTCGCCACGGTCAACGACCTGGAGATCTCCTCGCTGCGTCGTTTCAAGGACGACGTGCAGTCCGTCAAGGAAGGCTACGAGGCGGGCATCAACCTCGGCACCTTCAACGACATCGAGCTCGGCGACATCATCGAGACCTTCGAGATGCGCGAGGTCGAGCGCAAGTAGCGCAAATGGTCGCCTCCGCGGGAAGCGGAGGCGGCGTACTCCATGCTCCCGCTGGCGGGAGCTGTCGGCGAAAGCCGACTGAGGGTGGTTCCCGGCAGACCGGACGATCTCCGATGGTCTTGGTACCGCGGCAAACCACCCTCAGACTCGCTTCGCGAGCCAGCTCCCGCCAGCGGGAGCACGTTGTATGACGGCGCCATCATCGCCACCGCCACGGCGAGACGCCGGCTCCCGCCAGCGGGAGCAAACTGTATGGGCTCCCCTTCCCGATGCGGGAGCGAATCATCGAAAGGACTTTCATGGCAGGAACGAATCCCCGCGCCGCGCGCATCGCGGCCCTAATCCAGCGCGTCATCGCGTCCTCCATCGAACGCGAACTGCATGACAAGCGACTGACGAACATCACCATCACCGACGTGCGCGTGACCAACGATCTGCAGATCGCCAAGGTCTACTGGACGCAGTACGGCCACGAGGGCAAGGAGGCGGGCGAACGCAAGCGCGCCCAGCAGGCCCTCGACCAGGCGAAGGGCCATCTGCGCAAGCTCGTCGGCCACAAGGCCGGCCTGCGCCTCACCCCGCAGCTCCAGTTCGTGTTCGACGAGGTGCCGGGCGAGGCCCACAAGATCGAAGACATCCTCGCCATCGCACGCAAGCGCGACGAGGAACTCGCCAAGGCGCGCGCCACCGCCCAGTACGCGGGCGACGCCGACCCGTACAAGCACGACGAGCCGGAAGACGCCGACGCCGAGGCGGACGGTTTCGACGGCGACGATGCGGATGACGATGACGCCGATTTCGACGACATGGACGATTTCGACGTCACCGCGAACGACGCCGAATGACGACCATTACCTCGACTATTGACTCCCTCCGATGAGGGAAGGAACCGCGGAGGTGCCGGAATACCGATGACCAACACCACATGCGCCGACGGCCTGCTGATCGTCGACAAGCCGCAGGGCGTGACCAGCTTCGACGCGGTCGCGGCCGTACGTGCCGCGCTGCACACGAAGAAGGTCGGGCATGCCGGCACGCTCGACCCGATGGCCACCGGCATGCTGGTCATCGGGTTCGGCCGCGCCACACGCCTCCTGCAGTACATCGTCGAACACGACAAGACCTATGAGGCGACGATCCGCCTCGGCCTAGCCACCACCACCGACGACGCCGAAGGCGACATCGTCGCCCCCGACACCGCCTCCCTTTGCTCCCGCTGGCGGGAGCTGTCGGCGGAGCCGACTGAGGGTGGTCATCCGGATGTGTCGGATGACGCCGCCCGTCTCCGCGCCATCATCGAATCGACGATCGCCGAACGGTTCACCGGCGACATCGAACAGATTCCGAACACGTTCTCCGCAATCAAGATCGACGGCCAACGCGCCTACGATCTCGCGCGCGCCGGCAAGGACGTCGCCCTGAAGGCGCGTCCCGTCCACATCGCCGAATTCACCGTGCTAGCCACGCGCGAAGGCCTCGCCAGCACCAGCGACCCCGCCTCCCCGCTGCAATCCGCCCCCACCTCCCGCTCCCGTAATGGTGGTGATTCGCGGCAATCCGACCCCACCTCCCGCTCCCGCTGGCGGGAGCTGTCGGCGGAGCCGACTGAGGGTGGTTCCGAGGGAGTCTCCGAGAGCGCCCGATTCGTCCCCGTCATCGACGTGGACGTGCGCGTGAGCTGCTCGTCCGGCACGTACATCCGCGCGCTCGCCCGCGATCTCGGCGAGGTGCTCGGCGTCGGCGGGTATCTCACCCGCCTGCGCCGCACGCGCGTCGGACGGTTCGCGCTGTCCGACGATCGTTCCGGTCTCGCGCAGACGACCGTCCTCCCGGCCGTCACGGACGCTGGAATCGGCGATGATACGCCCGGAACCGGCGAAACCGCGACTGAAGCCGCCGAAACCACGCCCGCCGCGATGCAAGCGATCGCTGCGCACATTGAGCCGAAGACGTTCACGAACCGCGACGGCGAGACCGTCACGCGTAACCGTTGCGTGCTCGACACGCCCGGCGAGGCGCGCGGCGACTGGCTGCGCGCGCGTGCCGTCGGCATGGCCGACGCGGCGCGCGGCGCGATGCCGGTCGCCGACATCACCGCCGACGAGGCGCGTGAGCTGCGATTCGGCCGCCGCATCAACCGCGAACTGGAGAAGGGCGTCCACTACGCCGCCATCGTGCCGGCAACGCGCGGTGGTATCGGTGACGCGGCTGGTGCCGTGGTTCCCGCCGACGTGGCCGCCATCATCGAACGCGCCAACCGCACCCAAGCCAAGCCCGCCGTCGTCTTCCCAACGGCGTGACCGGCGGAACGGCGGTACCCACACCACAAAGCCCCCATCTCTGCGCGATTCTCGTGCGGAAAAGGGGGCTTTCGCGCATCGTTTTCGCGCGGAGAGGGGGCTTACGCGAGAATGGTGCGCTACGAGGGTGTGTTGCGCACCATAATCGCGCGGAGGAGAGAGGATGGCGTGGTGGAGTGGGGCGCTACTGGTTGATGGTGGCGAGTTGGCGCTGGGCGTTGGCGAGGATGGTGGCGGAGAGGCGTTTGATGGTGTCCATCGTCGACTGGTTGTCATGGACGGCCTGCGCCTCGTACTCATGGGTCACGTCGGTCACGGTGCGCATCAGATCGCTGGACGCCTTGCAGCCGGCATCGGCGACGGCGACGGTCCGCTCCTCGTCGGTGACGGTGTGGGAGACGCCCGACGCGCCGTGCGCGGAACCGCTCTGCGCGTAGTGGTTGGCGATGTCGCGCGGATCGTCGTACCCGTAGCCCTTGCCGGCCATGCACGCCTTCCACTCGCCGATCGCCCCGGTCACGCGGGCGTCGCGCAGGGCGTTCTCGTCGGCGTTGCGCCGGATCGTGTCATAGGTGCCGATCTGGGCGAACCATTCGGCGTCGTAGCCCAACGCGGCGGTGGTCCGGTTGTCGCAGCCGGTGCCGTCCTGGTTCGCCAGCGCCTGGACGTAGCCGGGGGAGGAGGGCGCTTTGAGCGTGGCGTCGTTGGCAACGGACCGCGTCGCCTTCGACGATGCGGCGGTCTGGTCGGACTCGGACGACCGGTACATCTTGTCGTACTGCGGCGCATACCCGTAGTCACGCGCCCAGTCGACGGTGAGCGGACCCCATTCCGGCGCGTACGTCGCCTCCGGATCGTCGGTGCGCGTCTCCAGACCGCCGGTGTACTCGTACCGGTAGCCGCGTTCCGCCATGCACACGGTGTTCATCGCGACGATGGCCTGTTCGACCGTGCGCTGGTCGTCACGCCCGAGGAAATACTGGTCGAACGGCGACGTGGTCGTGAGACCGGCGATGTGGTCCGTCGCACGCGTGCTGGACGATACGTTCGTAGATTGTGATCGCGACGATCCGTCGCTCCGGTCCGCGACTGTGGTTCCGGCGCTTGCGGCATCGCTCTGCCCGCATCCCGCGCACAGCAGCATCGTCGCGGCGATCGCCGCCGCGGCCTTCATCAATCCGTGCATCCGCATGTTCGAGACCTCCATGATGATTCCGGTCCGGTCGTCGACCGGTACGATCCGGTGTAATTCTGGTGATATTGACGTGGACATCGATGTGATGTGGTGTGATTCGTTGCGGTTCACCGTAATCCGCGACCGTCCGCCCGTTCCAGCGATGTGCAGGAAACTGCAGACGGTGCTCCATGACATTGCCGGACGACTACCCTTGGGATTCATGGAAGTACAGGAATCCGCGACATCGGGGGAGCGCCTGCGCATCGGCGTGCTGGACAACGACGCGTGCGCGCTGGAATGCATCGTCCGCATGGTGCGGTCCTGCGTGCGCGGTTTCCACCGTCCCGTCGACGTCTGGTCCACGACGTTCCCCACGGAGGCGCTGATGCTCTGCGCCGACGCGACCCGGCCGACGGACATCCTGCTCGTCGACATGGCGCTCAACGGCGTGACGGGGCCGCAGCTCGCCCCGGAGATTCTCAAGCGCTCGCCATCGACGCGGCTGATCGGACTGACCTCCTACGATCCGCAGACCTATGCGGAAAGCGCCCGGCAGGCGGGCATCGCGCCGCTGCTGGACAAGGCGACGCTCGCACGGACGCTCGCGCCCGCCATCGCGCAGGCGGCGCGGCGGCGCGACGACGTGACGGATGCGGCGGATATCGCGCCGAGGGCGGCGGGCACGGCGGTGCCGGATTCCGGCGTGCTGACGCCTCAGGAGACGCGGATCGTGGCGTTGAGTCTCGGATCGTTGAACGCGAAGCAGATCGCCGCCAAGCTGAACATCTCCGTCGACACGGTGTTCTCGCATCGGCGCAACATCAGACGGAAACTCGGCGTCGAGACCTGGTACGAGGCGCTGGACCGTTGCCGTGCGCTCCACATCGCGTGAACGGTGGCGTGTGATGGGTGAGCGTGTGACCGGCGGACGTGTGACGGGTGAACGACCATGGCAGCGGATTCAGGCCGCGGTGCGGGCGCACGTCCCGCATCCGTACATGTCGCTGCTCATACTGGTTCCCGGAACCATCTGTGTTGCCGAAAGCATCTATCTGTGCGTATCCGTGGACGATAGCCGTGCGTCGTTGGTTCTTCTTGTATGCAGAATCATCTGCGTCGCCGCCTTCGTATTGACTCCGGAATGGGGATCGTATGCGATGTGCGGCATGGCCGCGTTGGATCTGATGTCCAACATCCGAGCGCCGTTTACGACGGTGGTGCTGGCTTTTCTCGCATTATCGATAATCAGCTACTTGCACATGCGACGTGGAATCCTATGCGGTGCCGTGGTGTCGATATGCGCGTTCATCGCCAGCGGGACGGCACCTCGCTCGTTGGTGGGGAATGGCGGCTCGTATTCGTTCTCGGCTTTCGTGGTGGCGTTCATCTGTATAGGTGGAATCATCAAGACCGCGGGTGACACGCGTGCAGAGCGTCAGAAGAATCTGAGTCTGGAAAGCAACCGGCGGATCGCCGGCAGACTACACGATTACACGACGAACGATCTCACCGACATCGTCATGCTCGTCGAGCACATGCGGCGGAACGTTCCGGACGAGGAGACGCGGCGGCAGCTGGACACGGTCCGAGACACCGCCGTCGACGCGTTGCAGCATACGAGGCAGGTCATCCGGACGTTGCGCGCCGAGGAGACTCCCGCGGAGACCTCGTCCGCGGAAGGCACGTCCCGAACGGCTTCGGCGGCATCGGTTCGCACGCTGCGGCGAACCGTCGACCGGTGCCGGCGGACGCTCGCCGATATGGGGATGGACGGCGACGTCCTCGTCTTCGGACGGCCGGACACGTCGATGACCGCCGAAGCGGCATCCCTCATGCAGGGGCTCATCCGGGAATTGTTCGGCAACATCGGCCGACACGGCGACCACGCACGGCCCTACATGGTGATGATCTCCTATACGGGCGAATGCGCCGTCGTCGAAACGACGAACGTCATACGCGATGCCGGCGGTGAGGAGCCTGATGATGCGACCGCCGGACTGCGTTCGGGACTCGTGCAGTACCGTCTGCTCGTCGAACGACATGGCGGAGTCTGGCGGGAGTCGCGTACACGGAGCCGGTGGATGCTGCGCGCGGAGATTCCCAATACGCTGTCGGATGCCGTGCGGAATCGTCGCGGATAGACGTGGGCTCCGCTCCGGATGGCGGGGTCGCGGCCACTTCGTCGCCGTTTGCTAGAGTGGTCGCGGCGAAATCGGGCCGCGATCGGCCGCGGATAGCGCCGCGGGCGGCACCGTGGGCATCACGGCGGTCATCGCCGCGGCGACGAGTATGAGGAGCGCAATGGACATCACCTATCTGACCCCTGACGAGACCGGCGACGTCGAGTGGCCGTCCTTCGACAACGACAAGCGATCGGTCGTCACGGTCGGCGCGTTCGACGGCATGCACCGGGGGCATCAGGCCGTGGTCGACCGCGTGGTCGAACTCGCGCGCAAGCATGACGCGTTCTCCATCGTCATCCTGTTCGACCCGCGTCCCGCGTTCGTGCACGGTTGGGCCGCCGCGCACGACGGCGCCGAGCCGGGCGCGGACGTCATCGACGCGAACGCGCTGAGCGGCGTGGACGACCGTCTCTCCTACCTGAAGCAGGCGGGCGTCGAACACGTGCTCGTCGTGCGCTACACGCTCGCGTTCGCCGCGAAATCGTACATCTTCTTCCTCGGCCGACTGGTCGGCAAAATCGGCATGCGCACGCTAGTGCTCGGCTCCGACGCGGCGATGGGCGCGGGCCGCAAGGGCGACGTGAAGGCCATCTCGAACCTGGCCGCCGGCGCCGGCGTGTTCGAACTCGACGTGGTCGACGACCGTGGCCCCGGCGACGTGCGCATCCCGCGCGACTGGAAGCCGGAAATGCCCGCCGAGTGGGGCGAGCCGGCCGACCCGTTCGCGAACGCGACCAAGGCGGAACGCCGCGCGTGGAGCAAGAAGCATCAGGCGAAGCTGGCGCGCGCGTGGAGCTCCACGAACGTGCGCTACCTGCTCGGCCACGGCCGCATCAAGGACGCGAACGCGATTCTCGGCCGCCCGCACAGCGTGGTCGGCGAGGTCGTGCACGGCGAGGAGCGCGGCCGCACCATCGGCTTCCCGACCGCGAACCTCGGCGACGACGTGATCGGCTACCTGCCGGTCGACGGCGTGTACGCCGGCTGGCTCGTGGACGGCGACCAGCGTTGGCCCGCCGCCATCTCCATCGGCACGAAGCCCACGTTCAGCGAGAAGACCGGCCTCAACGAGCGCGTCGTCGAAGCGTACGCGATCACCGACGACTGGCTGGAACTCTACGGCCACAAGGTGCGCGTCGAATTCGCCGGCTTCCTGCGCCCGCAGGTCAAGTTCGACGGCGTCGACGCCCTGAAGGCCGAACTCGCCCGCAACGTCGAGGAGACCAAGCGCCTCACCGCCTGACACGCTCGCAGGTTCGCGCAGGCGTCGGATGCTCAATCAATCGGTCATAGCAGCACCCCCAGGGCGGATTTGAGGGTGGCGACCTGGACGATGGTGAGGCCGGGGATTTCGACGCGTTTGCGCATGCACGGCACCACGGCCGTCGTGAAGCCCAGACGCGCCGCCTCGCGCAGACGGTATTCCAATCGCGGCGCGGGACGCACTTGACCGGTCAGGGAGATCTCGCCGATCGCGCACGTGGTACGGGGGATCGGCGCATGCTTCGCCGCGCTCGCCAACGCGGCCACGATCGCCAGATCGCACGCCGGCTCCTTCGCGAGCCCGCCCGCGATCGTCGAGATATACAGGTCGTTCTGCAACAGGTTCACGTGACCATGCCGGTACAGCACGGCCACGAGCATCGCGATGCGGTTCGAGTCCACGCCGTTCACTGCGCGTCGCGGCGTCGGCAGCACCGAATTCGTGACCAGCGACTGGATTTCGATCGGCAGCGAGCGGTGACCATCCAACGTGAACGTCACGCACGTGCCCTCCACGGGGGAGGGGGTGCCGTCGCCCGCGCCACCATCCGAACCGCCATCCGAACCGCCGCCGCCCGACAGGAACAACCCGGCCGGATCGGTCACCTCCTCGATGCCTTCGCCGCTCATGTCGAAGCAACCCACCTCGTCCGTCGGTCCGAAGCGGTTCTTCACCGCGCGCAGCATGCGCAGCGCCGTCTCGCTGTCGCCCTCGAACTGGCACACCACATCCACCAGATGCTCCAACGTGCGCGGGCCCGCGATCGAACCGTCCTTCGTGACATGGCCGACCAGCAGCACCGGCACGTCCAGCGTCTTCGCCACGTCGATCAGCGCGCTCGCCACCTCGCGCACCTGCGTGGAACCGCCTGAAATGCCGTCCACATCCTGCGAGACGATCGTCTGCGCGGAATCGACGATCGCCAACGTCGGCCGCTCCCGCTCGATCAGGCCTAGCACCGTGCCCAGATCGGTGGTGGCGGCGAGCAGCAGGTTCGGCTCCACTGCGTCGATGCGCGTCGCGCGCAGGCGCACCTGCCCCTGCGACTCCTCGCCCGACATGTACAGCACCTTGCCGCCCGCCGCCGCATGGGCGCGCGCGATGTTGCCCGCAGTCTCCAACAGCAGCGTCGACTTGCCGATGCCCGGCTCGCCGGCGATCAGCACCACCGAGCCCGGCACGATGCCGCCGCCCAGCACCCGGTCGAACTCTGAGAAACCCGTCGGGATGCGCGTGACGTCGTCCGTACCGACCTCGGTGATCGGCACCGCCGCCGATTCCGCCACCACCGAGGCCTGCGTATGCCCGACGCGCCCGCCCGCGCCGCGCCCCACGCCGGCAC
>NZ_JGZP01000034.1 GCF_000741785.1 Bifidobacterium stellenboschense | reverse complement strand
GGCGACCTGTCCGCGCTGACCGGCGCCGCGGCAGGCGGGCGTCGTCACGGCGCCGCCGCGGCACGGCGAGACGACGCGGACGACGGCGCTGTGACAACGTCCACACGCCGCCGCAGCGCGCCCGTCGCGTTGCGCGGAATGAGCGAGACGCCGGAACATGACGACGCGACGCCCGGCACGCCGGAAACGGCGGCGGCGGGCGGGCGCGCCAAGGCGATCGGCGCGCTCGTGTACTTCTCCTCCGCGTCGGAGAACACGTCCCGGTTCGTCGCCGGATTGAAGCTCGGCGAGGCGGGGATCAACGTGTACCGGATTCCGCTGAAACCGAACGCGGCGATGCTCAACGTGCGCGAACCGTACGTCATCATGGTGCCCACATACGGCGGCGGCGACGCTCGCAAAGCCGTGCCGCCGCAAGTGAAACGATTCCTCAACCATGCGGGCAACCGCGCGTGGATCCGCGGCGTGATCGCCTCCGGCAACACGAACTTCGGCAGCGCGTACGGCGCGGCCGGCGACATCATCGCCGCGAAATGCCGCGTCCCGTACCTGTACCGCTTCGAACTGATGGGCACGCGCGAGGACAGCCGCAAGGTGCGCGACGGCCTCGTGAGGTTCTTCACGCGGTAGCCGGACCGCGACACGGTAGCCGGACCGCGATACGACAGCCGAAACAACAATCGACCGAAAGACCAACACTTCCATGACCACCATCGGAACCACCTACGATCCGTCCACCGACTACCATGCGCTGAACGCGATGCTCAACCTGTACGACGAGCACGGGCTCATCCAGTTCGGCAAGGACAAGGAGGCCGAGCGCGCCTACGTCGCGAACGAGATCGAGCCGAACACGAAGCGCTTCGCCACGGCCGGCGAGCGCCTGCGCTGGCTCATCGACCACGACTACTACGACGGCGACGTGTTCGCCCGCTACGACGCCGATTTCCTCGAGTCGTTCTACGCGCACGCCGCGGCGTCCGGCTTCGAGTTCGAGACGTTCCTCGGCGCGTTCAAGTTCTTCCGCTCCTACGCGTTGAAGTCGTTCGACGGCAAGACGTATCTCGAGGACTTCCCGCAGCGTTGCGCCGCGGTCGCCCTCGACCTGGCCGCCGGCGACGAATCCGCCGCCACCGCCTATCTCGACGAGATGCTCGCCGGCCGTTTCCAGCCGGCCACGCCGACGTTCCTGAATCTCGGCAAGGCGCAGCGCGGCGAGCCGGTGAGCTGCTTCCTCGTGCGCATCGAGGACAACATGGAGTCGATCTCGCGCGGCATCAACGCGGCCCTGCAGCTGTCGAAGCGCGGCGGCGGCGTGGCGCTGCTCCTCTCCAACCTGCGTGAGCTCGGCGCGCCGATCAAGCACATCGAGAACCAGTCGAGCGGCGTCGTGCCGGTCATGAAGCTGCTCGAGGACTCGTTCTCGTACGCGAACCAGCTGGGCGCGCGCCAGGGCGCTGGCGCCGTGTACCTGAACGCGCACCACCCGGACATCATGCGCTTCCTCGACACGAAGCGCGAGAACGCGGACGAGAAGATCCGCATCAAGTCGCTCGCGTTGGGCGTGGTCGTGCCGGACATCACGTTCGAGCTCGCCAAGCGCAAGGAGCGGATGGCGCTGTTCAGCCCGTACGACGTGGAGCGCGTGTACGGCAAGCCGTTCGCCGACATCTCCGTCACCGAGAAGTACGACGAGATGGTGGCCGACGACCGCATCAGGAAGACGTACATCGACGCGCGCAAGTTCTTCACGACGCTCGCCGAGCTGCAGTTCGAATCCGGATACCCTTATCTCGTCTTCGAGGACACGGTCAACCGCGCGAACCCGATCGACGGCCGCGTGACGATGTCGAACCTGTGCTCGGAGATCCTGCAGGTGCAGGAGGCGAGCACCTACCGCGAGGATCTCTCCTACGAGCACGTGGGCCGCGACGTGTCCTGCAATCTCGGCTCGCTCAACATCGCGAAGGCGATGGACGGCGGTCTCGCCGGCACGGTCGAGACGGCGATTCGCGCGCTGACGGCCGTCGCCGAGCACACGTCGATCGACGCGGTGCCGTCGATCCGACGCGCGAACGACGAAGGCCACGCGATCGGCCTCGGCCAGATGAACCTGCACGGCTTCCTCGCGCGCGAGGGCTTCCGTTACGGTTCCGACGAGGCGCTCGACTTCACCGACATGTACTTCATGACCGTCGCCTACCACGCCTACCGCGCGTCGCACGACCTGGCGGTCGAGCGCGGCAAGGCGTTCGTCGGATTCGAGCGTTCCGACTACGCGAAGCCGGCCGGCGCGGGCAACTACTTCGACAAGTACACGGACGGCCGCGCCCCCGCCGCGCCGCGCACCGAGCGCGTGCGCGAGCTGTTCGCGCGCTACGGGGTCGCGGTGCCGACCGTCGCCGATTGGGAGGCGCTGCGCGACGCGATCCTGCGCGACGGGCTGTACAACCAGAACCTGCAGGCCGTGCCGCCCACCGGTTCGATCTCGTACATCAACCATTCCACGTCGTCGATCCACCCGATCGCCTCGAAGATCGAGATCCGCAAGGAAGGCAAGATCGGGCGCATGTACTACCCGGCGCCATACATGACCAACGACAACCTCGAATACTTCCAGGACGCCTACGAGATCGGATGGCAGGCGATCGTCGACACGTACGCGGCCGCCACGCGCCACGTCGACCAGGGCCTCTCGCTCACGCTGTTCTTCCCGGACACCGCGACCACGCGCGACGTGAACAAAGCCCAGATCTACGCCTGGCGCAAGGGCATCAAGACCCTCTACTACATCCGCATCCGCCAGCAGGCGCTTGAAGGCACCGAAGTGGCCGGCTGCGTCTCCTGCATGCTCTGATGGAGCGTCGTCTGCGTTGCGGCGGACTCGACGTACCTCCGTACGCCTTCGCCCGCCGCGCCTTGACGCCGCACACATCACGCACGATTCCACGGGGCCGACCATGGAACTGACAAGAAGGGGAACATCATGTCGAAGACCGTGTACCGCTTGATCCTGCGGCTTACCGCACCCGAGGAGTTCACGGACCGCGACGATCGCGACAACGAAACGGACTGAATCCCGGATCGACCCGACGATTCCACCGCACGAGCGGGAGGAGCCGGCATGCATTGCACGACCGTAAAGACTCGGCCAGAGCGGCCCGGAGCGTGTCGCGCGGTGCATGCCGGCTCCTTCCGCGGACATACGCACAACCGAAACGTAACAAAGCAAGGAGAAGAACCATGGCGCCGATTTCCGTGCCGCGCAAACCGCTGAAGCTCATCGACCGCGTCTCCGCGATCAACTGGAACCGGCTCGAGGACGAGAAGGACCTCGAGGTGTGGGACCGCCTGACCGGCAACTTCTGGCTGCCGGAGAAGGTGCCGGTCTCGAACGACATCCCCTCGTGGCAGGCGATGAGCGAGGAGGAACACACGCTCACGATGCGCGTGTTCACCGGTCTGACCCTGCTCGATACGATCCAGGGCACGGTCGGCGCGGTGTCGCTGATTCCGGACGCGCTCACCCCGCATGAGGAGGCCGTGTACACGAACATCGCGTTCATGGAGTCCGTGCACGCGAAGTCGTATTCGTCGATCTTCTCCACGCTGTGCTCGACCGAGCAAATCGACGCCGCGTTCGCGTGGAGCGAGGAGAACGAGTACCTGCAGAAGAAGGCGCAGATCGTGCTCGACTACTACGAGGGCGACAGCCCGCTGAAGCGCAAGGTCGCCTCGACGCTGCTCGAATCGTTCCTCTTCTACTCCGGCTTCTACCTGCCGATGTACTTCTCCAGCCATGCGAAGCTCACGAACACGGCCGACGTGATCCGCCTCATCATCCGCGACGAGGCCGTGCACGGCTACTACATCGGCTACAAGTACCAGCGCGGGTTGGAACGGGTAGGCGAGGCGAAGCGAGAGGAGCTGCGCGAGTACACGTACGACCTCCTGAACGAGCTTTACGACAACGAGGTGGAGTACACCGAATCACTGTACGGCGGCGTGGGGTTGACCGATGACGTGGAGAAGTTCCTGCGCTACAACGGCAACAAGGCGCTGATGAACCTCGGCTACCCGGCGCTGTTCCCGGCGGAGATCTGCGATGTGAATCCGGCGATCATCGCGTCCCTGTCGCCCAACGCGGACGAGAACCACGACTTCTTCTCCGGTTCCGGCTCCTCCTACGTGATGGGCAAGGCCGAGGAGACCGACGACGACGATTGGGACTTTTAAAGGGTGCCTCCGGTTCACGATTTTCGCCGGTCCGGAATCGTGAACCAGAGGCCTGTTCATATGAACACGGGAAACCGCGCCGTTCCACCATTCCCCGATGATGCCGATGTTCGATAGTGGGCGATTCCGGTTCACGATTCCTATGACGGGAAAATCGTGAACCGGGGACCTATAGAACAGCCCCTTGGGCGATGGCCTGCAAGGCCGCCAGATGCCCGGCGAGCGCCCGACGCCCCTCCGGCGTGATGGCCGCCCAGGTGACCATGTGACGGGTCGATTCGCCCGGCCGCTTGGTCAGGGCGATGTACCCGTCGCCGGCAAGCGTAGTGAGGTGGCGGGAGCACATCGCGTCGCTCAGCCCGAGTGCCTCGCGGATGTCGGCGAAACGCATCTCGCGAACCGAGGAGAGCAGTCCGCAGATGCGCAGACGCGTCGGCTCGTGGATGACGGCGTCGAACCGGGGTTCGACGGCACCGGTGTCACGCCTGCCCGGCACCTTGCCCGAGCCCGGCACCTTGCCTGCATCACCGCCCATGGCGTTCACCGCCCCTCCTTCTTGATCGTCGCGACGAAGTATCGATCGTACAGGTAATCCCAGAGGGCGAGCACCGCGCCCATCATGACGCCGATGACCATGGGCATCTCCGGCATCGCCGACTGATGGAGCATCCACCACAGCAGCAGGACGAACACGCCAATCTGGACGATGAGCTGCGCGATCAGCACGACCCACATGAACGCGTTCCGTGGCCGCAGTTCGCCCATGAACACGCTGTAGTCGGAGCCGATCTGGCGTTTGCGCCACTCTCCCAGCTCGAACAGCGCATAGCACAGCGCCGCGGCCGCGGCCATATACGATACCGATTCGAGCAACGGGAATCGGGCTTCCACGAGCCAGCCGTCCGCATCGAATTCGATGACGGCGAACTGTGCGAACAATTGCGCACACAGCAGGTACATGACCCCGGCGATCACGCCGTTGACCGGATACCACCATTTCGGGGGCATCAGCCGTTCGGCGTTGCCGTCGCGGTCGGCGGCTATCTGGTCCAGCGCCGCCGCGGCCGCCGCCGGGTCGATGGCGGGCTGCGGCGCGCCGGTCCGGCTGTCGGTCCGGTCCGGGGGTCCGGCGGCTGCGCTTGATGCATCGGCGCCGGCAAGGCCGACGGTCTTGACGGTTCCGGCGGCAGCATGGGTCGCTTCGGTGATTCCGACGGTGTTCAGAGGTGTCGTGGCTATGATGGGTCTCCTTGCGTTGATGACGGCGCGCCTGCGGCGGCGCGCGAAACGTTCCGTGCGATGGGCTGTCTGATTGCACAAGCGAATGATGATTCGACCGGGAGGAGATGGCGATGTCGACATGACCAGTATATCACTTTACTTGTATGAAAGTAAAGTGATACCCGTGATTCCGTCTCACGATTCCCGCTCCAACGGAATCGTGGGTCACGAGACAAGTTGCTGCTGCTTATCATCCGAAAACGTGGGACTCTCCCACATTTTTGGTTCCAAAAATGTGGCTGCCACGCACATTTTCGAAGGATAACCGTGACGTTATCCGCATCTCGCACTCTGGCAACGCGCAAGATCGTCTAACCGCTTGACAGAAAGACCGTTCTTCGCCATAATTCCAACCGCGTTTGCCACATCGGCGGAATCGTGGACCGGCCCGGCCGGCAAACGGTGGTTGAATAGGGGTATCTGACTTCGAACAAGGAGCGACCCATGATCAACGAGGAATACAAGGCGATGCTGGGCGGCAAGTCCGTCATCCGCGAGCTGAGCGAGTACGCGACGGCGCGCGGCAAGGAGATCGGCTACGAGAACGTGTTCGACTACTCGCTCGGCAATCCGAGCGTGCCCGCCCCGCCGGACTTCGCGAAGACGATGGTCGACCTGTACGAGCACGGCGATCCGGTCGCCATCCACGGCTACTCCCCGTCGCTCGGCATCCCGTCCGTCAAGGAGGCGATCGCCGACTCGTTGAACCGCCGCTTCGGCACCAGCTACACCGGCAACCACATCTTCCCGACGACCGGCGCGGCCGGCGCACTCGCGCACGCGATGCGCGCCGTCACCAAGCCGGGCGACGAGATCATCACGTTCGCGCCCTACTTCCCCGAATACCAGCCGTACGTGAACGGCACCGGCGCGCACCTGACCGTCATCCCGGCGGACACCGCGAACTTCCAGATCAACTTCGACGCGTTCGAGGCGGCCCTCAACCCGAACGTGCAGGCCGTGCTCATCAACACGCCGAACAACCCGTCCGGTGCCGTCTATTCGGCCAAAACGCTGAAGCGCCTCGCCGCGATCCTCACCGCCAAGCAGACCGAATACGGCCACGACATCTTCCTCATCAGCGACGAACCGTACCGTGAGATCGTGTTCGACGGCAACACGCAGCCGTACCCGGCGAACTTCTACGCGAACACGCTCACCTGCTACTCATGGTCGAAGTCGCTGTCCCTGCCGGGCGAGCGCATCGGCTACGTGGCGGTGAACCCGACCGCCACCGACGCCGACCTGCTCGTGCCGATGATGGGCCAGATCTCGCGCGGCACCGGCCACAACTGCCCGCCGAGCTCGATCCAGCTGGGCGTCGCGAAGGTGCTCGACGAGACGAGCGACCTCTCCGTGTACGAGACGAACATGAACCTGCTGTACGACGCGCTCACCTCGATCGGCTTCGACGTGGTGCGCCCCGGAGGCACGTTCTACATCTTCCCGAAGGCGCTTGAGGAGGACGCGACCGCATTCTGCCTCAAGGCGAAGGAGTACGACCTGATCCTCGTGCCGTCGGAGAGCTTCGGCGTGCCCGGCTACTTCCGCATGGCCTACTGCATCGACACGGAGAAGGTCAAGCGCTCGATCCCCGCGCTGGAGAAGTTCGCCAAGGAACAGTACGGCCTGAACTGATTTCCCGTACGGAACGGCCGGTCCACACGGGCCGGCCGTTCGCCGTCCTGTCCCCCGCCTCGTCCCGTTCCGCACCCCGTTACATTCCGCACCCCCGTTACATTCCGTCCCATTCCGCGGGCGTACGTTCCGCACGGCAATATCCGGGGTCTCCGTCGAGAACGTACACTGACGATTTCTCAGCGTACGTTCTCGACGGCGGCGGACGAAAATCCCGTCGAAAACGTACGCTCCGGCCAACAGCCGCTCCGCCCTGCCGCGAGCCCCGCCCCGCCCGTCCGCGACTCCCGCCCGTTCCGCCCTACACACCCCGGCATCTTGGCGCGACATGTCCGTTTCCTGAGAAATGTCTTAGGGGGGGGGGGACGCTTGACCCTGAAGAAGCGCATCGTCAGGTGATGCGCGGGAAGGGTTACAGCCATGAAGCACATGGGCAAGGTCGCCGCCATCATCGCCGCGGCGAGCATGCTGCTCACGGGCGTCGGCACCGCATACGCCGACGACGCCGCGGGCGTGAACGATGCGCCGGCCGCCGCCACGCAGCAGGACGGACAGTCCGGACAGGCCGATGCCGGCACCACCGCCGACCAGTCCGGCGCGACCGACGGCACGGACGGCAAGTCCGACGCCACGCAGCAGAACGGCGCCACCGCCGACCAGTCCGGCAAGACCGACGAGCAGCCGAAGGCGGACGTGAAGGCGGCCACGCCGCAGTCCCAGGCCAAGGCCGCCGCGTCCGGCGCCGCGATCGCCTCCGTGGACGCGCCGCAGGGCGTGCTCAAGGCGGGAGTGTCTCAGAAACCCACCTCGAAGCCGACGTTCAAAGTCAGCCTCACCGGCCTGACCGCCGGCAAGACCTACGGCGTGGCGAGCAACCTCAGCTCTGACTCCACGAAGCCGAAGGCCGGCGATCAGGGACGCGTGTACAACACCCCGTCCTACGGGGACGGGGCCAACACCGTGTTCACCGCCACCGGCGCGACCACGACCGTCGAGCTCACGTACGAGGGCGCGAACATCGCCTCCGCATGGTTCGCCCTGTTGGAAAGCGACAAGGGCATCGAATCGAATGAGGTCGAGGGCGTGTACACGAGCGTCGTCGACAAGACGGTGGACGTCGTCAACCTTCCGGGCACCGTCACGCTCGGCCGTGTGCAGGTCGAGGATGTCGGCCAGCACACGGCCGGACTCAAGGCGCACTACACGATCGACCCGAAGATCATCGGCGACGTGACCAAGATCTGCCTAGCCACCACCGTGGTCCGCGCGTACACGCTGCGCGGCAAGTTCACTGCGAACGTAGGCACCGGCGGCGAGCGCGAAGCGTGGGATTGCACGACCGGCTACGTCGACGACAAGGACGACACGACCGGCACCGCCTATCGCGTGATGAACATGGCGTCGTGGATCAACGACACCCAGACGCTGACCGGCCAATGGTTCAGCAGAGGTTCCTGGAAGACCCCGGACGCCGGCGAGACGCTCCCCGAGTCCGGCGACATCACGAGCACCATCGTCGGCCTGAACTCCGGCACCAAGTACGGCAACTGGGGTTACGAAGGCAACGAATCCGATGGCGTCGCCGTGGCCCTCCTTCTCCAGTCCCAGACCACGGTGAACGATCCGATGTCCATGATGTACTCCGGTCTCGCGCTGACGTTCAGCGACGGATCGATGTACGTGGGCAACGGGTACCACGCCGAAGACAAGGCCCTGCAGAACGTGCCCGACTTCACCACGCAGCCAGCCACGGCCGCTGAATCCTCCGACAAGCTCACCGACGCGAACCGCAACGGCGTAATCGGCGCGAACGACGGCAAGGCGACCGCCGGCTCCACGTACCGCCTATACGTCGACAGCCTTCAGGACACGGCCGCCTGCAAGGCGAGCGTCGCGGACAACCAGTACTGCTACTGGGCGGGCTACATCTACTCCGACCCGAAGCGTCTCGCCTCGGCGGACGGCACGTCGTCCGCGGTGCGCGTCGACGAGAACAACAAGGCGTATGTCGAATACACCATCCCCGCCGACTACACGGGCGCACACAAGATCGCCGTATACGACGATTCCGGCAACCTGCTCGGCTGGGCGCCGGTGACGGTCGGCAAGGCCGCTCCGGGCGCGAACGGCGCCAACGGCGCCGCGAATGGCGCGAAGCTGTCGAACACGGGCGCGGCGACCGACATGATCGCCACCGCCGCGGCCGCGCTGCTGCTCGCCGGCGCGGGACTCGTCACGTTCCGCCGCCGTCACGCGTAACGTTGCGTGGCGTGATGGCGTGACATGACGTGATTGCACGACCATGCGAGACGCCATCACAGCCGGCTAAGGCATCCGACACGAGGGAGGGAGGATCGTTTCACCGGTCCTCCCTCCTTCGTTCATTCCCGCCACACCAGCACCCTACACGCGTCCGGCTTTACTCGGGTCGATGGTCATCGTCTGGAAACGGTTCGCCATGTACGCGTCGCCGTAGTGCGTGGCGAACCATTGGGTGATGGGCGAATCCTGCGGCAGTCCCGCCATGCGGCCGTACCAGCAGTCGAGCGCCATCAGCGTGAACACGATGTCGACGAGCATCAGCACCGCGCACACGGCAGTCAGCGAATACCGCACCTTCCACGGGATCCGGTTGATGAGCGCGAGCAGCCGCGGCAGAATCCAGCGCACCCACACCACGCCGATCAGCCCCCAGAACACCATGTATTTGCCGGACGTGCGCCCGTCAATCGACAGCCATTGCCCGGTGTAGTCCCATGCGGTGATGCCGAACGCCACCTCCATGAACCAGCTGGTCGCGTATTCGAACGTGCCGCCGATCACCGCGCTCGCGCAAAAGATCAGGAACGGGTTCGACTTCCACAAGCGGTTCAGCGCCACGGTGACGAGCACCGCCCCACATCCGTAAATCGGCGAAAACGGGCCCCAGAGCAGCCCGGCGCGGTCCTGGAGTTCACCGTGGTACATCGCGAAGTGGTACACGGTCTCGATGGCGAGGCCGAACACGCACGCCACGGTGAACAGCCAAAAGATGTTGAAGAAGTCGAGCGCGATGTAGCCCTTGCCGGACGGGTCGCGCCCGAGCATGCCGGCGCGCACCGCAGCATCGTAGGCGTCGCGGTCGTCCATCCGTTTGAGCGCACGTTGGAGCCGTCGCTCCTCGGCGAGTCCGGGATCGCACGCGATGGACACGGCGACGAGGATCGCCATGCCCACGGCCGGCGCGATGAGATTCACGCCGAGACCGTCGAGCGCGAGCGACAGCATGCCTTCGGCGAGCGTGACCGGCATCAGCACGTACGCCCAGCGGGCCGCGTAGCGTCGCCGGTTGCGCAGCAGCAGCACGCCGAACACGATGAGCGCAGCCGCGTCGGCGATGAGGACGAGTGCCTGCATTCCGGTGAGGATGGCGGTCAGACTGGCGGCGTGGAACGTGAGTTCGCCGCGCATGATCGCACGCACGGCGGCGATGGAGGCGAACACGACAATCGGCAATGTGACGAGCCCGTCGAGCAGCACGATCACGCCGTACATGCGGATGAGCCACGGCAGCCGTTGCGCGTCGAGACGGCTTTGTTCATCGAGTTCTGCGGCGACGAGGTCGGCGGCCACCGCCGCCTCCTCGCCCGCCGGGGTGCTTTCGTCCGATAACTTCCCCATGACGACTCCTTCCCACGCACGATGCCAACAGGCTAACATGCCGGTTACACGCTCCCGTCGGCGGGACATCGCCGTGAAGCAAACGCCGGAGGCGTTTGTAGGCGATGTACGAGCCGACAGGCGAGCCGATGTGGGGTCGGCCGCAGACCGTCCGTGATTGCGGGGCCCGCGAAGCGCAGCGAAAAGGCACGCCTACAGACAAGGACCGTACAGGGTGCTCCCGCCGGCGGGAGCTGGCCCGCGAAGCGGGACTGAGGGTGGTCCTTGTCGGCTCGGACGGAGACCACCCCCACCCGGCTCCGCCGGGAGCCCCCGCCAGCGGGGGCAGAGTTCAAGCCCGCCATTGCCGAGCCTGAGCCGTCAGCGCGATGTCCCGCCAGCGGGGCCAAGGAACGGTCCAACAGCGGGGGCAGGATGGCGGGGCTTTCAGGAAACGGTCAAGAATCCTCCAGAACTCCCTTCGTAAGGTCGAAGGCGACCTGAACGTTTGCGCAAGGGCTTTCCCCGGAACCGGCGGTGTACTGATACCAGCAAGCATGAAAGGCCCGCCACCGCAAGCATCGCGGCGGGCATGACGAAAGGCACGATCATGGGCATCAGGAACACCTCCGGCAAGCGGCGGGGCGTCACCACCTCCACCAGCTTCCGCGAATCGCACGAAGACGGCACGGGCCGCGGCACGCGCCGCAACCACAGCGCCCGCAGCGCCCGCACCGCCCGCACCGCGCAGGTCACGACCGGCAAGCTCGCCGCGATGGCGGCGGGCGCGGCGCTCATCATCGGTTTCGGCGGCGGCGCGGCCGGCACGGCGCTGCTGCGCAACACCTCCGCCCGCGGCAACGACATCATCGTCTCCGGTCAGGCGGCCGGCATGGGCGGCGCGAACACGATGACCTACGACTACTCCGGCACGTACACGGCGGCGCTCACCGCCGACGGCGAGGAGGTCGCGTCGTCCGACACGACGGCCGCGACCGACGCCGACCAGAACGCGGCCCTCGCGCAGAACGGCGGCACGCTGACGCTCACCGGCGCGACGCTCACCAAATCCGGCGACTCCGACAACGCCGACAACAACAACTTCTACGGCACGAACTCGGTCAGCCTGACCGTCGGCGAGAAGTCGAAGACCGTCATCGACGGCTCGAAGCTCACCGCGGACTCGTCCGGATCAAACGGCGTGTTCGCGACCGACTCGGGCACCGCGCTCGTCCACGGCACGACGATCTCGACGACCGGCGACAATTCCCGCGCCCTCGACGCGACCTACTCCGGCACGATCCTCGCCGGCGAGGTCACCGCGGATACGCAGGGCGACCACAGCGCGACCGTTGCCACCGACCGCGGAGGCGGCTCGATCTCGCTCAACGACGCGGACCTGAAGACCGCGGGCTCCGGATCGCCACTGCTCTACTCGACCGGCGACGTGCAGGTGACGAACGTGACCGGCACGTCCACCGGCTCGCAGATCGCCGGCATGGAGGGGCTCAACACGATCCTCATCAAGGATTCGACGCTGACGAGCACCGTCACCGGCAAGACGGCGAGCGACCCGGTCGCCAACGGCGTGATCATCTACCAGTCGACCTCCGGCGACGCCGAATCCACGACCGGCGAGCACGCGACGTTCCAGGCCGCCGATTCGACGCTGAAATCGTCGATCGAATCCGGTTCGATGTTCTACTTCACGAACACCACCGCCGACGTGGTCCTGTCGAACACGACGCTCGACTTCGACTCGTCGAAGGCGGCGCTCATCACCGCGGCCGGCAACGACGCGAACAACTGGGGGTCCGCCGGGTCGAACGGCGCGACCGTCACGTTCACCGGGCGCAACCAGACGCTCGCCGGCACGGTCAGCGCGGACACGATCTCGTCGGTCACGTTGAACCTGCTCGACGGGTCGACGTGGACAGGTGACGCGAGCATCACCGAGAACGCGAACGCGAGCGACGGCACGACGAGCGACGCGCCGATCACGGTGAACGTGGACGGCTCCTCCACGTGGGTCGTGACCGACAGCACGACCGTCTCCGCGCTGAACGTCGCGAACGGCGGCAAGGTCGTCGACGCCGACGGGAACACGGTGACGATCAAGGCGAACGGCAAGACCGTCGTGAAGGGTGATTCCGACGTGACGGTCACCGTGACCGGCGACTACGCGACGACCCTGCCCGACACGGCCACCGGCGACGACACCACGCTCGCCACCGACCTGATCGACCGCTCCTCCTACGACACCCAGTTCACCACCTCCACCACCTGGACGATGTGATTCCTACTTCCCGAAAGGACCCCACCATGACGACCAACGACACGAACAAGACCCAGGTGCTCGACACCACCACCGCGACCGCCGAGACCACGGCGTTGCCCACCAATGCGACCCCCGCCGCATCCGTCGATGCGACGCAGGTCATCCCCGAGGAGGCGCGCCCGGCCGCGGCCGATGCGCGAACCGCCGCGGAGCCGGCGTGGGCGTCCGCCCAGCAGCCGGCCTTCCAGCCGGCCGGCGCCCAGTCCCGCTACGCCGGCGCGAACGCCACCCCGAACGGGTTCGCCGCTCCGGGCGCGCCGCAGGCACCGTATGCGCCGGGCGGCCCGGCCGGTGCCGCTTCCGGTACCGGAGTGCCCGGAACGCCCGGTACCGGCATCCCCGGCACTCCCGCGGCT
>NZ_JGZP01000033.1 GCF_000741785.1 Bifidobacterium stellenboschense | reverse complement strand
GGGCGGGGCTCCCGGCGAAGCCGGGTGGGGGTGGTGCCGAACAACCACCGGCCACACCCTGGAACCAACGGCCACACACCCGCGACCACCCTCCGACGCGCTGCGCGCGCCACCTCCCGCCAGCGGGAGGAGCAGGGCACTCCGTGTCGGGAGGGACGGGTCACTCCATGTCGAGCGGGACGGGGTGGTCGGGGGCGGGGAACGCGCGGGACAACTCCGCGTATTCCGCGTCCGAAAGCGGGGAGTCGAGTACGGCGGCGTTGGCGAGCACGTGTTCGGGCACGCCGGAACGCGGGATGGCGATCATGTCCGGCTGGTGGAGCACGAACGCGAGCAGCACCTGCATCGGCGTGAATCCGTGCGCGGCCGCGACCTCGCGCACCGCCGCACTGCCGAGCAACCCGTCACGCAGACGCCCGGCCTGCGCGAGCGGACAGTACGCCATCACGGGAATGCGCCGCCCGCGCAGCCACGGCAGCAGATCGACTTCGATGCCGCGCGACCCCAGGTGGTAGAGCACCTGGTCGACGCAGCAATGCGATCCGCGGGACACGTCCATCAGCTCGCGCATGTCGTTCAGGTCGAGGTTCGAGACGCCCCATCGGCGGATCAGACCGTCCTCGACCGCCTGTTCCATGCAGTCGACGGTCTCGCGCAACGGCACGCTGCCGCGCCAGTGCAGCAGGTACATGTCGAGGTAATCGGTGCCGAGGCGACGCAGCGACGCCTCCAGACTGCGGCGCAGGTGACGGCGTCCGGCGTTGTGCGGATACACCTTCGAGACGATGTACAACGATCCGCGATCATACCCGTCGATCGCCGCGCCGACGAGTCGTTCGGCGCCGCCGTCCGCGTACATCTCCGCCGTGTCGATCAGGCGCACGCCCGCGTCCAGTCCGGCTCGCAACGCCGTCGCCTCATCGTCGAACGGCCGGCGCCCTTCGCCCAGATACCAGGTTCCCATGCCGAGCCGCGGCATCGCGCTCCCGTCCGGCAGCGTCACCTCTTGCGGCGTCGTTCCGTGCGGCGGCGTCTCGCCACGACGCGTGTTCCGATCGTCCCGCGCATCATCCGCATGCACATCACCGACCATACGTCATGCCTCCTTACCGGCATCGGACGGCGGCATGTGCATCGTATCGACACATCGCATCCGGCGCACCTGATCCGGCACGTCGCCATCCGGGCATCGCCGTCCGGGTCGAACGGCGGATTCCACCATGATTGTATCGCCGGAGACCACCGCGATCCACGAATCACGGCAATCCGCCGCTCACCGTGATCCCGCGCATCACCGCGTGGACTCGCGCGCGATGACCTCCGACTCGCAGGTGAGCAGTTCCGGCGTCGTGATGTCGCCGCGGATGCGCCCGAGAATCCTCTCGACCGCGACGGGCGCCGTCCATTCGAGACGCGACGACATGGTGGTGAGCGGAATCTGCAGGTACGGCGCCTCCTCGATGTCGTCGAAGCCGATGACCTGCACCTGGGCGGGCACATCGAGGCCGCTGGTGCGCAGCGCGGTCATCGCGCCGATCGCCAGCTGGTCGTTCAACGCGACGACGCCGTCGAACGGCACGCCGGAATCGATGAGACGCTGCGTGACGCGCGCGCCCGCACCGATCGTCCAATCCATGTCCATGGCGCCGACGAGCCGTGCGTCCAATGTGATGCCGCGGCGGCGGCTCTCCTCGATGATGCCGCGCAGTCGCAGCTGCGCGTTGCCCTCGGTCGCCTTGAGCAGCGCCGTCTCGTCGTAGGCGCCGCGCGCGCCGACGACGGCGAGGCGCGTGGAGCCGTGGTCGTACAGGTATCCGGCGGCGCGGGCGGCCGCATGCACGTCGTCGGGGGTCACGTGGTCGGCGACGCCCCACGTGGTGCGCGCGCCGACCACGACGAGCGGGAAATCGACCTTGAGATCGTCGGGCGTGATGGTCTCCACCTCGCTCATCGACAGGATCATGCCGTCGGAGACGGTGGAATTGAACTTCTCCAGCAGGTCGCGCGCGCCTTTCGCCGAGCCTTCCGCGTACGTGGTGACGTACACGGAGTAGTCGTGGCGCCGCGCCGCGTCGATCACACGGTTGGCGAGTTCGGCGAGATATGGCGGGGTGAGCGACGGCACGGCGAGCGTGATGAATCCGGTGTGGTCGCGGTTCAGGTTGCGCGCGGCCACGTTGACGCGGTAGCCAAGATCCTTGATGACCGTTTCGACGCGTTCGCGCGTGGCCTCGCTCATGCGCCCGTTGCCGTTGATCACGTTCGATGCGGTCTTGAGCGAGACGCCGGCCTCCTGCGCCACGTCGCGCAGGGTGACGCGTCTTTTCTCCGGTTTCGTCCCGCTCATGTGATCCGCCTCGCTTCCGTTGCTCCGACCGTCGCCATTCTACCCGCCAGCGGCCGGCGCGGACTACTGGCGGCGCACGGTTTTCGTGATGAGGATGGCGTTTCGCCGCAGCGTGTACGAGGCGGTTCCGCCCGCGCCGATCGTTGCGTCCGCGACGTCCGCACGGTCCGCCGTTCCGGCTTCCGTGCGGTGTGCGACGACCGGTTCGCCGTCGACGCCTTCCAGCGTGACGTCGCCGCGCGTGCGGTTGAGGTAGCAGTCGAAGCGGATGGCGCCGTCCGCGGATTCGCGGATGGTGTGGATGATGCGGGAGTCGGCCCCGCCGCACGATCCGGGTTCCGATACTCCCAGCGCGGGGATGAGGGCGGCGATGTCGTGGCGGTCGAGGTCGCAGCCGACGTAGACGCCCCGCCCCTCGCCATAGGGATGGCTGGTGACGGCGGGCGTGCCGTCGAGCTCCCAATCGGCGGCCGCCTCGCCCGCGTATGTGGCGATGATGGTCGCGTCCGACGCGACGGAGGTCACGTCGGTCTGCCACAGTCGGGTCGTCAGCCCGTTCGACAGCGTGATCGTGTCGGGTTCGCCCTCGGCTTCGGGGCCGAGGATGTTGAACTCCTCGCCGCGCACGCCGAGCACGTCGCGCAGGAGCCCGTTGCCGGCGCCCGGATAGCCGCCGAGACCGGCGTGGAACCGTTCGTCGATGATGCCGGTCGCGTAGTCGACGACGACGGTGCCGCCCGCTTCGGCGAAATCGGCGATGCGGCGCACGTCCGCGTCGGATAGGACGAGCACGCTCGGCAGGATGATGGTCCGGTAGCCGCTCCAGTCGTAGGCGAGCGGGACGATGTCGGCGCGGCTTCCCGCGTCGAGGAAGGCACGATACCAGTCGCGCACGTCGTGCCAATGATCGAGCTTCATGCTCGGCAGGGTCTCGCTGCGCGTCGCCCATTCGCTTTCCGCGCTGAACAGGATCGCCGTGCCGGAACGCTTCAGCTCCGTGCCCTGCAATCCCGCGTCGGAGAGCGCGGCGAGTGCCTTGCCGAGTTCGACGACGCCGCGGAAGATCTTGGAATCCTCGCCGGCGTGCGGCACCATCGCCGAGTGGAACGCCTCGGCGCCGGAGGAGGATTGCCTCCATTGGAAGAAGTTGATGGCGTCGGCGCCCATCGCCACGTGGGCGAGCGAGTCGCGCAGGAGCTCGCCGTGGCGTTTGCGCGTGTTGAGCGGCTTCCATTGGACGGCAGACGTGCCGTGCTCCATCACGTACCAGGGTTTGCCGAGGGCGAGGGAGTCCATGAGCGCGTCCGAGCAGGCGAGTTCGTCGAGATGGGATTCGCCTTCGTGGAAGTAGTGGTCGTTGGAGACGAAGTCGACCTCGTCCGCCCATCGCGCGTAGTCCATGCAGCACTGGTCGGTGGAGACCATGAAGTTCGTGGTGAACGGCTTGCCGGGGCAGATCGCCTCGATCGCGTCGCGTTCCGCCTTGTAGAAGTCGAGGAGCATGTCGTTGCCGAACCGTTCGTAGTCGAGCTGCTGCGGCGGGTTGACCATGCCGTCGCCGCCCATGTGTCGCGGCAGCAGCACCTCGTCGAACGAGTTGACGTGCTGCGACCAGAAGGCGGTGCCCCACGCCTCGTTCAACGCCTCGACGGTGCCGTACTTCGCCTCGCACCATGCGCGGAACGCGTGGAGCGCGTCGTCGGAGTAGTCGTAGCGGTTGTTCCAGCCGTACTCGTTGCCCATATGCCATGCGGTGACGTACGTATTGTCCTTGTAGTGTGCGGCGAGCATGCGGCACAGACGCAGCGCGTACCTCTGGAACACGGGGCTGGTGGGACGCCAGGATTGGCGGGATCCGGCGTTGACGACGTGCCCGTACCGGTCGACGGGCAGGACCTCGGGATGCTTCTCGTAGAGCCACAGGGGCGCGGTCGCCGTCGCGGAGGCGAGGTCGACGGCGATGCCGGCGCGGCCGAGCCGGTCGATCACGGAGTCGAGCCAGTCGAACGTGAATTCGCCTTCGCGCGGTTCGATCCGGTCCCAGCTGAAGATGGCGAGGGCGACCGTGTTGACGTGCGCCTCGCGCATGAGCCGGATGTCGTCGTCGATGGTCTCGTCCGGCCACTGGTCGGGATTGTAGTCGCCGCCGAACGCGATGCCGCGGCCGTCCGACGTGAGCAGCGCCGGCCACCTGAACGCTCTACGAGTAGTCATGATGGGTCCTTTGGGGGTATTTACTGGTGTTTACTCCTTGACGGCGCCGGCGGCGAGGCCGGACTGCCAGTACTTCTGCAGGCAGAGGAACGCGATCACGAGCGGGATGATCGTGATGAGCGAGCCGGTGATCACGAGGTTCTGGATCGCCTGGCCGCCGGCCGTGCTCGCCTGGTCCTTCCACTGGTTCAGGCCGATGGTCAGCGGGTACCAGTCCGCGTCCTTGAGCATGATCAACGGCAGGAAGTAGTTGTTCCACGTCGCCACGATCGTGAACAGGGCCGTGGTCACGATGCCCGGGGCGAGCAGGGGCAGCGAGATCGTCCAGAACGTGCGGAACTCGGACGCGCCGTCCACGCGCGCCGCCTCCAGCAGTTCGGTCGGCACGGCCTGCTCGCTGAAGATCCACATCAGGTACAGGCCGAACGGGCTGATCAGCGACGGGATGATCATGGCCCACGGCGTGTTCGTGAGCCCGAGCTTGGCGAACAGGAGGAACTGCGGGACCGCCAGCGCGATGCCCGGCACCGAAATACTGCCGATGAT
>NZ_JGZP01000032.1 GCF_000741785.1 Bifidobacterium stellenboschense | reverse complement strand
CGCCGGCGCCGCCCGCACACGCGGAGCCGTCGCACGAGACGCCATCCGCCAACGCCACGCCGGCCGCACACGATACGACGGCACCGCAGCCGACGCGCGCCCTGCCGCAGGAAACGACGCCCCCCACGCAGGCCGCGGAAACCGAGACGCTGCCGCCGACCACCGCCATCGAGGCGGGCGCCACGCAGGTGCTCGCCCCCATGCCCGAACCGAAGGAGACGCAGGCGCTCAGCCTGCTCGACTTCGCGGACGAATCCACGCTGACCGGACAACGCCCCATAACCGATGCGGCGCCGCGCACCGTGGAATCCAACCCCGCCGTGTCATCCGCCGTCGCGACGACCGACGTGGCGGCGTCGAACGCCGAAACCGTCGCCCTGCAGCCGGTCCAAGGCGACGCACGGACGAACACGGCCGCGGTGTCGCGCCCCACCACCCCGCTCACAGGCGGCTTCGGCGCGAAGACGGCGCCGCCGCAGCACCTCGCCGCCGAACCGACGGCGCAGGCCGCCGCACCGGGCGCGACGACGCCGCGCAAACGCCACGGCAAGGCCATCATCATCACGATCGCCGTGCTGCTCACCATCGCGCTCGCGGCGGGTGGCGGCGGCGCATGGTGGTACTACCGCGGCCCGGGCAGCTATTGGGAGCTGCCGAAACCGGACGACGTGACCTGCGAGACGGACCGCGCCTGCACGCTGGAAGGCGCCGCATGGAAGACGTACGAGAGCACGCTCAAAGTGACGGGCATCCCGTACAAGACGTCGGCCGCGTACAGCGACACCGTCGAGAAGGGGCATATCGTGCTCGCCACGCTGGACGGCAAGGACGCCCAGGTGGCCGCGCACGTGAGCAAACGCCACACGCCCACCCTGCGCGTCGTCGTATCCCGCGGCGTCAGGATGGCCACCATCCCCGCGGACATCCTCGACCCGAACACCGATAACGGCAAGGCGCCGCTCGACGCGTTGAAGAAGGCCGGATTCACGAACGTCAAACACGACGAGTCGAAGGACGTATACTCGGAGACGCTGCCCGAAGGCGCGACCCTGAGCATCTCCCCCGACCCGGGCACCACACTCAAACACAACGCGGAGATCGACGTGGCCCTGTCGAAGGGCCCGATGCCCGTCACCATGCCCGACATCGTGGGCCGTACGAAGGACGAGGCGGCAACCGCGCTCGACGACCTCAAACTCAAGGCGAACTGGAGCGAGGAGTACAGCGACACGATCGAGGCCGGCAAGGTGATCTCCTCGTCCGTCGCGAAGGACACGCAGCTGCATTGGGGCGACTCGGTGGACGTGGTCGTCTCGAAGGGCCCGGAGATGGTGACCATCCCGGACGTGCGCGGCAAGACCTACGACGAGGCGTCCAAGACGTTGGAGGCGCTCGGATTGCAGGTGAAGAAGTCGGCGCCGCTCGGCGACGTGACGCACACGGTGCGCCTGCAGAGCCCCGATCCCGGCCAGCAGGTGCGCGTGCGCGACGAGAAGGGCAACAAGACGGTCGTCACGCTCACCGTGGTGTGACGGCCGCTTCGGCCTCCTTCTTCGCCTTGAGCTCGGCCTTGACCTTCTGCGCGTATTCGGGCACATACTCCTGACCGCTGAGCTTCTGGATCTCCGCGGTCAGATGGTCGGTCAGGGAACGTAGATCATCGTGCGTGATCTCGTCGGCCGCCTTCCTCTCCACGTGGATCGGCTTGCCGTAGATCACCTGCGTCTTGCCCTTCTTCGGAATCGACGTGCCGATCGGCTGGAGCTTATCGGAACCGATGAGCGCGGTCGGCACAATCGGGCAGCCGGTCTCGAGCGCGAGGCGCGCCACGCCCGTATGCCCCTTGTACAGACGGCCGTCGGGACTGCGCGTGCCCTCGATGTGGATGCCGAACAGGTGGCCGTCCTCGATGATCTCACGCGCGTGCTCGAGCGCGCCCAACGACTTGTTGCCGCCGGAACGGTCGACGGGGAACACGCCCACGGACGTGAACCACCACTTCTTGAACTTGCCCTTGACGCCCTTGCCTTCGAAGTATTCGGCCTTGCCCATGAAATGCACCATGCGCGGGCAGGTGATCGGGATGAGCGCGTCGTCGATGACCGCCAGATGGTTGGCGGCGATGATCGCGCCGCCCTTGCGCGGGATGTTCTCCAACCCCTTGGCCGTGGGACCGAGGCGGCGGCGTGCGATGGGACCGAACACTTTGACGAAGAACCAGTAGAGCACTTGGCGTTTCCCTCCCCGCGCAGACCGTGGCCGCGCATTAGAGTGGTATGTATGACTGAACTCAACAATACCAACGCGGACGACGAGCGTACAAACCCCGCTCCGGATGACGACGGGAAGACGGCGAAGACGCCGTCCGACGCCGGACGCGACGAGGCGACGAAGCCCGATCTGGGCAATCTCGACGCGGCGTGGGCGGCGTTCGAGGCGGAGCACAAGGACGAGCTCAAGTCGGTGGCGTCGTCGCGCAATGCGAAACGATTCGAGAAGCATGCGGAGCGCCGCGAGAAGGAACGGCTCATCGACATCGACGACCTGAAGCCCGACGCGTTCTCCCGCACGGGGGCCAGCCATGGGCCGCGCGACTTCACCGGCTCCAGCTGGCTCGACACCGACCGGGTGATGGACGCCTACGATGACGGCGGCTTCACTCCCCCGAACCCCGAGATCGGCCCGGTGAAGCGTTCGACACTCGTGTGCTGGATTCTGCTCGCCGTCGGGCTGGTGGGCTCGATCGCTACGATGTTCATCCCCGGCATCGGCTCGGTGCCGTTCCTCGGATGGCTGCTGAGCTTCGTGTTCAGCATGTGCACGATCATCGGCCTCGGCGGGCTCATCGGCAAGCTGCTGACCCGCCGCCGCCAGACCGGCGACCGCGGCGGCTATTTCGACGACGGAGCCCGCGTCTGAGCGCTTTCGGTTCGGTTTTTCGCGCGCGATGATTCCCGGGAAACGGCCCTATCCTCCGGGATTTGTCGCATTGAGACGATATCAGTGCGATGATTCCCGGAAGAAGCCGCTTATTCCCGGGATTTGTTGCACTGAGTCGGAGTCGGCACAAGAAATCCCGGAGAACAGCCTTGTTTCCCGGGATTTATCGCATTGATGGGGTGCATTGAAGGGGTAGGGGTGTCTGAAGGTGTCCGGCGCGATATTTCCCGGGAATCCGCCCTATCGTCCGGGAATCCTTGCACTGAGCTGAGGTCAGCACAACATTTCCCGGAGAACAAGACCGTTTTCCGGGAAATGTCGCACTGAGACGAGACCAGCACAAGAAATCCCGGACGAGCGGCATGTCGTCCGGGATTTATCGCGCCGGAAAAGGGGCTACGCCTCGATCTCAGGCTTCGTTTTGTCTTGGCCGGCTATCGCCGGCCCCGAAGAGGGCCGGGAAGCCCACAGGGCTTCCCTAAGCCGGAGATCGAAGATTACTCTTCGATCTCCGGCTTACCCTCTTCGGCCCACAGCGTGTGGAACACGCCGGGCTTGTCGACGCGGCCGTAGGTGTGGGCGCCGAACAGGTCGCGCTGTGACTGGGTCAGCGCGGTGGGCAGGCGCTTGGAGCGCAGGCCGTCGTAGTAAGCGAGGGAGCTGGAAAACACCGGGGTGGGGATGCCCGCCTCGACGGCCTTGACGATCACGCGACGCCACGCGTCCTGCGATTCGCCGATGATCTTCTCGAAGTACGGGTCGAACAGCAGCGAGGCCGGCGGGTTGTCGCCCTTGAACGCCTCGGTGATCCGGTCGAGCAGGAACTGGGCGCGGATGATGCAGCCGCCACGCCAGATGCGCGCCACCTCGGACAGGTCGATGTCCCAGCCGTACTCCTTCGCACCGTCCTGAATCTCGTTCAACCCCTGCGCGTAGGCGACGACCTTGGAGGCGAACAGCGCACGACGCACGTCCTCGACGAACGCCGCCTTCTCCTCGCCGTCCAGGTCGATGGTCCTGTCCGGGCCGGCCAGATGCTCCTGCTGGGCGGCCTCGCGCAGCTCGCCGTGGGAGGAGAGGGCGCGCGCGAACACGGCCTCGCCGATCGCCGGCACGGCCGAACCGAACTCGAGACCGGTCTGGACGGTCCACGTGCCGGTGCCCTTCATGCCCGCGTGGTCGACGACCACGTCCACGAACGGCTTGCCGGTGGCGGCGTCCTTGTGGTGCAATACCTCGGCGGTGATCTCGATCAGGTAGGAGTCGAGGTCGCCCTTGTTCCACTCGTCGAACACGCCGGCGATCTCCTCGGCCGTCATCCCCAGGCCGCGGCGCAGGATGTCGTACGCCTCGCCGATCACCTGCATGTCCGCGTACTCGATGCCGTTGTGCACCATCTTCACGAAATGGCCGGCGCCGTCCGTGCCGATGTGCGTCACGCACGGCTCGCCGTTCACCTTCGCCGCGATCGACTCCAGAATCGGCCCCAACGTCTTCCAGGATTCCGCGGTGCCGCCGGGCATCAGGGACGGGCCGTTCAACGCGCCCTCCTCGCCGCCGGACACGCCGCAGCCCACGAAGTGGAAGCCCTTGGCGCGCACCTCCTTCTCACGCCTGATGGTGTCCTTGAAGAACGAGTTGCCGCCGTCGACGATGATGTCGCCCGGCTCGAACACCTGCTCGAGCTGCTCGATGACCGCGTCGGTCGGGCCGCCGGCCTTGACCATGATGATCGCGGTGCGCGGGCGCTTCAGGGACGCGGCGAACTCCTCCAACGTCTTGGTCGGGACGAACGCGCCCTCCGTGCCATGCTCCTCCATGAGCTTCTCGGTACGCGACCAGTGGCGGTTGAACAACGCCACCGTATTGCCGTGATGCGCGAGATTGCGGGCCAGGTTCGAACCCATCGCCGCAAGTCCGATCACACCGATGTTTGCCGTAGCTTCGGCCATTTGCCTTGCCTTTCAGTCGATTCAGCTTGTTCCGAGAAAAGTCTATCCCGCCGCGCGCCTCCGCGCGAGTGGCGTCTTATGCCAACCGGCCATATGGGCGGACCACCCCGCATGACGGCTCCCCGCCAAGGGGAGAGTCAAGGTGGAAGGTACGCCGACGCGCGAGTGCCGTCGTACACGGTTCACGATTCCCACACCATCGAAATCGTGAACCGGCGGACTGTTCATATGAACATGGCGAACGGCGACGTACCGCCATTCCCGCACGACGGCGACGTGCGGGAATGTGCGTTTCCGGTTCACGATTTTCACGCCGGGGAAATCGTGAACCAAGGAACGCCCCGATGTGATGAAGGTGACATTTTCGGGTTTGAGACGGTTCCAGCCACGGCCGGGACGCCACGGCCGACGGCGTGTCCGTTGTGATTCCAACGATTACCCAGACCCTACATCTAGGGAAATGCCTAGCGACACGCCACTACGGATAGTGTTTACTCGTCAATCAATCCCCGATAGGCTGTCTCCCGCACCACATCACACCGTCCGATCGGAGACCACCATGACCGTCACCGTGTTCACCAAGCCGCGTTGCCCGCAGTGCGACGCCACCAAGCGCCAGCTCGACAAGCTCGGCATCCCGTTCGAGACGGTGGACCTGACCGAGAACCCGTCCACGCTGGAACAACTGCAGCAGGCGGGGTTCCGGCAGGCGCCGGTCGTCATCACGCCGGACAGCTCGTGGACCGGTTACCGACCGGACCTGATCCGCGAACTCGCGAAGACCGCGGTCGCCGCATGAGCGTCACACCGAAGGTGAGCGGCGGCGCGGGAGGCGACCTGTCCGGCCTGACCGGTGCGACGCCCGTCCGCCGCACGCAGGGCGCGGACGGCGGCGCGGCGACGCAGACCGGCCACGCCGCACC
>NZ_JGZP01000031.1 GCF_000741785.1 Bifidobacterium stellenboschense | reverse complement strand
CGCCCCGGCGAGCCGTGCGCCGACCGGCGTGCGTGCGCCGTCGAAACCGGCGGCGTCCGCGGCGTCCGTGGCATCCGCCGACGCCGGTCGCCGGTACTGCCACGCCTCCACCGACAGCGTGCGCATCACGTCGCGCAGTTCCGCCGCCGCGGCGGTCGCGTCGGCGGGGCGCGCGTCGATGGCGCGTTCGGTCAGGTGTGTGACGAATCGTGCGACCGCCGGGTCGATGCCGGGGCACGGCGTGGTGAGGGGCGGCACGTCCTCATGGACGTGCTTGAAGACGAGCGTGACGGGATTGTCGGAGATGAACGGCACGTGGCCGACGAGCATCTCCCACGCCATGATGCCGACCGCGTACAGGTCGCCCTGCGGGGTCGCCTCGTTGCGTTCGATGGTTTCCGGCGGCAGGTAGGCGGCGGTGCCGAGCAGCATGCCGGTGGAGGAGAGCGTCGCCTGCGAGGTGGCCTTCGCGAGACCGAAGTCGGTGATCTGCACGCGGCCTCGATCGTTGAGCATGATGTTCTCGGGTTTGATGTCGCGGTGTACGACGTTCACCTGATGCGCGCTGGACAGGCCGTCGAGCGTCTCGGCGACGACGCGCAGCGTCTGGCGTACGCTGAACACGCCCTGCTCGTTCATCTCGTGGCGAAGGTTCACGCCGTGCACGTACTCCATGACGAGGTAGGCGCGGCCGTCGGATTCGCCGGCGTCGTACACCTGCACGACGTGCGGGTTGGCGATGCGCGCGGCGGACCGCGCCTCGCGGCGGAACCGTTCGAGGAACTGGTCGCGGTGCGGTCCCTGCGCAAGTTGCGTGTGCATCATCTTGACGGCCACCGTGCGGCCGAGCCGTTCGTCCTGCGCCTCGTACACCGTCGCCATGCCGCCCTGCGCGATTCGGCGCACGATGCGGTAGCGGCCTTCGATCATCTGGCCTACGGGGGTGTTTGCGGCTTCACTCATAGGGTTGCGTCCGTGTCCTTACGTCACTCACGAAAATCACCGGGTCGTTTCCCGCCGCGCGCGCCGCAGCGGAAGACTCCCTTGCCGTTCCACTCTAGCGTTCGGCCACGTCCGGCACGAAACGCGCGCACGCGTCCGTGAGGCGCCTGTGCGCGGCCGGCCCGAGGCCGAGCGCGTCGATCGCCTCGCGTGATTGCGTCCACAGGTCCGCGATGCGTTCGCGGGAACGGTCCACGGCGCCGGTGGAGGCGAACAGGCCGATCGCGCGGCGTACGTCCGCCTCGTCGCGCGCGGGGGCGGAGAACATGGCGACGAGTTCGGCGCGCTCCGTGTCGGACGCGGCTTCGAGCGCGTCGGCGAGCAGCACCGTGCGCTTGCCTTCGCGGATGTCGCCGCCCACCGGCTTGCCGCTCGTGCGGCTCGACCCGATCACGTCGATCAGATCGTCCTCCAATTGGAACGCGAGACCCAGCGGCACACCCACGGCGAGCGCCTTCGCGCGCGCGTCCGCCGGGGCGTCGCCGGCGGCGAGCAGTGCGAGTTCGAGCGGCGCGATCGTCGTGTAGCTGGCCGTCTTCCAGCGGAACACGCCGAGCGACGCCTCCGCGAGCGCCTGCGGGTCGGCCAGCGACGCCTGTTCGACGGCGAGGTCGAGCACCTGTCCGATCTCCACCTCGCGCTGCATGGTGAGGAACGCGGAGACCAGCGCGGACGGGTTCTCGAGCCGTGCGGCCGCGCTGTTGGCGATGTCGACGCAGGCGGTGGCGAGCAGGTCGCCGAGCATGAGCCCCAACCCGCGGCCGATCGCCGCGTCGCCGGTGCGGTCCTCCAGCGCCCGGTGCGCGCTTGGCTTGCCGCGGCGCAGGTCGGAGTCGTCGATGATGTCGTCGTGCACGAGCGCCGCCGTCTGGAACACCTCGATCGCGCACGCCATATCCACCATCGCGTCGCGCGCCGCCGTGTCCCCTCCGAACGCGTCGTACGCGGCGAGGGCGAGCAGCGCGCGCAGACGTTTGCCGCCTTCGCTGGAGGTCACGCCCTGACGTACGACCGCGTCCATCATCGACCGGCAGGCGGCGGGGATGGGGGAGCCGGCCTCGGCGGCGCCTTCGGCGGGCACGCCCGCCCGTTCGGCCACCAGGGCGGCGATACGCGGTTCAATCAGGGAACGGTCAACGTCTCTCAAGCACATGCCTCTAAGTTATCCACAATGTGCGCCGAACACAAGAACCCAATGGTTCCAAGGCCTCGCAGGGTACTGACCACATTGGCCGTGGAGCGTGCGCGCGGCGGGTCCGCGCCGTCATACTGGCATCACGGCCGAGGAACCCCGGCCGTGACGGAACGACCATCGAACGACCATCAAGGAGGATGCCATGACGAAGCACCGACGCACCCGTAACGCGAATCCGCACGATCCGCCCGGCCCCGAGGGGAGGAGGCAGCGGCCCGTGCACGCCGACAGCCCGGACGAGTGCCGCGAGTTCCTCGAAGGGCTCGACGAGCTCGATGCCGACGTGATCGACGGGCTCGTGGGGCGCCTGCGCGCCGATCGGCGCGAACGCGGCCCGGAATCGGGCAACAACGAGTGGATGGACGGTCCGCTCGACGAGTGGCTCGACAACATCGACCACGGCCGCGTCGACCTCGACGAGGAGACGATGGCCACGATCGCCGTCGGCATGCACGAGGTGCTGGCGATGCGCGACGCGCTGATCCTCTCGCTGATCGTCGACCGGGCAGCCTGCGACAGGGACACGCTGATGACGATCCTGTCGCGCCCGCGCACGCCTCCCGTCTCCGCGCTGGTGCGCGACCTGATGACCGCCGCCTTCAAGGACGACGACGGGCCGGACATGGACCGCTGCCAGGCGGGGATCACCATGTTCTCCGCCATGGCGTGCCTGATGCCGCTGTCGATGACGGCGCAGCCGTTCGCCGCGATCGCCTACATCCTGTGGTGGCTGGGCGACTGCCGCGCCCCCGTCTACGCGCTGCGCTCGCTCGCCGCCGACGAGGATTGCACGCTGGCGGCGATCGTGCTGGGCGCGTCGGAACGCGGTCTGGGACCGGCGTGCAGCTGCACTTGAGCGGTGCCGTGGCGCGTCCGGGCGCGCGGGTTTCTTCGCGACGGGAATAATCGTCCCTATGGGGTGGTTTACTCACATAGTTGACGATTTGCCTTTGCCAGAAGTGTGCCCTTGTGGTATATGAGGCGGGGCGAGGAACCGCGAGGAGGAACAGTTTGGCTACCAAGAGCACGACGGCCGGCGACAAGACCGAGGACACCAAGGACACGAAGCCCGCCGCCGCCAAGAAAGCCAGCACCGCGCGCAGGACGGCCGCGAAGAAGACGGCCGCGAAGACCACGGCACGCAAGGCCGCCGCGAAGCGTCCGCGCAGGAAGAAGGACGAGCCGGCGAAGCCGGTCGAGGCGGACGAGGTCGACGAGCTGGACGACGAGAAGGACGATCTCGACGTCGACGATCTCGACGACCTCGACGAGGACATCGACGGCGGCGACGTCGACGACGAGTCGGATGATGCGGACGACGAGGATTCCGACGACGACCTCGACGATGACGACGACTCCGATGACGATGATGACGACAAGCCCGCCGAAACGGAGGAGCCCAAGCAGAAGGGCGCCTTCGTCGTGCGCGACGATGACGACGACTACGAGCCGCGTCCGCGCCGCCGCGGCGGCAAGGTCGGCAACCCGAAGCGCCGCGTGATCACCGCGGGCGCCACCGCCGATCCGGTCAAGGACTACCTCAAGCAGATCGGCCGCGTCAACCTGCTGAACGCCGAGCAGGAGGTCGACCTGTCCGAGCGCATCGAGGCGGGCCTGTACGCCCAGCACCTGCTGGACACCGAGGGCGACACGATGGACTTCAAGCGCAAGCGCGAGCTCAAGTGGGCGGCGAACGACGGCAAGAAGGCCAAGGACCACCTGCTCGAAGCCAACCTGCGACTCGTCGTCTCCCTCGCCAAGCGCTACACGGGCCGCGGCATGCTCTTCCTCGACCTCATCCAGGAAGGCAACCTGGGCCTGATCCGCGCCGTCGAGAAGTTCGACTGGAAGAAGGGCTTCAAGTTCTCCACGTACGCGACCTGGTGGATCCGCCAGGCCATCACCCGCGCCATGGCCGACCAGGCGCGCACCATCCGCGTGCCCGTGCACATGGTGGAGGTCATCAACAAGCTCTCCCGCGTGCAGCGCCAGATGCTGCAGGACCTCGGCCGCGAGCCCACGCCGGACGAGCTGGCGCGCGAGCTCGACATGCCGGTCGAGAAGGTGCAGGAGGTGCAGAAGTACGGCCGCGAGCCGATCTCGCTGCACACCCCGCTCGGCGAGGACGGCGACTCCGAGTTCGGCGACCTCATCGAGGACACCGACGCCATCGCCCCGTCCGACGCGGTCGCGTTCTCGCTGCTCCAGGAGCAGTTCAAGAGCGTGCTCGAGACCCTGTCGCCGCGCGAGTCCGGCGTCATCAAGATGCGCTACGGCCTGGAGGACGGCCAGCCGAAGACCCTCGACGACATCGGCCGCGTGTACGGCGTGACCCGCGAACGCATCCGCCAGATCGAGTCGAAGACCATGTCGAAGCTGCGCCACCCGTCCCGTTCGCAGACGCTGCGCGACTTCCTGGATCAGTGATCGGCGGCCGCCGACCAACCATCGTTCAACACTAGGGGATTATGGCGAAAGAGGAATACGGCGCCAAGGATTTGGCCGTCCTTGAAGGCCTGGACGCGGTGCGCAAGCGTCCGGGCATGTACATCGGTACCACCGACTCGCAGGGCCTCATGCACTGCCTGTGGGAGATCATCGACAACTCCGTCGACGAGGCGTTGGCCGGGTTCTGCACGAACATCGTCGTGACTCTGCACACCGACGGATCGATCGAGGTGGCGGACGACGGACGAGGCATCCCGGTCGACAAGGAGCCGAAGACCAAGCTCACCGGCGTGGAGGTCGTGCTCACCAAGCTGCACGCCGGCGCGAAGTTCGGCAACTCCTCCTACAACGCGGTCGGCGGCCTGCATGGCGTCGGCTCGTCGGTCGTCAACGCGTTGAGCTCCCGTCTCGACGTGTGGGTGGACCGCGACGGGCTCACGCACCACATGTCGTTCCATCAGGGCCATCCGGGCGTGTACGCGGACGCCGACCCGGCGAACCCCTCGCCGGACTCGCCGTTCAAGCGCACGCGCAAGAACCGGCCCACCGAGTTGGAGATCGTCGGCAAGGTGCCCGCCAAGCGCACCGGCACTCGCATCCGCTACTGGGCGGACAAGGAGATCTTCAACAGCACCGCCGAATTCTCCTACGAGCAGCTCATCGACCGCGTGCGCCAGACCAGCTTCCTCGTGCCGGGTCTCAAGATCACCGTCGTCGACGAGAACGTGCCCGAGACGGGCGACGCGTCGCTCGACGAGATGCGCGAGGTCGACGCCGTCGCGCCGGCCGGGACCACGGCCGCCTCCGAGACGGAGACGGCCTCCGAGACCCCCGATGACTCCGACGCGCCCGCCGCGTCCGGGGTCGCCGAGCCGTCCGAGGCGGTCGCCGTGGCGCAGGCCGACGCGGCCGCGCACACGCACGCCCGCGTCGAGGAGTTCCTCCACACCGGCGGCGTCAAGGACTTCGTCGACTTCCTCTCCCACGGCGAACCAATCTCCGACATCTGGCGCATCCAGGGCGAAGGCACCTACGAGGAGGAGACGCAGGCCGTCGGCGAGAACGGCGAACTGCACGCCCAGAACGTGACGCGCACCTGCGGCGTCGACATCGCCCTGAGATGGGTGAACGGCTACGACACGGTGATGCGCAGCTTCGTCAACATCATCGAGACGCCCGGCGGCGGCATGCACGTCGACGGGCTGATGAACTCGATCACCCGGCAGGTGCGCAAGGCCGTCGAGGCGAACGCGCGCAAGCTCAAGGTGAACCTCAAGGACCAGCACATGCGCGTCGAACGCGACGACATCATGGCCGGTCTCGTGGCCGTCGTCACCGTGCGCATCGCCGAACCGCAGTTCCAGGGGCAGACCAAGGACGTGCTCGGCACCGCGCAGGTCAAGCCGATCGTCACCCGCATGACCGACAAGCAGTTCGGTGAGATGATCACCGGCGCCAAACGCGGCTACAAGGAGCAGTCGGCGCGCGTGCTCGAGAAGATCGTCGGCGAGATGCACGCCCGCGTCCAGTCGCGCAAGGCCAAGGAGGTCACGCGCCGCAAGAACGCGCTCGAATCCGCGTCGATGCCGTCGAAGCTGTCCGACTGCCAGCCGGGCAACGACGACGTGGCCGAACTGTTCATCGTCGAGGGCGACTCCGCGCTCGGCACCGCGAAGGCGGCCCGCAACTCCGGCTTCCAGGCGCTCCTGCCGATTCGAGGCAAGATCCTCAACGTGCAGAAGGCGTCGATCACTCAGATGCTGTCGAACAAGGAGTGCGCGGCCATCATCCAGGTGGTGGGTGCCGGAAGCGGGCAGAGCTTCGACATCGAGCAGGCGCGCTACAACAAGGTCATCATGATGACCGATGCCGATGTGGACGGCGCGCACATCCGCATCCTGCTGCTCACCCTGTTCTACCGCTACATGCGTCCGCTCATCGAACACGGCCACGTGTACGCGGCCGTGCCTCCGCTGCACCGCATCGCGCTCGCCGGCTCGCACAAGGGCGAATACATCTACACGTATTCGGACGACGAGCTCGCCGGCAAGCTCGCCGATCTGGACCGCCGCCACATCTCCTACAATCCGGACATCCAGCGCTACAAGGGCTTGGGCGAGATGGACGCCGACCAGCTGGCCGACACGACGATGGACCCGCGTACGCGCATGCTGCGCCGCATCCGCATGGAGGACGCCGCGCAGGCGGCCGAGATCTTCAGCTTGCTCATGGGCGATGACGTGCCGCCGCGCAAGGCGTTCATCGTCGAGAACGCGGACGATTTCGACCGTTCCAAGATCGACACGTGACGGTTCTGCGAGGCTCCTGCGTCGGCGACGGCGGGGGAGTGTAAGTGCCCGGTTGCAGCTTCGTGCAACCGGGCACTTACGTATGTGTACGATTTGTGCGCGACCGCTACTATGCTTGTTCGATGTGAATACCGAGATGAGCGCAGAAGAGAGCGGCGACATGCCCGACGACGGTCCCACCGTCATCGTACCGTCCGAGGAAGCGGCGCAGGTGCAGGCGCAAGCGGTGGAGCCTCCCGCGGACACCGAACGCATTCCCGTCGTCCATCCCGCCGCCGAGACGATGCCGGCGGCCATCCCGCCCGTCACGCCGATGAGCGAACGGTCGAAGATCCAATCCCAGGAGCGTCTGGCCTCCCTCGTGCAGTCGGTGGAGCAGGAGGCGCTCGCCGCCGGGGTGCCGTCCCCGCCCATCCAATCCCAATCCCAGCCGCAGCCGCTGGTCGTGCAGGCGCCCACGGCCACGCAGCCGGTCGTGCAGGTGCCCGCCGGCGTCCAACAGTCCGTGGCGCAATCCTCCTCCCGCGCCGCCAAACCGTCGCTGGCCCAGTCGGTGGTCCAGTCGGTCACCCAATCCATGCCGGCGATCGTCACCAACGGCACCGGCTCCGGCCTCAAACCGGTGGTGATGACCGGCGTCATCCCCGCCGTCGTGCTCGAAGGCGGCATGCGCCCCGTCATGCCGCAGGAGGTGCGCGACAGACTCATCAGCCTGGAACGCGCCGAAGGATCGGTCGCCGTCGTCGGCTCGATGAACGCCGACTACACGGTGACCGCCCGCCGCCTGCCCGAACCCGGCGAGACCGTCCGCGGCGGGGCGCTGCGCATCCTGCCCGGCGGCAAAGGCGCGAACCAGGCGTCCGCCGCGGCGCGTCTCGGCGCCAACGTGTGCATCTACGGCGCGGTCGGCAACGATCCGAACGCCGACTTCCTGCTCGGCGAACTCGACGCGGCCGGCGTCGATACGAGCGAGATCCTGCGCACCGAGGGCGCGACCGGCACCACCGTCATCACCGTGGACGCGAACGGCGAGAACACGATCGTCTACTCGCCGGGCGCGAACGGCAAGGTGAGCGCCGGCTACGTGCAGTCGCACCGAGACGCGCTCGCCGATGCGAGCGTGCTCGGCCTGTGCCTGGAAAGCCCGATGACCACGGTGATCGCCGCCGCCGAGGCCGCGCACGCGGACGGCGTGACCGTGCTGCTCAACGAGTCGCCGTTCCTACCCGAACTGCCGCACGAACTCGTCACCTCCACCGACATCCTGCTCGTCAACGAGCATGAGGCCGCCCAGCTGCTCGAACTCGACGAGCCGGACGGCGGCGACTGGTCGGGCTGCGATTGGGACGACGTGGTGTCGCGCATCGCCGACTACGGGTTCGAACGTGCGATCGTCACGCTCGGCGATCAGGGGTCCGTCGTCATCGAGAACTACCGCTGGTACCGCGTCGATGTGGCGAAGGTCCCCGCCAAGGACACGACCGGTTGCGGCGACGCGTTCATGGGCACCGTGCTTTCCGGCCTCGCCGCCGGCTATTCGCTGCTCGAATCCGCGCAGATGGCCTCCTACGTGGCCGGCTACGCGGCCACGCGTCTTGGCGCGCAGGCGTCGTTCGGCTCGGCCGCCGACGTGCTCGCCTACTTCTCCGCGTGACGGGCGCGGCGTAGTCGCCGTCTTCCATCGCATACGGCCCCGGGACGCCTTCGGCGTGTCCCGGGGCCGTTCTGTCATGCGCCGCCCGCTAGTATGTACGAACGTACATAACGATTGACCGTCACAGTGGAGGGAAACCATGGCAAGCCTGCTGCTCGCCGTCATCTACGTCGCCTTCATATCGCTCGGCCTGCCCGACGCCCTGCTCGGCGCCGCATGGCCGACGATGAGCCAGGATCTCGGCGCCCCCGTCTCGTGGGCGGGCGGCATCTCGATGACCATCTCCGCGGCGACCATCTGCTCCGCGCTCCTGTCCGACCGTCTCACCCTGCGGTTCGGCACGGGCCGCATCACCGCCGCATCCGTCGCCATCACCGCGGCCGCCCTGCTCGGCTTCTCCGTCGCCCCCAACTACTGGGTGCTGGTGCTCCTCGCCGTTCCCTACGGTCTGGGCGCCGGCGGCGTCGACGCGGCGCTCAACAACTACGTGGCCATCCACTACGAGAGCCGTCACATGAGCTGGCTGCACTGCATGTGGGGCGTCGGCGCGCTCATCGGCCCCTATGTGATGGGTCATGCGCTCGCCGGAGGGCAGGGGTGGCCGTGGGGCTACCGGTACATCGGATTCCTGCAGATCGGTCTGACCGCGATCCTCATCCTCAGCCTGCCGCTGTGGAAGTCGCGCAAGGCGGCCGCGGCCCCGGCTCCCTCCGGGCCCGGGCCCGATCCCGATTCCGATTCCGGCCCCGACGCCGGCGCGCAGGGCGCCCAGTCCGCGGAGCTCCGCAAGCCGCTCGGGCTCAAAGGCGTGCTCGCCATCCGCGGCGCGCGAGAGATCCTCATCATGTTCCTGTGCTATTGCGCCATCGAGCAGACCGCCATGCTGTGGGGCTCCAGCTACATGGTGCTCGGCCAGGGCATCGACAAGACGACCGCCGCCCGCTGGGCCAGCCTGTTCTGCATCGGCATCACCGTGGGCCGCGGCCTGAGCGGCTTCATCACGATGAAGCTGTCCGACCCGGCGATGATCCGCCTCGGACAGGTGCTCATCGCGTTCGGCGCCGTCACCATGCTCATCCCGCTGCCGAACCACATCGGCGTGCTCGCCGGCCTCATGATCGTCGGCTTCGGCTGCGCGCCTATCTACCCGTGCGTCATCCACTCCACGCCCGGATACTTCGGCGAGGAGAACTCGCAGGCCATCATCGGCGTGCAGATGGCGTTCGCCTACGTCGGCTCCATGCTCATGCCGCCGTTGTTCGGACTCATCGCCCAGTACATGAGCATCGGCCTGTTCCCGTTCTACCTGTTCGCGTTCCTCCTGCTCATGGTCGTCATGCATGAGACCCTGCGCCGCAAGCGCGCATGACGTCCCGGCGGCCGTCGTGCGTGGCGGCCGCCGTCACATCATCGCCATCGCACCCGCCGCGTCGAACCCGTGGGACGCGTTGTACGCGTCGACCAACGCCATCGGATCGCACCATCCGAGCGCGACATACCAGACGACGAACAGGACGAGGCACGTCGCGACCAACGGCAGCCGGTCCACGCGCATACGCACCGTCGCCGTCTTCACGAGACACAGCACAAGCACCACGGCCAGCAAGCCGATGAACGTCAACGACGCGAACCGCAGCCACGTGAGCCCGTACGCGCCCACGTACAGGCCGAGCCGCATACCCGCCGAGACCAGCATCACGCCCGTCGCCGCGACGAGCGCGACGAGCATCGCCGTCAGCGTGCGCGTCCGGGGCGCGTAGGAGAGCACGACGCCGAACACGCCCAGATCGATCGCGGCGACCAGCAGCAGCTGGAAGAACCCGCCGCGCGCATACTCCGCGTACGTCATGCCGTCCGGCAGGCCCGCGCCGGCGAACAGGAACGCGAACTGCACCGCGCAGAACACGACGTACAGGGCGAGCACCGCGCCTAGTACGATCGCCGTCACCACCGGATCCAACGACAGCGCGACCCGCCTGCCGTACAGGTCGGCGACCTCGCCGCCGCGCATATCCTGGTTCGCGAGCAGCGAGAACATGAACGGGAACGCGGCCAGCACGAACCCCGCATGCCAGGCGAACGCCGTCACGTCGACGTCCGCGGCGAGACGGGAGAGCGCGTAGGCGAAGACCATGTCGGCGCTCGCCAACAGCGTGCCCAGCACGATGATCGTCGGCACGGCGATGGCCGCCGCCAGGCCGATGCGGCGCAACGTCGGGCGACGGTCGCCGTCCGAGACGGTGCGGGTGGTGATACGGGCGATTCCGGCGACGGCGCGGCCGAACGCGCCCAATCCGGAGAACGGCTGCACCGCCCATCCGGTCAGCCAGCGCAACGCCACGCCGGCGGGACGCCACACATCGAACCGGCCGTTCACGAGCTGCAGATGCAGCATGAGCAGCGCGGGCACGGCCACGAACATCGTGAGCGGATAGGTGACGTCGTATGTCGCGAACGCCCCGGCCATGTCCGTCGCAGTCCAGACGGCGCAGGCGACGACGGCCGTGGCGACGAACCACGTCATCGGGCGGCGGATTGCCGTCCGCCAGTGCAGCAGGGTCGTCGCCGCCACGCCGGCGATCCAGAAGACGGCGATCGGCGTGAACGGGGATGCGTATCGGAACGGCGCCGCGATGACGAGACGATCGAACGCCACGACGACGAGCAGCGAGACGGCGAGCGTGAGGATGGTCCGCGTCGAGGGTTTCGCGGCGGTGGGCGACGGTCGTGCGGTCGTTGGCCGCGTGGCGGGTGGTTGCGTGGTGGTCGATGGTTGCGGATTCATGTCGTGCTCCTTCGATGATGCGTGCGGCGGGCCGTCCGTCGCTTCGTCGTGCTTTGCCCTCACCGTAAGCTATCGAAAAACGATAGATGATTATCGAGATACGATTCTTCACCGAATTTGCATATCGAATTTCGATAGGTTATTATCGTCGTGCGATTGCAATGATGCGCTGCGCCCGTTCGGGATGGGTTCAGGTGCATGCGACAAGGAAGGCGGTGGGGCATATGGCTGGCGTCGATCGATCGGACGGGAGTGATGTACCCGACGTGCGGCTCTGGAAGGAGTATCACCCCACGGCGATCGCCGTGCTCAAGGCGATGATCGTCCTCTTCGAACTGATCTGCCTGTGGGGGCAGTGCGTCGTGGTCGTCCTCTCCGGCGACATCACCGCCATGTACCCGGAGCTCGCCCCGGCCCGATGGCCGTACGCCGTCGCCGGACTGCTCGGCATCCTGTGCTTCGAGGTCGCGCTGATCCCCCTGTGGCGGCTGCTCACGCTCGTCAAACGACGTGACGTCTTCTCCGGCAAAGCCGTGAGATGGACCGATGCCATCGTCGCATGCGCCACTGCGGAAGGCGCGCTCGTGCTGTTCGTGCTGCTCTACGGCTCGCTGGCGCACGCCGAATACTACGATTCGGCCCGAGGCGCCTCCGCGGACGTCGCGATGGGTGCCGTCGCCATGAGCGTGGCGTGCGTCGTCGCACTGCTGCTCATCGCCGCGTTCATCCTGCTCATGCTCGTCATGCGGTCCCTGCTCAACGCGGCCATCGCGCAACGCGACGAGCTCGAGGCGGTGATCTGAATGGCCATCCGCGTGAACATCGACGTCATGCTCGCCAAACGCAAGATGAGCGTCGGCGAGCTCGCCGACCGCATCGGCATCACGCCCGTCAACGTGTCCGTGCTCAAGAACGGACGCGCCAAGGCGATACGCTTCACTACGCTCGACCGGCTCTGCGCGGCCCTCGACTGCCAGCCCGGCGACGTCCTCGAATACGTGGAGGACTGACCGGACGGATTCGTCGGTGCCGGCGTCGGGACGAACGCGTGTCACGTGTCCGCGGCCGAGGCGATAATCGAACATATGTGCGAAGGATTGGAATCGTTCTCGGAGCCCACGAGGGTCTGGTTCCACCGCGCCTTCGGCAAACCGACCGAAGCCCAACGCGGGGCGTGGCCGGCCATCCGCTCCGGGGAGAACGTGCTGGTCGTCGCCCCCACCGGTTCCGGCAAGACCCTCGCCGCCTTCCTCTCCGCCATCGACCGCCTGATGGCCGTCGCATCGTGCCCCGACTCGGAGTCGGCTTCTACTTCCGGCCCCCTCCCGGAATCGGCCGCAGCGGTTCCTCGCGACTCGGAGCCGACCGCTGCTTCCCGCCCCCGCCGGCGGGGCCTGTCGGCGAAGCCGACTGGGGGTGGTCCCGCCTCAGCCTCCGCAAAGCGCACGACCCACGGCGTGCGCATCCTCTACATCTCCCCGCTGAAGGCGCTCGCCGTCGACGTGGCCAAAAACCTCGAAACGCCGCTCGACGGCATCGCCGGCGAATGCGAGACGCTCGGCCTGCCCGCGCCGCGCATCCGCGTCGCCACGCGCAGCGGCGACACCACGCCCAAGGAACGCCGCGCCATCGCCGCCCACCCGCCGGACATCCTCGTCACCACACCCGAATCGCTCTACCTGCTGCTCACCTCCAAGGCCCGGCGCATCCTGAAAACCGTGGACACGGTCATCGTCGACGAAGTGCACGCGCTCGCCGGCACTAAACGCGGGAGCCACCTCGCGCTGAGCCTCGAACGGCTCGACGGGCTCGTCGCCGGCGATTCCCCCGTGCAGCGCATCGGCCTGTCCGCCACCGTGAACCCGCCCGCCGAGGCGGCGCGCTTCCTCGGCGGGAGCCGGTCCGTCACAATCGTGAACCCCGGTTCACGTCCGGACATGGATCTGAAGGTCGTCGAACCATTGGCCGACATGCACGACCTCTCCTCCGCGAACGTGCCGCACCGCGCAGGCGGCGTCGACACGGCGCGTGCCGACGCGCCCTATATCTCCGGCGTGACGCCCGCCATGCAACGGCTCGCCGAGCGCAAAGGCCTCGCCGGCCGCGATTCGTCCACGGCGGTCGTCGGCGCGGCCGGCGACCGCACAAGCGGATCGATCTGGCCGGTCGTCGAGGCGAGCGTGCTCGACGAGATCCTCGCGCACCGGACCACGCTCGTGTTCGTCAACTCGCGCGGACTCGCCGAGAAGCTCACCGCGCGGTTGAACGACCTGTACGCCGAGCGACGGGGGAGCGGGAGTTCCGTCACCTCTCCCACGTCGGCCGATACGGGCTCGCCCGAAGGACGTGAGCAGTTCGCCGCACACTACGATGCGGTCGTCGGCGGCACGACGCAGCTCGTCGGCTCGCACGGTCCGGACGATGTGATCGCGATGGCGCACCACGGCTCCGTCTCGAAGGACCGGCGCAAGCAGATCGAGGAACGACTGAAGCGCGGCGAGCTCAAGTGCGTGGTCGCGACGAGCAGTCTCGAACTCGGCATCGACATGGGGTCGGTCGACCTCGTCATCCAGATCGCACCGCCGCTGTCCGTCGCATCCGGACTGCAACGCGTCGGCCGCGCCGACCATCACGTCGGCGGCGTCTCGCACGCCCTGCTCTACCCGCTGACGCGGGAGCAGATCATCGGCGTGACCGCGGCCATCGAAAGCATGCGCGACGGCCGTCTCGAACCACTGGCCATACCGCGCAACCCGCTCGATGTGCTCGCCCAGCAGACCGTGGCCGCCGCCGCGATGGACGACCTCGACCCGGACGCCTGGTATGCGGCCGTACGCCATGCCGCACCGTTCTCCGGACTCGACCGGAGCATGTTCGACGCGGTCATGGGCATGCTCACCGGCGCCTACGACACCGAGGAGTTCTCCGCATTCCGCCCGCCGCTCATGTGGAACCACGAAGCGAACCGCATTTCGGCGCGGCCCGGCGCGCAACGGCTCGCCGTCACCTCCGGCGGCACCATCCCCGACCGGGGCCTCTACACGGTCGTCCTGCCCGAAGCGGACGGCAACCAAGGGAGACGGAGGGTCGGCGAACTCGACGAGGAGATGGTGTACGAATCACGCGTCGGCGACGTCATCACGCTCGGCACCTCCACCTGGCAGATCCAGGAGATCACGCGCGACCGGGTCGTCGTCACGCCCGCCCCCGGCCGCACCGCGCGCCTGCCATTCTGGCACGGCGAGGAATCCGGACGCGACGCCGGCTTCGGCCAAGCCAAAGGCCGCCTCATCCGCGACCTCGCCGCCGGCCTCACCATTTCCCGCTCCCCCCGTGAGGGGGAGCTGTCCGCGAAGCGGACAGCAATGACGACGACCGACCAACATTGCTCCCCCTTCGAGGGGGAGCTGTCTGCAAAGCGGACTGAGGGGGTATCACCGTCGTCCCCATCCTTCGCCCCGTCCGTCCTCGCGCGCCTCGCCGCCGACGGCCTCGACCGCAACGCCGTCGGCAACCTCGCCAGGCTGCTCGCCGAACAGCAGGCGGCCACCGGCATCATCCCCTCCGACCGCACGATCGTCGTCGAACGATGCCCGGACGAGGAAGGCGACCAACGCATCATCATCCACTCGCCATACGGCCGACGCGTCCACGAACCATGGTCGATGGCCATCACCACGCGGCTGAAGCAACGCTACGGATTCGACGGGCAGGCCTACGCGGCCGACGACGGCATCGTCATCCGCATCCCCGACGGCGTCGGCGACATCCCCGCACGCGACCTGCTCCTGTTCACACCCGACGAGCTCACACGCATCGTCGAACGCGAAGTGGGGGAGAGCGTGCTCTACGCGGCGCGGTTCCGCGAATGTGCCGCACGCTCGCTCTACCTGCCACGCACCGAACCCGGCCGGCGCGTGCCGCTGTGGCAGCAGCGGCTCCGCGCCGCCCAACTGCTCGCCGCGGCACGCACGCGACGCAACTTCCCGCTGCTGCTCGAGACCGCGCGCGAATGTCTCCAGGACGTCTACGATCTCAAGGCGCTCCGCGACCTGATGACCGGACTCGACGCCGGAACCATAGCCATCAAGGACGCGGCGACCGAAACGCCGTCCCCGTTCGCCGAAAACCTACTGTTCGGCTTCGTCGGCTCCGTCATGTACCAGTACGACGTGCCGCAGGCCGAACGCAGCGTGCGCATGCTGTCCATGGACCCGGACGTGCTCGAACGGCTGCTCGGCAACACCGACATGAGCGCCGTGCTCGACCCGGACGTGATCGCCGAGGTCTCGCGGGAGCTCGCCGGACGCACGTTCTGGAACGAACTCGCCGACGACGACGTGGCCGGACGCGTCACCCGCTACGCGAAGACCCACGGGCCGTTCACCGCGGACCGGATGATCGCCGAACTCTGCGTCGGCGCGACCGAGGCCGTGCATACGCTGGACGAACTCGAACAACGCGGCGAACTGCTGCACGGGCGTTTCGTGGATGATGATGGGGCCGAAGACGGTGATGCCAATGCGCCGGAGCATACGGGGGACAAGCCGACGCAATGGCTGCATCGCGACGTGTTCCGCCGTATCCGCGCGCGGTCGCTCGCCAAGGCGCGCGAGGCGATACGACCCGTGCCGGCCGCCGTGTACCAGTCATTCCTGCTGCACCGGCAGGGCGTCGGGCCGGTCGGAGGCGAGACATACGAGGGCGCGGACGGGCTGATGCGCGTCATCGAGCAACTGGAGGGCGTGGCGCTGCCCGCAGCCGTCTGGGAGTCGTCGGTGTTCCCGACGCGCGTCGCCGGATACACGCCCGCCATGCTCGACGAACTGCTCGCCGGCGGCGAAGCGGTATGGGTCGGCTCCAAAACCGGCGGCACGAACCCCACCGACCTGGGACTCATCGCCTTCCACCCCGCCGACTCGCCCCTGCTGGAACAGGAGCCTGGGGGAGAGGCCACCGAAGGAGAATCGCCTTACACCGCGGCCATCCTCGCGGTCTTATCCTCCGGCGGCGCCTACCATGCGACACAGCTCGCCGACGCCGCCAAACGCGTCTGGACCACCATCGCCGAGCCGGACATCGACGCCGCGACCGGCGAGATCCTCCTTCCCGAGTGGGATGCGACACGCTTCGAGGAGGCGTTGTGGACGCTCGTCTGGCAGGGGAAAGTGACCAACAGCTCGTTCGCACCCGTACGCGCGTTGGCCGCGGGCTCGCGCAAGGTGCGCACGCCGGCCCGTGCGTCGCGCCGTCGCATCCGCATGCGGCCCGCGACGCCGATGACGCTGGGCGGATTGTGGTCCGTGGTCGGCGTCGCAGGCGCGGACGCCGCGACCGGTGCGGGTGCCATGGGGAACGCGACGAATCCGACGGCCGATGGTGACGAACATGCCGTGAACGCATACGACAACGCCCCCGCGGGGCATCATGCCGATGATGGAGGTGACGAGCGACGCGCGCTCGAACTGGTGGAGATCCTGCTCGACCGGTACGGCGTCATCGCCCAGCCGATGATCGACAAAGAGAACCTGCCCGGCGGATTCCCCGCACTGTACCCGCTGCTCAAACGCATGGAGGAGCATGGGCGCCTCGCCCGCGGCATGTTCGTCGAAGGATTCGGCGCCGCCCAATTCGCCGAGCGGGAGACGGTCGACGAACTGCGGCGGGTCGAAGGCGATGGACAGGCCGGCGTCCCCGGACATATGCGCTCGCCGGTGGCGTTGTCCGTGCTCGACCCGGCGAACCTGTACGGCTCGGCATTGCCGTGGCCGTCCGCGCCGGCGGGCGCATCCAAGCCGGTACGGCGCGAGGGAGGCGTCATCGTGTTGGCCGATGGCAGGCCGGTGTCCTATGCGACACCGAAGTCCAAGCATCTGACGGTGTTCGTCGGTCGTGACGTGACTGGTGCCGACACGCGTCTGCGTCTCGGACTGACCGAACTCGCCTACGCGCTGCGCCGCGGCGGCACGGACGGTGCGGGAGGCGTGGCCGTGCGCACCGTCACGTTCGCCGACGTGAACGGCGTGCCGTTGAACGCACGCAACCCATACGCGCACGTCCTCCACCAGGCCGGCTTCACCCCCGTGCCGCAGGGCATGCGATTGTACTAGAGGCCGCCGGTCGTCGAGGTTTCCGGCTTTCGTCGGAGACCGGCGGCGAAAACGGAGACGGAAGCATTCGGGCGGATTCAGCCGATCGCGGGGCGCACGTCGAGCGTGCAGACGACGCCCGTTTCCAGGCGCACCCACTCGATGGCCTGCAACGCGGCGATGTTCCACAGGGCGTGCGGGATGCCGCCCAGATCGGGTTGCTCCGCCCAGAAGGTCACGTCGTCGTCGAACACGGTGACGACCGTATCCTCCTCGGCCGGGGTGATCATCCGGTACAGGCGTTTCGCGAGCGTCGCGACGAACTCGTTCGCGGCGGCGAACGTGTCGTTGAGATGCTGGTCGGCGGTCACGGGCGGGCCGACCAGCTCCCACGACTCCACGTCGGAGGCGTCCCAGTGCGCGGACTCGCCGCCCACCTTGCGCTCGATGGTCACGAACAGACGGGCGAACTCACCCGACGTCAATCCCGTGACCCGTCTGCGCGTCGCCAGTTCGATGGGCGTCATCGTCAGTACAGCTCCTCGAAGATCTTGCGCACGCGAGCCGCGTCGAGCGGCACGTAGTTGTTGCGCATGAGACGCGCCTGCGTGGTCATCACGCGGTCCGTGAACTCGGGCAGGTCCTCGCGGGTCACACCGTACTCGTGCAGCGCCTTCTTCGGCAGCAGCTTATTGATGAGTCTTTCCAGCTCGTCGTACACGTCGGCCACGTCGCAGCCGAGCAGGCCGGCGAGCACGCCGTTGAGCTTCGCGATCTCGCCGTCCGGCTTGATCTCCATGTAGTTGCGCAGCACGCCGGTGAACATCGCGTAGTTCGATTCGCCGTGCGGCACATGGTACTTGCCGCCCAGCTGGTAGCTCAGCGCGTGCACGGCCGCGCAGCCGCCCGTGTCGAAGCTGATGCCCGCGTAGTCGGAGGCGATGAGGAAGTCGGTCATCAGCTCGTTGCGCTTCACACGTCGCTTCTCCGCGTCGCCGTCCGGGCCGCCGGCCTCGACGATCGCCTGGTAACCGCCCACGATCATGCGCATCGCCTCATAACCGAACAGGCGCGTGTACGGGGTCGCGTTCGGGGAGAGGGTGGATTCGACCGAATGCACGAGCGCGTCGAGCGAGCTGGTCATGAACACGTGGTCGGGCAGACCGTACAGGAGTTCGGGGATGAGCACCGCATGGTCGGCGAACATCTCCGGGCCGGCGATGCCCGCCTTGCAGCCGAGCCGCGTGCGGTTGATGGCCGCGATCTCCGTGACCTCGCTGCCCGTGCCGCACGTGGTGGGCACGAGCACGAGACCCACCGTGCGCTTGAAGTCGGGCAGGTGGTCGATGACCTCGTCGATCGACGCGCCGCCCGCCACGGCCACGATCTTCGACATGTCCATCACCGCGCCGCCGCCGATCGCGACGATGCGGTCGTAGTCGAACGCCTTCGCGTCCGTGATGATCGCGTCGATCATCACGTCGGTCGGCTCCTGGTTGCCGTACTTGTCGACGAGCAGCACGTTCGCGCCATTGAGATGGGGTTCCAGGAACGCGTCGTGGATCATGCCGATGGTGACGACCAGATCGCGCGGGCCGAGCTTGAACTCCTCGGCGAACTCCTTGACCGTGTCGAACTGGTGGATGTCCTTCGGGCCTACGGTGAGCATCTTCATGGATGTGTCTGTCTTTCCTTTGCGTGCCGTATGTGTCCGGTTATGTCCGGTTATGTCCGGTGCGTCGTGGTCTGCGCGAACCGCCCCGCTGGCGCGTGATGGTAGTGCCGTGACGTATCGGCCATGTTGCGGTGGGACGTCGTGCCAAGAACCGTGGACGTCAGAGGGCGTGATCGGCGTCGGTGTGCGTCGTGCCGGGTGCCGGTCGTTCCGTGGAGTCGGCCGATGCCGTCATAGGTGGTGCCGGGCGTAGCTGGTGCCGGCGTCGACGCTTGGATCGTAGGCGTCGGAAGTCGGCGCTTCCCCGCCGATGAGCCACGGTTCCGCGAAATCCAGCATGGTGAGATCCAACATGGTCGGCTCCTTTCCGAAGGTGATTGCCTTGGTGGGGCCCAGTATGCCGACGGGGGATTGGCGCATGCTCCGAAGAAGATGAAGGTCTCCCGGCAATCCTGTGAGGGAATGGCGCTCGCGGATCCGCGCTCGGCGCCGGAACGAGCTACCCCGTCTCTCCCCGTCGTTGTCTGAGCTGCTTTTTTATCGCGATGTGCCGTGGCAGGCAGTGCGCTACGGGGAACCGCCGCAGGGAACCGCCGCGGGATATGCTACGGGGAACCGATGCTGGGATACGCGAATGTGTATGATTCGGCAGGTTATGTGCATGGTTCAGAGGGCAATATGCGTGGTCGAAGCGTGGAAGTGCATGGTTTCGGAGGCAACCTGTAGTTGGAAACGACCAACCTGCATGGTGTCCCTTTGAAAGCGACCTGCAGGGCGAATCCTTGGTTTTGCGAAAACCTTGGAATTCCGCCGAATTAATATCGCGGCAATGTCATGGATATCGCGTTCTTCACGGCATGGCCGTGCACGTTCGGCCTCTGATCGTGCACGTTGCCGCCGGAACCATACACGTTGCCGGTTGAGCCATGCACGTTGCCATCCGAACCATGCACATTCGCCTTGAGACTCCGGAACGGTCGCCCGGGCCGCCTATTTGCGTGCGTCCAGTCATGGTCGGAAGACCTGCGGCGGCGTCAGCGGAAGCTGATGCCGCCCTTGTGCCCGGTCGCCTTGAACGGCATCGCGCGCCTGGCGGATTTCGCCGCGCCCTGGGCGTTCGCGTTGATGGAGGGCTGCCGGGCTTTGCCGTCCGCGCGCTTCGGTTCGTTCCAGGATTGTCCGTCATGTCGCGGCGGCTTCGGCCAGCCGGATGAGCGTTCCGGTTGGGTTGAGGGGGTTTCGTGCTGTTGCGTCATGATCGTTTCCGTGATGGCGATGGAGGTGTTCGTGGAGACGCCGAGGAGCCGGCTACGCCTCGATGCGTTCGGGGCTTCCGCTCTCTTCGGCTTCCTCGTCTTCGGAGGCCTCCAGCGCTTCCTGCCGTTCCCATCGCAGCTGCATGATGGTGATGGTGATCCAATTGACCGTTGTGATGGCGCGGAACAGCAGGGCCTTGTTGTCCCTGTCGTCCTTTGCGAACTCGAGGATGGTCGACAGGGCGTTCATCGCCGCGATAGCCATGTACAACGTGGAAAACTTCGGCATTCTCATATCCGTAAGTATATCCGTCAGTTGGAACGTCGGATGATGCGCCTCGGCTTGGGTTATGCTCGTTACAGGGTTCTCCCAATTGGGAATACACCGGTTTGGACGACGAAGTGCGACAAGGAGATGGCCATGACAGCGATGTTGCGGGATGCCGTGTACGGGCAGGCGGTGGGGGACGCGCTCGGCGTGCCCTACGAGTTCAAAAAGCGGGGGAGCTTCCATGCGGAGACCATGACCGGTCACGGCACGCACGACCAGCCGGCAGGCACATGGAGCGACGACACGAGCATGGCGCTCGCGGTCTGCGATTCCATCCGCGAGAACGACGGGCGCATCGACGTGGCGGATATGCGCGCACGGTTCGAGGATTGGTATCGGCATGACGCGTACACGGTCGACGGCCTGTTCGACATCGGCAACACCACGGTCGAGGCGCTGATGACGGGCCGTGGCTGCGACGGCGAGTGGGACAACGGCAATGGTTCGCTGATGCGCACAATCCCGCTCGCGTTCGCCGAAGCGACCGACGATGAGATTCGTGCGGTGAGCGCGATTACGCATGCGCATCCGACGAGCATGGACGCGTGCGTGCGCCTGGTCGCGTTCGCCCGGCTGCTGATCGCCGGCCGTTCCCCGGCCGAGGCGTTGGCGGAGGCGAAGCCGGTGCGCTCCGACGTGGCGTCGCTTCCGGAGACGGAGATCCGCTCCGGCGGCTACGTGCTGGACACGCTGCTCGCCGCGATCTGGTGCCTGCTCGCCACGGACTCGTATGCGGCGTGCGTGCTGAAGGCCGTGAACCTCGGCGCGGACACGGACACCACGGCCGCCGTGGCCGGAGGCCTCGCCGGCATCGTCTACGGTGTGGACGGCATCCCCTTCGATTGGATGGCGACGTTGCGTGGCAAGCAGGTCATCGAGCGGTGCCTGTTCTGATCGGCTTCGGTTGGATGATGGACGAAGGAGCCTGCTGTGGTGTGGGGGGTACGACGAAGAAGTGGACGTGAAGGAATCGGGTGATTCCCGCAGGGAACTCGTCGCGCATATAACGCGTCTGCGTGCCGACCTGTCGGAGACGTTGGCGCGTATGGATGAGATTCGGCAGCAGGTGATTCCGCGGATCAAAGCCGATTACGCGACCAAGATCGGCGTCTGGAATGTGCGTCGGGTCAAGGCCGAGCTTGCGGCGCGCCGCGCCAAACGCCGTTATGCGATGGCGCGGGCGCGCGTGAATCGCGGGGAGTCTGTGGAACCCGAAGCGATCACGAAGGCGCTGGATGCCGAATTCGCTGATTGGAGGCGGATGATGGATGAGAAGATGCGCACGCTCAATGCGCTCCTCCGATGGCGTAGCGGCAGACAGCGTATGACGGCGGGCAAGGCAGGGGAGCTGAACAGGCTGTTCCGTCGTCTCGCACGGCGTTTCCACCCCGACCTGTTCCCGGGAGACGAGCAACGCGCGCAATACTATGAGATGGCGTGCAACGCCCTCGCGAATGGCGACTTGGAAATGCTGCGGGCGCTGGACGTGGCCACGGCCGATTGGACGGACGACGTCGACTATGGGCGTCTGACCGCGGACGAGCTCGCCGGTGAGATCGAATTGCTGGAGGATCGTCTGTCGTCCTGCCGGGGAGATCTGAATCGGATGGTTTCCACCGAGCCGTACACGTTGCGGGCCAAACTCGATGATCCGGAATGGGTGAGCGGCGTGGTCGGCGGTCTGAGGGCGCGGGTGGAGGCGTTCGAGCGTGAGAAAACACACTACGATGAAGCGTATGACCGGTTGATCAAGGAGGATCGATGACCGATATGACCGACAAGACGAATGACGCGGGCGATCATGCGCGTCGCGAAACCGATCGGGCGGAGTCGCAGGCGTTGTCGTTGCTCGCGCAGGACGGATTCGCGTTGACGGTTTCCGGAGGGTTGGCGGGAGACGTCGACCTGCCGAAGCCGTATGGGACGACCATCACGTTGGTGGATCGCACGTATCTGGTGGGCGGACGCGGATTCGGCGGCAGCGGCGCCGACGAGGGCATGCTCGAAGGCATCAGAAGCGCCGGGAGCGAGACGCGTATCGTCCTGCGGCGTGAACCCGATGACGCCGCCGACCCGTGGACCGTGGAGGCGTCGCTCGACGGCGTCTTCCTCGGCGTGGTCCGCGCCCATGAGAACGAGATCATCGCGCGTCTCATGGACGCCGGCAAACACGTGTACGCCGAATACCTGGAAACGGAGACGCTGGGCGAATACCACCGTATCTGGGTGTCGCTGGTCATGGAGGATTGATCGTGGAAATCATGGAATCGTTGCGGATTCCGGTGGAAGGCAGGTGAACGCCATGGTGTTCGACATCGGTGATGACCCATTGCTCAGCGTGCATGACGATATACCCGTCATCGACTACGGCGACGTGTATTTCCTCTACGATGATCCGGTCATCGGTCCTATTCTCCCGTTGCTGTTCATCACCATACCGGTGCGCGACGGCGATGGCGCGGTCGGACGGGACCGGATCGATTGTTATCCGTATGCGGAGACGGTCGAGATCGATCCCGTCGGCATCGGCCATGCGGATGATGCCGCCGATATGGGTGTGCCGTTCTATGATGCCGGAACCGCCGAGGACGACTTATGCCATGTGGCCGACGAAAGCGATCCGGAGGGGCGCCTGGCGTTGCAGTACGGCGGCATGTACTACGAGGAAGGCATGGGATATACGGCTCCGGAGGACAGACGGGCACGCATCGACTGTTTCAAGGCGGCGGAGATCCTGTACCGGCATGCCGCCGGCCGCGGCAACACGATTGGATGGCTGTGCCTCGGCTACGTGTACGCCTACGACCGGTGCGAAGGCGAATACTATCGTTCCTATTTCGATAATTTCGGCGAGGTGCCGCCCAAGCCGGATACGGATACGCTGGCTTTCGAATGTTTCCGGCATGCGGCCGACAGGCGGCTGGCCGAAGGCTGCTACAAGCTGGGCGACATGCTGACGGAAGGCCGCGGCTGCGAGGTCGACTATGCCGCGGCGCTCGACATGTTCCTGAAGGCGTACCGCTACGGGCGCGACGGTTCGCCGCGCATCTGGGGAAGCGTCGCGTTGCGTCTCGCACGGGCGTATGCGAACGCGCGCGGCTGCGCCTTGGATTATGATCGGGCGTTGCACTGGTATGGCGTCGCGCGGACGGGTCTGGAACTGGAGGTGCGTGACGGCGGTGCCGCCTACGATGCCAGACTATGGGAGGCGGAAGCCGGCGTCAGGGACATGCAGCAGGCGTTGAGGCTCATGGCGCGCTGACGTTTGCACGTTCCCGTGCTATGCCAGTGCACCATTCAGCCCGCTGCGGCGATTCTTCCGAGGTTTTTCGCCGGAATGTGGCCGCCTCAATGGGAGAGAGCTTTCACATGCAACCGAGACGATTCATCGGCTTTTCTCTGCGAGATGGCGTCGGTAGTCGTCCTCGTCCGCGGGGCCGCTGCCGATGCCTGTGAGCGCGCGTACCGTTGGAGACGGACCGTTGCGTCCCGGATAGCGGCCTGTGCCGATGGGTGACTCCCTATATCGCATGGTCGCTTCATCGGGAATCGACGTCGGGCGATGTGCTGTGTGCCGTTCTGTGGTCTTCATTTGCCGCCTCCCTTATCTGTCAATAACCGAATTCCTGGAGGATTGTCCGGTGTCGAACGCCACCATTTCCGTCATCTCACCGTCATCGGCGTCATAAGTAGCGTCGAGGAGACGGTGCCTTACATGCTGGCGAGTCCGAGAGCGTGTATTCGCTGTATCGGACTCACCGGCAATGTAGGTCAACAGCTCGTGAACAATCCGACGACAAGGTCATTCCGACTGGTTCGGCTGCTCCTTCCGCGCCTCGTCGTAGTACTCGTTGAGGAGTCCTTCGCGTGCGATCCGCAGCGCCTCCTCGCTGCCGCTGATGCGGCGGAAGAGGTCCGTGTTCTCCGCTTGCGATTTGAAGAAGGCGTTGAGGAACGCGCGGCCGAACGGCGTGCGGAAGTCGGAGCGGGAGTTGCTGCGTGCCTTTTGGCCGAGTTTGGCGTCGTCCTTCAGGAGCGTCATCACGCCTTCGAAGAACTTGCGTGCGGGATCGCTGAAATCGGTGCCGAACAGTTGGTTGATCTGTTCGATGATCGAGGACAGGTAATCCTCGTCGTCGCCGCTTTTGCCGACGCCGACGGTTCCGGCGTTGTTCTTGACCGGTTCGCCGCCGGTGAGTCTGATGCCGGCGCGCCCCTTGTTCTCGATGCGCAGTTGCGTCACGGCGATGAGTCCGTCGATGGGTTCCTCCGCCTCGCGTTCCGGCGCAAGCTCGCGGTAGAGGAACGTCAGGTACGTGTCGAGTTCGAACAGCGGCCTGTCGTCGAGCCGGATCAGCTGCGTCACGTACGTGTACGTGTGCAGGAACTTGCCGACGCGTTTGCGGAACTCCTCCTGACGGTCCTCGTCCAGATCGGAGTACCGGTCCTTGGCCGGTCCGAGCGCCCGCAGCACTTCCGGCATGGTGGACACGTCCGGCTTGCCGAGCCAGATTCGGCACAATGCCGCGATGTCCTCATCGTCGTAGATCTGGAACGCGTCGAGTTCGGTCTTCATGTCGTAGATGACGTTCGGATCGGTGACGCGGTCGAGTTCCGTCTGCGTGTAGTACGGTTCGAACGCGGCCTGGATGGTCGCCGCCTCGTTGGCGAAGTCCAGCACGATCGGCGCGGTCTTGCCGGCGCAGGTGCGGTTGAGACGCGACAGCGTCTGTACGGCGGCCACGCCGGTGAGTTTCTTGTCGACGTACATGGCGCACAGTTTCGGCTGGTCGAAACCGGTCTGGAACTTGTTCGCCACGATCATGAGGTTGAACTCGGGGGTGTCGAACCGGTCGGCGATCTCGCTGGACGGGAATCCGTTGAGCGTCTCCTCGGTCACGTCCTTGCCGTCGATGTCGAGTTTGCCGGAGAACGCGACCACCGGCTTCACCCCGGCGTACTCGGGTCTGGCGGCGAGCCGCTGCATGTACCGGAAGTATGCGGCGGCGGCCTTGCGGCTGGACGTCACCACCATGCCTTTGCCGTCGCCGTGCAGCAGCGGCATGACGTGATCGTGGAAATGGTCGACGATGATCTCGGAGATCTTCGACACGTTGCTCGGGTCGAGCTTCACGAAGTCCATGATCTCCTTCTTCGTGCGCCCGGTCTTCCGCTTCGGATCCTCGTCGGACTTCCTGACCAGTTGGAAGTACGTCTGGAACGTCGTGTAGTTGGTGAGCACGTCGAGGATGAAGCCTTCCTCGATGGCCTGCCGCATCGAATACAGGTCGAATGGTTCCGGTTTGCCGGTGGCGGGGTTCGGCGTGCCGAACGTTTCGAGCGTGCTCGGCTTCGGCGTGGCGGTGAACGCGTAGAACGACAGGTTGTGCTGCACGCCCTGCGCGTTCAGTTCGTCGCGCACGCGCTTCGCGGCGTCGTCCGCGTCCTCGTCCAATCCGCCGTCGTCCCAATCGAACGCGTCGGAATCGGAGTTTTCGCCCTCAAACTCGTCCGCATCGTCGGCGTTGAAACCGGTGTGGTCGCCGAGCGCCTGCTTGGTTTTGCGGTGCGCCTCGCCGCTCTGCGACGAATGTGCCTCGTCGATGATGATGGCGAACGTGCGGCCGGCCGTGTCGGTCTGGTCGTAGATGTACGGGAATTTCTGGATGGTGGAGATGATGATGCGCGAGCCGGCGTTGACCGCGTCGCGCAGTCCTGCCGAATCCTTGGCGATGGCGACCAACCCTCTCGTTTGCGACATGCTCATGATGGTGCCTTGCAGTTGCCTGTCGAGGACCACGCGGTCGACCAGCACGATCACCGAGTTGAAGAACGAATCGCCGTCATCATGCGTCAGGGAGGCGAGATGATAGGCGAGCCATGCGATCGAATACGATTTGCCGGAGCCGGCCGAATGTTGGATGAGATAGTTGTGTCCCGGCCCCTGCTCCCGCGTCGCCTCAAGCAGACGGCGCACGACGCGCAGCTGATGGTAGCGGGGGAAGACCACCGCCTTCATCGTGGAACGGCACTTGCGGGTGATTCTCCTGCCGTTCCTGTCCTTCTTGTGGTGGACGATCTGCACGAACCGTTCGATGATGTCCAGCAGGGAGTCGGGCGCGAGCACCTCCTCCCACAGGTAGGAGGTGCCGAACTTGCCCGGCTCGGCCGGGGGATTGCCGCCGCCGTCCTTGCCGTTGCCTTGGTTGGACGGGACGAACTTCGTGTCCTTGCCCTTGAGCCATGTGGTCATGTACACGTCGTCCGCGTCGACCGCGAAATGCACGAGCGAACGCAGGTCGGGTTGGAACACCTGCTCCTTCGGATTGCGGTCGGCCATGTACTGGCGGATCGCGTTGTTCGCGGTCTGACCGGTCTGGTGGTTCTTCAGTTCGATGGTGACGAACGGGAACCCGTTGACGAGCAGCACCACATCGATGCGGTTGTTCTCGTCGTTCTTGAAGGTGCCGTAATGGAACTCTTCAGTGACCTGGAAACGGTTCGCATGGTACTGTTCCACCGCGGTCTGGTTGAGGTCGTTTTTCGGCTTGAAGTAGAGGAGCCGGAACTTCGCGCCCGGAGCCATCTCGACCTGATTGCGCAGCGTCCACAACAGACCCTTGTCCGCGATCACCTGCTCGATGCGCTTGATGACCGCCTGGCCCCAACGGAGGCCGTATTGGCGTTGGACCTTGGTGACCTCCTTGAGCTGCGTATCGACTAGGAATTGCAGTAGCGTTTCCTCGTCGATCGCCGTATCGCGGTTGAAGTTCTGGTCCATCCGCGACTGGGGCACATACGTGTAGCCCTGTGTTTCGAACCCGTCCACCACATGCTTCTGGAACGTGTGTTCGCTCATGCTGCGGGTCGGCTTCACTGCCATGATGATTCCTTTCCTCCCGTCATTCCTCCACGCCGGGAACCTTGACCTTGCCGGTGACGCACTCGCTGATGAGTGACGTCCTGTATTCCTTCAACCGGACAACGAGCGACTGCTTCTGCTGAATGAGGGAGTCTATGCCTGCCGTTGCATTATCGAGATGATTTATGATTGACTGCTGCTCGCTAAGCGGTGGCAGACATAGCTGAAGCTGCTTGATGATATTATGGGAAATCTTAGGCATTGTCCCACTTGAGCCTTTAGCAGCGGCTGATATTTGCCGCCGAACCATATTCGACAGTAGCGCGTACATGATGAATCGGGGAAGGGCCAGAGACCGGTTGAGAGTGAGCCGGTAAATCAGGTCAGAAGGAATCACGTGAGGAGGACAATCGTCGACCAAGCAGACATCGCCCACAAGCTCTTTGGTGTTTGCTCGTGTCATCAGCAAATCACCATCGGACAATTCGAGATTTGCCGGTATAGCGAAATTCATGTCGATGGGTTTGACCGCATCGGCTATGAAAGAGCCATGCTTGACGGCTGAGAGGGTGAGCACATGCCATCCGTTATTCTCGTCAATGGACAACGCAGCCGACGGACTCCAGCCTTGTTCAATGCGATTCAGAATTGCTTTCATACGTAGACCATTCCAAGTTTCGGGAATCTGGCCGATCCAGTCGATGCTGGAGTCCTTCATGGGGGCGTTCGGGTCAAGACCTTTGGTGACGGCTTCGGAGATGACTGACTGGCGATACTCGTTCAACGACTCGATTGACCGCTCGATATCCTTGACCGCCGCATCAATCGCCCCCGTCTTTTTATTCAGATACTCGGCGATGGCTCGTTGCTCGCTGTAACCGGGAATCGGGATATGTTGACTTTGCACAAGGGATGCCGAGATTCCGGGTTGGGCTGCCGTCATCGAAAGCTGCCCCAGGTTCATTGCCTGCAACACATATGCAAAGTATCGTTTGTGAAAATCGCTGCTCAGGAAATATGCGATTAATGCATGTTCGGTAATCCAGGCTTTTCCTTGAATGAGTCGGGTGGTGCCGCACGTGGCACCTTGCCGGCTGACAATAACGGTTTGGTCATGGACATTGAAGAAATTGGTTCGTCCTCGTACATTGCCACCACCATAAACCGGGAAAGCACCGTCTTCTGCATACAGATTATCGGGCAAGGTTTTTCCGCTATGGAGCTGAAAGATATGTCTAGCGGCAGTGGTTTCCCACCCCTCCGGAATCTTGCCGATCCAGTCGACGCCGGAATCCTTATACTCTGCGTATCGCTCCATTACAGTCCCACCTTCGCGAGGCTGTCGGCGATGGACGCCTCCAGCGAGCGGATGTCGTCGAGGATCGTCATACTCGGGCGCAACGGCGTGTACTCGTAGAAATACCGCGTGAACGGAATCTCGTAACCCACCTTGTCCTTCTTCCGGTCCATCCACGCGTCGGGCGCATACGGCTTCACCTCGCGCTCGAAATACTCGTCGATGTCCTGCTTGAGCGGGATGTTCTCGGTGTCGCGCAGCGACGTGTCCGGCTTCGGACGGCCTTTGCGGTCCGTCTCGATCTCGCCGTGCTCGTCGCGCAGCGGACGTTCCACGGTCACGGTCGTATAGCCGAAATCATCCACATCGAAGATCTTCGAGGTCTTCGTCTCCTCGAACGCGGTGTACTCCTGCACGATCGCGCGGATCTGCTCGGCGTTCAGCTCGTTGCGCTTCGAACCCAACGATTTGCGCATCTTCGTGAACACGCCGTTCGCGTTGATGAGCTGCACCTTGCCGCGGCGTTCCGCGGGCTTGCTGTTGTTCAACACCCAGATATAGGTGGCGATGCCCGTGTTGTAGAAGAAATCGTTCGGCATCGCCACGATCGCCTCCACCAGGTCCAGATCATGCAGCAGCCATTTGCGGATGTTGCTTTCGCCCGAACCGGCCGCGCCGGTGAACAGGGGAGAGCCGTTCATGAACACGGCGATGCGACCGCCGCCCAGACCGGCCGGCCGCATCTTCGAGACCATGTGCTCGATGAACAGCAGCTGGCCGTCGCTCACACGCGGCAGTCCCGCGCCGAACCGCCCCTTGAAGCCCTCGTTCTTGTACTCGTCTTCGACCTCGCGCTTCGACTTCTTCCAATCCACGCCATACGGCGGATTCGAGATCTGATAGCCGAACTCCTCGCCGGCGAACGCGGGCTCGGTCAACGTATTGCCGAACGCGATGTTCCCGGCCTCGCCGCCGCGCAGCAGCATATCCGCCTTGCAGGTGGCGAATGTGGCCGCGTTCAGCTCCTGCCCATAGCAGTACACGTCCGCGTTCGGGTAATACTCGTTCACCCGATCCTTGAAGATCGACAACGCACCTCCGGTGCCGGCGCACGGATCGTACACCTTCACCACCTTGTCTCCGCGTGACAGGTCTGCGGACGCGCCCGCGATCAGAAGATCCACGGCGAGCTCCACGCCGTCGCGCGGGCTGAAATGCTCGCCGGCCGTCTCGTTCGACATTTCGGAGAACCGTCGCAGCAGATTCTCGTAGATGTTGCCCATCTCGACGTCGCTCACCGCCTTCGGGCCGAGATCGACCGTGCAGAACTTGTCGACGATCTGGAACAGCAGATTGTTCGCATCGAGCGAATCGATGCGGGCGAAGAAATCGAACTTCTCGAACACGTCCAACGCGTCCGGTGAGAAGCCGCGCACATAGTCGCCCAGATTCGCCGCGATGTTGCCCGGATCGGCACGCAGCTTGTCCATCGTGTAGCGGCTCGTATTGTAGAACGGAAAGCCGGAAGCGTTCTTCAACTGGAAATCCACGAGGTCGTCGGTCATGCCGGCGGTCAGCCTGTCCGCCTCCAACACCTGATCCTTGGTCTCCGCCAGCACGCAGTCCAAGCGACGCAGCACCGTGAACGGCAGGATGATGTCGCCGTACTCATGCTGCTTGTAGTCGCCGCGCAGCAGATCCGCCACCGACCAGATGAACGCCACGATCGACTGATGATTCATCGTCACCTTCCATTCTCCTTCGAGTCTCCCATTACCGTACCAAGGACCGCGCTGTACCGCGCGGCGTTCGCCACCGTGTCGAGCTGGTGGCGGCACAGGTCCGCCTGCCGCCGCAGGGTCTTGACGGCATGCGCGTAGGCGACGACCCGGTTCTGCTGTTCCATCGGGATTCGTGGCACCTCCAGTTGTGCGGGGCGTACGCGCTTGACCAATGCGCCTTCCATCAGATGGGCGTTCCATTCGCCTTCGAGCATCAGGGCCACATATTCGGGATTCCATTCCCCGCTCTTCAGCCGCGCGACATGCACGGCGGTGGACACACTGTGGTTGCCGTTCATATCCGCCATGGCGTGGATTTCGCCGGCCGTCGTCAGCAGGATGTCGCCCGGTTGGGTCGCCGTTCCCTCACTGGCGTCCGTAGCTGAAGCAAGAGGCCGGAACATGTGCTCACGGACGTCCGATGCGGTGACGGCGGGCTGCTCGGGCAAGGGGATGCGCTTGTGTGGGTCCGCTCGTCCCACGGTAGGCGTCGCACCGCGTTTGATGGCGGCGATGTCGCCCAATGTCGTCATTCCCGCCGTCGAACAGTCGAACCCGCGGGCGTCGAAATCCTCGATGGTGCGGAGCGCCTCCTCGGCGTCAGAGCGCAACTCCACGAGCACAGCCCTTCGCGTCGCGTAGTCATCGGCGATGATATCGGCATCTGGGGTGTTTCGCTCCAGCCAATCCGTGGGCAGCAGGGGAGTGGAATCCTTGCCGAGGATGTCGACCATGCGCACGACGCGGGTCACTGTCCGGTCATGGGAGAACTCGTCCAACGGGATGCGCATCCAAGCCGGCGGCTCGCCGTCCCCATGGTATTCATCCCGTTCTGCGGCCGTGCTGATCATGGCCACGGAATCGCGGGAGGCGTTGGGCGGAGTCAGCACCCAGATGGCCGTGGGAATCGCCGTACCCATATAGAGATTCGAAGGAAGCGAGATGATGGCCTCCACGCAGCCCGCCGCGACGAGCGCGCGGCGAATCGAGGATTCCACATTCGGCCGCCACAGTGGCCCTTCCGGAGTCACGACGAAGGCGCGGCCGCCGTCGGCAAGATGAGCCACGGCATCCTGGATCCAAGCCAGCGCGGAATCGGATCTGGGCGGTACGCCGTACCTCCACCGGGCATCCAGATCGTCGGGATTCCACCGCAAGCTGAATGGCGGCTCCACCATGACGATATCCGCACGAAGTCCCTGGAAGGCGTCCTGCATGAGCGAATCCTGCTGGTGCAGCGTAACCGTCATATCATCGACTCCCATGAGGATGAGGCGACGGGCTGCGATCGCCGGCATATCGGGATTGATGTCGGCGCCGTGAAGCGAGATGCCTACGGTTCCATTTCCGGAGTTTCTCCGGATTCCGATGAACTGAACGGGGCCTTCCGCGATGCCGCAGGCCGGGTCGTATACGGAAATCATGTCGGAGCGTGAACCGTTCAGGCTGTCGACATACGATGTCGCAAGCTTGGCGAGCAACGTGGAGACCGGAGCGTTCGGGCACCCGAATTCCGTTCTCATGCGTCCCTGGGCCACGATGCCGCGTTCAAGAATCATCGATGCCAATCGGTTGGCCTTTGCGTCTCCGAGTGACAACAGGTCATCGGAGAATCGAAGCAATTCCCGCAGCGTCTTGTCATTCGAATGGCGGATTCGGGAATCATCTAGGGCGACCTGGAATACGTTGAAGCCGCCTGAGTCTTGCGCCGCCTTCCCCAGAATCGATTCGACCAATCGCTCGCAACGGTTGATCACGGCGGCATCGGAGGCGGTTGCGTCGGACGAGGCCATCTCCGTCCATTCGGCAGACAAGCCGAAGCGTCGTGCGGAAGCTCCAAGGGCGAGACCCCAGAGCAGCAGGGAAGACGCCGCGGCGGGATCCATCGGCCCGCGCCACTGTTCGAAAAACGACCAAGCGGCCTGTTCGAGACGCGAATCCTCGAAATCGATACCGTTGTCTTTCAGCCACGCGGCGACCTGATCGTAGTCGAACAACGGGCGGCCGTCCTTGGAATCCACTGGCTTCGGGAAGTGCTTGTTCTCCCTGTTGCGCCAGTTCGACACCGCCGAAGGGCGGACCTTGGCCATGCGGGCGATTTCGGCTGAAGTGATGGTGCTTGTACCGGAGAAGATGTTCATTGTCGTGTCTTTCGTGATTTCGGAGGTGGGTGAATGATGCCGGGGCGGGAGGTTTGTCTGGTCTATGCGGCCTGGGTTAGTTCAATGGTTCTGGATGCGTGTGGGTATATCCATGACGGGGATATGATGCGCACCGATTCGTCCGCAGCTTCGCTGAGCGCACGGCTGACATGATCGGTCACGCCGACCTGATGGATGCTCATGCCCTCGTTGGCCAACCGACGCACGATGCCGGTGAAGATGCCGTCTCCACTGGCCAGTACCAATCGGTCGAAACGCTGTGCGACATTCTCGTTCTTCAGAACATCGAGCAACGCCAGATCGGCGCCGTTATGGCCTTTGCGGAACACCAGACGCGCTCCCGTCCAGATTCGCGAAGCCAGCAGGCTCTGATTGCACCCGCTGCCGACGACGACAAGGTCTTCGGGCCTGCGGGGGAAGAGCTCGAACAACGTCTTGCGGATAAGGTGTGAATCCGCATCGCTCATGGCGCCGGCTCCTTTCAGGTTCTCGATATCCACGATGTACAGCGTCCGTGCGCGACGCACCCTCGCGCCGTGCCGTGGCATCTCGCTTGACGTACTCATAATAGCATCCTTCACAACTTAATGTATGTGTGACCGTATTCACGGGTTATGTGAATACCATAAGGCCTGTGCTTCACAAAGTCAAGTGTGAACACAGTTCACAGCGTGTTGCATTGTGAAGTGCTTTTATGAACGTGAACGTGCAGGGTCTGAGGGCGAACGTGCATGGTTCCGGCATGAATGTGTATGGTTTCGCGGGCATCCTGTACCTAGAAACGAGCAACCTGCATGGTGTGCCGTTGAAGAAGACTGGCCGAAGGTCGAATCAGTGGCAGAGTGATGGGCCGAAATCCTTGGAATTCCGCCATTATGGTCGGTCGCTTGTCTGCACGATTCACGGGTCTTCACGATGGCGTCGTACACATTCCCCTCCGAATCATGCACGTTCGCCCCGAAATCCTACACAACCACCCCGTAACCGTACACATTCCTCTCCGAACCATGCACATTCGCCCCGAAACCATGCACGTTCACACCTTGAGTCGGGCCATTCGCATTGTTCTCTTCCGGGTTGGTCTCCTTGGCCGCAATCGCATAATGTGACTCCAACTGCCTGCGAGCCCCTCTATAATGTGCATTGCGAGAGGTGAAAAGTGTTCTGTAATGTCAAGAAAGTGGGCCTGAACATACTCTGTAATGTGCAGTGACACGGATTGAAGTGAGGTCTGCAAGGCCTGCGATCACTCGTCGAGTGGACTGAACCCGGTATCCGCCAGCATGAACCGCGGTACGAAAGAAGGAACCATGAGCAAGACAACGGACATGATCTCCGGTACGGCGACCGACGGTAGCACATCACCGACCCCCACAACCTCCATCACCATCGACGGCATGACCGAGCTCGTGCACGAGGCCGCCCGACGTTACGTGCTCGCGGATTCCTCGGCCGACGCGCGCGAGCGCATCACCGTCAAGGGCGTGGCCGACTTCGTCACCGAGGTCGACACGGGCGTGCAGTCCTTCCTCAAAGCCGCGCTCGCCGACCGTTGGCCGCACGTCGCGTTCCTCGGCGAGGAGAACGGCGAACAGCATGCGGACTTCACCGGCCTCACCTGGGTGCTCGACCCGATCGACGGCACCACGAACCTCATCCACGATTTCCGCCACAGCGCCATCTCGCTCGCGCTGCTCGACGGCGACCGGACCGTCAAGGCCGTCGTATACCAGCCGTTCAGCGGCGAGACGTTCACCGCAGAAGCGGGCCGCGGAGCCTATCTCGACGGCCGTCCCATCCACGTGTCCGGCGAGACCGAGATGGCGAGATCGCTCGTCAACGTGGGCACGTCGCCCTACCATCACGAGCTCGCGGCACGCAATTTCGACATCATGCGCCGCGTGTTCGTCGACTCGGCCGACATCCGCCGCACCGGCTCCGCCGCGCTCGACCTCGCCTACGTGGCGTGCGGCCGCGCCGACGCCTACTTCGAAATGGACATCAAGCTCTGGGATTACGCGGCAGGTCGGCTGCTCGTCACCGAGGCGGGCGGCATGGTCGGCGACTGGGAGGGCCATGACCTCGGCCACAAGCTCGAGACCGGGGTGCTCGCCGGCACGCCCGCCGTCTTCGCCGCGCTACGCGACCGTTACCTTGCATAGCGCGTGTAGTGCGCGCATCGCGCGCAAGTGCGAACGCCACATGTCATTCGTGCGGCATGCGCGGGTCATGTGTCGTCACCTGCAATGCGAAGAATGCAAATGATGCATACGGGGAGGAATGCCGGCGTCGGACGATCCGGTCGCGTCGTCGCATCACGTGCTACATCACGCGGAACGAATCATCATGTCGGTTCAGGTTGAGCCCCGCGCGACGTAGCTTGCGGTCCAGCGTATACAACGCGTTTCGGATCAGTTCCTCCCCGGTGAACGAGCCGCCGATGCCACGTTGCAGCTCGTTCAAATCGACGAACCGCCCGTTCGCCTTCACCAACGCCTCCAGCACGTCGTATTCGAGACGGGAGAGCGGCATCGGCCGGTGCGTGCTCGCGAAATAGGCTTTGCGGTTCGCGAGGTCCAGCGTCAGGTCGCCGCGGATGATCATCGATCGTGCGCCAAGCCCGTTCGACTCGCGCGACAGCATCTCCACGTAGGCGAGCAGTTCCGTGTCGGAGAACGGCATGCGCAACGTCGCGTCGGGGGAGTGCTCGGGTGCGGGCGAGGAGGTCGTCGCCAGCAGCAGCGACCTGACGTGCGGCGTCACGGAGGACGCCGTGGCGAGCGCCTGCGGCGTGTCGACGATGACCGCGTCGAACGGCGCGTTTTCGTCGTCGCGTAGCGCGTCCGTCACCGCCGAACCGAACGTGCCGGCCAACGCCGGCTTCACCGTGGTCACGACGTGACCGGCGCGTTCGAGCGTATCCGCAATCGCGCGGGACAGGGCCACGCCTTCCACCGCCACAAGCAGTCTCATGATTGTCGCCTCCTGCGCCTCAAGTGTAGTAGCAACGCAGCGGTGCCGGTGCGGAATCGGGCGGGAACAGAATCAGGCCCCCACTGGCGGGGGCTGTCGGCGTAACCGACTGGGGGTGGTCTGCGTCTAACCTCCTATACCACCCTCAGACCCGCTTCGTGGGCCAGCTCCCGCCGGCGGGAACAAGCGGATAGGTCACTCCCGCACCGGGCGCAGCGTGTCCGGATAGCGTCTGCGAGCCAACGCCACGGTGAGTGCGGCCATCGCCAAGCCGAAAACGACGGCCAGCGCCGGCGCCCAGCCGAGCGGCAGGCTCAGGCACAGGCCGACGAACCCGGTCAGCAGCACCGGCGACACCAGCATGCCGGCGGTCATCCCCAAGGCGCCGCCGCCGATGACGAGCAGCATCTCCTCGAGCGCGAACGCGGTCGACAATGGCGCGACGAGTGTGAACAGCACATCGGGGATCGGCATGGTCCCATGCGCCGTCATCAGTCCGCACCATGCGAGGTACGCCATGAACATCAGCGTCATCGTCTCGGCGACCGCCATCGGCAGCAGGCTTTTCGCCAGGCAATACGTGAGCATCGGCTTGCCGGAGCAGCGGAACAGTTCCATGGTGCCGTCGCCCGCATGCTCGCCGCCGGCGGCGTTGGACGGTTCGGAGAACATCGACCGGTTGGCGTCCATCGTGTGCAGCGTGCTGTACGTGGCGGACCAGCCGGTCATCGGCGCGCATATGATCGCGAATATCAGCCCGTCGGAGATGCCGGCGTCGTTGCCGCCGCCCGGCGTCGACGTCAGGAACGCGACCATCAGCAGCATCGTCGTGAGGAACAGGGCGAACGTGCCCCAGCAGAACGGAGACGTGCGGAAGATCCGCCAATCGCGCCACAGGATCGCCTTCATCGTGATTCCTTTCCGCTTGCCGGGTTCATGTGCAATCCGAAATCGACGTGGTCGCGTTCACGTCCGAGCGTCACCGCATTCCGGAACGCGTCCTCGTCGGCGAAATCGGCGACCATGCAATCCCTGACGATCCGCTTGTCGTCGAGGACGACGACGCGGTCGGCCACTTGCCGGCAGTAGTCGAGGTCGTGCGTGATGGTGAGAATCGTGCGGCCGTCCGCCTTGAGCTGCCGCATCAGGTCGATGAGCAGCTGGCGGGTGATTGGGTCCACCGCGTTCGTCGGCTCGTCGAGCAGGATGAGTTTCGGGTCGAGCAGCAGTCCCGCCATGAGCCCCGCGCGTTTGCGCAGTCCGGTCGACAGCTCCTTCGCCTTCTTGTCGAGATGGTCCTGCAGTTCGAATGCGCGCACCATCGGCAGCGTGTCGAGATGTTCGAGGTCGATTGGGTGCGGGTCGTCGCGCGTGGCGTAGAGCATCGCGTGGAATCTGAGGTTCTCGCGTATGGTCATGTTCATCGCGAGGTTGCCGGATTCGGTCAGTTGGAACACGTCGCGCATCGAATGGAACACGTCCGCGTTAATCGTGGCGGAACCATGCCATGGGCGCAGCAGTCCGGTGATGAGCGAGAACAGCGTGGTCTTGCCCGCGCCGTTGTAGCCGAGGATGCCGAGCGACTGGCCTGCCGGCACGTCCAGATCGACGTGTTCGAGCACCGGCTTGTTGCGTTTGTATCCGAACGTCAGGTCCCGCACGCGGATGGCGAGGGGAGCGGTGGGAACGGCGGCGTCCGATGCGTCGTCCGCGATGCCGTGGTCGAGTGTGTTCGTGGTCATGAATATCGCCTTTCCGTGGGAGACGAGTTGGTACAGGTATGTCGCGGCGACGATCGGCAGCGGCGTGAGCGCCGCCGCCACGCCCTGCCCGCCTTCGGCGAGCGGGCGTAGCGACGGGACAAGCGACGTCGGGACGGTCGCGAGCAGCAGCGACAGTACGGCGGGCGGCAGCAGCGCGGTGACGAGTTGTGCCATGGGGTACCGCCACGTCGTCTGGCCGCTCGCGCGTATCGCCGTGATGACGCCTTCCGCGGCATCGTCACGGAACGCGTCCACGATCAGTGGCGCGAGCCCCACGCCGATGATGGCGAACGCGCACTGGTACAACGGCGATGCGAGTCGCGCCGTCAGATCCGTTCCGGCGATGAGCGCGATGATCGTCGCCGAACAGATGACGGTGAGGCCGATGACGAACAGCTTCGTCGGATCGTGCCGGAATTGGATGAGATTCTTATAGAAGACTGCGTGCATATACGCCTCGATGATGGAGTGATGGTGAATGACGATTTTGGGTATGCTTACGCCGACCATGTCGTGTGAAGAGCGATTCCGGGCATGGCTTGCGCTGGATCGATGATGAAAGGTCGGGGCCTCCGACGGGCCGGGCCGTCAGGCAAACGCCGGAGGCGTCTGCGGATGAGGGCGAACGATTGCTATCGTCCTGCGACGATGGCGCGCAATGCGGCGACGTGGGAGCAGAACGCGGCCTCGCCTTCCTTGGTGAATTTCACCCACGTGACCTTATACGCCTTGCCGCCGTCCCCGGCGCGCTTATCGAGCGTGACGTAGCCGTGGTCGACAAGCGTCTTCAGATGCTTCGAGCAGGTGGCGTCGCTCACGCCGATCGTGTCGCGCAACGTATCGAACCGCACCGTGCCGTAGGTGTCGAGCAGTCCGCAGATGCGCAGGCGCACCGGCGCGTGGATGGTCTCGTCGAACACCGGTTCCGCGGCGTCCGTGCCACGCGGTTCAGATACGGTCATGACGAGCCTCCGATTCATGCGAACCCGTTCCGGTGAGGCGCGGCCCGCGCATGAGCCGCATGTATTCGTCGTAATACCGCAGGTAGGTCACGGCGGACAGCAGCGTACACAGGAGGATGCCGACCGGGGCGGGCCACCAAGGTGCGCAGAACAGGCCGAGCAACAGCATGCCGACCGGCACGGCCACGCAGCTGCATGTGGTGAAGACGATGAACGCCGTGCGGTATCCGCCATCCCGCATCGCATGCGGGGCTGGGGAGAGCTGCCGGCGGTTCCACATGCCGATGCCGGTGACGCGTTGCGCGCGGGCCATCAGCGCCGCATAGCCGCCTACGATCAGTATGGCGACGATGACGTAGATCCACACGTCGATGATGGTGAACTCGCCGCGACCGGCGAGCAGCGCCCAGCCGATGAACCAATACAGTCCGGCGTTCGCCAGTCCGAGGATGCCTCCGATCAGCGTGTTCGGGATCCTTGTGCCTGCGTCCAGTCGATTCGCGACGTTGTTGCGGTCCAGGTCCAATGCGTCGAGCGACGCCATCGCATCCATGACGTCCGGCGGCGTGCCGGTGGCCGCGATGTGCTCTGGCCGCGTCATGCCGGACATGGCCGTTTTGTCGATGCGGTCGTTCTTCTCGCCATTCAGTTCCGTCATGATGACCTCCTTCGTGCAAACGGCGATGCGGGACGGGAGGTCGAAGCGGCGCGTCGTATCCGAGCGGGTATGGCAAGCGCCCAAACCTCTTTCCGTTATGGAAAACAATATCACTTTCCAATGTGGAAACAAGTTTGGGTGAGGTGTGTCGGATGAACGTTTGGCAAACCCCCTCAGCCGGCCTACGGCCGCCAGCTCCCCCTACAGGGGGAGCACAGCACGAGAATCAGCCGACGAACGCGATGGCAGCGGCGAGGTCGGTGCCGGATCCGTCGCGGCGCATGTCCGGCTTCGGCAGGTCGACCGGGGCGCCCGAATCGGTGGAGGCGTTGAGCGGGTACGCGCCCACGTAGGCGGCGATCAGCGTGTTCTGGCCCTTGAGGAAACGCTGCGAACGCACGCCGCCCGTCGCGCGGCCCTTCGTCGGGTACATCTCCAGCGGCGTCACCTTCGCCGAACCGTTCTCGGTGCCGGGCAACGCCTCGGCGTCGCCGGCCACGGTGAACACCACCGCGCCGGACGCGGACGCCAATCCGTTCTCGCCTTCCTCGTACGTCCACGTGACCTTGCCGGCCGGTATGACGGCGAACGCGAGCACGCGCGCCCCCGCGGCCAGACGGATGCCGGCCATGCCGCCGGCGGTACGGCCCTGCGGGCGCACGTTCTTCGCCTCGAACGTGAGCAGCGACGCGTCGGATGCGACGAACACGATGCGGTCATCGTCAGCGGCCGGCGCGGCGGCCAGCACCTCGTCGCCGTCCTTCAGATCGATGACCTGCCACGAATCCATCGTCGTCGGAGCCTCGCGGTTCCAGCGCTTCACGACGCCGCCGCGTGTGCCGATCGCAAGCGGCGGCAGCGTGCCGCCCTCCTCGGACGGTTCCATCGCGAACGCGGCGACCACATGCTCGCCGTCGATCGGTTCGGTGCTTTCGGTCATGCCGATCAGCTCGTCGGCCTTCACGCCGCCGGCCACGCTCAGCGTTTCGGAGGCGGGCAACGCCGGGAGCTCGACCGCATGCGACAGCACGAGACGTCCCGCCGACGTGACCAACGCGAACGTGGAACGCGTGGTCGTCGGGAAGATCGCGCGGATCTGGTCGTCCACCGCGCGCTTGTCGGACGCGGAGCGCGCCGCGTACACGTCCATCGCGCTCGGCGTGGTACGCGCGATCAGTCCGGTCGCGCTCAGCATCACCACGCACGGCTCGTCGTCGATCTGCAGCGCGGCGGCGACCGGCGCCTCCTCGCCCGCCTTCTTCGCGGCGGCCGTCGCGGCGGCCACGTCGGCGGCGACTGACGAGAC
>NZ_JGZP01000030.1 GCF_000741785.1 Bifidobacterium stellenboschense | reverse complement strand
CGCCGCGCCGTCCCCGTCCGAGCCGGCCGGTGGCGCCGGCTCCGCGGTTCCGCCGCAGGGTCCCGCCGCCACCGCGATGGAGCCCGCGCCGCAGCAGCCCACCGTCGTCAACGTCGTGCAGGCGCCGCTCGCCCGCCAGCTCAAGACGAAGCGCAGCCTGCTCAAATACATCCTGCTCGGCATCGTCACGTTCGGCATCTACGACATCTGGCAGATGAGCGAGATCGGCGAGACGCTGAACCTCATCGCGTCACGCCGTGACGGCAAGCGCACGATGCACTACTGCCTCATGTTCTTCCTCGTCGGCGGCATCACGCTCGGCATCGGCTGGTTCGTGTGGTACCACCGCATGAGCTCGCGCATCGGCGACGAACAGCAGGCGCGCGGCATGCAGCCGACCGTCACCGCGGCCACGTACTGGCTGTGGGGCGTGCTCGGCATCCTCCTGTGCGGCGTCGGACCGTTCATCTACATGTACAAGCTGCTGCACGCGATGAACGACCTCTGCGCCGACTACAACCAGCGCGGCATCTGAATCAAATCCGAATCAACGAAACGGAAAAACGCCGCCGCGGCAATGCTGTCGCGGCGGCGTTTGCCGTTTCAATGCCGTCGTCGTATCGCGCGCGTCAGCCAGTACGCGCCCGCGCCGGCGATTGCGGCGATCGTGGCGAACACCTCGGGGCGACGCAGCTCGTTGCGCACGGTCGCGCCGTCGGTCACGCAGTGGTCCTCGAACCAGACGCGCAGCTCGTTGCCGGAGTAGCGGCCGACCAGATCGCCCCACGTGAGCATGTGCGTCACGTAGTCGGCCGGGTTCTCCTCGTGGAATTCGAACAGGCGGATGCCGCGATAGCGTGACTTCGGCCCGTAACATTCGAATCCGCAGGTCGGCGCATAACCGAGGTCGATGCCGTCCGCGTGCCCGACGAACGCGTTCTTGTGGTCGTGGCCGCAGAACAGCGCGAAATAGCCGCCGGCCTCGCGCATCGCGTCGACTTCGCCCGCGTTCTCGTCGGCGCATCCGATGGCCTCGCCGAGCCGCGAGCCGGGCAGGCATTTGGTTTCGTCGAGCACGTAGCAGCGTCCCGCGTGCGTACGTGCGCCCTCCACCGCGTTCGGCGTCCAGGCGGGTACCTCCTTCAACACGTCGTAGAACTCCTGCGGCGGGATGTGCTGGAACGCGATCGTCGGCACCGGTCTGCCGTCGCCGTTGCGGCCGCGCAGTTCGGCCTGCGCGTCGCCCAGCCAGTTGATCGCGTCGTTCGACGGCGTGCCGTAGCCGTCGGAATCGGCCAGGTCGAGGCGGCGCGGGTTCGCCGCGTACAGCGGGTATTGCGCGTCGCGTTCGGCGGGCGTGTTCCGGTCCGCGTAGTCGCCGGAATTGATCATCGTGACGCTCATCGCGATGCGCCCCGACCCGTCGGACGCTTCGACCGGCATCGCGAACGTGCCCGGTTCGAACGCGAGGTCGTCGGCGTCCGGCGCGAAGGCGTCCGGGTTCATGCATCCGGGGAATTCGCGGTAGATGTCGTCCTGTTCGTCGGCGAGGATGCCGCACTGGAAGTCATGGTTGCCGTAGGTCGCGGCGAACGGCACGCCCGCGTTCATCACCGGCGCGAGGAACGCGGCGAACGTGGCGCGCACCTTGCGCCGCGTGTCGTCCATGAGCTCGTCGAGCGTGACGACGTCGTCGACGGGCGGCACGCTCGGGTCGCGGCGTTGCGCCATGCGCCGCCGCACGCCCTGCAGTTTCGCCTCGATCTCGGTGACGAGGCGGACGCGCGCGCCGGGGTTCTCACCCCGGCGGCGCAGGAACGTGTCGATGTATGCGGGATCGTAGCCGCGGATCTGGTCGCCGGTGAAGACGACGAGATCGGGATCGGCGACGTGGATCGCCTCCTCGATGAGACGAATCGTGTCCTTGTCGACCTCCGGCTTGTCCTGGATGTCGGCCATCTGCAGCACGCGGAACGTGCCGTCCTTGCGAAAACGCAGTGTCATGGCACCCAGTCTAGTCGCGTGGGCGGGGCCGTGCGGTGTGATGGGCGGCACGACGCGACGACCATGCCGCGCCCACGCAACCCGCGCCACGCAACCCGGTTACGCGATGCGGCGGCACGTCATGACATGCGGAGGAACAGCGCGCCGGAACCGTGGTCGGCGGCCAGGACGACGGCCTTGCGGCTGGGGTCGAGGCCTCCCACGCCCCAGGCGCCCGTCACGTCGCGGACCTCCTCCAGCGTGGTGTCGCCGGAATACCAGCGCCACGTGCCGCATGGCGCCATGCCACTGCCCTTCTTGGCCTTGTCGGCGCCGCCGTCCACGACCTTGAGGGATTCCGCGTCGCATTTGAGCGTGTATCCGGTGCCGGTCTTCCTGATGGAGGAGAACCGGCCGGTGACGCTCACCGTGGTGGAAGGCGTGTCCGGGTTCAGATGCGCGACGTTCTCGTCGTCGGCGACCGTGTAGGCCGCGTGGAACGTGCCGTCGGAACGCAGGGTCAGATCGGTGCGGGAGATCGCCGCGCTTGGCCACGAATAGTTGCCGGCGACCTCCTTGAACATCGCCTTCGCCGCAGCGCTGGAGCTGCCGGAGTCGCTGGAACCGTTCGAGCCGCCGTCGACCGCTTCGTATTGGGCTGGGGGCTCGGCGTCGGCGAGCTTCGACCAGTCGATGCCGGCGGCATCGTCGAGATAGTAGACGGTGGCATCGCTCGGCGCGGGTTTCATCGTGACGAGATGGTTCGTGCCGTCACCGTCGAAGTTGCCCGGCACGAACGGATTCGGCACTTTGATGCCGTCGGCCGAAACCTCGGTCTTCCGGTATTGGCTTTTGTCGCGCATGATGATGAACGGGCGCGACGTGTCCACGGTCTTCTGTTTCTTCGCCGCCGCCAGTGCGCCGGAGTCGAAGTAGCCGGAATCCTCAAGCTTCTGCAGGTCAGATCCGACCGGCACGTAGACGAGGAAGTCCTTCATCTTGTACGTGAGGCCTGTGCTGCCGCTGGAGGGGAAACCGTCATTCGGATCATAGGTACTGTACTTGCCCGCTTCACAGTGTTGCCCCACGCCGAACACGTCGGTCACGTCGCCACAGTTCGCCAACCCCATGCCCGCATAGAGTTCGAACATGCCCCAATTCTTGATGAGCAGATGGTTCCTCATCGGCATCTGGTCTTCGGACTCTCCTCTGATGGAGCCGAACATGTTGGAGCTTGGATTCTGGGAGTAGTTGGTCATGCCGAACACATCGTATTTGCTGTCCGGCTCGCGGCCTTTGATCTGGAGGTACCCGGCGTCCGTCCCCGAATAACCGCCGTATGGCGACGGCCCTCGCTCCAACGTGATGCAGTCCTTGTTCCGGTCCGAGACCTGTGCCTTGCAGTAGGTGCCGAGCATGGGGCCGGAATCCTGTTTCACGATCTCGTAGCCGTCCTGCTGCTCGCTGAACAGCGCTTTGACGTCGGAGGCGCCGACCCCGTAGTACAGCGTGACGGATTCGCCGGATTCGAGCGGCGTGCCGGGTGCCGGGTCGGAGCCGGAGATCTTGCCGATGTACCGTTTCGCGGCGAAATGCGGTTCGAGCGTGACGTCGTAGCCTTGCCGTTCGAGCAGGGTCTTCGCCTCGTCCTTTCCCATGCCGGCGATGTCGAGGGGAACGCCGTCGCCCTTCACCGCGACGCCGATGGTGATGCCGTCGTCCATCGCATCCTTCGCGACCGGCTGCCCGGCGGCCGGATTCGTGGCGACGACCTCGTTCTCCTTCGTCTTGCTGTCCGCGCTGACGATGACCTTCTTATAGTGGAGCGGCACGCCCATATTCGCGAGCGTGGCGGCCATGCTCCGGTCGTCCTTCTGCGTGCCGATCGCGTTCTTCGGCACGCCGGGACCGGCGGATTCCCGCACGACGATGGTTGCTCCCGCGCGCACGCGGTCGCCCTGCCGCACACCGTCGCCGTATCCGATGAACGTGCCCGCATCCTGACCGGAGAACACCTTCTCCGTGCGCGTGGTGAGCCCCTTCGCCTTGAGCGCCGCGGTCACGTCCTTCGCCTTGACGACGGACGTCTTGTTGCCGTCGGCGTCCGTGACCGTGGTGGATGGCAGGTCCGCCGAATCGGGCAGCGTCCTGCCGCCCCACACGCCGGTCTGGTAGCCGACCAGCAGGCCGCCGCCGGTCACCACCAGCGCGATCGCCGCGACCAACGCGACGATCAGCGCGGTGCGGGCGCGGCGACGATGCGGGACGGCGGGTGTGACGGTGACGGACGGTCCGGACGATGGCGGAATGGTGTTCGACGATGCCGTCGTATAGGACGGTGCCGGAGGCAACGGCACCGTGCCGTCCGCAGGCAACGGCGCTCCACATTCCGTGCAGAATCGTGCGGCCTTGTCGTTGACCGCGCCGCACCGCCAACACGTCATGATCTTGTTCCTTCCTGTTCGAGGACCGTCTATTCGACGAGGTAGAGCACGTTCTCGTCCGTGGGCGGAATGTTCATGCGATAGGCCAGCAGTTTGATGAACGGTTTGGAGCTGTCCGGCTTGGCTTGCCCGGCGACCTGCGAGTCATTGTATGACGACTTGGCCAGTCCTTCGAGCTTGTCGCTGCTGACTCCGGCCGGCACGTAGACCATGTCCGCGGGCCGCTGAATCTGGTATTCCGCGTACGATGATCCACTGCCGTAGCAGGCTTGGCCGCCTTTCTCGCTACCGCACCGATAATCGCTGTCCGGCCCCATGAGCTCGATGCCCACGTCCTCGGGCACGTCCCACCAGCCGTCGGTGTCCGTGCCATAGGTGACGGCGTGCAGCGTCGTCGATTTCGGATCGTCGGGACTCAGCGAGAAGCCCTGCGTGCCGGATTCCGTGGCCTTGCCCTTCTTGTCGATGGTGAGGCACAACGAATTGTCCTTCATGCAGTATTTGCCGGAGATCGGCGTGAAGTCGCCATCGTCGAGCGTGGAGCGGATCTCGGAGAGAGACATGTCCTTGGTGGATTTCTTCGACTTCGTGTCGGCGTCGCCGGTCTTCTTGCCGGATTTCGTGCCGTCGGAGCCGGTGTCGATCTTCGCGTCGGCGAGCGACGACCAGTCGTAGTCGCCGGTGGAGTCGACGAGATAGTACGCGCTCGCATCGCTCGGCGCCGGCTTGAATCCGACCATGTCGTTCTTCGTGTTCTCGTTCATGTTGAACGGCACGAACGGGTTCGGCGTGCTGGAACTGGAACGGGAGGCCGTGGTCTTGTCGTACAGTTTCGGGTCACGGTACAGCAGGAACGGACGGTCCGTGTCGACCTTCTTCTCCTTCTTCGCGGTCTCCAATGCGGACTTGTCGAAATAGCCGTCGCTTTCCAGCTGGTCGAGCTTCGACCCGGCCGGCACGATCAGGAAGTAGTCCTGCATGTGGTATTCGGCCTTGCCGGAGCAGGATGATGAGCTGTTGCGCTGTTTGGTGCCGTCGCACCAATAGTTCGTGAGGCTCTCGTAGGGCATCTCCTCGAACGCGCCGACGTTCTGCTTGAGCAGGAACGCATCGTTGCCGCAGTACGGGTCGGATATGTTGGCGCAGGCGGTCAACGTGCCGTATTCACCGTAATCCGTGCCGTCACGACCCTTCTCGTATGGCAGCGAGCCCGGCCCGAGATCCGCGGATTCACCGTCCAGCGTGATGCAGTCGCCGTCGTTCCGGCACCATGTGCCGGCTGCGATGGCCGACGATCCGAGCATCATGTGGGTGCCGGTCTCCGGCGAATCGTAGGAGAACGCCTCCTGCACGTCGTCGGCGCCGATGCCCTCATACAACGTGACGTCGTCGCCGGAGTCGAGGGAGGAGCCGGGCGCCGGGTCGGAGCCGGTCACCTTGCCGATGTTCTTCTTCGACGAGAAGCGTTTCTCGATGGTCACGTCGTAGCCTTGCGATTCGAGGTCGGATTCGACGTCGTCCACATCCTTGCCGACGATGTCGGCGCCGAGGCCGTCGCCCTTCGTGGCGACGCCCACGTAGATGCCATCATCCATCTCGTCTTTGGCGACCGCCTGCCCCTGATTCGGGTAGGTCGCCATGATCGTGCCTTCCGGCGTCTTCTTCGTGTCGGTGACGATGATCTGCTTGTAATGGACGGGCACGCCCATGTTCGCGAGCGTGGAGACGACGCTCGTGGCCTGCTTGCCGACCGTGCCCTTCGGCACGCCCGGACCGGCGGACTCCTGCACGACGACGGTCGTGCTCGTGCTCACGCGGTCGCCCTGCTTCACGCCGTCGCCGTAGCCGACGAACGTGCCGCTGTCCGCTCCGGAGAACACCTTCTCCGTGCGCGTGCTGAGGCCTTTCGCCTTGAGCGCCGCGGTCACGTCCTTCGCCTTGACGACGGACGCCTTCTTGCCGTCCGCATCCTTCACCTCGCTGGCGAGCGACGACGGATCGGGCAGTGATTTGCCGCCCCACACCTCGCTGCGGTACGTGAGGAACGCGACGATGCCGACGACGACCAACGCCGCCACGACGATCGCGAGAATCAACGGCAAACGGCTCTTCTTCGCCACGGTCGGCGCACCGCCGTCACCGGAACCGGTGGCACCGCCGGGGAGCACGCCGCCGGGGCCGGCGGGCGCGGCCGGTACCGGCGACAGCACTTCGGTCGCGGCGGTCTGTGTCGCGGACGGCACGGGAGTCGGAACCGGTGCCGGGGCCTGCCGCGCTCCCGCGGCACCCGGCAACGGCACCGAGCCGGGCAATGGCACCGACGGACGCCCCGCCGCCGCACCGCCCGCGGGGTTCAACGCCGCCCCGCACTTCACGCAGAATCGCGCGCCGTCATCGTTGCGCGTACCGCATTGCTCGCAAAACATCAGACCTTGCTCCTTCTTCTCTCGGTTGTCGTTTTACGTATCGGGATATGCCGATATGCGTCGTATCGTCTATTGCCGGTAGCTCTGGAACGTGGCCTTGCCGCCGTCGTTGATGAGCAACGGGGTCTTCCACGAGTCGCCGTCCTCTCCCGAAACCGAGACCAGCCATGATTTGACTTCGACTTTCGTGTCCATGTCGTCATATGGAGTGCCTGCCGGATACCAGTGCCATGTGGTGCACGGATCGACGGCCCAATAGGGATTGGAACTCTTGTCTGATGTCGAATCGGCCAGTTTCAGTGCATCTGCGTCGCATTGCAGGTCGTATCCGCCGGCATCGTTCTTCTTCGCCGACTTGAACTTTCCTTGGAATTTGGATTCCACGCGATCCGCGGTCGCGTTGGACTGGCCGGGACCGGGATTCGCCACGCTGTTCTTGCCGGAGAACGTGCCATCGGCTTTCACGACGATTTCGGTGTAATCCGATCCGTCGCCGTTCTCCCAACGGTATGTGCCGGCCACGCCTTTGAACGAGGCGGTGCCGGTCGAACCGTTGGACCCGTTGCCGGACTGCTTCGCACTCGGCTGCTTCACCTGGGCGTCGGGGAGGGACGACCAGTCGTAGGAGGTGCCGGTTCCGACGAGATAGTAGGCGGACGCGTCGGTGGGGGCCGGCTTGAACTTGGTCACGCCGGCCTCGTCGCCGCTGTATCCGTTGTACGGCACGAACGGGTTCTGCATGTCCATCGACGTGATGTCGACGGTGGTCTTGTCGTACTGCTTCGGGTCGCGGTACAGCAGGAACGGGCGGGTCGTGTCCACGGCCTTGGCCTTCTTCGCGTCCGCGAGCGCGGTCTTGTCGAAGTAGCCGTTCGCTTCCAGCTGGTCGAGTTTCGCGCCGACCGGCACGACCACGTACATGTCCTGCATGCGGTATTGCGCGCCTTGCATCACACTGTCGAAGTCGAAGGTGCCGCCGCTGTACCCGTAGTCGCCGGTGCATCCGCCGAGGAACGAGCCGTCGCCGCCCTTCGGTGTGTCGTCGCCGCAGAAGTAGCCGGTGAGGCTCTGATGCGGCATCAGTTCGAACGCGCCGGTGTCGCCGTCGATCAGATAGCCGGCCTGCTTGTTGCTGCAGTATGCCTGCTGCACGGCGTCGCAGGCGATGAGCATGTCGTCGTAGCCGTTGCGCTCGTAGTCGATGCCGTCGCGGCCCTGCCCGTAGGGGATCTGCCCGTTGCCGTATTGGGAATCCTCGTTCTTCGCGTCGAAGGTGATGCAGTCGCCCGCGTTGTTGCACCATGTGCCGGCGGCCACGGCGGACGAGCCGAGCAGCCCGTCGCCGTAGACGCTGTCGCTCTTGGTGTCTGTGTACGCGTCCTTCACGCCGCTCGCGTCGATGCCGTAGTACAGCGTGACGCTGGCGCCGCTGGACACGTCGCTGCCGGGTGCAGGGTCGGAGCCGACGATCTTGCCGACGTTCGCCTTGGAGGCGAGGCGCGGGTGCAGGGTCACGTCGTAGCCTTGCGATTCGAGATCGGATTGCGCCTTGCTTTTGTCCGTGCCGATGATGTCCGCGCCGATGCCGTCGCCCTTCACGGCAACGCCGATGTCGATGCCGTCGTCAAGCCGGTCTTCGGGCACGCCTTGGCCGTCGGCGGGGTACGTGGCGACGATCTGGTTCTCGGGGATCCGCTTCGTGTCGGTGACGATGATCTTCTTGTAGTGGATGGGCACGCCCATGCTCGCGAACAGTTCGGTCATCTGGTCGACGTTTTTGCCGACGGTGCCTTCGGGCACGCCGGGGCCGGCGGACTCCTCGACGGTGACGGTGCTGCCCGCCTTCACGCGTTGGCCCTGTTGCGCGCCGGAGTAGCCGACGAACGTGCCGACGTCCTGTCCGGAATACACTTTGACGGTTTTCGTCGTCAGGCCTTTGGCCTTCAACGCGTCGGTCACGTCCTTCGCCTTCACGGCGGACGCCTTGCCGCCGTTCGCGTCGGTCACCTCCTTGGCGATCGACGCCGGATCGGGCAGCGTCTTGCCGCCCCACACCTCGGCGCGGTAGGTGAGGAAGGCTACCAGCGCCGCCGCGACGATGGCGAGCGCGGCGACGATCGCGATGATGAGCGGCTTGCGGTTGCGCGGGGCGGCCGTCGCGGCGGCGGGGCCTCCGCCGGGCGTACCGGGCGTACCGGATGATCCGTTGGCCGCAGGACTGGGACCACCGGCCGGAGACGGCACGGGTCCGGGCATCGGCACCGGCGGTTGTCCGCCGTGCGGGGCCTGTGCCGGCATGCCGTCGAGTACGGTGCCGTCCGCCAGTGGAACCGGACGGCCATTCGGCATGGGCACGGTGCGGGGCCCCGCCCCCGGTCGGTGCGAACCGGTGGGCCCGTCGGCGGAACCGGTGGTGCCGCCGACGGCACCCGTCAATGGCGCACCGCAGCGCCCGCAGAACCGTGCGCCGTCATCGTTGTGCATGCCGCATTGATCGCAGAACATCGGTTACGCTCCTTTCCGATCCGGCCCCAGGATGCCGGACCACACATATCAGAACTCAGTTGCCCAAGTCGAAGAACGTGTATTCCATGTCCGAGGATTCGGTGTTGTACAACGCCGGACCAGGCAGTTCGGACGAGTTGGCCACCGTGCTGGCGGCGCCTCCGGAGAACATGAGCTGGTCGTCGCTGAGCTTCGACGTGTCGTAGCCCTTCGGGTAGAGCGTGAACTCGCCGCACGGGTCCATACCGACAGGCTTGACGGTGTTCACCTGTACACCGTCCTCGATGCGGGACGTGCCGACCTTGCCGTCGATCTTGAACGCGCCGGCATCGCATTGCAGCGTGTACGTGCCGTCGCCGTTCTTCTTCGCCGACTTGAACCTGCCGGTGTAGCTCGACTCGTCGCGCGATCCGTTCGGGTGGTCGTCGCCCGTATCGCCCATATTCGTGTCGTAGTACGAACCCTTGAACGTGCCGTCCACGTTGATGGTGAGGCTCGCGCCCCACGCGCCCGCGCCGGAGCCCATCCCGTATTCGGCGGCGCCGGCCTTCATCGCCTCGGCGAGGGTCTTGTCCGTCTTCGAGGACTTGCCGGAATCGTCGGACGAATCCTGCTTCGTGCTCGTCTGCTTCACCTTCGCGTCAGGCAGGGAATCCCAGTCGAGGTCGCCGTTCTGCTCGACCAGGTAGTACACGGTCGAGTCGCTGGGCGCGGGCTTCATGCCGACGAGATGGTTCGTGCCCTTGTCGTTGGTCGGCACGAACGGGTTCTTGAGGTAGCTCGTGTCGTCCGCGGAGACCTTGGTCTCGCTGTACAGGCTGGGGTCGCGCATGACGATGAACGGACGCGACGTGTCGACGGCCTTCTGCTTCTTCGCGGATTCCAGGGCCTTCGAATCGAAGTAGCCGGAATCCTCGAGCGACTTCACGTCCGCGCCGACCGGCACGTATACGAGGAAGTCCTTCATGTTGAAGGTCTCACCGCTGTTCTTGCCGCTCGGCAGATCATTCGGATTGGAGACCCTGCCGTAGCTGCCGGAACGGCAGTATTCACCCAAGTTGGCGGTCATCACCGTGTCGCCGCAGTTCGGCAGGCCCATGCCGGCGTACAGTTCGAACGCGCCGGTCTTGCCGAGCAGCAGGTGGTTCGCCATCGCCAGGTCGCTCTCCTTCATGTATCCGCCGGTACCCTTCGTGGAGACCATGACGCCGTCCGTACCCTGCGAGAAGTTGTTGAGTCCCAACGCGTCGAAGTCGTTCGACGGCTCATGCCCCTTGATCTGCATGAAGCCGCCGCCCGCGCTATCGCCGTACGGACCATCGGCCTCCTCCAATGTAATGCAGTCCTTGGAGGCGTCCTTCACCTCGGACTTGCAGTACATGCCGATCATCGGCGTGGCGTTGCTATTGACGACGTCCATCGCGTAATCGCCGGAGCCGGTGGTCTTGGTGAGCAGATCCATGTTGCTGGACTTGTCGACGCCGTAGTAGAGCGTCACGCTGTCGCCGGAGCTCAGGGACGAGCCGGGCGCCGGGTAGGAGCCGGAGATCTTGCCCACATACTGCTTGGACGAGTAGTGCGGTTCCAGTTCCACGTCGTAGCCCTGCGATTCGAGCTCGCTGACCGCCTTGTCCTTGTCCATGCCCATCACGTCGACGGGGATGCCGTCGCCCTTCGAGGCGACGCCGATGTAGATGCCGTTCTCCATCTCGTCATCGGTCAATCCCACGCCCGGCGCCGGGTAGGTGGTGCTCACCTGCCCCTCCGGCGTCTTGCTGTCGGAGGAGATCACGACCTGCTTGTAGTGGATTGGCACGCCCATCTGCGCGAACAGGTCGACCACCTTGTTCACGTTCTTGCCGACCGTGTCCTTCGGCACGCCCGGACCGGCGGACTCCTGCACGACCACCGTCGACCCCGCGTCCACGCGGTCGCCCTGCTTCGCACCCGAATAGCCGAGGAACACGCCCTTGTCGGAACCGGAGAAGACGGGCACGGTCTTCGTCTTCAATCCCTTCGCCTTCAGCGCCTCGGTCACGTCCTTCGCCTTGACGACGGACGCCTTCTTCTTGCCTTTCGCATCGGTCACGGTCGTCGCGACGGACGCCGGATCGGGCAGCGTCTTGCCGCCCCATACCTCGCTGCGGTAGGTGAGGAACGCGACGATGCCGCCGACGACGACCAACACCGCCACGACGATCGCGAGAATCAACGGCAGACGGTTCTTCTTCGCGACGGTCTGCGCACCACCGTCACCGGAACCGGCGTCACCGCCGGGAAGCGCGCCGCCGGGACCGACCGGCGGCAGCATGGTCGTCGCCGCGGCATCGGCGGGATTCACGGACGCCGGGAGCGGTGCCGAAGCAGGCTCCGGAACCGGCGCACCGGGCATCGGCACGGACGGACGCGGCGGCACGGACGCGCCCGACGGGCCGGGGACGGGCGGCACGGCGGGAGCCGCGGGGACCGGCCCCGGCACGCCGGAACCCGACACGCCGCCCGTGACCGTCGCATCGCCCTGAGGCAGCGGCGCACCGCACTCGGCGCAGAACCTGTAGCCACCCTCGTTGGCGGCACCACATCTCGTGCAGATCATCTTCGTTCCTTACTCTCCATGAACGATGAACTGCCCTCAGTCTACCCGCCGCGCATATCGCCGGTAGATATGTACCGGAAACGCGGCGCAACGGCGTTTCGGCGTGTCGCGGCGGACATCGCCGACCGCCGTCGGAAATCGTCAGATGAACAGGCTCACGCCGCGCCTTGCGATGCAGTACGCGTTGCCGAGCCACGTGTGGCGCGAATTCGGCCAGACCGCGCCCAGTCGCGGCGCGTTCTGGCTCATCCAGATGCTCGGCACGCGGCCGTCCGCCGAACGCGAACCAAGCAGGTTGAAGCCGTTCTTCTCCAGCAGCCATTCCGGATGCTGCGTGGCGATTGCGAGCCCCTCCTCCAACGTGAGCGGCAGACGCTCGTCCGAATCGATGAGCTTGCGCGCCACATCCGGCTCGCGGTTCACGTAGCAGGTGCCGGTATGCGGGTCGACGACCAGATAGAACGGCCCCTCCGGCGGCTCGAAGCCGTCCTGCGGCAGGAAGCTGGCGATGTCGCGCGGCGGCATCGTCGTGAAACCGGCCATGCGGTAGATGGAGGTTCGCGCGATCAGCGATTCGGGCGAGACCAGCTCGCGCGTCGGCACCAGCAGGATGTTCGTGCCGAGATCGGAATGTTCCAGCGCCTCGATGAGCGGGTTCGCGAGCGCGCGGAACGCGGCGGCGCTCATATCCGCCACATCCGGGTACCCCAACGCCACGATCCGGTCAAGCTGTTTGCGCGCTTCCTGAGATGCAATCGACATGCCTCCTAGCGTACCGCGCGCAACGGCGTACCGCACCACCGTACCGCGCCCGCACCACCGCACCGCGCGCAGGCCATCATGCGGAAACGCGTATGCCGCGCCCCGGACGGTTCCGTAGAATAGATATCCACGTGTGTAATCGCCCATCCATCTCACCCAAGGGGTTTGCTATGTCCGAAAAACTGAAGGTCGGCGTGCTCGGCGCGACCGGCATGGTCGGCCAGCGTTTCATCACGCTGCTGGAGAACCATCCGTGGTTCGAGGTGACGACGCTCGCCGCGTCCGCGCACTCCGCGGGCAAGACGTATGAGGAGGCGGTCGGCGACCGTTGGAAGATGGAAGCGCCGATGCCCGAGTACGTCAAGCACATGACGGTGGTCGACGGCGACGAGGCCGAGAAGGTCGCCGAGGGCGTCGACTTCATGTTCTCCGCGGTCAACATGCCGAAGGACCGGATCCGCGCGATCGAGGAGCGTTACGCGAAGACAGAGACGCCGGTCGTCTCGAACAACAGCGCGCACCGCTGGACTCCGGATGTGCCGATGGTCGTGCCGGAGATCAACCCGGAGCATTTCGCGGTGATCGAGCATCAGCGCAAGCGTCTCGGCACGACGCGCGGCTTCATCGCCGTCAAGCCGAACTGCTCGATCCAGGCGTACACGCCGGCGCTGGCCGCGTGGAAGGAGTTCGAGCCGCGCGAGGTGGTCGTGAGCACCTACCAGGCGATCTCCGGCGCGGGCAAGACGTTCAAGGACTGGCCCGAGATGGTGGGCAACATCATCCCGTTCATCTCCGGCGAGGAAGCGAAGAGCGAGAAGGAGCCGCTCAAGGTGTTCGGCCACGTGGATGCGGAGAAGGGCGAGATCGTCCCGTTCGACGGCCCGCTGCGCATTACGTCGCAGTGCATCCGCGTTCCCGTGCTCGACGGCCACACCGCGACCGTGTTCATCAACTTCGGCAAGAAGGCGACGAAGGAGGAGCTCGTCGACCGTCTCGTCAACTACACGTCGGAGGCGGCCCATCTCGGCCTGCCGCACGCGCCGAAGCACTTCATCCAGTACCTGACCGAGGACGATCGCCCGCAGGTCAAGCTGGACGTGGATTATGAGGGCGGCATGGGCGTCTCGATCGGCCGCCTCCGCGAGGATTCGATCTTCGATTGGAAGTTCGTCGGCCTCGCCCACAACACGCTGCGCGGCGCCGCCGGCGGCGCGCTGGAGTGCGCCGAGATGCTCAAGGCGCTGGGCTACATCACGAAGAAGTAAGCCGAAGGTTCGGCCGTTCCGGGGAGTCACCTCCCACGCCTAGATGCCCATAAAGAGGCCCGTGTCCGCCGGATGAGTCCGCGGCACGGGTCTTTCGCATTGGCCGGCATGGTTTCATGCCGGCCAACCGTTATCATCCGCGCTTTTGCATTGTCCGGCATGCCGCTCCGCCGGCTACGCGCAAAACAGCGCGTTCCCGCATTGGCCGGCATGATTCCTTGCACCTCCTACCGCGCGCGTTCCGCCATTGTCCGGCACAATCTCCAAGTAACCATGGAGGCGCCGGTTTCGCGATATCCGCCACACCGAATACGACTACACCGGACTGCTGCGCCCACGGACTATTGCGCCATGGACTGCTGCTAGACACGGACCGCTGCGCCACACAAGGGTGCCGAAACGGTTGTGTGGCACGGCACCGCGCCACACGCGCATCATTTCGCGGATTTCGCTCTTATGTGGCGCGGATTCGCGCCACGCAACCACGAACACGGGTCTTTCAACGCAATGTGGCACACCCCCGCTCCACGCAACCTCGTATCCGCCCACATGGGGCTCGTGTGGCACGAATCCGGGCATCTTCCACCCCGAATCCACGCCACACCACCGTCATTCAGCGCTTTCCCTCGTTGTGTGGCGCACCCCCGCGCCACACAACGCCGCCCGCACCCTCGTGTGGCGCACACGCCCAACCTCCCCGACCGCCATTTTCTTCCACGCAAGAAATCATCCGCAATTTCCAGAATTTTTCTTCCATAGAAGAAAAATTCCCCGGCTGTGCCGAAGACTGATGACGGTAGGCCGCGTGCCGCCGCGACCGTGAGGTTCGGATGGTCTCGGTCGTCGTACAAAAACGCCCTCCCGCGCAAAGCGGGAGGGCGTTCGACCGGAATCCTCGGAGAAACGGCCGACTGCCGGAAGTCCACCGGAGATCCGGCAGTCGCGCCTACCGGAAAATCAGCGACCGGTGCCGCCGTAGACCACGGCTTCCACCTTGTCGGCGTCGAGGCCGTAGGCGGTGTGGAGGGCCTTGACGGCCTCGTTGAGCTGGTCGAGCGGCACGAGCGCGGCGATGCGGATCTCGGAGGTGGAGATCATCAGCACGTTGATGCCCTTCTCGCTCAACGCCTGGAAGAACTTGGCGGCGAGACCGGAGTGGGTCTTCATGCCGACGCCGACGACCGCGACCTTGCCGACGTTCGGATCGACGTCGAAGGACTTGTAGTCGAGCGCGTCATGCGCGTCGAGCAGCGCGTTCTCGACAGCCTTGACGGACGCCTCCGGCACGGTGAAGGAGATGTCGGCGGTGCCCGCGGAGGAGCCGGCCTGCACGATCATGTCGACGTTGATGCCGGCGGCGGCCAGCTCGGTGAACACCTTCGCGGCCATGCCCGGCTCGTTCGGCACGCCGCGCACGGTGGCGAGCGCCTCGCTGCGGTCGTGTGCGATGCCGGAGATGACCGGGGCCTCCGGTCCGAGGTCGGGGAACAGGTCGCCCATCGATTTGTTGTCGTTGTTGTCGCTCATGGTGATGATGTCGCTTTCGGTTTCGTTGCGTTTCGTTGCGTTACTGTTCAATCGTGATGTCGCGTCGCGTCAGTCGATGTTCGGCAGGCTGCGCGGGTCGACGCCTTCGGGCACGACGAGCGTGCCGGGACGGTGCGAGAAGGAGGAGCGCACGTGCAGCGGCATGTTGAATCGTTGCGCGTATTCGACGCAGCGCAGCGCGAGCACCTTCGAGCCGCACGACGCCATTTCGAGGATCGCGTCGTAGCCGATGTACGGGATGCGGCGCGCGGTGGGCACGATGCGCGGGTCGGCGGTGAAGATGCCGTCCACGTCGGTGTAGATCTCGCAGATGTCGGCGCCGAGCGCGACGGCGAGCGCGACGGCGGACGTGTCGGAGCCGCCGCGGCCGAGCGTGGTCGCGTCGCCCTTCGCGTTGATGCCTTGGAATCCGGCGACGATGGCGACGTCGCCGAGGGAGAGCGCGTTCTTCACGCGGTCCGGCTTGACGGCTTTGATGTGTGCGGCGCCGTAGCGGGCGTCGGTGAAGAAGCCGGCCTGCTGTCCGGTGAACGAGTGGGCGCGGCTGCCTTCCGCGTGGATGGCCATGGCGAGCAGGCTCATGGAGATGCGTTCGCCGGCGGTCATCAGCATGTCCATCTCGCGTTCCGGCGGGTTGGAGTCGATGCTCAGCGCCTGGTCGATGAGATCGTCGGTGGTGTCGCCCATCGCGGAGACGACCACGGCGACCTTGTTGCCTTTTTTCTTCGTTTCGACGACGCGCTTGGCCACACGTTTGATCGAATCGGTATCGGCGACCGACGAGCCGCCGTACTTCTGCACGATGAGAGCCACTGCTATCCAATCTTCTTCCGCTGCCTCCCGCCTTCTCGTGGGACGGGAGCGTTTGCCGCATATGCTACGTAAACGCAATGATTATAAGGAGCGGCATGAACCGCCCGCGAACCCGCGCCACCATGCGGACACGCGGGGATTGACGGCGTATCCCATGGGGATTGCCATGGTGCTCCAAGGTTTTCGCATCGTTGCGTTGAGGTTCGCGCGGTTATATGGAATCACCGGCGAACGGAAGCCACCAAGGCGAACCCCATCACCACGGCGGCGGAAGCGGACCGGCGAGGACGATTCCTTCTTCGCGTCCCCATAACGATAACTGAACACCTTCTTTCTTCTTCCTCTCTCTCCTTCGCGAAAGACCCGGCCCCCATCGGCCGGGTCTTTCGTTTTGCGCGACACCCACCAACACAACCCCCAGCGCAAACGTCCCGCCCCGCTCCCCTCGGCGCGAGAATGGTGCGCGAAACGCCCTTTCAGCGCACCAGAATCGCGCGGAGGATTGTTGAAAGTAGAATCCGCGGTCATTCGCTACCTTCGGTTATCCACCATAGATATGGCGCATGGGAGGGTTGTCCACAACTAAATGTGGGAAAATGGGTGGTTATCCACCGAGTTGTCCACAATCGACCACCACAACACCGCGACACGCCGAATGGCGTTGTGGATAAGAAAAAGTTATCCACATTTTCACCCCGGTTTGCCGCCATACATCCACTGAGTTATCCACACTATGGGGATAACTTGGTGGATAACTTGGGGATAACGTGTGGATTACTTTCCCGACCATGGACACCGACTTGCGCGACACGTAACACCGTGGTAACAGCACCGGAATCACGTGTGAACGGAGGGTGAACGGGGCTGCGCCACGCCGGCGAAGCGGCTACTACCCCTCAGTCGGCTACGCCGACAGCTCCCCTGCAAGGGGAGCCAAGAGGCCGGAATCCCCCAGTCCCATCGACGACTACAGTGGACGGTCGGAAAACGCAGGCAACGACCGCACATCGACGCGTAGGACCATGGAACAGGAACACACGAGATGACCACTGACACGGACAACGGCCACCAGCCAACCCCGGCCGATACCACCCCGCCCGCCGCCGCGCCATCCACCCGCCGCACCACCGCGCGGATCGCGGCGCTGGCGATCCCCACGTTCGGGCAGCTCATCGCCGAACCCGCGTTCATCCTCATCGACACGGCGATCGTCGGCCATCTCGGCGAAGCCTCGCTCGCCGGCCTGTCCATCGGCTCGACGATCATCCTCACCACCGTCGGACTGTGCGTGTTCCTCGCCTACGGCACCACCTCGCAGGTGGCGCGGCTCATCGGCGCGGGCCGCCGGCGCGAAGGCCTCGAAGCCGGCATCGACGGCATGTGGCTGGCGCTCGGCATCGGCATCATCGTGTCCGTCATCCTGTTCCTCGCCGGCCGGCCGCTGTGCGCCGCGCTCGGCGCGGAAGGCCCTGTCCTCGACGAGGCGGAACGCTATCTCGACGCGATCGTCTTCGGCCTGCCGGGCATGCTGCTCGTCTACGCGGCGAACGGCATCTTCCGCGGACTCCAGAAGGTGCGCATCACCCTGATCGCCGCCGTCGCCGGCGCGATCGTCAATACGCTCTTGGACATCCTGTTCGTCATCGCGCTCGGCTGGGGCATCGCCGGTTCCGGCGCGGCCACGCTCATCGCGCAATGGTTCATGGGCGTCTTCCTCACTGTGCCGGCGATCCTGTGGTCGCGTGCGGAAGGCGCGTCCGTGCGGCCGCGACTCGCCGGCATCGCGCACAGCGCGGGCGACGGCGTGCCGCTGTTCCTGCGCACGCTCGCCCTGCGCGCCTGCCTCGTCGCGACCGTCATGCTCGCCGCGCGCATGGGCGTGACCGTGCTCGCCGCATACCAGGCGGTCAACGCGACGTGGAATTTCGTGCTCAACATGCTCGACGCGATCGGCATCGCCGGGCAGGCGCTCGTCGCCGCGGAACTCGGCGCGCGACGTCGCGCCGGTGCGCGC
>NZ_JGZP01000029.1 GCF_000741785.1 Bifidobacterium stellenboschense | reverse complement strand
GCGCCGTACACGAAGCCCCAGATCAGGGTGGACACCACCGCCGGCACCGCGTAGGGCAGGAACGTGGAGATGCGGAAGAACTTCGTGCCGTGCAGCTTCATCGAGTCGATCGCCAACGCCATCGCGGCCGCCAGGAACAGCATGATCGGCACCTGCACGACGGTGAACAGGGCGACGCGGCCGACGGACGACCAGAACTGCTGGTCGTGCATCAGCGCCGCGTAGTTGCCCAGACCGACGAACCTGGTGCCGCCGATCATCTGCTTCTTGAAGAACGAAATGTAGATGGCGTACACGATCGGGATGATGAACACGAACACGAACACCACCGCGAACGGCCACATGAACTTCCAACCACGCCAGTCCGCCTTGTGCCGGTTCTCGCGCGCCTGCTGCGTGTGACGAGCGGCCATGGCGGCCGACGGATCCATCGTCTGACCAGACATCATTTTCACCTTGCGCTTTCCATAATCCAACCAACGGCAACCAACGATCCGGAGGCGTCACGACCCGCCCCGGATATGCCGAGGGCGGGGATACCGGACGCATCCCCGCCCTCGGCATCAGGCAAGGGGCGATGGCCAGGGAGGGAGGACCGGGAGCGGAAGGAGGAGACGCTCCCGGACACAACCGCCACGGGCCGGACCGGCCCCATGCCACTTACTTGACGGTGACGGTATAGCCCTGCTGGTCGCCGTAGTCGGCCAGCGTCTTGGCGTACGCCTGCATGGCCTCCTTGAGGGTCTTCTTGCCCTGATAGGCCGGAGCGATGTCGTCACCGTACTTGGACTGCGCGTACGGGTTGTACGGCAGGTATTGGAACTTGCTCACCTTGCGCTTGGCGGCCTCGACGAGCACCCTGTTGACCTCCTGACCGCCGAAGTACTCGTTCTTCTGGGATTGGAAGTCCTCGTCGTCGAGGATGGCCGTCTTCGCCGGGAAGGTGCCGTGGTCGGCCATCACCTGGGCGCCGTTGCCGTGGGTGAGATATTCGATGAACTTGTAGGCTGCGGCCTTGTTCTTGGACTGCTCGGTGATGGCGAGCGCGGAACCGCCGTCCTCGGAGGACGCCTGGTCGCCGTCCTTCCACTGCGGCAGCTGCGCGACGCGCCAGTTGCCCTTGCCGGCGGCGGCGCTGGATTCGAGGTTGGTCGGCATCCACGCGCCGATGGTCAGGGATGCGGTGGTGCCGTCGCCGAGCGAACGGTACCAGTCGTCGGACCAGTTGGAGATCTTGGTGTTGATCAGGCCCTCGTCGATGAGCTTCTGCTGGAACGCGACGTAGCGCTGCATGCCCTTGTCGTTCATGTCGATGGTGATGTTCTCGCCGTCGACCTTCCACGGGGTGGAGCCCGCTTGCCACGCCTGCGCGGTGAACGGCTGGTAGCCGTTGGAATCGCCCGCGTTGTTGGCGATGTAGTAGTCGTCGCCGAGCGCGCGGATCTTCTTCGCGGCCTTGTAGTAGTCATCCCAGGTCTTGATGGATTCGCCGTCGACGCCGGCCTTGTCGAACACGGCCTTGTTGTAGAAGAACACCTCGGGGCTGGAATCGATGGGCAGGGCGTACGGCTTGCCCTCGCCCTGCAGCATCTTGGCCCACGGGCCGGCGGCGAAATCGGATTCGAGTTTCTCGGCGCCGAACGGGCTCAGGTCCACGATGCTGCCGTCCACGGCGAACTGGGAGATGGTGGCGTCCTCCATCATCACCACGTCCGGCGCGCCCTTGCCGGCGGCCACGGCGTTCTGCAGGGCCGTGGCGGTGTCGGCCGCGGTGCCGGTGCTGGAATACTTGACCGTGATGCCGGGGTTGTCCTTCTCGAAGGCGGCGATGGTCTCCTTGATGCCGTTGCCCCAGCCCCAGAACACGACTTCGCCCTTGGCGTTCGCGGTATCGGTGTCGACGGACGCGGCATCGTCGCCGCCGCCGCATGCGGCGAGGCCGACGAGCGTGGCCACGGCCGCGGCGGCCGCGATGACCTTCTTGACGTTGCGCATATCATTCTCCTTATTCTCGTCGCGGAGACCTTCCTCCGTGACGCTCCTGACGAGTGCTTCCAAGAGGTACACCCGTGTACCAACGCTTCACATGATACACCAGTGTACCTGTATGGCTCACCGGCGTGTCGCCGCACGCCACTCGCCGCCCGACGCCGGCCCGCGCCTCCCCATCGGCATCCCCCCACCGGCATCCCGACGGCACCCCGACGCCGCCCCAGCTGACATCACGCCCGAATTCGTCACCGGGGTGTGGAATGCACCATGACGAAAACGGCATCCCCGGCTAGTATCGGTGTGTAATCCCCCATCGATGCATTGAGAGGAAGGCGCATGGCGGGTCTGTTTCATGCTGTCTCGAAACAGCGGAACCCTTTGGGCACGGCCGTACGGCTGCACGGTTCGGGACGCTACACCTTCGGTCTGGCGCTGAGCGCCGGACTGGCCGGTCTGTTGTACGGCTACGACACCGTCTCCATCTCCGGCGCCATCGAATTCCTGCGCACCCGCTACCGGCTCGACACGGTGATGGAAGGCCTCGTCATCTCCTCGATCATGCTGGGCGCGGTCATCGGAGCCGCATGGGCGGGCTTCCTCTCCGACCGGTTCGGGCGCCGCCGCGTCCTCATCGCCGGCGGATGCTTCTTCTGCGTGTCCGCCGTGTGGAGCGCGTTCACCTTCGGCCCCTACGATCTGATCGCCGCGCGCGTGGTCGGCGGCTTCGGCATCGGCCTGACCGCCGCCCTGGCCGTCACGTACATCACCGAATCCGCGCCGACGAACATCCGCGGCACGCTCACCTTCTCCTATCAGATGTTCGCCGTATGCGGCATCTTCCTGACGAACGTCATCAACTACATCATCGCCTCCTACGGCACGCCCGCATGGGATCTGACGACCGGCTGGCGTTGGATGCTCGGTCTCGGCGCGATTCCCGCCCTCGCCTTCCTGGTCGCCATGTGGCGCGCGCCCGAAAGCCCGCGATTCCTCATCCAGCACGACCGCAGCGACGACGGCTTCCGCGTGCTCGAACACATTCTCGGCACCGAGGACGCGCGCATCCGCACCGACGACATCCAGGCGTCCGTCCGGTTGGAACAGGAGATGTCGAACGAGTTCACCGACCTGTTCCGCCCCGGTCTCGGCAAGGCCCTGCTCATCGGCATCTTCCTCGCCGTGTTCAACCAGGCCGTCGGCATCAACGCGATCTCCTACTATGGCCCCGTCATGTTCTCCCGGCTCGGCTTCGGCGGCGACACCGAATTCCTCACCTCCGCCTGCGTGGGCGGATTCGAGCTCGTGTTCACCGTGATCGGCATGTACCTGATCGACACGGTCGGCCGCAAGCAGCTCATGGCCGTGGGCGCGGGGCTGATGACCGTGTTCGCGATGTGCATCGCCGTCTCGTACATCGTCGGCATGCCGTTGCTCACGCTCGTGTTCATCATGCTGTTCGCCGCCTCGTTCGCGTTCTCGATGGGCCCGATCCCGTGGGTGGTCATCCCCGAACTGTTCCCCACGTTCCTGCGCGGCCGTGCGACCGGCCTGTGCGTCATGTGCCTGCTGACCGTGAACTGGGCGGTCGCGCAGTTCACGCCGATGATGGTCGACAATCTGGGCGGCGGCATCACCTTCCTCGTCTTCGGTCTGCTCGACATCGTCTGCCTGTTCGGCATCGTCACGCTCGTGCCGGAGACGATGGGACGCACGCTTGAGGAGATCGAACACCTGTGGCAGCCGCGCACGCCGCTCGCCGCCGCGAAATACGCGCTGAGCTCCGCCGACGCGAACATCCGTCACGCCGAGGCGGCGATCGTGCGCGCCGAGAACGAACGGCAGCAGGCGCTGGGCATCCTGGAGGCGGCGGAACGTGCGCGCGTCACCGCCCAGAAACAGATCTTCGACATCCAGGCGAAGGAGCGGGCGCAAGCGGAACGCCTGTCCGCCGAACGCGCCGTCGAGGAGGCGCGCAAGGCCGCGCACACGCTCATGTCCGTGCCATTGCCGCCGTCCGACGCCGCTTCGGGCGCGGCGTCGGCGGCGCGCCATCCGACCGCCGACGACCTCACCGCGCGCGTCACGCATGATTTCGGCACGGACGACGCCGACGACGATACGCTGATGTCGACCACGGTGCCGATCGCCCCGTCGGGGACGCGCCCCGAGGCGATCGCCGCGACGGAACGCGCGCATCGCATCGCCGCCGACCTCATGGCCGGCACCGCCACGGCCGCCGAACTGGGCGACGGCGAGGTGCGGCGCATCACCGTCGAATCCAATCCGATGAACGGCGCGGACATCGCCCGCGACATCACCGTCGATCTGCCGGAACGCCGGCCGGAACGCGATCTCGACGCGGACGCGACGGCCGCCGTCGACGCCATCGACATGCTCGACGTCGCCGACAAGGGCCGGACCGTGGCGGAGGACGACAGCCGTCACACCGACATCGACCCGACCGTATTGGACGACGCCGAACTGCCGGACATGGACGCGACCCGGCGCCTCGACCCGCGGCGCATCCCGCCGACCGCCAGCGCGCCGGACCCGCTGCTCGCCGCGCGCGATCACGCGGAGGCGATGGCCCGCCAGCGCGCCGAAGACGCGCGCGAGGCGAAGGCCATCGACGACGCCCTCGACACGTTGGACTCGTTCATCAAGGGATAGTCGCGGTCAGAACGTCACGACATGGTCGGCGACGCGCATCGCCGATTCGCGATGCGAGAACAGCACGGCGGCGCGGCCTTCGGACGTGTCTCGGATGGATTTCAGGATGACCGCCTCGTTCAACGCGTCGAGACGACTCGTCGGCTCGTCGTACAGCACGAGGTCGGCGTCTCGAAGGAACACGCGCGCGAGTCCGATGCGCTGGCGTTCGCCCTCCGACAGACGGTCGCCGAGCTCGCCCACCGGAGTGTCGATGCCCTTGGGCAGCGAGTCGACGAGTTCCAGCGCGGACGCCTTGGCGAGGGCGTCGCGCAGGAGCCCGTCGGTCGCAGCGGCGTCGGTCGCGGCGGCGTCGGTCGCAGCGTTGGAAACGGAATCGTCCACGCGCTCCCCCTGCGGCAATGCGAGCAGCAGGTTGTCGCGGATTGTGCCGTCGAACAGGTGCGTCTCCTGCCCCATCAGCGCCTGCACGCGGCGGCGGTGATGCGCGTCCACGTCAGGCAGCGGCGTGCCGGACAGGGTCACGCCGCCGGACTGCGGGTCCCAGTAGCGCATGAGCAGCTTGATGGTCGTGGACTTGCCGCGCCCGGACGGCCCCTGCACGCCGAGGATGCCGGTGGCGGGCACGTCGAGGGAGAAGTCGGCGAGGATGGGGGTGGAGCCGGCGGACACTCCCTCAGTCCGCGTTGCGGACAGCTCCCCCTCAAGGGGGAGCAAAGAAGAAGCACTCTCCGGCTCCCAACCGTCCGACTCGGGCAGGGGGCGCGACGAAGAAGACTCCGGTCCGGGCAGGGGGCGCGGAGTTGTCGGGTAGGCGAAGGTGACGTGGTCGAGGCGCATGCCGTCGTAGTCGGGGGTGGCGGTGCCGGTCTCGGTGACGGCCGGGGTCTCGTCCATCAGGGCGAACAGGCGGCGGGCGGAGGCGAACGTCTGCGTGAGGTTCGCGGGCAGGGCGCTCAACGCCATCGTCGGGCCGAACGAGCTGGCGATCAGCGTGAACGCGACAACCAGCGCCGGCCCATGCAGGGGCGCGGCGGCGGCGAGCGCGATGACGAGCACGGCGGTGGCCGTGGTGAGTGCGAGTACGAGCACGCCCGCGATGCCGGCGAACCGGCCGTTGACGCGGCTCAATCGCACGTGCTCCGTCCACAGGCGTTTCGTGAGCCGTGCGATCACGGCGACGCGGTCCTCGCCGCGGCCGAAGCGGATGATCTCGCCAAGGCCTCGCATGTCGTCGAGCATGACGTCGTCGAGCGACGACGCCTGTCTGCGGATCGTGGGGCCGAGGTTCCTGACGCCGGTCGCGAAGAAGCGCGGCACGAGCACGCCGATGACGAGATGCGCGGCGATGAGCGCGAGCGCCATCCACGGGTCGAGCGTGAGCAGCAGGACCGCGTAGACGACGGTCGTGGTCGCGGCGATGACGACGGGGCTGATGGTGTGCGCGAAGAAGATCTCCAGCAGTTCGACGTCGGTGGTGACGAGGGCGATGAGGTCGCCCTTGCCGTGTCCGGCGAGCTTGGCAGGCGCGAGACGGCGCAATGCGGCGAACGCTTTGGAGCGGAACAGGGCGAGCAGGCGGAAGGCGACATTGTGGTTGAGATACTGTTCGACGTAGCGCATGAGGCCACGCAGCAGCGCGCACACGATCATCGCGGCGACGGCCGGCGCGACGCCCATCGACCACACGGGGTGTCCGGCGAGCGCGAACGCGCCGATCATCGCGAACACGGGCAGCATCGTGGCGGCGAGGTGGCCGACGGTGCCGGCGAGCGACGCGGCGGCCATGAGCCGTGCGAGCGGACGCGCCTCCCCCAGCAGGCGGGTGATGGTCCGGAAAGTGGAGAGGGGTTGGTCTGGTGCGGCGGCGGGCCGGGGCGGCGGCGGTTCTCTCCCCCAGTCCCGCTGCGCGGGACAGCCCCCTCGTCAGAGGGGGCCTGTTCTCCCCACTTGCCTCCCCAAGGTCCTCTACTTCGGCCTGGGTGCGGAAGAGGCGGGCGTACTTGCCGCCGTCGAGGGCCATGAGTTCGGCGTGCGTGCCGGTTTCGACGCTTCTGCCGTGATCGAGGACGACGATATGGTCCGCGTGTTCGGCGTTGGCCATGCGGTGCGTGATCATGACGACCGTCCGGCCGTCCTTGTGCGCGAGGTCGCGGATCGCGTCGAGGATGAGCGTCTCGCTTTCCACGTCGACGCTGCTGGTCGCCTCGTCGAACACGTAGACCCGCGCGTCGTGCAGAAGGGCGCGTGCGATGGCGATGCGCTGGCGTTGCCCGCCGGACAGGTTCGCGGCGTCCTGTTCGATCATCATGTCGAGTCCATCGGCCTGCGCGCGCACGAAATCGTCGATGCGGGCACGCTTCAGCGCCTCCCACATCATCGCATCCGTATCCGCCGCGGCGTCGTCGTCGATCCGTTTCGGCAACGCCATCGCGAGGTTGTCGCGCAACGTGCCGGCGAACAGGTGGCTGCGCGCGCCGATCACCGTGACGGCGCGCGACAGCGCCTCGCCGGAAAGCGCCGCGACCTCGATGCCGGCGAGACGCAGCGAGCCGGAGTATCCGGCGAGCGTGCCGGCGAGCAGCGCGGCGGCCGTCGATTTGCCGGAACCGGAGACGCCGACGATGGCGGTGAGCTCGCCGGGACGCGCGTCGAAGGCGACGTCGGCGAGCGCGGGCGCGACGTCGGCGCCGCCCGCCGCGCCGGCCGCGTCGCCGGAACCGTCGCCGGAACCGTCGCCGTACGTGTAGGCGACGTGGTCGAACGTGACGTCGAGACCGGCGTCGTGCGTTTCGGGCAGGTCGGCGTCGCCGCGCTCCGGTTCGGGCGCGTCGAGCAGTGCGAAGATGCGTTTCGTGGAGGTCATGCCGTTCATCGCGACGTGGAAGAACGAGCCGAGCTGGCGCAACGGGATGAAGAAGTCGGCGGACAGCAGGATGATGAGCAGCAGCGAGGCGAGCGTCATCGGCGCGCCGGCGAACGGGAACAGGTAGGACACGAGATACGCGGGGTAGGCGAGCCAGCCGTGCACGTCGGCCGTCCACATGGCGGTGGACGCGCCCGTGGACGCGCCACCGGTGGAGAAGCGCCACAGGGCGACGCCGATGCCGGCCGCGGTGCCGCCGTAGGCGACCGCGTCCATCGCGGTGAGGGAACGCAACTGGATTTGGAGGACGCGCATCGTCATCACGCGGAAGTTCTCGGCCTTGTCGTCGAGTTCGCGGGCGGCGCGCGCGTCGGCGTCGAACGCCTTCAGCGTCTCGAGGCCCTGCAGGTCGTCGAGGAACGCGGCGCCCATGTCCGTGTAGCGGCCCCAGTATTTCTTGAACGTGCGGGCGGCGCTCATCGCGACCATGCCGACCACGACGATGATGAGCGGCGCGCAGACGAGGAACGTGACGGCGGTCGGCAGGTCCATCGGCGCGACCACGGCGAACAGGGTGAGCGGCGCGAGGATCGCGTAGAACAGCTGCGGCAGGAACAGGTCGAAGAACGATTGGATCTGTTCGATGCCCTCGCCGGCGGATTGGACGACGTCGGCGGTCTTCACACGCTGCGCGTAGGAGGGGCCGAACGCGAGCATCTTGCGGTACAGCTTCTCGCGCAACGCGAGTTTGACGCGTTCGGAGGCCTCGGTGCCGAGGCGCGCGGCAGCGGCCGTCGTCAGATATCGCACGATCGCGGCGGCGACGATGACGAGACCGTAGAAGATTGCGTCGCCCGCCATCGGCGTGACGGCGTCGCCGGCACCGGCGAGCAGGTTCGCGAACAAGGCGACGATCGCCGTCACGAACGCGATGTTGGCGAGCAGACCCACCCACATGCAGGCGACCTTACCGGCGACCAGACAGCCTATGCCGGGTACCAGCCGGAACAATCGTTTGTCGAACATGTCTCCCCTTTCCGTCGATCTCAAGCCACCGTAACGGAAAACGAAGCGGAATGGAAGGGTTGGTGGCAATCCACAAAAGACGACGGCGCGGTTGTGGCATGGCGCACAACACGCGCGAGGCTACGCGCGCGTAACTTAGGCGATGATCGGCCGGAACCACGCCCGCGGCACCGCGACATGCGGATCGTGGGGAGACGACCGGCCACCGAAGAACGCAAGGAACGGTAAGGAACGCGCCATCATGCTTGACCACTACACCACACCTGGATCGTCCGTCGAACTGCGCGACGACCAGACCATCTACTCGCTGCTCGCCGACCGTCTCGACCGCACCGGCGCGGACACGGTCATCGCCGAGAAGAAGCTCGGACCGGGCCGCTGGGCGAACGTGACCACCGGCGAATTCCACCGCATGGTCCTGTCCGCCGCGCGCGGTCTCATCGCGCTCGGCATCGGCAAGGGCGACGCGGTGACGATCTTCTCCTCCACGCGACTCGAATGGGGCGTGCTCGACTTCGCGCTCGCCGCGATCGGCGCCGTGAGCGTGCCGATCTACGACACGGATTCCGCCTCGCAGGCCGAACGCATCATGAACGACGCGGACGTGAAGCTCGCCATCGCCGACGACCGCACGCGCTTCGACCGGCTCGACTCGGTGAAGGACCACTGCCCGACGCTGAAGCAGATCCTCATGATTGAAGGCAACGCGCTGGGAGCGCTGGAAGGCCTCGGCGTGACCGTGTCCGACGAGGAGCTGGACGAGCGCATCGCCTCCGTACACATCGACGACCTCGCGACCATCGTGTACACGTCCGGATCGACCGGCACGCCGAAGGGCGTGGAGCTCACGCACCGCAACTTCGTGTCCGTCACCATCGCCGCCTCCGAGGCGTTGCACGAGATGATCACCGACGACCATCCGCGTCTGCTGCTGTTCCTGCCGCTCGCCCACTGCTTCGCACGCTTCATCCAGTACGCGTCCATCGCCTCCGACGACGGCGTGGTCGGCTACCTGCCGGACACGAAGTCCCTGCTGCCCGACCTGCGATCGTTCGAACCCACGTACCTGCTGGGCGTGCCGCGCGTGTTCGAGAAGGTGTACAACGCGGCCTCGCACAAGGCGGGCGCCGGATGGAAGGGACGCCTGTTCCTTCGCGCGGCCGAGGCGGCTCGCGACTGGAGCCGAAAAGAACAGGCCGGAGAGAAGCATACGCTGAGTGAGATCGCCGAACATGCGAAGTACGAGACGCTCGTCTACCGCACCGTGCGCGGTGCCCTGGGCCCGAAGATCAAGTACGTGGCGTGCGGCGGCGCACCCCTGTCGCTCGACCTCGCGCACTTCTACAACGGCATCGGCCTGCCGATGATCCAGGGCTACGGCATGACCGAGACGGCCGCCCCGTTCGCGGCCACGCGCGTGCACGACAACGTGATCGGCACGGTCGGCCAGCCCGCGCCCGGCTCCTCGGTGCGCATCGCCGAGGACGGCGAGCTGCAGGTCAAAGGCCCGAACGTGTTCCGCGGCTACCACAATCTGCCGGAGAAGACCGCCGAGGCGTTCACCGCGGATGGTTGGCTGCGCACCGGCGACCTCGCCTCGATCGATGACGAGGGGCGGATCACGATCACCGGCCGCATCAAGGACATCATCATCACGGCCGGCGGCAAGAACGTCTCCCCCATCCCGTTGGAGGAGGAGATCGCCAAGTGCCCGATCGTCGAGCATGCGGTGGTCGTCGGCGACCAGCGGCCGTTCATCGGCGCGCTCGTCACGCTCGACCCGGAGGCGCTGGCCGTCTGGCTGCCCGCGCACGGACTGTCGCTGGACACGCCGATCGACCGCCTCGCCACGAACGCGGCCGTGCGCGACGAGATCCAGGAGTACGTGGATCGCGCCAACGCGACGGTCTCCCGCGCCGAATCGGTGCGCAAGTTCGTCGTGCTCGACGAGCGCCTCACGCAGGAGAACAAGTGCCTGACGCCGTCGCTCAAGGTCGTACGCCCGGCCGTGAACCGCGTGTTCGCCGACGTGATCGACAAGGAGATCTACACCGGCAAGCGGTGACGCGTGGGGCGGCCGGGATCGGCGGGAAAAGCCGGGAGCCGATCGGCCCCGCCCTTCGGCGTCGCTTCCGCGCCATGAGCGTCGGTTCCAGCCAGTCCATGGTACGGAACCACCACTGAGAGAGCCCTTGGCATCGTCTCCATACCAATAACTGGCCGGAAACGACGCCAAGGGCTCGTTTTGCGTCGTCGCCGGCCAGTCCATGGCACAGCGACGACGCCAGGACCCGCATGAGCGTCGGTTCCGTGCCAAGGCCGGCACGGAACCGACGCCGACGACCCATCGGATGCTTGTGGTTCGCCTCCCTAGGGAGCAGACGCTGGCGATGCGCGTTTCACGGGTTGCCCGTGATCTTTTCACGAAGCTATACCCGTTTCTGCGGCAGCAGGTAGAGATCGTCGTCGTCCGCAGCCATCACCATCGGAGCGTTATGCAACCGGTTCAACGCCTGTACCGCCTCACGGAACGGTTTCACATGCGGCAATCGGGCGTCGCGCATCCTTGCGAGCAGCGCATCGGTGCGATCCGCGTTGAACCGTTCCATGGCATCGCCCATGCCGATCAGCGCGCCGTCTAACGGAGTATGGTCGCCGATCGGCGTGGAGGCGACCGCCTCACCGAGCCGTCGTCCCAGGAAGGAGACGCCACCGAGCACCCTGCCTTCGAGCGACCCGTCGGATTCCTCTTCGATCGCGTTGTAGCAATCCGTGTAGAAACGAAGATAGTCGAGCCTACGATCTTCGATGTCGTCGGCGATCTTCGTCAGGTATTCTGCATCAAGGTTCTCGCTCAAAATAGGTTCCAGGAACGAGGCGAACGCATGATTGTATGTGGCGAGCTGGTATTCCTTCATCACATCGGCGATATCGTCCGACCGTTTGCCGACGACGCCACGGACCTCGAAGATTCCTCCTTCCTTAAGCAAACCCGAAATCTGCGCGCGCAGATGAATGGACGACTGCGCCATGTCCTGCCGGATGTCAAGGACCTTCATATGGTAGTTGCTCCGCCATATGTCGTTGTCCCAGTTGTACTGATAGCCGTTGAGGATAGCGACAAGCGTCTCCGCGTCTCCACGCAACCGGGCCTTGTCTTTCTGCTGGAGGTACCGGAACATCCTACGCTGTGTGTCCTGGATGGCATCGAGTTTGCCGTTGATCTGCATGATCGCGGCGGCGACGAACAGCATCGTGGGATCATAAGGCATGACTCCGGCGGCCTGGAAGGAACCGCCCGCCGCCTCATGCAGTCGCGCCTGTCCGAATCCGTTGATCGCATCCCTGAACGACGCCAGCAGACCCGATCCATCCTTGAAGTGCTGCAGAGCCGCCGCATTGAGCGGATTGCCGCAAGCGTCATTGACGAAGAACAGATTATCCGGGCCGACCACCGAACCGACGACCGTGCGAACGGCGGCAGGCAACGAGGCGAACGCCACTCCCAGCGCCGGCAATTGATCCAGAGGAATGGCGATTGCCGTGTCCGTATCGATGTCGATGTCCAAGGACTCGAGTTTCACCTTGATGGAGGACAAGCTCTTCGCGATTTCCTTCCGGCTGGGATCCCGGTGTGCATCCGCTCGGGTCACCGCATTGATCACTTCGCTGCCGTCACCGCTCATATCACCCATCCCCATCGATTGATGTCCCGTATCCCAGATTTGCATTATAGCGGCGTATGGGCGGATTCCCAACATTCATGATATTAGGTCGCAGCCGCCCAGATGATCCGTATCAGACCGGTTTACCGTCACCTTGTTCTCCGTATGCCCTGTCCCTCAGTTCGTGGATGACACGCCATGGGGCGTCCAGTTCGTTGGCGTGCATGCGGACGACCGATAGACCCTGCCGCTCCAGGCACTGCTGCCGACGACGCTCATCGTTGACGATCTCGCGGATCGCTCTGCCGGAGGTCATGTCCGGGTCGACGTATTTCCGCGTTCCGTCGAATTCCAATGCCACCTGCCCATCGCCCGACGTCCCATCTCTCGATATCCTCCAGAGAAAATCGACGCGATGGCGACGATTCGGATAATCCAGACACGGGAATTCGACCTGGATATCGTCCGGAGGACAACCCATGTCATGCAACATGCCTCGTGCCGACGATTCGCCGCCGTTCTCGCTGCGCGCGTCCGCCAAATCGAACGCCCGCATAACGGTTTGTCGATGACTGGAATACTTCACCGATGACGGATACGCGAGCAGGACATCCTTATCGACGGAATCGGTGCGCAGTGCGGAATCGATGGGCGCCAGCGAATACCTCAGATCCAAGGTGGCGGCGCAGTCGAACAGGGGGGCTGTAAATCGAGGAGAACAGGGGTTTCGGCCGGGTTCCGGAGATGGGGGCGGACCATCGCCACGTGGTGGGGGATTGCGCGGGGAAGGTCATCGGTTGCGGGTCGTGCGGGTCGCGGTGACGAACGTGTCGAAAATGGCCTGCGAACGGGAATCCACTTGATACAGGAATTCGGGATGCCATTGTACGGCCCATAGGAACCGGCTCGCGGGACGCCACAACGCTTCGATCACGCCGTCGGGAGCGGTGGCCATGACGCGCAGTCCCGGTGCCGGTTCGCGCACGGCCTGATGGTGGTAGCTGTTCACGGGTATTTCGGATTCGCCCGTGAACAGCTTGGCCAGCGGCGTGCCGGGTGTCAGCGTCACGGTGTGCCCGAACGCGTCGTACGGCGGTTTCATGTGATGTTCGATTTCGCCGGGATGTTCGGTGGGGAGATCCCGCCACAGCGTGCCGCCCAGAAACCGGTTGATGAACTGGACGCCGCGGCAGATGCCGAGAATCGGCTTGTCCAGCCGCATCACGGACGGCAACAGCAGTGATTCCATACGGTCGCGCTCGGGCGAGAGCACTTCGCCGCGGCCGGTCGCGTCATCCGTCGCGTCGCCCGTGCAGTCGGTCATGGAATCGGGGCCGACCGACGGTCCCACATCCGGCCCTCCTGTGAACAGGAACGCGTCGAACCGTTCGGCGCATTGCGCCACCACGGCCGCATCATCGGTCAACGGCAGCATCACGGGTGTGCCGCCGGCGCGCAACACGGCATCCATGTATCCGGGCAGCATCCAGAGGCTGTCTTTGCCGTAATCCATCAGCGGCGTCACCGCGACCATCGGACGATCGATCATCATGGCACCCCATTCCCATGGTTCGTGAGCGGGCGTGAAACGACCCGTTCAATGCCATCACTCTATCGGACCGATGTAAACCGCCGGCCACCGCTCGGCCCCGGCCTGATCCGCCCGGGAGGACGGGGAGAGAGGAAGGAGAGGAAGGAGAGGAACGACAATGGCCCATCCCAGGTGGGATGGGCCATTGAGCTACTGATCGGCCAGCGGAGCGGACGGTCCGCCATCAACCGATGACGGCAAGCCGTCACTGGGTGTCCGGTCGGTCGGCAGGCCGATCATCGTGCCAGTGAGTGACAGTCAGCTCATCGGCCAGATACCGGGAATACCTCCCGTCCTTCCAATCGGCGTGGTTGCCGATGACGTACAGGCGGATCTTCGCCCGGGAGACGGCGACGTTCAGCAGATTGGGTTTTTCGTTGACCCACTGTCTTGACCCATTCCCTCTGGCTCCGGTCCGGCTGCCGAGCACGAGGATGACGACGTCGGCTTCACGCCCCTGACTGATGTGCACGGTGCCGGACCGGTCTTTGGCCAGCTTGTCGGCGGTGTCCTTGTCGATGGTGCCATCCTGCGCGATCATCTGCCCGAATATGCCCCGGACATGTTCGGCCACCGCGTTGAACGGCGAGAGGGCCAGAATGTCCTCATAGTCCACACCGGATTCGTGCAGCTTGGCCAGCAAACCACGCAGTATGGCACCCTCCTGCGGCCGCCATTGCTCGTCAGCCGTTTCGTGGGTTGCAGTGGTCGCATCATGCGGCGCGTCTGGTTGGGCACCGACGGCGGAATCGTACCAGCAGGATTCCCACAGCGCTTCCGCCGGGTTCTTCGGCTCGTCCTGTTCCCCCGTCGCCGAGCCATCCCGTACGGCGGCATCCGCGGCGAAGGCAGTGATGGGCGCCTCCGGGCGTACGTTCAAGCCCGGAACCATGCGTCGCTCATACGCCATGGTGTTGCAGATGGTGAACATGGGGTCGAGGCATCGACGATGCACGATAAGTGGCATGCCGATCCACTGGTCATGCTCCTCGTTCCCGTCGTTTCCGGTAGCGCCATCGTCGCCGGTGCCGCCGCCCAGTTTCGTATATTGGCCCAGTGGCGTCTGGCGATCCACACACTCCTGCACGTTGTCGGATTCGGGCCCCATGCTCGCATCGGATCCCATGTGGAGGTGCGCCAGCAGTCTTCGGACCTGCGGCGGCATGGTATCCACTGGTTCGAGCTGGACCGGATCGCCGACTGCCACGCAATGACGCACGCGCTGGAGCAGACCTGCGGCGTACTGCGGTTGAGCCTGACCGGCTTCGTCGATCAGAGCCAGGCCGAACCGGTGTGCGTCTGTGGCCCCGATACCACTGCCGAGTACGCCGAACATGCGGCTGACCGAAGCGAACGTCGTGGAGATGACCGGAACCACCAGAAACAGGGTGCGCCAGAAGTTCATGACCATATCGGCAGGAAGGACATTCGCATGGCGAATGATGTCGCTGGCGCATCCGAGATTGTCCTGGAATCGTTGGCGATTGGCGAGAATCGCCGTCTGGTGCAGGGCCAGCGCCTCCAGAAACACCCGTGTGCGTGCCTCGTTCCATTCCCGGTCGAGATAGGGGGTGGTGAGATAGGTCGAATGGCTTGGACCCAGATCATCGGTTTTCCCTTTACGAGCGTGATGCTCGTGGTCGCGTTCATAATCCGCCTGCCGTGCGTCGCGGATGGACCGTTCACGATTCTGCGCATCGGCGAAGGAGCGTTTGGCGTCGTCCCAGAGCTTGTTCCAATCGGTGGAATCCACGTTCCGGTCGGGCTCGCCGTTCCGGTCGGGCTCGCCATCAGCGCGGAGCTCGCCTCGGACGAATTCTTTGGTGAAGGCCTTGAAGAACTCGCTCCAATTCGTTTTGTTGCCGAGTCTCGCACAGAACAACGCCCATGATTGTGTGGCGGAATCGTCGGAATCGTCGCGTTTGCCGGCGATGCTCTTCGTGATCGCGCTTGCCGTCTCGCTGAAGGCGAATCCGCCATAAGAGGAGGACACGCGCGGTCTGAAATCCGCGGTGATTGCTTTGCGCCAATACTCGTGGATTGCATCTTCGGTTGGAAGCTCAAGGCTGATGTTCTCCACCGCCCTGTTGTTGGCGGAAGCCACGACGATTTCAAATCCTGTGATTTCCTCGTTCAGCTTCCAGTACTTGTATCCTCCGCCGACGGATACCGCTTTGTCGGCGAACAGATTTTCGGCCCTGTCGAGTTTCGCGAGTTTCTTTGCGCGTTCCGCGATGACCGCCGCTATCACGTCGCGCAACAATGTCGTCTTGCCGGTTCCGGGAGGGCCGTTGACCCCCAGCAGCGGTTGGTCTCCACCTGACGGGAACGCCTTGAGGATTTCGTTCACGGCGAGTTGTTGATGCAGGGCGAGGGTGTATTGGGGGTTCGAAGGCCAGCACGCCGGTGGGATTGAACGCGGCTCAACGTGTTCGAGGATGAAGCTTGCGGCATCCGGCCGTGCGCTGCCCGGCATGCCCGACGACTTCGGATTAAGGTCGGTGCGGGACGGATGTCTCGCGCAGAGGTATCGTGCGAGCGGATGCGACAGCTTCTTCGGGTCGTTGTCCGCATCATCGATGAGATGGCTCAGATCCTGCCGATAGAAGGAATCCATGAAGTCGGGTTCGAGATCCCGCTTCGATATCCCGTTGCCGAGTTGTACCGAGACGATGCTCCGTTCGATCGGTGATGATTCGCCATCGAATCCCAGCTCATTGCACAGGAAGGCGATGCAATCCGTGATGGCGGTGAATGTGAGGGGATCGGGAGGATTCTCCGCGTGGCGCTTTTCGTAGGATTCCCGCCATTGATTGAGCATCTTGCTGATTGCGTCGTCCATGCCGTCGTCCATGCCGTCGTCCGGCAACGGCCATGATTTCGGGATCGGCAGTCCATGCCGAACGGCGATGGCGAGTTCGCTCAACGAGCGGCAATACTGCGATATGTGTAGTGAGCCGTCGAGAAGCACTCCGTCATCCCGAACGCTGATGGTGAGGCCGGCGGCGTAGCCGGTGGGTTCTCGCTCGTCGAGCGCTACGCTTTCCGCGGATTTGTCCGAATTGCCGGACGGTTGTGAATCCTCTCCCTTTGGAGCGAGCGCATGAATCATCATTCTGAACGCGGTCTTCTGATTAATCGCCACGTTGATTTGGTAGCTGCGGTGGGGAAGCCATGTCGCGATATGCGGGTTGTTGCCGCCTCCCCCATTCTCCTTGAGCAGCTCGCACCGCTTCTTGAACTGATTGCGGTACAGCCCCGTCTTCGGATTCAAATCGTCGGTATGCAGCACGTAATCAGGCTTGTCGTTCTTGATGACATGGCGTTTGCACACGCCTTGCGGATAATCCGGGCGACGGATGCAGTAGATGATCGCGTAGTGTTTGCCGGCCTCTTTCAGCCGGAGCGCGGAGATCAGATGATCCATGGCATCATCGTCGATGACGGTACCTATGCGTGCGTCGCGGCCTAGAAGCCGTCCCAATTCCCGTGCGGCCGCATGGCTGATGGAATCATGGTTCTCGTCCGCTGGTTCGTCGCCGAGATGCGCGCCGATGAGCCTTGCATGCGAGTCGGTCGTCATCGTGAGATGCGCTTGTCGGTCGAACAGCTTCCGTGCGAGTTTTCGGCGTTTGACATCGGTATCGTCCGGCACTTTCTCGTCGGACGCGGTGACATGGATGTCGACGAAGAATGGCTGCCAAGGCTCATGCGTGCCGTAGTGCCTCCAAAACCTCAAGTCGAAGCCTGGTAGCTTATAGGACGTTTCGGGCCTCAGCTTGAGATTCTGCGGGGTCAGCAGTTCGATCGCCTCCCAATACCGCAATATGGCGGTCGGTGTATCGGAGAGTGCGTGTACGTCATCGTTCATGGCACCAGTATGGGCTTCGCCTGAGACGATGCGCCGACGGGGATTCGCTGTATGAGCGTACCCCCTTCGTCCGGAAACCCGGACGGGGAGAGAGGAAGGAAAGGAACGACAATGGCCCATCCCAAGTGGGATGGGCCATTGAGCTACCGATCGGTCAGCGGAACGGACGTTCCGTCATCAACCGGTGACGGCTTGCCGGCATTGATTGATGCGTGTGTCCTCTAGGCGCTCCGAGGGAAGGCGTACGAATGTACGTCGACCGAGGGGCAACGACGAGGACACTCCATCGATCAGTGACGGTTGTCGAGACGGTGGTACATCTCGGACAGCTGCAGTTCCTTCTCGAACTGGCGGGCGGTGGTGTTCTCGTCGATGACGGCGAGTTCGACGCCGGCGATGCGGGCGAAGTCCTCCCAGGCCTCACGACCGACGGAGGTGGTCATGCAGGTGTGGTGGGAGCCGCCGGCGGTGATCCAGCACTGGACGGCGGTCTTGAGGTCCGGCTGCGGCTTCCAGACGGCGCGGGCGCACGGAAGCTCCTTGAGGGAGCCCTGCGGCTCGACGACGTCCACGACGTCCATGAGCAGGCGGAAGCGCTCGCGCTCGTCGGCCATGGAGACGACGACGACGTCCTTCTTCGGGGCACCGGAGAAGACCAGGCGGACCGGGTCGGCCTTGCCGCCGATGCCGAGCGGGTGGATCTCCAGCTTCGGCTTGTCGATGGTGCCGATGGCCGGGGAGACCTCGAGCATGTGGGAGCCCATGTCGAGCTCGTTGCCCTCGGTGAAGTTGTAGGAGTAGTCCTCCATGAGGGAGGCGCCACCGGGCAGGCCGTAGCCCATGACGGCACCGATGCGGACCAGCACGGCGGTCTTCCAGTCGCCTTCGGCGGAGAAGCCCCAGCCGTACTCGGACGGGAAGCGCTGCGGGCCGACGCCCGGCAGCTGCGGCAGGGCGCCGAGATCCTCGAAGTTGTCGACGCCGGCGGTGCAGCCGTTGGCGCGCATCATGTTGACCATCGCGGCCTCTTCCTTGGCGGCGATGAACAGGGAGTCGTACTTGGCGTCCAGCAGGGCCGGATCGACGTCGTACTTGGCCTTGTAGTCCTCGATAATCTCCTTGACCTGATCGTCCTTGACGGCGTCGTACGCGGCGACGAGCTCGTTGACGGCCCAGGTGTTGATGGAGGCGCCGAAGACGCGCTCGGCCTCGGTCTTGTCGCCTTCGGTGACGGCGACGTTGCGCATGTTGTCGCCCCAGCGCATGACCTTCATGTTGTTGGAGGCGTCCCAGCCGGCGCAGGCGCGGGCCCAGGTGCCGACCTTCTCGGCGACCTCCGGGTCGGTGTAGTGGCCGACGACGATCTTGCGCGGGATGCCGAGGCGGGAGACGATGTAGCCGAACTCACGGTCGCCGTGGGCGGCCTGGTTCAGGTTCATGAAGTCCATGTCGATGGTCTCCCACGGAATCTCCTTGTGGTGCTGGGTGGCCAGCTGCAGCAGCGGCTTGGTCAGCACTTCGAGGCCGCGGATCCACATCTTGGCCGGGGAGAAGGTGTGGCACCAGGTGATGACGCCGATGACGTTCGGGTCGGCGGAGGCTTCGACCATGAACTGCTTGACGCCGTCGGAGGACTTCAGAGTCGGCTTGAGGACGATCTTGGCCGGGATCTTGCCGGTCTTGTTCAGGTAGTCGACCATTTCGGCGGAGTGCGCGGCGACCTGGCGCAGCGCCTCCTCGCCGTACAGGTCCTGCGAGCCGACGCCGAACCAGATTTCCTTGCCTTCGAAGGGGTTCTCCATAACCATGTTTGCTTCCTTTACTTCGTTGTGATGGATGGAATCACATCTCGGCCCGCCCGTGCGGACGGGCCAAAGTCTTCTGTTGTTTGGGGTTTGCGGGGACCTCCCCCCCCCCCCCCCCCCCCGGCTTCGCCGGGAGCCCCCTCCAGAGGGGGCCAAAA
>NZ_JGZP01000028.1 GCF_000741785.1 Bifidobacterium stellenboschense | reverse complement strand
GCCAGTCGCGGATCGGAAGCCAGTCGCGGACCGGCGGCCAGTCACGGACGGGAGGCCAGACGTGGACGGGAAGCCAGACGCAGACCGGAAGCCAGTCGCGGACGGGAGACCAGTCGCCGCCGGGAGGCCAGTCGCACACCGGCAGCCAGCCACGGACGGGAGGCCAGTCTCGGACCGGCGGCATTGCCGGCCCAACCCGGCAATGCGGCCCTCCCCCTGTGACGCCAACCTACCCGGCGATGCGGGTGCTACATGCGCAGGATGTTGTCGCGCGCATAGTAGACCGCGCCCGGCCGCGGGTATTCGCCGGTCAGCTCGGGAATGGTGACGAACTCATACCCTCGGGCGCGCAGCTCGTCCAACAGCTCAGGCAATACGGCTGCGGTATGCGGCTGGATGTCATGCAGAAGGACGATCGAGCCGGGCCGCACCTGAGCGAGCACCTTCTCCTTGACGGTATGCGCGTTCGCGCCGACGCTCCAATCGTAGGAGTCGACGTCGTACAAGGCGAGCCCCGCACCCATTCCCTCCGCATACGCGCGGCTCGGCTCGTCAAGCGCCCCATGCGGCGGACGAATCAGGTTCACCGGACGTCCGGACGCCTGCGCGATCACGGCGGAGGCATCGTCGAGCTCATGATGCTGCGCGCCGGAGGCCATGATCTGCGGCAGATCCACATGCGACCACGTATGGCTCCCGTATGGGAAGCCGTCTTTGTTCGCGCGGGCAAGAAGCTGACGGGTGTCTTGGGTGACGGAGCCACCCACCGCGAAGAACGTGGCACGCGCGCCGCGGCCTTGCCGCCCCTGATACCCCTGTTCGCGACGCCCCTGTTCATGACTCCCCTGCGCGGCTACGGCACGCTCCAACGCATCGAGTACCTGCGGCGTGGTCACGGCGTTGGGCCCGTCATCAAAGGTCAGGGCGATGCAACGCGAGGAGGCGGCCTCGCAATCGATGCCACGCGCCCGATTGGCCGCCTTCACGGCCGTGTCCGCGGCGTCGAGCAGCGCTTCACGCGCGCGACGATAGTCGGCGAGCGCGGACCGCGGGGCATCGGAGATATCGGACGGCATAGTGCCGGACGAACCGGTGCTGGACGGACCGGTGCTGGACGAACCGGTGCCGGACGAACCGGTGCCGGACGAACCAGCGCTGGGCGAACCAGCGCTGGGCGAACCGCCGGCGAGAAGCGCCCGCGCCTCATCCAACGCCGTCTTCGTGGTGGCGTCATGCAGCGCCTCGACGCCCGCAACAAGCGCCGACAGCTGCGCGCGGGCCGCGGCGATCGCCTGCGGATAGCGCGCGAGACGCTCGTCCATCAACGCATCGGACGCCTTGTGGACGGCGGCGATACGCGCTTCGGAACGCGACGTCAACGCGCGGAACCGTTCGGCCTTGTCGTGCAACGCACCGGGCCATTGCCTCGCGGCACAACCGGACGCGCCGAACAATGCGGGCGTCCGCGCGGCGTCCGCGTCAACCTCCGCGCGCAACCGCGGCACGACCGAAGGCACATCGTCCTTGATCACCTTCGTGGCCTCGTCCGCAAGGCCGCGGAACCGCTGGACGCTCAACGCGTACGAGTTCGACCATTCGATGCAGTCCGCAATCGCCCTGCGGTAATAGTCGTACGCCGGCCGATACGCGGCGGCGACAGCACCCACCAACAACAGCACGATCACCGCGCACACGCCGAAGACGCGCAACCGCCGGACATTCCGGACGCGTCCCGCATCTCTCGCATCCTCCGCGCCTGCGAAATGGCCGCCGTCGCGCGCGTGCGCCTGGTTCCAGGCACCGGTCGCATCCTCCGCGCCTGCGGAATGACCATCGGTCCCCACAACGTTCCCGGCGGTCTCCTCACGAGGACCATCGCCGTCTGATGGCAGACCGGCACGGACGGTGCGGGCGGCCTCCCCCGGCCTGTTCGGTTCCTCGCGCCGATCTGGCATATGTCGTCTCCGTTCACGAGTGCTCGAATCACTGCTGCCGATGATATATGACCAACGCAAGCACCCATGCACGCGGACCCAAGCCCTCAGCAACCGTTCATGCACCGTTCATGCCAACCGGCACACGGCGGACCGGGGGCAAGCGGCGTCCCCATCCCATTCCCCTCCTCGCGCCGGCATGCCATGCTGCGTCCCCATTCACGATGCCGCAATTGCTGCCGCCGATGACATATGACAGAAACGAGCATCGATGCGCGTAAAGCCAAGCCCTCGGGAATCGTTCATACGGCGTTCACGATGCGGCACACGGCGGTTCCGTCCGAGACTATACAGTAGGACGAGCGCAACCGCCGGCTGTTCCACAGCGCCACACAGCACCATGAGGAAGTCGAAGAGAACATCGATGACCACACCCGCACGAACCGCGACCACCCAAGCCGCTGCCGCTCGAACCACCGACGAGTCACGGACCTCATCCGGCCTTCCCGAAACCAAGACCCCTGCATCACGGGCGCTGCAACGACTGCTGCCACTGCTGGTCGCCATCGCCACCCTGATCATCGGTGGAGCGTTCATGGCGGCAACCACACCCGGGCATACCCCGGACATATGGGCGCACGTATACCGGATCGATGGAATACTCAACGGAGACGTACTCGCCAGACCGGTGACGTCATTGAGCAAGCTCCACAACAGCCGTGAAAACGTGGGCGGGCACGTCGACTGGGAGTGGATCGACTACTCGCACAAGCAGGACGACGGCTACGACCCCAACGCGGTGCTGGTCGACACCATCACCGCATCGGACGGCAACGGCGCGGACGTCCCGTACAACAACACGGCGATCAACTCGCCGATCGCGTATCTGCCCCAACTCGCCGCGTTCGCGCTCGGCAAGCTGGCAGGCATCCCCGCGCAACCCACCTACTACCTCGCCGAAGCATTCATGCTGGCGGTCTACGCATGCTGCACCGCCGTCGCGGTGGCGTTGCTGCCCAAATGGCGCATCTTCGCCGCGCTGATCATGCTCAGCCAGCTCATGCTGTACCGCTACCCCTTCGCCATCTCCGCCGATTCGATGACGCAGGCGATCGCCATCCTGCTGTCCTGCATGCTGATGCGGGCGTTATACCGCCGCGCGACGCCCCGGTATTACACGGCGCTCGCGGCGGTGTGCCTGCTGCTGGCGATGTGCAAGTTCGTCTACGCGCCGCTGATACTGCTCGCACCGCTGATTCCATGGATACAACAAGGGCACGGAAACCCGGCTCAGGCAAAGGGAGGCATGTGGATTCCGGCGGTCGGCGATCTGATGGCACTCGGCTGTTCGGCATTCTGGATGAAGGCGAACAGCTGGTTCGTCACCACCCCGATGATGGTCTCCTATGACGAGATGGCCGGACGCAAGCACGCGCTGCTCACCGATGCTCCGTTCATGTGGCGCACCATCAAGGCGATATGCCTATCCGCCGTCACAGGGCACGCGAACCTGAACGTCAGATCCGACACACTGATCATCCGATGCGGTTGGATCGCGATGCTGCTGATGGGCGCCATGCTGCTCGCCGCAACCATCGCCGCAACCGTCAGGCATACCCTGCGGAAACGTGAGACCGTGTTCTGGTGGTGCGCGTGCATCATAATCATCGGCATCATCCTGCTCACCTATCTGGCATTGTGGCTGCAATACACGCCGTCGGGCTCCGCCATGGTCGAAGGCATGCAATACCGCTACTTCCTGCCGATGACGGTGCTGGGAGGATTATGCTTCGCGCAAAGCGCATCCACGGTCTTCGGCGCCCACGTTCAGCCCGCACAGCCGAAGCGGTAGAGCGCCCAGCCCTTGGCGTACCCGGCCCTGTCCGAATAGTCCCGCACCTTGACGAGCGTGCCGTCGGACACATATTCGGCGACGAGGTCCTCGCGGTGGAACGGGTCATACTGCTGACGGAACGTGAACATCTCCAGGCTCGGAGCCTGCCCGCCCATCACGAGGAAGTACTCGGGCTTGCCTTGTTCGATCGGGCAGACCGTATCCAGTACGGTCGTCTTGTCGCCGGAGCCGAACGCACGCTCGACCGCGCCGAAGATCGCGCCGTTCTTCTCGACCATCGGGTTGTAGATCGGGTAGAGCATGTTCACGTCGAACGCGGCCTTGCCGTACATGGAACCGTTGAGCGGATCGGAGATGACGGCGGCGCCGGGCTCCACCGTGCGCGAGACATCCTCCAGAATGGCGTACTTCGTGGTCGTGAGCTGTTCCTCGGGCTGGTCGTCGCGTTCCGGCGTCATGGCCTTGACTTTGCCGGAGGCGATGATGCGACGGCCGAAGAAGTGTCCGATGAAGTAGTTGCACTGGTCGCCGATGATCGGCGCGCACCACACGACCGGCAGCAGGTACTGCAGCGGCAATGCCACCTTGCCGGTGGCCGCGTCGGGCGCGGCGAACACGCCGGCGGCGAACAGCAGCGAATCGCCCGGCAGGAACGGGAAGAACACGACGCCGGTCTCGATGAAGACGATGAGGAAGATGAAGCCGAGCGTCGGCGCCACGCCCATCGCGATCCATCCGGCGATGGCGGCGCGCGGATCCTTCAGCAGTTCGACGATAAAGTGAATGAAGCCCATATGAGTGTGAGTCCTATAAGTCCTGATACCTTACGGAAATACCTTACGAATCGGCCTGCCGGGTTGCCGTGCGCGGTGTTGCCGCCCGCATCGCAGGCCACCGACGCATCGGATGATCGCCCGGCAGACACGCATCCGAAAACCGTCAATCACCCTACCAGTAGCCCGGTAAGAAGACGCTTAGGAAGCGCACTATGCGCTACGGCGACTATGGCGATCACGCCGCGAGACGGCGACGCACGTAGCTGTCGATCACGTCCACGGTGATGCCCGCGTAGCCGTCGATCGAATCGAACTGGCCGAGGCCGGTCGTGTCGGTGCGGATCGTGCAGGTCTGCGCGATCACGGTCGCACCGGAGGCGACGCCGGCGGCGATGCCGACGGGCGTGTCCTCGAACACGACGCAATGATCCATGTCTTCGCGCGCGATGCCGAGTTTCGACGCGGCGAGCAGGTAAGGCGCCGGATCCGGCTTGTGCTTGGCGTCGTCGTCGCCGCACACGTACCCGGCGAACAGGCCGTCAGACTGCTTCATGATGTTGTCGGCCATGCGGCGCGGCGACGTGGTGACGAGCATCGAGGGGACGCCCGCGTCCTTAAGCGAGCGCAGCACGTCGAGTACGCCGTCGATCCACGGCAGGTGCGCGATTTCGGCGTTGAACACGTAGTCCTTGAGCTGCTTGTCGATCTCCTCGACGCTCAGCGTGCAACCGTGTTCGATCATCTTGCGCGCCACGTCGGGTACGGGCGTGCCGGAGCACTGCCAGCCGAGGTCTTCGCTCCAATGGCCGCCGTTGGCTTCGGCGAGTTCGAACTCGCCCGCATGCCACAGCGGCTCCGAATCGATGAGCGTGCCGTCGAGATCCCAGAACACGGCTTTGAGCTGCATATTTCCTCCGTCCGGTCGACCTGTCGGCGGCTGCCGGCGACAGGTGCGCGCCGACGGCCGTTCCGCTTCCCATCTCACCAAATCAGCGCGACAGGCACGACACGGATCGTTGCGGAATCATTCGGAGGACCGCCGGAATCGTGCAATCCGCGAGTCCGAGCGGCCTCAGGCTCCGAAACCGTACAGCACGACGGACTTCGAGTCCGGGTCGATTCCGGTGCGGCGCGGCGCACGCCCCGGCAATGCGCGCGTCTGCGTGCGGATCGCGCGACGCCACATGCGCGCGGAGTTCGACCGTTGCATTTCGACGATGTCGCCGTCGCGGCCGGCGGTGAACACGCTCTCCTCGCCGGCCGCCTGCAGACGCCGAATCTGCCGGCGCAGCTGCCGGTTCTCCTCCTGCAGATTCAGGATGCGCGTGACGCCGGCAAGGTTGATGCCTTCCGACTGGCTGAGCCGTTGCGCCTGCACGAGACGGTCGATGTCGCGCAGGCAGTAGCGCCGCGCGCCGCCTTCCGTGCGTTGCGGCGTGACGAGACCGACCCGGTCGTACTGCCGGAGCGTCTGCGGGTGGATGTCGGCGATGTCGGCGGCCTGCCCGACGGTGAACACGGGCAGTTCGAGGTCGAAGCCGGCTTCGTCGGCGCCGTCGAGGTCGGCGCGGCCGAGTACGAGCGCCGCCGCGCACATCGCGTACAACTGGCGTATCTCACGTGCGATTCTCGCCATCATTCACCTCCTGAACCTGTGTATATGTGTATACCTGTGCCGTTGCCGGCCCGTCAGCGTTCGACGTAGTCGCCGGCGGCCTTGTCGAACTCCTTGGCGGCATGCCTGACGACCAGTCCCGGCTTGGCGGGCACCTGGATCATCACGCGGCCGACGAGGTCGCCGGGCGTATTGCCGGCCTGCACGCCCTTGCCGGAGACGCGCACTTCGGTGCCGCTGGACGAGCCTGCGGGCACCTTGAACGTGACGGTCTCGCCGTCGATGTCCTTCGCTTCGACCTTCGCGCCGGCGACGGCCTCGGCCACGCTCACGGGCAGGTCCACGACGAGGTCGTGGCCGCGCATCGTGAAGCGGTCGTCGGGCTTGACGTTGACCTGCAGATACAGGTCGCCGTGCTTGCCGCCGTTGACGCCCGCGTGACCCTTGCCGGCGAGACGGATCTTCTGGCCGTCCTTGACTCCGGCGGGGATGTGGGTCTTGAACTTGGAGCCGCCCACGGACAGCGACACAGTCGCGCCCTTGGCGGCCTGACGCAGGGTCAGGGCGATCTTCGAGTTGCGGTCCTTGCCGCGTTCGGGCCGAGGGGCCTCCTCGTAGCCGCCGGCATCGCCGTACGCGCCGTAGGGTGAACCGGCCCCGGCGCCCGCGCCGCCGAACATCGAGAAGATGTCGTTGAGGTTCGGGTTGCCGCCGCCGGACGTGGAGAAGCGGATGCGCGAGCCGTTGCCGCCCATGCCGCCGGTACCGGCGCCCGCGCCGAACATCGAACCGAAGATGTCGGAGAATCCGGAGGCGTCGAAACCGCCTTGGCCGGAACCGCCGGCGAAGCGGGCCCCGCCCATGCCGAACTGGCGAATCGCATCGTACTTCTGGCGGTTGCCCTTGTTGCTCAGCACGTCGTAGGCTTCGGAGATGTCCTTGAACTTCTCCTCCGCCTCCTTCGTCTTGTTGAGGTCGGGGTGGTATTTGCGGGCCAGCTTGCGGTAGGCCTTGGTGATTTCGGCGTCGGTGGCGTCCTTGGAGACACCAAGGACCTTGTAGAAGTCTTTGTTCAGCCATTCGTTCTCAGCCATTCATGTCTCCTTTCGTGAGTCGTATGAGTCGTATGTCGTATGAGTCTTATGAGCCGTATCTCGTATGAAATGGCTCCCCTCTGTTGCGAGGGGAGCCGAATGGTCAGTTGCTCGGGGAGGCGACGACGACGCGGGCGGCGCGGATCACGCGGTCGCCGATGCGGTAGCCTGCCTCCACGACCGTGTCGACGGTTTCCTTCTCGGCGGACGCGTCCGGCTTGTGCAGGATCGCGTCGTGGCGGGTCGGGTCGAAGTCCTCGCCGGCCTCGCCGAACTTCTCGACGCCGAACTTCTCGAACGCCTTGTCGATCTTCGCGGCGACGGCCTTGAAGGAGTCGTCCATCTCGCTGTTGGCGCGGATGCGGTCGATGTCGTCGAGCGCGGGCAGCAGCGCGGTGAGCACGTCGATGATGCCGTGCTGGCGGAAGCGTTCCTGCTCCTTCTTGGCGCGATTGCGGTAGTTGATGAACTCCGCACGCTCGCGCTGCAGCGCCTCGAGGTAGTCGGCGGCCTCCTTCTTGGCCTGCCCCAGCGGGGTCAGGGTGTTGTCGGAGTCGTCGCCCTTGTCCTCGGCCTTGGTTTCGCCTTCGGCCTTGTCGGATTCGGCGGCATCGGCCTTCGTATCGCCCTTGGCGGCGGCCGCGTCGGCGGAAGCGTCGGCGGCACCGTTCGCGGCGGCGGCCGCGTCGGCGGGGGTGTCGGCCGGGGCCGACGACGCGGAGGCGTCCTTCGCGTCGTCGGCGTTCGGCAGGTCGTTCAGGTAGTCGTCCTTGTTGAACTCAGCCATCGGACGGGACCTTACTTGTTGTCCTTGTCGTCGTCGTCCACGACCTCGGCGTCCACCACGTCGTCGTCACCGCCGTTGGAGGCGGGACCGGCGCCCGCGGCACCGGCAGCGCCGGCCGCACCGGCGGCATCCGCCGCGCCCTGCTGGGCGTAGAGGGCCTGGCCGATCTTCTGGGCGGAGGTCATCAGCTCGGTCTGAGCGGTCTTGACCTTCTCGATGTCGTCGCCCTTGAGGGCTTCCTTGAGGGCGTTGACCTTCTCGGTGACCTCGTTCGCGACCTCATCGGAGAGCTTGTCCTTGTTGTCGGCGACGAGCTTCTCGGTCTGGTAGGCGAACGACTCGGCCTGGTTGCGGGTCTCGGCGTCCTCCTTGCGCTTCTTGTCCTCGGCCTCGTGGGCTTCGGCCTCCTTGACCATGCGGTCGATCTCGTCCTTCGGCAGGCCGGAACCGCCGGTGATGGTCATCGACTGCTCCTTGCCGGTGCCCTTGTCCTTGGCGGACACGTGCACGATGCCGTTGGCGTCGATATCGAAGGTGACCTCGATCTGCGGGACGCCACGCGGGGCCGGAGCGATGCCGGTCAGCTCGAAGGTGCCGAGCGGCTTGTTGTCGCGCGCGAACTCACGCTCGCCCTGGTAGACCTGGATCAGCACGGACGGCTGGTTGTCCTCGGCGGTGGAGAACACCTCGGAACGCTTGGTCGGGATGGCGGTGTTGCGGTCGATGAGCTTGGTCATGATGCCGCCCTTGGTCTCGATGCCGAGGGAGAGCGGGGTCACGTCGATGAGCAGGACGTCCTTGCGGTCGCCCTTGATGACGCCGGACTGCACGGCGGCGCCGACGGCGACGACCTCATCCGGGTTGACGGACTGGTTCGCTTCCTTGCCGCCGGTGAGCTCCTTGACGAGCTCCTTGACGGCCGGCATACGGGTGGAACCGCCGACGAGCACCACATGGTCGATCTGGCCGACGGAGATGTTCGCGTCGCGCAGCACGTTGTTGAACGGCGTGCGGCAGCGGCCGAGCAGGTCGGAGGTCATTTCCTCGAAGTGCGCACGGGTCAGGGTCTCGTCCAGGTGGACCGGGGTACCGTCGGGCGTCATGGCCAGGTACTGCATGGAGATGGAGGTGGAGGTCGAGGAGGAGAGTTCCTTCTTGGCCTGCTCCGCGGCTTCCTTCAGACGCTGCAGGGCGATCTTGTCCTTGCTCAGGTCGATGCCGTACTTGTTCTTGACTTCGGTGACGAGCCAGTCGATGATCTTCTGATCCCAGTCGTCGCCGCCGAGGTGGTTGTCGCCGTTGGTGGCCTGCACCTGGATGGTGGAGAAGCCGTCCTCGTCCTTGCCGATCTCCAGCAGGGAGACATCGAAGGTGCCGCCGCCGAGGTCGAAGACCAGGATGCGCTCGTCCTCCTTGCCCTTCTCGAGGCCGTAGGCCAGCGCGGCCGCGGTCGGCTCGTTGATGATGCGCAGGACGTTCAGGCCGGCGATCTTGCCGGCGTCCTTGGTGGCCTGACGCTGGGCGTCGTTGAAGTACGCCGGGCAGGTGATGACGGCGTCGGTGACGGGCTCGCCGAGGTAGGCTTCAGCGTCCCTCTTCAGCTTCATCAGGATCTGCGCGGAGATCTCCTGCGGGGTCCACTTCTTGCCGTCGATCTCGACGGTCCAGTCGGTGCCCATGTGACGCTTGACGGAGGAGATGGTGCGGTCGACGTTGGTCACGGCCTGACGCTTGGCGACCTCGCCGACGAGGATCTCGCCGGACTTGGAGAACGCGACCACGGACGGCGTGGTGCGCGCGCCTTCGGCGTTGACGATGACCGTGGGCTCGCCGCCTTCGAGGGTGGCGATGCAGGAATTCGTGGTGCCCAGATCGATACCAACTGCACGTGCCATAATGTGTGCTCCTTTGTTCTTGTGTTCGTTCTTACGTTCTTCGCTCAAGTTCCGGATGCGATCGGTGCGGCCCGACCGCCCGGCCCTTTGCCGTTCCAAAACTTGAGCCTACACCACTCAACTTCCACTCCGCAAGTTTTATTCCCACTTTCAACACAAAAACCTGAGCGAAGTCCGCTCAGGTTTGTGAAAAGAGGTTTCGGTGACACGTATGCCGCCGCAAGTGCGGTCGATACGTCTCCATTCACCCCCATCGAGTGCATACGTTTGCAACAATGTGCAGTACTTACTGCATCACGCTCGGTATGGCGACCCGCGACGTTTCGCAAACGTTTGCAGCGTATGATGGTCATGTCATCCGACGACACACCGAAGTATCATCGCCCACAGGTACGGGCGGCACGGACGGGACGACACGGCGCAACCGCACGCGCCGGCAGACGCGACCACGCACCCGCACGCACCGCACGGCAAGGAGGAGCACCATGGCCAAGTCAGACATCCACGAGGTGGCGAAGGAAGCCGGCGTCTCCATCTCCACGGTGTCCCGCGCCTTCACCCGCCCGGAGCTCGTCTCCGCGAAGACCCGCGCCAAGGTGCTCGAAGTGGCCGACCGGCTCGACTTCAACATCTCCCGCTCCGCCACCGCGCTCAAGTCCGGGCGCACCAACCGCGTGGCCATGCTCATGAACGAGGAGATCACCAGCTGGTTCAACACGCAGACCTTCGCCGGCATCGAATCGGTCATGCACCCCGCCGGCTACGACATCTCCCTCTTCCAGCACATCGACACCGAGGCCAACCGCCGCGAATTCTTCGGCGACCTGCCCATCCGGCGCAACGTGGACGCCGTGTTCGTGGCCTCGTTCGCCATCGACCCGCACGAGGTGGAGCAGCTCAAGCGCATCCACGTGCCCATCATCGGCATCAACACGCCCTCCTCGGACGGCTTCGACGCGACCATCAGCATCGACGACGAGCAGGGCATGTTCACCGCCGCCCAGCATCTCATCAATCTGGGCCACAAGCGCATCGTCTACCCATGCTCGGAGGCCGCCCTGCTCGACTCCTCCATCGACGCGCGCAGCCGCGGCTTCATCCGCGCCTGCAAAAGCGCGCAGGACAAAGGCAACACGGACCTCGACTGGCGGGTGCTGTCCGTGCCGCGCGGCCCGGCGTTCGCGGACTCCGCGCTCTCCGCGCTGCTCGCGCTGAACGAATTCCCGGACGCCATCTGCTGCCAGATGGACATGATGGCCATCCCGCTCGTCATCAAGCTCGGACGCTACGGGCACCGAACCCCGCGCGACTATTCGATCGTCGGCTTCGACGACAGCCCCTACGCGGACACCATCAACCTCACCACCATGCGCCAGGACCCGTACGCGATGGGCCGTTCCGCCGCCGCCAAGGCGCTGAAGCTCATCGACGGCAAGACGCTGCTCAAGCCGCACGAGGTGGTGGAGGCGCAACTCGTGCTGCGAGGCTCCGACGCCCCGGTGGAGGACTAGCCACAGATCAACGGCCGCCGCAGGTCACAGCATCAGGCAACCGGCCGCAAGCATGGCCGGGTAGAGCGCGTAGAACACCCACTTCGCCCACGCGTGCCGCCAGCCGGGCTCATCGTTGCGGTAGTGCAGGAACGCCACGCCCACGCCCGGCGTGATGCACATCACCGCGCCCAGCAGGCCGGCGGTGAACATCATCGTGTTCTCATGGGCGCCGAGATAGCGGAATACCAGCGAGAACGCCAACGTGAGCACGCCGGTGTACATGACCTGCTGACTCACCCCCACGCGCAGCAGCAGATCCCACAGCACGCCGGCAACGACCACCGCCACGGTGAGCAGCACGCGCGGCGCGCCCGCGTACCGCTCCGCAATCCGGTCGGCGGCCACGAGCACCACGAGCGTCACCAGCAGGCCCCACACCGGGTTGTGGGCGCGCATGTCGAACCAGTGCCCGGTCATGAGCCGCATGTACGGCGCCTCGCACACCACGGCCAGCACGAGCAGCCGCAGCGCGTAGCGGGACACGCTGCGCGTATGCCTCAGGCCGTTCACCAGCAGCCACGCGTAGATCGGCACCGCGCACCAGGAGGCCACCTCGCACACCACGGCCACGGTCAGGCCGGTCATGTTGTCCGCCGTGGGCGGGCCGACCAGCAGCGGCACGAGCGTGGTGGAGGCGACGGACAGGGCCATGAACACCGCGGCGACCACCTTGAGCCGGAACACGGATAGGCCCTTGCGGCGCCTGCCGCCCGCGGCCTGCCTGCGCTGTCGTTCCATTTCGATGTCGTTCATCGTTCCTCCATTGCGTTCATACGCCCTTTCGGCATCGCCCGTCCGACCGACACGCCCCAGGGCGCTCAGACGCCCAGAAACTCCATGAGCCCAGCATAATCGGGGCCGTCCAAGGATAGGACGGCGTGCGTGCTGGCCTGCGGATCGTCCTGCGGGGAGATCGCGGTGCGCAGGTAGACGCCGTCGATGCCCGCTCCCTTCGCGCCGAGGATGTCCGCGCGCTCGTCGTTGCCGACCATCACCGTGCGGCCCGGATCGGCCAGGACCCCGTCCAGCGCGATGTGGTAGATGTCCGGCGACGGCTTGCGCACGCCCACCTCGCTGGAGATGACGATGCCGTCGAACAGCGGCTCCAAGTCCAGCCAGCGCAGTTCCGGCCGCGTGTAGCCCGATTGCGCGTTGCTGACGAGCACCACCGTGAGGCCCGCCTCGCGCAGCCGCGTGAGCATGGCCGCGGCGCCCGGGTAGAGACGCAGCAGGTTGGTGCTGGCGCGCCGGAACGTCCACGCCAGCCGCAGGGCCCACGGCAGCACCGTCGGCCCGAGATTGGCCAGCTCGCCCACGTCGGCCATCGCGACCGCCCGCGGACCCCTAGAGGCGGGGTCGACGACCGTCCGCTCCGCCGCCAACGCCGCATATACGGGCAGCAGGTCGGGCTCGGCGTTCCCGCCGCGCGCGTCGGCCGCCCGTGCCAGCACCGGCGCGGCCAGCGTATCGAACCAGGCCTTGAGCGCGGCCGCGTCACGGAACGTCACGCCGGAATGGTCCTCCAGCACCTCGCGCAACGCCTCCCACGCGGCCGGCGACTCCTCGTCGGTGCGGATGTCCACCAACGTGCCGTACAGGTCGAAGAACACCGTGTCATAGCGGCGTTCACGAACGGGCTCAGGCATGACGTCTTCTCCTCCACACGGTGATGCTGTACGGGGGCAGCGGCATCTCGCGATCCTCCACGGACGGCAGCGGCAGGGCGGCCGCGTCGTCGGACGCCCGCTCGGCATCGGACGGAACAGCCCAATCGCATGCCGCGGCCGGACCGGACGCGAACCCGTCGGCGGCGCAATAGAGGCACCGCCAGTCGTCGGGGGCGATTCTCGTGACCTCGTCGTACGGGGCGGGCGTCTCCAAGGCTACGGTCGGCTGCGTGCGCACGTCGTCGGTCGGGTTGACGGCCACGCAGTCGTCGCCGACGCGGAACACGACCACCTCGTCGTCGCGCGGCACGATCGTGCGCGCGCCGCCGAAGTACGCGGGGTTACCGCGTCGCAACGCGATGAGCGTGCGATAGTGCTCGACGAGGCGCGCGAGCCGCCGCGCGCGACGCCAGTCGAGCCGGTTGAGCGCGGCGGGGCTGCGGTAGGAGTCGGAGTCGCCGTGCTTGGTGCGGGCGAACTCCTCGCCGGACAGCAGGAACGGCACGCCGGCGGCGGTGAACACGATGCCGGCGGCCAGACGGTTCGCGGCCATGAGGTCCGCGCACGCCTCGCCGTCCGCCGCGTAATCGGCCTCGGCAGGCAGGCGGCGCATCGCGGCGCACAGCTTGTCCCACAACGTGAGGTCGTCGTGGGCGGAGACGTATTGGATGACCTGCGCGACGGACGCGGTCTCGTGCGGCGTGCCGCGCCACGCGTCGGCCGCATGGCGGATGTCGTCGGCGTAGTCGGCGGCCGCGCCGGACAGGTACCCGGGTTCCTTGTGGAAGAAGATGTGGCCGCGCACCGCGTCGCGCGTCGTGTCGCAGAACGCGCCGATGCGCGGGCTCAGATACGGCAGGCCGCGCTTGTCGGCGAGGACGACGCCGGCGGCCGGGTCGAGCGCGGTCTCGCGCGCCGCCCACGGTTCGCCGTGCATGAGGATCGTCGCGCCGCCCGGCAGCTCGTCGAGCGCGGTGCGGATCGCGTTCATCGTGTCCACGTCGATGAGGCCCATCAGGTCGAAGCGGAATCCGTCGATATGGTATTCGCGCGCCCAGTAGGCGACGGAATCGACGATATACCGGCGCATCATCGGATGTTCGGTGGCGACGTCGTTGCCGCAGCCGGAGCCGTCGGCGAGCGTGCCGTCGATGCGGCGGCGCAGCGCGTATCCGGGAATCATGCGTTCGAACCAGTTGTCGGCGGAGAACATGTGGTTGTAGACCACGTCCATGATGACCTTGATGCCGGCGGCGTGCAGCGCCTGGATCATGCGCTTGCATTCGCGGATGCGCACTTCGCCGTGGAACGGGTCGGTGCTGTAGGAGCCTTCAGGCACGTTGTAGTTGAGCGGATCATAGCCCCAGTTGAACCCGTGGCGCGGATCGTCGTGCGCGAGGGATTCGTCGATGGAACCGTAGTCGTAGAACGGCATGAGCTGGACGGCGGTCACGCCGAGATGCTTCAGGTAGGCGACGCAGGTGGGGAATTCGCCGTCGCCGTCGACGCTCGTGTCATCGTAGGTGAACGCGAGATACGTGCCGCGATGCTCGAACGGGACGCCGCTGTGCATGTCGTCGCTGAAGTCGCCGACATGCGTCTCCCAGATGACGAGGTCGTGGCTGGCGACGTGCGGGCGACGGTCGGACTCCCAGCCGTCCGGGTCGGTGCGCGCGAGGTCGACGACCATGCTGCGCCGGCCGTTCACGCCGGCCGCGCGCGCCCACGGGTCGGCGGTGCGGTTCGTCGTGCCGTCGGGGAAGCGGACGACGTAGTCGTAGTAGACGCCGTGGCCCACGCCGTCACAGCGCACGGCCCACGTACCGGCCTCGCCGGGTGCGAGTTCGTGCGAGGCGAACGGGCCGGGACGGTCGCCTGCGGACATCGTGTCGTTGTCGACGGATGTCTCGGGCTCCTCGACGGCGGACTCGGCGTCCGAACCGTAGCGGAACAGCCGCAGCGTCACGCCGGACGCGGTCGGCGCCCACACGCGGAACGTGGTGCCTGCGGCGTCCGGACGCGCGCCCAGATCGTCGCCGGCGTACACCGGCAGATCGGGGCACGGCGGGGCCGGCTCGGCGGGTGTGCCTGCGTACTGTGCCATGGTGGTTCCTTTCGCGCTCAGCCTTTCACCGACCCCGCCATGGATTCCTGATAGAAGCGCTGCATGACGATGAAGAGAATGGCGATGGGGATGGAGATCAGGACGGCGGCCGCGGCGAAGCGGGCGTACCAGTTCTGAATGTACTCCTTCTGCAGCATGAGCCACAGTCCGAGCGCCACCGTGTAGTTCGACTGCGTGCGGCAGATCACCTTCGCCATGACGAAGTCGAGCCACGGGGTGAGGAATCCGATGATGGCCTGGTAGACGATCATCGGCTTGCAGATCGGGACGATGATCTTCGTGAACACCTGCAGGCGGGTGCAGCCGTCGAGCAGCGCCGCCTCGTCGAGCGAGGTGGGAATCGTGTCCATGTAGCCTTTCATCACGTAGAAGCCCGCGCCGGTGCCGGCCGAATACACGAGAATCAGCGCGAGGATCGTCATGCCGTCGCCGGTCAGGCCCATCGCCTTGAGGATGAAGTAGATCGCGGAGACGGCCATGATGCCGGGGAACATGCCGAGGATGAGCACCACGTTCATGAACGTGCGGCGCGTGCGGAAGCGCAGACGGCTCATGCAGTACGCGACGGACAGCACGAACGCGATCGAGATCACGCACGTGAAGCATGCGACGATGAACGTGTTCGCGAACATCTTCGGGAAGTCGAGCACCGATTTGTCGGTGAACAGCGCGATGTAGTTGTCCAGCGAGAACTCGGTCGGGAAGAACGTCTTCGTGTACGGCGCGGTGTTCTTGTTGAAGCTTTCCGCGAACACCCACACGATCGGGATCAGCCAGATCACCGCCATGACGGCGAGGAACAGGTGCGCGAGCACGTCGCCGAGGATGCGGCGCTTGCGCGAATCGTGCATGAGGCCGTGCGATTCGGCCTTCACCATGCCGCCGGTCGCATCGTCCGTGACGGCGGTTTCGCTGTGCTTGCTCATCGGAACGCCTCCTCGTTCTTGTAGGAACCCGAATTGCGGTAGGTGACGAGCGACACCACCGCGAGGACGATGAACGTCATGATGCCGATGACCGCGCCGAGGTTGTAGTCGCCCTTGTCGACGGTCAGCTTGTACAGCCACGTGATGAGCAGGTCGGTCTTGCCTGCGGACGAGCCGATCGGCGTCGGGTCGCCGCCGGACAGCAGGTAGATCACGTTGAAGTTGTTCACGTTGCCGGTGAACGTGGTGATGAGGTACGGGGTGAGCACGAAGATGATGTACGGCATCGTGATCTGCGTGAAGATCTGCCACCAGTTCGCGCCGTCGAGCCGCGCCGCCTCGTACAGGTCGGCGGGGATGTTCTGCAGGATGCCGGTGATCTGCATGATCGTGTACGGGATGCCGACCCACAGGTTGATGATGATGACGGTGACGCGCGCCCACGTGGCGTTCGTGAAGAACGGCAGCGCGGAGTCGATCCACCCCCATTCCATGAGCAGGCGGTTGACGGCGCCGGTCGGCTGGAGCATCGTGCGCATCACGAGCAGCGAGACGAACTGCGGCACGGCGATGGACATCGAGAAGCAAGCGCGCCAGAACCCCTTGAACCGGGTGGTCCTGCGGTTGATGACCATCGCGAAGAACAGCCCCAGGAAGAAGTTGAGGAACGTGGCGAAGAACGCCCACACGAGCGTCCAGACCAGCACGGACACGAACAGGCCCGCGTTGACGGTGCCGCCGCTGTTGGAGAACACCTTGCCGAAGTTCTCGAAGCCCACCCAGTCGAACAGGACGAGATGGTCGTGGTCGTAGCTGGTGAACGCCATCGAGATCATGAAGATCAGCGGCAGGACGGTGAACACGAGGATGCCGAGCGTCGGCAGGAACATGAGCAGCTGATGCGCGCGGCCGTCGGTCAGATCGTGCAGGTCCTCGCGGAAGGTCGGCGCATGGCCGTGCTCGCGGGCCTCACATTCGGCCCGGTAGGCGCTGCGCACGGACACCGCCCACAGGACGATGAACGCGGCGATGAGCACGACGGTGCACACGCCGTACAGGAGGATGACCACCGAGTTGTCGCCCTTGGTGTACACCCAGAAGCCGTCGACGAGCGTCTTGCCCTGCTTCTGGTCGCCCAGGCCGGGCAGCTTCGACAGGTAGCCGGCGCCGCTGACGGCCATGAACACGATGAACGCGATCTCCAGGGCGAGGAACAGCGCGCCCTTGACGAATTGCTTGCGCACGAGATTACCCAGCCCGAAGACCAGAGCGGACAATTTCGTGAACACGTCGCCGCGGGTCAGCGCGTTGCGCACCGAATACGGCGACGGTGCCACGTAGTCCGCGCCCATCCTGCGACGGCGTTTCATCTCGCGCGGGGAAAGGGTTGCCGAAGTCATTGCACCCTACCGCCTCTCAACATGGTTGTTACGTGTGGAATTGATACGTGTGAATCGATGATCGATGGTCGACTGTTCGACGATTGTCGTCAGCCGACGAGGGAACGGGGCCGGGCCCCGAAGGAGGGAGGGCCCGGCCCCGTGGGAATCACTCGGCGTAGGCGCCGACGGACTTGACCCAGGCATCGGTCTTGGCGGCGGCGTTGTCGGCCGTGACCTCCTTGTTGACGATGGCCTTGCCGAAGGTCTCGGCCGGGGTCCACCAGTCGTTCATGCCGGCCAGACCGGACTGCAGGATGGCGGTGTTGGCCATCGTGTCGGACTGGGCCTTGGCGACCGCGTCATCGGTGGTCAGCGAGGCGAGGGACTTGTCGGTCGGGATGATGCCGCGGGTCGTGTAGTGCAGCTTCTGGGCCTCGGTGGAGCCGAGGTAAGCGGCGAACTGCGCGGCGGCCTTCGGGTTCTTGGCGTTCGGGTTGTAGGCGGCGGCCTTGGTGGCGGCGAAGGACTTCATCTGCTTGGTCTCGCCGTTGACGGTGAAGGTCGGCAGCTGGGCGACGCCCATGTCGTCGCCGAGGGCCTTCTTGATGTCGGCGGCGGACCAGGAGCCGGAGAAGAACGCGTCGGCGGTGCCGGCCTGAATCTCGGACAGGCCGGAGTTGTCGGCGCTGTTGTGGAAGTTCGGGTTGGCGGCCATGTTCACCAGGTACGTGGTGATGTCGGCGGAATCCTTCGGGAAGACCATGCCGGCCTTCTCGTCGTTGCCCTTCTCGCCGAAGAGCGTCAGGCCGTCGTAGAAGCCGCCGAGGTACCAGGAGTCGGCCAGCGGGAAGGAGACGACGCCCTTGGAGAGCATCGTGTCAAGGCTCTTGACGTCGTCGTCGGAGAACTTCGCCTTGTTGTAGTACATGAACCACGTGTTGTCGGTGTACGGCACGCCGTAGTACTTGCCGTCGGAGCCGGTGACGGAATCGACTTCGAGGCTGCCGTCCTGCTCCTTGATCTGCTTAGCGGCGTCGGTGCCGAGCTCGCCGATCGCACCCAGCTTGATGAACGTGCCGAGCTGGTCGGAGGCGAACATGTAGACGTCGGCCGCGGCGGACGGGTCGGTCTGCACCTGCTTGGAGGCATCGCCCTCGGAGACGACGTCGTTCTTCCACGTGATCTTGTACTCGGGGTGGGCCTTCTCGAAGCCCTTCTCGACCTGGCTCAGCCAGGAGTTGTCGCCGTCCTGGTCCTCCTGCGGGGCCCACACGCTCAGCGTGATGGCTCCGCTGTCCGAGGAGTCGCCCTCGGAGGCGTTGTCGGAACCGCAGGCGGCGAGCGGCAGCAGCATGGCGGTGGCGGCGGCAAGGCCGATGGCCTTCTTCCAGTTGATCATCATTGATCCGTTCCTTTCTCAATGCGGGTTGATGTCCAACTCCGGATGTTCACATTTTCAGTGCGTTCTGAAAACACCGCGTTGCATACGTTCACATTTGGTTACTACTGATTCAAAATGTTTCGTTTGCAACGCTGCGGAACATCGCTGATTGCAAGTGTAGCGTAGTTTTTGCATACGTTGGCATATGATGGGAAGCAACAGCAGGAGCACATGCCACGCAATGGCGCGAAACCGCACGAACACAGGAGTTTGCCATGACCGAACACACACGACACGCCCAATCGGACCACCCCGACGACACGCCGCCGGCGCCGGCTTGCACCCCGATCCGACACGCCGGACTGCAAACACCAGGCAGCAGCGGCACCGCAACCGACGCCGACAGCACCATCGACTCCAGTTCCACGCCCTCCACTACCCGGCCGCAATGGCTGGGCGACGCCTGCTTCTACGAGGTCTACCCGCAGTCGTTCAACGACTCGAACGGCGACGGCATCGGCGACATCCCCGGCATCACCGCCAAGCTCGACTACATCCGCAGTCTCGGCTGCAACGCGCTGTGGATCAATCCCTGCTACGATTCGCCGTTCAAGGACGCCGGCTATGACGTGCGCGACTACACGAAGGTCGCGCCTCGCTACGGCACGAACGGCGACCTCATCGCCCTGTTCCACGCGGCGCACGAGCGCGGCATGCACGTGCTGCTCGACCTCGTGCCCGGACACACCAGCGAGGAGCACGCCTGGTTCCAGGCCAGCGCACGGCCCGACCCCGCCGACCGCGTCATCGACGGCCGCATCATCGCCGACCGCGAAGTCGAAGAATCCGGCGAGCGCGCCGCGACGGGCGAACCGGGAATCCGCACGACGGCCGGAGACGGGCGAATCGGAGGAACCGAACACGTCTCCGAACGCTACATCTGGACCGACTCGTGGATCGCCGGCGGCGACGGCCTGCCGTTCGTCGGCGGAGAAACCGAACGCGACGGCACCTACATCCTCAACTTCTTCAAATGCCAGCCGGCGCTCAACTACGGTTTCGCACACCCCAGATACCCGTGGCAGAAGCCGGCGCTCGGACCGGACGCCCTCGCCACCTGCGAGGCGCTGCTCGGCGTGATGCGCTTCTGGCTCGCCCGCGGCGCCGACGGCTTCCGCGTGGACATGGCGGACAGCCTCGTCAAGCATGACGACGACGGCAAACCATACACCATCCGCACATGGCGGTACCTGTTCTCGAAGATCCGCACCGAATACCCGCAGGCGGCGTTCGTCTCCGAATGGGGACGGCCGCACGAATCGATGCAGGCCGGATTCGACATGGACTTCTACCTCGATTGGCGTTGGAACGGCGAGCCGAACGGATATAACATGCTGTTGCGCAACACGGACATGCCGCTCGCCCACGAAGGCGACGCCAGCTATTTCAACGCGGACTCCGGCGCGTCCATCGCGCCGTTCCTCGAACAGTACGTGCCGCAGCTGCGCGACTGCGAGCGCGCGGGCGGCCGGTTCGACCTCATCACCTGCAACCACGACACGCTGCGTCTCGCCCAGCGGCTCACCACGCGCGAGCTCAAGGTGGCGTACGGCATGCTGCTGACGATGCCGGGCTGCCCGTTCGTCTACTACGGCGACGAACTGGGCATGCCCTACCGGCCGCTGCCCACCAAGGAGGGCGGCTACACGCGCACCGGCAGCCGCACGCCCATGCAGTGGGACGCGGGCGAGCCGAACCTGGGGTTCTCCACGGCCGATGCCGACCTGCTGTATCTGCCGGTCGAAAGCGGCTCGCCCACACCGGGCACCACCGACGAACCGCAAGACGTCGACGGACCACATGCCGACGGCATTCCAAATGCAGATGCCGGATCATGGACCGCTGCCGAAACGGACATGGCATCTGTGACGGCCGCCGGCGCCATGGCCGATCCGGATTCGCTGTGGCATTGGATGCAGGCCGTGCTGCGGTTCCGCCACGCCACGCCGGCCCTGACCTCCGACGCCGGTTTCGAGGTGCTTGCCGGCGATGGGCGCCTCTTCGCCTATCGCCGCACGGCGAAAGACTCCTCCGACTCGGTCATCGTGGCGATGAACCCCGGTCGGGACATGTTGCGCCTGCATCTCGACGACTCTGACCGCACCCGCATCATCCAACTGGCGGTTGGCGAGCCGACGATCGAGGCGACCGAGCTGGTTCTACCTCCCCAATCCTTCGCGATCCTGCGCTAACTGTTTGCGCACCCCGTGCCTTCGCCCGTGCCACACCCACCGTATTGCAAACGATGTCAATACGCGGTATGGTCGTATGCAACAGCAGCAATCCACACCCGGATGCCGTCGTGTCGCGCAGTAGCGGCACGACGGCCGACGCGCGACGCAGCGCGTCCGGGGCCGCACCCAAAGGAGCATGTCCAATGAGCGAACAGACGATCATCAACCCAGCGACCCCGCCGGCCGACGACACGCAGACCATGGTCGGCACCGCCAACCGCAAGGAATCGACAGGCAACCAGCGCACCGAAAGCGCCGAGCGGCTGGCCCGCCCGCTGATCCGGCTCGCGAAGGCGAGCGGGGTGGCCACCTCGTACATCGACCAGCTCGGCACCTACGTCGAGATCGACGATGACGTGCTCGTCAACGTGCTCGGCGCGCTTGGCGTCGACGCCACGTCGGACGAGGCGATCGCGCGGTCAGAGGCGGCAATAGAGGAGGAAAACAGCAAACGTTTGCTCCCATCGTCGACCATCGTCGTCATGGTCGACGGGCCGGACGGCGACTCGGACGGTGACTCAGGCGCCCCCACGCTCAGCCCCACCACCATCCGCCTGCATTGCCCGGAAACCGCCGACACCGTCCCGGACACCGACGAGGAGCCGACCGTCACCATCACCCTCGAGGACGGCATCGAACTCCACAGCGACCCGGCCGACATCCTGCCCGATTTCAACAGCGGCGACCGCATCCTGACGCTGCCGACCGACCTGCCGATCGGCTACCACACCCTGCACGTCGAGATGGCCGGGCAGACCGCCGACGCCACGCTCATCGTCGCCCCGAGGCGCATCGCCCTGCCCGAGGCGGTCCGGACCCGCCAGCGCTGGGGCTGGATGACGCAGCTGTACTCGGTCCGCTCGCGCGACTCGTGGGGCGTGGGCGATTACGGCGACCTGAAGCGCCTCGCCGCCGACGCCGCCGCGAAATCCGGCGCCGACTTCATGCTCATCAACCCGGTGCACGCGGGCGCGCCGATCCCGCCGCTCGAGCCGTCGCCGTACCTGCCGGAATCGCGCCGATTCCTCAACGTCACGTACATCCGCCCGCAGGACGTGCCGGAGTACGCCGACCTCGCCCCCGCCGATCGCAGCCGCGTCGACGCCCTGCACGCGCGGGTCGCCGACCGCAACGACGACCCGAATCCGTTGGACCTCAACGCCTCGTGGTCCGCGAAGCGCGAGGCGCTGCGTCTGATCTTCGACGCGCCGCGCACGCCGGAGCGCGATCGCGCGTTCGGGGAGTTCAAGCGTCACGCCGGTCCGGACCTCGACGCGTTCGCCGCATGGTGCGTGGCGTTCGAGGTATGGGGCGCGCCGTGGGAGCCCGATTCCTGGTTCTGGCGCACCGATCGCGACTCACCCGAGGTCAAGGCGCTCGTGAACGAGCATCACTATTTGTTCGAGTTCAACCGCTGGCTGCAATGGATCGCCGACGAACAGCTGACCGCCGCGCAGCAGGCCGCCAAGCGGTCCGGCATGGCGATGGGCCTCATGCTGGACATGGCGGTGGGCGTGCACGCGCTGGGCGTGGACGCCTGGTGGAATCCCGAGCGGTTCGCGGGACGCGGCGTCACCGTGGGATGCCCTCCCGATTTCTACAACCAGCAGGGGCAGGATTGGGGTCAACCGCCGTTCCATCCGCGGTATCTGGAGGAGAGCGGCTACCGCGTGTACCGGGAGATGGTGCATGCGATGTTCGCGCATGCAGGCGCGGTGCGCATCGACCACATCCTCGGCCTGTTCCGTCTGTGGTGGATCCCACGCGGCAAGGGCGCTCGGGGCGGCGCATACGTGACGTACGACCACGAGGCGATGCTGGCGGTGCTTGCCGTCGAGGCGACGCGCGCGAACGGCATGGTCATCGGCGAGGATCTAGGCACGGTGCCTGATTACGTGCGTCGCATCCTGGCCGATCGCGGCGTGCTCGGCACCGATGTGGAGTGGTTCGCGCGCGTCGACGATTCGCCGAACGCGGGCGACCCGTACAAGCCGCCGACCGACTACCGCCGTCAGGCGCTGGCGTCGGTCACGACGCACGATCTGCCGCCGACCGCTGGCTATCTGGAGTTCGAGCACGTCCAGCTGCGCGAACGCCTGCACCTGCTGTCCGAACCGGCAGAGGTGTTCGCCGCCTCAGCGCGCGCGGAACGTCAGGCGATGCTGGATCGTCTGGTCGAGGACGGCCGGCTCAGCGCCGAGGCCGCCGCGGACGTGCCGGGCCATGAGCAGGAGATCGTCGAGGCGATGCACGCGATGCTGACCGCCACGCCCTCGGTGCTGCGTCAGGCGGCGCTGGTCGACGGCACCGGGCAGCATGCCTCGGTGAACCAGCCGGGCACCTCGGACCAGTATCCGAACTGGCGCATCCCGCTGCAGGACGCCTCGGGGCGGGTGGTGCACACGGACGAGGTGTTCGCCGATCCGCGCGTGCTCTCGCTGGCCAAGGTGATGAACAACTAGCCCATCTCGGCTCCCCTTGTCAGGACGTTGCCGTGAAAACAAACAGCAATGCTGTTTGTAGGCAACGTGCGAGCCGACATGCGGGCCAGTCAGCTGCGCGCGCAGCGCGTCCGCAGTTGCGGGACGAGCTGGCCCGTGAAGCGGGTCTGAGGGGTAGTCATTCATCTAGAGAGATACACCTTCATCGCCCGCTCGAACACCGGCACGTGCAGCATCGTCGCCGTGCCGTACCCCATCACGACGAGCAGGAACAGCCCCTGCGGCAGGTAGAACCAGCAGGCGACGAGCAGGGCGATCCACACCGCGTCGATCGCGACCATCGACAGCGTGTAGCCGAATCGGGTCACACCGAACACGTACGCGTTGGCGAAGGTCCGGCCGACCGGGTTCTCGAATCGCGACTGCAGCGCGAACGCCCATTCGAAGCCGATGACCCAAAGCACGGTCAGGCCGAACTTCGGCACGAGCAGCGGCGTGATCCGCAGCACGATCCACGAGTAGGCGACTCCGGCGCCGATGACGAGGAACGGCAGCCACAGGGCGGTCGCCTTGACAAGGTTCGCACGGAACGCACGGAAATAGTTGCGGGTGACGCCACCGCCCTCGCCGGCCAGCGACCGCCGCGCCGTGTCGAATCCCGCGGACAGCGCGGCGCCGATCGTGACCAGCGGCAGGCTGGTGACCAGCATCAGGATGTTGATCCAGATCGCGTCGACGAGGTCGCCAAGGCCTCGCATGAGTCCGGAATCGGGTGACAGGAATCGCATCGTCGAACCTCCGTCGATCACTCGCGCGTCCGCTTTGCCGCGGACATCACATCATTACGCGCCCTATTGATGAATTATCAGACATCTTACTGATGAATCTGCATGCAAGGCATGCGCCCATGCCACTGCATGAAGCGAGGATGCCGTCGCTCCCCAAAAGGAGTAGCGACGGCATCCTCGTCATAAGTGCCGCGCCGCACCTGAAGAGCGTCAGGAACGCGGCACGGCACGAACCGGAACCAGCCCGGATTGGATCAGGCGTTGCGGCGACGCAGCACCGTCAGCGCGGCACCCCCGCCAAGCAGCGCCACGACGGCCAGCACCGCGACCGTCACCGAAGCACCAGTCTTCGACAGACCCGCACCCGGCTTCTTGCCGTTCGGCTTGGTCTCGGGCTTCGTCTCCGGCTTGGTCGTATCCGGAGTCGGCGTCACCGCGGGCTTCGCCTTCACCGTCACCTTACGGGTGGCGGTGGCCTTGTTGCCGGCCTTGTCGGACACCGTGTAGGTCAGCATGTAATCGCCGGCCTTCGAGGTGTCCACAGCGCCCTCCACCGTGATCGAGGAGGTCACGTCACCGTCGACATCATCGGAAGCGGTCACGCCCGCCAACGGGTCGAACGCAGCACCGAAGTCCACGGTCACGTCGTCCACACCCTTGAACACCGGGGCAGTCGTATCCGTCGTCTTGTCCGCAATCTGGCTGACACCGAGCCACGAGATCAGCGGCTTCTTGCCGCCGGTGCCCGCGACGTTCGCGTACGTCACGACCGCGTCCTCAGGCAGGTCCACATCAAGCGTCAGCAGGTAATCCTCTCCCTTGGTGGTAATGACGCTGTCTGCGGAGACGGTCTTCTCCTCCCCGGCTGCGGTGGTGTACGTGATCTGCGGGCCCACATACCGGGTCTCCCACCATTCACGCACGCCGGCCGTGAAGTGGTACCGTCCCTTCTTCAACGGCAGCCGGTACCGAATCGCATCGGAATGCGCACCGTCAGCCGCATACAGGCCGGTTTCCCACTTGTCGTCACTGGTCGCCTTGTTGTAGGTCGCAACATCAGGCTTGCCGTTGTCGGTGGTGTTGATGTAGCCCCACTGGCCCTCGGCGGTGGACTGTCGATCCGGCGCATCGGCGTTCAACAGCTCCGGCTGCGAATCCTTAACCAGCTTCCACTGCTTCGACTGTTCGCTCGTCGCACCGGAATCAATGTAGTAGACCAGACCGTCGGGAACGATCTCGAAGTCCGCCGTCACCGGGACCTTCTCGGCATCCGCACCGCTGCCGATCGTCGCGGTGCCGACTGCCGTGTAGGTGGCGTAGGCGCTGCGCGCGGCATCGGAGTCGTTCCATGCCACCGGGACCTTGGTGCCATCGATCTCGACTTGGTCAGGCAACTGGCCGTGTTCGGCGACTGCACCCACCAATCCCAGCGGACGGGGCGTGGAGGACACGCCGAGCCATGCGATGTTCGGCGCCTTCGTGTTCTGGGAGATCACCTCATAGGTGACGGTGGTGTCTTCGGGCAGCGTCACCACGATGTCACCGGTGGCGCGTTCGCCCTTCTTCAGGCTCCAACTCTTGCCGGAAACCGTCTTCGTCTCACCATCGATGGTATAGGTGACCTGCTCCCGTGCGGACCGGTTCTCCCACCATTCGTTGATGCCGGAGGTGAACCGATAGGTGCCCTTCTTCAGAGGGATTCGGTACTGCAACGGCACATTGCCATTGGCATAGAGGCCGCTGCCCCACTTGTCATCGCCATCGTGCGTGCCGACGGTGCCGACGTATCCCCACTGATTCTCACCCGATGATTGACGGTCAGGAGCCTGCGTGTTGGACAGTCCGGGAACCGCCGCCACGACCGACTTCCATTCCGCGCCATTGGACTTGTCCGCGGAGCTGCCGGAATCGATGAAATACACCAGGTCATCCGGCACGACGTTGATCGTGGCGTTCACCACGCGACGCTTGCCCTCGGCCGTCGGTTGCGTGACATACCCCTGCGCGGAGAACTGTTCCCATGCCGTACGGCTGTGGTTCTTCGCGGAGTCGAACCACGTCACCGGCGTGTCCTTGCCGTCCACAGGCAACGTCGCGGGCAGCTTATCGTTGGAATTCACGGTGACCAGACCGGCGTCCACGGCATGGTCGAAATCGAACGGCTCATCGCTGCTGACCACGCGGATCAGCTGGCCCTGCTTGATGGTGAAACTGCCGTCCTCGGCCACTGCGGGCTTGGACGTTTCCTTCCACTGACCATTGGCGTCGTAGCTTCCCTCGGAAACCTCGACATGGCTCAGACCTTCGAGACGATAGCGCGCTTCGCCCTGTGTGTCGGAGATGAGATTGTAGCTGTGGTCGTCGGCGTTGTAGACCGCCATGCCCACGGATGCGTCATCAGCGGTGTATCCCACCAGCGTGCTGCCCAGGCGCTTCTGCTGGGCATACGACTGCTGCGGGGCATCGGTCTCGTTGTTGAACGCGGCCATGTTCTCCGGCAACGCGACGGCCACGAGCTGGTCCATCTTGTGCAGTGCGGGAAGGAACCCTTGCAACTTCAGCACCTGCTTGGTCGGCTCGGGCTGCACGCCCAGCTTCCATTCCTTGTACTCGGCCTTGTTGGGGTCACGGTTGCCCCACAGCGCGTACTTCGGCTGAGCCCACGAATCATTGATCTGCCAGAAGTCCACGAAACCGCCGTTGACGAGAATCGTGGAAAGAATCGACGTGATGTTCTCGTTGCCGCTATAGGTCTCCGGAATGTACGCGAGGTCGGACCTCTTAGCGGTGTCCCGCACGATCTCCGCCATCGTCTCGACGCTGGTGGTGTACGAATCCGGACCATAGAAGTCGATGTAGTCGTACGAATCGGGGTCCCCATCATCGTCGCTGAGCCAGGTTCCCGAGTAGTTCATACGGGTCGCCACGGAATAGTCGGATTCCTTGATGACCTTGCCGATCTGGTTTGCCAGATCGAGCATGATGTCCAGATGCGTGTTCTTGCTGTAATCGGGGTGCCAGTTCGGCTCGTTCCAGATTTGGAACATGATCGTGCGGTCGTTCTTATCGGCCTGCCCGAGATGCTCGAACAACGCCTGCACGGCCTTGCGCTCCTGAGAGAACATGTAGGCGGCGTCCTTGCGGTGGGGATAGCTCGGGTCCTTCGTGTCGGTGTCGGAAACCGGAATCCACGGACGAGACATCTCCTTGGCGCTGGTGCCGCGTCCGAAGTATTTGCCTTGATCCCAGAGGTATTCAGGCACGTTGGTCATGTAGCCGTGTTCGGTGACGCCTCCGGTGGCCGCGCTGGTCTTGTCGTTCGGCAGCACTGCGCCGGTGCATCCGAGCGGGCCAAACCACACCCAGTCGATGCGCAGATCGTATTTGTTGGCCCATGCGATGTATTTGTCCACCAAGGTCCAGTCATACGCCGGGTCATCGGCGTGCCCGTTGCCCGGGGTCTTCGCTTCGATCTGGTTCCACATGAACTCGATCTGGATGGTGTTGAACCCGGCCATCTTCACCTTTTCAAAGGTGTTCTCCAACCAATCCTGGTCCAGGATGCGATTGCTCTGGTCGGCGTAGATCTCGTTCTCGTTGCCGAAGGTCTGCCATTCGGCGAACGACTGCGTGCCGACCATGGTGAACGGCTTGCCGTCCACTTCCAAGTAGCCTTTACCCCCGTTGTTCTTGACTACTTTGGAAACGACTTTCTTGCCGGAGGCCTGTACCGTCTGCGCCGAAGCCCCCTCCATTGGGTTCTGCGGCAGTTGCCGTCTGGGCACCGGCGAATGCCGTCAGCGTCATGCACGCCGCGACGCACAGGGCCACGGTTTTGGCCCCGAATGTTGTGTGCCGTTTCATAATCTCCATTGCTCCTTACTCTCTGATGTTCCTGACTGTTGCATGCTGTTTCATATCTACGAATCCCCTTTCACGGAATGTCGCATGCCGTCTGTTGACTCGTGTATCTCTTGCCTTGTATCTCCTTTCACTACGCTTTTCCAAAAGCCCGCTGTCCGTCACGGCATAACGATGGCCGCGGAGACATCCACGAACGCGCCGACCGAGCCGTAGCGCTGGCCGGTTTTGTCATCCCACTGCGGAATCTCGCCGGTCACTTGCACGCGAAGCACATAGTCGCCTTCGGGAAGCCGCGGAGACACATACCGGTAGGCGGTATCCGGCGATTTCGCATAGAAGCTCACGTAGATCGGATCTGCGACCGTCGTACGCTTTCCATCGTCCGCAATCCGGTCTATGGAGATGCGCGCATACGAACCCCACGGGTCGGCGCGCCCCTCGAGCGCAATCCGGCTTCCATGGAACGGCACGCTGAGTTCATCCCCCGCCGCATTCGACCGGAAGCCCAGCGGGATGCGCTCGCCCGCCAGTTGCTCGGGCAGCCCGGTTCGAGGATTCCATGAGGGCCAATACTCGGCGATACGCAATCGCCCGCGATCATCTACGGTCAGCGGCTGCCAAACATAAGTGGCGGCGGATGCCTGATGCGGATACGACCAGCGATCGCCCATGAACATCGGCACCACACGTTCCGCCGCAGACACATTCAGCACAAACAACGACTGAGAATTGCAGGTTTGCGTGCCTTCGGGCGCGAACAGGCCCTGATAGGACCAAGGCCCGTGCATCGATGGTGCCGAAAGGCAGTAGTTCTCATTGCAGTCCCACGAGGTCTTATTGGAGAACAGCATGTAGTAGCGCCCCCCGATATGGGCGACCGTCGGCGCCTCGCCGCCGAGGGCGATCTCGTCGGCGATCTTCTCCTCGGCGTACGTCCTGTCGTCGGACATGCGGTAGATGTCGCCTTCATGCACCAGCAGGTACGCCGAACCGTCATCATCCTGAAACACGCCGAGATCCCAGCGGTGGATCGGCTCGCCCTGATAGGTGACGGGGCCCACGAATTCATACTCGCCGTCGATGGTGTCGCTCACCGCGTAGCAGATGTGCGGATCGCGGTATTCGAGGTCGTCCGAATGCATGTACATCACGTATTTGCCGGTCGACGGTGATTTGACGACCTTCACGCGTTCTCCGATGCGTCCCGGCCCCATCAGGCCGTCGGCCTGCTGCCGCAGCACAAGACGCTTGAAGGTCCAGTCGACCAGATTGACCGACGAGTAGCAGGAGAATCCGGCGAAGTGGTTTTCGTCATCGGTCTTGTATTCGCCGAACAGATAGTAGACGCCGTCGTCCTCGACGATGCAGCCGCCGTGCGCGTTGACCGTGCGTCCTTGATCGTCGAACCACGGGACGCCGCTGACGATGAGGGACGGGGAATATGAAGAGCTCATGAAGGATGGTTCCTTTCCGTTTCGTTGGCACGTCATACGTATTATCTGTGCATCGGCATCGCGCACACAGGACGTACCCGGCACAGAGGCGGACGCGCCGTATGACACGAAGCCCGATTGTGAAGAAAGATGCGGCAGGGATTGGCAAGTCGGAGTCATTCCCTGCCGCATCACCGGTGTTGCCGTTCGTGGACGGTGCTATCCGTCACCTGCCGGAACGGCGCCGGATCATGAGGGCGGCGACGCCCGCCGTTGCTGCGACCATCATGGCCGCGGCCGCCATGGCGATGGCGCTGCCGGTCCTCGACAGCTCATCGCGCTTCTTGCCGTCGGCGTTCTGGTCGGCGCCACCGTTCTTTCCGCCGTTGCCGTCAGGGTTCGACGGGTTCGACGGGTTGGACGGGTTGGACGGGTCCGTCGGACCGGTCGGGTCGCCGCCGTTGCCCGGCTTCGACGCCCTGGCGAACGTCACGGCGTAGGTCTTCGCCGCCTCGGCGTTGCCGTCGGCCGGGGTCACGACGACCGTGGCCTTGCCGCCGTTCGCCTCGGACGCCTGATCGATCGTCACCTTGGCAGCGGTGTCGCGCGAGAGTCCCTGCACCAGCGGGTACTCGGCGTCATGGGCGATGGTCACGTCGTAGCCGGTCTTGTCGGCGTCGAAACCTTCGACGCTGGAACCGTCAACTCGCAGGTCGGCCAGGGAGGCGTCAGACGCTGGCAGCGCAGTGCCGTCCTTCGCGTAGATCTCGACTTCGGAGAGGGACACATAGCTGTCGGCGTCTCCGTGGATTTCGACCCCCTTGGCCTCGATGGGCTTGTCCACGGTGAACTCGGCCACCGGGGCGTCACCGTCCTGCGTGTAGGACGAAAGGTCCACGGTCGTGCCGAACGGCACCCAGGCGTTGTCCGTCACGCTCCATACGTTGACCGACACGTTCTTGGACCACGAGGCCCTGCCGCCGTCCTTGTAGAAGTAGACCTTCACCTTGGAGATATTGTGCGCGTCGGCGTAGTCGGGGCGCAGGGAGAAGTTCGAGTAGCCGCTCGACTTCCAGGTGGTGTAGCCCTTGTTCGTCGTATTGCCGTCGAACGTGGCCCCGACGTCGGTGCTGTCGTGGCCGTCGTCCCAGATGTTCTTATAGGAGCCGGCGATGTTCGTCTCGTGCTCAGCCGTGGCGTACACGGTGAGCGTCGCGTCCAGCGTGGTGCCATCGTCAAGGGCGACGGTACCCGGAACCGAGACTCGCCCGCCTGCGTTCGCCAGCGGCGACGTATCGACGTTCTGCCAATTCCATGTCACGTCCTTGCGCACCGGGTTCGAGGCTTTGGCGCGCACGTTCACCTGCTTGGGGGCATTGCCTTGGATGGCGTCGCCGGCGGTGCCGGCGATGACCGTCAGGGAGGCGGGGTCGACGACCGTCAGCTTGCCGGACGGCACGAGCGCGTCCTGGGCAGCGGAGAGCGCCTTGGCAGCGTCGTTCAGCTGGTTCTGGGTTGCGTTCGGGTCGGCTAGGACCTGTTCGGCGTCCTTGCGCTCCTGAGCGTACGTCTTCCATGATTCAGGCGTGTAATCGGCTTCCTTGAGCGACTTTCCGGCGTCCAGCGCCCCAGACAGCGCCGAAGTGTCGATCACGCGGATGAGTTCGCCCTCACCGATGGAAATCGTGCCGTCGGCCGCCACCTCACGGGGTTCGCCGGTCCAGTTGCCGTCGTCATCGAACGACCCGACGGATGCCACGGCACCGGCACCGAGGTTGAACGTCGAGGCACCAGTGGAGTTGGATGCCAGCAGGAACGCACCGGTGTCAGCGTCTCGCAGCGCGAAACCGACGGCATCGGAATCCGCACCGCTGGAGAAGGTGACATCCTTGCCGGCAATGGTCTTCGTACCCTGATAACCCTTGACTGCGTTATCGGTATCGGCATTGAACGCAGCCATGTTCTCCGGCAACGCCACCGCGATTTCCTCACCCATCTTGTTGATGGAGTTGTTGAATCGCGCCAGCTTCTGTGCCGGTTCAGGCATGGTGGGGATGGTTCCGAGCTTCCAATCGGTGTACTTGGCGTATCCGTCGTCAGGCACGCCGTACAACGCATAGTCCTTGCTGGCCCACGATTCGTTCAGCTGCCAGAAGTCGACAAATCCACCGTTGGCCAGAATCGTGGCGGTGATCTCAGTGGGGTTGCTCTTGCCACTGAACGTTTCCGGAATGTAGGCGATATCGGACTTGGCCGCGGTGTCCTTGACGATGTTCGCCATGGACGACACGCTCGTGGTGTAGGCGTCCGGACCGGAGAAATCAATGTTCTCGTACTTGTCGAGCACGGAACGAGAGTCAATGGAATTGCCGCGATAGTTCAGACGCGTGGCAACCTGGTAGTCGGAGTCCTTGACGGCCTTGCCGAGTTCATCGGCCAGTCGCAGCCATTCGTCCTTCTGCGTCTTGTTGTGGCCGTCCTTCCAACCGTTCCAGTTCAGCTCGTTCCAAATCTGGAACAGGATGGTCTGATGGGTGGTGTCCACTTTGGCGAGATGGTTGAACATGGCGGTCACGGCCTTGCGCTCCTCGCCGAACAGGTAGTCGGCATCGGCTGCGCGGGTCGGGTCGGAATCGTTGGGCAGGTACGGCACCTCATTCTCGCCACCGTTGTTCTTGAAGCCCCAGTACTTGTCCGCTTCGAGATAATCCGGGATGTCGGCCATGTAACCATGCACCGTGTTCTCGCGGATACCGCCGCCGCATCCATTGAGTCCCCACCAGACCACATCGATCTTCAGATCGTATTTCTTGGCCCACTGAACGTACTTGTCGAGCAGCGTCCAGTCATATTGGCCTTCGGAGGTTGGCTGAATCTGGTTCCATGCCAATTCGATCTGGATTGTGTCGAAGCCTGCGGCCTTGGTTTTCTCGAAACCGTTTTCCAACCAGTCCTGAGGCAGAATCGGATTCTTCTGATCAGTCGGGATCGGCGCCGCATCACTGCCGTAGATCTGCCATTCGCCGAAGAACTGCACGCCGTGCATGAAGAACGGCTTGCCGTCCACTTCCAGATATCCCTTGCCATCCTGGTTGGCCACCTGGGACACCACTACTTTGTCGGCCGACTCCGCGGCAGTGGCCGCGCTGGCGCCTACTGCGAACATGGAAACCATCGTGGCTGCGGATGCGGCTATGGCCACCGCCTTACGCCATCCTTGCGAGGTGAAATGTAAGGTCATAACTCTCCCCCACTCGTTATCGAGTATTGATATTGAATAGTGCTTCTTCGCGTGTACGCAACGCTTCTTCGCGTTTGCATTGTTGTTCACGTTCTGTCGTTGGTCACCCGCAAGCGCCGCGAATCGCAAACCGGGCCGCGCAGATCAGGATTCAACAAACGCAATGGCGTTCCGAATCCTTCCGCGCACCAACCCACCCCCTCTCTCACACAGACATGTGCGCTGTTGCATCTGCCGCTTTTGGGCACACATGCGTTCACGTATGCCCAAAAACAACGATGCGGGAGAAGCATTCGACTTCTCCCGCAAAACCGATCAGCCCTTGACCGAGCCGGCGACGAGGCCGGAGACGATCCAACGCTGGCAGAAGATGAAGAAGATGACGACCGGAACCAAGGCGATGACGGTGATGGTCATGAACGCCGGCCAATCGGTGGTGAACTGGCCCATCGCGTTGTACACCTGCAGGATCACTGTACGCAGATCGGTCGAGGTCAGGAAGATGTTCGGCAGCATGAAGTCGTTCCACGTGGACAGCGTCTGGAACACGACCACGGTGGCCAGGATCGGCGTGATCATCGGCAAGACGATCACACGGAAGATGCGGAACGGACCGGCGCCGTCGATGCGGGCCGCCTCGAGGACCTCCATCGGCAGCTTGCGCATGTAGCCGACGGTCAGCATGTAGCAGAAGATCGAGTTGGCGAGGTACAGGATGATCAAACCGAGGAGGGAGTCCACGAGGCCGACCGACGCTTCCATCTTGTACAGCGGGATCAGCGTTGCCTGCACGGGGATGCAGAAGGCGATCATCAGCACGGCGCCGACGGCCGCCGTGAACTTGCTGTTGCGCAGGATCATGCCGTAAGCGGCGAGCGCCCCGATCATCACCTCGAAGAACACGGCGAACACAGTGACGATGATCGAGTTGATGAAGCTCTGCACGATGGGCAGGGTGCCGAACACGTCGACGTAATGCTGCAGAGACCAGTGCTCGGGCAGTCCGAACGGGGACTTGGCCATGTCGAGCGTGGTTTTGAAGGTGTTGATGACGATGTAGTAGAGCGGGATGGCCATGATGATGGCCAGGCCATTGATAAGCACGGTGCGGACGATCTTGCCGACCTGTGCACGTTGCGACGGTGTCATGCGAACCTCCTAGTGATGATGCCGGTGAGGAGCTGCTGGCCGAGCACGACGATCATGCAGGCAATCGTGAACAGCACGGCAAGCGCCGAGCCCAGACCGTATTGGGATTGCGAAATACCTTGGACGATGATGGCCTGCGTGATGGTGTTGGTGGCGTATCCGGGGCCGCCTTTGGTCATGCCGAAGGGCAGGTCGTAGACCTTCAGACCGTTGGTGATGAGCAGGAACGTGGAAACCACGATGCCGGGGACCAGCTGCGGCAGGGTGATGTGGATGAACTGCTGGAACCCGTTGGCTCCGTCGACGGACGCCTGTTCGTACAGATCCTTCGGCACGGCCTGCAGATAGGCCAGATACAGGGTCGCATGCCAGCCGACGGCGGCCCAGATGGCCACGAAGATCACGGCGCCGCGTGCGAGGTTGCTATCCGAAAGCCATGGCACCGATTTGAGGCCCATGGAGATCAGCACCGAGTTCAATGCACCGGTCTTGAGCGGGGAGAGGATGTACTGCCACACCAGACCGAGGACGATCAGCGAAGGCACACCAAGGAAGAAGAACAGGGAGCGGGCGAACGAACGTCCATAGAACTTGGAGTTGAGCGCCACTGCCAGCGGGATGGCCAGCACGGTGGTGATCAACGTGGTGAGCACTGCGAACAGCACGGTGAATCCGAGGCCGACCAGCAGGGAGGGATCGGTGAACACCTTCTGATAGTTTTGCAGGCCTACGAAGTTCGGGTGCGCCTGGAAACCGTTGAAATCGGTGAACGAGTAGTAGATGGTCTGTACCAGCGGTACCGCGGAGAGCACGAGGAAGACCACGATGATGGGGAACAGGAATCCTGTGGACGCTGCGGATTCCGCGAATTTGCCGGTTTTGTACCAAGGGGTTTTGGCATCGGGCGCGCCAGCCGATGGTGCACCGGCAGGCACTTCCTGCGACTGGTCATGACGAGACATGTCAGCGTTGCCTTTCTGGGGATTTCAAAGTCACAAGTTGGAGGGAGTCCGTCCGTTCGGGCGGGCGACGGCTGGTTGTCGCACCCGCCCGAACGATCGGAGAAGAGGAAGAGAAGGAAGGAGGTTTTAGGGTATGTAGAGGCAATCCGGGCCGGCAGTCGGCCTCTCGACTAGCCGCCGAACAGCTGACGCCCGCCGGCCCGGATCCGATGATTGGATTTGTAGGGGTGCGATTGAGTCGCACCATATGGCTTAGATGCCTGCGGTCAGATTACTTGGATTCGGTCCACTTGGCGTCCAGCGCCTTGGTGACGTCGTCGACCGAAGCCTGACCCTGCACGAGCAGCTGGAACTGGGAGGCCATCTCCTGACCCATCACGTTGCCGTCACGGCTCCAGTTGGACCAGTAGAAGTCGCCCTTGGTGATGTACTTGTCGTACAGGTCCTTGAGCTGCGGAGCCACATCGGCCTTGTATTCCGGAGAGACGGAAATCTGGTTGATGTACTTCTCCTCGAGCTTGAGGCCGGCCTCGCTGTTCATGAAGGCGACGAACTTCTTGGCGGCGTCCAGCTTGGCGCCTTCGGCCTTGGAGCTGATCACGAACGGGGAGTCAGGGCCACCGCCGACGTAGGGCTGACCGCCATCAACCGCCGGGAAGGCCGCGACACCGTAGTCGACGCCGGAGGAGTCAAGGTCGGCGAAGTCCCACGGGCCGGAACGGAACATGGCCAGCTGGCCGGTCATGAAGTTCTGCTTGATCTGGTCGGCGCTCACGCCAACGGTCTCCTTGGGCAGGGTGCCGGAGTCGACGAGCTTCGTCCACTGCTTGAGCACCGGGGTCCACTGCTCGGAGAACTTGCCGCCCTCATCAAGCTCGGGCCACTTGGAGGTCTCGATGCCCTGCTTGGCGTAGTAGCCGCCCAGCATCGGCTGGAAGGATCCAGAGACCACGCTCATGTCTTCCATGTACGGGGTGATGTTCTTTTCCTGCAGCTTCTTGCCGAGGTCGATGAATTCATCGAGGGTCTCGGGGACGGAGTCGTAGCCGACCTCCTTCAGCAGGTCCTTGTTGTAGACGATGCCACCGATCCAAGCGGTCGGGGACATGCCGTAGACCTTGCCGTCACGGGTGTACAGGTCGGTCTGGGACTTCGGCAGGTTCTTCACGAAGTCCTCGTTGGTGATGTCGCGGGCGAGTCCGGCGTCGAGCACTTCGTTGCGGGTCTCAATGGACATGTGGAACACGTCCGGCACCTGGCCGCCGGCCACGCGGGTGGTGAGGGTCTGCGCGTAATCGGTGGCCTGGCCCTGGGCGGCGCTCATCTCCACCTTGATGTCGGGGTTGGCTTCCTCGAACGCCTTGACGATCGGGCTCATCATCTTCTCGTTGTTCCATGAGAAGTAGGTGATGGTGGTCTTGCCACTGTCGGCAGCACCACCGCCGCAAGCGGCGAGCGGCACAATCATCGCCACCGTTGCCGCCGCGGCAACTAGCATCTTGGAGAACTTCATGGTCTTTCCTTTCCTAAGGGACCGATGTCTGCTCCGGCATCGGACAATCGTCATGGCATTCCGAAGCGCTCCGGCATCGACGCCTTTGGCTTCAAAATAACCTTGATGAAGTTTTGTTAATACGTATTGATTTGTACGTGGCTTCAGTATGCCACCCGCATCGCGCGCACGCAAGAATCGGCGTGTCACACAGCACAACACGACACAAACCGTTGCAATTACAGTGATTAAAAGCATGTCTACACAATCGGGAAAACAGCAGACAGTCACCCAGACAGTCAACAGCGAGCCGCGCCACGCCGATAGTTGCGCGCTCATTTCATCAAATACATAATACGTATTAAATCCGTAACAGCGGGGCATAGCAGCCTGCTCAGCACATCGACGTCCACCGAGGGAGCACACAACATGAACACCACAACGCAATACTCGTTCGCCACGGACCTTCTTCCCGGCGAACGCTGGTGGGGAGGGAAAGTAGCCGACGGCAGGTTCATGCCTTACGGCACCGCAACCATCACCCGCAACCTATCCACCTGGAAGCATGAACCAGGACAACTGCCGGAGGCCTCCAACCAAAGCGCGCCGCTGCTGGTCTCCACCAAAGGCCGATTCGTCTGGAGCGAGCAACCGTTGACGTTCTCCTTCCATGAAGGCACGCTCACAGTGGCCTCCGATGCCGAAATCATCAGCGAAGCAGCCACGGAGACCAGTACCGGAGAGGGCACGCTCCGCGCCGCCTACCGCGCCGCCTGCGGGCGATTCTTCCCCCCTTCCGGCAAGACCCCCGCGATTGAGATGTTCACCAAGCCGCAGTACAACACGTGGATCGAGATGCCTTACCGGCCCACCCAGCAGGCGGCACTCGACTATGCGGACGCCATGCTGGACGCCGGCATGCCCGCAGGCGTCATCATGATCGACGACAAATGGAGCCCAGACTACGGCACATGGACGTTCGATCCGGCCACGTTCCCCGATCCGAAGTCGATGCTGGACGTCCTGCATGCCAAAGGCTTTGATGTGATTGTGTGGCTGGTGCCGTTCGTCAGCCCGGATTCGGCCGTGTTCCGAGAGCTGGAGGAACAAGGGCTGATGCTTCAGGACAAAAACGGACGCACCGCCATCCGCCGCTGGTGGAACGGGCTGAGTGCCGTGCTCGATCTGAGCAATCCACAAGCCACCCAATGGGTCCGAGAGCGTCTCGACGCATTGTGCGAACTCGGTGTCGACGGATTCAAGTTCGACGGTGCCGACCTGTACGACTTCCATGAGGACGACCGCCCATACGCACCCATGACTTCCAACGACTTGTGCGAGCAATGGGCGAGAATCGGCGTACACTACCCGTTCAACGAATTCCGCGCATGCTGGAAGATGGGCGGCCAGCCATTGGCCCAACGACTCCAGGACAAGCCGGCCACATGGGACGCCAACGGCATCGGCTCGCTCATCCCCGAAATGCTCGCTCAGGGCATGATCGGACACGCCTTCGTCTGCCCGGATATGATCGGTGGAGGTGAGGTCAACAGCGCCAAGCATTCGGGCGTCGACCAGGAGTTCTTCGTCCGCTATGCGCAGATCGCGGCACTGTCACCGATGATGCAGTTCTCCGTCTCGCCCTCGCGCGTGCTGGACAGCGAGCATCTGGAAGCAGTCAACGAGGCATTGCACATTCGCGAACAGCATATGCCGCTTATCGAGCAACTCGCCCACCATGCCGCCGAAACCGGTGACCCAATCATCCGCCCGATGGCCTACCACTATCCAGCGCTGACGGAAATCACCGACCAGTTCCTGCTTGGAGACCGCCTGATTGTGGCACCATGTCTGCAGCAAGGTGTTTCAAACCGTACTGTCACGATTCCGGAAGGCCATTGGCGCTCTGACACCGGCGAATTGGTCGAAGGACCTGCCGAGATCCGCACCGACTGCCCGCTCAACCGCATACCTCGGTATATGCGCGAGGATTAATCGTCATCGGACATTACCTACCCAGCAGGCAGTCTCGGTAGACTGGCATCAGCAATATCTCACTGAAGTACCAAGCAAAGGTCATCATGAACGGCAAACGCAACGGCAACCGACCGCCGACCAGTAAAGACGTGGCGGCTCTGGCCGGAGTCTCGCAAAGCACCGTGTCTTTCGTCATCAATGGTAAAAGCACGGTGGCCGAAGCGACACGCCTGCGCGTGCAGGAGGCGATGCGCAAGCTCAATTACCAGCCGAACGCAGGCGCGCGAACATTGCGGACAAGCCGGACCAACATCATCGCCCTGTTCGTCGAGATGAACGAAATCACTGATGCGAACGAGACCACGCCGTACATCGACGCCATCGTCAAACTAGCGCGCGAGCGCGACTACGATGTCATCATCAACACCACGCATGAGGGAACGACCGCGCTCCAGCGTCTCGCCGGTAAGTCAATCTGCGACGCGTTCATCCTCATGGATGTGCGTAGGGATGACGAACGCATCCCCACTGCCGCCGCATTGAACCTGCCAGTGGTGCTGATCGGCCGCCCCGACAACGCCATGGGCCTTGACGTACTTGATTTCAACGCACGACTTGCCGCGCAGCAAGCGGTGGACGAACTTGCCGGCACAGGGCATCGTCATATCGTGATGATCGGTGACGTGCTCAATCAGGACAGCGGACGATTCCGGTTCGTAGACGACTTTTATGAGGGCGCCCGTGACCGCGCACATCATTATGGCTTGTCCATTGCCCTGGTGACCCGTCTGGGCAATGGACAAGACGGCATCCGCCGCACACTCCAGCAGGTATTGGCGCAGGCCGACGACCGGCTGGGCATCATCGTAAGGCAGCCTCGCCCTACCGGATGGCTGTTGCAAGAACTGGCCGAGAGCGGCATGATTCCCGGTCAGGACGTCTCTGTGGTGTCGCACTGTTCCGACATGGCCGCGCAATCCTTCCAATGGCCGGTGACCAACGTGTCCACCAGGCCCGAAGAGCTCTCCGAGCGCGCCATCGAAGTACTGTTCTCGCGTCTGGATGGCGACACCTCCGCGCCATACTGCGAGCTCATCGATCCGACCGGCATCACCCGCCGCGAAACGGTCATCGACTGGAACGCGCGGTAGTCGATAAGGCAGATATCATAAGGCGGGCATCCGTGTGAACAGATGCCCGCCTTTCGCTCCCTTCAGTCAGCTTTCGCCGCCCGGGCGGGTCCCCCTCAGAGAGGGAAGCCGACTTGACCTGAGCAGGTTTGGGCCGAGTCGGAGACCTGAGCCGCTTTAGGCCGAGTCGGGAGCCTGAGCCGGCTTAGGCTGAAGCGCCCGGCACCCGGCACCCGGCATCCGGCATCCGGCATCCGGCATCATTGAATGCTATCGTTATCATCAATGGCGAACGGCGTCACCGGCCCACCCGTATCCTCCGCCCTCGCTCCGCTCGAAGACGCGGGGGTGAGAACGGCGGACGACGGTGATGGAGAGCGCTAATCGTCGACGCCCATCGACAAAGACGATTCGCGAAGCGGATTCGCGAAGGCGATCGGCTGCAACGATCGCCGAAGACGGAAAGGACTGTCATGACCGCGAACAACGAGCGCGACGACTGGTGGAAGCAGGCCGTCGTCTATCAGGTGTACCCGCGCAGCTTCAAGGACGTGAACGGCGACGGCCTGGGAGACATCGCCGGCGTGACCGAGAAGATGGACTATCTCAAGGACCTCGGCGTGGACGCCGTGTGGCTTTCGCCGTTCTATCCCTCGGACCTCGCCGACGGCGGCTACGACGTCATCGACTACCGCAACGTGGACCCGCGTCTCGGCACGATGGCCGATTTCGACGCGATGGTCGCCGCCGCGCACGGGGCCGGCATCAAGGTGATCGTGGACATCGTGCCGAACCACACGGCGGACAAGCATGCGATGTTCCGCGAGGCGCTGGCCGCCGGCCGAGGCTCCGCCGCGCGCGACCGCTACATCTTCCGCGAGGGCCGCGGGGAGCACGGCGAGCTGCCGCCGAACGACTGGCAGTCGTTGTTCGGCGGGCCGGCGTGGCAGCGGGTCGACGACGGCCAGTGGTATCTGCACATCTTCGCCAAGGAGCAGCCGGACCTCAACTGGAGGAACCCGGACGTGCACGAGGAGTTCAGGAAGACCCTGCGGTTCTGGTCCGACCACGGAGCCGACGGCTTCCGCATCGACGTGGCGCACGGTCTGGCCAAGGACCTGGAAAGCACCCCGCTTGCGGACATGCCCGCGGACGCCGTGCAGCAGGTGCTGTGCCACGATTTCACCAGCCCGCTGTGGGACCGTCGCGAGGTGCACGAGATCTACCGCGAATGGCGCAAGGTGTTCGACGAGTACGATCCGCCGCGTTTCGCCGTGGGCGAGGCGTGGGTGGTGCCCGAGCACCAACACCTGTACGCGGCGACCGACGAGCTGGGACAGGTGTTCAACTTCGAGTTCGCCGAGGCGAACTGGGACGTGGACGAGTTCCGCGCGGCCATCCGCCACGGTCTTGAGGCCGCCGCCGAGACCGGCGACTCGACCACCACATGGGTGATGAACAACCATGACGTGCCGCGCAGCCCCTCGCGCTACGGCCTGCCGCAGGTGAAGGGACCCGTCTACCATCAGCTCGCGCACGACTGGCTGCTGCGCGACGGCGCCTCGTACACCGAGGACCGCGCGCTCGGCACGCGGCGGGCACGCGCCGCCGCGCTCATGGAGCTGACGTTGCCTGGCTCCGTGTACATCTACCAGGGCGAGGAGCTGGGCCTGTTCGAGGTGGCGGACATCCCGTGGGACCGTCTGGAGGATCCCACGCCGTTCAACACGCGCCGCAACTTCACGGACAAAGGCCGCGACGGCTGCCGCGTGCCGCTGCCGTGGGTTGCGGACGACCGTGCGGGCGCATCGGATTCCACGTCAGGCTCCACGCCGAACTCCACGCCGGACGCGTCAGATCCTGCGGCGGCCGCTCAGTCCGGCACAGCCCCGGCGGACGCATCTCCCACCGGCCCGGACCACGCCGCATGGTCGCCGCGTTTCGCCGCCGGCACCTCGTTCGGCTTCTCCCCCGCCACGCGCGCCGACGGCACGCCGGCCGCCGAACCGCATCTGCCGCAGCCGTTGTGGTTCAAGGACTACGCGGTGGACGTCGAATCCGCCGACGAGGGGTCGATGCTCAACCTCTACCGTCGCGCGCTGGCGTTGCGCGCGAAGCTCCTCACCGCGACCGGCGACACCTCGACGGTCGACTGGCTGGATCGCGGGGACGAGGACAACACCGCCGACGGAACGTTCGGCTTCGGCGATGACGTCATCGCCTACGCGCGCCCGGCGGCCGAAGGCCGCACGCTCACCTCGGTGACCAACTTCGGCGCCGAACCGGCAGCCCTGCCCGACGACAGCGCGGTGATCCTCTCCTCCGCACCGCTCACCGACGACGGCCGACTTCCGCAGGACACCACCGCCTGGCTCGTGCGCTAAGGCGCCGGGGCGGCGACTTTTACAAGCACCGCTCCACCGTTTGGGCGTCTGGCGGACATCGTCGTTGCCTGTTGTTGTCCGTCAGACGCCCAGACTCCTCAATCATTCAGCCGAAAGCACCCCTCGTAAGCGAGCTAACTCGCTTACGGGGGGTGCTTTTCCGCATTTGCATACCTCTATCTGCGTTATGAGGGGTACCAGCCCAGACTATGCATGCCCCGAAACGGCTCAACCGCAACGCCATCAAGCCGTTTTGAAGCACTGATAACGGACCCGCCTTACGGCGAGACCCAACACCAGCCTCGGCGCTGCCGCACCTCGGCCTGGCGCCTGATGGAAGCCCACCGGGCTTCCATCCAAGGATGATGACACGAGTCATCATCCCTTGACGGCACCTCCTCCGGCCCCGCAACCACGGACCGCCCTACGGGCGGACCCAGATCTGGTCTCGGCCTAAAGGCCCTCGACCGGGAACGGCCGGAAAGCGCACCGCGCTTTCCTGAAGGGCTTTCAGCCCTTCACCGCTCCCGCCATAACCCCCTTGACGATGTACTTTTGGCAGATGAGGTAGAAGATGATGATGGGGATGATCGCAAGGACCAAGCAGGCCATCATGGCGCCCATGTCGACCGAGCCGTAGCCGCCCTTGAGGTACTGCACGGCGACCGAAATCGTCTTGTACTTGCCGAGGTCGAGGGTCAGGTACGGCAGGAGGTAGTCGTTCCAGATCCACATGGCCTCGAGAATCGCGACCGACACGATCGACGGCTTCATGATCGGCACGACGATCTGGAAGAAGATGCGCGGCACGGACGCGCCGTCGATCATCGCGGACTCCTCCAGCTCGACCGGGATGCCCTTGATCACACCGGTGAAGATGAACACCGCGAGACCGGCGCCGAAGCCGAGGTACACGATGCACAGTCCCCACGGGGTGTTGAGCTTCAGCATGTCGGCGATCTTAGAGAGCGTGAACATGACCATCTGGAACGGCACGATCATGTTGAACAGGAACAGCGTGTACAGCAGCTTGGCGGCCCAGTTGTTGACACGCACGATCCACCACGCGCACATCGACGTGCACACGAGGATCAGCAGCACCGATCCGACGGTGATGAGCAGCGTCCATCCGAAGCTCGCGAAGAAGTCGGTGGTCTCCACGCCGCGCGCGTAGTTCTCGAATCCGACGAACGCCTTGCCGGCGGGCAGGGAGAAGGCGTTCTTCGAGATGTACGCCTTCTGCTTGAACGAGTTGATGACCACCAGCACGATCGGGAAGACCCATGCCAGCGAGACGACGGTGAACAGGGCGGTCCAGAGCCCTCCGTGCTTGACCTTGTCGGCGTTCATCAGGCCGCCACCTCCTTGCTTGTCGTGAGCTTGTTCTGGATGAGCGCGATGACCGCCACCAGGATGAAGAACAGGACGGCCTTCGCCTGGCCAACGCCCTCCCAGCCCATGCGGCCGTAGAACGTGCGGGTGATGTTCATCGCGAGGCCCTCGGACATGTTGCTCGGGGCGCCGTTGGTCAGGGCGAGGTTCTGGTCGTAGAGCTTGAAGCCGTTGGTCACGGTCAGGAAGGAGCACACGGTGATCGAGGGCATCATCAGCGGGATGATGATCTTGAACATCGTCTGCGTGCCGCTCGCGCCGTCCACCTGCGCGGCTTCGAGCACGTCCGTGGGCAGGGCCTGCATGCCGGCGATGTAGATGATCATCATGTAGCCGATCTGCTGCCAGCACACGAGGATGACCAAGCCCCAGAAGCCGTACGTGGCGGAGTAGGTCAGGGCGCGCGACCAGTGCGCGAGGATGCCGTTGAGCAGCAGCAGCCAGATGTAGCCCAGGATGATGCCGCCGATCAGGTTCGGCATGAAGAACACCGAGCGGAAGATCGTCGATCCCTTGATCGCCTTCGTGAGCATGTACGCGATGAAGAACGCGACCACGTTGATGACGATCGTGGTGACGATCGTGAACGCGGTGGAGAAGCCGAGCGCGTGCAGGAACTCCTTGTCGCCAAGCGCCTTGACGTAGTTCTTGAGGCCGACGAACTCGCCGTCGGTCACGGTGGTGAACTCGCAGAAGCTCAGGTAGACGCCCATGATGAAGGGCACCACGAACCCGATGATGAACGCGGCGAACGTGGGGAGCGCGAATAGCGCCCACCACTTCCGTATCGCCTTGCCGGCCATGCTAACCATGATGGATAATCCTCCTCCTTGAGCGCAGTGCACCGCTGCGTGCCACAACTTCCGCCGACCCGCGGCCGGCGAACGAATCCGTTGTTGTAGTGACATCGTAACCGCCCGGCGCCATGATGTCAAACGTTGTCATTTGCGGCGTTTCGCATTACCTCGCCAATCACCCCAGCAACAGTCGTTCATCGCCGTATATTGGCTGTTTTTTGCGATTTTCCATATTCCGAATCGTTTTTGCAAACGTTTGTAATGCAATCGTCGTCATCGCGAGTCAACAGTTCTAGAACGTGTAAGCTGAACGATACGCTGTTTTCCTACGCGGGAAGTCTTTGCAGTAAGCGCAGCAAGCGCGCAGTAAACGTGCAGTAAGTGCGGTGACCGGGCATCCGGCGCGATCGGGCGGTACGCCCCATCGGCCGGCGCACCCCGGCCGGCGCGGTACGCCCCACACATCCGAACGACAAGGTGGTTTCATGAGCAGCAGCATCCAGGACGTCGCCAAGGCGGCGGGCGTCTCCATTTCGACGGTGTCGCGGTCCTTCACGCGGCCCGATCTGGTCTCGGCGAAGACCCGCGAGCGCGTGCTGGCGATGGCCGGCCAGCTCAACTTCTCGCTCTCCCGTTCGGCCGCGGCGCTGAAGTCCGGGCGCGCGCTGCGCGTCGCCGTGCTGATGAGCGGCCACATCCGCCTGTGGTTCACCGCCTCCGTGATCGAGGGGCTGAACGACGTCTTCCACGCGGAGGTCTATGACATCTCGATCTTCCAGATCTCCTCGATCGAGGAACGCCGCGAGTTCTTCGAGATGCTGCCGGTGCGCCGCAACGCGGACGCGGTGATCGTCGTCTCGTTCGACATCGACGACGAGGAGACCAGGCAGCTGGCCAGCGTGGACGTGCCGATCATCGGCATCAACACGGCGGAGTCGTCGGCCCACGGGTTCGCAGCGGCGGTCAACATCGACGACGAGCAGGGTTCGACGCTGGCCGCGCGTCACCTGATGAACCTCGGGCATCGCGACATCGCGTACATCAGCACGGACCGCGACATCTCCCTGAGCTTCTCGGTGCGGGGCCGGTTCAACGTGTTCATGGACTGCTGCCGGCGCGACGGCACCGAGCCTCAGGTCATCGTGTGCAAGGTCGACGCCGACGGACACTACCAGATCGGCGACGTGGTGACGCAGCTGATGAGTCTCGGCACGATGCCGACGGCGATCGCATGCCAGGAGGACGGCATCGCCCTGCCGCTCATGTTCCAGCTCGAACGCAACGGGCTGTCCGTGCCGGGCGACATATCGCTGATCGGCTACGACGACAGCTTCTACACCGCGGACATCGGGCTGACGACGATCCGTCAGGACCCGGTCGAGATGGCCCGCGCGGCCGCCCGCATGACGATGGACCTCATCAACGGGCGCGAGGTGAGGGAGCCGTTGCGCAAGGTGCCGGCGCAGCTGGTGGTGCGATCGAGCACCGCGCGCCGGCGCTGAACCGGCAGGACATGACGATGCCCCGGCGACGGGCCGAGGAGGAGAACGGCCGTCACCGGGGCATCAGGTTGTTGGAAGGGGATTGAGGGACAGGAACAGGATCAGTGGGTCGCGGAGTACTCGGAGGCCCAGCCATCGACGAACGCGGTCTTGACGGCGTTCCAGTCGCCGGTGCCCTGCGCGTACTCGAGCAGCGCCTGGCCGAGCTTGTTCTTCCACTCCTCGGACGGCATCATCGTGAAGTTCCAGCTGACCTGCGTCTTGCCGGACTTCTGGTCCTCGACGGCGGCCTCGGTCAGCGGGTTGTCGGACTTCACGTCATCGAAGGTCTTGAACGGGGTGGTGAAGCCCATGTCCTCGGAGAGGGCCTTCTTGCCGGTGTCGGAGGTGATGACCCACTTGAGGAAGTCCTCGGTGGCCTTCTTGTCGGCGTCGGACGCCTTGTCGTTGATGCACCAGTAGTTCTCGGAGCCGGTGACGAGACCCTGCTTCTCCTCGCCCTTGACGCCGATGTAGATCGGCATCATGCCGACGGACTCGGCCTTCATGCCGGCCTTCGCGAGATCGGTCCACGCCCAGGTGCCGTTCTGGTAGAAGGCGGCCTCGCCGAGCGCGAACTCGGAGTTGGCGTCGTCGCCGGTCTTGGCGCTCAGCTGCGTGCGGTCGGTGGTGGAGTCGGTGATGTACAGGTCGAAGATCTTCTTGTAGTTCGGCAGGTACGTGCCCTTGATCGTGGCCGGCTGCTCGGTGACCTTGTCCTTCTGGAACTCATAGTAGAGCGGCAGGTTGGCGAGGTGGGTCTTGAAGCGCCAGTCGGAGCTGGAGTCGAAGCCGGCGGAGGTGAACGCGCCCTTGATGCCGAGCTCGTCCTTGCGCGCCTGCATGTCGTCGGCGACGGCTTTCAGGGTGTCGAAGTTGTCAATCTCGTCGACGGACTTGGCCTTGGCGCCGTCGAGCGCGAAGTACTTGTTGAGGATGTCCTTGTTGTAGATGATGCCGTAGGTCTCCATCACGTACGGCACGCCGACGACCTTGTCGCCGTCCTTCAGGGCCACGTCCTGGTTGGTGAGCTCCTTGTACACGTCGGTGCCGGACAGGTCGGCGGTGTAGCGCTTCCAGTTCTGGTAGCCGACCGGACCGTTGACCTGGAACAGGGTCGGCGCCTCGGTCTTGGCGATCTCCGACTTCAGGGTCTGCTCGTAGGTGTTGGACGCGGCGGTCTGCACCTTGACCTCGATGCCGGTCTCCTTGGTGTATTCCTTGGCGAGAGCGGTCCACTGGTCGGCCGACTCCGGCTTGAAGTTGAGGTAGTAGACCTTGCCCTTGGCGTCGTCGCCCGACGTGCTGGAGCCGCACGCGGCGAGCGCTCCGATGGACATTGCTGCGATGGCGACCATGCTGATCGTCGACTTCAGTGTGCGATTCATCAACGAACCTTTCTCTTTCCTTGTTGTTCCTCGGACGGTGTGGCCGACCGGGGTTGGTGGCGTCGGCTTTGGCGCCTCGAAGTTGTTCCGACGCGATTCATTATGACGCATGTTCACCGTTTTTGCAAACGATGGCAGTATTCGGGGTGTTTCATTGCGCCAGAAATGACATATCGTCGTCATCTGTCTATAAAACCGCGTGGTTCCGGCGATTGTCTGAATTGCCGACAATGCAAGCGTTCGCAACAATGAGAACGCTCACATCGATTTTGACATCAAAAACGATAGGCACGGCATGTTTTCGCGCGATTGCGCGACACGCCGTGCCTATCGTTTGCAGTGCCGGTAATGCCCTAAAGCCGGTCTCTCCCCCGTCACTCGGGCAATTGCGATACGCTCGCTAGCAGTTCCAGCGCTCGATGACGTTGTCGCCCTTGTACCGGCTCAGAATCGAATAATGGGCCGTGTCGAGACGCAGCAGGCGCGCGAAGTGCGGGTCCACGCCGAGCCACTGCGAGGTGAGGATGCGCAGGATGTGCGCATGCGCGACGAGCAGCACATTACGCCCGGATTCCAGCAGCGGCGTGACCTGTTCGATGGCGCCGCGCGCGCGGGCGGCGGCCTCCTGGACCGTCTCGCCGGCGCCCGCGTGCACGGGCACCGTGCCGCCGTCCGGCAGCGTCTCGGTCCAATCGGCGTCCATCGTCTCGGGCAGGGTCTGCGGGCCGTCGCGCCACACGTCCCAGTCGAAGCCGCTCATCTCGCGCACGCGCTGCCGCGTGCGGCCCTCGGCGCGCCCGTAATCCCATTCCGCGATGCCGTCCAGCGTGCCGTGGTCCGGGAATCCGGCCAGATCGGCGGTCTGCTGCGCTCGAATCAGCGGGCTGGAGAAGACGCATCCCGGCTCGAATCCGCCGGGGAAGGCGGCGCGCAGGCGTTCGCCGGCGGCTTGCGCCTGCTGCCTGCCCGCTTCGGTCAGGGGGATGTTCGTGCGGCCGGTGTGCTGCCCCGATACGCTCCACGCGGTCTGTCCGTGCCGCAGCAGCACCAGGAATCCGGTGCCGCCGCGCGCGTCGACGGCCACAGTGCCGTCCGTTGTGTGTTCGCTCATGGCTTCCACTGTACCCGCGAACGCAACCGACTCCAACCACGTTGCGCCCTGTTTCGCCCGGCGCCGGCGTCCGCGTGGGCGTCGGCGCCGGAGGCGTCCGGGAATCGGGGCGGAGCCTATACGGGACAGCGGTTCCACGCCGGCACGTCGGACTCGGCACCGGGGCCGCGCACGAATGCCGGACGGGCTAGACTGGGGAACCATGAACGCAGCGAAACACCGTTCCAGCAACACGCCGTCCGAAGCGGACAGCGCCGTCGAGGCGCTGCATCGCATCGACCGCAAGGTCGACGCGATGCGCGAGCGTCGGCTCAACGACCCGGACACCTTGGGAGACAAGCTGCTCACGTGGGCGCTGCCGTCCATCGCCGGACTGGTGGCGGGCAAGCTGCTGGACGGCGTGTGGCAGCGCGGGGTGCGCAGGAGCAATCTGCGACGCGGGCTCGACGCCGACGCCCCGCAGGGGCTGCTGATGAGCATCGCGTTCGCCGCGGTGTCCGCAGCGCTTGGGGCGGCCGTGTCCCAGCTCGCCGACCGTGGTTCGAGGAACATGGTCGGGCGCATGCAGCGCCGTCGGAGGCGGCATCGGCGCGGGTGACGCACCCCCTATTGGTCGTGGATGGCCATGGATGGCCGTCGAATCCCGCTCTTGGGCGGCCATCCCGGTTGTTCCCCAAGTCCCCTCGAGAAGACACAGACCGGTCTTCCGCAATCGGGGGATGCATCGGCGCGGGTGACGCGCTTGTTGAATCGTGCCCGAATCGACCGGCACTGAATCGATCTGCACCGAATCGATCTGCACCATGGCGACACGCCGGGAGCATAAAACCGGAAACATCCTGCCGACGGCAACAACCAGGTGCGAGAATGGCCGCATGATCACCAACAGCACCATCGAGACATTGCTCAACCGTCGCTCCATCCGCGCATTCAAGGATGAGCCCATCGACGCCGAAACCGTCGCGACGCTGGAGACCGTGGCGCAGCACGCCGCCTCCAGCCAGTACCTCAACGACTGGTCCGCCATCCGCATCAAGGATCCGGACCTCAAGCGCACCTTCGCCGAGTTCGGACATCAGCCGTACATCGCGCAGGCGCCGCTGCTGTACCTGTTCGTCATCGACGAGCATCGCAACGCGCGCATCGCCGAGCGCAAGGGCGTGGACGTGCACGGCGAGGAGTGGAAGCTGACCTCCAGCTACCGCTTCACGCAGGCGCAGAACGACGCCGTACTGGCCCTGCACGCCATGGAGACCGCCGCCTACTCGCTGGGGCTCGGCTGCGTGATCCTCGGCTCCGTGCTCAACAACATCCCCGGTCTCATCGAGTCGTGCCACCTGCCGGAATACACGTATCCGGTGCTGGCGCTGGCCATCGGCAAGCCGGACCAGAAGCCGGCGCTCAAGCCGCGCATGCCCCGAGCCATGCAGTTCTTCGACGACACCTACCCTGCGGACGACGACCCATCCCGCGACCCGCTCGCCGGCCTCGGCGAGTTCGACGCCACCGTGCACGAGTACTACGACCTGCGCAACACCGAACGCCCCGTGGACGCGTTCAGCGACCAGATCGCCTCCGTGGGCCGTCAGGACGTCAGCGGCAAGACGCTGCTGGACAAGGCCGCCGGCCAGGGCTTCCATCTGGAACGGTAGGCGGGCGACTCGCCGCCGGGAGGCCAGTCGCAGACCGGAAGCCAGTCGCACACCGGCAGCCAGTCGCGGACCGGAGACCAGTCACGGACGGGAGGCCAGTCGCGGATCGGAAGCCAGTCGCGGACCGGCGGCCAGTCACGGACGGGAGGCCAGACGTGGACGGGAATCCGCCAGACGCGGATCACGGCGACGACGAATCCGATCGCGATGCTCACGACGAACGGCACCGCGATGAGCAGCAACGTCTGCGGGATGAAATGGCTCGCGGCGACGAGACTGTCGAC
>NZ_JGZP01000027.1 GCF_000741785.1 Bifidobacterium stellenboschense | reverse complement strand
CGAGATGGAATCATTGCGGACGGTTGTCTGATCGGAACAACGGAAACCTCTTCTTGTCTATATCGATGCGCCGCCGCCGGGCGATTCCGCGCATGCTTCGCATCCCCGCGTMGTTTCACGGGAAACACACGGGGACGGCATCATCGGCGGGAAGTCGAGCGCCCCTAACGTCCGGGCCCCGACGGCAACGAAAAACCGCATGCCCCATGGCGGAGAATGCGCCAAAGGCATGCGGTTATCAAGTCGAGATGTGACCGTAGTACGTTTTCCGTTTTTTCGTAAGCGAGCCGGGCGTGTCGCGGGAGATCCAGCGCGAGGGACCTCACGCACAGGAACCTCCCACGTGTGGGAACCTCCCCCACCCGGCTTCGCCGGGAGCCCCCTCCAGAGGGGGCCAAAAGAAAGGCCTCGCCGAAGCGACACCGGTCCGGCGCGTGTGGCCGCAAGGCGCACCGAGGGAAGGCGTGCGAAGGCACGTCGACCGAGGAGCAACGCCGCGGACACTCCGCCGGATCAGTGCTGGCCGTAGACGTTCTGGTAGCGGTCGTTGAGCTTGTCGATGTCGGCCTGGTCGATCTCGATGATCTCACCGAGCTGCTTGGCGGCCCACATCGTGTGCGCAACCTCCTCGGTCATGGCGGCGGCCTTCACCGCGCCCTCAGCGTCCTTGCCGATCGTGAACGGGCCGTGGTTCTGCATGAGGACGGCCGGGGACTTCGGGTACTTCTTGAGGGTCTCGACGACGCCCTTGCCGATGGCCTCGGAGCCGATCAGACGGAACGGGCCGACCGGCACGGGGCCGCCGAACTCGTCGCCCATCATCGTCAGGCCGCACGGGATGTTCTGGCCGGTGGCCGCCCACGCGGTCGCGTACGTGGAGTGCGTGTGCACGACGCCGTAGACGTCAGGCATGTTGCGGTAGATGTAGGCATGGGAGGCGGTGTCGGAGGACGGGGCTTCGGAGCCGTCGACCACGTTGCCTTCGAGGTCGCACACGACCATCGAGTTCGGGGTCAGGTTCTCGTAGCGCACGCCGGACGGCTTGATGACCATGAGGTCGGCGGTATGCAGGCGCTGGGACACGTTGCCGGCGGTCCACACGACCAGGTTCCACTTGATCAGCTGCTGGTGCAGGTTGGACACGACCTCGCGCACCTGCTTGACTTCGGCGCGGACCTCGGGACCATAATCAGCCAGAGTTGCCATTGTTGGTTTTCCTTTCCGATTTGGATTGACGTTTACGAAAATCTTCGGTTGTTTGGGTTGGCTTGGGACTCGGCCCGCGCTTACTTGTCTTCGAGGTCGATGCTCTCGATGGCGGTGTGCTCGATGGGCAGGCCCTTGCTGAAGCGCGCGAAGAAGTCCTCGAAGCCGACGACGTCGCCCGCGTAGGGCTCCTCTGTGGTGGATTCTGCGTCCTTGAAGACGCAGCCGTCGAGGTAGTCGGCGAGGTTGTCGTGGGCCTCATCGGTGTGCCACAGGTAGTCGGCGAGCACGGCCATGCCCCATGCGCCGCCTTCGGCCGCGGTGGACATGACCTTGATCGGCGTGTTGAACGCGGCGGCGAGGATCTTCTGGGCCACCTTCGGGGTGGTGAAGATGCCGCCGTGGCCGACGAGGGAGTCGATCTGCACGTGCTCCTGCTTGGTCATGACGTCCATGCCGATCTTGACCGGGGAGAACGCGGAGAACAGCTGGGCGCGCATGAAGTTGCCGAGGGTCATGTTGGCTTCGGGGCTGCGGGCGAACAGCGGGCGGCCTTCCGGCAGGCCGGCAAGGAATTCGCCGGAGCGGAACGGGTAGTTGAGGAGGCCTCCGCAGTTGGCGTCGACGTCGTCGGCGATGGCGGCGCGGAACAGCGTGCCGTACAGGGTGCCGGCGTCGACCGGATTGCCGATGGCCTTGGCGAACTGGCCGAACAGGCCGACCCACGCGTTGAGGTCGGAGGTGAAGTTGTTGGCGTGGCTCATGCCCGCGAGGTCACCGGCCGGGGTGGTGACGAGGTCGACTTCCGGGTGGAGGGCCTTGAGCTTGTGCTCGAGCACGACCATCGCGAAGATGGAGGTGCCGGCGGAGACGTTGCCGGTGCGCACGCGCACGGAGTTGGTGGCGACCATGCCGGTGCCGGCGTCGCCTTCCGGTGGGGCGAGCACGACGCCCGGCTGGAGCGCGCCGGACGGGTCGAGCAGCTTGGCGCCTTCGGCGGTGAGTTCGCCGGCCGGGGTGCCGGCGACGAGCGGCTTCGGCAGCAGGTCGGTGAGCTTCCACGGCTGGGCGGCGACTTCGGGCAGCGCGTTGAACTTCTCGATGAATTCGGTCTCGTAGTCGTGGGTGGTCGGGTCGATCGGGAACATGCCGGAGGCGTCGCCGACGCCGAGGACCTTCTGACCGGTGAGCTTCCAGTGGACGTAGCCGGCGAGCGTGGTGAAGTACGCGACCTTGCCGACGTGCTCCTCCTTGTTGAGCACGGCCTGGTAGAGGTGGGCGATGGACCAGCGTTCGGGGATGTTGTACTGGAACAGCTCGGAGAGCTTCTTGTGGGCTTCGGAGGTGTTGGTGTTCTGCCAGGTGCGGAACGGCACGAGCAGTTCGCCGTCCTTGTCGAAGGCGAGGTAGCCGTGCATCATGGCGGAGAAGCCGATGTGGCCGATGTGGGTGAGGGTCTCGCCGTAGGCGGTCTTCACGTCGTTGGCCATCGAGGCGTACGCGGTCTGGAGGCCCTTCCAGATCTCCTCCTTGGAGTAGCTCCACAGGCCGTCCTCCAGATGGGAGGCCCAGCCGTAGTCACCGGAGGCGATGGTCTTGTATTCGTCGTCGATCAGGACCGCCTTGATGCGCGTGGAACCGAATTCGATGCCCAGCGAGGTCTTGCCGGCGCGAATCTTCTCCGCGATCGTGGCGACCTGCTCGGAGGCGTTCGTTGCTGCCATTCTGTGGACTCCTTCTGACCGGCCGGCCATCACCGCCCGATCGTCGTTCCTTGGGCGCTGACCTCACCCCTTCCCTGGGTGGTCGTTAACGCTCACAATTTCCGTATTCATTGTAACGGCCCCAGCGCCGTATCACAACCCCGACGTGCCCTGAAAGATAACGGTTTGATAACAGGTTATCGGGTCGTCCGATACCTCCCGCGCGCTCCCCCGGCACCGGCGAAGGCGGCTGCGCCGGCCCGTCTCACAGGCGCGGCACCGGTCCGAGCGACGTGCGGTCGCGCACCGTGGCCGGCACCAAGCCCACGCCGTGCTGCGTGTTCGGCAGCGACGGCTCCTGGCCTTCGCCGAGCAGACGCAGCACCTCGCGCATGGCGGCCGTGCCCAGCCCCTCGAAGTCGGGGCGCACGGTCGTCAACGGCGGGAAAAGGTTGTCCATGCCGGTCATGTCGTCGAAACCGACGAGGCTCACATCCTGCGGGATGCGCAGGCCGTGCTCCTGCAGGGCGCGAGACACGCCCACCGCCTGCGCGTCATTCGCGGCGACGACCGCGGTCGGCAGCTTCGCACCGGTCACGCCGGCCGTGTCGATGAGACGGTTCATCTTCGCGTACGCCTCGCCGGCCTCCCACGTCTCGCAACGCATCACCTGCGTCTGGATCGACTCCGCGCCGGACAGCGTCTCCCACGCGGCCTGTCGCGTCGCGGCGTCGCGCCAGTCGCGCGGGCCCGCAAGATAGAGGACGCGGCGATGACCCGCCGACTTGACCAGCCGCATCACGTCGGCCATCGCGCCCCACTGGTCGATGCCGACGAACGACGTGCGCGCCAGATCCTCAGCGGACAGCAACGAACGCGCCTCGCGCATGCTCATGCCGCCGTGCGTCGAGGTGACGATGACGCGCGGCTGGCTGACGCGCGCGCGGCAGGCGACGTCGAGCATCACGTCGGTGGGCGTCAGGAAGATGAACGCATCGACGTTCTGCTCGTTGAACGTGTCGATGAGGTCGTCGAACTCGGCCTGCGTGCACAGCGCCTCGTGCACCATCATCACGCTCATGAACAGGCCATGGCCGCGCGCGATCGACTCGATGGAGGAGATCGCGGAGATCGGGCCGAAGAACTTGAGGCCGCCGGCGATGAGTCCGATCGTGCGGGACCGACTCGACGCCAGCGCGCGGGCGGAGTTGGAGGGACGGTAGCCGAGTTCGCGGATCGCCGCCTTGACGCGCGCACGCGTGGCGTCGGAGACATCCGGGGAGTTGTTGATGACGCGGGAGACGGTCTGGTGGCTCACTCCGGCGAGTTTCGCCACCTCGAACATCGACGGCCTTTTATTGGCGCGGCGAGCGGACATAACCTCTTCTCCTTTCGCGCGGCACTGCACTGACTTACGCAGTGTAGCGCGAAAACAGGCGCGACACGTGAACGTTCACACGCATGTCGCCCCGTATCGCGCGTGTCGAACCGTCCACGGCCGGGCACCGCACGCCGGTCGCGCACTGTCCGCACGCCATCCGCACGCCGGTCACGCGCCGGTCAGACGAGCTTCCAGGAGATGCGATGCAGGTCGCACGGTCCCTGCGCGGCGATCGCGGCCTTGTGCGCCGCCGTGCCGTAGCCCTTGTTGTGCGCCCACTGGTACGCCGCGTATTCCGGGCGCTCGGTGAGACGCTCCATCAGCCGGTCACGCGTCACCTTCGCGATGACGGCGGCGGTCGCGACGGTCGCGCAGGAGCGGTCGCCCTTCACCTTGGTGGTCACGTCGGCGGGAACCGGCACGTCGGGCGCGTCGAACGTGTTGAGCGCCTTGGTGATGTAGTCGTACGGCCCGTCGAGGATCGCGCCGACGCGCACGCGCCGCTCCCCCGCGGYGCCCGGCGTGTCCGCCGCGCCCGGCGCACCCGTCGCGCCGAGTCCCAGCTTCGACTCCGCCTCGGCGAGCGCGCGCAACGCGGCGATGCCGAGCGCGTGGCCGATGCCCCACTCGTCGATCTCCGCGTTGCTCGTTGCGCCGACCGCCCACGCGGCGGCCCAGCCGGTGAGCTCGTCGTAGATGGCCTCGCGGCGGTGTTCGGTGAGGAGTTTCGAATCGGCGACGCCGTCGGGCACCGCGAGAGCGGAAGTGGCGCCGGAGGCATCGCCGCCATCCGTCTTCTCTCCCGTCAGATCACGCGCGCGGATGATGGCGCATCCGACCATCGCGGGACCGGCGAGCGCGCCGCGTCCCACTTCGTCGAATCCGGCGATGAGGTCGTAGCCTTGGGAGGCGAGCTCCCGTTCGAGGTCGAGCGTCGGCGTGATCATCAGTTGCCCACACCGTCGTTCGCGTGCTTCGGGTCGATGGTCGTCACGTTCGCGTCGGACGTTCCCCCGGACGTGCCGGACGTGTCCGACGTACCGGACGTACCGGAATCATCGGATGTGCCGGTCGCGGCGGAGGCGCTCGCGTCCGGCACGTCGGCGAACACCTCGTGGTGCGCGTCGAGCGAGCCGAGACGGCTCAACGGCCAGTAGCGGCACAGTCCCACGCCGACCACGTTGCCGATGGGGACGAGACCGTGGTCGCCGTCGTCCTGATGGTAGCGGGAGTCGGCGGAGTTGGCGCGGTTGTCGCCCATGACGAAGACGTGCCCGGCGGTGACGGTCACGCTGAACGGGAACGCGCTCGGCTGCACGCCGTTCTTGAGGTAGGCGGTCTCGGTGATGGCGACGCCGTTCACCGTGATCGGCTTCCCGGCGCCCGCGCAGGAGACGGTGTCGCCGGGAAGACCGATGACGCGTTTGATGAGATAGTCGCCGGCGAGCGGACTCGTGGACTGCTCGTTGGCGAGCCAGCCGGCCGGATCATGGAAGACGACGATGTCGCCGCGTTCCAGCCCGAACGTCTTCGGCGCGAGCTTCAAGGTGACGACGCGGTCGCCGGGCTCGATGGTGCTTTCCATCGACCGTGTGGGAATCTCGTAGAAGCCGACGAGGAACACGCGGATGAGGATCACGACGAGAATCGGAATGCCGCACCAGATGAGCGTGTCGCGCCAGGAGAAGCCGTCGTCGCGACGGGCCCCGCGCGCCTGCCGACGCCGTGAGGCCGTCGTCGCGGCCGTCGATGCCGGCGGCATGGCGGTCGGGTCGACGCCGTGGTCGGCCACCTGAACGGTGTGACGGTCGCGCTCGTCGTTCTCGTATGGCATGTGCCCTCCTGTTTCCCGCGAAAACTCCATTCATCGTAATAGGGCGCATGCACACGCGTATGCCGAAGGCGTGACGCGCACGGAACGCACGGGTGCCGCCACCCTTGGGTGGTCGGAACGATGAAGACGCCGGAAATGCGAAACGATCCGGAACCGCGGAGGTTCCGGACCGTTCTGCATTGCGCGCGAGTCAGCGACTCAGGCGACTCACTTGGCGCGACGCTCGACGATACGAGCGGCCTTGCCGCGCAGCGCGCGCAGGTAGTACAGCTTGGCGCGACGGACGCGGCCCAGACGCACGACCTTGATGGAGTCGATGGACGGGGAGTGCAGCGGGAAGCGGCGCTCCACACCGGTGCCGAAGCTGATCTTGCGGACCACGAAGGTCTCGCGCACGCCGGCGCCCTGGCGGGCGATCACCACGCCGGTGAAGGTCTGGATACGGGAGTTGTTGCCTTCCTTGATCTTGACGTTCACGTCGACGGTGTCACCGGGACGGAAGGCCGGAATCTCCTCGGCCGGCTTCATGTGCTTGGCGTCGAAAGCCTCGATGGCGTTGACCATGATTGTTCCTTAGGTGCCGCCGCATATCGGCCACCGGACGGGGCGCGCGCACGACCCGCGTCGTTCCGCGGGCTCCGGGGACGTGTCCGCCTCCCGGCCTCGGTGCGCACACCGATGTTCCTTCCCCGCAGGTCTGCCTGCGAGGGGTGCCGATCCGCCGGGAATCGCGCCTCGGAGGCGGCCCGGCTGGACCTTGTGTGACAGGGGTTTATGCGGCGACCCCCGCCACGGCACAGCAATCATCCAATCTACCGCAGCTTGCGGACACTGTCGCGCACCACGAGGCTTGTGGCCAGTTCGATGTGGGTGGGCATGTCGCCGCTCCCGCCTTTGATGAGCGACATCAGTGTGGAGGCGCCGAATCGCGCCATCTCGCGCACGGCGTGATGGACGGTGGTCAGCGGCGGCAGCAGCATGCGGCTGGTGGGCAGGTCGTCGAAGCCGATGACCGACAGGTCCTCGGGGATGCGCAGCCCACGGTCCCAGGCGGCCGCGTAGACGCCCGCCGCCTGCATGTCGCTCGCCGCGAAGATGGCGGTGGGCGGCTCGACCAGGTCCAGCATCGCCCCCGCCCACCCGCGCCCGTCCTCGTAGCGGAACTCCCCCGAGGTCACCAACGCCGGATCGATCGGCAGCCCGGCCTGCTCCATCGCACCGCGGAACCCGTCCAGCCGGGCCGCGGCGGTCCGCAGATACGTGGGGCCCCCGATGAACGCGATGCGCCGGTGCCCCTGCCCGATGAGGTACTCGACACCCTCGCGCACCCCCATGTAGTCGTTCGACCCCACCGTGGGCACGTCCTTGGGCACGTCGCCCGTCGGATCGACGACCACGCAGGGGATGCCGGAGCGGCGCAGACGCTCCTCGGCCTCCTTGGGGAATTCGAACAACGGGATGATCACCCCGGCGGACCGCCTGGCGAGCACCTCCTCAAGCCACGCCCCGAAGTTCCAGTTCTCGCTGGTGCGCGCGGAGACCGCGGGGACGTACGGCTTGTCCAGTCCGGCGAGCACGCCGGTGAGCACCTCCTCCGACCACGGCGTGCCGAGGTCGTCGAGCAGCAGCTCGACGATGTTGGTGGTGGTCTCGCCCGTCCGGCGCCGGCGCCGGTACCCGCTCCTCTCCAGCAGCGCCTCGACGCGGGCACGCGTGGCGGCGGACACCCCGGCGCGGTTGTTGAGCACCTTCGAGGCGGTGGACAGGGACACCCCGGCCTCGCGGGCGATCTGGGAGAGTTTGGCGTTTCCGGGGCGTGCGGTCATGGGATTCACGATAGCGCGTCCCGCGGCGGCACGGGCCATGCCGTGGACAATGCCTCTTCATCACGAAAGCGATAGAAAGTGGTAAAGAAAGTTTCTTTCCGTGGACAGAAACTTATCTTCTGCCAAGAATCATTGATATTTCAGCCAACACGCCGTAATTGGCCTCACCAATTGTCAAGAATTATTGTTCAAAACAACAACGAAGTTTCTCTAAATAAGAGAAAGTTTCTACATGCGGTGCAGCGTTGTTAGAGATCGAAAGAAAGGACATCCCCATGTCAACCAGCGAAGCGACCACCACGGTGGGCATCTCCGATGAGATGCAGCCCAAACGACCGACCCGTCTCGGCGTCGCGCTGATCATCGGCCCCGCCTGCTGGCTCGGGCCATACGTCGGCGCCTCCGCCACCCTGCTGCCGGCCAGGATCGGCGAACTCGCCCCGGACAACAAGGTCGCGCTCGTCGCCACCTTCTCCGCCGTGGCCATGATCGTCGCCACCATCGCGAACATCCTCGCCGGCGCGCTGTCCGACATCACGCGTACGAAGCACGGCAAGCGCACCCCGTGGATCGTCGTGTGCTCCATCCTCTCCGGCCTGCTGCTGTGGGCGCTGTCCATCGCCCCGAACATCCCCGTCCTGCTCGGCGTATGGGCCGTCTACCAGGCGGTGCTCAACGCGGTCGTCGCCCCGATGGTCGCCCAGCTGGCCGACCGCGTCGCCCCGCGCTGGCGCGGCACCATCTCCTCCTTCTACGGCATCGGCATGGCGTTCGGCAACTACGGCTCCGGCATCATCGCCTCCCGCTTCCTCGGGAACGTCGGCACCGGCATCCAAGTGCTCGCCCTGATCGCCGTCGTCGGCGGCATCCTCTCCGCCGTGATCGCGAAGGAGCCGGGCAACCTCGACGAGCCGCGCGCCCGGTTCGACCTCGCCACCCTCAAGCAGAACTTCATGTTCCCGACGACCAACTGCCGCGACTACTACCTCGCCCTCGCCGGCAAGATCCTCATGGTCACCGGCCAGTACGTGATCGTCGGCTACCAGCTCTACATCTTCACCGACTACATGAAGCTCGACGACTCCGGCACGACGAACGCCATCTCCACCATGTCGCTCATCCTCATGATCACCGGCATCCTGTTCTGCGCCGTCGCCGGACCGCTCGTCGACAGGTTCCACCGTCTCAAGGCCCCGGTGGCCGTGACCACGATCATGCTCGGCGTCGGCGCGTTCTTCCCGTTCATCGAGGCCAAGCCGTGGACCATGCTCGCCTACGCCCTCGTCGCCGGCATCGGCATGGGCGCCTACAACGCGGTCGACAACGCCCTCAACGTGGCCGTGCTGCCCGATCCGAAGACCGCCGCCAAGGACCTCGGCATCATCAACATGGCCAACACGCTCGGCCAGGTGTTCGGACCGATGATCGCAGCCGGCATCATCTCCATGCTCGGCTACCGCGCCATCTTCCCGGCCGAGACGATCATCTGCGTGATCGGCGGCCTGCTGATCATGATGATCAAGCGAGTGAAGTGACGCCCATCCTCCTCCCCGACCGGCTCCCGCCCACATGAGGCGGGAGCATCCCATACCATCCGCATCCCTGCGATCCCCGGTAGACCATACGACCCATGACCCACGAGGCGACAACCATGACCGACAAGACGACCCCCCGACACGACACCACCACGACCATCGACGACTTCACCGCCGTCGCCGACGTCCCCCGACGACTGTTCGGCTCCTTCGTGGAGCAGCTGGGACGCGGCGTATACGGCGGCATCTACGAGCCGACCCACCCCACCGCGGACACGCTCGGCTTCCGCCGCGACGTGCTCGACCTCGTCAAGGAGCTCGGCGTGACCTGCGTACGATACCCAGGCGGCAACATCGTCTCCAACTACCGTTGGGAGGACGGCACCGGCCCGCGCGAACTGCGCCCCGTGCGCCGCGAACTCGCCTGGCACCAGACCGAGACCAACGAGGTCGGCATCGACGACTTCTACCACTGGAGCAAGGAGGCGGGCACCGAGATCATGCTCGCCGTCAACATGGGGACCCGAGGACTACAGGAGGCGCTCGACGAGCTCGAATACGTCAACGGCGCCCCCGGCACCTATTGGGCGGACAAGCGCGTCGCCAACGGAATCCCCGAACCGATGAACATCGCCATGTGGTGCATCGGCAACGAGATGGACGGTCCGTGGCAGGTCGGCCATATGACGCCTGACGAGTACGCGAGCGCCGTCGAGAAGGTCGCACACGCGATGAAACTCGCCGAGTCCGGGCTGGAGATGGTGGCCTGCGGCTCCTCCAGCGCCCAGATGCCGACCTTCGGCACATGGGAGAAAACGGTGCTCGCCCGCGCCTACGAATACCTGAGCTTCGTCTCCGCGCACGCCTACTACCACGATCAGGACCACGAGACCCGCAAGCCGGAGGGCATGCGCGAGTTCCTCGCCTCCAGCGAGGACATGAAGCGGTTCATCGCCACCGTGGCCGGCTGCGCGGACTACGCCAAGGCGCAGAACCACGGCGACAAGGACATCGCCATCTCATTCGACGAGTGGGGCGTGTGGTACCAGGACATCTGGCAGAAGCAGGAGGCCGAGTGGAAGGCCGCCGAGACCGAGGGCCTGCACACCGAACCGTGGCCGAAGGCCCCGCATCTGCTCGAGGACATCTACACGACCGCCGACGCGGTGGTCGAGGGCTCGCTGATGATCACGCTGCTCAAGCATTGCGACCGCGTGCGTTCCGCCTCCCGCGCCCAGCTGGTCAACGTCATCGCGCCGATCCGCGCCGAGGAGAACGGCCCGGCGTGGCGGCAGACCATCTTCTACCCGTTCGCGGAAGCCGCCAACCACGCCCGTGGCACGGCTTACGCCCCCACGATAGACGGTCCGACCTTCCACACCGAGACCTACGGCGACGTGCAGGCGTTGGAAAACGTCGTCACCTGGGATGAGGCCACGAGAGAAGGCCTGATTCTGGCGGTGAACCGCAATCCGGACGCCGCGCACGTCCTCGCCGTCGATCTGCGGTCGATCATCGGGGAGGACGCGGACGCCGTCACGGTGACGCACGCCCAGGTGCTGCACGAGGCCGACCCGTACCGCACCAACACCGCGGACGATCCGCTGGCGGTCACGCCGCGCCCGCTTGAGGTGTCCGCCGACGGTTCCACGGTCTCGTTCGCGTTGCCGCCAATCTCGTGGGCGGCGGTGCGCTTCACCGCATGATCCCCACCGCATGATTCTCAGATTCTCACCGCATGAGGCGGGCTACGGCGGCGCGGATGGCGGGTTCGGCGGAGGCCGGGTCGTCGATGTGCTCGACCGCGCGTTCGATGGGGCACATGCCGTCTCGTCTGCGGTTGAGGATGACGGGGACCAGCGTGCCGTAGGCGGCGTCGATGCCATGGGCGTGTAGGGTGGCGAATCCGGATTCGCTCATCGTGCGCGCCCATACGGCCTTGACGCCGAGTCGGGCGTAGAGCAGGGCGGCGCCCTTGCCGACCACACGGTCGGCGACGCAGAAACCGGCGAGGCCGCGGCCTTCGGCAAGCCATACGAGCAGCGGGCGCACGCCACGGCCCGTGCCGGTCAGCGTTTCGGTGTGGCCGTCCGCATCGGTGTGTACGGCCACGCAGCCGAGCGCGTCGTCGGCGAGCAGCTCGGCGCGGGCGCGACGACGATCGTCAGTCACGATGGCGGTCCACGACGAACATGATCAGCGGGATGAGCACCCATTGGAGCACGAGGCCGGGCAGACCGGTGCCGACGGCGGTCCACACACTCGCGACCGACATCTGCGCGTTGCCGAGCAGGGTGACGGCCACGGCGATGGCGAGCGCGTCGACCAGTCGTCCGCCGATCTGGGCGGCGACGAGCTTCGCCAGCCAGCCGAGCGGTGACGGCACGGCGGCGGGCAGGCGGACGCCACGCAGAAGCCCGGCGATCAGGCCGTAGGCGGCGAGTTCGACGACCATGAACGGAACCATCGGGGCCATCGGCATGCCGGTGATGAGGAAGCTCACGATCGGGGCGAGCGCGCCGGTGACGAGCCCGGCGAACGGACCGGCGAGGAGCCCGACAAGCAGCACGGGCAGGTGCATCGGCAGCAGGGTCTGGCCGATCATCGTGCCGAGGCCCATCGCCGCGCCGGCGAGGTGGAAGACCTGCGGCAGGGCGACGGCGGCCGCGACGGCAATGAGCGTGGCGACGGATTGGAACTTGACGGACGGCAGCGCGTATGTGCGGGCCGAAGTGGCGGATTGCGGTTGCATGACGGATTCCTTTCACAGGTATGATGCGGGATTGCTCCCCTGCGTGGGGTCTCTCCCCCAGTCGGCTTCGCCGACAGTCCCCTCGTCAGAGGGGGCGAATGGACAGAGCTCAGCGGGCGTCGAGATCGACGAACTGGTATTCGCGGCTGCCGAGGCCCATTTCGACGGCGTGTTCGATGGTGTGGATGCCGTGGCGCGATTCGATGCGCTCGATCAACGGTGCCTTGTTGTCGTGCGAGACGTACACCATGTCGACGCACGCCTGGTCGACGGCGACCGGGTCGAGCGAGGCGCAGATGCCGATGTCGTCCATGACGGGCGCGTGCGGGTTGCCGTCGCAGTCGCAGTCGACGGACAGGTTGTTCATCACGTTGACGAAGCACATCTCGCCCTTGAGCGTGTTGAACACGGCGGTGGCGGCTTCGGCCATGGCCTCGAGGAACGCGTCCTGGTCGCCGCTGAACGGGTTGGGCAGGATCTCGTCCTGCCCGGAGTGGAGGCGCTTCTTGCCGCGCGAGGAGGCCATGCCGATGGAGATGTTCTTCAGCGCCCCGCCGAAGCCTCCCATCATGTGGCCTTTGAAGTGCGAAAGCACGGCGTAGTAGTCGTAGTCCGGGAAGTGGGAGCCGACGATGTCGGCGGTGATGCGTCTGCCGCCCTCCACGGGGATCTCGATTTCGCCGTCCTCGTCCTGGATGTCGCAGGGGGCGATGTCGAGGAACCCGTGCTCCTTGATCGTCTTCCAATAGTGTTCGGTGGTGTCGCGGGTGCCCGCGTACGCTGTGTTGCATTCGACGATGGTGCCGTCGAGATGGTGGACGAGGTCCTTGATGAGCGCCGGCTGCAGGTAGTGCGTGTTGCCGCCTTCGCCTGAGCTGAGTTTGACGGCGACCTTGCCTTGCGGCTTCGCGCCGAGCGCCTCGTAGGCGCGCATCAGCCCGGCGGGGCTGATGTCGCGCGTGAAGTAGACCTTCGGCGCCATCGGATAGTCGGTTTCGTGGGTTCCGGGCGTCCTTCCCGTATCGGTCGTCGTCATGTGCTGCCTCCTTGCCTTCCATGATGGACTTCCGATTCAAGGATAGACGCCCGGGACGATTCACGGCAGACGATTCAGGTCAATCGGCTCACAGGAGCCAGTTGGTGGCGCAGGAGGCGAGGAACACGGCCAGTCCGAACCACATGACCGGCACCATGCCCATGCCGAGCCACGCGTAGGCGCCGGGCTTCTCCAGCGCGTTCCACCGTTTCGTGGAGACGCGCAGCAGCACGACGGCCAGCGCGACGAGCACGACGAACACCGTCCAGCCGACGGCGGAGGCGGCTTCGGGCTTCGACATGTCCGAGTACATGGCGGGCAGGAAGATCCACGAGGCGTCGCACAGCGCGGTGAGTCCGGCGGTGATGCCGACGCGCGTGTAGTCGGCGTCCTTGCCCTTGCCCCGCTGGAGGTTGGTCCACAGGAACGAGGCGGCGACGACGAGCGCCGCGGCGATGACGAGGTACGCGGCCCAGCGGAGGTACGTCATGTCCGTGTAGAACTCGCTGGGCAGCACGACGATCGCGGAGACCACGAACGTGACGGCGGCCACGGCGCGTCCGAAGATGGCCTGAGACTCGTCGCCGTCGAACGGCCATCCGACGATGAGCAGCATCGCGGCGGACATGGCGAGCATGCCGGAGCCGATGATGCCGCCGGGCGTCCTCACGCCGAGCGTGTAGATGATGCCGAAGAACAGCGCGTAGGCGATGAGCTGGGTGATGACGACGGTGAACTCGCCGTGCACGGTCATGCCGAATCCGGGCCGCCCGTTGCGCCCGCCGGTGTTCCGCGCGGGCTCCGGCGCGCCGGAACGCGGCCGTTCACGGCGTTCGCGCGTCCGCGGCGCGTCGGAACGGCCGCTCCGCGCGTTGCGACGTGCGGCCTTGCGTTTCTTCTGCGAATTGCTTGCCACCATGTGACTCTTGTCTCCTTTGCGCCGACGGCGCTGCATCGTATACGGATGATGCCCGGCGCCTTTCGACGCCGGGCATCATCATATGTTCCGATCCGGGACCGATGCTTCACCGGTCTCTCTCCCGCCCGGTTTCGCCGGGATCGGGGTCATGGAATCAGAACTCGCGGTTCTTGCGGTAGAACTCGATCAGGGACTGGGTGGAGGCGTCCTGGGCGGCGAGGGCCTCGTCGTCCTTGGAGATCGCCGGGGTGATCTGCTTGGCGAGCTGCTTGCCGAGCTCGACGCCCCACTGGTCGTAGGAGTCGAGGCCCCACACGGTGCCTTCGACGAAGGTGATGTGCTCGTACAGGGCGATGAGCTCGCCGAGCGCGAACGGGGTCAGGGCCACGCCGAAGATGGAGGTGGTCGGACGGTTGCCGGTGAACACGCGGGCCGGGACGATCTCCTCCGGCGTGCCCTCGGCGCGCACCTCGTCGGCGGTCTTGCCGAACGCGAGCGCCTTGGTCTGCGCGAAGTAGTTGCCGAGGAACAGCTCGTGCACGTCCTGGTCGCCGTCCTTGGTCGGGTTCGGCGTGTTGACGAACGCGATGAAGTCGGCCGGGATGAGCTGGGTGCCCTGGTGAATCAGCTGGTAGAAGGCGTGCTGGCCGTTGGTGCCCGGCTCGCCCCAGAAGATCTCGCCGGTCTCGGTGGTGACGGGGGTGCCGTCCCAGCGCACGGACTTGCCGTTGGACTCCATGGTGAGCTGCTGCAGGTAGGCCGGGAAGCGGTGCAGGTACTGGTCGTACGGCAGCACGGCGTGGGAGGCGGCCTTGAAGAAGTTGCGGTACCAGACGTTGAGCATGCCGAGCAGCACGACGACGTTCTTCTCGAACGGCGTGTTGGCGAAGTACTCGTCAATCTCGTGGAAGCCGTGCAGGAACTCCTCGAAGCGGGCCGGGCCGAAGACGACGGCCAGGGAGGTGCCGACGGCGGAGTCGACGGAGTAGCGGCCGCCGACCCAGTTCCAGAAGCCGAACGCGTTGGCCGGGTCGATGCCGAACTCCTCGACCTTCTCCAGGTTGGTGGAGACGGCGACGAAGTGCTTCTTGATGGCCTCGGCCTTCTGGGCCTCGTCGTCGCCGGAGATGGCGCCGTTGGCGACGAGCTCCTCGAGCAGCCAGGTGCGGGCCTCGCGGGCGTTGGTCAGGGTCTCCAGCGTGGTGAAGGTCTTGGAGACGATGATGAACAGGGTGGTCTCCGGATCGAGGCCCTTGGTCTTCTCGGCCAGGTCGTTCGGGTCGATGTTGGAGATGTAGCGGGCGGAGATGCCGGCGTCCGCGTACGGCTTCAGCGCCTCGTACGCCATGACGGGGCCCAGGTCGGAGCCGCCGATGCCGATGTTGACGACGGTCTCGATCTTGCGGCCGGTCACGCCGGTCCACTTGCCGGAACGCACGTCGTCGGCGAAGGCGTAGATCTTGTCGAGGGTCTCACGCACGTCCTTGACGGTGTCCTGGCCGTCGACGATGTACTTGCCCTCGTCCTCGACCGGGCGGCGCAGCGCGGTGTGCAGCACGGCGCGGTCCTCGGTGTTGTTGATGTGGACGCCGCTGTACATGGCCTTGATGCGCTCGTCGAGCTTGACTTCCTTGGCGAGGTGGACGAACAGCTGGAGAGTCTCCGGCTTGATGAGGTTCTTGGAGAGGTCGAAGTGCAGGTCGCCGGCGTCGAAGCTGAGTTCCTTGACGCGGTCGGTGTCTTCGGCGAACCACTTCTTGAGGCTGATGCCTTCGGCCTGAAGCTCGTCGTAGTGCTTCTGCAGGGTGACCCACGCCGGGGTGGTGGTGGCGTCAACAGGAGGATTGATGGCCATGGATTCCATTCCTTTCATCATTGATTGGAGACGGCGTGCGGGCCGCTTGCATCTCGGTTCGCCTACCGTTCCGTATCACGCAACAGAATACTCACAAAAGCGGACACAAGAACACAAAAAGAACACCGGACTACGCGACGGCGACGTAGCGGTGAACGGGAGGGTGAACGGAGCGGTACATGGATGGGCGAACGGCTGGGCGGACGGGAGGACGAACGGCGTGGCTGACGAAGCCGCGTCATACACCCATCAGCGCGTGGGCGGCGCCCATCATCACGAGGGCGATGATCGCGGTGAACGCGAGCGAGAAGCCGGCGAGCTTCGCGTTGCCGAGCACCTTGTCGGTGAACAGCGTGGAGAAGATCGCAATCGGCGCGATCACGCAGATCACGAGCACCGCGCGGATCTCCGCGGTGAACGGCAGCAGGAACCAGGCGACGCACGCGAACGCGACGGCGAACGGCAGACGCCACGCGACTACCGACAGCACCTCCTTGACGTCATGCCGGTCGCGCGGCAGGTCCATGAGCATGCCGACCATGAACATCGAGCAGAACGCGTTCGCCCCGCTCAGCGGCTGGGTGACGGTCGCGATCCAATCGGGGATGCGGATGTTCGCCGCCATGAGCACGACCATGAGCATGTAGGTGTCGAACGGGACGGATCCGAAGAAGCTTTTGAACACGTTCTTGGCGAAGGCGCGCCGGGCGAGACGCTTCGCGTCGCGGTCCTTCGGCTTCTCGCACGGCAGGGTGGGTGCGTCGCCGGCGTGCTGCTCGGCGAGCGTCTTGCCGGGTTGGATGTGCAGCAGCTGCTGGGTCATCACGTTCGTGCCGGCCGCGACCATGACGCAGTTGCCGATGTCGAACATGGCGGCCGGCACCACCGCGCCCGCACCCCAGAACGAGGTGACGACCGGGAAACAGAAGCAGCCGAGGTTGAAGCCTGCGCCGTTGAGCATGAGGAACGCGCGGTCAGCCACGTTGCGCCGGCGCGTGGTCAGGTAGATGAGGACGGGCGGGATGAGCGCGCAGCAGAAGCCGAACACGCTGAGCCACAGATAGCTCATGTCGTGCGGGTTCGTGGCGAACGAGTAGACGACCGCGCCCGGCAGCACGACGTTGAACTCGGCGGTCTGGATGACGCGGTAGTCCTTCGCGCCGAACAGGCCGAAGCGTTTGAACAGGTATCCGGCCAGGATGATGAGCAGCAGCGAGGCCGGGCCGAGTATCGCCGTCATGGTCTTCCCTCCCCACCCCGTGGCCATGCGGCGCCGGGTTGGGCGGGGCCCCGAGGTTTGCGTGCGCGAGATGGGACTCGAACCCACACGTCCGAAGACACAGGAACCTAAATCCTGCGCGGCTACCATTACGCCACTCGCGCGCAAGAAGACAATCTATCAGTCGGCTGGGAAAACAGGGCACGGTGCCGGAATACGAGCGGGAAACGAAAAACCCGGACTCGGCGAACCGAATCCGGGTGGTGGAGCCACTTGTCAGAATCGAACTGACGACCTGCTCATTACGAGTGAGCCGCTCTACCGACTGAGCTAAAGTGGCTTTGCGCTTGGGAAGCGTTCGCTACCCATGCACAAGAGAAAAAGTATAGGGGCCGTCGCATAAAACGCAACCCGGCGTGTCGCGCGCCGCATCCCCGCACTATCGCAACAGTGCCTCGATGGCCGGCACGAGCGCCTTCAGCGCCTTGCCGCGGTGGGAGATCGCGTTCTTCTCGGCCGGCGTCATCTCGGCGCTGGTCAGCGGCTCGCCCTCATGGTCGGGGTCGTCGCTGGTGCGTCCCGGCTGGTCGTCGGGCATGAAGATCGGGTCGTAGCCGAAGCCGTGCTCGCCGCGGGGCCGACGGATGATGCGTCCGGGCATCTCCCCCACCTCGACCGTCTCGGAGACGATCTCGTGGTGGGCGGCGAGCGCGGCCGCGTTCCCGGCTGCCACGGCGTCGCCGCCGGTCGCGTCCACCGCGTCGCCGGGCACGACGAGCGCGGCGGCGCAGCGGAAGCGCGCGGTGCGCTTGCCGTCCGGGATGTCTTCGATCTGGGCGAGCAGGAGCGCGTTGTTGGCCTTGTCGTGGCCGTGCGCGCCGGCCCAGCGCGCGGAGAGGATGCCGGGGGCTGCGCCCATCACATCGACGATGAGGCCGGAGTCGTCGGCGATGGCGGGCAGTCCGGTGCGGCGGGCCACGTCGCGGGCTTTGAGCAGCGCGTTCTCCTGGAAGGTGACGCCGGTCTCGACCGGGTCGGGCAGGTGCAGCGAGCCGGCGGAGACGAGCTCCACCCGCGCCGCGTCGTCGCCCAGGTCCTCGGCGAGGATGCGGCGGATCTCCACGAGTTTGCCTTCGTTGTGCGTGGCTACGACGAGTTTCATGCTGGTTCCTTCGTTCGGTGGGTCTGGTCGGTTCGTCGGATCGTCTCAGTCGAGGGCGAGCGCGGCGCGCTGGGCGGCCTGCAGCTCCTTGTTGCCCTTTTCGGCGAGGTCGAGCAGCACGCCGAGTTCGGCGCGCGTGAACGGACGGTGTTCGGCGGTGCCCTGCAGTTCGATGAACTCGCCGTGGCCGGTCATGGCGACGTTCATGTCGGTCATGGCCTGGCTGTCCTCCACGTACGGCAGGTCGAGCATCGGCGTGCCGTTGATGACGCCGACGGAGACGGCGGAGACGACGTCCTTGATCGCCTTGTCGGCGGACTTGATGTGGTGGTTGCGTTCCGCCCAGTTCAGGGCGTCGACGAGCGCGACGTACGCGCCGGTCACGGACGCGGTGCGCGTGCCGCCGTCGGCCTGGAGCACGTCGCAGTCGAGCTGGATCTGGTTCTCGCCGAGCGCCTTCATGTCGATGACGCCCCTTAGGCAGCGGCCGATGAGACGGCTGATCTCGTGCGTGCGGCCGCCGATCTTCCCCTTGACGGATTCGCGGTCGGTGCGCTCCTTGGTGGCGCGCGGCAGCATCGCGTATTCGGCGGTCACCCAGCCGAGTCCGGAGTCCTTGCGCCAGCGGGGCACGCCGGGGGTGAACGTGGCGGTGCACATGACGCGCGTGTTGCCGCATTCGATGAGCACGGAGCCTTCCGGCGCGTCGGTGAAGTGGCGGGTGATGCGCACGGGACGCAGTTCGTCGACCTTGCGTCCGTCCTGACGGGTGATGGAGCGATTGCCCAGCATGTCTGTGATTTCAACCATGATGCCCAGCCTACCCCACTTGGCCGGAACGGGCTCATCTCCCGAGGACCGTCCGCTTTCAGCCGAGCAGCTGCCGTTCGGGCAGGATGCGGTCGACGACGAACACGATGAGGCTCAACGCGAGGAACCCCAAGGCGAGTTTGCCGCAGTTGAGGCCGAACTGCGGCCATCCGAGCGCGGTCGGGTCGATGAACGCGTACGGGTACGGGCTGCCGCCGGCCGCCGGGCCCGATGTGGGGAACATGGCGGCGCGCACGAGCACGAACGCGAGGTACGCGGGGAAGTAGATGAGCCACGAGAACATGTAGTGCCACGGGAACCGGCGATGCGGGTCGAAGAGCACGAAGTCGACGACCGCCATGATCGGCGCAACGCGGTGCAGCCACGTGTTCGTCATCAATCCGAGCACCTGCGGCACGTAGGCGGGGTCGTCGGGCGGCATGAGCAGGAACGCGACCACGGCGGTGACGATCGCGTACAGGGTGAGGCACCCCTTCAGCCAGGCGGGCGGCTGGATGCCCTTCAAAATCGTGGCCGCGCCGGCCCACAGCATCACGAATCCGAGCGCGAATCCGGTCTGGAACGTGAAGTACGTCCAGTATTCGGGCCGGTGCCACGCCTCGTAGGTGCCGACGAAGCACATGCCGGCGATCGCCAGCCGCCACAATCCCGCGAAGAATCTCATATCCCCCAGTGTACGCGGCCGCCTTTCCCCACCCATCCCTCACCCCGACTCCCTCACCCCCCGCCCCGTCCACTCCCATGGTGCGGTAAACCTCCCATGGTGCGGTTCCGCAAATCCGCCATTTTCCAACGAAAATCGCTTACCGCACCATGGATGTTTACCGCACCATGGGAGGTTGGGGAGCTTGGGCGGGGAGCCTTGAGTGGGGACTGGCGCACTGTGGGCGACGGCGAGTAGGCTGGTTGGCAACGAAAACACCGAAAAAACACAGTGCAGTACCCACGGGCGAAGGAGAGAACATGGATTATTCACCGGCGTTGATGACCGACATGTACGAGTACACGATGCTGGACGCGTGTCTGAAAGACGGCACCGCGGACCGCAAGTGCGTGTTCGAGGTGTTCACCCGCCATCTGCCCGCCGGCCGCCGCTACGGCGTGGTCGCCGGCACCGGCCGCATCCTCGACGCGCTGGAACGCTTCCACCTCGATGACGAGGACCTGCGCTTCCTCGCCGACCGGCACGTGGTGAGCCCCGAGACCATCAAGTGGCTGGAGGACTTCCACTTCTCCGGCTCAATCAAGGGCTACCGCGAAGGCGAGATGTTCTTCCCGAACTCGCCGATCCTTGAAATCGAAGGCACGTTCGGCGAATGCACGCTGCTGGAGACGCTCGTGCTGTCCATCCTCAACTACGATTCGGCGGTCGCCTCCGCCGCCTCCCGCATGGTCTCCGCCGCGAAAGACCGCCCGTGCATGGACATGGGCGGACGCCGCACGAACGAATGGTCGGCCGTGGCCGCCGCCCGCGCCGCCGTGGTCGGCGGGTTCAAGGGCACGGCGAACCTGCTCGCCGCCCAGATGTACGGGCTCAAGGCGATCGGCACCGCCGCCCACTGCTTCACGCTCGTGCACGACAGCGAGCGCCAGGCGTTCGAATCGCAGATCGCCGCGCTCGGCAAGAACACGACGTTGCTCGTCGACACGTACAACATCGAGGAGGCCGTGAAGACGGCGGTCGAGGTGGCCGGCCCGGAGCTCGGCGGCGTGCGCATCGACTCGGGCGACCTCGCCCTGATGGCGCAGCGCGTGCGCAACCAGCTGGACGCGCTGGGGGCGACGAACACGAAGATCACCGTCACCAACGACCTCGACGAGTACGCGCTCGCCGCGCTCCAGACCGCGCCGGTCGACTCGTACGGCGTGGGCACGATGCTCGTCACCGGTTCGGGCGCACCCACCTGCGCGATGGTGTACAAGCTCACCGAGCGCGAGGGCGCGGACGGCACGATGCAGACGGTCGCGAAGAAGTCGAAGAACAAGGCGACCGTGCCGGGCCGTAAGCTCGCCTACCGCTCCTACGAGTACAATCTCGCCGACGTGGAACACGTGGTCTCCGGTTCCGAGGACCAGCTCGCCGCGTTCACACCGGAGGAGGGGTGGAAGGACCTGCTCGTGCCGTTCGTCGACCACGGCGAGATCGACCACCAGTGGCAGGGCCACGACGCCATCGTCAACGCGCACAAATACCGCGCGAAGGCCCTCGCCGAACTTCCCATCGCCGCCCAGAGCCTCATGCGCGGCGACCCGGTGATTCCTACTGAGATCACGGTTCTGTAGCACCGACTGCCCTTGCTCCCCCTTTCAGGGGGAGCTGGCCGCCAAGCGGCCTGATGGGGTAATCAGTACTCCAACTCCAACGGATTCACGGTACATTCGCTCAGCCATCGCGCCTTTTCCTCATCGCGCTCTGGCGAGGACGCGCCGTGGTCCGTCCATGGGAAAGGCTTGTCATCCGTCAACGCCTCGATGAGTTCATCGTCGCTGATGGACTCGTCGACGACCTCGTGCCTACGCAAACACCGCACGATGGCTGCCGCGTCGACATCCTTCCCCGGATCGGTCCGCTCGCCGACCCAAAGCACCTGCATGTATTCCAATCCGCTGCTTTCCATGCATGCCTGATCATCGATGGCATACTGCCGATCCCACGCATCAAGAGCCGCGGGGTTGTGCATAGTGTCCGGGTCCACTGCGGTGTCACCGCCCCCACATCAGCATATTCCCCTGTCACCAATCGCCCACGGAGCGCTGTCATCCTCATGGTTACAGGCGTCTTTCCCTCTGCGGCGCATCTTCCCTACCATGGGTGGCACGCCCCGAACGGGCGGAATCCACGCCGACATCGCAGTCGTCCCACGCACCCCACCCATCCGTCCCCTCGAGATCGGAGCACATGATGAACGGTCATCGTAGACGCGTCGCTTGCGTCATCGTCCCGCTTATCGCGGCACTCGCCTCGTGTTCCTCCGCGCCCTCCTCGCAATCCGGCACGGCATCCGAACCGGAATTCACCGGCGCATATGCGCAGGATTACTCCCAAGCGTACGAGCAGGCGAAACGGAACCATAGCGAGTTCGCCGTCGAAGCGCTCTCCGATGGCGAACTCGCCGAATCGGAGGTGCAGGAATCGGCGGATCGCTACGTGCAGTGCATGGCCGACAAGGGCTACACCGCCACGAAGTCCATCGACGGGTCGGGGGATGTCTATCATCCCGACCAGCCCCTCGACGAGGCGTGGACCACGCGTATGGAACGGGACATGCATGACTGCGACGTCCAGTCGGGCATTCTCTATCTTTCCGCCCTGTGGCAACAGGAACGGACCAACCCCGACGGCAAGAACGACACATCCATGGTCATCGACTGTCTTCGCCGGCATGATGTCGTGGACGATTCCATGAGCGACGTCCAAATCGAGCAGGAGCTGAACGGCGGAACCGACGGCGCAGGCGGTTTCTCATGGATTCCATATGACATGGCCGACCCGAACTACGACGCGGACAAGGCCAAATGGCTTCAGGAGTGCCAGACCAATCCGCGCGGATTCTAAGGTCGGACCGGCTCAGCAGTCGATGGTGTAGACGCGGGTCTTGTAGTCCTTCCAGTCGGGAAGGGCCTCCCCCGCGTCGAGCGCGCGCTTGATGTCGCCGTAGTAATGCAGTTTGCGCTGCACGTGCATCGCGGCCTCGTCGAGTGCGCGACGCTGCTCGTCGAGCGTCTTCCTGCGCGATTCGAGCAGGTCGAGGATCTCGTCGATGTGCGCCGGCTCGTCCTGCTCGTAAGTGAAGAACCGTTTCAGGTCATCGATGGTCATGCCCGCGTTCTTGAAGCAGCAGATGGCGCGCAGCCGGTTGATGTGGCACTCCTCGTATTCGCGGCGTCCGGCCGTGTCTCGCCCCACGTTCGTGAGCAGTCCCTGGTCCTCGTAGTACCTCAGCGTGGAGGTCTGCATGTGGAAGCGTTCCGCCACCTCGCGAATCGTGTACGTCGCCATATCGTCCCGTTCCTTTCCGTTTTCGCCGTCGTCGTGATTGCCGTCGCGACCGCGCGTCCGCGGCGATTCCCGCCGACGGCGCGTCATCGCGCGTCGTCGCGGCATCGCGCCGTCGCGCGACACGCCGCGGACGCCGACTTGCGTTCAAGTCTACTTGAATTGCGACGATGATTGCGTAACCACGGAATAATCACGGAAATAACCGCAAGGAGCATCGATGCTGGAAGCGACCACCACCTACACGCCGGCCGAAGACCGCTACGACCACATGACCTACAACCGTTGCGGGGCGTCCGGCCTCAAACTGCCGGCCGTCTCGCTCGGATTCTGGCACAACTTCGGCGACCTGACGCCGTTCGAGCATATGAAGAAGCTCGTGTTCACCGCGTTCGACAACGGCATCACGCACTTCGACCTCGCCAACAACTACGGCCCCGAACCCGGCCAGGCCGAGAAGAACTGCGGACTGCTGCTGAACAAGTACTTCAAGGCGCACCGCGACGAGCTCATCGTCTCCACGAAGGCCGGCTACGAGATGTGGACGGGCCCCTACGGCGACCACGGCTCGCGCAAGTACCTCATCGCCTCGCTCGACCAGAGCCTGACCCGTCTCGGTCTCGACTACGTGGACATCTTCTACCACCACCGCCCGGACCCGGACACCCCGCTCGAGGAGACGATGGGCGCGCTCGCCCAGATCGTCGCCTCCGGCAAGGCGCTGTACGTCGGCCTGTCCAACTACGACGGCCCGACGATGGAGAAGGCGGCGGCGATCCTTGACGAGCTGCACGTGCCGTTCGTCATCAACCAGAACCGCTACAACATCTTCGACCGCACGATCGAGAACAACGGTCTCAAGGACACGGCCAAGCGACTCGGCAAGGGCCTCATCACCTTCTCGCCGCTCGCGCAGGGTCTGCTTACGAACCGCTACCTCGACGGCGTGCCGGCCGACAGCCGCATCGCCCTCGACCCGCGCTTCCTCAAGGACTCCGCGCTCACGCCGGAACGCCTCCAGCAGATCCGCGAACTCAACGACATCGCGATCGCCCGCGGCCAGACGCTCGCCGAGATGAGCCTCGCCTGGCTGCTGCACGACGGCGTCGTCACCTCCGTGCTCGCGGGCGCCTCGAAGCCGCAGCAGATCCTCGACAACATCGGCGCGCTGAAGAACACGACGTTCAGCGACGAGGAGCTCGCCAGGATCGACGAGATCTCCCTGCGCTGACCCAACTCACCAGCCGCGCATCTCGTCGTAGATGCGCTTGCAGTCGGGGCAGACCGGGTACTTGGACGGGTCGTGCTTGGGCACCCACACCTTGCCGCACAGCGCGACCACCGGCCGCCCGGTCATCTGCGATTCGGCGATGCGGTCGCGCGAGACGTAGTGCGCGAAACGATCCGCGTCACCGTCGTCGGAGCGGCGTGTCTCCTCCTTCTCCTCCGGGCGTTCGAGCACCGCGGTGCCGGCGCCGGCGTCCGGGTCGGACAGCGGCGACGACGTGTCCGCGTCGAGGAAGGCGGCGACAAGCCTGCCATCGTTCAGATCATCGTTCATCATGGCGACCTCCTGCGTGACCATTTGACCATTCCGGCCTTATATACCGCCCACCATCATAGTTGCCGCCATCACGTATCCCCGTCATCGCACGCGGCCGTCGTATAGATCCGCCACCACGTCCCCGTCGCCGCACATCCCTCCCACCGCCGCATCCACGCCGCCGCATCCCCGTCGCCTCGACGCGTGGCATCGCCGCGACGTGACGGCGCGACGCGGTAGGCTAGTGAGCCATGACCATAGCAGTGTGCCCCGGCTCGTACGACCCCGTGACCGCCGGACATCTTGACGTAATCGAACGCAGCGCGCGCTTCTTCGAGGAAGTGCATGTCGTGGTGGCGGTGAACGCGGCGAAGACGCCGATGTTCCCCACCGAGACCCGCGTCGACGTGATCCGCCGCGCCCTTGAGAAGGACGGCTGCACGAACGTCGTCGTCTCCTCCACGACCGGCCTCATCACCGACTATTGTCGTCAGGTGGGAGCGACCGTGATCGTGAAGGGACTGCGGCAGAACGGCGACTACGAGGCGGAACTCGGCATGGCGCTCGTGAACCGCAAGATCGGCGACGTGGAGACCGTCTTCCTTCCCGCCGACCCGGTGCTCGAACACATCTCCAGCTCCATCGTCAAGGACGTGGCGCGTCACGGCGGCGACGTGACCGGCATGGTGCCCGACTGCGTGGTGCCGATGCTCACCGAGGCGCTGTCGCGGGAGGCGGCGGCGCGTGACGCGATCGCGTCGAAGGAAAGGAACGCATCATGACCGATGCAACGTATGACGGCAATCAGAGCGGCGCGGACGACGCGCAGGCGCGTCCGGAAGGATACGTGGATCTTACGGCGCAACCCGGCGCCGCGCCGTCAGCGACGGGCGACGGCGGTTCCGCGCCGGTCACGTTCGAACCGATGATCGCGCCGCCG
>NZ_JGZP01000026.1 GCF_000741785.1 Bifidobacterium stellenboschense | reverse complement strand
ACGGGTCGGCCTGCGCCTGCTGTGCGTACGGGTCGGCCTGGGCCGCGGCCGGCTCGGCCTGGGCGGCGGGCTGGTTGCTCCGGCCGGGGTGCCGTTCGCCGTGTATCCCATCTGGGCCACGGTCTCGCGGGCGCGCTCGTCGCCGAATTCGGCGAGCCAGCGCAGCAGGCCTGGGTAGGCGCGCGGGTTCACCGCGACGTTCGCGCCGAACTCCGGGTTCTCGTAGGCGATCTTCGCGAGGAAGATCGGATCAGCGTTCTGGTCCTGGACCGCCGCGACCGCGGCATCGTAATCGACCATCATGGCCTCCTTGGTGTTATGGTTCGTAAGGTTTGCAAAGTCTGATCGGCGATGTTGCCGATATCCTCCTCGTCACCGAGTTTAGTCACCGCCCATGCGTGCCGTTTCGGCGCGAGCACGGGCATGTCCGCGACGATGACGGTCACGTTGTCGCGGCCGCCGGCGGCGAGCGACGCCTGGAGGAGCGCGTCGGCCGCCTGCTGCGGGTCGTCGTACCGTGCGGCGATCGCGGCGATCTCGTCGTCGCCGGAGACCTCCGCGTGCAGTCCGTCGGAGCAGATGATGAAGCGGCCGGTCGCATCGGTGAGGAACAGGTCCGGGTCGATGCCGTCCGGGTCGCCGATGCATTGGGTGATGACGTTGCGGGGGATGAGCGAGGCGGCCACGTCGGGCAGCAGTTCGCCGGAGTCGATGGCCTCCTGCCGTTGCGAATGGTCGCGGGTGATGCGGGTGAGCGTCGAGGCGTCCCATCCGCTGCCGTCCTCCAGCGCGTCCATGTGGTAGGTGCGCGAGTCGCCGATGTTGACCACGTAGGCGAGGTTCTCCGTGTTGAACGGCACGAGCAGCGTCTCGTCCTCGGCGGTCTCGGTCAGGTCGGCGGCGGCGGTCTTGTCGCCCGATGCGCCGCCGATGCCGGACAGCACGGTGGGGGAGTCATCGTCGTCGGTGTCGGGGGCGTCGCCGTGGACGAGGATGAGGCCGGTCACGGTGGTGCCGGCCACGCCGCCGAGCTCCTGTCCGAGCGCGAGCACGTCGGTCTGCGCGTCGGCGAGCACGGTTTCGATGTCGGCGCGGTTGCGCACCGGCAGCGCGGTGAGGGCGCGCAGATGGTCGATGGCGCGGGCGCTGGCCCGTTCGCCGCCCATGCCGCCGCCCATGCCGTCGCACACCACGTACACGCCGTGATCGGCGTAGCCCAGATCCTGGTTGTTCCTGCGCTTGAGCCCCACATCGGTGGCGAGTCCCGCCGTGAGGTGTCCGATGTTCATGAACGCTTCCCCTCCGTTCGTGCGCCGGGGGCCTTGCCGGCCGTCGCCTTCTTCGTCGTCCCGCGACCGGCGAACCGGACACGCATACTCGCCACTATACCTGTTGCGGATGTCCCGTGTTCGTCTTTCCTCCGGCGTGTGAACACTCCGGCGAGGGAAAGACGGGTGCGCCAGCGGCGCAGACGCGGCATCGAGGCGAGCATGGCCTTGCGCGTCGCATCCACGCCCGACCAGTAGCGGCGTGCCTGTTCGTCGCCGATCTGCTGCCCGGAGAACGCTGCATAGTCGGCGTCCCGCGACAGGCGCGTGAGGTTCGTGGCGTCGACCGCCAGCTGTTCGGCCATCGCATGTCCCTCCTCGCGGCGGGTGCCGTGCGCGTCGACGCCGCTCTGGCGTGCCAATGCGGTCAACGCCCGCCATCCGGCGGCGACGCGCACGCGCGGACTGCCGCGCCGTCGTGCGCGGGACAGTTGGATCGCCTTGACGAGCAGGATGAGACCGCACACGATCAGAACCGTCCATACGGGGCTGCCGTAGATCGCGACGCGACGGGCGATGCGCCCGACCCGCGCCCAGAACAGGTTCGCGCCGGACGCGTCCGCGTCCTCGCCGGCGAGCGCCGACTGGCCGCGCGCCTGCTGCTCGTCGCGCAGCGGATCCTGCAGCGGGACCGGAGGCTGTCGGACCAGCGTCTGCGGGTTCGGCGGCGTGAGGTTCTGGTTCTTGTCTGGGATCTTCGTCTCCTTGGGCGTCGGATAGAACGCCACCCATCCGTAGCCGTCGAGCTTGATCTCCACCCATGCCTCGATGTCGTTGCCTTTGAACTCGGTGACGGTCTGCTTGCCGCGTTTCTCGGTGCGGGCCGCGCTGATCGCGCCGTCCTTGTTCTTCGGGATGAAGCCGAGTACCACGCGGCTGGGCAGGCCGAGGTCGCGGGCCATGAGCGCCATGGCGGAGGCGTACTGTTCGGAATCGCCCACCATCTCCTTGCCGCCGAGCAGCTTCTCGATGCGGTAGTTGCCGTGGCCGGGCAGCGACGGGTAGTCGCCGGACAGGCCGTGCGAGAACCAGCCGGAGTCTTTGAGCTCGTCGGCGATCTTGCGGGCCGCGGCGCCGCCCTTCGCCTCGCCGCCGGCCAGCGCGGTGGCGAGCTTGCCCGCCGAATCGGGCGAGTCGGTCACTTCGGGTTGGGTGATCGTCGCGGCTTTGGCGGCGTCGATCTGCTTGTCGGACGGCGTGCGCTGGATGACGCCGGTCTCCGTGTAGGTCAGGCCCTTCGACGTGCCCGACGGGTAGATCGCCGAATCGGTGTCCGTGTTGTAGTAGAAGGCGTCGGCCCCGTCGCTGTCCTCGGTGGCCGTCCCGCTCGTGCCGGAGCTCTTGCCGGAGGTCGTGGCGGAGGTCTTGCCCGCATCGTCGAACGTGACCTTGGTGGCCGCGCCGGACAACGGCAGCCAGCGGTCGGCGAGCCCCTCGCCCACGGTGAACGTGGCGGTGAACTGGTCGCCTTTCGTGTCGTTGGCGATCGCCGTGCCCACGCGGCGGTAGTTCGACGAGTCGGCGGCCGCCGAGGAGTCGGACAGGTTCCACACGTTGCCGTCGAACCGGTCCATGACGGCGAGACGCACCGGCGTGCCTTCGGGCAGGTTGCGCGCGGTGAGCACCGTGTCGTCCTTGTGGTCCTTGATGTAGGAGCGCAGGCCGGACAACGGGCTCGTGTAGTCGTATGGGCTCAACGGCGGCTCGTACTCGTCGCGCAGGATCAGACGATTCTGCGGCATGGCGAGGCACGCGCCCACGGCGAGACCTGCGGCGAGCACGACGATGACGAGGGAGCTCAGCCACCTGCCGATCTCCAGCAGACCCCATCGCGCGGCCAGCCAGACGACGAGGACGAGCGCCGCCGCAAGACCCGCCACGTAGCGCCACCAGCCGGTGGACGTGCCGAGCAGGGCGGCGGCCGCGAATGCGGCGAACACGGGCAGCGCGCCGATCGTGGAGAGCCGGCCGTCGTCGGCCACGGCGAACAGGCCTGCGAGGAATGCGGTCCACAGGGAGAGTGTCCAGACGGCCATCAGCGCGCCGGACCCCGCGCCCACGGGAGGCGTGATCGAGATCAGGTATTTGAACGAGCCGAACGTGTCCTGCCATCCTTGGGACAGGGTGGCGATCGACGGGACCACATGGCCGATGGCCGTGTCGTTCAACGCGACGACCGGGCCGACGATGAACTGGGCGAGCGCGAGGAACACGATCTGCCACCACAGGCGCAACGGCTGCTTCACGCCCGCCAGGGCGATGAGACAGCCGAGCAGCGTGGCCGGCACCGCGGCCACGGCCCATACGGCCGCGTCGCCGTACACGTCGACGAGATTCGACACGGCGAGCAGCGTGAGCAGCGCGACCACGGCGAGACCGGTCAGATGACGGATCCACGCCGCACGGGTGATCAGCGCCGACGGTCGATGCCCGCCGCGCGTCATCCAGATCACCGAATGGGTGGAATCCGCCCACGAGCCGGTCGTCGTGTTCGTGCGGGTGCCCGTGCCGGTCTGGTCGCCGATCGCCGCGGCCGCGGCCGAGGCTTCGGCCGGGGAGACGCGGGACGGGTCGAGAGGGAACTGTTGGAAGGTCATGCGAGCACCCCCATGATGAGCGGCAGGTCATCGAGCTCGCCCACCGTGGCGAGCGTGAAGTCGGGGAAGCGGCGGATCGCACGGGGAGCGCCCTCGCTGGCCTGCAGGACAAGCGTGGACGCGGACTTCGGCAAGGCGAGCGCCATGCGTTTGATCGAGTCGAGCTCGCGCAGCGACCCGACGGTAAGGAAATAGAACGAGGCGTCCGGGTCGTGCGTGAGCGTGCCTTCGACGAGATTCGGATTGTCATCGTGGTCGGGCGTGATCATGCTGCACGCGTCGAGGAAGTCCATCGCATGCCGCGGCGTCGCATGCGCGTCGCCGGCGTGCGTCGACAACGGCCTGTCCTGCATGAGGCAACGCACGCCGATCGAGGCGTGGATGGACACGGCGAGCTCGAATTCACCGGCGCTCGCATACTCCTCCGGATTGACGGACACGGTGAGCGCCGTGTCCGTGCGGCGCGTCGCCTCGTACTGGCGGATCATCAGCGTGCCGGTCTTCGCGGTGCTCAGCCAGTGCACGTTGCGCACGTCGTCGCCCGGCTCGTATTCGCGTAGACCGTAGAAGTCGAGGTCGTCGTCGACGATGTCGCCGCTCGGCTGGCCTTCGAGGTCGCGGGCGAGACCGGCGTTGAGGGTCTTCAACGGCACGGTCGCCGGGTGGATGAACAGGTCGAGCTTGTCGGCGAGACGCTTCTCGTGGCGGACGAGACCGAACGGGTCGCCCTTGCGGATGCGCAGCGGGCCGATGGAGAGCACGGCGCGCGAAAGCGTGCGGAACTCCACGTCGGTCTGCTTCGACTGGCCGGGGGCGAGCATGGGGATGGAGAACCGTTCGTGCATCTCGCCGATCGGCAGGTCGCCGCGCGCGTTCGCGGTGGGCGTGCGGCCCGGATTGGCGATGTCGACGCGCACCGCCACCGTGTCGCCGACGGTGACGCGACGGCGCGGCAATCCGATCGTCGCCTTGAACGAGGTGTTGCCGAGCGACATGATCACGGCGGCGAGCGTCATCGTCATGGCGACCACGCCGTAGGCGAGCAGCTCATGCCATCCGAGCGGGAGGAACGCGGCGAGCGCGGCGATGCCGGAGACCGCCACCGCCCACCCCAACGGGGAGATGTAGGACGTGAACAGGCGGCGGATCCGGTGCAGGACCCGCCTGACGGCGCGCGAGACCCGGCGCCGGCGCGAACGGCGCGCGAGCTCGGCCGCCGTCGGCACGCCGGACGGAGCCGTGGAGCCGACGGTCCGGCCGGCCGGCGCTCCCGCCGGCTGCGCCGTCGCGGTACGTCTGGAACGGAACATGATGTCGTCCTTCGATCGGTTGATGCGGTCCTGCGGGTCAGCGTCCGAGGACGGGCGCGGGCACGTCCTCGAGGATGCGCGCGATGACGGTCTCCGGCGTCTCCCCGGCGAACGTGGCTTCCGCGGTCAGGCTCAGACGGTGGGCGAGCACCGGCACGGCGAGATCCTTCACATCGTCGGGCACGACGTAGCCGCGGCCGTCGGCGGCGGCCCAGATGCGGGCGCATCGCGTGAGCGCGAGGGCGCCTCGCATCGAGGAGCCGACCATGATGCTGTCGTCGTGGCGGGTGCGCTCGACGAGACGGACGATGTACTCGGTGATCGCGTCGTCGATGTGGATGGACTGCGCGGTGCGGCGCAGGGCGATCACGTCGTCGCCGGTCAGCACCGGGTCGACGGTGGCGGCGCGGTCGGTGACGTCGAGCTGGCGCAGGATGTCGACGGACACGTCGTGGCCCGGATAGCCGATCGACGTCTTGAGCAGGAAACGGTCCATCTGCGCTTCGGGCAGCTTGTACGTGCCGAGCTGTTCGATCGGGTTCTGCGTGGCGATCACGATGAACGGCTGGGGCACGTCATGCGTGACGCCGTCCACGGTGACCTTCTGTTCCTCCATGACCTCCAGCAGCGCGGACTGGGTCTTCGGCGAGGCACGGTTGATCTCGTCGGCGAGCACGATGGACGCGAAGATCGGGCCCTCGCGGAACGTGAAGTCGCCGGTCTTCTGGTCGTAGAAGGTGACGCCCACCACGTCGGAGGGCAGCAGGTCGGGGGTGAACTGGATGCGCTTGAAGCTCGTCGCGACCGAGTTCGCCAGCGCTCGCGCCAGCTGCGTCTTGCCGGTGCCCGGATTGTCTTCGAGCAGCACGTGGCCGCCGACCATGAGCGCGGTGAGCACCTGACGGATCGGACGGGCCTTGCCCACCACGGCCTTCGCGATGTTCTCGGTGAGCAGGTTGAACATGTCGCGGAAATGCTCGACGTCGGGCGAGGCGACGGGCATCATGCCCGTGTCGATCACCTGCGGCGCGGATTGCGCCGGCGCCTGGGGCTGGACGGGCAGCGGCTGCGCGGGCTGCTGCTGCGTGGGCTGAGGCTGTGTGGGCTGCTGCGGCTGCCAGGTGGCGTACGTGGAGGCGGCCGGCGCCTGCTGCGTGTTCCGCGCCGGCACCGGCGCCGACTGCGTTCCGTCCGGCAGCGGCGTGTACGGCGCCGTCGGCGTTCCCCCCGGCGCCGACGCGTCCGCATGCGGCGTGCGTGAGTAGGCCGCGTTGGCCGGCGTGTGCGCCGTCTTGGCGGAGCCGAGACGCGTCGAATCCATGTCCAGCTGGGAGCCGAGGCGCGTGGCGTCCATGTCGTAGCGGGTGCCGAGACGCGTCGAATCCATGTCGGTGGTGTCCGTCGGCGTCTTGCCGCCCTTCGTGGCGGAGGGCTTCTTGGCCGGGATGGACGGTTTCGGCCGACCCGGCAGGCTCGGCTTGATCGGCGGGTGGGCGTGCGTGCCGTCGGACAGTTGGGTCGAGTCGTCGATCGGCTCGTGGGTGTTCTCGCTCATGGTTGCTCCTTGCGGGGTGCGGGGCGTTCATGCCGCCTCGGACGTTGATGGTCGTGTGCGTTGCTGTGGTGGGTACGGCGGGTGTGTGCCGTTGGTGCCGCGGGTATGTGCCGCGGGCCGGATGATCGCTCGTATGCGGTCGGCCGGCCGCGTCGGCCTAGGGGACGTGCCCGGCGGCATCCGGCCCGGGATGGGATCTACTGTGCGTAATACGCCAACCCCCTTATCCACGGTTGGGCCTTGATGCCGCTTTCGGACAGTTGGCCGGCCAGCGACTTCGAATCGCCTTCGGCCATCGGACGCGAGTTGGATACGTCGCCGTGCGATTCGACGCCGTCGACAAGTTCCGACGGACCGTCCTTGAGGGTGATGCGCCAGGTCATGTCGCCTTCGAGGGTGGTCGTGACGTCCTTGAAGGAGATGGCCGTCGGCTGTTGGCCGATCGCCCAGGAAGCCACCTGCTGGGTGTTGCCGTTCTCGTCGGTCAGCGTGAGCACGGCCGTGGCGCCCTGCCCGTAGGTCTCCATGCCGCCGTTGGTGATGCGGAGCGTGTCATGGTCGTCCCACCGGAAGGCGTAGTTGTTCAGGCGTGCCTTCGGCTTGTTCGGCATGTCCTGGCTGGCCGCGGTGGCGTTGTCGCTGGCGGCTCCGCGGAACGTCTTGCGGACGCTCACCGAGCCGCAGGCACGCCAGGCGCCGGGATCGTAGGAGAACGACGTGCCCGACGTGGATCCGGTCGCGCCGTTGCCGTCCGTGTAGTCGAATCCGCCGTTCTTGCCGTCGCCGTCGCTCCACGTGACCACGCAGCGGCCGTCGCTCGCCTTGACGGCGAGGTTCTGCGGCGCCGCGGGCTTGTAGGTCGGTGTGATGGCACCGCCCTCCCCGTACACCTTGTCGCCGTGCGTCGTGGTGAAGCCGTATCGGGGCGTCAGGGTGGTGCCGAAGTCGGAGTCGTCGATGGTGAACGTGTGCGACGTGTCGCCGCATAATCCGGTCTCCGCATAGTCGGAGCCGAGCGCGAATCCCACGGCGGAGCAGTCGTTGTTGCGCATGTTGCCGAGCTTGCCGGTCACCGTCACCTTGTTGCTGTTCGGCTCCTGGGAGGCGGAGACGGACGGCCTGTCCGGCGTGCCGTACGGCTTGGCCGCGTTTTTCGACGTGGCGCCGGCGCCGTCGCCCACCTTGTTGTGAGGTACCACCGTGGCGGTCAGGGCGGTACCGTCCGAGATGTCGGCGTCGGCGATGTCGAAGCCTATCGTCTTGGAGCCCTTCGCGGTGTCCTTCTTGCCGTTGCTCAAGGTGACGGTGTAGTAGTCGACGGGGGACCCCTCATAGTCGGGCATCGACCACGAGACGGTCACCTTGTTCCTGGAGCCTTCCACCGTTACCGAGGACGGTGCCGGCGGCACCTTGTCCGGCGTGCCGGTCGCCGTGTTGGAGTCCTTCGACCAGCCGACCTCGTTCTTCGCGCGCACGCGGAACGTGTACGATTTGCCGTTCGTGAGCCCGGTAATCTTGCAGGTCGTCACCGCGCCGCACGACTTCGACGACGCCTTGTCGCCGTCGTCGCCCCAACGCACCTCGTAGTCGGTGATCGGGCTGCCGTTCGCCGAACCGGGCGTCCATGCCAGATCGACCGCGCCGTCCTGCGGCTTCGCGTCGACGGGGGAGAGCAGCGGCGCGTCCGGCTTGTCGATCACGGACACGGTGATCGTGCCCGTGACCTTGCGCTCGGCCGTCTTCGTGCCGTCCTGCACGGTGACGAGCACGCGGTTCGTGCTGCCGCCGATGTCCGCGGCCGCGGTGATGCCGATGGAACCCGAGGCGCCGCACTGGACGGTGAGCTTGGAGGCGTCGTCCGCCGCGCATTGGACCACGGTGAGCGGATCCGAGGGGAACGGGTTGTACGCGTCGTCGAGCACGTTCACGCTCTGGCTTTCGCCTGCCCTGAGCTTGAGCGTCTTGTCGGCCACGCGTGCCAGCGGTCGCGTCGAGGAGACGACGCGCACGGTCACGCCGGCGTCGACCGTGCCCTTGCCGTATTTGATCTGCACGGGCACACTGACCGTCGTGCCGGGGGAGGCGTCCTTGTCGGCCTTCACCTGCAGCTGCCCGCCGTTCGAGACGGTCGCGCTCACCTTGCCGGTGTTCGAGCCGCCCGAGTACGTGTACTGCTTCTCGTCGTCGTAGGCGCCGCTCGGCGCGTGCGTGAGCGCCTTCAGGTCGATGGTCTTCGTGTCTTCGCCGGCCACCACGTCGATCGTGGACGAGGAGAACGTGGGAGGTGGCACGTCGCGTCCGATCACGGTGATCGGCAGGGTGAGCACCGCCGAGTTGATGATCTTCGTCTTGTCGGAGCCCTTCTTGCCGTCCACGGCGGTGAACGTGATGGAGGCGGGGCCCGAGTAGTCCTTGGGGGCGGTGAACTTGAGCGTCTTGTCGTTCACGTACAGGTTCCCGTCGGCCGCCTTCGTGGCGCTCACCGAGTCGGCGCCGTCGACGTACGGCTCCTTGCCGGCGCCCACGCGCACGTAGTCGGCGATGTTGATCTGGATGGTCTCGCGCGAGTTCACCTTGAGTTCGGGCGCCTTCGGTCGCAGCGTCGGCGGGAACACGCCGTACGCGGGCACCTGGATGAACGCGGTGGAGGTGACGTTGTACTTCGTGTTGGTCACCGTGTAGGGGACGGCGCGCGCCTCCTTCGTCAGATCCACGGTGATGACGGTCGACTTGTCGCCGCCCTTGACGCGCGCATGGTCGCGCGCCGACTCGTGCACGTCCACCTTGAGGTCGGACGCGGTGCCGGACGGGTTCGCGATCCACTGGCTCACGTCCACGTCCACGCTCTTCTTGTCGATGGTCGCGGCCGAGGGCACGCGGTAGTCGTAGGCGTCCGGCGGTTCGATCGGGGCGTTCGGGTCGACGTTGACGGTCAGCGTGGCCGTGTCCGTCAGGCCCGCCTTGTCCTTCACCGTGTAGACGATGTAGCTCGTCCCCGCCTGCGAGGGCGTGGTGAAGTCGATCATGTTGGCGTTCACCTTCGCGCCCTGTATGCCCGTCGAGTCGAGTTTCTTCTCGACGGTCAGATCGGTGTTGTCGCCGGAGATGTCGTTCTGGGCGACCGGCACGGTGGCCGCCGTGTTCGGACGCAGCGTGATCTCGTCGTCGCGCGCGTACACGCCCGAATCCGAGGCTCCCTGGAACACGCCGACGCGGATCTGCGCCTGGGCGCGCTGGCCGGTCCAATCCTCCACCGCGTAGGAGAAGGTGTCGGTGCCGGAGGAGTCGGCGTACGCCTCGTAGATGAGATAGTTCGCGCCCACCTCGGTGATGCGGCCCAGCTGCGGCGCCTTGTTGCCCAGGCCGAGCAGCTGGTCGTCGTCGCCGTCCACGTCGATGCCGGTGAGCGTGATCGGGATGCGCACCTTCTGGCCGGCGGCCACCTGCGCCTCCGTGTCGTGCGGCGTGGGTGCCGGCTTGTTCTCCTCGTTGCGCTGATGCACGGTGATGGTGATCGTGCCGGAGGCGGAATTGCCGAGATTGTCCTTCACCGTGTAGGTGACGGGGAACACGCCGGTCTCGTCGGACGCCTGATAACGGACCGTGTCGCCGGAGACGAACGCAAGCCCCTTGAACGTGGCCTTGTCGGTCTGCAGGTCGTTCTGCAGCGTGACCGTCGTGCCGTCCGGATAGCTCACATGGTCGAGCACGTCGACCGAGACGATGCCGCCGGTACGCACCTGCGTGTTCACGTTCGACGCCTTCGGCACCGAGTTGCCGGTCGACAGCGCCGGCGGCTGCAGCACGATCGTGCCGGTCGACGTGCCGGCCGCGTTCGCCACCGTGTAGGTGACCTCCACCGGCTTGGTGGGCACCTGACGCGCCGTCAGATACACGCGTTTGTGGCTGACGAGACCCGTCTTGATGCCGGACGAGGGGTCGGTCGTGACGGAGGTGACGGACAGCACGCCGCCCATCGGGTCGATGTCGTTCGCCAACGGTTCGACGATGGCCGTGTTCTCTGCGCCGAGCAGCGCCACGTCGTTCGCGGCCACCGGCTTCGCGGCCTCGCCGGCCACCGGCCGCACCTCGACGCGCGCCAGGCCGGTGACCGGCACGGAGCCCTGCGTGATCGTGTACGGCACGTAGTAGGTGCCCGGGTCGTTCGCCTTGAACTGGAGCGTCATGTCGGCGGCGTTCACCGTCACCGTGGCCCCGTTCGGCGTGTCCGCCGCGGACAGCTGCGCCGGTTGGGCGCTGGTCGCGTGGACATAGGGTTTGAGGTCGATGGAGGTGTCGGTGGCGGGCAACGTGGATTTGACCACCGGGTCGATGTCGGCGGACAGCGTGTTCGCCGGTTTCACCGAGAAGTACACCATGCCGGTGCCGGTCTGCTCGCCGTCGGAGACGGTGAGCTCGACGCCGACGCGTCCGGAGGTCATCGAACCGGTGTTGAACGTGAGCTGGCCGTCCGCGCGGGTGGAGACCGTCACCTGATCGGAGTTCTGCGGCGTGGCGGAGACGAGCGTCATCGGGTCGCCGTCCGGGTCGGTGAAGCTGCCCAGCGCGTTGAACGTGTACGTGGCGCCCTGCTCGACGGCCAGCTCCGGCGGCACGTCGGTCTGCGAGGGGGCTGAGTCGCCCGAGCCGGTCAGCGTCAGATCCACGGTGGCCGAGGATGTCTGGCCGTGCCCGTCGGAGATCTCGTAGCTGAAGCTCACCGAGCCGGCCTTCGCCTTCGTGGCGTCGAGCTGGAGGTAACGGCCGTCATAGACGGGGGAGACCGTGATCGTGGCGCCCGCGGGCGCGTTCACATGCGTGATCTCCAGCACCGAGCAGTCGGTCTGCTGGTCGTTGCGCAGCACGTCGAGGATCTGCTCGCCGCCGGCGCGCGCGCCGAACGCGTCGTCCTCGGCCTTGATCTCGCCGGACTGCTGCGAGCAGGTCTTGTCGAACTTGCGCTGGTTGTTCGCCGTCTCGTCGTTCTGCTGCTGCTTCTCGGACTGTTCGGTCTGGATCGTGTTCCACTGGATCTTGATCACGTCCGTGGATTCGCGCGGATTCCACACGTTGCCGTTGACCACGTCGTTGAGCACCACCTGGCGGTGGTTCGTGCGGAACACCAGTTCGGAGGTGGCGTTCACCTCCTTGAGCGACCGGAACGCGGCCTTGCCGTCGTCCGCAGAGCATGCGGACACGTAGTTGTTGGCCTTCTGACTCCACGCGGCGAACACGCATCCGCCGGAGGAGACGGGCCTCGCTGGCTCGCCCTTGCCGCCGGAGCGGAGCGCCACCGGCTTGGGTTTCGATGAGGTGAGGTCGATGAGGTCCATGCCGTTGCGCCCGGAGACCGCGACCCATCCGGATTGCGCGCCGTCCACCGACGGCAGCTGCAGGGTCGCCGGCCCCGTCACGTCCAGCGTGGCCTTGCCGCCTTCGAAGATCGCCTGCCCGCCGGCGGTGATGACCGGCACGCCGTCAATCACGGTGAACGAGGAGGCGTTCGTCTGCGCGCCGCCGGTGACCGACTTGGTCTGCGAGGCGGAATGGCCCTGCGGGCTGTCCAGTCTGAACACCATGCCGTCCGACGGACGGTAGCCCCATACTACGCCGTCCGAATCGACCACGGCCTTGCCGCCCGCGCCCAGCTTCATCTGCGGTTCGCCGTTCGCCGGTGACACGGATTCGACGTCATCCGATGTTCCGGCCCATACGTCGCCCGTCTTCGTGTTGAGGAACGCGATGGTGCCGCCGCCGATCATCGACGTGGTGTTCCCCTTCGTCTCGGTGGAGGCGTCCACGCCGACCGTGGACGCTTTGATCGACGACGCCTTGCCTGCCTCGTCGAGCACGGTGTCCGAGTCATGCTGGGAGACGTCGAACCGCTGCGCCGCCGAGGAGACGCCCGCGTCCGCCTGCTTGAGCTTCACGTTGAACCGGGCCGCCTTGCGGTCCTTCAGCGAGGTGACCCATACGGAGCCGTCGTCGAGCTGCACGTGGCGCTGCGTCACCGAACTGATGATGATCGCGCCCGCGACCACGCCGAGGATCAGCAGCAGGGTGACGACCGGCGTGATCCACCTGCGGTTGCCGGACGGCACCAGACGGCGCAGCAGCGCCCCGGTCCTGCGTGACCGCTCGTATGCCTGGGAAGATTGCTTCGCCATGCGTCGCTCCCGTCGTTTCCTCGCCCCCGGTCGGGGCCTTCCGTACCTCCAATGTAGCCGCGCCCACCGGCCTGCGGTATAGGAGTACCGTTTGCCGGGACACGGCGTGTCGCGCGGAAAATCAGCGTTTCACCGCGCAGGCGGTCGTGGGCTGCGCCGACATCTGCCGGTCCGCGCGCACGATCGACACCTCGATGCAGGTCTGCGTGGCGCCCTGTGCCGCGTCCACCGTGACCGTCCGCTCCTTCACGATTGACGCGGCCGATCCGGTCCCCGAATCCGAGCCCTCCGCCGGCTGCCACGCGTACGTGTCGCCCTTCTTCGGATCGGGGTTGTCCCAGGTGAACGTCACCGTGCCGTCGTCGTTGTATTCGCCGTACAGGTTCGTCGGCGAGGGCACGTCGCCGCCGTCGGCGTCGCCCGGAGCGGAATCCACGCCGGAACGGTCCTGCCGCGTGGCCGTGTCCCCGATCGACGTGCGGTCGCCGGTGGAACCCGAGTCGAGCCGCGGCGCGACGACGAACGCGAACACGAGCGCCACCGCCGCGATCGCCGCGACGATGCCGGCGCCGATGGCGACCGGCTTCACCCAGCCGCGTCCCCTCGCTCCGGCCGCGCCCGGCATGGCGTTCTGCGTGGCCATGCGCCGCTGCGTCGGGTACGGCGGCTGGCCTTCGGTGACCACCGCCGTCATGTGGCCGAAATGCTCCTGCTGGACGCGCTGCAGCTCCCGCGCGAACTGGAGCGCCGAATAGTACCGGTCGTCCGGGTCCTTCGCCATCGCCTTGCGCAGCACGCGCTCCACGTCCTGCGGCACGTCCGGACGGTTGATCGGCGGCAGTGGCTTGGTGAGGATGAGCTCCTTCAGCTGGCCGGGCGTGCGCGGGCGGTATCCGGATTCGAACGGCGAGCGGCCGGTCAGCGTCGCATACAGCGTTGCGGCCAGCGAGTAGATGTCCGCGGCCTCGGCGCCCGGATGGCCGTTGAGCACCTCGGGCGGCGCCCACGGCAGCGAATAGCCGGTGAACGTCTTGTCGTAGATGTTCGTCGAAATGCCGAAATCGGCGAGGATCGGCAGCCCCTGCGCGTTGACGAGTACGTTGCTGGTCTTGATGTCGTGGTGGATGACTCCCGCCCGATGCGCGGTGAACAGGGCGCTCGACAGCTTGATCCCCAGATCGAGCATCTCGTCGCAGGTGAGTGGACGGCGTTGCGTGATCTCCTTATATGTGCCGTTCGGCGCGTATTCGAACACGATGTAGCCCTGGCCCGCCGACGTCACGCCGGCACCGTAGATCTGCATGATGTACGGGTGGCTCGACAGCTGGGCCATCGTGTTGGCCTCCTGCGTGAACTGCGCGGCGGCGCGCGGGTCGAGCGACTCCTTCGACACCTTCACCGCCACGACGCGGTTCGGGGTGCGCTGCTGGTACAGGTAGACGCTCGCCGTCGAGCCCGAGCCGAGCGTCTGCACGAACGTGTACCCGGGCAGTCTCGGCGGTGTCATGATCGATACCGGCATGATTCCCTCTTTCCCTTGAGGTCGTTCTTTCTTCCCTGAACCGGATGTTCCCTACGGTAATCGTACGTGCGACGGTCGATGACGACGTACGTCGTTCCGGGGCGGCGGCATACTGGAGGCATGACAGGGAAACGGTATGGGCGTCACGGGAACCGTGCGGCGGCTCATCGCGGACGACCCGTCGTGGCGGTCGTCGCGGCGCGCGTCGTGGCGGTCGTCGTGGCGGCGGCTCTGATCGTGGCGGGGGCCGGCGTCGCGGTGTCGGCGCGGATGGGATGGCTGCCGTGGCGCGCGTCGACGGCGGGCGGCGTCTCGCACGCCGCCGCGTCGACGGACGCCGCCACGGCGGACGGGTCCGCGGCGGGTCCGTCGCACGGCGCGTTGTCGCGTTCGTCCGCTCCGACACCGAGCGCGAACATCGCCAGACAACGTGACATGGACGCGTTGGGCGAGTCGATCCGCGGCAGGATCGCCGGATACCAGGGCACGTGGCAGGTGTACGTGGAGGATCTGGCGAGCGGCGCGAGCACATCCATCGATTCGCATGTCGGATACGCGGCGTCGGTCATCAAACTGTACGTGATGCTCGCCGTGTTCCAGCGCATCGCCGACGGCGCGCTCGCCGAGGACTCCTCGATCGACCAGCTGCTCACGCAGATGATCACCGTGAGCTCCAACGAGGCGACGAACTCGCTGATCTCCACGCTCGGCGGCGGCGATATGAACGCGGGGTTCGCGCAGGTCAACGAGATCGCCGCACGCTACGGGTTCAAGGAGTCGCACATCGACCAGGCGCTGGGCGTGGTCGACGTGGACCAAAGCCATAAGACCACCACGGTCGACGACGCCGGACGGTTCATGGCCGCCGTCTACTGGGGCGGACTGGTGAGCAAGGACGCCAGCCGCCGCATGCTCGACCTGCTGCTCGGGCAGACCAGACGTTCCAAGATCCCGGCGGGCGTGCCGGCCGGCGTGACCGTCGCCAACAAGACCGGCGAGAACACCGGGGTGGAGAACGACGCCGCCATCGTGTTCGCCGGTTCCGACACCTCCGCCGGCATGGACAGCACGGCCGCGCAGGGCGACTACGTGCTCGTCGTGATGACCTCGGACGTCTCCTCGGCGGCCGCGCAGGCGTCGATCCGGGATCTGTCCGCCCTGGTGTGGCAGACGTTGCAATAGCGGGGACGGCTTGTCGGATGGGTTTGACGGATGGGTTCGGTGGATTGGGTTCGGTGGATGGGTTTGGTGGGGGGTGCCGCGCCGGATGGATCTGGCGGGGGTGCCGCGCCGATGCGGCGAAAACCGTTGGAACACGCGAGGTGAGCGCAATTTCCGGTATATATCTACCGGTTTTTCCGGTACGGTTTAGGCTGGAGCCATGACTGGATACATGGATGCCTACGAGGCGTTGGACAAGCTGATTCGCGGCGGCGAGGGCGACGGGCGCGCGCTGCTGGTCGCCGGCGCGCCGCAGAGCGGCAAGACCGGGTTCGCCCATGACGCGTTGCTGCGCGGCTTCGACGCGTTCGGCGACGCCCGGGCGGTGATGGCCGTGGCGAACCGCGTCGTCGCCGACAAGCTCGGCGACGAGGTCATCCGCCGCATCGGCGCGTCCGCGCAGGTGCGTCCGGTCACCACGCTCGCCGCGCTGGCGTTCCGCGTCATCGCCGACGACCGCTTCGCCTCGGGAAGCCCCGCCCCGAGGCTGCTCAACGGCGCCGAACAGGACGCGCTGCTGCGGGGGGTGCTCGCCGGTCACGTCGGACATGCCGAGTCCGGCGACGTGTGCGGGGTGTGCATGCTGCTGCGCGACTATTTCGCGACCGAGGACTGGGCGTCGTCCATGGGGGCGTTCCCCTCGGGCGAGGAGGATGCGTCGCGGTCCGGCGGCGTCCCCACCGCGGCGTTGCTCGAACGGGGCGTGTCGGCGGAGTTCGTCGGCCAGCTGCGCGACATGCTCGCGCGCATGGACGAGGTGGGGGCTTCGGCCGGCAGGGAGGAGGAGCTGCTCCTCGCCTTGGAGGCGTCGGCGGGCGAGGGCAGGGATACGCGCGTCGAGCGGCTGCGCGTGCAATGGCGTCTGGCGTTCGCGTTGCGCCGCGAATACGTCGCCGCCGTCGCGGCCGCGTATCCGGGCGAATACCGTCTCGACTCCTCCCGCCTGCTGGTGGAGGCCGCGGACGTGCTGCATCGCGGCGGCGGGCAGGTTCCCGAGCTGCTGGTCGTCGACGACTTCCAGGACGTCACCCTCGCCGCCATGCGGTTCCTGGAGGCGGCCGCGGGGCGGGGCGCGCGTCTCGTGCTCGTCGGTGACCCCGACGAGGCGGTGCAGACCTTCCGCGGCTCCTACCCGGAGTATCTGTTCGCCCGTGCCGTGGACGGCCCCATCGCCGCAAGGACGGCCGTCCTGCGCATGGAAGCGGCGGATCGCGAGGGGGATGGCGCGGCGGTGCCCTCGTACCGTGACGTCGTCGCGGCGAGAGTGTCCCTGTCGATCCCCTCGCCGTTGGAGGATCCCGTCCCGTTGCCCGAACGCCCATGGAAGCTGCCCCGGCACGAGGGGGCGTGGCCGATCCGCCGGCTCGACGGTGCGTCGCCGCTGCCGGCGGACGGGTCGCTGCGCTGCGCGCTGTACCGCAGTCCCAGGGAGGAGCTCGACGATGTGGTGTGGCGCATCAAACACGAGCATCTCGACGGGCTCGCCTCATGGAACGACATGGCCGTCATCGCGCACGACAACGGCACCGTGCGCCTGTTCGGCGAACGACTGCGCAGGGACGGCGTTCCCGTGCGCTATTCATCCGTCACCCGTCCTCTCAAGGAGGAGCCGTTCGTGCGGGGCCTGTTCGCCCTGATCGAACTGGCGCGTCTGCGCGGCCGAGGGCTTGCGGGGGCGGGGCCGGACCCGCGTTCGCTCGCCGCCTATGTGCGCGCCCGCGTCGTCGCGCTGATGACGAGCCCGCTGATCACCATCGGCTCCACGCCCGGCGAGGGCGCTCCGGGTCGCATGGAGCCGATCGAGGCGGCGATGCGATCGCTGGAATCCCTCGCCCGGATCGTCGTGGATGCGGATCATGACGACGAAGGTCCGGCGGCGAACGCCGCCGCTGCCGGAGACGGCACACCCGCCGGAAGTGGCATGGAGACCGGCGACGACGCCGAAGGCGCGTTGGGCGGACTGGTGGCGTCATGGCGCGCGCTCCTCGCCGCATGGCCGGGGAACGACGACGTCCGGGTCGACGACTCCCTGCTCGGGAACCGGGAGGATGCGGTCGCGGAGCCGGGCTCCGACGCCTCGGAAGATTCCAAGGCCGGCGACGCGCCGGCGTTCGGTATGGGACCGCAATACGTGATGCTCGCCGTGGACGATCCGCGCGCCCCCGCGATGCGTGTGCTCGCCGTGATCAACCAGGTGCTGGGCGCCGACCCGCGGGCCCGTGCGTTCATCCGCCTGTGGACGCTCGTGGGCAAGGTCGCCGCCGCCTTGGAACGGCTGGAATCCGATGAGCCGCAGTTCGCGCTCGCCGCCGCATGGGATGCCGTCGGCGTGGCGAGGGCGTGGCAGCGCCGCGCGCTCGACAACACGCCCGAAGGACGTGCGGCCAACGACCGTCTGGACGTCGCCATGAGACTGTTCCAATACGCGGAGGGCGGCACCGCCGGGCATGACATCGCCGCGTTCATCGCGCAGGTGCGGTCCATGCAGATTGAAGCGGATTCGCTCGCCCGCGTGAAGCCGGTGGAGCAGGCCGTCACCCTCACCACGCCGGCCGGCGCGGCCGGACGCCACTGGCGGCACGTGTGGATGCCGGCCGTGCAGCAGGACGTGTGGCCCAACCTCGCCGAACGCAACACCATGTTCGGCGGCGAGGATCTCGCGGACATCATCCTGCGCGGCCCCGAGGCCCACGCGGCATGGGCCGCCGCCCCCGCACAGGGCACCCGATTGGGCGAAGTACTCGCCGGGGAGAAGAAAAGCTTCCTGTACGCGCTCACGCGTGCCGCGGGCCCGACGCCGAAGGACTGCACGGTGACGGTCAGCGCCGTGAGCAGCGACGACCTGACCCCCTCCGATTTCCTCTACGGGTATCTGCCAGAATGTTTCGGCCGTACCGACAAGCCGTCGTTCTCCGAAGTGGGGAGGAGCGGCATGGAGGCTCCGACGGGGGAGGACTCCCCGACGGATATGGAATCGGAGACGCTCGCCGGACTGGACTGCGATCCGCGCGGGCTCGTGGCCGCCGCACGCATCATCCTCGCGCGCCATCCGGCGGATACGCCGCAGGCGCGGGACGCGGCGGCCGCGCTCGCCCTGCTCGCCGGGCACGGCGTCACCGCCGCCGACCCGGACGAGTGGGCGTACCTGCACACGGCCGAACGGAGCGGACATGGGATTCCGGACATGACGGCCACGCCGGATGCGGCGGCCGAAGCGGATACGCCCGATGCGCCGGAGACGGAGGCCGGCACGACCGTCGTGTCGTTGTCCCCGTCGGCGGTGGACCGGCTCTGGGAGTGCCCGGTGTGCTGGCTGTTGGAGAACCGGTTCGCCGGCCCCCGCCCCGGCAGTGCGGCGACGGGATTCGGCACGCTCATCCACGCGGTCGCCCAACAGGGCAGCGAGGAGGGACTGGATCTTCCCGGATTCATGGCCGACGCCACGCAGGAGGAGCGTCTGGAGGCCGTGGCCGGACGGCTCGTCGCGATCTACGACGGGCTGAAACCCGACCCGGCCGACATCGACGATCCGGCGGCCCGATACGCGGCGATCCGCAAGGACGAGCAGGCGCAGGCCACGCTCGCCAACCTCGCCGCATACTTCGTGCGGTCGGGAATGTCGGGCTATCTGGGAGCGAACGGCGGCAAGTTCGACGTGGGCTCCCTCGAACGGGTCTCCTGCGAGGAGGAGTTCGCCGCACGGTTCGGACTCGACGACATCCTCGCCGCCTACCATGCGGTACCCGGCGTTGAGCCGGTGAGCCGCCATGACCTCATGGCGATGATGGGCGTGCTCGTCGGCGGCTGGCCCGAAGGCATGCGCGAGGACCTGACCATCAGGCTCACCGGGCGCATCGACCGCAAGGAGACGCGCATCATGGCGGACGGGAGCCGCGCCGTGCGGCTCATCGACTACAAGACCGGCCAGGTGCCGTCCACCAAGCAACGGTTCAACGACCTGCAGCTCGTGTGCTACCAGCTCGGACTCGCCTTCCCGGAGACAAGCGACGGCGGCGGACGGCATGCCGGCCGCCGGCCCCTCGACGTGCCGGCCGTCGCGCAGAGCGCGCTGTTCCACGTCGAAGCCCATGAGACGCCGGCGCAGAGCTTCGCCCCCGAAGGACTGTTCCAGCCGCCCCTGTTCACCGGCGGCTCGCTGAACGCGGAGCCGTTCACGCAGCGGTTCCACTACCGAGACCCGTCGAAGCTCATGGACGTCCCCGCCATCCCCGCCGAAGCGCCGCAGGGCGTCGACCCGCGCGCGTGGGAGCGGTTCGCCGCCCTGCAAGGCACACAGACGCTGTGGGCGCTCTCCATGATCGCCCGCGTGTTCTACGCGGCGTCCGCGAGCATATCCGCGCACCTGACCGCCCGACCCACCGCACAGCATCTGGCATACTGCCGCATGCGCACCGTATGCCCGGCCTGCGCCGGCCAGGTCGACACCGTCTACGAAACGAGGCAGGCATGAGCAGCACACCGAAATTCACCGACAGCCCGGAGCAGGCGGCCGTCATCAACGCGCCCGCGACGGACGACGTGCTCGTCGTCGCCGGCGCCGGATCGGGCAAGACCTATACGATGACGCGCCGCATCATCGAACTCATCCGCCGGGGAGTCGCCCCCGAACGGATCCTCGGCCTCACGTTCACGCGCAAGGCCGCCGGCGAACTGCTGTCGCGCGTGTCCGCGGCCGTATCGGCGGACGATGCGGACGGGAACGCCCCCAACGGCTCCGGCGCCGAGGGTACCGCCGAGCAGGCGGAGGCGATCCGCGCCGCCGGCGACCGCATGTTCCTCAAACCCGTCGTCTACACGTACGACGCGTTCTTCCAATCCATCGTGCGCCAGTACGGTCTGCTCGTCGGCTTCGACCAGAACACGCAGCCGTTGAGCGAGGCGGGCGCGCTCCAGCTCGCCGCGAACGTGATCGACCGGAACATGGACCGTCTCAGAGGGCACGACCTCGGCGCGTTCAACACGCTCGCCGGCAAGGTACTCGCGCTCTCCGGGGCGATCGGCAGCGCGATGATCGGCCATGGCGTGGCCGACATGGACGCCGCCATCGAACGCGTACGCGCATGGGACGGCGCGTTCGCCGCACAGGTGCGCGACGCCATCGGCTCCGAGCCGATACCCGAAGAGCCTCCGAAACTCACCAAGCCACGTCGGCTCAAGAAGGACAGCGACGCCGCATGGACGGCGAAACTCGACGAATACCACGAGCGGCTGCACGCCGCCTGCGTGTTCCACTGCGCCGAACTCGCCGACACCGCCGAACAGCGCGACACGCTCCTCGACCTCGTCGAGGCGTACACGCGGGAGAAACGACGGCTCAATTTGGCCGAGTTCGGCGATTTCACCATCGCCGCCTACCAGCTGGTCACCCGGTTCCCCTCCATCGGCGAACGGTACCGGCAACGGTTCAGCCACGTGCTGCTCGACGAGTACCAGGACACGTCCACCACGCAGGCGGCCCTGCTCGCCACCCTGTTCCATGACGGCGGCACGGCCGTCAACGCCGTCGGCGACCCGTTCCAGTCGATCTACGCATGGCGCGGCGCCAGCCCGGGCGCGTTCCGCCTGTTCCAACAGGACTTCGGCATGCAGGAGAACAGCCGCCCCTACGAGCTGAGCGTCACCCGCCGCAACTCGAGGCTCGTATTGGAGGCCGCCAACGACCTGACCCTGCCGCTGCGCGAGACGCCCCGACGCGCCGGCAGCTCGACGATGCGCGAAGTCGACGTCGCGCCCCTCGACACCCTGCCCGACGCCTCCACGGGCACGATCGGCGTGCTCGGCTACGACACGCTCGGCCAGGAGATCGACGGCGTCGTACGGTTCTGCCGGCACGCCCTCGCCGTCAACGACCATGGCGAGCCGGACAAGCCCCCCACCACCGCGGTGCTGTTCCGGTCGAAGAAACACATGGCCGCCTACCAGCAGGCCCTGGAACAGGCCGGATTGAGCACGCTCGTCGTCGGCTACTCCGCGCTGCTCGATCGGCCCGAAATCCGCGACGTGCTCGCCCTGCTGCACGTCGCCTCCGACCACACCGACTCCGGTTCGCTCATGCGCCTGCTCGCCACGCCACGCTTCGGGCTCGACGCGGCGACGCTCGCCGCGTTCGCCGCGCTCGCCGACGCCGCCAACACGGAGGTCCGCTATCAGGCGCTCGTCGCCGCCGGCCTCGCGCCGGCCGACGCGCCGTGCCGCGACCGCGCCGGCATCGTCCGGGAGCATCGCGACAGCGTCGCCAACGCCGTGTTCCTGCCCGACCTGCTGCTGGACCCCGATCTGCCCGGCATGCTCGAACGCGGAGGACGCTTCGATGCGGACTCCGCGCGTGAAATCATGCACGCCTCGCGCATGCTGCACATGGTGCGCGGCATGGTCGGACGCCCCCTGCCCGACGTGGTGCGCACGGCCGTGCAGGCGCTCGACCTCGACATCGACACCGTCGTCGCGCAAGCCATGCGCAACCATGCGACGGCTCCCGATCCGACGGTCGCCCGCATCCCCATGGAGACGATCATCGATCTGGTCGACACGTACACCAGCGAGATCGCGGCCGAATCCACGCCCACGCTGCGCGGGTTCATGGCATGGGTGGACGCGTTGCGCACCGTCGAGGATGAGACCGCCGCATTGGATTCCGACCGGCACGTCGACGTGGAACTGATGACCGTCCACCAGTCCAAGGGGCTCGAATGGGATGCGGTCGCCGTGGTCGGACTCGCCGAAGGCGCGTTCCCCAGCAGCCAAGGTGACCATCTCGCCGTCACGCTCGACGATGCGCACCCGGGCGGCGTCGAGAACGGCGTCTGGACCGCCCCCGAATACCATGAACGCGCCTCCACATGGCTTGACGACCCGACCGCGGTACCCGTGCCGGTGCGCGCCGACGCGGGCATCCTGCAGCGGTTCCCGCACGACGCGTCCACCGACGCGGACCCTCTGGACACGTTGCGGGCATTGGACGACGTGGAACTCATCGACGACGAGGTCTACGGATCGCTGCGCGCCGTCGGCGACGGCGTGAACGACGTCGACCCGGATGGCTGGTACCTCACCCAGGAGGAGGAATACGGCCGCCGCCTGCACGCCGACGAGCGGCGGCTCATGTACGTGGCCCTGACCCGCGCACGTCGCGACGCGCTGCTCACCTACAGCCGCAACGGGGAGACCGGACGAGACCCCTCGGTACTGGGGGAGAAGCCCCGCATGGCGAAACCCTCCAACTTCTGGCTGGAGGTCCATGACGCCCTGCACGCGCACGACGGCACGGTCTTCGCGGCAACCCCCGCCAGTGTTGGTGCCGATACCGGGGAAACGGACCGGGAGACCGAGACGGAGGCCGCTCATGGCGCTCCCGTGCTATCCAATGGCTCGGATGGTACCGGTGAACCGCCACGCACGCCGGCGAACACGGGAGCGCCCCGACCCGACGGGTTCTTCACCGGCGAACACGCAGCCGGATACGCGCACGCCGTCATCGACGAGGCATGGGAGGCGCCGCTTGAGGAACGGACGGAGAGCGCCCTGCCATGGCCGTCCGCGCTGGGCGGCGTGACCGCCTCCTCGCTGCTCGCGGCGGCGCGGGCCGTCCGCGCGGCCATGTACGCGCGAACCTTGACGGACAATACGGATGATGGCGCGCAGTCCTTCGAAACGCCGGGCGGGTCTTCGCCGGATGGGTCCTCGTCGGGTGGTCCTTCGCCGGACGGTCCGGCGCGCGGCACGCTGCTCGACAAGGCGCGCCTGCTCATCGCCGACGACGACCTCATGTCGGGCGTGCTCGACGACGCATCCCTCGACGAGCGGGTCAAATCGCAGGCGCAGCGCATCCTCGCCGGATCGCGGCAGAGCGTCACCCGGTTGCAGGCCCGTGCGGCGGACATGGGGGAGCGGGAGGAACGACGCTACTGGCGCGGCATCGTGCGCCCCATCCCGTCCATCGCCTCGCCCGCCGCCTCCGCGGGCACCCGGTTCCACGCATGGGCGGAACACTTCATCGACGCGGCGATCGATACCGGGATCGAAGCGGGGAGCTCCACGGGAACCGGCATCGATACCGAAACCGGCGCGATCATGGACCGTCACGCGATGCTCGCCGATCTGGAACGCCGGGAGGCCGCCATCGCGGCAGAAGGGTCAGGCGCATCCGGCAGGAACGATGCGTCCGACAAGCCCGGCGCGGAGGACGACGGCCGGAACACCCCGCGGCGGATCCCCCGCGTCGAACGGGAACTCGTCGCCTGGCAGCGGCGGCTCGCCGAATCACCATGGGCGCGACGCACGCCGGTCTGGGCGGAACGGCAGCTCGTCGTCGCCCTGCCCGAACTCGACGGCATCATCGCCAACGGCAAACTCGACGCCGTGTTCCTCGGCGGCCTCGACCCGGACGACGCGACGAAACGGTACACCGTCATCGACTGGAAGACCGGCCGCCGGCCGCGCAAACCCAAGGACATGGCCGACAAGCTCGTGCAGCTCGACCTGTACCGGCTTCTGCTCGCAGCGATGGAGAACGTGCCATTGGACAGCATCGACGCCGCTCTCTACTATGTGAGTGAACCCGACACGGAGCTCCGCGAGCTGCGCGCCGAAGAGAAAACCGAACAAGAGATCATTGCCGAGTTGAGCTCCGGAATCCCCGAGCACACCGACGACGATTAGACCCATCGCCGATCCGCGGCACGACCGCGGGAAGGTGCCGTGCGACGCGCAGACGCCACGCACGGCACCCGGCGACAGCGGGTCCCGCGGCTGGAACGCGCCGTGAATGTCTCGCCGGCGGGAGACCGCTACCCTCGTGCAGGCATGTGTGGGCGGGCGCACGTGCTCCACGACACCACCAGTGAAAAGGAGTGAACCACCCATGGCTGCGAACAACACCGCAACCACCAGCACCGCAACACATGGCACCACGGCCGTCGACACCGCACGTCACATCGAAACCGCCGCCGCCAGCGCCGCCGTCACCTACCGCGCCGTCACCTGGAACGACCTCGACGCCATCGTCGACGCGTTCTACGCCACGTGGGGCGTGGACGAACCCGGCGACCCCCACATCGCCCGGCTCACCTCGCGCCACTTCGTCCTCCACTACCTCGAACCCGCCACACGTGGCGAAATCGCCGAGAAGGTCGACGGCACGTTCCTCGGCGTCACATTGTCGCGCGTGGCCGGCCGTCCCGTGCTCTTCCCCCAAGTATCCGGCGAACTCGCCCGCGTCAACGCGGAACTCGACGCCACACCCGACGGTGCGGACGCACTCGCCCGCACCGAGGCGTGGCATGCGCTCGAGGAACGCATGGAAGCCGACATCGCCATCAACGACCGTACCCCCGCCGAACTCGAACTGTTCGTCGTCGCCCCCGCCGCGCGCGGCCACGGCGTCGGCGGCACCCTCTGGCGCAACCTGCTCGCCTCGTTCGCCGAAGCCGGCGCGCCACGCTACTACCTGCACACCGATTCCAGCTGCGACGTCGGCTTCTACGAGCACAAGGGCCTCGCCCGCGTCGCCGAACGCTACGCCAAAGACCACCCCGGCGAACACGTGGGAGATGGAGAAGATATCTATATCTACGAGGGCGAGGTGGCCGCGTGAGCGAGGTCGCTGCCGCGAAGCCGCGTTCGCCGTACGCGCGCCTCTTCTCCATCCCCGGCACGAAGGCGTTCTGCGTCTCCGGAGCGGTGGCGCGACTTCCGATCTCCATGATGAGCCTCGGCATCGTGCTCGCCCTCAACCACCTGTACGACAATTGGACGGTCGCCGGCACGATGAGCGCCACCTACGTGTTCGCGCTCTCCTGCGTCACCCCGTTCTATGCGCGCCTGTTCGACCGGTTCGGGCAGCGTCGCGTCGGACGTCTCGCGCTCGCCATACAGGTCACGGCGATGCTCGCGTTCGCGTTCGCCGCGCTGGTGCGCGTGCCGATCCCGCTGCTGTTCGCGCTCGCCGTCGTGATGGGTCTCACCCAGTTCTCGTTCGGCGCGCTCGTGCGCACCCGCTGGGCGTACGCGCTGCGCGGCCGCGACGACGGCGAGGCGCTGCTCAACACCGCGTACGCGTTGGAGGCCGCCATCGACGAGGTCGTGTTCATCTTGGGACCGATCCTCGCCGCATGGCTCGCCACCAGCGTGCATCCGGTCAGCCAGCTGTTCGTGCCCACCATCGCCTGCGGCGTGGGCGGCGCGGTCTTCTTCTCGCTGAAGTCCACGCAGCCGCCCGCCATCGTCGAGGCCATCGACGTCACGGCGTCCGATGCGGCCCCGCGCATCACGGACGGCGTCGCCGACACCTCCATCGCCCCCGACGCCGCCCCCGACTCCGCCGACCGCCTGTCCCTCGACAGGTTGCGCCGCCAAGGCGCCAAGCCGAAAAGCGCGCTCCTCTACGGCGGCGTGCTGCCGCTGCTCGTCGTGTTCCTCGTGTTCAACATGAGCTTCACCTCGTTCGACGTGTCGGTCACCGCCACGATGAAGGGCATGGGACTCGAACGGTTCCTCGGCCTCCAACTCGCCATGTTCGCCGTCGGCTCGTGCATCGGCGCGGTCGTGTTCGGCTCGCGCACGTTCCGCGGCTCGCATTGGGCGCACATGGTCATCTTCCTGAGCCTGCTCGTCGTCGGCTACGTGGGCTTCCGCCTCGCGATGGACAACCTCATCCTCCTCGGCGTCCTCGAAATCGTGTCGGGTCTCGTCGTCTCCCCGCTGTTCACCACCGGCAACCTCATCGTCAAGGATCTGGTGCCCGCCGAAAGCCTCACCGAAGGTCTGAGCTGGGTGGCCACCGCCGGTACGGTCGGCACGTCGTTCGGCTCGTCGGTCGCCGGCATCGTGCTCGACGCGTCCAGTCCGCACGTCGGCATGTTCCTGCCCGCGCTGTTCACCGCGTGCGCCGTACCGCTCGCCCTGCTCGGCTGGGCGCTGGCGCGACGCCGCTGACCGGCATCGGCGCGCCACGCCCACCTCGTGCGCGTCTTCGCATACGCCCCACACCCACGGCGCCCCGCGTCCCACCACTCGGGACGCGGGGCGCGCGTGTCGCGTCTTGCCGATACAACGGGCGGTATGACTGGAGAAGCAAAGCAGCCCGAACAGACGACCCCCGCATCCCCCGTGATGTCCCGCCGCGCCCGCGAGGCGCAGCCGTTCCGCGCCATGGTGTTCGGCGAGAAGGCCGACCGCATGATCGCGAACGGCGTGAGCGTGATCAAACTCTCTCTCGGCGAACCCGACTTCGGTGCGCCGCCCGCCGTGCGCGACGCGATGCGCGAACAGTACGACGGTCGCGCCCTGCCGTACACGGCCGCCATGGGCCTGCCCGAACTGCGCGAGGCCATCGCCCGCTTCTACCGGGAACGCCACGACCTCGACATCGACCCGAGGCGCATCATCATCACCTCCGGCGGTTCGGCGGCGCTCCTGCTCGCCACCGCGCTCACCGTCGACCCGGGCGACGACGTGATCGTCGCCGACCCCTCCTACCCGTGCAACCGCGAACTCATCAACAGCTTCGAAGGCAACGTCATCGACGTGCCCACCTCCGCGGCCACGCGCTTCCACCTCAACCGCGACCTCGTCGCCGCCCACTGGACGGACCGCACGAAGGCCGTGATGATCACCTCGCCGTCCAACCCGACCGGCACGACCATCGACTTCGACGTGCTGAGGGACGTGTGCGACTACGCGCGCGACCACGGCGCGTGGCGCATCGTCGACGAGACGTACATCGACCTCGCCGACCGCGAACCCGACGGCACCGAGATCCGCTCCGTGCTCGCCTGCGACGATGACGCGATCGTGTGCAACAGCTTCTCCAAGTTCTTCGGCATGACCGGCTGGCGGCTCGGGTGGGCCGTCATCCCCGACGACGACGCCATCCTCAAGGCCGTCGACGACCTCGCCACCAACTACTATTTGTGTGCGCACACGCCCACCCAGCATGCGGCGCTCGCCTGCTTCACCGACAGCAGTCTCGCCGAATGTGAACGCCGCCGCCAGGAGCTGCTCGCACGCCGCCGCATCGTCATCGACGGGCTCAAGCGCATCGGCCTGCCCGTCGAAGTCGAACCGAACGGCGCGTTCTACGCGTACTTCAACATCACGTCCACCGGACTCGACGCGTGGACGTTCTGCGAACGCGCCCTCGACGAGGCGCACGTCGCGCTCACGCCGGGACGCGACTTCGGCGCCGCCACCGCCGACACGCACGTGCGCCTGAGCTACGCGGCGTCGCGCGAGGCGCTCGCCGAAGGCCTCGACCGTCTCGGCCGCTGGCTGCCCACACTGCACGCGTGACGCCACACGCGCGACAGAACACGACAGAACACGACACGACACACATCGACACATAAAGGAACGACACCGCACATGGTCAACCTGCGTTCGCACACCACCCGACTCGGCGTGCTCGACATCGGCTCGAACACGATCCACATGCTCATCGTCGACGCCGCGCCCGGCGCGCGCCCCGACCCGGAGGCCAGCACGAAGACCACCGTGCGTCTCATGCAGTATCTGAAGGACGACGGATCGATCAGAAAGGCCGGCATCGAGGCGATTCTCGAAGCGGTCGACGAGGGCATGAAGCTTGCCGAGGAATATGAGATCACGCAGCTGCTCGCCATGGCCACCAGCGCCATCCGCGAGGCGCCGAACGGCAACAAGGTGCTGCGCAAGATCGAGGAGCGCATCGGCCAGGGCGTGACGGTTCTGTCCGGCACCGACGAGGCCCGTCTCACGTTCCTCGCCGCCCGCCGCTGGTACGGCTGGGACGCGGGCCGGCTGCTCATGCTCGACATCGGCGGCGGCTCGTTGGAGGTCGCGATGGGCTCCGACGAGGAGCCGACGGTCGCGTTGTCCGTGCCGGCGGGCGCCGGCCGCGTCACCAAGGAGTTCCTGCCCGAAGGCGTCGCCACGCCCGACGAGCTGGACGAGGCGCGCAAGCAGGTGCGCCGGATCCTCGAGCCGATGATCGAGGCGTTCCCCAAGTCGAAGCATCCGAACCATGCGGTCGGCACGTCGAAGACGTTCCGTTCGCTCGCCCGCCTCGCCGGTGCCGTGCTGCGCCAGCCGGGCCGTGAGGACACGATGATCATGACGCGCGAGCAGCTGGAGGACTGGATTCCGCGCCTCGCCGCCATCGAACCGGATCAGCGCGTCGCCCTGCCGGGCATCACGCCGGAGCGCACGCTGCAGATCGTCGGCGGCGGCATCGTGGCCGACGAGATCATGAAGGCGCTTGACATCCAGGAGATCGAGATCTGCCCGTGGGCGCTGCGCGAGGGCGCGATCCTGCGCTGGCTCGACCAATTCGGACGTACGCGTCTCGGATTCTGAACAGGCCGGGCGTGATTCGCGGCTCGCGCCACGCGCGACCTCGGCATGCATCGCGTGACGGGCGGCGCGCAACGGGGGTGTATTGTGCGCGCTAACACCCTTGCGATATAACAATTTGGTTGCAATTCGGCCCCGAGGCGCCCATGGATGCGTCTCGGGGCCGAATCGTCGATGATGACGGAAGACCTTGGAAACATTGGGGAATCTCGGGGCCGTCGGCATGTCGGCGCGGAACGGTGTTATCGAACGGTTATCAAAATCCCTTGGAACGCCTGGAAAAAGCGGTTGCGCGACGCTGGAATCGTACTAGCTTAAGGCACTGTCGAAACAGTCCGGTGCAGCGTGAACCGGACGGATGGATGTGACCGCTTCCCTGACGACCCCCTGCGGGCGATGTCCGGCGATAATGCCGGGCTTACTCTCGCATGCCGTCATGTAAGCGGTTACGAACACAATGGAGTCCGGACGCGGCAGACGCGCATCCGGTCCAAAGAGGGAGGAAACCAATGCCGACGACAGTGTTGGCGGCCGCGGACAGCGGCATCAAGCTGAATCTGCAGCCCATCGACTACGCGATTCTCGTCTTCTACTTCGTGGTGGTCATCGCCATCGGCTGGATCTCCGGCCGTCGCATGAAGTCCAGCACCGACTTCCTGCTCGCCGGCCGTTCGATGCCGGCGTGGATCACCGGCATCGCCTTCATGGCCGCCAACCTCGGCGCCACCGAGATCTTCGGCATGGCCGCCAATGGCGCCCAGATCGGCATGTCGACCCTGCACTACTACATCATCGGCGCCATCCCGGCCATGGTGTTCCTCGGCATCTTCATGATGCCGTTCTACTACGGCTCCGGCGTGCGCTCCGTGCCCGAGTTCATGTACCGCCGCTTCGGCAAGAGCGCGCATCTGGTCTGCTCGCTGTGCTTCGCGACCTCCACGCTGCTGATCTCCGGCATCAACCTGTACGCCATGGCCATCATCATCGAGGCCATGCTCGGCTGGTCGCAGATCTCCGCCATCATCTTCTCCGGCGTCATCGTGCTCGTCTACACGTACCTCGGCGGCCTGAAGTCCGCCGTCTACAACGAGGTCATGCAGTTCTTCGTCATCCTCGCCGCGCTCATCCCGCTGACCGTCGTCGGCCTGCGCAACATCGGCGGCTGGGAGGGCCTCAAGACCTCGCTCGCCGCGACCCCGGGCATCGGCGACCTGCACCTGAGCACCTGGCAGGGCACCGGCATCGGCAACGTCACCAACCCGATGGGCGCCGACTGGTTCACCATCGTCATGGGCCTCGGCTTCGTGATCTCCTTCGGCTACTGGACCACCAACTTCACCGAGGTCCAGCGCGCCTTCTCCGCCAAGGACATGACCGCCGCCCGCCGCACCCCGATCTACGCCTGCTTCCCGAAGCTGTTCGTCGGCTTCCTCGTGATCATCCCCGGCTGCATCGCGGCCGCCGTGCTCTCCAAGCAGTTCGCCTCCGGCGCGCTCACCTACAACGAGTCCATCCCGAAGCTCATCCAGATGTATCTGCCGTCCGGCGTGCTCGGCATCGCCGTCACCGGTCTCATGGCCTCCTTCATGGCCGGCATGGCCGCGAACGTCTCCTCGTTCAACACCGTGTTCACCTACGATCTGCTGCAGGACTACATCAAGCCCGGCAAGCCGGATAGCTACTACTTCAAGGCGGGCCGCATCATCACCATCGTCGGCGTGCTCATCTCCGTCGGCACCGCGTTCGTGGCGTCCCAGTTCGGCAACATCATGACCTACATGCAGGTGCTGTTCGGCTTCTTCAACTCGCCGCTGTTCGCCGTGTTCATCCTCGGTCTGTTCTTCAAGCGCATCACCCCGGCCGGCGCCACCGCCGGCTACGTGGTCGGCATCATCGCGCCGTTCTGCGTCTACCTGTGGTACCTCAAGTCCGTGGCCGACGGCAACCCGATCTTCCCGACCGCCACCTCCGGCACCCTGTACCAGGCCGAGATCTCCCTGGCCTCCGCCATGGTCGTCGCCATCGTCGTCAGCCTCGTCACCAAGCCGAAGCCGGACTCCGAGATCGAGGGCCTGACCTTCGCCACCGGCGGCATGAAGTACTTCCGCTACGACATCATGGAGGACGCCGAGGCCCACGACAAGGGCCAGGTCCTCGACAAGGCCGCCCGCACGGCCGCCGTCCAGAAGGAACGCAAGGACAACCACGTGACCATCTTCCTGGGCATCCTCGCCCTGGTCATCAGCGTCATCCAGTACGCGATCTTCTTCTGATCCGCACCGCAGAAACAGTCAACAAGCATTTGTGAGGAGTGATTATGACTCAGGAAACCTCGCAGCAGCAGGCTGCGTCCGCGGAACCGTCTTCCGCGAAGAAGGAGTACTTCACCGAGGCTGAGAAGGAGGAGATGGTGCGCTCCACGCATCGCTCCGACCTGCGCCGCATCCTCGGCATGATCTTCGTCGTCTACGGCGTCGTCGTGTTCGCCGTCGGCCTCATCGACCCGGCCGCCGACGTGGCCAAGACCACGGGACTGCCCATCAACCTGTGGACGGGCGCGCTGATGTTCCTCGCCGGCGTCGTGTTCTTCGTCTGGGACCACTTCAACCCGGTCCCCGCCGAGGACATCATCGCCTCCGCCGAGGCGTCCGCCGCGCAGGCCGCCGAACAGGGCGAGTCCAAGTCCGAGTGACGTTCTGACCTTTCCTTCCAACCAAGGTGTCCCATCCGATCCATTTCGGATGGGACACCTTTATATATGCGTACGCATGTGGACGCGACGTCCCGCCGTGTCGCCGCGTACACGTCACCGCGCCGCACCGCGTCGTGCCGTCACGCGCCGAGGCGCTTCAATTCCGCGCGCACCTTGGCGAGTTTCGCGAACGCCTCGTTGCGCTGCGCGGGGTTCTTCGCGCGCGCATGGTCGCGCACGAGCTTCGCCTCCTGCGCCCGCAACGCGACCACGCGGTCGCGGGCGATCAGCCGCGCGTCCAGGTCGGCGTGGTCGGCGGTGCCGAGAATCGCCTGCGAGCACAGCGACTCCCACGCGTCATCCATCGTGTCGCCCGTGATCTCCAACAGCAGATCGCGTGGATCCGACCAATCGGAGACATGCACGGCGTACCGCGCCGTATGGCCGGGACGCCCCGGCACCTTGCGGCGCACGGCGAGCGCGCACTGCTCGACGGTCGCGTCCGCGCCGGCGGCGGCGTTCGCCGCATCGCCGCCGGCAGCCGGCGCGTGGCCGTCGCGCACGCAGACGAACAGTACGCCGCTGCCCGGCCGTTGCGCCGCGACATGCTCGATGACGTCCGTGGGGATTGCGGCGTCCACGCCGTTGAGGCGCAGTCCGAGCACGAGGATCTCGCGTATGCGCGCGCCCGCCGCGACGCCCGCATTCGCGGGTCGCAGCAGCGCGAGCACGTGGATCGACGCGACCGCATGCACGAGATGCTGTTTCAGCGTGTTCGAAATCGGTCCCTTCCCCGCGAACAGGGCCTTCGGCAGCGTGCCTTTGGCGGCGGGAATCACGGACCGTTCCGGCAATCCCAGTTCCAGCGCGGTCACCGTGCCGCAGCTCGCCGCGCCGGTCGCTCCGGCGTTCGTCCTCGCCGCGGTCGTGTTCGTTCCTGCGCTCGTCGTTCCATCGGCCATCGTCGGCCTCCCTTCCTTCGCGCCGTCGCGACATAGGTGCCGTCGCGGCGGCTGCGGATATTGCTACGACGATACACCGCATGGCGCCGGCGTGGGGCGACGGGTATCATCGTGAGTGAGACGCCCGCCGTCGCATTGCATCATTGCATTGTGACGGCCATGGGGCGAACGGATGTCGCGGCAGCGGTGCCGTGCGACGACAGGAAAGGGAATCCGTCCATGCTTGAGTTTCTGCATTTCGGCCCGCTGTGGGTCATCGTCCCCGTGGTGATCGTCCTGATCATACTGGCGTGCGCCTGCTATACGGTCGCACCCACCGACCGCGTGCTCGTCATCACCGGCCCCGGCGGGCGGCGCTTCGTGACCGGCAAGGCGGCCATCATCATCCCGTTCCTCTACCGTCGCGACTGGTTGTCGCTCGGCGTCGTCCAATCGGAACTGCACACGGACACGCCCATCCCCACGAAGGACGCGATCCTCATCGACGTGAGCGCCGTCGCGAACTTCCAGATCGGCGTCGACCGGTTCGTCGGGCACGACGGCGTCGAACGTGATCCGCTGGAGATCGCCGCCCGCAACTACCTGAACCAGGACAAGAAACGCATGATGGCCGACGTCACGCAGGTGCTGCTCGGCAAGATGCGCGAGGCGATCGGCAAGACCGAGCTCAGGACGCTCATGGAGAACCGCGACGAGTTCTCCGAGACCGTGGCGACCGCCGCCCGCGCCGACATGGAGGCGCTGGGCCTCGAACTCGTCACGTTCAACGTGCAGGACTTCGCCGACGGTCAGGGCGTGATCCGCGACATGGGCGCCGACATGGCCGCCCAGATCAGCCGTGACGCGCAGCTCGCGCGCATCGCCGCCGACCAGCAGGTCGCCGAACGTCAGAACCAGCTCGACCTGAAGCAGGCGGAACTCAAGACCACCGCCGACAACGCGAAGGCGAAGGCCGACATGGTGTACGAGATCACCAAGGCGGAACGCACCAAGGAGCTCAACATCGCCCAGCAGGACGCCGAGATCGCCGCCGAGGAACGTCGCATCGAACTCGCCGACCGTCAGGCCGCCGTCAAGGAGAAGGAGCTCAACGCGACCGTGCGCAAGCAGGCCGAAGCCGACCGCTACGCCGCCGAGCAGCGCGCCGACGCCGAACTGTACACGACGCAGAAAACCGCCGAAGCCGACCTGTACCGGCAGCGTCAGGAGGCGGAGGCCGTCAAGGCGACCGCCGACGCGCAGGCGCAGGCCACGCGCGTCAAGGGCGAGGCCGAAGGCGCCGCGCTCAAGGCGAAGGGCGAAGGCGAGGCGGCCGGCATCGAGGCGCAGGGCCACGCGTACAACGCGATGAACAACCAGCTCATCATCGCCCAGCAGTACATCCAGATCATGCCGCAGATCGCGCGCGCCATCGCCGAACCGCTCGCCAAGGTCGACACGATCACCATGTACGGCGACGGCAACACCACGAAGCTCGTCGGCGACACCACCAACGCGCTGAGCCAGATCAGCGAAGGCCTGGCAGGCAGCATCGGCCTTGACCTGAAGACGCTGCTGAACGGCGCGCTCGGCGGCCACATGGCCGGCAAGGCGATGGCCGACGGGCTGAAGAAGACGGGGTCTTCCGGGGAGCTTGGAAAGCCGGGACCTGCGGTTTCGCCGACGGATGCGGCTGATGCGGCTGATGTGTCGGCTGTGGCGAAGTGACGATTCCGCGCCGACCTTCGTGGAGGCCCGTTTCACGGTTGAGTGGGCCAGGTTCCCTCCTGTGCTTTCCCGCTGCGTCTTCACTCCGCTGATTGCATGAACGCGCAGGGCCGCACTGCGGGTGCCCCCCCCCAGTGCCCCCTGGTGTCAGGCGCGGCAAGCAAAACCCCTTGGAATCGCAATGATTCCAAGGGGTGTGGGTGCCCCGGATCAGATTCGAACTGACGACACCCGCTTTAGGAGAGCGGTGCTCTATCCCCTGAGCTACCGAGGCAACGGCAATTCATTGTACACGGTTTCGTGCCGGTGATGCACATCACGTGTTGCGATACGGTCGGCATCGATTCGGGGGCAGCGTCTCCCCGCGGTAAGGTGGTGGCAGTCGAAAGGGAGGCCGCGTGGCGAAACGAACCCGAGGTGATTATCTCACGCCCGACGAGGCGAAGGCCGACGCCCGGCGCGAACTGCTCAGACGCGCGTCCGGCGCGCAGGACGACGACGGGCGCGTACGCGCGGCCGGCCGGGCAGGCAAGTCGTCGGCATCATCCTCGAAATCGTCGAAATCGTCTGAGTCATCGAAATCCTCGAAGTCATCCCGTTCCCGGCAGTCCTCCAAGCCCCCGCAATCGTCCAGATCCTCGTCGAAGACGAAGTCGTCGAAATCATCCGCATCGTCATCGCGTGGCGGAACCCGCGGAACGTCCGCGGGCGGAAGGAGCGCGCGCAGGCCGTCGTCGCGCGGCGGGGGAGCGTCGCGCACGCGTCAGGGCGCACGCTCCGGCTCGACCGTGCGGAACCGTGC
>NZ_JGZP01000025.1 GCF_000741785.1 Bifidobacterium stellenboschense | reverse complement strand
CCACCCCCACCCGCTGCGCGGGGGGTCCCGCCGGCGGGACCGACCTGAAGGCTCCCTCTCTTCGCGAGAGGGAGCCTTCGTCATACATGCCCGTATAGTGAACCGCATGATCTCCATCACGACATCGAACATGAACGGCATCCGCGCGGCGAAACGCAAGGGCGTGGAGGAGTGGGCGCGGCGCAACACGCCCGACGTGTGGTGCATGCAGGAGGTGCGCGCCCCGCAGGCCGAGCTCGATCCGATTCTCGACGGTCTCGCCGCCGACTACACGGAGGCGGGCCGCATCGAAGGGCCGGCCGCGCTTCACCGCGTCAACGAGGTGTGCCGCGTCAAGGGCCGCGCCGGCGTTGCCCTGCTTTCCGACCTCGAGGTGACGGACACGCGCCATGGTCTGCCCGGTCTCGACGAGGACGTCGATTCGGGCCGTTGGATCGAGGCGGACGTCACCACGCCGCAGGGCTATTCGATCACCGTCGCATGCGTGTACGTGCACGCCGGCAACGCCGACGACGAGACGAAGATGGCGCAGAAGTTCCGCTTCCTCGACACGATGCTCACCCGCATGGGCGAACTGCGTGACGAGGCGGCGAAAGGCGGGCGTCAGGCCGTGCTGTGCGGCGACTTCAACATCGCGCACACGCCGCTCGACATCAAGAACGCGAAGGGCAACGTGAAGCACGCCGGCTTCCTGCCCGAAGAGCGCGCCTACGTGGACCGGTGGCTGGACGAGTACGAGTTCGTCGACGTGATGCGCGACCTCGCCGGCGACATCCAGGGACCGTACACGTGGTGGAGCCAGCGCGGCCGCGCCTTCGACAACAACGTCGGCTGGCGTCTTGACTACCAGTTCGCCACGCCGGAGCTCGCCGAGACCGCGCGCGGATTCGTGATCGACAAGGCGCCCGCCTACGATCTGCGCTGGTCCGACCACGCGCCCCTCACCATCCGCTACGACGTGTGACACCTCCTTTGCTCCCCCTTCAGGGGGAGCTGGCGGCCGAAGGCCGTCTGAGGGGGTGCCGCGGACGCCCATAAGGCAGTCGAAGGTGTTACCCTTAACAAGGTCGCAACCGTAAGAACGTACGAAACGAGGAACCATGGGACTGTTCGGATTCGGCAAGAAGAAGGACAAGGCCGAGAAGGCCGCAGTCGAGACCGAGGACGAGGACGCGAAGGCCGCCGCGGCCGCGAACGCCGCCGCCAAGGCCGACAGCGAGACCGCCGAGGAGACGGCCGCCGCGGCGCTGCCGGAGGCGAGCAGCGAATACGTGGGACGCGGCGAGGAACGCGGCCCGTGGGACGTGGACGACGAGGACGTGCCCGACTACGACGACTACCTCGACCTTGGCGCCTACTATCTGCCGTTCATGCAGCACATCGAGCTGCGCATCAAGGCGAACCGCGCCACCCGCGCCATCCTCGGCTCCACCATCACCTACAGGAACTCCAGCCTGGAGATCGAGGCGTACGCCGCGCCGAAGACTCTCGGCCTGTGGGAGGATTGGCGCGACGACTTCCTCGCCGCCAACAAGAAGGCCTCCGCCGTCGAGGGCGTGTTCGGCACCGAGCTGCGCCTGCCCGTCGAGATCAAGGGCGGCAAGACCCTCACCACGCGCATCGTCGGCGTGGACGGCCCGCGTTGGATGCTGCGCGGCATCTTCTCCGGCGTGGCCGCCACCGACCCGGACGCCGAGGAGACCGAGGCGCTGAACCGCTTCTTCTCGGACATCGTCGTCGAGCGCGGCGACGAGCCGCTCGCCCCGCGCGACCTCATCCCCATGCACCCGCCGGTCGGCCCCGCCGAGCGCAAGGCCGCGAAGGCCGCCGCCGAGGGCGAAGACGCGGACGAGACGCAGGGCAAGGAGCACCTGAAGGACGTGCCCACCCGCCCGGACGGCCCGTTGAGCCAGGACCAGCAGACGGAAGTCAAGACCACGCTCTCGCGTGGACCGATGTTCTCCGAAGTCCGCTGACGTGAGCGCATCCAAGCAATCCACGCAACGCAAACGCACCGGCCTCGGCGCACTCGCCGGGGCCGGCGACCATGCCGGAGGCGACGCGGGGGAGGACTTCTCCGTCATCGAGGCGATCGGCGGCCCGCGCGGCGTCGTCGAATCGATGCTGCCCGGCGTCGTGTTTGTCGTCCTGTTCATCGCGACGAACGACCTGAACCTCACCATCGGTGTGTCCGCCGCGCTGGCCGTCGTGCAGGTAATCGCCCGTCTCATCCAACGCCAGTCGGTGATGGGCGCGCTGAGCGGCCTCATCGCCGTCGGCATCTGCCTCGTGTGGGCGTGGAAGAGCCACGAGGCCCGCAACTACTACATGCTCGGCTTCCTCACGAACGGCGTGTACGCGGCGCTGCTCGCCGTCTCGCTCGCCGTGCGCGTGCCCGGTCTCGGCCTCGTCATCGAGTTCATCCGTCAGATGCCCACCGAACGGTTCCGCGCATGGTTCCGCGACTGGATGGACGACAAGGCGCTGAAACGCGCGTACATGATCATCACAGCCCTGTGGCTGGGCCTGTTCGCGCTGCGTCTCGCCGTGCAGGTGCCGCTCTACGTGACCGACCATGTGGGCGCGCTCGGCGTGACCCGTCTCATCATGGGTATCCCGTTCTGGGCGCTCGCCATCTGGGTGAGCTACCTCGTCATCGCCACGCCCCTGCACCGCCACAAGGCGGCCGCCCGCGCCCGCGAGGCGACCGAATAAGTCAAGCATCGAAGACAGCAGAAGCTACAACCGGAAAAGGAACCCATGGAAGCCGAAGTCCGCATCGAACGTTACGCCGACCAGGGCCGCTGCGTCGCCCACATCGACGGACGCGTCGTGTTCGTCCGTTTCGCCCTGCCCGGCGAGCACGTGCGTATCGCGCTCGACGAGCCGCACGACCGCGACGACCGGTTCTGGACCGGCGAGGTCGTCGAGGTCATCGAACCGAGCGACGACCGCGTCCCGCCCGCATGGCCGCTCGCCGGACCGCTCGCCATGGGCGGCGGCGTCGGCGGCGCCGACCTCGTGCACGTCTCCCTGTCCGGCCAGCTCAAGTGGAAGGCGGTCACCGTCTCCGAACAGCTGAGCCGGCTCGGCCATATCGACGTGGTCGTGCCCATCGAACGCGCGGAAGGCGACGAGACGCTCGGCGGCTTCCATTGGCGTACGCGCATCGAGATGATCGCCGACGAGGACGGCCGCCCGTCGATGCGCCGCCGCGGCACGCACGTGCGCGTCCCCCTCGACACGATGCCGCTCGCCACGACGACCCTGCTCGACGTGGCTGGCGAGCATCACGTATGGGACGGCGGCTTCGAACCCGGCTCGCAGATCCGTATCGCCGTGCCCGAACCGCGCGGCGACGTCACCATCCGCGACAATCACGCGATCCTCGTCGACGGCGAACTGACCGCCGGCTCGCGCGTGCTCAACGAGCAGGTCATGGTCGCCGGCACCACGTTCACCTACGAGGTCGACGCGAACGGCTTCTGGCAGGTGCACCGCGAGGCGCCCGTCGCGCTCGCGAACCACGTGATCGACCTGGCGCGCCGCGAACTCGACGGCCGCGACGATGCCGTCATCTGGGATCTCTACTCCGGTTCCGGCCTGTTCACGCTGCCGCTGGCGACGCTCGTCACCGAGCACACGCGCATGTTCAGCGTCGAGGGTGGCCGTGATGCGGTCAAGAGCCAGCAACGCAACCTGCGCCGCATGGATCTCGCGGACGTGGACGCTCGTTGTGGTGACGTCGCGCGCACGCTCGCGCACGTTCCCGCGCATCTCGCGAAGCCCGACCTCATCGTGCTCGACCCGCCGCGCGCCGGCGCCCGCGCCAAGGTGTGCCGTCAGATGGCGGAATCCGGCGCACGCTCCATCATCTACATCGCGTGCGATCCGACGTCGCTCGCCCGCGACACGGGCACGCTGCGCGGGCTCGGCTACGAGCTCGCCGACGTGCGCGCCTACGATATCTACCCGATGACCCATCACGTCGAGACGGTCGCCCTGTTCCGCCGCGGAGAGGACGTCGCGTGACGGGGGGCTTCGTCTCGCGGGATGCCGTCGCTTCGGGTGACGGTACCTCGGGCGGGGGTACTTCGGGTACCGCTGTGGTAGAGGATTCCATGACGACGGATGCCGCATCGTCGCCCTTGATGGTCTGGCCGCATGCGTTGCGTCATACGGCGACTCGGGCGGTCCGTATCGGAGCCTGCACCCTGTGCGCCGTGGCTTTGCTCGTGCCGGCCGCGTGCGCGCCGCGCGATACCGCGGTCGGCGACACGCAGGGCCGTTCGCCGTCCATCGCGCATGTCGGCACGGTGCGTGACGACGCGGTGATCGGCGTCGTCGGCTCCGCCACGGCCGCCGCCGATTCGGTGGTGTTGGACGCGTTCGCCGATGCCGGCTTGGAGGCCGTGTACGTGTCGGTGAAGGATTCCGGAGCCTCGGGGATTTCTGGTGATTCCTCTGGTTCCGGTTCATCCTCTGGTTCCGGTTCCGGGGCGGCCGGTAATCCCGATTCCGGTGATGGCTCCGCTGATTCCGCCGCCGTGGCCACCCGCGCCCAGCAGGGCGTGCGCGACATGGTTTCGCGCGTCGTGAGCCTCATCATCGTGTCTGACATCGATGTCACGGCCGATGCGGCCGGCTGGAACTCCGCGTTGCGGGACGCCCGCGACGCCGGCATCCCCGTCGCGTTGCTCTCGCCTGTGCATGCGCCCGCCGACGAGCGTCTCTACGCCGCCACACTCACCATCAACGACCGCGCCGCCGACGCCACCCCGATCGACGACGCCGCCATGACCATCCTCAACGACGAACTCCACGCCCGCCGGATCATCGTCAGCACGGTGAGATAGGGGATGGGGGAGCGCAAGGCTAGGCTGCGCATCACAATTCGTGCTGTCCGCCTGCCATCCCCGTCGGAGCCTGCCATCCCGCGTCGGTTCCGGCCAGCTTTGGCGCGGAACCTACGCCGGGTGCCTTTCATGCGTCGTATCCGTGCCATGCTTGGCGTGGAACCTACGCCGGGCATCCTCCAAGCGTCGTTTCCGCGCCACCCATGGCGCACTCCCGACGCTAAGAGCTCTCCCAGCGTCGTATCCGTGCCAAGTTTGGCAGACCGCCGACGCTCATGCCCCCGTCAGCGTCCGGGTTGTGTCATCCTTGGCGCGCTTCCGACTCCGGAAACCATCTCAGCGTCGCTGCCATGCCAGGCATCGGTACCAAGCGACGCCAATGGCACATCGACGACGCAGACTCACATCGATGTGATGGGTCCGGCGCCTTATGCACATCTCCGTGTTCTTTGGGTGTGCCAGGATGAGGGTGATGACGGTGTGATGTCGGTCGCAAGCCGATGGGAGGAGTGCGTTATGAGTGTCGCCGCGAGAATGTTCGATGCGGGCGTCGACCCCGATGTGATTCGCGCATACGCCGCGCTCGGCATTGATTTGGATCAGGCCATGACGTTCGCTGAATTCGCCGAGGTGATCGGAACCGTCATGCAGGAGGAACTGGAGCGCTACGATGACGGCTCCGACGATGAGGCGTACGTGCTGCGGGGAGCTCACATCGGCCATTTCAAAGACGCCGTGAAGAACGGCGTCATGCAGCACATGCTGGAACGTTGGTAGAGCTCCTGCATAAAGGGAAGAATGAAAACGGAATACGCCCCGAATACTTGGCTATGGAACTCAGGAACGTCCATAGAAGTCCTCGGTGCTGTACTCCTTCCACTTGAGATACATCTCCCGATAGTTCTTCTTGATGAACTTCTGAATGATGGAGATCTCTTTCGCGGTGAGTCTGCCTTGGCGTTCCAAAGTGGTGTCGCCGTTGGCTTTTACGAAGAACTTCGCTGAACCGGATTCGGTAAGTTTGGTGTCGCTGGCGTGTACATGCATGCATTCGATAACACCGAATGAAGAGAAGTACAGATAGTATCCGGCGACCATGAATTGGAAGTACTTAGGCATGTTCCTCCTCTAGGAATTCCCGGTTGTTCCGGTAATACTCCTGGACGATGCCTGCTTCCATGTCGTCCATACTGGTTTCGAGTATGTTGCCGCCACGATCGAGTACGATGGCCGAGTCGGGGCTGTTGAGGTTCAGGACTTTGACATGTCCGTCTTCGGCGTTGGTGAATGCATAGCCATTGACGATCATTCCCGCAGTGCTGGCGATTGCCGCGATATCAGGCATGGGCTATCCTCACTTTCTTGATCGGTTTGAGAAAATGGGCGGCGTCGATGTAAAGATCCGTAAGGATAGGCCCCAAATCGATGTATTCTTCCTCGGACAGGGCATTGTGCTTGTATTTCGCGTCTACGACCAGATATCCGTCATCATCCCATTGTTTGATATCCGTGTATCGTTCCAGTGAGTATGGGGCCCGGAAGCGTATGCGGTGACCACCATATTCGAACACGGTGAAGCCGTTCTCCGCACTCAGATACGCCGTATCGTTTCCCGGTTCCAGATTGCATGCAGGTGGTGCGCACATGGTCGATTCCCTCCTTCCGGTACCTGTCACGAAAGCGATTCCATGTTGTTTTCGATTATAGGCGGCGTAGGCTTGTACCGTTTCCGCCGGGGCGTGAAGGAGACGCCATGTAAAGGCGTGCGCGTCTCCGGTTGTTCGATGCGGTTCCAGACGACGGCGACGATCGCGGGAACGATGATGACGATGCCGATGCGTGCCACCCATATACCGGCGCCCGATCCGGGGATGAACGCCACGGCGAGAAGACAGACGAAGAACATCGCCATGCCCGCCATGCCGCCATGCGACTGCTCGCCGCCCCACACCGACTGCGCCGCTTCGCGCCCGCCGTCAATCCATTCCGATTCCATACCGCCCATTATCGCGCGTGAGTCCGAAGGTGGAAGTCCGGCAGAGTTGCCGCCATGTCCATTCCATCGGAAGAGAACGGTTCCGGTAATGTCACATGTGTGGGAATGGACATGTCGTCTGCTTTCTGGAATCGTCTTGCTTCCATCGTCCCGTGGAAGCAAGACGATTCCGATGCCCCTTACTTAATGGCACTTAACGGCCACTTGGCCCATCATCAGAAATCGAAATCGTCCGGGTCGGCGCCGTTGCGGCGGCCGGTCTCCAGCGCGCTGACGGCGGCCATGTCGGCGGCGGCCAGGTTGAAGTCGAATACGTCGAAGTTCTGGCGGATGCGTTCGGCGTGCGTGGACTTCGGCAGGACGACCACGCCGCGCTGGATGTGCCAGCGGATGACGACCTGCGCCGGCGACTTGCCGTACTTCGCGCCGATCTCAGCCAGACGCGGGTCGGCGAGCAGCGTGCCGCCGGTGCCGCCGAGCGGGCTCCACGCCTCGACGGCGATGCCGAGGCCGTGCGCGAAATCGACGAGCTCCTGGTTCGCGAACTGCGGCGACGATTCGATCTGGTCGGCAGCGGGCGTCACGTCGCTGTCCTTCAGCAGCTCCTCGAGATGATGGCGCTGGAAGTTGCTCACGCCGATCGCCTTCGCGCGTCCGGCGGCGTAGATCTCCTGCATGTCGCTCCACGCCTGCCGCCAGCCGTCCGCCGGCCAGTGGATGAGGTACAGGTCGACGTAGTCGACGCCGAGACGGTCGAGGCTCTCGACGAACGCGTCCTTCGCGCGGTGCGCGCGGATGTCGTCGTTCCACAGCTTCGTCGTGAGGAAGATGTCCCCGCGCGGCACGCCGGAGCGGCGGATGCCCTCGCCCACGGACTCCTCGTTGCCGTAGATCCTCGCCGTGTCGATATGGCGGTAGCCGGCTTCGAGCGCCGCGGTGACCGCTTTCACCGTCGTGTCGCCGTCCGGCGTCTGGAACACGCCCAATCCCACCTGCGGGATGACCGTGCCGTTGTTCAATGTGATCGTCGACTGGATAGCCATGACGCTCCCTTCTCGCGCAATGATGCCGCAATGGTGCCGCAATGATGCTGACGCAACCATTCTACGGGGCGACGCACGGTAGGGTAGTGGGCATGAGTGCGAATTCAGCGATTGGCGTGGGTGACGACGTGGACGAGACCGGTCTGACGGCAGCCGAGGTGCGGGCGCGCGTCGCGTCCGGGGCGGTCAACAGGGTGAAGGACTCCACGTCGCGTTCGGTGAAGGACATCGTGCGCGCCAACGTGTTCACCCTGTTCAACGGGATCATCCTCGCGGCGATGATCCTCGTGCTCGCCACCGGCTCGTGGAAGGACGCGGTCTTCGGCTTCGTCATCATCATCAACACGGGCATCGGCATCGTCACCGAGCTGCGCGCGAAACGCACGCTCGACAGGCTCTCCATCCTCGTCGCCTCCGACTATCTCGTGCGCCGCGACGGACGCGACGTGACCGTGCCGCATGACGGCATCGTCATGGACGATCTGCTCTGGGTGCGCTCCGGCGAACAGGTGCCCGCCGACGCGGAGATCGTCCGCGACTGGGGGTTGGAGCTCGACGAGTCGATGCTCACCGGCGAATCGCGCACCGTCCGCAAGCATGAGGGCGACGCCGCCTACTCCGGTTCCACCGCCGTCTCCGGGATGGCGCTCGCACGCGTCACCGCGGTCGGCGCGCGGTCGTACGCGGCCACGCTCACCGCGAAGGCCAAGGTGTACAAGAAGACCGTCTCCGATCTCAATAAGGGCATCAATACGATCCTCAAGTTCATGACGTTCCTCGTCGTGCCGCTGTGCGTGCTGCTCATCATCTCCCAGATCCACACGGTCGGCGGATGGTCGGTCGCGCTCGCCACCGGACAGTGGCGGCAGGCGGTCGTCTCCGCCGTCGCCGGCGTCGTCGGCATGATCCCCGAAGGACTCGTGCTGCTCACCTCGCTCAACTTCGCCGTCGCCGCGATGCGTCTCGCACGGCACGAGACCTTGGTGCAGGAACTCGAATCCGTGGAGACGTTGGCGCGCGTCGACTGTCTGAACCTCGACAAGACCGGCACGATCACCGACGGCGGCATCGCGCTCGACCGGGTGGTCATGCTGCGGGGCGGCGATGGCGGCGACGATGGCGGTGATGGCGGCGATGCGACGTCCGGGGAGCGGGAGACGACGCAGGCGCTCTACGATCTCGCGAACGAGGAGCAGCCGAACGCGACCGGCCGCGCCGTGCTCGACGGGCTTGGGGCGCGTGGGTACGCGCCGGGCGAGGTCGTCGCACGTGTGCCGTTCTCGTCGTCGCGCAAGTGGAGCGCGGTGACGGTCGCGGGCGGTGCGACATGGTATCTGGGGGCGCCGGAGGTGCTGTTGGCGGCGTTGGACGGCGACCACGCGGCGCTGCTGGAACGGGTCGAGACGATCGCGAAGGAGGGCAGCCGCGTGCTGCTCGTCGCGCGGGCGCGTGCCGACGGCCAAGGCGCGGCGTCCGGGGACTTGCCGGGATCTCTCCCTCAGTCGGCTGGCGCCGACAACTCCCTCGTCAGAGGGAGCCAAGATGCAATCGCGCTCGACCGGCGCGCGGTGCCGATGGCGCTGGTGGTGTGCTCGGAGCGGGTGCGCGCCGACGCGGAGGCGACGCTCGCCTGGTTCCGCGAACAGGGCGTGCGATGCCGCGTCATCTCCGGCGACAATCCCGTCACCGTCGGCGCGATAGCGCGTAAGGTGCGGCTCGCCGGCGACCGGGATCCACGCATCATGGACGCGCGTCTGCTGCCCGACGATCCGGCCGAACTCGGTCGCGTCCTCGAAAACGTGGACGTGGTCGGCCGCGTCCTGCCCGACCAGAAGAAGCTCATCGTCGACGCGCTGCATGCGCGCGGCTACACGGTCGCGATGACCGGCGACGGCGTCAACGACGCGCTCGCCCTGAAGGAGGCGGACCTCGGCATCGCGATGGGCAACGCCACGCCTGCCACCAAGGCCGTCGCCCAGGTCGTGCTCGTCGACTCGAAGTTCTCCCACCTGCCCGACGTGGTCGCCCGCGGACGGCAGGTCATGGCCAACATGGAACGCGTCGCCGGCCTGTTCCTCGTCAAGACCGTGTACTCGGCGCTCATCTCGCTGGGTGTGGTGCTCACGCAGATCCCATACCCGTACCTGCCGCGCCACATCACCTACATCGGCGCGCTCACCATCGGCATGCCGGCCTTCATCCTCGCGCTCGCGCCGAACACGCGCCGCTACATCCCCGGCTTCCTCAAGCGCGTCGTCGGATTCGCGCTGCCCGGCGGCATCGCCACCGCCCTGTCCGTCCTCATCACCGCATGGACGCTGCCGCGCATCATGGGCTGGGACGTGTCCGGCTCGGCGGCGGACCTGGCCGCGTTGCGCGCCACCGAGGCGATCGTCCTGTTCGTCATGGGCGTGTTCGTGCTCGCCCGCGTCGCGTGCCCGTTGAACGGCTGGCGCGGCGCGCTCGTCGCCGTGTTCGCCGCGGCCGGCGTCATCGGCATGTTCATCCCGTTCGTCGCACGCTTCTTCGCGCTCGTCGTCCCCACCGGCGACCTCGTCGCGCCCACGCTGATCGCGCTCGCCGGCGCGACCGCCGTGTTCGCCGTCTGCCTCGCCGCCGTGCCGTGGGCGTCACGCACGGCGATCGGCAGGCTGCTCGACCGCCGCCGGTAGACAGTGCGGCGTGGGTGGCGTATTGTCTCACGTTTCAAGCCGACACGCCAGAGGGAAAGTTACGTTCCCGTACCATTTCGAGTGGATAATCGGCGGCAACAGCCGGTTCCAATGATTCGGAGGAAGCATGTCCCTACGTGACGACCAGCTGGCGACGCTCCACGCCGCCGGCAAGGATTTCGACTACTACAAGATCGCCGACCTCGACGGCGTCGACCACCTGCCCTACTCGCTGAAGGTGCTCGTGGAGAACCTGGTGCGCAACATCGACGGCGCCAACATCACCGACGACCACGTCAAGGCGCTCCTCGACTGGGACCCGGACGCCGAACCCAGCCACGAGATCCAGTTCACCCCATCCCGCGTCGTCATGCAGGACTTCACCGGCGTGCCCTGCATCGTCGACCTCGCCACCATGCGCGACGCCGTGAAGAACCTCGGCGGCGACCCGGAGGTCATCAACCCGCAGGTCCAGTCCGACATGGTCATCGACCACTCCGTGCAGATCGACAAGTACGCGCTGCCCAACGCCGTCGAACTCAACATGGACATCGAATACCAGCGTAACGGCGAACGCTACCAGTTCCTGCGCTGGGGCCAGCAGGCGTTCCGTAACTTCCGCGTCGTGCCGCCGGGAACCGGCATCATCCACCAGGTCAACATCGAATACCTCGCCAAGGTCGTCATGACGAAGGCGGGGGAGCGCGGCCGCGAGCTCGCCTACCTCGACTCGTGCGTCGGCACCGATTCGCACACCACCACAGAAAACGGCCTCGGCGTGCTCGGCTGGGGCGTCGGCGGCATCGAGGCCGAGGCCGCCATGCTCGGCCAGCCGATCTCCATGCTCGTGCCGCGCGTCGTCGGCTTCAAGCTCACCGGCTCCATCCCCGAGGGCGTGACCGCCACCGACGTGGTGCTCACCATCACCGACATGCTGCGCAAGCACGGCGTCGTCGGCAAGTTCGTCGAATTCTATGGCGAGGGCATCGCCTCCGTGCCGCTCGCCAACCGCGCCACCATCGGCAACATGAGCCCCGAATTCGGCTCCACCTGCGGCATCTTCCCCATCGACGACGTCACGCTCGACTACCTGCGCCTGACCGGCCGCTCCGACGAGCAGGTCGCGCTCGTCGAGGCCTACGCGAAGGCCAACAAGCTGTGGGGCGACGCCAAGGACCCCGACTACGTCGAGCCGAAGTACTCCGAATACATGGAGCTCGACCTCGGGACCGTCGTGCCGTCCATCGCCGGCCCGAAGCGCCCGCAGGACCGCATCGTCCTGTCCGAGGCGAAGGAGACGTTCGAGAGGACGCTGCCCGCCTACGAGACCGAGAAGACCGTCAAGGAGCCGGTGCCCGTCTCCACCGACTTCCGCGGCGATTTCGAGCTGAACAACGGCGACGTGGCCATCGCCTCGATCACCAGCTGCACGAACACCTCCAACCCGTCCGTCATGGTCGCCGCCGGCCTCATCGCCCGCAACGCGCACCTCAAGGGTCTGAAGCCGAAGCCGTGGGTGAAGACCTCGCTCGCGCCCGGCTCGCAGGTCGTCGCCGACTATCTGAAGGCCGCGGGCCTCCAGGACGACCTCGACGCGCTCGGCTACGAGCTCGTCGGCTTCGGCTGCGCCACCTGCATCGGCAACTCCGGCCCGCTGCTGCCCGAGATCAGCGAGGCCATCAACGCGAACGACATGACCGTCACCGCCGTGCTGTCCGGCAACCGCAACTTCGAAGGCCGCATCAGCCCGGACGTCAAGATGAACTACCTCGCCTCGCCGCCGCTCGTCATCGCCTACGCGCTCGCCGGCACGATGGACTTCGACTTCGAGTCGCAGCCGCTCGGCCAGGACGCGGACGGCAACGACGTGTACCTGAAGGACATCTGGCCGACCAACGAGGAGGTCGCCGCCGTGGTCAATGGCACGGTCAGCCGCGAGATGTTCCTCAAGGACTACGCCTCCGTGTTCGAGGGCGACCATCGCTGGAAGGGCCTCGACGTGCCCGAGGGCGAACTGTTCCAATGGGACCCGAAGTCCACGTACGTGCGCCGCCAGACGTTCTTCGACGGCATGAGCGCCGAGCCCGCCCCCGTGTCCGACATCCACGGCGCGCGCGTGCTCGCCCTGCTCGGCGACTCCGTCACCACCGACCACATCTCCCCGGCCGGCGCGTTCAAGGCGTCCAGCCCCGCCGGCAAGTACCTGACCGAGCGCGGCGTGGAGCCGAAGAACTTCAACTCCTACGGTTCGCGCCGCGGCAACCACGAGATCATGGTACGCGGCACGTTCGGCAACATCCGCCTGCGCAACCTTCTGCTCGCCTCCACAGGCAACGAGGTCACGCCCGGCGGCTACACCTACGACTTCACCACCGGCAAGCCGTCCACGATCTTCGACGCGTCCCTCAACTACAAGGCCGAGGGCACGCCGCTCGTCGTGCTCGCCGGCAAGGAGTACGGCACCGGTTCCTCGCGCGACTGGGCGGCGAAGGGCACGCTGATGCTCGGCGTGAAGGCCGTCATTACCGAAAGCTTCGAACGCATCCACCGTTCGAACCTCATCGGCATGGGCGTGCTGCCGCTCCAGTTCCCCGAAGGCGAGTCCTACGCGTCGCTCGGCCTCGACGGCACCGAGACCTACGACATCGCCGGCGTCGATGAGCTCAACTCCGGCGTCACGCCGAAGACCGTGCACGTGACCGCCACGAAGGCCGACGGCTCGACGGTCGGATTCGACGCGGTCGTGCGCATCGACACGCCCGGCGAGGCCGACTACTACCGCAACGGCGGCATCCTCCAGTACGTGCTGAGGAACCTCATGCGCAAGTAAGGGGCGTGTCGGCCGGTCGCAAGACGCGGGACAAAGGAGGGGGTGGAACGATCCGTTCCACCCCCTCCTTTCTGTGCCTACGCCCTTATCCGATTGGACCACCCTCCGACGCGCTGCGCGCGCCACCTCCCGCCAGCGGGAGGCCAGTGAACGGCAATCCACGGGCGAGACCGTCGTTTTGCCTCCGCTGATAGGAGGCGAGTACGCCGGACCCTCCTGTGGGAGGGGAGAACATTCGTACGCGGGTGAGATCGATGCCCCCGCCGGCGGGAGGTGAGTATGGCGACGCTGCTGGCGGGAGGTCGGAAATGCGCGAGTTTTCGCCCCCGCCGGCGGGGGCTCCCGCGAAGCGGGTGGGGGTGGTCCTGGATACGTACCACCCTAGGTCGTTCTCGGCGGTCGCGCGTCAGCCGACCTGCTGGCGGTACTTCTTCCAGATCTCCGAGAGCTTCACGCCGTCCGACGTGCGTTTCCACACGTCCAGGCCGCCGCTCGCCTTGCCGCCGGCAGCCGCCTTCGCCGCCGCCGTGGGGGAGGCGTGCTCGGAGCCGTCGTCGAGACGGAATTTGCCGGTCTCGGTCACGGTCGCATACCAGCGTTCGCCCTTGCGTGGACGCTCCCAGACGAGCTTCTCGCCGGGGATGAGCAGACCCGCCTTGACGACCTGACGGATCGTGACGCGCCGTGACCCGTGCGTCGGTTTGGCGGCGGCCTCGGCGAGCGCCTCGTTGCCTTTCCCGGTCAGATCCGTGTGGTTCTCGTCGTAGCGGATCTGCCAGTAGTCGGCGATGAGCCGGATTGTCTCCTCCTGACGGTGCTTGAGCATAGCCGGCGTGCACTCGTTGAAGTCCTTCAGCCCGTCGGTCAGTGGGAAGCGGCGCGAGTCGACGCGCACGAGAATGCGGTCGCGGCGCTTCTCGTATTCCGTGATTCTGTCGAGCTGGTCGGGCGCGCCCTGCGCGAGCGCCATGTTGCCGAGACGGTACATCCAATGGTCGTGGTCGTCCTGCGTCCAGTTCGCGAACGACGCGGTGTGGTCGATGTCCAACGGCATGATGGCCAGCGCGCTCAGTCGGCGCGGACGGGCGAGATGCGCGCCCGCGGCCTGCTCGTTCGCGCGGATGAGCAGCAGTCGGATCAGCTCGTCGTCGCCCTGCATCTCGCCGTGCAGGCGTACCAGCGCGCCGGTGCGGTCGTCGGCCTTGACGGCCAGACCGCGTACCAGATTCGTTGGATACCCCTTGTCGAGGTCGCGGATCGCGGCCGTCATATGCCCGCGGCGGGTGAACGCGCTCACCCGGTTCAACGTGTCGATGCCGGTGACGCGCTCCAACGCGGCGAGCACTTCGTTGAGACGCTGCATGTCGTGGCCGCCGAGCGTCTTCGCCGTCGCGTTCGCGCGTGCGGCGCGGCCGGCGCGCGACGCGAACGGCGACACGTCGGGGGAGCCGAGATTGCGGTACGAGTGGACGAGCACCCACATGGCGACGGCCTTCCACTCGTGGTTGCGGTAGTCGTTCAGCGCTTCGAGACGGAATTTCACTTCGTCGGGAAGCACGGTGTCCGTCGCGTGGGCGATGACCTGCCATGCGGCCGCGTACGGTGCGAGCACCGTTTCGATGAACGCGGGCACGTCGCCCGCGTCGATGCGCGGCTGCAGCACGTCGGCGAGGAACTCCTCGATGAGCTTGTCGGTGGAGTGTTTGTGCGTGAGGATCATGTGCAGCGTCGCGAAGAACTCCTCGGTGGACTGCGGGTCGTCGCCGAGCGGATCCATGATGTCGTCCCAGCGTGCGGCGTACATATCCATTTCCGCTGGTTTCAGCGCGGAGGTGGCGCGCGCCTTGAACACGTCGGATGCGGTGAGCGGGAGCCCCCGCATGTTCATCACGTCGAAGATGCGGTGCGCGCCGTCCAGATCGTCGGTGGTGACGATCACCAGCGTGACCATCTTGACCATGTACGAGGCGAACGCGCGGCGCTCCTCCTCGCCCAGCGCGGACAGTTCGTCGTAGACGCGTTTCGTGTTGCGCGTGATGTTGCGCTGCGCGGCGGTCGTCCAATCCTCGTCGGTCAGATCGAACAACGCCTCCAGATTGCCTTCCTGCACGTATTCGCGGAAGAACGCGGCGTCCCGCTCGCGCAGCGTGAGCCGCGGCTCGTTGGCGATGCCGCGCAGCTTGTCGCCCGGATCGACGATGAGATGGTCGAGCAGCGTCATCCATTCGGGGTCGCGTTCCAGATCGCGCAACGCGGCGATGATGATCGACAGGGAGACGAGGCGCTGCTGGCCGTCGATCACCTCGTAGCGGGGACCGCCCTCGCGCACCAGGATGAGCGAGCCGAGGAAGTAGGGGGTCTCCGGCGTCTTGCACGCCTCCAACAGGTCGTTCACCAATTGAAGGATGTTCTCCGGCCTCCAGATGTAGGCGCGTTGGAACGAGGGAATCGACAGGATGTAGTCCGGCGTGAACACATCACCCAGCGGCAGTTCCTTGGCGTTGATACCCATCTCATGTTCCTTCCGGCGTCTTCGGCCGAGCCCGCGGACCGCTGCGGGGCATGACGACCCTCTTTCGTTTTGTCACGTAACAGCCTAGCAGCGCGCGGCCTGCTCCGCGGGCATCGCGCGCCCGACGTGTTGCGACGTATCTCACATGATTCGCCCGTGTACGGCCGAGCGCGGGTTTCGTCCCTCCGATCCGGTGAGGTGCGGCCGCACCGGACCGGAGGGGGGGATGCGGGGTGGGTGGATGGGTGGGCTACGGCCGTGCCGGCAGGTCGGCGCGTTCCACGAGCCGGGCCATCTGCACGCGACCCATCGAGAGCTTGTCCGCCGCGTTCGACAGGTGCGCCTTCGCGGTGCGCTCCGAAATGAACATGCGTGCGGCGATCTGCGCGTTCGTGAATCCCTCGGCGGCGAGGATCACCGCCTCGCGCTCCCGTTCGGGCAACGCGTCGAGCAGGGCGCGCGCCTCGTCGCGTCGGGATGTCGGTCGTTGCGCGTGCAGGCCGGTGATGAGCTGGCGTTGGCTCGCCGTGTTGAACTGCGGCGCGTCGTCGCAGACGCCGAGCACACGTCGGATGATGTCGCCGGGCGCGTCCGTCTTCGACACGAACCCCTCCGCCCCGGCCTCCACCGCACGTTCGACCGTATTCGACGGGCTCAACGAGGTGAGCATCAGCACGTGCGGAGGATGGGGGAGCGCGCGCAGCCGGCGTGTGGTCTCGATGCCGTCCATGCCGGGCATGGCGATGTCCATGAGCACCACGTCCGGATGCATGTCGTTCGCGAGCTTCACCGCCTCGGCGCCTCCCGTCGCCGTCGAGGCCACGATGATGCGGCCGTCCGAATAATCGGTGAGAATCAGCGACATCGCCTGACAGATCATCGGATCATCGTCCACGACGATCACCCGCGCCGGAGATTCCTCATCGGCGCGCTTGCGTTGCTGTTCTTCACTCACAATGCCCATACTATGGCAGGACCACGGGGCAGGAGCGGATTGGCGCGGGGTGCGCCGGACCTTATGGACGGCGTTCGTTCGGCGTGCGCCAGACCCACGGCAACGTCACGTCCACGTGGAAGATGCGGCGGTCGTCCACGCCGTAACGGCAGTCGCCTCCCGACTCCTGCGCCCGCGCGACGAGACCTGGCAGTCCCGCGCCGGGTTGCCGCGGGGACGATTCGACGGCGCCGGCCTCTCCCATGGCGGCGATGAGACCAGCCACGGGCGAAGGCGTCGCCATGGCGGTCGGGGAGGTTCCCGCGGCATCCTGCGTCGAAACGATTGGATTGGTCACGTGGACATGCACCCCGTTCTCCGGATTGGCCGTCACCTCCAACGAGACCGGCGCCCCCGGCGCATGCCGCCGTGCGTTCGTCAATCCCTCCTGCACGGCGCGGTAGGCGGTCTTCGCCGTCGAATCATCCAGATCGCCGAGCTGCCGGATGTCGATCCACGTGTTGAGCGACATGCCCGCGTTCCGGGCGTCGACGAGAAGACCGTCCAACGATTCGCGGGTCAACGCGGTCTCGTCGGAAGGGACCAGCTGCTCCCATGCCGTCTGCGGGTGGCGCAGCATGTCGATGATCTGGTGGGCCTCGTCCAACGCGCCGGCCGCCTGCCGGCGGATGTCCTCCGCCTTGCGCGCGATCGCCGTCGCCTGTTCAGACGGCGGCAGATGCGATGCCTCGGCCTGCAGGGCGCTCGCGTTCAACGCGAGCAAGGACAGCGAGTGGGCGAGCGTGTCGTGTGCCTCGGCGGCGATCGCGTCGGCGAGACGCTGGTCCGCGAGATCGGAACGGAGCGTCCGCGCGTGGGATACGGCGGCGTCCGCCTGCGCCTGCGCGGTCGACAGCTTCGCCCGCGAACGGATGTGCAGGCCGGACAAGGTGGCGATGAGCGTGCCCACGAGGCCGACGATGATGGCGGTGACGATGATCGGCGCCTCCCCGGTCATCATCACGATGGGGACGCCGTCCGTGCCCGTGCCCGGTTCCGCGAAGACCTCATGCCAGAACGAGGCTTCGGCCGGGTGCAGCGCGTCGCGCAGATGCGCCCATACGGCCACCGCCGCGCCCGCGGCGACCGCGCGGATTGTGCGCGCCCGGTCCGAACGGCGGGCGATCAGCGCGGTCAACGCCATGAGCATGAGCAGTGGATCGTACGGGAACACCGTCACCGCGGCGCAACAGCTCCAGAACACCGCCTCCGGATGCTTGTCGCGGGCGGTCAGCAGCAGCGGAAACGCGAAGGCGAGCAGCGTGGCGAGCATCATCCACAGGTAGACGCCGCCATGCGGGTCCTTCGTATACGGCGTGGCGGCATACGCGCATTGGACCAGGCACATCGTCGCGGCGAACGGGACCATGGCGAACGTGCATGCCCGTTTCGTGCGTACCGGAACCTCGTCGGCCGGTGCGGCCGCCGGCCGCGGATGTGCGTATGTCATGCAACCACTGTATGGCCGAGTCCCGGATCCGCGCCATTGGACATGCGGTCGTGTCGGATGTGCCCCATCCGCCCGATGGGGCACACGGAAAGGTCCGTTCGTACACTGACGGCCGAGGCGATGGACCTGTAGCGTCGAAGCATGATCCCGCGGACGGCATGGTCCGCTTATCGAGAAAGAAGGAATCATGGAAAGAAACACCACGGCGGCCGAAGGCCGGGATCGGGAACAGGGACGTCCGCACATCACCATCTGCGGAATCATCGCGATCGTGTTCGGCGCATTGGGACTGGTGCTGAGCTTCATTCCCATCATCAACAACATCGCCGCGATTTTCGGGTTCATCGGTGCGGTTCTTGCCATCATCGCCCTTGTCGGCACGTTCCGGGGAAAGAGGTCGGGCAAGGCGTTGTCGGTGGTGGCCGCGGTATTGTGCGTGCTGTCCATCGTCATCACGCTTGCCGTCCAATCCGCCGCGAGCAAGGCGCTGGACGACTCCGTCAAGGAGTCCAAGGGCGTGGACACGTCGCAATCCGCTTCCGGCTCGGGTAACGGAGACTCCTCCAAGAACAAGACCTCGGGGGAGCAGGACACCGAAGGCGACATCGAAGGCGCCCACGTCAAAATCGTCTCGGCGGCCGCCAGCGGCGCCGACTACAACGGAGCGGCCACCGTACTGGTGACCTATGAGTGGACGAACAAAACGACGAAGAACAACTCCTTCTCATCGTTGGCCCATCCCCAGGTGTTCCAGAACGGCAAGTCCCTGGACATCGCCATGTACACGCAATCCCCCGAGGGATACGACGCGAACTCCTATCTGGCCGAGGTGCAGCCTGGAGCCACCGCCACCGTGACCCTCGGATACGTGTTGCAGGACCAGTCCCCGGTCACGGTGGATGTCACCGCGCTGATGTCGATGGATGACGCCACGAAGGTGGTTCATACGTTCGATCTGCAGTGACGCGGATGGGAGGGAATCGGGCTGAGGGCTGAAATTCCCAGACAACGCCAAGTTGGCCGCGTAGGATGGGAACCGTCGATAACGAGAAGGAGCGATCATGACATTCGGTCAGCAGCCCCAGCCCAATCCCAACTACGAGCCGCAGGGCAACAACACGTTGAACACCGGCTACGGCGCGCCGCAGTACCAGTACGCGGGCCAGCAGAACGCCGGATACAACCAGTACACCCAGCAGATGCCGCCCCAGTACGGGCAGCCGCAGTACGGCCAGCCCCAGTACGCGTACGCGGGCCAGGGCGGTGCCGCGGCCACCGTCAACGGCCAGGTCGCCTACTCCTATGAGCAGGCCGAACGCGTCTCCGTCACCAAGGCATACGGCGAGATGACCATCGGCCTCGTCGTGACCGCCCTGGTCGCCGTGCTCGCGCAGATCACCGGCGCCTACTACACCTTCCTCGCCACCACCGGGTACATCGGCCTGATCGGCCTGTGCGTCGTACAGGTCGGCATGGCCATCGTGCTCGGCATGCGCATCACCAAGATGAGCGTCGGAGCCGCGCGCGCCATGTTCTACGTGTACGCCGCGCTCATGGGCTTCACCCTGAGCTCCATCTTCTGGGTGTACGACCTCGGCCAGATCGGCATCGCGCTCGGCGTCACCGCCGCGTTCTTCCTCGCCCTGACCATGTTCAGCCTCACCACGAAGTTCGACATGCTCAAGTTCGGGCCGATCCTCATGGTGGCGCTCGTCGTGCTCATCATCACCCAGCTTGTGCTCGCATTCATCCCCGGCGTGAGCGGCATGACGCGCATCGTGTGCGCCATCGGACTCATCATCTTCGCCGGCATGACCATGTACGACGCCCAGTCCACGAGGGCCCTGTTCAAGGCGTACGAGGCGCAGGGGCCGGAGATGATCAGGAAGATCTCCATCCTGTGCGCCCTCAACCTGTACCTCGACTTCGTGAACATGTTCCTCTACATCCTCCAGCTGTTCGGCAGCAGGGACTGACGGGGACATGGGGATTCCCGCCCGGTTCGGTCTGACGGCCGTGCGCCGGTCGGGAATCCCGGAATCGTGCATCACATAGGAAGGCCCGACCACATGGTGGTCGGGCCTTCCCGTATCCGCACACGCGCACGGTAGGTTGAATCCCTATGGGAAGAACGGGTACACAGGGACGACAGGACATCATCGGCATGCTGTGCCTGACCGTATGCGCGCTCATCTGGGGGCTCGCGTTCGTCGCGCAGGTGCAGGGCATGGACGCGGTCACCCCGCTGTTCTTCAACGCCACGCGCTTCACGCTCGGCGCGGCCTCCCTCGTCCCCATCCTGCTCGTGCGGCATGCACGCGACGGCAAGACCGACGAGAAGCCCGTCGTGACGACCGACACCGACGACGCCGATGCCAAGGACGCCATCACTGCAAGCGCCGGCATCGGGGCCGAACCGGGTTCCCCGTCGGCCCGGACAAGGAAGGCGCCATTCCGCCGCGCGCTCGCCAACCCGCTCGTCGTCGGCGCCATCTGCGGCGTCGTGCTGTTCACCGCGAGCACCCTCCAGCAGTACGGCATCCTCTACGGCAAATCCGCCGGCCGCGCCGGATTCCTCACCGCCCTGTACATCGTGATGGTCCCGTTGCTCGCCTTCGTGTTCCTCCGCCGCCGCATCGGCGTCCTCGTCGGCGTGGCCGTCATACTCGCGGTCGCCGGATTCTACTGCCTGTGCATCACCGACGGCTTCGGATCGATCGGCCTCGCCGACCTGCTGCTCCTGTTCACCGCGCTCCTGTTCGCCGCGCACATCCTCGTCATCGACGAACTCGGTGCCAAGGTCGACGCGATCGAACTGTCATTCATCCAGTTCTGCACCACCGCCGCGCTCAGCTGGATCGGGTCCGCCGCGGAAGGCTCCATCGACTGGACGGGCGCTGCGACCGCATGGGAGCCGATCGTCTACGCCGGCATCGGGTCGGTCGGCATCGCCTACACGCTGCAGGTCATCGGCCAGCAGTGGGTGCCGCCCACGCGCGCCAGCCTGCTCATGAGCCTCGAATCGTTCTTCTCCGCCGTGGGCGGGGCGATCTTCCTCGGCGAGGTGATGACCCCGCGCGGCTACCTCGGCTGCGCACTCATCTTCCTCGGCACGATGCTCGCCCAGGCTCCCGCGCGACTGCCGCGGTGGATGCGGCGCGGCTAGTCCGTGCCTCCCACCTTCAGCCGTGCCTGCCGCCTTCAGTCCGTGGTCTTCGGCGTCTGCTCGACCACCGGCGCGCCGTTGATGTCGCGGTGGATGTTCTGCATCTGCACCTCGATGTTCTGCAGGCTCCGCGCACAGTCGAGCAGCGTCTGCGAATGTTCGCTGAGACGCGCGTCCGGCAGGTCGGTCTTGTAGCGCAGCGCGTGCTCGAGACTCGCCCAATAGTCCATGGCGATCGTGCGGAACTGCACCTCGACCGGCGTGTAGTGCGCGCCGGAGGAGAGGAACACGGGCACCGCGTAGATCACGTGCAGGGAACGGTAGCCGTTCTGCTTCGGCCGCTTGATGTAGTCCTTGACGCGCAGCACCTGGATGTCCGACTGGGCGGACAGGTAGTTCGACACCGAATACACGTCGTCCCGGTAGTTGCAGATCACGCGGATGCCGGCCACGTCGAACAGGTTGTCCTTAATGGATTCGACGGCAATCGGCAGCCCCTTGCGCTCCAGCTTGCCGATGATCGAGTTCACCGATTTGAGACGCCGCTCCATGTGGTGGATAGGATCGTGCGCGAACCGCACCTGGAACTCGTTGTCGAGGATCTCGAGCTTCGTCGAGATCTCGTACATCGCGCCCTCGTACACCTGCATGAGGTCCACGAACTCGGTGATCTGGTCTGCGGTGAAGATGCTGTCCGACAGGTTCAGGCCCTTCAACCGGGCCTTGAGGTCGGCGCTGCTCAATCGGGAATGTCGGTCAAGTATCACGGCAACGATTATAGCCGCGGGGACCATGCGAATCCGGACGTCTGCTGAAAATCTCCCCACGTGCCGCCGATGCCGGGGCCCGCCGATGCCACATACCCGCCGATGCCGGGGCGCCATGGCAGGCATCGCCCGTCCGCGCCCGCATACCACGTGCGGGACATGCCGTGACCCGGCCGTCCCATAGAATGGAACGCTGTGAATGAAGACATGATGACCGAGGCGGAGCGCGCCTCATACGACGTCGAGACCGCCGACGCGGCCGCCATCGCCGGCCGTCGCGGCAAGGGCGTGTTCCATATAGACACGCTCGGCTGCCAGATGAACGTGCATGATTCGGAGCGCATCGCCGGCGTGCTCGAGGCGGACGGCTACGTGCCCGCCACCGAGGAGCAGGTCGCCTCGCGCGACCTCGACCTGATCGTGCTCAACACGTGCGCGGTGCGCGAGAACGCCACCGAGAAGATGTACGGCACGGTCGGCCGGTACAACCGCGTCAAACTCCACCGTCCGAACCTGCAGATCGCGGTCGGCGGCTGCATGGCGCAGATCGACAGGAGGAAGATCGCCGACAAGGCGCCGTGGGTGTCCGCCGTGTTCGGCACGAAGAACCTCGACTCGCTGCCGCGCCTGCTCGACCAGAACCGCGCCACCGGCAAGCCGCAGGTCGAGGTGACCGACGCGCTCGAGCACATGCCGAGCGACCTGCCCGCCGCACGCGCCTCCCGCGTGAGCTCGTGGGTGGCGATCTCCGTCGGCTGCAACAACACGTGCACGTTCTGCATCGTGCCCACCACGCGCGGCAAGGAGCGCGACCGCCGTCCCGGCGACATCCTCGACGAGATCCGCCGCTGCGTTGCCGGCGGCGCGAAGGAGATCACGCTGCTCGGCCAGAACGTGAACTCGTTCGGCTACGGCATCGGCGACCGGTACGCGTTCAGCAAGCTGCTGCGCGCCTGCGGCGAGATCGAAGGATTGGAGCGCGTGCGCTTCACCTCGCCCCACCCGGCCGCGTTCACCGACGACGTGATCGCCGCGATGGCCGAGACGCCGAACGTGATGCATCAGCTGCATTTCCCGCTCCAGTCCGGCTCCGACCGCATCCTCAAGGCGATGCGCCGATCCTACCGTTCCGCGAGGTTCCTCGACATCCTCGGCCGCATCCGCGCCGCCATGCCCGACGCGCAGATCTCCACCGACGTGATCGTCGGCTTCCCCGGCGAGACCGAGGAGGACTTCCAGGCCACGCTCGACGTGATGCGCGAGGCGCGCTTCTCGTCCGCGTTCATGTTCATCTACTCGCCGCGTCCGGGAACGCCGGCAGCCGCCATGGAGCAGCTGCCGCACGACGTGGTCCAGGAGCGGTTCGAGCGTCTCGTCGCGTTGCAGGAGCGGATCACCGAGGAGAACCTCGCCACGTTCGAGGGACGCGACGTCGAGGTGATGGTCACCGGCCAGCAGGGCAAGAAGGATTCGGACACGCATCGCGTCACCGGACGCGAGAAGACCGGCGTGCTCGTCCACATCGGCGTGCCGGAGGGCGAGCCGACGCCGCGGATCGGCGACTTCGTGACCGCGACCGTCACGCATGCGGGCCGCCACAACCTCATCGCCGACCCGGATCCGAGGAAGGGACAGACCTACCATGTCCGCCACTGAAACAGCCCCGGCACCCTCCGCCGAGAACGGAGCGACGGCCGTCGAACCGCGCGTCGTCTCGATCGTCGGCCCCACCGCGTCCGGCAAGACCGGCCTCGGCATCGCCATCGCCGAACGTCTCGCCGCGGCGGGGCAGAAGGCCGAAATCGTCAACGCGGACGCCTACCAGATGTACCGCGGCATGGACGTCGGCACCGCGAAGGCGACGAAAGAGGAGCAGGCGCGCGTGCCGCACCATCTCATCGACATCATCGACCCGGACGACACGATGACCGTCGCGCGCTTCCAGAAGCTCGCCCGCGACACGATCGCCGACCTCAAGGCGCGCGGCGTGCGCCCGATCCTCGTCGGCGGCTCCGGCCTCTACGCACGGGCCGCCATCGACGACATCTCCTTCCCCGGAACCGATCCGGCGATCCGCGCGCGGCTCGAGGAACGCGAGAGGACGGAGGGCGCGGCCTCGCTGTTCGAGGAGCTCAAGGCGAAGGACCCGCAGGCCGCCGCACGCATGGAGCCGCGCAACCCGCGCCGCACGATCCGCGCGCTCGAGGTCATCGAACTGACCGGCAGGCCGTATTCGGCGAGCCTGCCGCGCTACCGCTACGTGATTCCGTCCGTGCAGATCGGCCTCGACCTGGACCGTCGCGAACTCGACCGGCGCATCGGCATCCGCACCGCGAGGATGCGCGAGGACGGATTCCTCGACGAGGTGCGCCGCCTGCGCCCGCATCTGGGCTTCACCGCCGGCCGCGCGCTCGGCTACCAGCAGATGATCGATTTGCTCGACGGCATGTGGGACGAGGAGGAGGACGCCTGGGCGGACATCGCGCAGAAGACGCGCCGTCTCGCCCGCAAGCAGATGGGATGGTTCGGCCGCGACCCGCGCATCCACTGGCTTGAGGCGCTGAACCCGCGGCTCGTCGACAACGCGATGGCGATCATCGCGCACGCCGACGCCGGCGACTATGACGTGATCGACGCGCACGCCGACGAATACGTCCAGCACCATCTCGGCGACATCGCCTGAATCCGGATATGAACAGGCCTCCGGGACGTCCGCAGGAACGTTCCGGAGGCCTTTCGATGTGGAGTGGGCCCGAGGCCGCCGTCAGCGCGATCAGTGCGCGGGGCCCTGCTCGAACCCGGCGATGAGGAACACGCGCGTCGGATTCGCCGGGCGCACGATTGAGGAGAACATGCGCTCGAAGCCGGACGTGTCGCCCCGGTAGGCCGCATGCTTCGCCGCCTTGTACGCCTCGCGCGTCACCGGACCCCAGTCGAGGTCCCAGCCGGCGTCGTGCGCGAGACGCGAGGCGAACATGCGCAGCGTCATCGCGTTGCCGCCGCGGAACGGATGCAGATAGCCGAGCTCGTCGTACACGTGGGCGAGACGGTGCGTGAACTCGCCGCGGTCCAACGCCTGCAGGTTGCGTCGCTCCGCCAGCTCGGTGGCGATGTTGAGCGCCCCCGTCTCGATCAGACCGGCAGGGAAGAACGCCTCCGGGTTATGGGCGCGCGCCGTGTCGTTCGTCACGCCGCGCGACGTGTCCGACGTGCGCAGACGTCCCGCGTCGTCGAACACGCCCTCGAACAGGCCCTTATGGATGGCGGTCAGCTCGTCGAGGTCGCCGGTCGGCCGCCACGGGCGTTCGACCAGCAGCACGGTGCGGGCGAACACGGACGCCGCGCGGTCGCGCGCATGGTCGTCAAGCGAGCCGTCCGCGAGCCGCGAGGCGCCCACCACATGCGACGTCTCGCCGTCCGCCGCGTCGATGAGGGCACCCACGTCGATCCGGTCCGCCTCATAGTCGGCCGCGGCGCGCATCGTCGCATCGCCCGGCGTCATCGAATCCAACGCGCAGTTCTTCAGTGCAAATGCGACTGCGCTCGCACGTTCGGCTGGAGTCATGCACCCCATGATAGACCACGACGCGCGTTCCCGGGCGTCCCCCGAGACCGTCGTATGGGGAATTGACGATGATTCGCGCGGCGCGCGCGACACGGTACGAGCGATTCGCTACATTGGAGTGCGCTATGGCAAAGACACGAGGAAGCAGGGGCGCCGGCTCGGGCGCGAACGACGGGCGGACCCGTCGCATGGATCCGGTGAACGAGGGGGACTACATGGACGAACCGTTGTGGCGGCGCGCGCTGCTCGCCGTGCCGCGCGCCTTGGGGTCCGCGGTACGCTCCGTCTCCGGCGTGGGCGAATTCGACCCCGCGTACCGACGCGACGGCCTGTGCTTCGCGCTGCTCGTGTTCGGCGTGCTGTTCTGCGCGTCCGAATGGTTCCGCGTGCAGGGTCCGTTCGGCCGTCTTCTGCACGCGCTCGCAGCCGGCGTGTTCGGCGTGATGAGCGTCATGCTGCCCGTCCTGCTGTTCCTCGTCGCGTTCCGGCTCATGCGCAACTCCGGCAAAGGCTCCGGCAATCCGCGCGTCATGACCGGATGGGTGATGCTCCTGTGGTCGGTCTGCTCGATCATCGACGTGGCGCTCGCCGCCGGCACGCCCGGATTCGACTGGACCGCGATCCAGAACGCGGGCGGCCTCATCGGCTACGCGCTCGGCTCGCCGCTCGCCTGGGGGCTTTCGCGCGCGTTCGCCATCGTCGTGTTCGTGATTGTCGGCCTGTTCTCGCTGCTGCTCATCTCCGGACTGCACGTCACCGACCTGCCCGGACTGTTCCGCCGCATCGTCGCGCGCATTCAGGGCAGGCCCGTCGACGATGCGGACGGCAAGCGCGGCGACGACGAGTTCCCGAACGAGGTGCGCGTCGGCGACGGCGGCATCGCGCTCGCCGACGGCGTGCCCACGCACGACGGCGACGACGATGCGGATGACGGCGCGTCACGCGGCGGCTCTGGCGCGTTCGGATGGCTGTCGCGCCTGTTCTCGCGCCGCCGCTCCTCCGACGACCCGTCGCTCGACCGGTACGACGCCGACGACCCGTTCCGCGTCGCCGCGAAGCATCACGGCGACGCCACCGAAACCACCGTCATCGACACCGATTCGCTCGATCTGCCGGCCGTCTCGCCGACCTACGCCGACCCGTGGGCGCCGATCGCGTCCGCCGCCGACCAGGCGACCACCGTGATGGGCGCCGGCGCGCGCACGGC
>NZ_JGZP01000024.1 GCF_000741785.1 Bifidobacterium stellenboschense | reverse complement strand
CGCGCCCTCCCCCACCATCGCAGCCCCGACCGTTCCGGCGGACGACGACGCGGACGACGGCGCCGGCGACGACGAGCGCGTGCTCAAGTCGCCGTTCCCGCTGCCCGACCTGCGTGAAGGCGACGAGGATGAGGACGACGTCGATCCGAGCCGTGACGAGTTCACCACCGTCTACGACATCATCGACCGGCTGGAGGCCGTGCTGGAGGAGGCGAAGGGCAGCATCTTCTTCCCCGATCAGGTGAAGATCGACCGCGCCGAGTTCGCCGGCGAGCTGAGCGACCTCAAGAAGATGCTCCCGGTGCAGCTGGAACGCGCCTCCGCGCTCATGCGCGAGGCGGAACGTCGGCTGGAGGGCGCGCAGACGCAGGCGAACGCGATCGTCGCCTCCGCGCAGAGCCGTGCCGCCGACATCGTCAAGGAGGCGAACGAGCAGGCGCAGTTCCTCGCCGGGCAGGAGAACGTCACCGAGATCGCACGGCAGAAGGCGCGCACGATCCTCAACACGGCGCAGACGAAGGCCGACAGGCTCACGCGCGGCGCCGACGAGTATTCGACGAAGGTGATGGAGTCGCTGCGCTCCCAGCTCGCGAAGATGAGCGGCGACGTGGACGCCGGTCTCAACGTGCTCTACGAGCGGCGCAAGTCGGCGGGCGAGCAGATGCCGCACCTCGACATCAGCGACTACCCCGAGTCGCGCTGACCGGCGGGCCTGCCCCACCGGATTCGACGATACGTGCCGGCGGAACGCAGACCGGCGGCGACACGGACGAACCGAACGACAACAGAACCGAATGACAACAGAAAGGCTTGGATCATGCCCCGTCCCGAAGATTCCCCATGGGCCGTGCCCGTCGCGCAGGTCGCGTCGCGCGCCGGCCAGTCGAAGGCCGTCGACGCCGACTTCCCCGCGCCGAGCGGCATCGGCGACGAGGTGATCGGCGTCGAGGAGGGCGCGCCGGTGCACGTCGCCGGCTCGTTCGACTCGATCGTCGACGGCCTCATCCTCACCGCGCGTGTCACCGCGCCCGTGCACGCCGAGTGCACGCGCTGCCTCAAGCCGATCAGGCGTGACTGGGGCGTGGACGTGACCGCGTTCTTCCCCTACGAGTCCGAGCGCGACGCGAACCACGGCCGTGACGACGGCAAGGGCGAGGTGGACATCATCGCCGGCGAGGAGGAGTCGGAGGACACATACCCGCTGCTCCAGGGCGGTGCGTTCGCCGATCTCGAGGCGCTGCTGCGCGACACGCTCGTCGAGAAGCTGCCGCTGCAGCCGCTGTGCCGCGAGGACTGCAAGGGCCTATGCTCGCAGTGCGGCGTCGACCTGAACGAACACCCGGACCACCACCACGAGACCACCGACATCCGCTTCGCCGGACTCGCCGCGCTGAAGGCGCAGCTGGAGGCCGACGAGCAGGGCGAGTGACGCGATGCCGCCGACCCGTGCGCCGCGACCCGCGGGCGCACGACACGGACGCACGACACGCGGCGATGTGCGCGCCGTCTTTGTACAGGCGGTGCGTTACAGTACTGAACGCTTAAGCTCAATGTTCGAACGAAACAGAGGATACTGAAATGGCACTGCCTAAGTACAAGACCTCGCGCGCCAACACGCACTCGCGTCGCGCGAACTGGAAGGCGACCGCTACGGCGACCGTGACTTGCCCGAACTGCGGCGAGCCGGCCCTGCCGCACATGGCCTGCCCGAGCTGCGGTTCCTTCCGCGGCCGCATCTACCGTGAGGCCATCCGCTCCGGTCACGCCAAGTGATCCACGCGGCATAGCCACGAATAACGGCATGAAGAAAGCCCTGCCATCGACGGGTGGCGGGGCTTTCGCATAGCTGCGCGGCGTCGTCATGCGGCCGTGCCGAACGGCCGAAAGGACATCCCCGAAGGCGACCCCCGAAGGGCATCCCCGAAGGACAGCGAAATCCCCGAAGGACATCAAGGAGCATATGATGACCGAAACCACATCCACCCGCACCGCCGGCCCGTCCGACGCGGCGAACGAACTGCTGGAACGTCTGGGCACGACGATCAGCCCCGACCTGCTCGTGCAGGCGCTCACCCACCGTTCCTTCGCGCACGAGCACCCCGGCGTCAAGCACTACGAGCGTCTCGAGTTCCTCGGCGATGCCGTGCTCGAACTCGTCGCCACCGAGACCCTCTTCCGTGTCCACCCGGACATGACCGAAGGCCAGTTGGCGAAGATGCGAGCCAAGGCGGTGAGCGAGGAGGCGCTGAGCGCGATCGCCCGCACCAAGCTGCACGTCGAGCCGTACATCCTGCTCGGCCGCGGCGAGGCGGCGCAGGGCGGCGCCTCGAAGAGCTCGATTCTGTGCGACATCGTCGAATCGCTGATCGGCGCGACGTTCGTCGAACACGGCATCGACGGCGCGCGCGAGGTCGTGCACCGCCTCGTCGACGACACGCTCGCCGAGGTCGCGACCGAAGGCCCGGCGCTCGACTGGAAGACCTCGCTGACGGTGAAGGCGCACGAGCTCGGCAGGCCGGAGCCCATCTACCACATGTCCGTCTCCGGACCGGAATACGCGCAGGTGTTCACCGCGCGCGTCACGCTCGGCGACGACGAGACGGTGCTCGGCACCGCGCGCGGCTCCAGCAAGCGCAAGGCGCAGCTGGCCGCGGCGGAGATCGCCTGGCACAAGCTGTCCGACTGACCGACCGTTCCGCCCATTGGGCCATATCTCGCAAACATCCACGAAACGAATAGACTGGTACCACGCGCGAAAGCCGGCCACGACCCGGCTTTCCATGCAACGGGGCCGCCTGCGGTTCGGGCCACACGCCCGGAGAAGGGCGGCCATGGACCAGTAAGTGAAGTGTGAGAGGGATTATGGCTTTACCCACGCCTTTGCAGGCTTTCAGCGGCGTGCCCAAAACGCCCGTGAACGACAAGCAGACCATCGTCGACGGTGAGAAGATGACCGGCGCGCAGGCGCTGGTCCGTTCGCTGGAGGATCTCGGCGTCACCGACGTGTTCGGCATCCCGGGCGGGGCCATCCTGCCCGTCTACCATCAGATTAACGACGACCTGAAGTTCCGGTTCATCCTGATGCGCCACGAACAGGCCGCCGGCCACGCCGCGGAAGGCTACGCGATCGCCACCGGCAAGGTGGGCGTGTGCATCGTCACGTCCGGCCCGGGCGCCACCAACGTGGTCACCGCCATCGCCGACGCGAACATGGACTCCGTGCCGATGGTCGTCATCACCGGCCAGGTGGGCGTCAACGCGATCGGCACCGACGCCTTCCAGGAGGCCGACATCGTCGGCATGACCTACCCGGTCTCCAAGCACTCGTACCTCGTCACCCGCGCGCAGGACGTCCCGCGCGTGCTCGCCGAGGCGTTCCACGTGGCCGCCACCGGCCGCCCCGGCCCGGTCGTCGTGGACCTCACGAAGACCGCCCAGATCGGCGACATGTACTACTCGTGGCCGCAGCGCATGATTCTGCCCGGCTACAACCCGACGACGAAGGCGCACGGCCGCGTGCTGTCCGACGCGGCGAAGCTGTTCAACCAGTCGTACCGCCCGGTGCTGTACGTCGGCGGCGGCGCGATGCGTTCCAACGCGGGCGCGCAGGTGAAGCGTCTCGCCGAACTCACCGATTCGCCGATCGTCACCACGCTGCCGGCGCGCGGCATCGTGCCCGACTCCGACCCGCACAACCTCGGAATGCTCGGCATGCACGGCACGGTGGCGGCCACCGGCGCCGTGCAGCGTTGCGACCTGCTCGTCGCGATCGGCGCGCGCTTCGACGACCGCGTGACCGGCAAGCTCGACGCGTTCGCGCCCGGCGCGCGCGTCATCCACATCGACATCGATCCGGCGGAGATCGGCAAGAACCGCACGCCGGACGTGCCGATCGTCGGCGACGTGGCGACCGTGCTCGACGATCTCATCCCGGAGATCGAACGCGCGCAGGCGATCACGCCGAAGCCGAACCGCAAGCCGTGGTGGGACCGCATCGCCTACTGGCGCAAGCAGTACCCGATGACGTGGGACGAGCCGACCGACGGCTCGCTCGCCCCGCAGTGGGTCGTCAAGACCCTCTCCGACATGGCCGACCCGTCCACGATCTGGGTGACCGGCGTGGGCCAGCACCAGATGTGGGCGTCCCAGTTCATCGACTTCGAGAACCCGAAGTCGTGGATCTCCTCCGGCGGCCTCGGCACGATGGGCTACGGCCTGCCGGCGGCGATCGGCGCGTCCGTGGGCTCGGCCCGCGAGTTCGACGGGAAGAAGCCGGTGTGGCTCATCGACGGCGACGGCTCGTTCCAGATGACCAGCGAGGAGCTGGCGGCCGCGTTCTTCGCGCGCACGCCGGTGAAGATCGCGTTGCTCAACAACTCCGTGTACGGCATGGTCCGCCAGTGGCAGACCCTGTTCTACGACCACCACTACTCGCAGACGAACCTGCTCGACGGCGAGGCGCACGGCCCCGAGGGCGACGCGCAGGCGGCCGCCGGCGAGCTGCCGCTCGAGGTGCCGGACTTCGTGAAGCTGGCCGAGGCCTACGGCTGCGTCGCGTTCCGCGTGTTCACCGAGGATGAGGCCCGCGAGGCCATCAAGAAGGCGAACGAGATCAACGACCGTCCGGTGCTCATCGACTTCCGCGTGTGGAAGGACGCGATGGTGTGGCCGATGGTCGCCGCCGGCGCGTCGAACGACGAGGTGACGTACAAGCCGGGCGTCAAGCCACTGCTGGACGACACCGAGGGCGACGCGTACGTGAACGCCGCCGAGGAGGCCCGCAGGGCCGCCGCCGACGCCGATACCGCCGCCGCGTCGGATGGAAAGGAGAACTGACATGCCCGCGAACTATCCTGCATCCAAGCCCGGCTCCGAGCGTCATACGCTGTCCGTGCTGGTCGAGAACCGACCGGGCGTGCTGGCCCGCATCGCAGGGCTCTTCGCCCGCCGCGCGTTCAACATCAACTCGCTGTCCGTCTCCCCCACCGAGCGTCCGGACATCTCGCGCGTGACCGTCACGGCCGACGTGGAGGCCGTGCCGCTCGAACAGATCATTAAGCAGCTCAACAAGCTGCTGCACGTGCTGAAGATCGTCGAACTCGACCCGAACACCACGGTGGAGCGCGAACTCGTGCTCATCAAGGTGGCGGCCGACGAGTCCAACCGTTCCGACGTGCTCGAGATCGTGCGCCTGTTCCGCGTGCGCGTGGTCGACGTGAACCCCGCCTCGCTCACCATCGAGGCGACCGGCGCGGAAGGCAAGATCGACGCGCTGCTCGGTCTGCTGGAGCATTACGGTGTGATCGAGCTGGTGCGCTCCGGCGCGGTCGCCGTGACCCGCGGCCCGAAGGCGCTGAGCGAGAAGGTCCTCGGTTCGGAGATCACCGGCCGCTGAGTGTCACGCCGTTGCCGCCTTGGTTTCCGGCATCGTACGCGGATACGATGTTCCGCGTACGATGCTCCCGGCTCGGCGATTCGGCTCTCTAGTGACGCACCCCTTCGGGCCAGATCACGACGACGGGCTTGCGCCTCGCCTTCGCGTAGGCCACGATGTCGCCGGTGCCGCCCTTGCCGGCGGCGGGCAGCCCGTCCCAGAAGGCGACCAGCAGGTCGGATTCGTCGACCACGCGCTTGCCGGCGGCGAGGAACGCGTCCTCGCCCGGTTCGGGGAAGTCGAGGGTCACGGCGGTGCGCACCTGCGTCATCAGCCTGTCGTATTCGGCGAGGCCCGCCTCGTCGAACGTGGCCTTGTACCCACGGCAGGGGATGATCGCCACGACCTGATGCCCGGCGCGCAGCATCGCGTCCGCGAACAGCTGGTCCGCGCCCCATGCCATCGAGCTCAGACCGACGACATCTTCGCCGTCATAGCGGCGCAGCAGCTCGTCAAGCCCGCGCTCCACATACGCTTTCGCCTCGGCGGGGATGCGCTGGTGCCCGGTCGTTCCGATCCTCATGTCTCCTCGATTCCCGAGCCGCTTCCGGCCCGCCTTATGACGCCGCGGCCCCTCATCGTGCCGATCGTCACCATCGTATCGTCCCGGCGTCGAGATTACCGTTGACGCGGTCGCACGCCATGGTCTCGAGATTCCTATCAAACGTCTCTCGAAATCGTTCTTCGAGTGCGAGATTCACCCGGATGCACAGGCGCGCACCTTCCCGACATCGTCGATGGCATTATCTGCTAGCATTGTGCTTGCATATATGACTGCATAATGACAGCATGCCCGTGCTGCCATGGCGAAACGGCGAGGAGGCAACGATGAGCACGACCGAGACGACCGGCACCATCACCGTCCGCAAGGTGCCCGCGGACTGTCTGGACACGCTGAAGAAAATGGCGAAGGACAACAACCGCTCCATGGAGGCGGAGGTGCGCTCGCTATTGGAGGACTGCACCACCGAGTATCTGGCGCACCGTATCACCACCTCCGCCGATCTCGTGGCGGAAATGCAGCGCCTGCTCGATGGCGATGGCCTCGGCCCGGATGAGGAGCTGTGCCTGCCGCGCAATACCTACGATTTCGGCCCACGTCCCGTAGACCTCGGTCTTGGAGACGACGATGACGATTGCGGGGACGACGATGATCACCGTCCTTGATACCAACGTCATCAGCGAGGTCACCAGCAGAAGCCCCATGGACGCCAACGTCCGCGATTGGGTCATATCGCAGCGTCTTCAGACCCTTCACACCACAAGTATCACCATCGCCGAGCTGCTGTATGGCGTCGCCCTGCTACCGGAATCGCGCAGGAAGGAAACACTCAAACAGACCACGTCGGCGATCATCGACAACTTCCGGCATCGTACGCTGGCCTTTGACACCGCAGCCGCATCACATTACGCCGCCATCGTCGCCACACGACGGATGTCAGGGCACCCCATAGGCATGCAGGATGCGATGATCGCGGCAATCGCGCGGATGCACGGCGCGACCGTGGCGACGCGCAACATCAAGGATTTCGAGGACACCGGGGTCGCACTCGTCAATCCGTGGGAGTACACGGGCTGACGGCCGCCGGTAGCGCGCGAGCGCCGGCGGCGCACCACACCGCCGGCGCTCGCTCACAGGTCGAGCGGCGGCAGGGAGACGGTCGCGTTGGCGCGGTCGCGGCAGGCGGCGATGCGGCGGGCGTTGACCTCGTCGACCTCCATGACCCACTTGCGCGCCTGCTCCGGTTCCTTGCCGAACCTGATATGGCGTTCGACGAGACGCTCGCGGCGCAGCTCGTCGTCGACGTCGACGTACCAGACCTCGGTCATGGCCGCGCGCACGTCTTTCCACGCGTCCGTCTCGTCGAGCAGGTAGTTTCCCTCGGTGACGACGAGGCGGGTCCACGGGAACACCGGAATCGCGCCGGCGAGCGGCTGCTCCAGGTCACGCTCGAACATCGGGGCGTAGATGACGCCGTCCTCGCCCTCGTGGATGCGGCGCAGCAGGGAGCGGTACCCGCGCGCGTCGAACGTGTCGATCGCGCCCTTGCGTTCCAGACGGCCCAGACGGCTGAGTTCGACGTCGGCCAGATGGTAGCCGTCCATCGGCACCCAGGCGGCGAAATGGTCCTTCGGCTCGTCGACGACGCCTGTCCCGTCCGGCACGCCTTCTGCGAACGCCTCGGCGAGGAGCTGCGCGAGCGTGGACTTGCCGGCGCCCGGCGCGCCCACGATGCCGAGGATCACGCGCTCGTGGGTTGCGAGCAGCTGGGCGACGCGGGACTTGGCTTCTTCGAGATCTGCGATATGGACGGTCATCGTCGTTTCCTCCTGTGGAATGTTGCGGATTGCGGCATCCGCATGTGTTTTGCCTTGGAGCGCCCCGGAAGCTTCACCGCCTTCCGCTGCTCTCCTTGTAGTACATAACTGTACCATAGTTTTGTATATTGCTATACAAAATAGAGCGAACTCTTGTGAAGATATTGTCAATACCGTGATGCGCTATGCTAACTGTTATGAATAAGTCCGCGAAACAACCCGAACTCGGCGACGGTGCCGTCACACTTCTCACCCAACTGCGCATACACGGGCCCATGACCCGCAGCGAGATCGGCGCCGCGACCGGATGGGCGCGCCCCACCGTGAACAGACGCATCGAGGAATTGGAATCGATCGACATCGTCCGTCCGCTCTCCATGCCCAGTCCGACCGGCGGACGCCCAGCGCAGGGGTTCACGTTCGACGCGTCATGCGCGGTCGTCCTCGCCATCGACATCGCCACCACGGCCACCACGATCGCCCTGTGCGACCTCGACGGTGCACCGACCGCGATCCGGACCGTCGAGGCCGGTGCCGAGGACGAACCGGGACGCACGCTCGACCTGATCGGCGCTGCGGCGGATGCGCTGCTGAACGGCACCGACGATGACGGCAAGCGCGACACCGCCGGTGCCACCGGTCCAGCCGATACCGATGCCTCCCGCCGCCAGTATCGTCTGTGCGCGGTCTCCGTGGCGGTGACCACGCGCGTCGAAACCGTCACCGGCAACATCATCCAGGCACCGGTGATGCGCCACTGGGAGAACCACAATCTGCGCGACCACTTCTCCGAGCGATACCATGTGCCAGCGTTCGTCGAGAACGACGCCAACGCGCGCGCCCTGTGCAAGGCGCATCAGATGGCCGCCGACGGCGAGCGCATGGTCGCCGACCTGCTGTACATCCACGCGGGCATGGGATTGGGCGCGGGCATCATCTCGAACGGCGAGATCATGCACGGCGCGTTCGGCGGCGCCGGCGACATCGGCCATATCCACGTTTTCGGCGGCATCGGCGCGGAAAGCCCGTGCCGATGCGGCAATCTCGGCTGCGTGGAGGCCACCGCGGGCGGTTGGGCCGTGCTGCAGACGCTGCAGGACGCCGGCAGACCGGCGCACACGCTGACGGATGTGGTCGATCTCGCCGCGCATGGCGACGTCGAGACGGTACGGCTGGTCCGGCAGGCGGGCCGCCTGATCGGCGACGTGGTCTCCGCCTGCGTCAACATGCTCAACCCGTCGTGCATCGTGGTCGGCGGGGAGCTCTCCCACTGCGGCGAACTGCTGATGAGCGGCGTGCGCGAGCGCGTGTGGGCCCGCGCGCAGCCGCTCGCCGCCGCGCCGCTGCGCATCGAATCCTGCGACGACGAGGCGCGGACGGGCATCGTCGGACTGGCCTACGCGGCCATCGATCAGGGATTGACGTCCGCGGACTTCCTGCGGGGGTTCGCCCGAGACTGACCGCCCGCCCCGACTACTGTTCGAGTTGTTCGGAGAGTCCCATCCATTCCATGGTGAGCTCGTCGGACTCGTCGGCGACTGCCTTGAGCTGCTCGTTGAGCGTATTGAGCCCTTCGTAGTCGCTCGGATCGTGCGCGGCCATCTGCGCCTCGAGTTCGGACTTGCTCTCCTCCAGCTTGGCGAGCTTGCGTTCGATGGCGGCCACGCGCTTCGAAGCCTCGTGGAACGCCTTGCCGGTGAGCTTCGGGGTGGCTGTGTCCCCGGCTCCCTCTGATGAGGGAGCCGCCTGCGAAGCGGACTGAGGGAGAGATGCCGCTCCACTCGCCGTGGACGCACCGCTCTTCCGGCCGGATTTGCCGCCGGTGCCGGCGAAACCGGGCGTGTCCTCGGGCAGTCCCTTGCCGTTCTTCAGGCTCTCGACCATGTCGAGGTAGTCCTGCACGCCGCCGGGCAGGTGGCGCACCTTGCCGCCGATCAGCGCGAACTGCTGGTCGGTGACGCGTTCGAGCAGGTAGCGGTCGTGGGAGACGACGATGAGCGTGCCCGGCCATGTGTCGAGCAGGTCCTCCATCACGGCGAGCATGTCGGTGTCGAGGTCGTTGCCGGGCTCGTCCATGATGAGCACGTTCGGCTCGTCGAGCAGGATGAGCAGCAGTTGCATGCGGCGCTTCTGGCCGCCGGACAGGTCGCGGATCGGGGTCATCAGCTGCGCGGATTCGAAGCCGAGACGCTCCATGAGCTGGCCGGGCGTGACCTCCTTGCCGTCGACGATGTAGCTCGGCTTGTAGCGGGACAGCACTTCCTTGATCTTGTACTTGCCGAGCTTCTCCAGTTCGTCGAGACGCTGCGAGAGCACGGCGAAGCGCACGGTCTTGCCGATGTTCACGCGGCCCACGGTCGGCGTGAGCGTGCCGTCGATGAGCTTCAGCAGCGTGGATTTGCCAGCGCCGTTCGCGCCGACGATGCCGAAACGGTCGCCGGGGCCGATGAGCCAGGTTACGTCGTCGAGGATCTCGCGGCCGGAGACCGTCACCTTGCGCGCGGCGGACGTGCCGTCGCCGGAGCCGTCGGCAGCGCCGCCGTCCGCGCCCGCCGCGGAGGCGTCCACGCCGATGGACTCGCCGCCGGTGTTCCTGCGGCGCACGGCGCGATCGTCGTCCGACGCCGCGGCGCCACCCTCCGCCTCGGCCTTCGCGCGCGCCTCCTCGGCGGCGGCGACCGCCTCGGGCACGCCGGCGTCGACGAGACGCGGGTCGGTCATGTCGGTCACGGCCACCTCGACGGAGCCGTGCGGCTGCGGTTCCGCGTACATCGGCTCCACCACGTCCACGCGGGATGCGGAGTCGGCGAGCGCCGCCGCGTCCGGATCGACCTCGATGGCGGTCTTCTCGAAGATCTGCGTCACGTCGACGAGGTCGACGACCTGCTTGCCGAGGCGCGAGGTCGCCATCTGCTTGAGTTCGAGCGTGTTGCGCATCGGCGGCACGTCGGCGATGAGCTCGCGGGCGGCCTTGACGTGGAACTTCTGCTTGGTGGAGCGGGCGCGGGCGCCGCGTGACAGCCAGGCGAGCTCCTTGCGCGCGAGGTTGCGGCGCTTCGTCTCGCGCACGTCGGCCTGGCGGTCGCGTTCGACGCGCTGGAGCATGTACGCGGAGTAGCCGCCTTCGAACGGTTCGATGACGCCGTCATGCACCTCCCACATCGATTCGCACACCTCGTCGAGGAACCAGCGGTCGTGGGTGACGAGCAGCAGCGCGCCGGCTCCCTTCGACCAGCGGTTCTTGAGGTGTTCGGCGAGCCAGTGGATGGTGACGACGTCGAGATGGTTGGTGGGCTCGTCGAGCGCGAGGATATCCCAGTCCTTCAGGAGCAGCCGCGCGAGGTCGGCGCGGCGGCGCTGACCGCCGGACAGAGAGCCGACCTTCGCGTCGAGGCTCATGCCGCCGAGCAATGCCTCGACAATCTCACGGGAGGTGTTGTCGGACGCCCATTCGTAGTCGGCGCGTCCCTCCAGCGCGGCCTCGCGGATCGTGGCGTCGTCGTCGAGCGGATCGCGCTGGTCGAGCATGCCGAACGTGAGTCCGCCGCGCTTCGTCACGCGGCCGGAATCCGGCTCCTGAGTACCGCGGAACAGGTGGAGCAGCGTGGATTTGCCGTCACCGTTGCGGCCGACGATGCCGATGCGGTCCCCCTCGAACACGCCCTGCGTCACATCGGTGAAGATGGTCTTGGTGGCGAAGGCGAGCGAAACGTGTTCCAGTCCAATATCGTAAGTCGGCATAAGCCACTAACTTAGCGCCACCACCGGGCATCCCCGCCTCCCCGCACCCCACGGTGCGCCCTTTCTCCCATGGTGCGGCAACACACTTTCTCCACACCGGCGGATTGACGCCATTCCCGTCTACCGCAACATGGAGTTTTTACCGCACCATGGGAGATGGGCGGGATGTAGGTGGTGGGGTGGGTGAGAAAGGGGCGGGGATGGGGTGGGGATTAGCAGATGACCGGGTCCTTGGGGGCGCCCTCCTGCGCGGCGCGGACGAGACGGCGCGCGTAGCTGTTGCAGCGGGCGGCGAAGCCGGTGAACACCTGGTCGGCGAGCGGGTGCAGCAGCGGGTTGTATTGCGCGAAGTCCTCGCGCAGCTTCGACTTGGAGCCGCCGGCGGCCTTCAGGTCCTTGACCATGCTCGGCTCGTCGAGCCACTCCTCCATCAGGGCGGAGCTCACCTCGAGATGGAACTGGAGGCCGAGGGCCGATCCGGCGCGGAACGCCTGCACCTTGGTGAGGGGCGAGCGGGCGAGCAGCTGTGCGCCCTCGGGGAGCCCGACCACGTCGTTGTGCCAGTGCAGCACGTTGATCTGCTTGTCCCACATGGAGAAGTAGTCGTGCTTGTCGACGCGCTTGATCGGCGCGAACCCGATCTCCGGCTGCTCGCCGCGGTGCAGTTTCGCACCGAGCGCGGTGGCGATGATCTGGTGGCCGAGGCATACGCCGAGCACCGGCTTGTTCACGGCGATGGCGGCGCGCGCCAGCTTCGCCTCCGCCTTCAGGCCGGGATGCTTGTCGTAGTCGGTGGCCCCCATCGGGCCGCCCATGATGACCAGGCCGGCGACCTCGTCGAACGAGGGAAGATCGGGTTTCTTCTTGTCCACCACGTTGAGGATCTGATAGCCGAGGCCGATCTCGTCGAAGGCGGTGGCGATGCGGCCGGGCTTCTCCCATGGGACATGTTGCAGAACAAGCACTTGTGGCGTCATGTCTCCTATTGTGGCACGACCCACGTAAACGACGGGCGCGTCGGCCGTCGGTGTCGCGTCACATCGCGTCGATGTACCGCCGCGCCGCCGCCGCACCATGCCGCCACACCGCGCCGACTTCACGCGTGTCATAGGTTCCGTCCATGACCCCGGGTCGCGCGTCCGGTTGCGCCCGTCGCCTTCCGCACATACTCTGTTGACTTATGGGAAACAGCCAAGAACCGCATGATTTCAGCACTTCCGTGATGCCGAGCGCGCTCACTCCGGTGAAGGTCGCCAAGGCCGCCGCGGGCCTCAAACTCTACGACACCGCCTCGCATACGACGAGCGTGTTCACGCCGATCAAGCCCGGCGAGGTGGGCATCTACGTGTGCGGCGCGACGGTGCAGTCGTCGCCGCACATCGGGCACATCCGCGCCGCCGTCGCGTTCGACATCGTGCGCCGGTGGTTCCTGAAGCTCGGCTACAAGGTCACGTTCGTGAGGAACGTCACGGACATCGACGACAAGATCCTCGACAAGGCCGCCGCCGCGGGCCAGCAGTGGTGGGCGCGCGCCTACTACTACGAGCGTGAGTTCACGCACGCCTACGAGACGCTCGGCGTGCTGCCGCCGACGGTCGAGCCGCGCGCGACCGGCCACATGTCCGACATGATCGACCTGATCGAACGCATCATCGCGAACGGCCACGGCTACGTGGTGACCGACGCGGACGGCAAGCCGACCGGCAACGTGTACTTCGACGTGGCGTCGTGGCCGCATTACGGCGAGCTGACGCACCAGAAGCAGACCGCCGAGGTGGACGAGGCGGCGGCCGTGGCCGACCGCATGGGCCCGTCCGTCGACGCCGCCGGTGACGACAAGTACAATCCGGTCGATCCGGCCGACGCCTCCCCCGACAAGCACGACCCGCGTGATTTCGCCCTGTGGAAGGCCCCAAAGGACACCGATCCGGAGGACGCCCGCTGGAACACCCCGTTCGGCGTGGGCCGCCCGGGCTGGCATATCGAATGCTCGGCGATGAGCCACCGCTACCTGAAGGACGGATTCGACATCCACGGCGGCGGCCTCGACCTGCGTTTCCCCCACCATGAGAACGAGATGGCGCAGACGCGCGCCGCCGGCTACGATTCGGCCGCCCGCTGGATGCACTCCGCGTGGGTCACCGCGAAGGGCGAGAAGATGTCGAAGTCGCTGGGCACCGGCCTGTCCGTGCCGAGCGTGCTCGCCGAACATTCCGCGTGGGTGGTGCGTTACGCGCTGGGCTCCGTCCAGTACCGTTCGATGCTGGAATGGTCCGATCAGGCGCTCGTCGAGGCGCAGGCCGCGTACGACCGTATCGCGAACTTCATCGAGCGCGCGGGTGTCGCATTGGGCGGACAGCCTTCGCGCGATGAGATCACGGCCGTCTCCGCCGATGATCTGCCCGCCGACTTCACGGCCGCGATGAACGACGACGTGAACGTCTCCGGCGCGACCGCCGCGATCTTCACGGCGATCCGCTCCGGCAACACGCTGCTCTCCAAGCTCGCCGACCACGCCGATTCGGACGAGGCCCGCGCCGAGGTGCGCGCCTCGCTCGTCGCCGTGCGCGCGATGCTCGACACGTTGGGTCTCGACCCGCTGGCCGAACCGTGGGTGTCCGCCGGAGCCGCGGGCGGCGCGGGCGACGGCGCCGACGAGTCGCCGGAGCATGTGGCGCTGGAGAAGCTGATCGGCGAACAGCTGGCCGCACGCGCCGAGGCCCGCAAGGCGAAGGACTTCGCGAAGGCCGACGCGATCCGCGACGCCCTCGCCGGAGCCGGTATCGCCATCGAGGACGGCCCGCAGGGCTCCACCTGGAGCCTCAAGTAGGCCATTCCTTTGCCCCCGCTGGAGGGAAAGCTCGGCGACCTGTTTCTCCTTTGCCCCCGCTGGCGGGGGCTGGCACGCGTAGCGTGACTGGGGGTGGTTGACCGCCCGATACCACCCCCAGTCGGCCAACGCCGACAGCCCCCGCCAGCGGGGGCGAATGAGGGCGGTCTTCGCTGACCGTTGCCACCCCAGTCGGCTAACGCCGACAGCCCCCGCCAGCGGGGGGCGAGATGAGGGAGGTCTTCCCCGCCCGCGGTTTTCGCCCGCCACGGCTAGACTGTTGCCCATTATGGCAGCATTTAGTTCTTTGACTGACAAGCTCTCGAATGCGTTCAAGCATCTGAAGAGCAAGGGCAAGCTTTCCGAAACGGATATCGACGGCACGATCCGCGAGATCCGCCGCGCGCTGCTCGACGCCGACGTGGCGCTCGACGTGGTACGCCCGTTCACCGCGCGCGTGCGCGAACGCGCGCTCGGCACCGAGGTGTCCGACGCGCTGAACCCGGCACAGCAGGTCGTGAAGATCGTCAACGAGGAGCTGACGGCGATCCTCGGCGCGGGCGTGGACCGTCCGCTGAACTTCGCGAAGAACCCGCCGACGATCATCATGCTCGCAGGCCTCCAGGGCGCCGGCAAGACGACGCTCGCCGGCAAGCTCGGCTACTGGCTCAAGGACGCGGGCCACACCCCGCTGCTGGTCGCGGCCGACCTGCAGCGTCCGAACGCGGTCACCCAGCTCCAGGTGGTGGGCGAGCGCGCCGGCGTGCCGGTGTACGCCCCGGAGAAGGGCGTGCAGTCGGACGGCGGCGACGCGGTGTCCGCGCCGGGCCAGACCACCGGCGACCCGGTGAAGGTGGCGCGTGATTCGATCGCCTTCGCCAAGCAGAAGCTGTACGACACGGTCATCATCGATACCGCCGGCCGTCTCGGCGTCGACGAGGAGCTGATGAAGCAGGCGCGCGACATCCGCGACGCCGTGAACCCGAACGAGATCCTGTTCGTCATCGACGCGATGATCGGCCAGGACGCGGTGCGCACCGCGAAGGCGTTCGACGAGGGCGTGGACTTCACCGGCGTGGTCCTGTCCAAGCTCGACGGCGACGCGCGTGGCGGCGCCGCCCTGTCGGTCGCGTCCGTGACCGGCAAGCCGATCCTGTTCGCCTCGAACGGCGAGGGATTGAAGGACTTCGAGGTCTTCCACCCGGACCGCATGGCCTCCCGCATCCTCGACATGGGCGACATCCTCACCCTGATCGAGCAGGCGCAGAAGCAGTTCGACGAGAAGCAGGCGCGCGAGGCCGCGGCGAAGATGGCCGAAGGCGAGTTCGGTCTCGACGATTTCCTCGAGCAGCTGCAGCAGGTCCGCAAGCTCGGTTCGATGAAGTCGCTGCTCGGCATGATTCCGGGCATGGCGGCCCACCGTAAGGAGCTTGAGCAGTTCGACGAGCGCGAGATCGACCGCACGGAGGCGATCATCCGTTCGATGACGCCCGAGGAGCGTCGCAACCCGAAGATCATCAACGGCTCCCGCCGCGCCCGCATCGCCTACGGTTCCGGCAACACGGTCTCCGCCGTGAACGCGCTGCTCCAGCGGTTCGAACAGGCCGCGAAGATGATGAAGCGCATGTCGAACAAGGCCGGTCTGGGCGGCGGCGTGCCCGGCTTCGGCGGTTCGATGGGCGGCGGCAAGAAGAACAAGAAGGCCAAGGGCAAGAACAAGAACAAGAAGGGCCGTTCCGGCAATCCGATGAAGCGCGAGGCCGAGGAGAAGGCGTTGCGCGACCGTCTGTCCGGCAAGAAGTCGGGCGGCTCCGCGTTCGCCAAGCCGCAGAACCCGGCCCTGCCCGCCGGTCTTCAGCAGGCGCTGGACGCGAACGGCGGCGAACTCCCGCCGAATCTCGCGGCGGCCTGGCCGGTCTGCTGCGGTAGACCACGTATCAGCTCCCCTTGTCAGGGGAGCTGTCGCCGAAGGCGACTGAGGGGTAGTCCATCCTTGGTCGGTCTCTCCCCCAGTCGGCTTCGCAGACAGCCCCCTCGATGAGGGGGCCTATTTAATTGTCCTCAAGAAAGGTGTCTGTTCATGCTGGTCTGGTTGCTGTGGGGCGTGATGATCGTCGGCATGCTGTGGGTGCTGCTCAGTGAGCTGCCCGCCGGCGTGGAGGCGCGCATGCCGTTCCCGTACATGATCGCCCTGATTCCGTTCCTGTGGGTGCCGCTCGTCGCCTGCGCCGTGGTTGCCGGAATCATCCACGCGTGGGGGCCGATGTGCTGCCTGCTGGGCGTCGCCCTGTCCGCGTCGACCCGCCGCATCGCGTATTGGGGCACGGACCCGCATCCGCGGCGGGAACGCCGTACCGCGGCCACGGCACGCGACGCATCCCGTGAAACGTCGCGTGAAACAGTTTCCGACAATCGTGGAACATCGCGTGAAACGTCGCCGGTCGCGTCCGTCACAGATAGCATCGATGACACCGGAACCACCGTCGAACCGCCGTCGTCGCTCACGCTGATGACGCTCAACTGCCGCTACGGGCGCGCCGACGCCGTCGCGATCGCGCGCGAGGCGCGCACGCGCGGCGTCGACGTGCTCGCGCTGCAGGAGGCGAGCGACGACCTGCTCGCGCGTCTCGACGCGGCCGGCATCGCCGACCTGCTCCCCTACCGCCGGTCCGGCGAATCGAAGGAGACCGACAACGGCGGGTTCAACGTAATCCTCTCCCGCGTCGAACCGGACGACGCCACGTCCGACGCGATCGCCATCCCCGCGGCCGACGTGCCGTCGATCACCCTGCCGATGGCGGGCGGACACGACGTGACGTTCGCGTCCGCGCACCCGAAGTCACCGATGCGCGGATGCCGCGAATGGTCGGCGGGCATCATCGGTCTCGGCGGACTCGCCAAGGCCGCGAAGCAGGAGGACCGCGCCATCGCCGTCGTGCTCGGCGACCTCAACTCCTCCACCGAGCATCCAAGCTTCCGTGCGCTGCTGAAGACCGGATTCCATGACGCAAGCCTCACCCAGGCGAAGGGGCCGAACCTCACGTTCCCCCGCTGGCTCAAGTGGCCGCGCATCGAACTCGACCACATCCTCGCCACGCGTGGGGCGGTTTTCACGGATGTCGCATCGTTCGAGATCCCCGAGACCGACCATCTCGCACTGACCGCCCGCCTCACGGTGCGCGTGTAGGCACATCGATCGGGACGCACGCATCGGGACGCACACGCGTAGGCGTGTCGCGAGTCCGGGGCACGGCGCTATAATGAACCGGTTATTCGCGAGTGCGTGGCGCCCTCTACACCCCGTGCCGCGAGGAACACGTGGGCTCGGCGAGCTGCGCCCCACAATGCGAACCGAACACACACCCCTGATATTTTTAAGGAGAGCCACTTTGGCAACCAAGATTCGTCTGAAGCGCATGGGTAAGAAGTTCTACGCGTTCTACCGCGTGGTCGTCATGGATTCCCGTACCAAGCGCGATGGCCGCGCCATCGAGGAGATCGGTACCTACGATCCGAACACCCAGCCTTCCACGATCAAGATCAACTCCGAGCGCGCCCAGTACTGGCTCGGCGTCGGCGCCCAGCCGACCGAGCAGGTCTACAAGCTGCTGAACATCACCGGCGACTGGCAGAAGTTCAAGGGTCTCGACGGTGCCGAAGGTACCCTGAAGACCGTTGAGGCCGGCCCGGATGCCGCCGCCCGCGTCGAGGCCGTCGAGGCCGAGGCCCAGAAGCTCAAGGCCGCCAAGTCCGAAGCCGAGGCGAAGGCCAAGGCCGAGGCTGAGGCCGCTGCCGCCGCCGAAGAGGCCCCGGCTGAGGAAGCTCCGGCCGAGGCTGAGTGAGCCACGCCGCAAGGCGTACTGACGACGACATTGCCTTCGACGCGGTAGGCTGAGTAATCAGCGACCCGTGGTCGAAGGCAATGCTGCATAGAAAGGCTGATCGAAATGCTCGCACAGGCAGTGGAACATCTCATCAAGAACATCGTCGATTTCCCGGACGACGTGTCCGTCAAGTCCCATGAGAACGCGCGCGGCGAACTGCTTCGCGTGCGCGTCAACCCGGAGGACATCGGCCGCGTCATCGGCCGTTCCGGACGCACCGCCAACGCGATCCGCACCGTGATCCAAGCGCTGTCCGATCACAAGGTGCGCGTCGACATCATGGACGTGCGCCACTGAGCCGACAGGCGACTAGGTACTCGATGGGGTACACTGCTTGGCATGGCAGATCAGAATATGCATGACGACCCTCAGCAGCTCGAACTGCTGAGGGTCTGTCGTATCGGGCGCGCCCAGGGCATGAAGGGCGAGGTCACCGTCCAGGTGTTCACCGACGAACCGGAATGGCGCTTCGAACCCGGTTCCGTGCTCTATTCGAAGGACGGCTCGACGGAATACGTGGTGGAGTCCTCGCGCACGTTCAAGAAGCGCTGGATCATCAAGCTGGAGGGCTGCGACGACCGCGACGCCTCCGAGGCGTTGAACGGCACCGAACTGTACGGCGAGGCCGACGATCCGGACGAGATGCTCGAAGCGGACGAATGGTATCCGAAGGACCTCATCGGTCTTGAGGCCCGCATGGCGGAGGGCAACGGCCTGGGCGCGGAGACCGGGCTGGTGGTCGGCAAGGTGGTCGACGTGATCGACTCCCCCGCCCAGTCGCTGCTCAAGATCAGGCTCGCCGAACCGGTGCAGGTCGGCACGGCGAAGGACGGCACGCCGGTCATGGAGAAGACCTCGCTCGTGCCGTTCGTCGACGAGCTCGTGCCGGACATCGACGTGGAGGAAGGTTACCTTACGCTCGACCCGCCCGGAGGCCTGATTCCGGGACTCTAGACCGTTCTCCCCTCCCATACGCCGTCCCGACCGGCGGATTCCTCCGGTCTCCGCTTCCCTCCCGCCCTATCGTGTGGTTCCGCACCGCACGATAGGGTGGTTGCTTATGAAGATCGATATCGTGAGCGTGTTCCCCGAGTATTTCGACGTGATGGGATTGAGCCTGATGGGCAAGGCGCAGGAGAAGGGCCTGCTGACCATCACCGCGCACAACCTGCGCGACTGGACGCATGACGTGCATCATTCGGTGGATGACACCCCGGTGGGCGGCGGTGCCGGCATGGTGATGAAGCCTGCCGTGTGGGCCGAATGTCTCGACGAGCTGCTGGGACTGGAGCCGCAGGAAGGAACCGACGCACCCCATGAAGCCGCGACGGAGACGGTGACGGCCACGCATACCATCACTGGCAAACCAGTGTCCGATGAGACACCGGCAGATACCGATATTCAGACACCGGTAGATACCGATATTCGACGTGTTTCCACGTGTGGAACCGCTGGTGAGTCCGGCCCCAAGACCGTCGAAAACGCGGAATCATCCGCCCTTGAAGACTCGTTTACGGTGTCCGATGAGACACCGGCTTGTCAGTCACCGCAGGAGCACACGCCGGTGCTCATCTTCCCGAATCCGTCCGCGCCGCTGTTCACGCAGCGCGACGCGACGGAGCTCTCACACGCGGAGCATCTGCTGTTCGGCTGCGGCCGCTACGAGGGCTACGACGCGCGTATTCCCGAGTACTACCGTTCACAAGGCATCGACGTGCGCGAGTATTCGATTGGCGACTATGTGCTCAACGGCGGCGAGGTCGCGACCTCGGTGATGGTCGAGGCGATCACGCGCCTGATTCCGGGATTCATGGGCAACGCCGACTCCATCGTCGAGGAATCCTACACGGGCGCGAACGCGCTGCTCGAACACCGCCAGTACACGAAGCCGGCGGAATGGCGCGGATTGAAGGTGCCGGATGTGCTGCTCTCCGGCGACCACGGCAAAGTGGACCGCTACCGCCGTGACGAGGCGCTGACGCGCACGGACGAAATCCGCCCCGACCTCATCGAGCAGCTGGACTGCAAGTCCCTGGACAAGGCCGACCGCAAGACCCTGATGGCCCTAGGCTGGGAAGTCTCCACCCCCCACCCCCGCAAACTGCGATAGATACGACGCGCCCCCGCCGGCGGCCGCAAACACAACTCCGCCCCCGCTGGCGGGGGGCTGTCAGCCGCAGGCTGACTGGGGGTGGCTCCATACGAAAATGACCACCCCCACCCGCTTCGCGGGAGCCCCGCCAGCGGGGGCAAGGAAACGGAATCGGCCTCCGGC
>NZ_JGZP01000023.1 GCF_000741785.1 Bifidobacterium stellenboschense | reverse complement strand
CGAACGCCGCCGCGCCGCCGCCGAGACCGCGGCCGCCGCGGCGCGTGCGGGCGCTCCGGGCGCTCCGGGCGCGGACGATGCGGACCGCACCGGTTCGGCCGACATCGTCGCCGCCGGCGAATACGCGCCGGGCGCTTCGGGCGCGGACGACGGCACCGGTTCGACGAAGCCGCAGCGTCCCGCCTACCCGGACATGCCGGCGCCCGATTCGTCGGTCACGATCACGCTGCAGGAGCTCGATGACCGCGACAAGGCGGCCGGAGCGGACGGCGGCGCCGACGGGTCCGCCGGGAACGACGCCGATGCCGGGAGCGGCGGCGACGCGGGCCCGCGCATGGTGAACGGCATGCCGATGCCGCCGACGATCAAACCGATCAAGCCGCTCTCGCGCGTCATCACGTCGGGGACGTTCGACGCGCCGTCCGTCGAGCCGCCGCACGAACCGTCGACGGACACGTCCGCGACGGTCGTCATCCCGCTGCTCGAACGCGAGGAGCGCGCGTTGCGCGACGCGCGCGCCGGACTCGACTTCGACGACGAGACGTTCGACGACAAACCGCATGCGGACGGCGACTACACGCCGTCCGAAGGGGACGAGACGCCGAAGGTGTCGGTCCCCGCGGCGGCCGAATCGACCGACCCGGGGTCGGACGGCGTCACGGGCATCGGCGATGTCACGAACAGTGCGGATGCCGCCGCCTACGCGACGGACGCAGCGAATCCGATCGGCGACCCCGACGACACGCCGTCGGTCACGCCGATCGTCGTGGCGGCGCCGTCCGTCGCGGTGATCGCGTCCACCGGCACCGTGACCTCCGACGAGACGAACGACGCGGCCGATAACGCGACGGACGACGCGACGGATGACGCGACGGATGTCAACGCACCGGACATCCCGGCGGACGAGGCACCGGCTCCAGCGGACGAGGCGGACGACGACACCGGCGAGGCGCACACCATCCCCGACGACGTGAAGGACGTCGACGGGACGGAACGCACCACGACGGACACCGAAGCGGACGCTCCGAGCGCCGCACCGGGCTATCCGGATTCCACGCCGTCGGCGTAATCATGGACGCCCGCACGCGGCGGCAGGCCACGGGCGGGCACAATGGGAGCATCCGCGGCCGCAGGGCCGCATGCGAGACGGACACCGCACGAACATCGGGGTCGACACGGCCCCGCACAATCCCGCGCGAGTTCGCATAACCTCACATGGGAACAACCTCGCACAAGAACAACCCCACACAGGAAAAGGAGCAACATGGACATCGAACTGGGCATCCGCAACGTGGCGCGCACCGTCACCTTCAGCACCGAGGATTCCGCCGACCAGGTGAACGAGACCATCGCCAAGGCGCTGGACGCGCATCAGCCGGTCGTCCTCACCGACGACAAAGGCCGCCGCATCATCGTGCCCGCCGACGCGCTCGGCTACGCGATCGTCGGCTCGGAGACCAAGCACGCCGTCGGCTTCGGCGCCCTCTGACCGAAGCCACCCCTACGCCCCCGCTGGCGGGGGCTGTCGGCGGAGCCGACTGGGGGTGGTCACGGGCGAAACGTCGTACCACCCTCAGTCCCGTTCCACGGGACAGCTCCCGCCAGCGGGAGCAAAATCACGGTCACGCCGTCACGGGAATACGGCGGAGCGGAATCGGCGGCGCGGTCTCACCGCCAGAGGGGGATCGCGCCGCGTTCGACGATGCGGCGCACCGTCGCCTCGTCGGTGAGGTTCTCCCCCAGCAGGTTCGGCTTGCCGGCGCCATGCCAGTCGGAGCCGCCCGTGACGAGCAGCCCGTGCGCGTTCGCGATGGCGAGCAGACGTGCGCGCTGCTCGGGCGGGTTGCCGCGATGCCACACCTCGAGCCCGTCGAGCCCCTCGCCGATCAGCCGTTCGATCTGCTCGTCGGACAGGAGCCGGCGGTTGCGGCTCAGATCGCCCGCGTGCGCGATGACGACCACGCCGCCCGCCTCGTTCACCGCGCGCACCACCTCGTGCGTGGTCGGCGAAGGCGTGGGGATGTAGTACTTCGAATCGGCGCTCACCGCGTCGGCGAACGCCTCCGAACGGTTCGCGTACACGCCGGCCGCCACCAGCGCGTCGGCGATGTGCGGACGACCCACCGTCGTCTTGCCGCCCTCCTTCACCTGCGCCATCACCGACTCCCAGCTGATCGGATAATCCTCGGCGAGACGCGCCACCATGCGTTCGGTGCGCTTGAGTCTGGCCTCGCGCGTCGCCGCGAACAGGCGCGTGATGTGCAGGTTGCGCGGATCGTACTGGTAGGCGAGCATATGCACCGACACATCCTCGTCGCATGCGGTGATCTCGCTGCCGCGCAGCAGCGGCAAGCCCTGGGATTTCGCGGCCTCCTGGGCGCTCTTCCAGCCGGCCGTCGTGTCATGGTCGGTGATGGCGACGCCGACGAGACCCCGCTCCCCCGCCTCGGCGAGCATCTCGGCTGGCGTGTGCGTGCCGTCGGAGAACACGGTGTGGCAGTGGAGATCCCATCCCCGCTTCGGTGGTTCGGTGGGCGCAACGTATCCGGTCATACGTTCTATCGTAACCCGGGACGGGCCGTCGCCCGCGCACCGACGTGCCCCGCGCCGCAAACGTCGGATTCCGCCCCGCCATGGCCGTCACCGCCGCGTCACCGGTCGTTCATCGAACCGCCGTGCACGGCCTCCTCCACCGGCATGTCGCGCGCTGGTAGGATTGACGGTACTGGGCCATGTGACTAACGAAGGTCACGGCACAACAGAAGGGAAGTCAATCATGGCAGGCGTACTCCTCGGAGGCGTGATCGTCCCCATAGTGGTGGTCATACTCGTCCTCGTGTTCTCGTCGATCTTCATCGTCCCGCAGCAGCAGGCGTACATCATCGAACGCTTCGGCAAGTTCAAGTCGGTGCAGTTCGCCGGCATCCACATCCGCATCCCGTTCGTCGACCGCATCGCGATGAAGACGAACATGCGCGTCAACCAGCTCAACGTGCAGCTGGAGACCAAGACGCTCGACAACGTGTTCGTCACCGTCGTCGCCTCCACCCAGTTCCGCGTCAACGCGCAGAACGTGGCCACCGCCTACTACGAGCTGCGCGACCCGGCCGGCCAGTTGCGCTCCTACATGGAGGACGCGCTGCGTTCCGCCATCCCGGCGCTCACGCTCGACGACGCGTTCGCCCGCAAGGACGACGTCGCGTTCGACGTGCAGAAGACCGTCGGCAACGAGATGAGCCGCTTCGGCTTCACCGTCGTCAAGACGCTCATCACCGCCATCGACCCCTCGCCCCAGGTGAAGAACGCGATGGACTCCATCAACGCCGCCCAGCGCGAGAAGGAGGCCACGCGCCAGCGCGCCGAGGCGCAGCGCATCCAGATCGAGACGCAGGCCGCCGCCGAAGCCGAGAAGACCCGTCTGCAGGGCGAGGGCCAGGCGAACTACCGCCGCGAGATCGCCAACGGCATCGTCGATCAGATCAAGAGCCTGCAGGCCGTGGGCATGAACATCAACGACGTGAACAACGTGGTGCTGTTCAACCAGTACCTCGACGTGATGCGTTCGCTTTCCGAATCCAGCAACGCGAAGACAGTGGTGCTGCCCGCCTCCACGCCCGGCGGCTACCAAGACCTCTACGAGCAGGTCACCAAGGCCATGCTCACCGCCTCCGAAACGCAAGGCACGCACGCCGCCAAGTGACGGTCGTCGCCCGGTCCGCGCCGGACGACGAACCTACAATGACGGTATGAGCGAAAGCACCGAATCCGCGAAGACCATCATCAACTGCCTGCCGCTCAGCGACGCCGAACGGCAGGCTTTCGTATCCGCCGCGCCCGACGTGCGCCAGGAGTTCGTCGGCAATCCGATCGAACGCGGCACGATGGTATGGAAGGCGCACGTCCCCGCCGAACTGCGCCGCGCCGCCACCGCCGTCATCGGCAACATCCCGCCCGCCGAAGCCCGCGACTACCCGCGGCTCGAATGGCTCCAGACGTGGAGCGCCGGCGTCGACAAATACGTCGCGCCCGGCGTCCTCGCCGACGGCGTCACCGTCACCAACGCGACCGGCGCATACGGACAGACCGTCGGCGAACACCTGTTCGCGATGATGTGGGCGCTCATGCGCAACATCCCCGCCTACGCGCGCCAGCAGGACGAGCACCGCTGGCATGATCTCGGCCGCGCGCTCAGCCCGGCCGGCGCGACCGTGCTCGTCATCGGCACCGGCGACATCGGCTCGCATTTCGCGCGGCTCGCCAAGGCGGTCGGCGCGCACACGGTCGGCGTGCGCCGCAATCGTACGAAACCCGCGGACGGCATCGACGAAATGCACGGATTCGACGAACTCGACGCGCTCCTGCCCGACGCGGACGTGGTCGCGCTCGCCGTGCCCGCCTCGCCCGACACGAATCATCTCATCGACGCGCGCCGGCTCCACCTGCTCAAATCCACGTGCGTGCTGCTCAACGCGGGACGCGGCAACGCCGTCGACCCGCGCGCGCTCGCCGCCGCGCTCGCCGAGGACCAGCTGCACGGCGCCGGACTCGACGTGACCGAACCCGAACCTCTTCCGGCCGACAGTCCGCTGTGGGACGAGCCGCACTGCCTCATCACCCCGCACGTGGCCGGCGGCAACCATCTGGAAGTCACCGAACGGCGCATCATCGCCATCGCATTGGAGAACGTGCGGCGCTACGCGGCCGGCGAACCGTTCACCAACGTGCGGCGGTAGAAGGAGGCGGCTGTAGGCGGTCAGGCGGCGGTGACGCGGGGCGGAACGACACGCGGCCATGGGGCGCCACGGCCGCGTTCAGCTCGCGAGGAACGCCCTCACCGACGCCTCCGCCGCCGCGTACCCCTTGCGGTACATCATCTCCAGACCCTCGAAGCTCTTCCTCAAAGTGTTGAGACCGTACAGGTCCTCCGGCGCGAGGATGAGCACGCGGCCCTCCGCCTCGTAGCGCTTCGCCAGTTCGATCTCGTCGTTGTACGTCTTGTAGCGCATGCGCAGACGCTCGGCCGCCGCCGGGTACGTGCGCTCGAGAATGCGCGCCGGCGCGAGGTCCTTCCTCTGCTGGCGTACCTCGTCGCGCAGACGCGACAGGATGAGGATCACACGGTCGTAGCCGTCGTCCAGCGCCTTCTGCACCGGGACCGGATCGGCGATGCCGCCATCGTAGTACGGCACGCCGTCCACCACGTACGGCTCGCACGCCACCGGCACCGCGGACGACGCCTTCACCGCGTCGAAATCGTCGAAGCGGATGCGCGACTTGTCGAAGTACTTGGTCGAACCGTCCTCGGCGTTGCAGGCGATGACGGTGAAGCCGGTCGGATTCGCCTCGAACGCGTCGAAATCCACCGGGTATTCGCCGTCATGGTTGCTCAGCGTGCCGTAGATGTAGTCGAGGTTCGCGAAATTGTGGTTCTTGAAGAAGCTTTCCGCGCTCGCGTACTCCTTGCGGAACGCGAACTTCGTGTAGAACGTGTGGTTGCGGCCGTGCTGGCGTGCGATGAACGAGGTCATGTTCGCGGCGCCCGCGGAGACGCCGTAGCACATGTCCACGTCGATGCCCTCCTCGAGCATGTAGTCCATCACGCCGCATCCGAAGATCGCGCGGAATCCTCCGCCCACATCGATCATCGCCGTCCTGTTCGCCATGTCACTCCCCTGCCTTCCGTAATCCGTCAGGCCGACACTACGCCACAAGCCGGGACATCCCCGTGGTTATTGGACAGACGTGGCGGAACCGTCGCAACGCGGGGCGGTTCCGTACCGTCTCACGCGCGTCGTCTCACGCGATCTCCACGCGACTCACGTGATCTCACGCGTGCAACAGCTCGCGCGACAGCGCGGCGATGCGCTCCGACGGGTCGGAGTTCGCGAGCTCCACGCCGCCCTCCGCCGATTCCGGCGCGAGATGGCCGAGCGATTCGAGCACGACGCCCAGATGCCGCACCGTGCCCTCGTTGCCGTCGATGACGGCCGCGCGCTCGGGCAGGAGCTCGCGGAAATAGTCGCGGTAGAACACGAAATGCGTGCAGCCGAGCACCACCGAGTCGATGCGGTCGAGGTCGTACTGGTCGAAGTAGCCGTGCAGCGTGCGCATCACCAGATCATGGTCGCCGAGCCGCCCCGATTCGACGATCTCCACCAGATCGGGGCACGGCTCCTTATAGATCTCGTTGTCCGAGTCGAAACGGTCCATCAGCTTCGCGAACTTGCGCTCGCGCAGCGTCAGCGGCGTGGCGGCCACGATCACGCGCTGCGGGATGTGATGCGGGTCGGAGGGCACGTCGCCTCGGTCGCAGGCGATCTTCAGCGCCGGCTCCATGCCGATGATCGGGATGTCGTACGCTTCGCGCAGGTCGTTCACCGCCGCGGACGTGGCCGTGTTGCACGCGATCACCACCGCCTTGGCGCCCTGTTTCACGAAGCGTTCCACGATCGCGAAGCTCAACGCCTTCACCTGTTCCGGCGATTTCACGCCGTACGGCGCGTTCGCGGAGTCGCCGAAGTAGAGGACCCGCTCATGCGGCATGTCGCGCACGAGCTGGCGCACCACCGAGATGCCGCCCAATCCGGAATCGAACACGCCGATCGGCGCCGTCGAACTCATCGTCATCCTCCTTGCCGTTCCGACCGGACATCGCGCGGTCTGTTCCCACCGGTCGTCCCGTCCGGCGTCCGCGATCGTCCACTGCCGTCCCAGCGTACTCGCGCATGGCGAACAGCGCGGGGCCCGGGGCCGGCGCGACGGGTATGCTGGCGTGCATGAGCATTCCGCAGCATGTCACCAAGGCGCACGCCACCGGCAACGATTTCGTCGTCTATCTCGACCGCGAGGGGCGGTTCGAGCCCACCGAGGAGGAGGTGCGTTTCCTCGCCGACCGTCATTTCGGCATCGGCGGCGACGGCCTCATCCGTCTCGCCCATCCGCGCGACGTGTCCGATCTGAGCGCGGAGCAGATCGCCGACTGCGAGGCGCACGGCGCCGAATGGTTCATGGACTACCGCAACGCCGACGGCTCGCTCGCGGAGATGTGCGGCAACGGCACGCGCGCCATCACCCTGTTCGCGCAGCGCGAGGGCCTGTTCGAGGGCGACGTGTTCCGTCTCGGCACGCGCGCCGGAGTCAAGACGCTCACCTCGCTCGGGAAGGTCGCAGGTCTCGGCGAACACGTGTTCCGCGTCGACATGGGCGCGTGGAAGCGCGGCAAGACCGACGCGTACGAGGTCACGATTCCCGGCACGCCGGGCGCGGCGCGCGGCACGTTCGTCGACATGGGCAATCCGCACGTCGTCGCCGTCATCGAGGACGCGTTCTCCACGCTGCCGACCGTCGAGGCGCTCGACCTCGTCACGAAACCGGTCGTCGCGCCCGCGATCGAATCCGATCAGAACGTCGAATTCGTGCGCATCGACGACATCGACGACGATGCCGACGACCTCGGCGAGGCGACGATGCGCGTCAACGAGCGCGGCTGCGGCGAGACGCTGTCGTGCGGCACCGGACTGTGCGCGACGGCGGTCACGCTGCGCGCGAAGACCGGCGTCGACCACTGGCTCATCACCGTGCGCGGCGGCACGTTGCGCGTCGACGTGAGCGACACGGACGTGACGCTCACCGGCGACGCGACGATCGTCGGCGACGTGACGCTGACGCGGTGAACGCGGCGCGATGCGCGCGACGCGACGGAACGACGTTCGATACGACGTTCGATACGGCGCTCGATACAGCATCGACGATGATCGATGATCCGATGACGGAAGGGGACGATGACGGAAGGGGACGATGACGGATGACCGATGAGGCGACGGACGACGAAAACATGACGACGAACGAGAATACGGAGCACGATATGACGACGGATGAGATGCGGGCGCTCGGAACCCGAGACCTGAGACCGCACGGATGGCGGCACGGCGCGACCTGGACGTATCTGGTCATGCTGCTCGCCTCGGCAGTGGCGCTGATCGTCTCGTTCATACTGAGCGCGGAGACGCTCCAACTGGCGAGGCACCCCAAGGAGCAGCTCGGCTGCGATGTGAACGCGGTGCTCTCCTGTTCGACGGTCGCGCAATCCTGGCAGTCGGAGATCGTGAAGTTCGCCGGATTGAGCTTCCCGAACGCGTTCTTCGGTATCGCCGCGGAATCCGTGTTCGTGACGATCGCCGTGATCGGATTGGCGAGGGTCCGCGTGCCGCGCTGGTTCGTCGCATGCACATGGCTCGGCGGATTGGCGGCGCTGCTGTACTCGTATTGGCTGACCTCGCAGTCGCTGTTCGTGATTAACGCGCTATGCCCGTGGTGCCTGGTACTCATGTTCTCCACGACGATCCAGTTCATGGCGCTGAGCCACGCGACCGTCGTCGTGCAGGGGCTGCCTGGAGGCGGGCGCCGTGGCGATGCCGGTGGCGCTGGCGATGGTGACACCGCGGTGTCGAAGCCGCGCGGCCTCGACACCTACTACCGGCTCAACTACGATCTCATGGTCGACTTCGTGTGGATTCTCGCGATCGTCGTCCTAATCGTCGTCAAGGACGGCACCGCCCTGTTCATGTGACGATTCCATCACGGTTCGTCCGTGTACCCGATTCTCGACTAAAGTACACCTCCTCCAGCCAAGGAACGGGTGGAAATCGATTCCGAACCATTTGGCCCCCTCCGGGGCGTTTCTCGGTGGCGCAATTTCCCGCCGTCCCGTAACGGGAAATCGTCCCATTGCTCCGCTCCCCCGCTACGGCTTGGCCGTCCCGTTGTCGGGGAACCATCCCATTGCTCCGTAACCGGGGACGCTGAGCCGCCGTCAGCGTCCCGCTGTCCGGAAAACAGCCGCCACCTCCCGACAAAACGCCGCTGAACAAACGCAAGCGTCCCGTTGTCCGGAGCAATGGGTTGCGTTCCGGACAACGGGACGCCGCCGAAGTGGTGCCGGCCGTGTATCGGTGTCGGTCACATCCCGGTGTCAGCTGTATCCCGGTGCCAGCCTTATCCCAATGTCGTTCACATCACGATGTCGGCTGCATCTCAGTGTCGGCCGTGTATCGGTGTCGTTGTCGGTTGCATCGCGTTGTCGGTTGCATCGCGGTGTCAGCGGATTTTGGGGACTCCGGCGGCGAGCAGCTTTCGTTCGAGCCGTTCCGGCCGTATCAGATCCTCATAGACGATGTGCGTCACTCCACTGACGTTCTGCTCCCGCAGATGGACTTCCCTTCGCCGTTCGTAATCGAGCTTCTGCTGGAGGCTGGCCCGGTTCGGATTGCTGGTATCCGCGTATTTGGCCATGCCATCGTATTCGACGACGATGATGCGTCCGTCGGCGAGTTTCCAACAGAAATCGACACGATATGCGGCACCCGGATTGTCGGGATTGTCGAATTCCGTCTGAAGCTGCGGTTCCGCGAATCCTTGGGAAATCAACAGGCCGCGCATCAACGATTCACCGCCGTTCTCGCTCTGCGGAGAAGCGTAACGCAGCAGCCGTTCGACCGCTTGGTCGTCGCAATTCGTCCGCAGAGCCAGAGAACGTATCTCCTCCACATCGACCAGACACCGACGCAAGGCGGAATCGTAGATGGCGAGCGCCTTGGCGAATGGGTGGACCGCGCAATCGATGAGTGTGCGCGCCGGCGGAGTGATGCGGATGCCGGATGATTGCCACAACAACCCGGTGTGGGACATGTATAGTCGCCGCAGCCGTTTGTCGTCCCGCTTGTGGGAACCGTTGCGCGAGGCGATGTGGATCGTGCCGTCATGCAGATCGTACGCGTGCTCGAGTCCGTACAGGCATACGGCGCTCAATCCGGCGAACACCCATCGCGGTCTTCGTATCGCCAGGGCGCGGATGGTGTGCAGCGACCGCTCCTCCACCGTAAGCCGGTTCCAATATGCCGAACGCGCGTACAGGTTTGTATAGGGAGAGACCAATTCCCCGGATTGCAGCCGTCTACGCAACGCATGTCTCATGGCGTCGCCCCGCCCGATGGCGCAGCGTCGTTCTGCTTCGGCTTCGGTCAGAAGCGCCTTGACTCCTTCATGTGCTTTCATGATTTCGACGCTATGCGTATGTCGCCCGTGGCCGCAATCCGTCACGGCAATGTGGACAGAGCCCCCTTCCCCGGGCGTGTTGTGGATAACTGGCGACGGGCAACCGTTACTACGGTCGTCGCCGTCCCATTGTCGGGAAACCATCCCACTGTTCCGTAACCGCTACGGCTTGGCCGTCCCATTGTCGGGAAATCGTCCCATTGTTCCGTAACCGGGGACGCTGAACCGCCGACAGCGTCCCATTGTCCGGAAAACAGCCGCCACCTCCCGACAAAACGCCGCTGAACAAACATAAGCGTCCCGCTGTCCGGAGCAATGGGCTGTTTTCCGGACAACGGGACGCTAGGTACCAAGGCCACCGCTAGGTACCAAGGCCACCGCCAAGTACTGGAACCACCACCGCGTACGGGAACCGGAACCTCGGTGGAATATGGCGGCGGTGGCTCCCCTACTCGAGTTCCACGGCTCCGGTGTAGAGCTGGTAGTACTCGCCCTTCTGGGCAATGAGCTCGTCGTGGGAGCCGCGCTCGATGATGTTGCCGTGGTCAAGCACCATGATCACGTCGGAGTTGCGCACGGTGGACAGGCGGTGGGCGATCACGAAGACCGTGCGTCCCTTCATCAGCGCGTCCATGCCGGCCTGCACGACCTCCTCGGTGCGCGTGTCGATCGACGAGGTGGCCTCGTCGAGGATCAGTGCCGGGGAATCGGCCACGGCGGCGCGTGCGATGGAGATGAGCTGGCGCTGGCCCTGCGACAGGCCGGAGCCGTCGCCCGAGAGCACGGTATCGTAGCCCTGCGGCAGCATGCGGATGAAACCGTCCGCGTTCACGAGCTTCGCGGCCTCGATGCACTCCTCGTCGGTGGCGTCGAGCCGGCCGTAGCGGATGTTGTCCATCACGGTGCCGGTGAACAGGTTGACGTCCTGCAGCACGATGCCGAGGGAGCGGCGCAGGTCCGGCTTCCTGATGTTCTTGACGTCGATGCCGTCGTAGAGGATCTGGCCTTCCTGGATGTCGTAGAAGCGGTTGATGAGGTTGGTCACCGTGGTCTTGCCGGCACCGGTCGCGCCGACGAGCGCCATTTTCTGGCCCGGTTTGGCGAACCAGGTGATGTCGTGCAGGACCGGCTTGGCCGGATCGTAGCCGAAGGTCACGTTGGTGAAGCGCACGTCGCCCCTGAGGAGCGTGTAGCGTCCGTCGGGCGAGGTGACGGCCTGTTCCTTGGCCTTGAGCGCGACCTCGCGGGCGGCGCCGTGCAGCTTCTCCGCGGCCTTGAGCGAACGGGTGCCGTCGTCGCCTTCCTCGCGCTTCCACGCCCAATGGCCGGTCTCGTGGTCGACCTCGCGCATCGTGCGGCCGTCCTCGCCGAGCTCCACGTTGACGAGCGTGACGGTGCCGGAGTCGGCTTCGACCGGCTCGTCCATCAGCTGGAAGATGCGGGAGGCGCCGGCGAGCGCCATCATCACCATGTTGAGCTGCATGGACACCTGGCCGAGCGGGTTGATGAAGGAGCGCGACAGGGTGAGCAGGGAGATGAGCGTGCCGAGCGTGAGCGGGCCCGCGCCGGCGAGGCCGAAGTTGCCGACTCCGGCGAGCGCCATGGCGCCGCCGACGATGGCGAGGAGGATGTAGAGGATGTAGCCCATGTTGCCGACGACGGGCATGGTGACGTTGCCCCATGTGTTCGCCTCGGCGGCGGCCTTGAACAGCTCCTCGTTCTTCTCGTCGAAGGTCTTCTGGGTGGCGGGCTCGTGGTTGAAGACCTTGATGACCTTCTGCCCGTTGACGGATTCCTCGACAAACGCGTTGACATCACCGAGCCAGTGCTGCTGCCTGACGAAGTAGCGGCCGGCTCGGCCGACGATCGCGCGCACGACGAAGAACAGGCCGACGGTGAACAGGAGCACGAACGCGGTGATCGGCACGCTCAGCCACAGCATGGAGATGATCGCGGCGATCGCGGAGATGCCGGCGGCGAACATCTGCGGGAACGACTGGCTGATGGCTTGGCGCAGCGTGTCGGTGTCGTTCGTGTAGTGGCTCATGATGTCGCCGTGCTCGTTGGTGTCGAAGTAGCGGATCGGCAGCCACTGCTGGTGGGCGAACATGTCGTCGCGGATCTTCTTGAGCACGCCCTGTTCGACGGTGACGATGAGCCACTGCCACAGCCAGCTGGCCACGATGCCGGCCACGTACAGGCATCCCATGAGGGTGATGGCGCGGATCAGCGGCCCCCAGTCGGGGTCGGTCGCGCCGACCATCGGCAGGATGTACGTGTCGATGAGGGACTGGAGGAAGAGGGCGGAGCCGGCCTGGGCGGCGGCGCCGACGAGGATGCAGGCGACGATGGCGATGACGCGCCACCGGTAGGCCATGATGTAGCCGAAGATGCGCTTGGTGGTGCCGGGGGCGGGCTTGCGCATCGCGGGCTTGCGGTTCTGCGCGGTCTGCGTGTCGCTCATCGGTTCTCTCCTTCCTGTTCGGCCTGCTGCATGTGCTCGGCGCGCTGGGCCGCCTCGCGTTCGAGCTCGACCTGGCCGGCGGCTGTGTTGCGGGTCTGCGATTCGTAGATGGACCGGTATTCATCGCAGGTTTCAAGCAGTTCGTCGTGCGTGCCCTTGGCCATGATGCGGCCGTTGTCCATGACGAGGATCATGTCGGATTCCTGCACGGAGGCGATGCGCTGGGCGATGATGATCTTCGTGGTGTCGGGAATCTCGTGGTGGAACGCCTCGCGGATCAGTTTGTCGGTCTTCGTGTCGACGGCGCTGGTGGAGTCGTCGAGGATGAGGATCTTCGGCTTCTTGAGCAGGGCGCGGGCGATGCACAGGCGCTGGCGTTGGCCGCCGGACACGTTGGTGCCGCCCTGTTCGATGTACGTGTCGTACTTGTCGGGGAACTCCTGGATGAAGCCGTCGGCCTGCGCGAGCTCGCAGGCGTGGCGGATCTCCTCGTCGGTGGCGTCCGGGTTGCCCCAGCGCAGGTTCTCGGTGATGGTGCCGGAGAAGAGCACGTTCTTCTGGAGCACCATGGCGACCTGGTCGCGCAGGGTGACGAGGTCGTAGTCGCGCACGTCGCGTCCGCCGACCTTGAGCGAGCCCTGGCTCACGTCGTAGAGGCGGGGCACGAGCTGCACGAGGCTCGATTTGGCGGAGCCGGTGCCGCCGACGATGCCGACGGTCATGCCGGAGGCGATTCTCAGGTTGATGTCGTCGAGCACGGGCTTCTCGGAGGATGCGGAGTAGCGGAAAGTGACGTGGTCGAATTCGATGGAGCCGTCCTTGACGTCCATGACCGGATGCTCCGGGTCGGTGACGGTGCTTTCCTCCTGCAGCACCTGGCAGATGCGTTCGGCGGAGGCTTGGGAGATGATGCACATGACGAAGATCATGGAGAGCATCATCATGGCCATGAGGATCTGCATCGCGTAGGTGACGAGGGCGGTGAGGTCGCCGGTGGTGAGTCCCAGCGCCGCGTTGTTGCCGGAGGTGACGATCTGCTGCGCGCCCATCCACGAGATCATGATCATCGAGGCGTAGATGCAGAACATCATGATCGGGCTGTTGAAGCTCATGATGTGCTCGGCCTTGGTGAAGTCCTTGAAGATGCGCCGGGAGATGCGGCCGAACTTGTCAATCTCGTAGGATTCGCGGTCGTACGACTTGACGACGCGGATGCCCTGCAGGTTCTCGTCGACGACGTTGTTGAGCGCGTCGTACGTGTGGAACACGCGCTCGAACACCGGGTGGACGAGCACCGCGAGGCCGCACAGGCCGATGGCGAGGATCGGCACGCAGGCGAGGAACACGAGCGAGATGGACGGCGAGATGCGGAACGAGAAGATCCACGCGACGACGACCATGATCGGGGCGCGCACGCCCATGCGGACCATCATGCCGTAGGCCATCTGCAGGTTGGTCACGTCGGTGGTCAGGCGCGTGATGATCGAGCCGGTGGAGAACCGGTCGATGTTGGTGAAGCTGAACGCCTGCACCTTCTCGAACTGGTCGCGGCGCAGGTTCTTCGCGAATCCGGCGGCGGCGATGGCCGCGTACTTGCCGGCGAGGAAGCCGCAGGCGAGCGAGACCAGCGAGCACAGCAGCAGGATCAGGCCGAATTTGACGATGGCGTTCATGTTGCCGCCGGTGATGCCCTGGTCGATCAGGGAGGCCATGACGGTGGGGATCACGATCTCCAGGATGGCCTCGATGAACACGAACAGCGGCGCCAGCCAGCTTTCCTTCGTGTATTCGCGCATCGATCCGGCCAGCGTGCGGATGATGTGCTTCGGCCGGTCGGGTTCGTTTTTCTCGCGTGACTTCATGATGGCCGCTTCGGTGGCGGTCAGGCCGTCCGCGTCGCGTGTCGCGGCGGCGGTCGTGTTGTCGCTCATGCGTTCTCCTCCTTCGTATCGTCCGTATCGTTCGTGTCGCCGGTCCCCTCGACCGGGACGTCATCGGAATCGCCGGGGTCGCCGGCGAGGTCCCCGCATGGCTCACCGTCCGGGATGCCGGCGGCCGACCGTTCTTCGAACTCGCGCTGCGCCGCGTCCACGTTCGCGCGCATGCGCAGCACATAGTCCATGAGGGCGGCCCGCTCCCCGTCGGTGAACCCCTCCACCAGGCGGCGTTCCATCCGTTCGCCGTTCGCCGAGAGACAGGCGACGATGGAATCGGCCTTGGCGGTGAGCACGATCTTCTTGAGCCGTGCGTCGTGCGCCACCGATTCGCGGGCGATGAGGCCCTTCTTCTCCATCAGCGCGAGCACGCGCGAGGCGGTGGACCGCGTGATGCAGAACTTGCGTTCGATGGTGTGCTGGTAGATGTCCTTGTCGCGGTTGCGCGCGAGGAACATGATGATGCGGGCGTTGCCGCCCGTGGCGATGCGCGCCGATTCGGGCATCGTCTCGCCGAGATGGCGGTTGATCGCCTTGACCAGCGCCCTCAGCTCGAAGCTGAGGATGTGACTGTCCATACCTTTCCACCCCATTGCACGGATTCGTGCCGCATCCGACCGGGAACGGCCCGGGCCCGATGCGGGTTCACCTATGGATTTGTTGCATATGCAACCTTTCAGGGGGAATGATAATACGTTCCGCATACAACAGTTGCAGATGCAACAATCGGCGTGTCAGGCGCTGCGTCGCGCGACGACGCGGATGCCGAAATCGCCCGAGCCGCCGCCGGCCGCGTCATCGGCGCGACCCGCCGCGTCGGCGGACGACCCCTCGGCCCCGTCGCCGGCCGGCGCACGCCCGAGCCGGTCGAGCACCGCGGCGACCACGGCGTCGCTCCAGCCTTCGTCGGCGTCGATGGCGACGCTGGTGAGCGGCGGGTCGAGGAACATGCCGAAACGCAGGTTGTCCACGCCGATTACGCGCAGGTCGCCGGGCACGTCGACGCCGCGCCTGCCCGCCCACGCGAGCACGGCGGCCGCCACGGTGTCGTTGAACGCGCACACGCCGTCGACGCCGTCGGGCATGCCCTCGTCCAGTCCGAGGAACCCCTCGCCCGAATCCGCGTCGACGTTGACCCGGCCGGCGAGCCCCACCCTCGCATGCCGGGCGACGGCCTCGGCCACGCCCTGATAGCGGTATTCGTGGATGCCTTCGATCAGCGAATCGTCGCCGACGACGTAGACGAGGTCGCGGCAGCCCCGGCCGATCAGGTATTCGGCCTGCGCGAAACCGATCCGGTGCTGCAGGTTCGCGTACGAGAACTCCGACGGGGACGACGCCCCCTCCCCCAGTTCCAGCAGGGGGATGTCGAGCTGTTCCAGCATGCGCCGGTCGTCGTCCGAAATGGGGAAGAACGAGACGATGATGCACGGGCGCACCTCGGAAAGCATGCGGCTCAACGGGCTCGTGTCGCCGGCGGAGCGCGACAGCAGGCAGGTCAGCCCGCATCGTTCGAGTCCCGCGGAGATCGCGTTGTGCATCTCGTCGCCCGCCTCGGAGGCCACGACGTAACGGGTGAGCACCAGCACGATGTTGTTGCCGCCGGCGCGCAGGGTGCGGGCCGCCGCCGAGGGGACGTATCCGAGTTTGCGGGCCGCGTCGAGCACACGCTGCCGGGTCGCCTCGGGGATGGAGTCACTGCGGTTGTTGAGCACGAAGCTCACCGTGGTGCGCGAGACGCCGGCGAGGTTGGCGACGTCCTGTGCTTTCACGCGCTTGTTGGCCATGGGAGCTCCTTTCCGAGGACCGGCGGACCGGCCCGTCGTGTCCGTTCCGGGGCAACATTCTACCGCCGGGACGCGGTATGGGCCGCGGGACACGGGGACGCGGGCCCGGGGCCGGGACGGGCGGCGGGCGCCTCACGCGGCCCCGGCCGCCTCACCCGCGCACCTTGGCCTTCGAGTAGACGAGGTTGCCGTCCCGGCCGTCGAGGCGTTCGAACCGCGGTGTGCACGCCTTGGCGATGCACGCGCTCATCCCCATGAACGAGAACGGCAGGTCGTCCGCGTGGCCGGACAGCACGTCGTGGCACACGTCCGCCATGGAGTCGAGGATGCCGGGATCCACATCGGCCTGATGATGCGAGATGAGCACGCGGTCGTAGCGGCCCGCGAGCAGCGAGCGCAGGCGGGCGAGCGAGGCGAGGTACCCCTCGACCGTGCCGGACTCCTCGCCGAACAGGAAGGTCGAGTTGTTGCAGGCGTCGCCGGTGATGAGGATGCGCGGCTCGACCAGGAGGATCGCCATGCTGCCCGCGGTGTGCCCCGGGAACGCGTACGGTTCGACGTGGATGCCGCCCAAGTCGAACGACATGCCCTCCTCGAGCGGCGCGAACGCGCGGTCGGGCGCGGGCTCGGTGTATTCGAGATCCGCGAAGTCGGCGTCGAACCGGTCGCCGAGCCCCATACGCAGGTATTCGCGCCGTTCGGCGAGCGGGGAATGGCGGCGGTACAGGTCGCGGTCGGCGGGGTTCATGTACACGTCGTCGAAGGCTGGGGCTCCCATCGCGTGGTCGACGTGGCCGTGCGTGAGCAGCACGGTGACCGGCTTGTCGGTCAAGCGCGCGACGACCCGTTCGAGGTGCCCGGCGCCGGGGCCCGCGTCGATGAGCGCGGCGCGCCTGGAACCTTCGACGAGGTAGGCGATCTCGCCGTTCGCGCTGACGCATGCGGTGACGTGGCCGGCGACGTGTTTCGTGGTCCAGAATTCCATGGTTTCCGTTTCCTTTCCGCTTTCCTTCCGTCGCCGTTCACGCGCGCAGGGCGAGCAGGGCGTCGGCCAGCCGTGCGACGGTGGCGTCGTCGAAGCCCATGAAGAACTTGACGCCCAGGGTGTCGAGGCTGTCGCACAGGTAGTCCTCGTCATGCTCGTTCACGAGCATGTGGGCGAGCATCGGGGTTTCGCGGGCGATGATCGCCATCGCCTCGTCGTCGGCGAGCATGCGCTTGAACAGCGTCGAGCGCGAGTACCGTGCGCGCATGTCGCGCGTCGGTGTGTACGTGAACCCGTGCACGCCCGCACCGACCGTCACGACGGTGCGGCCGCCCGCGTCCGGCGTTTCCGCGGCGTCGGGATGGAACGGCAGGCGGACCTCGGCCTCGCAGCCGAACGGCACCTCGACCGTCACATGCAGGTCGCCGTCGGCGAGGATCTCCCATTCGCTGCGGTAGCGGCCGTACGCGGAGTCGTAGGACATGCGGCAATGGCCGAGGCGGGCGTCGGGCATCGGCGCGATGCGGGCGCGGCGGAAGCCCGGCTCGAGCGCGGTGAGGCCGGCGACGTTGCGGTACAGGTATTCGACGACCGAGCCGAAGGCGTAGTGGTTGAACGAGTTCATCATCGTGCCGCTGCACGTGCCGTCGTCGAGCATCGAGTTCCAGCGCTCCCAGATGGTGGTGGCGCCCAGGTCGATGCAGTGCATCCAGCCCGGGAAGTCGTGCGAGAGCAGCAGGTTCATCGCCTCGTCGCCCATGCCGTTGTCGGCCATCACGCGGCACATGATCGGGGCGCCGACGAAGCCGCCGCTGATCCGGTAGCAGTCCTTGTACAGCCGTTCGCGGAAGGCCTCGACGAGGCGGTCCTTGTCCGGGTAGATGCCGCTGTACAGGGCCACCACGTAACCGGTCTGCGTGTCGATGGCCAGACGGCCGGTGGGCGTGTAGTATTCGCGCAGCACCGCTTCGCGGATGCGACCGTACAGGTCGCGGAACCGGCGCTCGTCATCGTCGAGGCCGAGGATCGCCGCGGCGTCGGCGGTCATGCGCGTGCTTTCGGCCCAGTAGCAGGAGCTGATGAAGAAGTCGTCGGTGCCGCCCTTCATGCTCTGCTGCGTGCGCCCGTTGAGGGCGAGCCAGTCGCCGAGCTGCGGGCAGAAGTCGAACAGATACCTCGCGCCGCGTTCGCGGTCGTTGTCGGCGATCCAGTCGATCCAGTCGCGCATCATCGGGTAGGTCTCGCGCAGCGCCGTCTTGTCGGCGTAGCGTTCGAACAGGATGGTCGGCATGAAGGTGGCCGCGTCTCCCCAGACGGCGCCGATCGCCGCGCCGTGCGGGTCGAGCATCGGGATGACGCCGGGGACGCCGCCGCCGAGCTTGCGCTGGTCGCCGCGCAGGTCGTGCAGGAACTTGCGGTAGAACGCGGCGGTGTCCATCGCATAGCTGGCCGTGCCGCAGAACACCTGCGCGTCACCGGTCCAGCCGAGGCGCTCGTCGCGCTGCGGGCAGTCGGTCGGCAGGTCGACGAAGTTGGAGCGCTGGCCCCACAGGGCGTTGGAGACCAGCCGGTTGACGTCGTCGCGGCCGGTGTCGATCCGGCCGGTGCGTCGCAGGTCCGAGTACATGGCGCGGCCTTCGAAATCGGCCGGGTCGAGGGGCGTGCCCTCCGGCCAGCCGGTGACGCGCACGTAGCGGAACCCGAAGTAGGTGAACGAGGGGGCGACCGTCTCCTCGCGGCCGTCGGAGACGTACACGAACCGGGACTTGGCGGACCGGTAGTTGGCGTTGTAGAAGTCGCCGTGCTGCAGGATCTCGCCGAAATCGAGCGTGACGCGCACGCCGGCGGGCAGATGGGAGCGGAACGCGACGCAGCCGGCGAAGTTCTGGCCGAAGTCGAGCACGGTCTCGCCGGCGGGCGTATGGACGACCTCGCGCACGGGCAGGATCTCGTGCACGGTGACGGGCAGGCTGAGCCGGTCCGTGAGCGTCGCGTCGACGGAGGTCTCCACGGCCGGCTTCCACGGATTGTCCCCGCCGGCCCAGCGCGTGCGGTCGAGGGTCTCGCCGTCGTAGATGCCGCTGAACGTGGTGTCGGAGCCGCGGTAGCGCCAGGTGCCGGCATCGGTGCCGATCACGGTTTCGGTGCCGTCGGAACGGCGGATGCGCAGTTCGGCGACGAGCCTGAAGGAGTCGCCGTACAGATGCTCCTTGCCGGCCAGGCCGAAGCGGCCCTTGTACCAGCCGTTCCCGAGGCGGACGGAGAGCGTGTTGGTCGCGCCGGGGGCGGCGTCGAGCATGCCGGTGACGTCGAAGGCGATGGACTGCACCTCGCGGTCGTAGTCGCCGGTGTACGGGGTGAGGTGCTCGTCGCCCACCTTGCGGCCGTTGAGTTCGGCCTCGAACAGGCCCAGACCGCAGATGTAGAGCCTCGCCTGTTCCACGGGGCCGTCGACGGCGAATTCGCGGGCGAATTCGGGGTGGTAGCCGTCGTCGCGGCGATTGTCCTCTTCGGACGGGGTGATCCAGCGGCCTTCCCACGGCTCGTCCATCTTGCCGGTCTCGAACCATCCCTCGCCGCGGGCCGCAGTCCCGTCGGCGCCGGTCGCCGTGACCCGCACATGGTACCTGGTGCGCGGCTCGAGACGGAAGTCGAGAGGAGTGGCCGCGGAGTCGAGCGGAGAGCCCGGCGCGGACTCCACGGTGTGGACGATATGCGAAAAGGCCGGGCTGTCGGACACCTCGATGCGGGTGGCGGCGATCGTCTCGTCCGACGCGCCTTCGACGAGCCACGAACAGCGCGGCGTCCCGTAGTCGAATCCGAGCGGGCCGTCGATGCCGTTGACCCTGATCTGCGATACCTTCATGCGAACACTCCTTTGCCTTGCATGGATCCTCGTCGATGCTGCCTGACGTCTGATGCCTATCCGCGATGTTCACCCGCTCCTTCAAGCAGGTTACTAACTCGTGTTACTTGCACTATACCGTGATTGCGGAGATTGTCAAACGACCGTTTTCCGGCGATTTGACATTGTCCGGGTTCGTCATACAATAGCAGTTACTGACACGTGTTAGTAACTGCTCTTCGATATAGGTCACGCCAAGACGCACGTGCCGGGACCACGACGGGCGCCGCCGACGACGCCCCGCAGCATCAGCAGCATCAAAGGAGACCGCCATGACGAACAACGACCAGCAAACCCCGGGCGGCACGGAACAACACGCCGCACGCCGCGCCGCATCCCCCACGCGCACCATAGCGCTGCTCGCCCTGCCGGTCGTCGCGCTGTACGGCGCCATGCAGTCCATGAGCCAGGTGCTCGTCCCCTCGCTCGTCGCGCAGCTCGACCCGGCCGGCAAGGTCGCCGACATCGCGAACATCTCACTGGTCTCCGGCATCATGGGCACGCTGTTCATCGTCATCGGACCTGCCGTCTCCGACCGCACGCGCACGCGGTTCGGCCGCCGCTCCCCCTACCTGGCGGCGCTGTCCGTCGCCATCTGCGCCATCCTACTCCTCATCGGCGCCTCGACGTCCATCATCGCCGTCATCGCGCTCATGGGCCTGTTCGGCGCCTGCACCAACTGGTACTCCGGATGCCTGTACGCCGTGCTGCCCGACCGCATCCCCGAGAACAAGCGCGGCACCGCATCCTCCGTACTCGGCCTGGGACTGCCGCTCGGCGTCCTCATCTTCGTGAACCTCGCCTCCCGCGTGGCCCCGGCGACCGCCTACATCACCGTCGGCGCCACCATGGTCGTGGCCACCGCCGCCTTCGTCCTCGGCTCGCGCGAACCGTCCTCCACGGACATGCCCCGCCCCGAAAAGAAGGAGCGCGGCGAATTCTCGCTGAGCTTCCTCGAGGCGTTCCGGCACTGGAACTTCACGATGACCTTCCTTTCCAGGCTCACCTTCTACCTGGCGTTCTTCGCCGTCTCCAGCTACACCATGTACATCCTCACCGACTACATCGGCGCGGACCGGCTGCCCGGAGGCAACGCCACGGTGGCCGTCGCGACGCTGTCGACGATCTCCACCGTCTTCCAGATCGCCGCGGTGCTCACCTGCGGCGCCATCGCCGACAGATTCGACCTCACCAAGACGATCGTGGGCATCGCCGGCTTCGCCATGATCGCCGCCTACGCATGCCCGCTCGTCATGCCCACCTGGGGCGGCATGATCGCGTTCAACGCCATCTCCGGCGCGGCCGGAGGCGTGTACTTCTCCGTCGACGCGGCGCTCATGAGCCGCGTGCTGCCCTGCCCCGGCAAGGAGGGACGCGACATGGGCATCCTCAACGCCGCGTCCTCGGCGACCGCCATGTTCGCCGCGCTCGTCGGATCGCTGCTCATCGGCGCGTTCGGCGGCTACGCCCCGCTGTTCGCGATGGGCGTCGTGCTCGCCGCGCTGTGCGGCGCATGCACCTTCGCCATCCGCGGCATCCGCTGACCGGACCATTGCCCCTACCCGTCCGCACGCACGCGCCGGAACGGAATCCCCTCTTCCGGACGGCGCCCTGTGCTGCAACAGCGCCGATAACGCGACGAACAACGACAGGCCTTGCCTGTTCCATGGCACGGCCCTCCATATCCCCCGTCCTCCACCGCAAGGAGTCTCCCATGCTCACCCTGGGATCACCGTTCGGCAATCACATGGTATTGCAACAGGGCCGCCCCGTACCAGTTTGGGGCACCGCCGCCCCGGGAACCCGCGTGACGGTCGTCTTCCAGGGCGAAACGGCATCCGCCGTCACACACGAGGACGGGAACTGGTCGGTCACGCTGCCGCCGCTCGGCGTCTCCTCCGGGGACACGATGACCGTCACCGGCGACGCCGCATCCACCCCGATCACCGTGTCGGATGTGGCGGTGGGCGAAGTATGGATCGCGGCCGGCCAATCGAACATGGAATTCTTCATGCGCCACGAACGCCATCGCACCGAAGTCGCACCCCACTGCGGCAATCCCGATCTGCGGTTCATCGACATGCCGGAAATCTGCTATGACGGTCAACTCGACGAGTTCGATTACAGCCGCATGGGCCTATGGCGCGTGGCGAACGAGACGAATCTCGATTACTGGGGCGCCATCGCCTACTATTTCGCCACCGAGCTCCATACCGACCTCAACGTCCCCATCGGCATCATCGGCTGTTCCTGGGGCGGCACCAGCTCCCAGGCATGGATCAGCGAACGATCCTGCGAGCTGGCGGGAGGCCCTTGGATCGAGGATTGGGAACGCGGGATCGAGCAGGCCGGAGGCATGGACGCCTATTGGGCGAAGCAGCATGGCAACCCGTTCAACGACCGCGGCAACATCGTCGAGGACACGTTCAACGATTTCATCCTGCCTGCCACCCCGACCACGGACGAGATTGACGCATTCCTCACCGCGGACCCCATTGGGGGACTGCCCGGCCTGCAACCCCAGCAACGCCCCGGAAGCCTGTTCGACCATATGGTGCGTCCGATCGCGCCGTATGCGATACGCGGGGTGCTGTGGTACCAGGGAGAGAGCGACGACCTCCCCGGCCGCAACACACTGTATGCCGACATGCTCATCGCATTGATCAACGACTGGCGGGCCCTATGGAACGACGACACCCTGCCGTTCCTGGTGATGCAGCTTCCCGGTTTCGGCCATTGGTGGTTCATCGAACACAACGATTTCCCCGTCATCCGAGCCCGCCAGCAACAGGCCGTCGATGCATCGGCGGATACATGGCTGTGCTCGATTTCGGACGCCGGCCAGGAGGACGACATCCACCCCAAGGACAAACGCATTCCGGGGCATCGGTTCGCGCTGATGGCACGGCGGCATGTGTATGGGGAAGACGTCCTGGCGGACGCGCCGGAGGCGATGACGGCCCGCGCGATGCGCACACTCATCACGCCCGCGACGGAAGGAGCCGCCCCCGTGCCGCACGGACATGAGCGCATCGCCATCCCCTTCGATCACGCGCCGGGCGGACTCCACTGCGCCGACGGGACCGACACCATCACGGCCCTCGACGTTCGACTCGACGGGCATTCGGTGCGATATCGGGCCACACTCGACGAATCCGATCTCATCATCGACGTATTCGACTCCCCGGGCACATTCAGGCCGTCCAATCACGACGACTCCGCGACCGGCGCACGACGCTCCACGCCGATCACGGTGGATTTCGCGCAAACCGGTTGGTACCGGGTTAACCTCGTCAATCGGGCCGGTGTGCCGGCGTTGCCCTTCACCATCACGATATAAGCCGCCGGCCGTCAAGTGCGCACATGGCCCGCCGAAGCGAACGACGGGCCATGTGCGCACTTGACGAGTTACATGCATAATTGCCAAGATACGTGCGCAGTTACAAGGTCACATGCGCACTTAAGGGCATTTGCTGCGGAGTATGCCCGAGTACCCGCGACGCCGACAAAGAGGAAGTCGGATTCGAATCAGTGTTGAAATTCCAGCGATCCGAGGACAGCGCAATAGGATCGACCGGCCCTCTTTCAACACCACCGTCCGCACGTAAGGCCGCGAATCACGCACGTAGGCCACAAACCGCGCACGTATGATCCCAAACTGCGCAGGCGCCACCCCGAACCACGCACAAACCCATGAGCCGGGCCGGCAAGCGAATCATGCGGGCATATGCTTCGACGGATGGGACGACGAGCCCCGCCACGACGCCAAACAGGGAACAGGAACAGGAACAGAATACATATAGAAAGGCGGCCCACCGGAAGGCAATTCCGGTGGGCCACACGCTGGACGTGACGTGATATCAGTGGCCGATGCGCCGGTAGTCGGAGTCGTAGTACCGGCCGGCACGGATGTCGTCGGTCATGCCCGGGTACGGGGCCTCGCAGATCACATCGTCGTTGTCGACCCCGGCGTCGCCCATGTAGGTGATGGTCGCGAATTCGGGGACCACGAGCTTCGGGTAGGTCGCATACCTAGCGCGGGACTCCTCCATGAGGCCGATGTGCTCGTTCTGGTGGCATACGGTGATCTCGGGGTGTTCGTGCACCCAACGCGGGAAGAAGATCACACCATGGAGCCTGCCCTCGTTGGGCATGAAGTCGAGCGCCACGTCGGTGCCCGTCGGCTCGGTCCAGGCGATCTTGAACACACCGGAGGCGAGGCGGACGATGGTCGCCTCCTGGTCGTTGACCCAACGGCCGGCGACCATGCCGCCGTGGATGCGGTAGTCGACGGTGTGGTCGTTCTTCGCATACCATTCGTATTCCCAGCCGTTGTCGTACGTGTAGATGAAATGGGTGCCCAGGAAGTCATCGAGGGTGTCGAAGCGCCTGATCGGGGTGACGGGGGTGATGGCCATTGCTGCTCCTTGGTTGTTTGATCGATGGTTGACGTTGGCTGATGCCGACCGATGCCGGCCGGCCCGCCTCGCGAAGGGCGGGACGGGCCGGTCGGAGACGCCTCAGCGTTCGATGCCGTACTTGCGCTGCAGCATGATGACCGCGCCGCCGAGCGCCATGCTCACGCACATCACCACGACGAAGCACCACAGCGTGCCGACCAGGCGCTCGGGCTGCACGAGCATCGGGGTGACCATGGCGAACAGCGCGCACAGCAGTCGGGACACGCCGTTGGTGACGCCCTGGATGCTGGTGCGGACCTCCTCGGGGAAGGATTCCTGAGTCCACACCTTGTACAGCATCTCGCCGGCGAGCGGGCTGCCGAGGTTGTTGAGCAGCAGGCCCGCGACGATCAGCCACAGCACGCCGCCTCCGGCGGCCATGAGCACGAGAGCCGCGATCTGCAGGGCGGCGCCAATTATGTAGCCGACGGTGCGCCACTTGCCGGAGACCACCTTGATGAAGATCGGGGAGAACACGATGGCCACGACGGTGAGCACCAGGCCTGCGCCGGTGGCGAGGGTCTGCGAGGCCCCGGAGGAGACGAGCATGTAGGTCTGGAACTGGCCCCAGGTGTTCGCCAGCAGGTTCCACAGCGCGTAGAACAGGAAGATGGTGACCAGGAACAGCACGTACTTGCGGTTCTGCACACCACGGAAGACGGACAGGATGTTGACCTTCGCCTTGGTCCCGTCGTTCGTGGAGGCGGTCTTGCGCGCGCTCATCTCGTCGCCTTCGCGGTGCAGCGTGCGGAACTTCGGCGACAGGAGCCTCCAGGCCCATGCGACGACGGCGATGGCGGCGAGGATGGCGAACTGGACGCGCGCGTTGTTCGGCGGCACCATCGCGGAGGTGGCAAAGCCGACGAGGGCGGACAGACCGATGCCGATCATCCAGAACATCTGCGTGTAGGAGACCATCTGCGATTGGGTCTCGTTGTCCGGCGCGTCATGCGAGAGCACGGACAGCGTGACGGGCAGTTCGATGCCGGAGGCGACGCCGGCGATGATCACGCCGGCCAGCAGCATGGCGTAGTTCTGGGCGAAGACGCACAGGAGGGCGCCGATGGCGTAGACCGCGTTGATCCAGTTGAACACGGTCACCATGCCCAGCGCGCCGGCGACGGCGCCGCCCGCGAGCGAACCGCCGGCGATGGCGAGGGTGAGCGCTCCGGAGAGGACGCCGACCTGGGCCGGGTCGATGCCGAGTCCGGCCTGCCACAGCGACAGCGTGGTCGCCAGGCTGCTGATGATGCCCGATCCGAGGATCGATCCGAGCCCCGATGCTGCGGTGAGCCCGAAGTACCTGCCGAGTTTGTTCTTGCCTCCGCGCTCCTGCGGCGCGGTCGATTGCGTCCCTTGCTGTTCCTGCTGCGACATTGCGGTTGCCTTTCTCCTTGCGTCGGTGCGCGTCCTCGCGCATTCCGGCTTGTTCCGCTGATTTGCTAACTCGTGTTACTAACACGTGTAAGTAACACTATAGAGAGCACTTCGAGGGTTGTCAAATGAGGGTCCGACACGAAACGCCCGCCCCGAAACCCGCATGCAACGCAAAAACCGCGCCCCGTCCGCAGACCGAAGCGATTCGGCATGGCGGATGGAACGCGGTTCGTGGGATATAAGGGGATAGGGATTTACGGGGATTCAGGGAAAAGACAGGGTCCGCACCATGGCCCGGGAAACCGCATCTCGCCCGGCGGGGACGGCCGTTGGACGGACGACCCGACGACCGAGATGCGGTTCGGAAGCGCCACGGGGACATCGTCACGTCACGTCACAGGCCCAGGCCGGCCGAACGGCCGGAAACCCGGACCATGGGCGACGTGGGCGCGACGCCCCCGCACGACTACTTCGTGAGCTTGGCGTATTCGTCGAGCATGAAGGCGGTGATGCGCCTGCCGCCGTCACTCATCAGCATCGGCATCGAATTGATGGGCATGGACTTGAGGAAGATACGCATCATGGTGTTGTCGGGCAGCTTCGGCAGCGTACCCGATTCACCGGCGGCTTCGACGGCAGCGACGACCCTCGCGCCGACCGGGTCCGCCTCCCATTCGCCGTACGTGGACCATTCGTCGAGCGGCAGCGACTTGCCGTCGCCTTCGAGCTCGACGGTGGCGGTCGCGGCGATGTCACGACTGGACGTGCCGACCTCGATGCCGTATGCGCCGGCCTCGATGTGCCAGTCGCCGTACTTCTCGGACCAGTAGGCGAAGGCGCGACCGTCGAGATCGAACGTCACGGTCTTCGATTCGCCCGCCTTAAGGAACACCTTGGCGAAGCCCTTGAGCTCGTGGGACGGGCGTGCCACTTCGGCCTTGCCGGGGGCGACGTACACCTGCACGGTCTCGGCGCCGTCCACGTCGGAGACGTTGGCTACGGTGGCGGTCACGGACGCGGTGTTCGCTCCGGTCTTCTCCGCATGGACGTCGGAGATCTCGAACGAGGCATAGCTCAGGCCGTAGCCGAACGGGTAGTCGACGGCGACATCGTAGGTGTCGTAGTAGCGGTAGCCGACGAACACGCCCTCGCCGTAGTCGACGTGGCCTTCCTCGCCAGGCCAGTTGAGCATGCTCGGGTCGTCGTTGATGTCCAGCGGGATGGACTGGGCGAGCTTGCCGGACGGGCTGGCCTCGCCGAAGATCACGTCGGCGAGCGCGGGGCCGCCGGCCTGGCCGAGCAGCCAGGATTCAAGGATGCCCTTGGCGTTGCCGGCCCACGGGGCGACGGAGACGACGGAGCCATTGGACAGCACGACGGCGACGTTCGGGTTGACGGCGGCGACCTTGGCGAGCAGTTCGATCTGCTTGGCGGGCATGTCGAGGGTCTCGCGGTCGAAGCCTTCGGATTCGGCGGCCTCGGGCAGGCCCAGGAACAGGAGCGCCACGTCGGCGTCCCTGGCGGTCTCGACGGCCTCGAGTTCCAGCGCGGAGTCGGCGGGGTCGAGGTCGAGCGTGAAGCCGGGGGCGAAGTCGGCCTTGATGCCGCGTTCGGCGAGCGTGTCGAGGAACGAGGTCATCTTCGTGGGAGTGATGTGGGAGGAGCCGCCGCCCTGATAGCGCGGGGTGCGGGCGAATTCGCCGATGACCGCGATCTTCGCGTCCTTCTTCAGCGGCAGGATGGCGTCCTCGTTCTTAAGCAGGACCATCGATTCGACGGCGGCCTGGTGGGCGACCTCGTCGTGGGCGTCGACGTCGAAGCGGTAGCCGTCGATGCTCATGGCGGCGCGGGCCTTGTCGGTCAGGTCGATCATGCCTTGGGCCATGCGGTCGAGCTGGGCGGGGTCGATGCGGCCGTCGCGGGCGGCGTAGACGATCTCGTCGTCGGTGCCGCTCGGCGGCATCTCGAGGTTGAGGCCGGCGTTGACGGAGGCGACGCGGTCGTGGTCGGCGCCCCAATCGGACATGACGATGCCCTTGAAGCCCCATTCGTCGCGCAGCACGTCGGTGAGCAGCCAACGGTTCTGGGCGGAGTGAACGCCGTTGACGCGGTTGTAGGAGCACATGATGGTCCACGGCTGGGCGGTCTTGACGATGTGCTCGAAGGCCGGCAGGTAGATTTCGCGCAGGGCGCGCTGGGAGACACGCGCGTCGACGCGCAGGCGGTCGGTCTCCTGGTTGTTGACGGCGAAATGCTTGAGCGAGGTGCCCACGCCCTTGGACTGCACGCCTTCGACGATGCCGACGGCCTCATGGCCGGCGAGGTACGGGTCTTCGCTCCAATATTCGAAGCAGCGGCCGCCGAGCGGGTTGCGCTTGATGTTGACGCCGGGGCCGAGGATGACGGCGACCTTCTCCTGGATGCATTCCTCGCCCATGGCCTCGCCGACCTTCCGCACGAGCGAGGGGTTCCACGAGCTGGACAGGCCGGCGGCCGGCGGGAAGCATGTGGCGGGCACGGAGTCGTCGAGGTCGGTCTCGCCGGTGCTGGTGGCGAGGGACTTCCTGAGGCCGTGAGGGCCGTCGGTGATCATGTAGCCGGGGATGCCCTTGGCTTCGACGCCCTGCAGATGCCAGGCGTCGCCGCCGGAGGTGAGGGAGGCCTTCTCCTCCAGCGTCAGATCCTTGACGGACGGGTAGGTGTGCTCGCTCATGGCGTTGCCTCTTTCCTTGAGTTCTTGCGTGTTCCGTTGAGCCGTGCGGCTGGTCCGTTCCGGCATGGCCCGCCCGGTCTTCATCCACGAATCCCAGACAAACCGCTTTCAACCAACCGGTTGGTAGGTAGATTATCAGAACACCATATACAACACGCCGAAATTATTTGGAATACCTACAAACCGACCGTATGGTACATACCATGACCACCAACGATCTCACCGACGACACCGACCGTCGTCATTCCATCCTCGAAGCGACCACGTTGTCCTTCGGGCGCTTCGGCTACTACGGCACGTCGATCCAGCGCATCGCCACCGCCGTGGGACTCACCAAGGCCGGCGTGCTGCACTACGTGGGCAGCAAGGAGGGACTGCTCCATCTCGCGCTCACCGACGAGTACGACCGTGCGGGAGACCTGATCATGGCCGACATGATCGCCATGGACCGCCCGCTCATCGCCGAGATGTGGCGTCGTATCGTCGCGCTCAACAGCACCCGCCCCGACCAGGTGCACATGTTCTCCACGCTGAGCGCCGAGGCCCTCGACCCGAAGCATCCGGCGCACGACTATTTCGCCGACCGCGAGCGCCGCACCGTGGCGAACGCGCTCAACATCCGCTGGTCGGTGCCGGACGGCGTGAACGTCGCGCATGTGCTCGAAGCCGGTTTCGCGATGATGGACGGCGTCCAGCTGCGTTGGCTGCGCTCCCCCGGCCGCGACCTCAACACGATGTGGGCCGATTGCGAGGACGCCCTGCTCCCCTCGCCCCTCTGGGACGGCTACCGCTGAGCCGGCCCGCCATCGCTCGCCATCATCGGCCGCCACCATCGCTCGTCATCACGCGTCACTCCATCCATCCCGCGTGCCACACGTGCGTCAGATCCCACGGATCGAGACGCGAATCGTCCGTCACCACGCCGTCGCCGCCGGCCGGCGCGAGACGATCAAGCCGGCCGGTCGCGTCGCGGCCGCCGCGCAGCCGGTAGCTCCAATAGATCTGACCGGCGGAGACGTCCCACGCGTCGCGCTGCATCACGGCGACCGCGCGGTAGACGTCGCGGCGGCGCGCGGCGAACGACGGGACGCCGCCGGCGTCGCCCGCACGCGGCCCGCCGTCGCGCGGCGCCCGCTCCCCCATTCGCGCCGCGAGCCGGTTGGCGACGCACCATTCGCCGACCATGACCGGCGTGAACCGCGCGGCGCGGCGGATGCGGCGCGCGTGCCACGCCGTGAACAGCCGGTACCAGCGCATCAGCCACGCGTCCGGCAGCCTGCGGAACAGCGCCTCGGGCCGTTCCGACATGACGAGATAGGCGTGCGTGTCGAGACGGACGTTCCGCATGCCCTCACGCGCGAACCAGCCGCGCCACCGGCCGAGCCGGAACCCGTCGTGGAACACGATGACGGGGCCGTCGCCGAGTATCGGGCGCAGACGCCGGTACGCCGCACGGTAGAACCGTTTGAGGAACCGCATCGGGATATGCCCGCTTCCCCACGCCTCACGCGGGTCCTTCGCGCGCGAGCTCGACGGCGACGTGAGGTAGGTGAGCCAATCGACCGGCTCGTTGAGCACTTCGATGCCGTACAGCGCGGACCGGTCACGGTAGCGGCGCGCGAGGCGTGCGAGCACGTCCAGCGCGAACGCGACCTGCAGCGGGCTCCTGTGCCAACGGACGACGCCGGTCAGGCCGCCGTTGTCGAAGCCGTTCTGCGAGCCGGGTACGGTGTGCAGGTCGATGAGCACCTTGAGCCCGGCTCGCTCCGCCCAGTCGAACGCGCGGTCGAGATGGTCGACGCATCCGGGATGGCCGGGCACGTCGCCGAAGATGAAATACGGCACGGGGATGCGCACGAGGTTCAGTCCATGCGCGGCGATGGCACGGAAATCCTTTTCGGTGATGTACGTGTCGCGATGACGGCGCAGCAGACGTTCCAGTTCGGCCGGATCAGCCGTCCGATGCAGCCAGATCTCGTCCTCCTCGCCGCTCGCGCGGAACAGGCCGGGCGTCATCCACCGCTCCAGCACCAGCCAGCCGCCGAGGTTCACGCCGTCGATGCGCCCGATACGTTCGCCCCGTTCACCGGCCGTGATTCCGTTCACCCCACGCATCGTCGCTCCGTTCCGTCGGACAGTTTCGCCTGTTCCCAGCATACGGCCGCCCGAGGCCTCCGCCCCACCCATAAGCCGAAGTCATCAAATACATTGGACAACATTGGTTGTTTAGCTATAATTGAACATTATATTTGACGATTTTCTTGAATCGAGGTCGTGATGACCAGCCGAAAAGAACGAAACGCGACACACTATCTCCCACGGCCGGAGCTGCTGGGGCGCATACTCGCCCATCGCGACACCCCCGACATCAAGGTCATCATCGGGGTCAGACGCTGCGGCAAATCGACCGCTCTCGCCATGCTCGCCGACGCGCTGGCCGCGGACGGCGTTCCCGATCGGAATCTGTTCTACAAGCGATTCGACGCATTCGACATCCCCCTCGACTACGATGCCGCGGACCTCCACGAGGAGCTCATACGGGCGGCCGCCGAAGCCGATACGGCATACCCGTTCACCGTGATGATGGACGAGATCCAGGATGTCCCCGGATGGGAGAAAGTGGTCCGACGCCTGCACACCCGCGAACGCACGGATGTGTACATCACCGGATCCAACGCCAACCTGCTCTCCAGCGACCTCGCCACCTATCTGACCGGCCGGTACATCGAGATTCCGACATTCCCGCTGTCGTTCGGCGAATACCTCGGATTCTCACGCGACCTGACGGATACGCCGGAACGATCCGACGACGATCTGCTCGCCGAATACCTGCTGTACGGCGGCATGCCCGGCCTGTTCGCGCTCCGCACGCGCACCGCCGAAACCATCGGCGCCGAACTGCGCGATATCTACCGGTCCATCCTGTTCAAGGACGTGGCGCAACGGTACGGCATACGCGATCTGGACGGATTGGAGAAACTGAGCCGTTTCCTGTTCTCGACCTCGGGTTCCCTGTTCTCCGCACGCAACGTGGCCCACACCCTGACCAGCGCCGGGCATCCGATCAGCACGGGGACCGTCACCAGCCAGGTCGAGGCGTTGCGCCGCGCCTTCCTGTTGTACCGGGCGGACCAGGAGGGGATGCAGGGCAGGACCGTACTGCGTCCGCTCAGCAAGTACTATCCGGTGGACAACGGTTTCCGGGGACTCGTCACCGGATTCTCGCCCCGAGACGTCGGCGCGAGGCTGGAATGCGCCGTATACATGGAACTGGTCCGTCGTGGCTATGCAGTCAGCATCGGCACCAGCGACAAGGCGGAGATCGACTTCATAGCCAGCCGCACGGAATCGGGTGGAACGCGGAAACTCTACATCCAGGTCACCGCGAGTCTGTTGGACGAGGCCACCCGCGCACGGGAGTTCGCGCCGCTTCTGGCGCTCACCGACGCGTTCCCCCGCCTGATCGTCACGCTCGACCCGTATTCGGCCGGCATCGGAGACGAAGGCATCACCGTCGCCAACGCCAAGGATTGGCTGCTCCACGGTGAATGACGACAACGACCACGGATCCCGCGGTAAACAATCAGGCGGACGGACGAGGCCGTAGCCCCCGATTTTCGCACGCGTCCGGGAGGAGCCCCGTCACGCCACGGTGAAGGTGGCGCGCTTCAGGTCCGTGCGGCGCGACGAGTGGCCGATGAGGAGCTCGAACTCGCCGGGCTCGACGATGCGGTTGGCGTCGGCGTCCACGATGGTGCAGTCGGCGACCGGGATGTCGAACGCGACGGTCGCGGTCTCGCCCCGTCCGATCGTCACGCCCACACGCCCGCCCTTGCGCCGATTCCATCGATGAGTTACGATGAATTCATCGATGATATATTGGCGACGGCGAGGAGGCGCTGATGGCACAACTCAAAGAGAGCGGCACGGTCGAATTCAAGAGACTGCTCAATGATGCCGTCAAACGCGAGATCATCGCGTTCGCCAATACGGACGGCGGGGATCTGTATATCGGCGTGGACGATGACGGCATGCCCGTCGGCGTGTCCGACCCCGATGCCGTGATGGGCGCTGTGGGAGACATGATCCGCAACGCGATCAGACCCGATCTGACCGCGTACACCTCCATCGACTGCGAACCGATGCAGGGCGACGGCGGAACAACGTTCGACGTCATCCACATCACCGTGCTCAGAGGCACGAGACGACCGTACTATCTGGCGTCCAAGGGAATGAGGCCGGCGGGCATCTTCATCCGCCATGGAGTTTCGGCCGTGCCGGCGGGCGAGGAACGCATCCGCCAGATGATCCGCGATGACGACGGCACGGCGTTCGACACCGCCGTAAGCGTCGATCAGGAGCTGACGTTCGGGTATGCCGATACGGCGTTCCAACGGCGGCACCTGTCACTGGGCGAACCGCAACGGCGCTCACTGGGACTGACCAACGCGGATGGTCTGTATACGAACGTCGCGATGTTGCTGTCCGACCAATGCCGGCACTCCATCAAGTGCGCGGTCTATCAGGGGACGACGAAGGCGCGGTTTCTCGCAAGAGAGGAATTCCACGGCTCGGTGCTGCGGCAATTGGATGAGGCCAGTCGTTATCTGGAACTCAACAATCCGACCCATTCCGACATCATCGGCCTGTATCGGAGCGACTCCTACGCATGCCCGCCATCGGCGCTACGGGAGGCACTCGTCAACGCCGTGGCCCATAGGGATTACGATCGTTCGGGTCCGATTCTGATCAGCGTGTTCTCCGACAGAATCGAGTTCGTATCGCTTGGCGGACTGGCGAAGGGCATTTCCCTGACCGATCTCGCCAACGGCATCTCGCAGCCGCGCAACAAGGCCCTGGCCGACGTGCTTTACCGTCTGGAGCTCATCGAAGGGTACGGCAGCGGCATACCCCGCATCATGGAGGAGTATGCGGGCAACAGTACAGTCCCCGTCATCCGCATCACGCCGGGAGCGTTCACGCTCAGCCTGCCGAAACTCGATGGCAACGGCGATGGCGGCATGAGAGCGGTCAGCACGTCCCCCGATCCGGCCGTCAACGGCATGTCCCGCATAACGGACGCGACGAATCCGTTCCCGGTGGGACCGGACATCCGCATCGACGGCGACATGCAGACCGCGGTGCTCGCCGGCTATCCCACCGGCGAGGGTGTCGGCACACTCGCCTTGGCACCTGTCGCCCATGCGTATGGCGCCGGCCCATCCTCCACGGGCACCGTTCCGACCGATTCCCCGATCACCGCGAATCCCATCGAAACGAGCGTCCCACACAATCGGCAGCCGCAAACGCCGCCATCCGGCACACTGGAGAAGGTCACACTCGAACTGCTCGCACAAGCCCAATCCGGCATGTCCCGCATGGAGATCCAGCAACGTCTCGGCATCAACAAGAACCGGGCCGCCTACGTGCTGCGCAAGCTCGAGCACGAAGGCAGCATCATCACCACCGGCACGGCCCGCAATACGCGTTACGCCGTACCACAATGATCGCCGAATCGGCGACCGATTCCGTCCGCGCCGTCAGCGCGCCTGTAGCGGCCCCAATCAGTCGACCGACCCGCTACAGGCGCGCCGGAAGGCCGTCACTTCACCTTGCGGATGAGCATGATGACCACGGCGCCGACGAGCACGCAGGCGATGGCGATCGGGAAGATCAGCGTATAGCTGTCCGTCGCCACGACGATGCCGCCGACGAGCACGGGGGCGAGCACCTGGCCGACCGTGTTGGCGAGGTTGAGGATGCCGAGGTCCTTGCCGGCCTCCTCCTGGCTGGGCAGCACGTCCACGTTGAGCGCCTGGTCCACGGCGATGTAGATGCCGTAGCCGGTGCCGGCGACGCCCGCGTAGAGCATCATGCCCAGCGCGGTGGGCATGGCGATCGGGATGGCGATGCCGGCGGCGATGATCACCGAACCGACGGCGACGATGATCTTGCGGCGCTGCAGGCGGTCGGAGATCGGTCCGGAGACCACGGAGGTGACGATGAGCACGATCATCGAGATCACCGACATCGTGGAGATCACCGTGCCGGAGTCGTCGACGGAGAGCCCGACGTACTTCTGCAGGATGTACAGCTGGTAGGTGGCGACCATCGACCAGCCGACCATGAGCAGCAGGCGGCCGACGAGCGCGAGGTAGAAGTCGCGGCAGTTGCGCGTCGGCGGGATGAACGAGCGGGCGATGTCACCGGCGGTGCGGCGTTCGACGGTCACATCCACGTTCTTCGACGAGCGTTCGCGCGGCCAGATGAGCACCGCGACGATGCCGGTGACGGCGAACAGCACGGCACCGGTGAGGAAGCCCGCGCCCATGTGCTTGATGAACTGCGCACCCAGGAACGTGCCGGCGGACTGGCCGACGATCTGCGCGCCGCCATAGAAGGCGGAGAACGTGCCGCGCGTGCTTTCGGGGATACGGTCGGAGAGCACGGCGACGGCTGGCGCGATCATCATGTTCACGCCGATCTGCACGACGCACCATCCGCCGACGATGCCGGCGAGCGCGACGCTGTTGGCGGCGAACAGGTAGCCGGCGGCGGTGACGAGGCCGCCGAGCACGACCCATGGGGTGCGCTTGCCGAAGCGGGAGCGCGTCATGTCGCTCAGCGCGCCGAAGATGATGTTGGCGGCGAGTGCGAACACGCAGCCGACGGAGTTCATCGTGCCGAGGATCACCTCGGGCACGCCGATGCCGAGTTCGGTGAACCGTTGCGGCAGAAGCACCTGCGAGCCGGAGGTGCCGGCGGTCATCCAGATCAGCGAGAACAGTGCGAAGCCGATGCCGAAGCGCCATTTCTCGGCCGTCGTGAGCGGGCGGCCGCTGTCCGGTGCGATGTCGGACGGCACGTCGGCGGCGGTCTCTTCCTTGAGTGCCATGATATGTATTCCCTTTCGTGTGTGCGATGCGTGGAGCCGTCCGCCCTCGCGTACAGGCGGACGGCTGTCTGTTCAGCGGGCGAGGCGCAGTCGGTGGACGCCGGCGGCGAGCTCCTCGGTCTCGTGGCCGGGCACGTCCACGACGGCGGTGGCGCCGACCGGCACGGTGACGGTCAGGTCGACGGCCGCCGGGTCGTCGTCGGCCAGGGCCCACGAGACGGCCGCGGTGCCGTACGGCGTCAGATGGGAGGTGGAGGCGTGGGTGAGGCCCCCGCCGACGACGGGCGCGACGCGGAAACGCTTCCAGCCGGGTTCGATGGCTTCGAGTCCGCCGATATGTGCGTGCATCCATTCGGCCACCGAGCCGAGCGCGTAGTGGTTGAACGAGGTCATGCCGCCGGGGTTGAGCGAGCGGTCGGGGCGCATCGAGTCCCAACGCTCCCACGTGGTGGTGGCGCCCATCGTGACCTGGTAGAGCCAGCTGGGGCATTCGGTGGAGGTGAGCAGCGCGTACGCCTCCTCGTTGTGGCCGGTCATGGTCAGGGCGGGCAGCACGAACGGGGTGCCGGCGAAGCCGGTGCTCACCTTGCCGCCCGATTCGCGTACGAGGCAGGCGAGGCGGTTGCCGGCCTTGACCTTGCGCACCGGTTCGCCGTCGAGCAGGCCGAAGGCGATGGCGAGCGCGTAGGCGCACTGGGTGTCGGAGGTCATCGTGCCGTCGAGGTGGGTGAAGCGGGCGAGGAATCCTGCGGTCACCTTGTCGCGCAGGGCGGCGAAGCGGCGCGCGTCCTCCTCGTGGCCGAGGATTTCGGCGATGCGCGTGGCCTGTGCGCAGGAGCGGGCGTAGAAGGCGGTGGCGACGAGCTCCTTCTCGGTCATGGCCTGGGTGGGGTCTTCGGGCGGGGCGGTGGGGTCGAGCCAATCGCCGAGCTGGCCGAGCGGGTAGTCGGGCCTGCGGTCCCACACGCCGTCCTCGGAGAGGTATCCGGCGACTTCGTCGATCCAGTCGCGGCTCAGTTCCCAGGCGTCGGCGAGCACCTGCGGGTCGCCGGATTCCATGTAGAGGGTCCACGGCACCTCGACGGCGGAGTCGCCCCAGGTGGAGATGGCCTGCGGGTGTGCCCAGACGCCGAGCGGGACGAACGGCACGTAGAACGGCACGGTGCCCCACTTGACTTGGTCGGCGCGTACGTCCTTGAGCCAGTTGGACAGGAAGCCGTGCACGTCGTACAGGTAGGCGGCGGTGGGCGCGAACAGGCAGATGTCGCCGGTCCAGCCCATGCGTTCGTCGCGCTGCGGGCAGTCGGTGGGGATGGACACGAAGTTGGAGCGCATCGACCAGACGGCGTTGGCGTGCAGGCGGTCGAGCAGCGGGTCGGAGGTCTCGAGGTCGCCGGCGCGCGTCATGACGGAGTGGTAGACGCGGCAGTCCATGTCGTCGGCGGTGAGTTCGCCGGCGAAGCCTTCGACCTGCGCGTAGCGGAAGCCGTGCATCGCGAAGCGGGGCTCCCACCAGGCGTCGGCGCCATCGGAGGTGTACACGTCGCACTGCTGGCCGCGGCGCAGGGTGCGCGTGGCGATGGTCCCGTCGGGTTCGAGGACCTCGACGTGGCGCAGTGTGACGCTCTGGCCGGCGTCGAGACCGCGCATGTTCAGGCGGATGCGCTGCGTGCAGTTCTGGCCGAAATCGACGAGCCAGACGCCGCGGCCGTCGTCGGTCGAGCCGATGAGTTCGATGGAGACGGGATCGTGGCGCTCGTGCGCGCGCACGGGCGAGACGGACGGGTTCTCGATGCGTGCGGGGTCGTAGAAGACCTCGGCGACGGGCTTCCAGTCGGAATCGTCGAATCCGGGTTCGGACCAGCCGGGCATTTCGAGGCGGGCGTCGTAGCGTTCGCCCTCGCACAGGTCGGAGCATACGATCGGACCGAGCGCCGTCTTCCAGCGGCGGTCCCAGGAGTTGGAGTAGACGGCATCGGTGGTGCCGTCGGCGTATTCGACTTCGAGCTGGGCGAACACACCGAGGCGGTCGCCGTAGTAGTTCGCGTAGCCACCGTCGAAGCCGAGGCGGCCGCGGTACCAGCCGTCGCCGAGCCAGAAGCCCATCGCGTTCGCGCCGGCGTCGAGGGCGTCGGTCACGTCGTAGGTCCACATCTCGACACGGTTGTCGTAGTTGGTCCAGCCGGGCGTGAGCGCGTCATGGCCGACCTTGCGGCCGTTGATCTCCGCTTCGACGAGGCCGAGCGCGGTCAGGTAGAGTCGGGCGCGCACGGGGACGGCTTTGAGTTCGATCTCGGTGCGCACGAGCGGCAGGTGGCGGTGGTCGCTTTCCGCTTCGGCCCAGGAGGGACCCACGAAGTCGGCGACGTGGTCGTGCTCGTCGAACAGGCCGGCCTCGAAGCGGAGGGTGGCGCTGGGGGCGCCGAGCGGCTGGTGCGAGGCGGAGACGACCTGCACGGTGGCGGCCGCCTCCTCGCGCGAGACGAGCGGTTCGAACTGCCAGGGCACGAGCACGTTGCCGTCGACGGGCAGGTAGGTGTGCTGTTCGCGGGGCGCGGAGCCGGGCGTGCGGCGGGTGAGCGTGAGCAGGATCTGCGCGTCGGCGGGGACCTCGCGAGCATAGGTCCAGTTGAGGCGCGGGCGGGCGGCGGGGATGCCGAGGGCGTCGCCGGGGTAATGCTCGACGGTGAAGGCGGCGATGTCGAGGCCGTCGGTGGCGGTGGCGGGCACGATCCGCGGTTCGGATGCGTGGCGCGTGGTGTCGTTGGCGGTGCCGGTCATGGCTGAAGGACTCCTTTGTCGATGGGATTCGGGTGCATGCGATGCGAGGCCGGCTCCCCTCCTGTTCCGGAGGGGAGCCGTGGCGGGTCAGGCGGCGGCCTGCGCGGCCTTGGCGAGCTGGCGCTCCTCGTCGGTGCCGTACTTCTTCTGGGCACGGATCATGATCGTGCCGGCGATGCCTTCGATCACCACGATGCCGGCGAAGCACCACATGGTGGTCTGGATGGTCTCGGGCAGCACGAGTGCCGGGGTGATGAGGGCGAACAGGCCGCAGCACAGGCGGGAGAAGCCGTTGATGAAGCCCTGCACGGAGGCGCGGATCTCGATCGGGAAGGATTCCTGCGTCCACACCTTGTACATGGCCTCGCCGGCGAGCGGGGAGCCGAGGTTCATGAACGCGGTGGCCCCGACGATGACCCACAGGTTCGCGCCGCCGAGCGCCATGGCCACCATGGCGATGACGCTGATGACGATGCCGGCGAAGAACGCCTTGTTGCGGTACTTGCCGCCGGCGATGGAGGCGAAGATGATGTTGAGGACGAGGGTGACGAGGTTGAGGATGATGCCCAGGCCGGTGGCGAGCGACTGGGTGGCGCCGGCTTTGGAGAACATGTAGGTCTGGAACTGGCCCCAGGTGTTGGCCAGCAGGTTCCAGCCGCAGTAGAAGACCACGATGGCGAGGAAGTAGGTGAGCAGGATCTTCCTGTCGGCGCCGAACAGCACCTTGGTCACGGACACCTTGCCCGCGTCGGCGACGCCGGCTGGGCGGGCGGCGTCGCGCGCGTCGGCCTCCTCGTGGAAGCGGCGGAAGGTCGGGGAGGCGACGCGCCACAGCCAGGCGACGACGGCGAACACGGCGAGGATGGCGAAGACCACGCGGCCGCCGGTGGCGCCGGACATCGTGGAGACGAGGAACGCGCAGATGAAGGAGATGAACACGCCGACCTGCCAGAACACCTGCGTGGTGGAGACGAGGCGCGCGGCGGTGGCGTCGTCGGGGGCGTCGTGGGAGACGACGGTCATCGAGACCGGAAGGTCGGCGCCGGAGGCGAGGCCGGCGACGATCAGGCCGGCGAGCAGCATGGTGAAGTCGCCGGCGAAGATGCAGATCGCGGCGCCGATGGCGTAGAACAGGTTGATCCAGTTGAAGAACAGGACGCGGCCGATGCGGTCGGCGATGCGGCCGCCGAACAGGGATCCGAAGGCGATGGCGAAGGTCAGGATGCCGGAGAGCAGGCCGACCTGCGTGGCGTCGAGGCCGAGGCCGTCCTGCCAGACGACGATGGTGGCCGACAGGCCGACGATGATGCCGGAGCCGAGCATCGAGCCGATGCCGGCGGCGAAGGCGAGCGGCATGTACTTGCCGAGGCCATTGCCCTGCTTCGTTGAAGCGTTCATGTGTTCTTCCTTACTGCTGAATCCATTCCCTTCGTCTTCGTACGGAACGGAGACGATTTCCATTTCAGTTGTTTCAAGTATTTCAATACGATTTCAATCTTTCAGATGGTTCAACAAATCGTCATCAATACTTGAACTTTCGCGATTTCCCCGCAGACCCGCCGCATCGCCGGCCGACAATCCTCGGTGATTTCGTTAAGACGAATATACCATTTCAAATTGAATATTTCAATCCAGATTGAAAAATACCGGCGTGTTTCATTGAATGTTTCACGCTTGAATGCCGTACAGTGAAGGCATGAACAGGCGGGGTTCCAATGATGTGAGCACTCACAATCCCCGCGGAACCGCAAAGGAGGCATCATGCCAGCACGCAGGAAGGTCGGCGTGTCGGACGTCGCGAAACGGGCGGGCGTCTCCATCGGCACCGTCTCCAACTACCTCAACTACCCCGAACGCGTCTCGGACACCCTGAAGACCAAGATCGGCGCCGCCATCGCCGAACTCGGCTACGTGCCCCGCCGTTCCGCGCCCGCGCCGGAACCGTCCGCCAAGGGCACGCCGGTCATCGGCTATGTGATGACCGACATCGAGCATTCGCTGTTCACTTCGGTCTTCGAAGGCGTGCAGGAGGTGTGCGAGGAGAACGGCATGCAGGTGATCGCCCTGAACGCCTCGTCCGATCTCGAACGCCAGCACGCGTTGGTCGGAATCCTCATCGACATGAAGGTGGCCGGCATCCTGCTGAGCACCGTGCAGGATTCCGCGCAGGACGTGGCGGCCGCACGCGCGGCGGGCATCCCCGTCATCGTCATCGACCATTCGCATCCGCACGGATGCGAGCCGGCGTGCGCGATCCTCGAGAACAACCTGTCCGTGGGCCGCGTCGCCGCCGAGGAACTCATCCGCACCGGATGCCGCCGCATCGCGTTCGCGGCGCACTCGTTCGACTACGAGCAGATCCAGGACCGCCAGCTCGGCGTACAGAAGGCGGTGATGGCCGCGGGCGGCGATGTGACGCTGACGGTCATCGATTCCGGAGGACTCATGGTCGAGGACGGCTATCAGCTGGGACTCGCGCTGTCCGAGAAGCCCGAGGACGCGCCCGACGGCATCGTCGCCGGCGCGGACGCGGTCGCCGTGGGCATCATCGTCGGACTGGAGGAGCGCGGCGTGCTGCGCGTGCCGGACGACGTCGCCGTCATCGGCTCGGAGGGCGCGCACCTGCCGGCCGTCAGTCCGACGCCGCTGACCGTGATGCAGGCGCCCGGCGTGGACATGGGGCGCAAGGCGATGCTGCAGATGCTCGACTATCTCGATGATCCGATCACGCACGTGCATGGCACGATGCTGCTCGAACCGACGCTCGTCAGACGCGCCTCCACGCGCAGGACAGACGACGAGGCGTCCGACTGACCGGATACGACAAGGGGCGGGATGCCCGTGGCATCGCCATCGGCATCCCGCCCCGAATCATGCGCGACGCATGGGAACGCGTCTCAGCGCTGGAACACGTCCGGGTGCTTCGGGTCGCCGGGAACGTCCTCGAGCAGGCCTTCGAGGCCGAGGAACTCGCGCCAGAAGTCGAGCGGCTGGCCGTACGGGTTGGATTCGCGGCCGTGCGCCTGGATGTTCGCCTTCGCCTCGAACACGTCCTCCTCGGTGAGCCCGTCGAAGTAGCTTTCGAGACGGATGCGGTTGGACGGCACGTAGTACAGGGAGGCGATGATCTCGGTGAGACGCTCCGCGCGCTCGATCGGCAGCGAATCCCAATGACGGAACTCGATGAAGTTCTTGAGGCGCACGTCGTTGAAGTGCGTGGAGATGATGTGGTTGATCTCGTACGCGTTGAGCTCGCGGTCCGGGTACACGTCGCCCGCGTTCTCGCGGAAGGCGGCGCGGTGCAGCTCCTTGCGGCTCACGCCGGACGCGACCGCCTCGGGCGTGTGCGTGAGGTCGGCGAACATGAGCGGCGTGGACAGCACGTCGATCGCGTAGTCCTCCCACGTGAACCGCTGGTCGTACAGGCCGGGGATCACGTTGGTGCGCTGGAAGTCGAGGTAGTCCCACATGCGCTGGCGCAGCAGCGGATACGGGTTGACGCGCCCCTCGAAGTACGGGGTGTTGCGGAAGAACCAGGCGAGGATCGGGCCGATGGCGGTGCCGACGCGCATCTTGTCGATGGCGTCCTGCTCGTCGACGAAGTCGATGCTCACCTGCGTGGAGGCGGAGCAGCGCATCATGCACGGGCCGAACTGGCCGACGCGGCCGAGATAGTCGGTCATCGCGTCGTAGCGGTCCTTCGGGTTGACGGGAACGTCCGCGAAGCTCGACTTCGGCTGGTAACCGTAGTTGACGAGACGGAAGCCCAGCTCGTCGAGAATCGGGTCGGCCTCGCGACGGAACTGGCCGTACAGCTGGTTGAGGTCGGACGGCTGATGCAGGATGCCGATCGAGGTCTCGACCTGACCGCCCGGTTCGAGCGAGACGGAGACGCCCTTGCGGCCGAGGCCCACCAGATGCCCGTTCTCCCAGTACTCCTTGCTTTCGTCGTAGTACGGGGCGAGACGTTTGAGCAGCGTCTCGATGCCGTTCGGCTCGTAGTAGCTTACGGCGGTGTCGTCCGAGTTGTGCACCGGCAGGTGCTCGATCTCGACGCCGAAGCCGCCCGTGCCACGCTTGGAGCATCCCGCCTCGAAGAACTTCAGGAGGCTCTCGACATGCTTCGGATTCGGCTTGGCGAGCAAATGCGCATAGCTGATTCTGGGAGTGACCATAAGGGGTATCGTAGGCGAGCGTGCCTACACGCCCCGCCGCACGCCCGCCAATCGGCTATATGAAAAACCGATAGCGGGCGTCTCCCCGTCAGTCGGCGGTGACGAAGCCCTGCGGCTCGTCGTCGCCGAACTTCGCCTTGTGCGCCTTCTTGGCGGCGGCGATCATCAGCTTGATGCGGTTGAGCTGGTTCGCCTCGGAGGCGCCCGGATCGTAGTCGATGGAGACGATGTTGGCCTCCGGGTGCAGGCGGCGGATCTTGCCGAACATGCCGCGGCCGGTCACGTGGTTCGGCAGGCAGGCGAACGGCTGCGCGCAGATCACGTTCGGGCATCCCTGTTCGATGAGCTCCAGGATCTCGGCGGTGAGCAGCCAGCCTTCGCCGGCCTGCACGCCGATCGACGTGACCTCGGCGGCCTTCTCGACGAGTTCGGGCATCGGGTCGTCCTGCTTGAACTTGCCGTGCGAGCTGGCGATCGCCGCCTTGATCGGCGCGTTGTAGCGGTCGAGGCCCCAGCGCATGAGCGCGTACAGGGTCTTGTTGCCGCCGGTGCCGAGATGCTTCTCGTTCCAGTCGGTGATGTACGGACGGGTCGTCATGAACTCCATGATGCCGGGCACCACGGCCTCGCAGTCCTGCGATTCGATGACGTCGACCACGTGGTTGTTCGCGTCCGGCTGGTACTTGACGAGGATCTCGCCGACCACGCCGACGCGCACCTTGCGCGGCTCGTCCTTCAACGGCAGCGCGTCGAACGACTTGACGATCTCCTTGGCGAGGCGGCCGTACGGCAGGTAGCCCTTCTTCAGCCACGGGGTCTTCGCGGCCGTCTTCGAGTAGCCGTGGTGTTCGATCGTCTCGCGCACGATCGTGTCCCACTGCTCGTAGAGGCGGTTCGCCGAGCCCTTCTCCACCTCGTACGGGCGCACGCGGTACAGGCACTTCATGAGCAGGTCGCCGAGGATCAAGGCCTTGACGGCGCGGTGCAGCAGCGCCGGCGTCGCCTTGAAGCCCGGATTGTCCTCCAGACCTTGCGTGGAGATAGCGATGACCGGGATCTGCGGGTAGCCGGCGTCGACCAGCGCCTTGCGGATCAGGCCGAAGTAGTTGGTCGCGCGGCACATGCCGCCGGTCTGTGTGATCGCGAGCGCCACGTGGTCCGGATCGTACTTGCCTTCGATGATTGCGTCGATGAGCTGGCCGATGACCATGATCGCCGGGTAGCAGGCGTCGTTGTTCACGTATTTGAGTCCGGTCTCCACGTCGCCGCGGGAGGCGTGCTTCAAAATGTCGAACTTGTAGCCGCCGGAGCGGATGACCGCCTCGACGAGGGACATGTGGATCGGGCTCATCTGCGGGGCGACGATCGTGTAGTCCTTCTTCATGTCCTTGAGGAACTTCTCGCGGTGCGCGTAGCGCGACATCGTCGCGTTGTTGTGTCCGGACTTCTTCGCGGCCTTGCCGTTCGCGCCGGTCGCGTTCGCCGTGGTGCCGTCGCCGAGCGCGGCGAGACGCGCGTTCTCGACGTCGCGCTTCGCGGCGCGCTTCGACGCCTTGCGCATCGCCTCGGTGAGCTTCGGGTTGGCGGCCATCGTCGTGTCGAGCAGGATCTGGCGTCCCGCGGTCGGCGCCTTCGTGCCGGTCCTGCGGAATCCGGTGGACTTCGGCGCGTCCGCCGGGACGTCGCCGGCCGCGCCGGACGCCTTCACCTTCGCCTCGGCGGCGTCGACGGCGGCCTGCGCCGCGGCGAGCGCCGCCTTCGCGGCCGCGAGATCGGCTTCCGCCTTCTCCCGCGCCTTGCGGGAGGCGGCATCGGTGACGTCCGCGACCTGATCGTGCTTGTCGACGGCACCGGACGCGCCGGACGTGCCGGCGGCGGTCGACGCGGCCGCGGCGAGGCGCGCCTTGTTCGCCTCGCGCTCCTCGACGGCGGCCTTGAGCGAGCGCAGACGGATCTTCGCCGCGCCCAGGTTGGAGACCTCGTCGATCTTGAGCAGCGTGTACACGTCGGCCTTGTCGGCGAGGATCTCGGCGACCTGATCGGTAGTGATGGCGTCGAGGCCGCAGCCGAACGAGTTGAGCTGCACGAGTTCGAGGCCCGGGTAGGAGGCGACGAAGTGGGCGGCCGCGTACAGGCGGGAATGGTAGGCCCACTGGTTGGTGACGCGCAGCGGCATGCGTTTGACGGTGAGTTTGCGGTCGCCGACGTGGCGGAAGCCGTTCGCGTTCTTCTTCCTCGGATCCTCCTCGCCCTTCGCGAGGAATTCGGTGAGGTTGAGCTTCTCCCCCGGCTGCAGTTCGCAGATCGAATCCTCGGAGAGCACGACCATGCCGAGCGAGCAGATCGTCTCGGGGATGCCGTGGTTGATCTCCGGGTCGATGTGGTAGGGGCGGCCGGCGAGCACGATGCCGCGGCAGTCGTGCTCCTTCATATAGGCGAGCGCCTTGAGGCCCTCCTGCTGCACGTCGTGCTTGAAGACCTTGTCCTCCGCGTAGGCGGCCTTGACGGCGGTCTCGGCCTCCTCGCGCGTCACGTTCGCCCACGCGAACTCCTCGACGATGCGGTCGACCATGAGCTCGTGGTTGGCGAGGTTGAAGTACGGATGCATGTAGCGGATGCCTTCGCCGCGCAGTTCGGGCATGTTCGCGCCGACGACGAGCGGGTAGTTGGCGACGACCGGGCAGTTGTAGTGGTTGTCCGTGTTGGGCACGAGGTTGTCCTCGTAGCTCACGCACGGGTAGAAAATCGTCTTGACGCCCTTGTTGAGGAGCCACTTGATGTGGCCGTGCACGAGCTTGGCCGGGTAGCAGATGTTCTCGGAGGCGATCGATTCGATGCCGGTCTCGAACAGTTCGTGGGAGCTGCGGCCGGAGATCATCACCTTGAAGCCGAGCGAGGTGAGCAGCGTGAACCAGAACGGGTAGTTCTCGTACATGTTGAGCGCGCGCGGGATGCCAATCTCGCCGCGCGTGGCCTTCTTGTCGGTGAGCCTGCGGTAGGCGAAGCAGCGCTTGTACTTGTAGTCGTACAGGTTCGGACGGTCGGAGCGCTTCTTCTTCGCGTCGCCGCCGCGCTCGCAGCGGTTGCCGGTCACGAAGCGGGAGCCGTCGGAGAACGTGGTGATGGTGAGCTTGCAGTGGTTCTGGCACAGCTTGCACACGTCGCGTTCGGTGGTCATCGACATGTCGTCGAGCGCGTCGCCGGTGAGGATCGACGAGCGCGTGTGCTCGACCGTGCCGGTGTCGTCGCCGTCCGCAGCGTCCTCGTAGTGCATGCGGGCGGTGAGGGCGGCGCCGAACGCGCCCATGAGGCCGGCGATGTTCGGGCGCGTCACCTCGCGCTCGGTGAGCAGTTCGAACGCGCGCAGCACGGCGTCGTTGAGGAACGTGCCGCCCTGCACGACGACCGTGTCGCCGAGTTCGCCGGAGTCGCGCAGCTTGATGACCTTGTACAGGGCGTTGCGCACGACCGAATAGCACAGGCCGGCGGCGATGTCCTCGATGGACGCGCCCTCCTTCTGCGCCTGCTTGACGGACGAGTTCATGAACACGGTGCAGCGCGAGCCGAGGTCCACCGGGTGCGTGGAGGCGAGCGCCTTCTGCGTGAACTCCTGGATCGTCAGTCCCATCGACATGGCGAAGGTCTGGAGGAACGAGCCGCAGCCGGACGAGCAGGCCTCGTTGACGGCGATCGAGTCGATGACGCCGTCGGTGATGGCCAGGTACTTCATGTCCTGGCCGCCGATGTCGATGACGGCGGTGACGCCGGGGCTGACCATCTCGGCGCCGCGGTAGTGGGCCATCGTCTCGACGACGCCCTCGTCGAGGTGCAGGCCGGTGGTGATGAGGCCCTCGCCGTAGCCGGTGGCGCAGGAGCGGGCGATCCACGCTTCGGGCGGCAGTTCGGACTGGATTTTCTTGACGATGTTGATGGCGGCGGTCAGCGGGCTGCCTTCGTTGTTCGCGTAGCTCGACCACACGATCTCGCGGTCGTCGTTGACGAGCGTCGCCTTGATGGTGGTGGAGCCCGCGTCGATGCCGAGGAAGTGCGGGCCGTGCGCGCCCTCCAGCGTGCCGATGTGCACGTGCTCGCGGTGGTGGCGCTTGTTGAATGCCTCGCGGTCCGCCTCGGTGGGGAACAGCGGCGGCATGGTGGGCGTGTTGCTGGGCAGGTTCTTGAGCTCGTCGAGACGCTTGAGGATCTCGTCGCAGGTGTGCGCCTCGAAATGGTGGCCTTCGTCGTCGACGTCCATGTCCGCCTGGAGCGCGGAACCGTAGGCGACGTACAGGTGGGCGTCGGTGGGGACGATGAACTCGTCGACCTTGCCGTCGAGCGCGCGCTGGAACGCGGCGCGAAGCTCGCTCATGAAGAACAGCGGGCCGCCGAGGAAGATGACGGTGCCGTGGATCGGGCGGCCGGAGGCGAGTCCGGCGATGGTCTGCGTGGCCACGGCGGTGAAGATCGAGGCGGCGAGATCCGGCTTGGCGGCACCGTCGTTGATGAGCGGCTGCAGGTCGGTCTTGGCGAACACGCCGCAGCGCGACGCGATCGGGTACAGGTTCTCGTAGCTTTTCGCCATCTCGTTGAGGCCGGCCGCGTCGGTGTCGAGCAGGGTGGCCATCTGGTCGATGAACGCGCCGGTGCCGCCGGCGCACGAGCCGTTCATGCGCTGTTCCGGCGTGGGCTTCAGGTACGTGATCTTGGCGTCCTCGCCGCCGAGTTCGATGATGACGTCCGCCTGCGGGTATTCCTTGTCGATCGCCTCGGTTTCGGCGATGACCTCCTGGACGAACGGCACGTGCAGGTTGTCGGCGAGCGCGAGGCCGCCGGAGCCGGTGATGGCGAGTCGGATCGGCTCGTCGCCGCGGCCGAGCTTGACCAGCTCCGCGTGGATGTCGACGAGCAGTCCGGCGACGGTGGCGCGCACGTTGGCGTGATGGCGGCGGTAGTCGGAGAACAGCGTGCCCTTCAGCGAGTCGGACTGGTCGAGCACCACCGCCTTGACGGTGGTGGAGCCGATGTCCAAACCCACGCGCAACGGCTTCGTATCGTGGTTCGACGCCACGGTATGTGCTTCGTTCACCATGTAAACCTCTTCAACCGATTTCCGGGACGCGTCTTGCGAGTCGCAAGCAAATCGCGTATGGCCCGGCCACTCAAAACCCATACTCTAGTCCGAAGCCCTGCCCAAGGAAGGCGGGTCACGCGGGGGCCGGGCGTGATTCATCTAACAGGAAAAGCCGTAAACGCAACGCCTTCGCGTGTCCTGTCGGAATACCGCGGGAATTCCTCCCTATCCCGTGAAGGAATCCCCCTCCCCCATTCACTCACCCTCCCCACCCATAGGGGTCGCCCTCCCCATGGTGCGGCAACACATTTTCTTCACAACCCCGGAATCAAGCCATTTTGGCCGACCGCACCATGGGAGTTTTACCGCACCATGGGATGGAGAGGAGGGAGGGAGCGTGTCAGGAGGCTTGGGTGCCTTCGCCGGCCTCGCGGTCCTTGAGGTAGATCTCGGGGATGTCGCGCTCCTGATCGTGGAGCTTGCCCCAGATGACGGTGCGGCCTTGCGCGAGGGAGGCGGGAACGTCGAGGATGCGCTGGTTCTTGGAGCCGCGGAATTGCAGGAGCGAGTCCTTCTGGGTCTTCAAGTACCGCCCGTCGACGAGCACGTCGATGAGCGATAGCAGTTCGCGCTTGTCCGGGGTCTCGCCGGGGCGCATGAGCTCCTCCCACGTGTAGCCGGTCCAGCTCCAGATGTCCTTGGAATCCCCGAATTCGGCGCGGATGCGGTGCGCGAGCGGCAGCAGCACGGGGGTATTAAGCAGCGGCTCGCCGCCGAGGAAGGTGATGCCCTGCACCCATGGGGCCTTCAGGTCCTCGATGATCTTGTCTTCGAGGCGCTGCGTGTACTTGTGGCCGGCCTGGAAGTCCCAGATGGACGAGTTGAAGCAGTCGACGCAGTGGAACGGGCAGCCGGAGACGTACAGCGAGTTGCGCACGCCTTCGCCGTCGGTGACGACGAACGTCTTGTAGTCGGCGATCATGCGATGGGACATGCGCCGGCCGTCCCATTGCCCGGCCCGCGGATCGTTGGCGAGTCCGTTCGATGGTACGGAGGGGCCTCGCCCGGTCTCCCCCGCCGCGAAATCACGGCGGATCATTCTTCCGTCCTCAACCATGCTTCACGCTCCTCACTCACACATATGCTCCCGCCGGCGGGAGCTGTCCGCCACGGACGAATCAGATGCCCCGCATCATGATGCGCTCCCGCCGGCGGGAGCTGTCCGTCGCAGACGAATCAGCCACCCCACATCATGATGCGCTCCCGCCGGCGGGAGCTGTCCGTCGCAAACGGACTGAGGGTGGTCGCAACCGTTGCACGAACCACCCTCAGTCTCACTTCGTTCGACAGCTCCCGCCGACGGGAGCGGGAATCATTGGCCGCATCGCTTCCGCCGAGATACCGGCGGAAGCGGGATGATCGACCGCCTGACGACTTACTTGGCCTCTTCGAACCATTCGCGGGTGGAGCCGTCGCCGAGGGTGACGTGGCCGGTCTCGCCGCTCATGTGCTTGACGCGGTGGGAGATCTCCTCGTGGCGGCCGTGCACCATCGGGCGCTGGACCGGGTTGCCGAGGTAGCCGCAGGTGCGCTTGGTCACGTTGCACTTGTCCGGGTCGGAGTTGCCGCACTCGGGGCACTTGAAGCCTTCGTCGGTGGGTTCGAAGTCGCCCTGGAAGCCGCACACGAAGCAGTGGTCGATCGGCGTGTTGGTGCCGAGGTAGCCGATGCCCACGTTGTACGCGTAGTCCCACACGGCTTCGAGCGCCTTCGGGTTGTCCTGCAGGCACGGGTACTCGCAGTAGTTGATGAAGCCGCCGGACGCGTAGTACGGGAAGTCCTTCTCGTAGTTGAGCTTCTCCATCGGGGTGGGCTGGAGCCACACCGGGTAGTGGAAGGAGTTGGTGTAGAAGTCGTGGTCGGTCACGCCGTCGACGCGGCCGAACTTCTCGCGGTCCATGCGGTTGAAGCGGTCGGTGAGGGATTCGGCCGGCGTGGAGTACACGGAGTAGTGGTAGCCCTCCGCCTTGCTCCACTGCTTGCACAGCTCGCTCATGCGCTTGACGATGGACAGCGCGAACTCCTTGCCTTCCGGATCCCAGCCGTGGTCGCGGATCCAGTTCTTGCCGTAGAACACGGCGGTGGTCTCCGCGAGGCCGATGTAGCCGAGGGACACGGTGGCACGCTCGTTCTTGAACAGGGCGTCGACGCTGTCGTTGGCGCCGAGACGGCCGAAAGCGCCGAAGCGGAACAGGGTGGGCGCGTTCACCGGGGTGGCCTGCTTGCAGCGCATGATGCGGAACTGGAGGGCCTGGTGGGCGATCTCCATGCGCTCCTCGAACAGCTTCCAGAAGCGGGCCTTGTCGCCGTGGGATTCGAGGGCGATGCGCGGCACGTTCACGGAGACGACGCCGAGGTTCATGCGGCCGTCCTCCTCGTCCTTGCCGGTCTCCGGGTTAATCCAGCCCTGCAGGAAGGAGCGGCAGCCCATCGGCGCCTTGAAGGAGCCGGTGATCTTGACGATGTTGTCGTAGAACACGACGTCCGGGTACATGCGCTTGGTGGCGGATTCGAGGGCCAGCTGCTTCAGGTCGTAGTTCGGGTCGCCCGGGTCGGCGTTCACGCCGTGGCGCACGGTGAACACGAGCTTCGGGAAAATCGCGGTGTGGTGCTCGCGGCCGAGTCCGCGGATGCGGTTGAGCAGGATGGCACGCTGGATCTCGCGGGAGAACCAGTCGGTGCCGAGGCCGAAGCCGACGGTGACGAACGGGGTCTGGCCGTTGGAGACGCGGTTGGAGTTGATCTGGTACTCCATGGTCTGCATGGCGTCGTAGATGGCCTTGCGGGTGCGGATCTTGGCGAGGATCTCGCGCTCCTGCTCGAGCTCGTCGACGTCCGTGTGGAACGGGGTGTCCATCGGCAGCGGTTCGCGGCCCTTCTCGAAGTGGAGCTTGGACGGCTCGTTGGCCTTCGCGTTGGCGACCTGGCGGCGCGCGAACTCGATCGGCATGTCGTCCGGGATCATCTCGCGGGCCTCTTCGAGGAACTTCTCGTAGTCGAGCTTCGCGTAGCGGGCGAGGTGCTCGTCGGCGCGGTTGGCGGTCTGGCCGCCGTACTGGCTGGAGGCCACGTCCTTCATGATCTGCGTGATCTGCGTGGCGGCGATGGCGATGGACTTCGGGGAAGCCATCGGCGCGTTGCCGAGGGTGAAGCCGTTGGCGAGCATGTCCCAGAAGTTGGGCAGCGAGCAGTTGGACTGCGCGGTGAACGGCGAGTAGTCGGCGTCGTGGAAGTGGATGTCGCCCTTCATGTGGGCGTTGGACACGGCCGGCGGCAGCATGTTGAACGCAGCGGCCTTGGAGACGGCGCCGGCCAGCAGGTCGCGCTGGGTGGCGTAGACGTTGGCGTCCTTGTTGGCGTTCTCGTGGATGAGGGTCGGGTCCTGGTTGATGAAGCGGGACACGGCCTCGTTCACATCGGTGGCCTTCGCGCGCTCGATGTCCTTGTCGAGGCGGTAGGTGGTGTAGGCGCGGGCCACGTCGTACAGGTGGGCGTCGATGAGCGCGTGCTCGACGAGGTTCTGGATGTCCTCGATCTTGGCGGGGCCGGCGTAGCGCTCCTTGATCTCGCCTTCGACCTGGTTGGCGAAGCCGCGGATGAGCTTCTCCTCCTCCGGGCCGACCTGCTTGTCGAGGTCGCCGAACGCAGCCTTGACGGCGGAGATGATGTTGATCGGGTCGAAGTCGACGACGCGTCCGTCACGCTTCTCGACCTGCACCGGGCGACCGCCGGCCTTGACGGTGGTGGTCGTCGGACTGATCGTTGCTGTCTCCATCTCACATCTCCATCCCGGCCCGAAAAGGCCTTGTCGTACATCATGTCTTCAGGATTCCGTGCCGGTCCGAAGACCCCGCGTTTTCCTGAGCCTCAGATACTGTACGGCATCCCCACCCCTATATCTAGTCGCGGCACGCCGCCCAAACACTAGTGGTAGTGGTTTTCGGCGGAATACCGCCGAATCACATCTGTGTGATTAACGTAACAATCCCATGCGCCGCGTGTCGCGACGGCGTCCGGGGCACGCGCATGCGGGCATGCCCGGAAGGGTCGGCAAGCATGTTGCCAACCCGCCCGGACAATGAGGCCGCGAAGGGCGCTCAGTCGAGATTCGACTGCGTGCCGGCCGTGTCGGCCGTGGCGGCCTGGGCGTTCTGCGCGGCGTCGAGACGCGCGCGCACGTCGTTCAGCAGGCTCTGCGCCCGCCGGGCGAGCGCCTCGCCGATCTCCCACTGGCGCATCGACTGGTCGAGGTTGAGGCCGCCGGCCTCCAGCGCCTGCACGGCCTGGATGAGCTTGTCGCGCGCCTCCTCGTAGGGCATCTGCGCGATGGCGGCGCGTTCCTTGTCGGTGAGCGTCGAGGCGGGAGCCGCGGCGGCCTCCCCCGCGGCCTGCACGGTCGTGTTCTCGGTCGCCACGGCCTCGGCCGCGGTCTGTTCCGTCGTGTTCTTGTCGGTCATATCCGTTCCTTTTCGTTCGTATCGTGTCGTTTCGTTCGTTCAACGCCCACGCGCCGGCGACACCCTACGCCGGCAGCGCCCGCGCCAGTACGTCCGCCAGCGCGCCGGCACCGTCTCAGTCGGCCGTGGCGGTGACGACGCCCCTGCGCAGCGTCAGGGTGAGCTCGTCGCCGGCGTGGACGTTCGCGGCGTCGTCGAGCACGTGCCCGTCGGCGGTCTGCACGACGGCGTACCCGCGGTTCAGCGTGGATTGGGGGCTCAGCGCGGTGAGCGAGGCGTGCGCCTTCTCGATGGTGAGCGAGGCGTCGTCGACGAGACGCCGCAGGCCGATGTCAAGCCGGGTGCGCGCGTCGTCGAGGAACCGCTGGTGCGGTTCGAGCATGGTGAGCGGCCGGGTGAGGCTCGGCCGGTTCGCATAGCCTTCGACGAGCCGGATCTCGTTGTCGACGCGCGAGGAGATGCGCATGCGCATCTGACGCACGGCGTTATCGACGAGCTGCCACTGCTCGCGCACGTCCGGCACGACCTTCTTCGCCGCGTCGGTGGGCGTGGAGGCGCGCAGGTCGGCGGCCAGGTCGATGAGCGTCCAGTCGTCCTCATGGCCGATGGCGGAGACGATCGGCGTGGAGCATGCGGCCGTGGCCCGCACCACGCCCTCGTCGGAGAAGCCGATGAGGTCCTCGAACGCGCCACCGCCGCGCGCCACGATGATCACGTCCACCTCCGGGTCGGCGTCGAGTCGCCGAATCGCCTCGATGATGTCGGACGGGCACTGCTTGCCCTGCACGTGCGCATGCACGATCTTGAAGCGCACGACCGGCCACCTGAGGTTCACGTTGGTGACCACGTCGCCTTCGGCGCGCGCCTGCGGGCCGCAGATCAGGCCGATGCACTTGGGGAACTCGGGCAGCGGCACCTTGTTCTCCGCGTCGAACAGGCCCTCGCCCTTGAGCTTCTTGCGCAGCTCGTCGATCTGCTCCTTGAGCCCGCCGGCACCGATCTTGCGGATCTCGTCGCCGATGAAGCTCAGGCGCGTCTGTTTGACCCAGATGTCGGCCCGGCCGTGGATGACGACCCGGTCGCCCTGGCGGAACTGCGCGGCGGCGGCGGCGAACGCGCGCCAGCCGGAGACGGAGATCGCGATGTCCTCGAAATCGTCGCGCACCGTGAGATAGGCGGAGCCCGAGCGGCGCGTGTTGATCTCGGTGATCTGCCCGCAGATCCACGCGGCCGGCCATTTCGCCACGGCGTTGTGGAACTTCTGGCTCAGCACGCTCACCGGCCAGGGGTTCTCGGCCGTGGTGTCGGCGGCCATCCGCGGCAGCTGGTCGAGCGGGCGCGGCCGGCTCAGGTCCGGAGCCGCGGGCGCGCCGCCACCCGCATAGCCACCCGCACGGCCGCCCGGAACCGCGCCGGAACCCGCGCCGTACCCGGCCGAAGGGGCCATGCCCCGCATGTTGGCGTTCATGTCGTAACTCATGCCCTCACTATAACGCCGGCCCCAATGACCGGTAGATCTTTACCGGTTTTTATTCGACCGCCAGCGTGGCGAGCAGCGCGGCGTGGTCGGAGCCCGCGATCGGCAGCACCTTGAACCGTCCCGCCACGATCCCCTGATCGACGACCACATGGTCGATGCCCGCGAACCGCGGCGGCAGCAGCCCCCGGTCCGCTGGCCACGTAAACGTGAACCCGCGCCCGGCCATCCGCGCCCCGTCGCGGAACCGGTCGCCGAGAAAATCGCGGAACGGCGCATGGTCGTAGGTCGCGTTGAAATCCCCCATGAACACGTAGCGCGTATCCGTATGCGCCTTCATCGCGCCCAACTCGTCGAGCGCGCGCTTCCACTGCCCCCAATAGCCGGGCACGGGCGCCGTCGTATGCACGGACACGAACCGTATCCTCGCGCCGCCGGCGAACGAGACCGTGCCGCCGGGCATGAACGAGGCGCTGGAGTTCACGTCGTCGTTCGCCGGGCCGACGAGCGGCGTGGCCGACCACAATCCGTTGCCGTACACGCCGTCCGAGCTCGCGACCTTGCTGTACGGCAGGTAGTCGCCGATGCCCGCGTCCTCCAGCGCAGCGACGAACGCATCGGTCGTCTCCTGCAACGCGAGCACCTCGACCCGCTCGTCGCGCACCGCGTCGACGATCGCCTGCGCGTCGGCGCGTCCCTTGTACACGTTGCAGGTCATCACGCGCGCATAGGCATCGCCGACGATCGCGTGCGCCTGACCGGTCGCGGCGTCCGCGGCCCTCGTCAGCGGCTCCGTCGTGCGGAAGAACGGCATCTGCCACCACACGTTCACGGCGAGTGTGGCGACCGCGACCAGCGCGACGACGAACCGTCGCGACGCGAGCGCGCACATCAGCGCGACGACGGACATCACCATGAACCACGGCGTGGCGGACACGAGAACCGGCATGAACGGCAGCGCCTGCAGCGCGGCGGGCAGCGCGCGTGCGGCAACGGCGATCGCCG
>NZ_JGZP01000022.1 GCF_000741785.1 Bifidobacterium stellenboschense | reverse complement strand
CAACAATCGCGCATAGGGGGGGTGATGCGGCGGCGTTAGGCGAGGCGGGCGCCGGAGGCGAGGCGGGCGCCGCGCGCCCAATCGGCGGCGCGCATGGCCTTCTTGCCCTGCACCTTGACTTCGGTGAGCTCGAGCGGCGTGGTGCCGGTGCCGACCCACACGTTACGCTTGCCAGTCTTGAGTTCGCCCGGTTCGAGCGATGTGGGCGTGTTCGGGTTCTGGGGGTCGGCCGGCTGGGCGCGCAGGATGTGCAGGGTGAGCGGCTCGGCATCGCCGGCGTCGCCGCCCGCGTGCAGTGCGCACCATGCGCCGGGGTGCGGCGTGCAGGCGCGAATCTGGCGGTCGATCTCCTCAAGCGGCTTCGTGAAGTCGATGCGCGCGTCCTCGACGGTGATCTTGTGCGCGTACGTGAAGCCGTCGGCCGGCTGCGGCGTGTAGACCGCGGTCCCCTCCCCCACGCGTGCGAGCGCGTCCACGTACATGGGCGCACCCTCCTCGGCGAGTCGGTCGAGCAGTTCGCCGGAGGTCTCGCGGCCGGTGAGCTCCACGCTCATCGTCGCGATGACGGGACCGTCGTCCAGTCCGACGCCCACTTTGAACACGTCGGCGCCGGTGGTCGCGTCGCCCGCCCAGATGGCGCGCTGCACGGGAGCGGCGCCGCGCCATGCGGGCAGGTTGGAGAAGTGCAGGTTGTACCAGCCGAGCGGTACGGCGTCCAGCACGTCGGCGGGGAGGATGTTGCCGTACGCGATGACGGCGGCGATGTCCACGTCCAGCGACTTCAACGTGTCGAGGAAGCCGGGGTCGCGCGGCTTCGCGTCGATGACGGGGATGCCGAGTTCGAGCGCGGCCGCCTTGACCGGGCTGGGCTTCAGCTTGCGGCCGCGGCCGGTGGGCGCGTCGGGGCGGGTGAGCACGGCCGCGACTTCGAAGCGCGGGTCGGCGGCGAACGCCTTGAGGGACGGCACGGCCACGTCGGGCGTGCCGGCGAACAGCAGTTTGAGCATGGAGTGGTGGGATTCCTTTCGATGGGGTGGATATGGGATGTCTGGGGACACCCCCTCAGTCGGCTACGCCGACAGCTCCCCCTCAAGGGGGAGCAGAAACATACTGTGGTCTCCGCCGCCGGAGGGAGGAAACTTCCTCAAGGAGCAGAGACATATTGTCGAGCGGAGACGCGCTACTGGAGGGCGGGGATGTTCACACCGTTGGCGATGAGCAGTTCGCGCAGCTTGACCGGGTCCTTGAAACGGACGCCGCGGATGCCGGCGGCGTTCGCGCCGACGATGTTCATCGCCTTGTCGTCGATGAACACGGCGCCGTCGGCGGGGATGCCGAACTCCTGCAACGCGCGCTCGTAGATGTCCTTGTGCGGCTTGCGCAGCTTCACGTAGCCGGAGACGACCTTGCCGTCGAGCTGTTGGAGGATCGGCGTGGCCTTCTCGGCGATCGGGAACAGCTCCTTCTCCCAGTTGGACAGGCCCCACACGCCGATTCCCGCGGCTTTGAGATCGTTGATGAGCACGCGCGCGCCGGGTACGACGCCGACGAGCGAATCCTCGAAGTTGTCGAGATAGTACTTGAGGATGTCGGCCCACTTGTCGCCGTGGGTCTCGCGCATCCACGCGACGCCCTCCTCGGGGGTGGCGCCGCCGTCCATACGGTCGTTCGCATCGTAGAAGCCGGAAACGTCGTTGTCGAGGAACTCGTCGATGGTCTTCTGGCTGTAGCGCGGGATGAGCACGGCCGCCGGATTCCAGTAGATGAGCACGTTGCCGAAGTCGAAGATGACGTCGGTGATCGGTTTGCCCGCGTTCGCCGCGGCCTCGCCGTCGGCCACCAGCACGTCGTAGTCCATTTCCGGTTCTCCCGGCCAACCCTTCATCGCGTCTCCTTACGTTCGTGTCCGTATGTTTCCGCGGGCGGGGTGCGCCCGTCGCCGCCATCATGTTCCCATGCGTGCGGGACGGTGGATGCGGATGCGGGATTCGCGTATGGAACCACCCCCACCCGCTTCGCGGGAGCCCCCGCCGGCGGGGGCGGAGGTGGAAACACTCGCATGATTCCCCGCGGGGCAGAGGGAGGACGCCCGCGTGATTCGCGGCGGGGCGGAAGTAGGGGCGCCCGTTAGATCAGGTCCTTTCTGTCGAGTTGGAAGCGCAGTTCGCCGGGTTCGCGGGCGGCCACGTGGCGTGCGACCGCGGTGCGCAACCGTTCGGCGAGCTCCTCGCGCCGCACGTGCGGCACGCGGATGACGGCGCGCACACGGTCGGCGGTCACTTCGAGTTCGCGCGCGTCCACGGTTCGCGGCTGTGGAATCGGCACCGGGCCGAGCACGCCGGGCAGTTCCGGAGCCTGCGGCGTCACGTCGGCCATCAATGACACGCCGTCATCACCCGATATGGCACCGCCCGACGTGCCGCCGTCACCCGACACGCCGGTCCCCGACGTGCCGTCATCGGGCACGACGCCGCCCGGCACGACGCCGACGCCCTGCGGCAGCGGGCAGACGGCCATGTCGCCGCCGATCGCCGCACCGACGGCGCGCAGCGCGTAGTCGACGGCGTCGCGTCGGCCCCACACGCAGGCGACGGAGACGACCGGCGGCATGCCGGTCTCGTAGCGTTCGGCGAGTTCACGTGAGGCGAGCATCGAGGAATCCCAGAGCATCAGCGACTGCGCGATGGCCGGATCGGTCTCACCGAGCAGCAGCGCCTGACCGCCCTGTTCGCGCGGCGCGCACAGGGAGACGGCGCGCATCCACGCGGCGAGAGTGTCCACGCGCGCGTCCAGTCCCGGCGCATACAGGCTCGTCCACGCGTCGAGGATCGCGACGGCCGCGTAGGGGACGTATCGGGGTGTGCCGCTCCCCCGGTCATGTCCGTCTTCGCCGTTCCGTATGGTGCCCGGCGCATCGTCCCATGATCCGTCGCCTTGCGGCGCACGCACGCGCGGTTCCGCGCCGGGCGTCGCGATGACGATCACCGGACGGTAGTCGATCTCGCCGATCACGCCGCCCGGCTGGCTGGGCGACGACAGCAGGACGGGCACGCCGCGGAACAGGCCGCGCAGTTCGTCGGCGGTGCCGGCCGCGCCGACGCGCACGACGCGCAGCCGTTCACCATGGCAGTGCGGGCACGTCCAGTTCGAGGCGGCCGCGCCGCACCAGCGGCAGCGCGGCACCGGATTGCCGTTCACGCGTTGCAGCGGCCCGGTGCATCGGCGGCATCGCGCCTGCCGCAGGCATTTCGGGTTCGCGCAGCTCAACGCCTCCGACACGCCGTCGGAGGGGATGGAGAACAGGACGGGACCGGAGCGCAACGCCTCGCGGATGTTGCCGACGGCGACGTGCGGCACGCGCGCGCCGATGGACGGGTCGGCGAGGCGCGCGAGCTCTTCACGGTTGAGCCATCGCACCCATGGCATGGCGTCCCTGAGCACGGTGGGTAGCGGGCGGACGGGTGTGGACGGCCCGCTCACCGCGGTCGTGACGGCGCGCCGCGGCACGCCGGGAATCCCCACGGCCTCCATCTGGCTCAACGGGCTGCGCGCGTTGGCGAGCGCGACGAACACGCCGCCATGCGCCTGCGCGCGCAATCTGAGTACGCCGCGCGCATGCGCGTACGGCATCATGCCGTCGGCCTGCTGGTAGGCGATGTCGTCCATGATGGCGAACAGTCCCGGTCCGTCGATGGGCGCGTACATGGCGGCGCGCGGTCCGATCACGCATTTCACCTGCCCGGTGGCGACGGCGAGGTAGGCGCGGTAGCGGTCGACGGGCGGCATTTCGGCGCTGAGGATGGCGACGTCGCCGGTCCAGCCGCCGGTTCCGGCGCCGACGCGACCGGGCCCGAACGGCGCGAAGCCGAGCGCGCCCAACGCGTCGAGCACGTCGCGGGTCTCCTTCATGCCGGGCAGGACGACGACGGCCGCATGCCCGGCCGTCAGCGATTCGGCGGCCATCCACGCGAGTGCGCGTGCGGCCTGGCCGACGCCGGGCAGCGGGTCGAAGACGAACGAACGGAAGGCGCGGGCGTGCAGCGCGTCGCGCAGGTCGCGCACGCCCGCATCGTACTGGGCGGCGATGCGGTCATAGCAGGCGTCGACGCGTGCGGCGACATCCTCCGGCACGTGCGCGTCCCCCGATGCCGAGGTGCGACCGGCGAATCCGGCGACGAGACGCTGCTCCTGTTCGACCTTGGCGACGCGAGGCGGCACGGTGAGGCGCAGGATGTTGGCGCGCGTGCCGCCGTACGCGTCGGCGATGAGCGTGATGTCGCGGCGCATGGCGGCGGGGACGAGGATGTCGCCGCCGAGCACGTGTTCCAAGTAGCGCAGGGAGGAGCGCGGCACGTCCGAGGACGCGGCGCGCTCCCAGATCACGCCGTTGACGCATTGGCCGCCGAACCGGACGCGCACAAGCGCGCCGGGACGGGCGGCATCGGCGTCCTTCTCGTCGACGTAATAGTCGAAGGTGCCGCCCAGATGCGTGGCTTGGATATCAAGCACGACGCGCGCGATCGGGTCGTGCACGGCGGGCGTGTGCGCCGCGGGCGCGCGACGGCGCCGCTTGCGGGGGGCGAGCCCGTCAAGCGCCAGCTGTTCCGCTTCCATTCCGGTCATGCCCACCATCGTAGTGGTACGCAAAAGGACCGGTACAGATGTACCGGTCCTTGCTGGTCAGGCGTGTCGCGTCGCCCCTCATCCCCATGGTGCGGTTTGAAGGTTTTGTAAAACCGCGGAAACAAGCCGTTTTCACCTACCGCACCATGGGGGTTTTACCGCACCATGGGAGTGTGGCGGGGTAATGGGAGGGTCAGGCGAGCTCGGCGACGGCGGCCTTGAGCTCTTCGACCTTGTCGGTGCGCTCCCACGGGAAGTCGACGTCGACGCGGCCGAAGTGGCCGTAGGCGGCGGTCTTCGCGTAGATCGGGCGCTTCAGGTCAAGCTCGTCGATGATCGCGGCGGGGCGCAGGTCGAACACCTTGCGCACGGCGGCGACGATCTGGGCGCGGGTCACGCCCTCCTCGGTGCCGTAGGTCTCGACGTTCACGGAGACCGGGTCGGCCACGCCGATCGCGTAGGCGACCTGGACCTCGACGCGGTGCGCGAGGCCGGCGGCGACGATGTTCTTCGCCACCCAGCGGGTCGCGTAGGCGGCGGAACGGTCCACCTTGGACGGGTCCTTGCCGCTGAACGCGCCGCCGCCGTGGTGGGCGGCGCCGCCGTACGTGTCGACGATGATCTTGCGGCCGGTGAGGCCCGCGTCGGCGGCCGGGCCGCCGAGCACGAACGAGCCGGTCGGGTTGACGAGCTGACGGTAGTCGTCGTGCGCCACGCCGTCGCCGAGCACCTCGTCGAGGATCGGGTCGATGACGTGCGCCTTCAGCTGGTCGCGCAGCCATTCCTGCGTGACCTCCGGATCGTGCTGGGTGGAGATGAGCACGGTGTCGACGCGCAGCGGATGGTCGTTCTCGTCGTATTCGATGGTGACCTGGGTCTTGCCGTCCGGGCGCAGGTGCGGCACCTCGCCGCTCTTGCGCACCTCGGTCAGGCGGTAGGCGAGACGATGCGCGAGGTAGATGGGCAGCGGCATGAGCACGTCCGTCTCGTCGGTGGCGTAGCCGAACATCACGCCCTGGTCGCCGGCGCCCTGCGCCTCGTAGCGTTCCTCGCGGCTGGCGGCGGACTCCTTCTCGCCGCTCAGACGCGCGACGCCCTGGTTGATTTCGGCGCTCTGGCCGGTGATGGCGACGATCACGCCGCAGGAGTCGGCGTCGAGGCCGACCTCGGAGGACGTGTAGCCGATGCGGCGCAGCGTCTCGCGCACCTCGGACTGGACGTCCACGTAGCCTTCGGAGGTCACCTCGCCGAACACGAGGAACACGCCGGTTGCGGCGGAGGTTTCGACGGCGACGTGGGACTGCGGATCCTGGCGGAGCAGTTCGTCGAGAATCTCGTCGGAGATCTGGTCGCACACCTTGTCCGGGTGGCCTTCGGTGACGGATTCGGCGGAGATGAGCTTGCGCTCCTGGTTGGTCATATCATCCCTCTTTCGGACTTATCGCCCCGCGGGCCGCGGGATGTCCTAGGGACTTCCGGCGCAGGCGAGGCACAATGATACGGATTGTTCTGTTTTCTTCTTTGGGACCGCACGGGCTCGGACGCGGCTGATGCGCGCCATGGACGCAGCCTCACGGCTACGAAAAAGGCCCGTGCCAAACCATCGGATGATGGTCGGCGCGAGCCTCAGGTCGTTCGCTCCTGTCGTCCAGTTCTACACGACACGCCGTCTTAGGGCAAGCGAGTGTCGGGGAATGCGGGACTCGGCGGGGCGGAGGTATGGGAAGGTCAGTTGCCTTCGGTCAGGTCGTCCTCGCCGAGGGTCTCCTCGAGCAGGCCCTCGTTGATCTCGCGGAAGGCGATGGACAGCGGCTTCTCGTTGTTCTGGTACTCGACGAGCGGACCGACGTTCTGCAGCAGGCCCTCGTTGAGCTGGGTGAAGTAGGAGTTGATCTGACGGGCGCGCTTGGCGGCGAAAACCGCCAGCGCGTACTTGGAGTCCGCGTGCTCCATGAGATCGTCGATCGTCGGGCTGGCCAGACCGTCGGGGGTGGGGCTGGTGCCGAACTCCTCGTTGCCCTTGACCTCGGTGGTCTCGGTTTCTTCTGCCATATTCATGCTCCAAACCATGGAAAATCTATCTCAACCGCAACGAGTATAGCCGGGTGCGGGGACTCCCCCGCCGTCGCGCCGGTACGGCGGGCGTCGCCGTGACGACCGTCGTCGGACATCGTCGATCGTCGACGGGCGACGACGGACCTGCATACGCATGCCGACGCACGCCGCGACACGCCGACGCGCGGCGGATTCCGACGATCCGTCGCCGGCGCCCGCGACGGCCGCGCGGCGGCGACGGCCCCGGAATGGACGACGCGTCAAAACCCAATGACGGCAACGATTCGCGGACACGTATTTTGCCAACGTTTGCATCGAACCGGTTCGACACTTGTGGTGATTGGCGTCGCAAACCATCACGCGACACGCCGAAATCCAAAACTCCCCCTTGCGCAGGTCGCGAAGGCGCGCTATTCTGAAACCGGTTTCAGAAAGGAACCGGAAACAACAGCAAAGCCACCAAGGGGCTTTGACCAACGAAAGGAATGGATATGTCGTTCAAGGATTCCATGATTCGCGGTCTCGCCATGTACGGTGCCAGCACGATGGCCCAGCACTCCATGGGCAACACCAAGGTCCTCTCCGACCTCGTGAACGAGTCCGACAAGCTCGGCCGCTGAATACAGCGCTCATAACTACAGACTTCGCGACGCACGCCGGCGATACGCAAAACACATGCCGCGGCGTCGCACACCGAAAAATGCAAACGTGGTCATAGGCTTCAGGCCATGACCGAACCTGAAAGGAAAACATTATGTCGTTCAAGGATTCCATGATTCGCGGTCTCGCCATGTACGGTGCCAGCACGATGGCCCAGCACACCATGGGCAACACCAAGGTTCTCTCCGACATCGTCAACGACGCTCAGAAGATCGCCCGCTGAAACTGACGTGCCGGCTCGCGCATGAGCCGGCTACCGTGTGAGAGAGAAGAGCAGACGGGGGTTCCGGATGATTCCGGAACCCCCGTCTTTCGTATATACGGCTATTACCGGCATGGGATGCCTCCCATGCCGTATTTCGTCAAACGTCTCATCCGTCTACTCTCCGGACTCGCCGTCGAATCGTTCGGCATCGCGCTCATCACCAAAAGCGGTCTCGGCACCTCGCCGATCTCCGGCATCGCGTGGGTGGTGACGCTCCGGTTCCCGCAGATCAGCTTGTTCCGCATTTTTCGCAATTTCAAATCGTGCATTTCGACACTTTTCCGCAAAAGTGAAGAATCGGGGGTCACGATGCCATATGTGTCCCGCTACCGAGCATGAACCCCTTCTGGTTCAGATTCGCCAGCCCGCGCCGAGACGCAGCGTGCGCACGACCTGTTCCGTTGTGAAGGCGACGTTGTCGGCGGCATGCCGGAGCAGGTCGTCGAGCGTGGCGGCACCGGGGGCGATGCCGAAGACCGCGTCGATGCCGACCTCGCGCAGTTCGTCGACACCCCTGCCGATGTGGCCGGCCACGGCGATGACCGGGCGGCCGTGCTTCTTGGCGGTCCTGGCGACGCCCGCCGGTGTCTTGCTGAATTTGGTCTGGAAGTCGATCGAGCCTTCGCCGGTGAGCACGATGTCGGCCCATCGCGCGGCCTCATCGAGTCCGGACTGTTCGATGACGAGGTCGACGCCGGGCATGAAGCGCGCGTGCAGGAAGGCGAGGAACGCGGCGCCGATGCCTCCGGCCGCGCCCGCGCCGGGACGGTCGGCGATGGGCGCGTCCAGCTGGCGTTCCACGACGATGGCGAAGCGGGTCAGCGCCTTGTCGAGCGATGCGACGTCGGCCGCAGAGGCCCCTTTCTGCGGGCCGAACACGGCGCTGGCGCCGTCGGGGCCGGTCAGTGGATTGGTCACGTCGCAGGCGGCGACGATCTCGACGTCCCTGACGCGCGGGTCGAGGCCGGTCAGGTCGACGTGGTCGAGGCCGGCGAGCGCCGCGCCGCCGGGTTCGAGGTCCCGGCCGCATCCGTCGAGCAGCCGCACGCCGAGCGCCTGGAGGAGTCCCGCGCCCGCGTCGTTGGTGGCGGAGCCGCCGAGTCCGACGAGGATGCGCCGCGCGCCCGCGTCGAGGGCGGCGCGGATGAGTTCGCCGGTGCCGTACGAGGAGGCGACGAGCGGATTGCGTTCGCCGGGGTCGAGCAACGCCAGGCCGCTGGCCTCGGCGGTCTCGACCACGGCGGTCGTGCCGTCGCCGAGCATGCCGAAGGCCGCCCTGACCGGGCGCCCGAGCGGATCGTGGGCGTCGATGGTGCGCATCGTGCCGCCGGTGGCGTCGACGAGCGCGCGCGTGGTGCCCTCGCCGCCGTCCGCCATCGGCAGGCATCGGACCTCGGCGTCGGGGTCCGCGTTCTTGATGCCCCGTGCCATCGCCTGCGCCGCCTGAATGGCGGTCAGGCTCTCCTTGAAGGAGTCCGGGGCGCATAGGTATCGCGTCATGGCTCACAGCCTACTCCGCCCGCGGCGTGAACGTTATCAACGTAACATCCTCGTGAATTCCACATATTGACTCTTGACAAAACGCGTGTCCCGATTAAGGACTTGAATGGAACCATGACTGAAATGCGATCCGCAAAACTCATGTCCGGCCGCGTCTTCGCAGGCGCGCGCGCCCTCTACCGTGCCGCAGGCGTCAGCGGCGACGATATGGGCAAGAAGCCCATCATCGCCATCGCCAACTCCTTCGACGAATTCCTCCCCGGCCACGTCCACCTCAACAAGGTCGGCCGCATCGTCTCCGAGGCCATCAAGGAAGCGGGCGGCATCCCGCGCGAGTTCAACACGATGGCCGTCGACGACGGCATCGCGATGGGCCACACCGGCATGCTCTACTCCCTGCCCTCCCGCGACATCATCGCGGACACCGTCGAATACCAGTGCAACGCGCACTGCGCCGACGCCCTGATCTGCATCCCGAACTGCGACAAGGTCGTCCCCGGCATGCTGATGGCCGCCCTGCGCCTCAACATCCCGACCGTGTTCGTCTCCGGCGGCCCGATGGAGGCCGGCACCACCGTCCTCGCCGACGGCACCGTGAAGAAGAACACCGACCTCATCTCCGTGATGTACGCCTCCGCCGACGACAACGTCTCCGAGGAGGACCTGCTCAACTACGAGAAGACCGTCTGCCCGACCTGCGGCTCCTGCGCCGGCATGTTCACCGCCAATTCGATGAACTGCCTCACGGAGGCCATCGGCCTCGCCCTGCCCGGCAACGGCACGATCCTCGCCTCCCACGGCTTCCGCAAGGAGCTGTTCCGCAAGGCGGCCCGCCAGGTCGTCAAGATCGCGAACCAGTACTACAAGGATTCCGACGACTCCGTGCTGCCGCGCTCCATCGCCACCAAGCACGCGTTCGAGAACGCGATGACGATGGACGTCGCGATGGGCGGCTCCACCAACACCGTGCTGCACATCCTCGCGATGGCCCAGTCCGCGGACGTGGACTTCACCCTCGACGACATCGAGCGCATCTCGCACACCGTGCCGTGCATCTGCAAGGCCGCCCCGTCCGGCAAGTGGGAGATCTCCGACGTGCACCGCGCCGGCGGCATCTGCGGCATCCTCGGCGAGCTCGACCGTGCCGGCAAGCTGCACAAGGACGTCCATTCGATCGACTACCCGTCGCTCGAGGCCAAGCTCGACGACTGGGACATCATGCGCGACACCTGCACCGAGGAGGCCAAGACCCTCTACCATGCGGCGCCGGGCCACATCATCTCCCCCGAACCGTGGACGCACGAGACGCTGTTCGACTCGCTCGACACCGACCGCGAGCACGGCGCGATCCACGACATCGACCACCCGGAGATTCACGAGGGCGGCCTCGCCGTGCTGCGCGGCAACCTCGCGCCTGACGGCTGCGTCGTCAAGACCGCCGGCGTGCCGCAGGAGATCTGGAAGTTCCGCGGACCGGCGCTCGTCGTCGAATCCCAGGAGGAGGCCATCAAGGTCATCCTCGACGACACGCTGAAGCCCGGCATGGCGCTGGTCATCCGCTATGAGGGCCCGAAGGGCGGCCCGGGCATGCAGGAGATGCTGTACCCGACCTCCTTCGTCAAGGGCAAGGGCATCGGCAAGCAGGTCGCCATGCTCACCGACGGCCGCTACTCCGGCGGCTCCTCGGGTCTGGCCATCGGCCACATGGCCCCGGAGGCCGCGAACAAGGGCCCGGTGGCGCTCATCAAGAACGGCGACATCATCAACATCGACATCGAGGCCCGTTCCGTGAACGTCGAACTGACCGACGAGCAGCTGGCGGAGCGCCGCCGCGAGCTCGAGGCCGGCGACGGCTACGTGGCGCACCGCGACCGCAAGGTCTCGCAGGCCCTCAAGGCCTACGCCGCGTTCGCCCGCTCCGCCGATAAGGGCGCCACGCGCGACCCGGAGCTTATCAACAAGCTCTCGGGCCTCGCCTGATCGTAACCCTCACACGGAAGCCGGCGTCCACTACATGGGACGCCGGCTTCTGTCGTCTATGCCCCGCCCCCTATACTGTCGAACCGACAATTCAATACGCATCTTCAGGGCAGGGTGAAATTCCCGATCGGCGGTTCAGTCCGCGAGCATCACGATCGCAATCAGCAGTCGCGATGCCGAACCGGTGAGATTCCGGTACCGACAGTCATAGTCTGGATGAAAGAAGCTGCGGCGGCGTGGACCATCGGCCCGCGCATGCGACCGCGTACCGTCGCGTGCGCGCATCGGCGATGCGCATCATGCGGCCCATCTCGAGCACCCTGGATTTCGAACGGAATCCGGGGTGTTCGCGTTTCGGGGCCGTGAACCGTGATGCGCGTCGCCCGATGCCCGGGAAGCCGGAGCCAAGAACCGGCACACGGCCCCACCGCCATCATGAAGCACCCTGGACATGCCCTATCGCAAGGAAAGGGGATTTCATGGACGATAGGGACCTCATGTCCGTGGCATTGCGCCACGCACGACTCGGAGCGGGCAAGGTCAACCCGAATCCGATGGTGGGGGCGGTCATCGTGCGCGACGGCGCGATCATCGCCACCGGACATCACGACCATTTCGGCGGATGGCACGCCGAACGCGCCGCGCTCGAGGCGGCGAAACGCGACGGCGTCGACGTGCGCGGCGCCACGATCTACGTCACGTTGGAACCCTGCTGCCACACGGGCAAGCAGCCGCCGTGCACGCAGGCGCTCATCGACGCGGGAATCGCCCGCGTGGTGGTCGGCTCCCCCGACCCGAACCCGCTCGTCGCCGGCAAAGGCGTCCGCCGTCTCACGGACGCGGGCATCGAGGTAACGCAGGGCGTGCTGCGCGAGGAATGCGACGCGCTCAACGAGATCTTCCTGCACTACATCACCACGCGCACGCCGTTCGTCATGCTCAAATACGCGATGACGCTCGACGGCCGCATCGCCACCGCATCGGGCCTGTCGCGCTGGATCACCGGCGAGGCCGCGCGCCGCCGCGTGCACAAGGACCGCGGCCGGTTCGCCGCGATCATGGTGGGCGTGGGCACGGTCATCGCCGACGATCCGCAGCTCACCTGCCGCATCGACGGCGGTCACGACCCGATCCGCGTGGTGTGCGACACCGATCTCAACACGCCTCGCGACGCGGCGGTCGTCGCCACCGCGCGCGAGACGCCCACCATCATCGCCACCTGCTCGACCGACGAGACCCGCGCGCAGGCCTACCGCGACGCGGGCTGCGAGATCCTCCACGTGCCGGCCGACGCCGACGGGCACGCCTCCGTCGCCGCCATCGTCGAGACGCTCGGCGGGCGCGGCGTCGACAGCGTGATGATCGAGGGCGGCGGCGAACTCGCCTGGTCCGCACTGCGCGACCAGATGGTCACCAAAGTGAGCGCCTACGTCGCGCCGAAACTGTTCGGCGGCCGCGCCGCGCCCGGCCCGGTGGGCGGCGCGGGCGTCGGCACGCCGGACGACGCCTTCCTCCTCACGCACCGCACCGTCGCCACGGTGGGCGACGACATCGTCATCGAAGGAGGCGTCGACTATGTTCACCGGAATCGTTGAGGACCTCGGCACGGTCGTCGGATTGGAGAACGGCGCCGACTTCGCGCGACTGTCCGTCGACTCGCCGACGGTGGTGACCGACCGCACGGCGATCGGCGAGAGCATCGCCGTCAACGGCGTGTGCCTGACCGTCACGTCCGTGCGCGGCACGGCGTTCACCGCCGACGTGATGCACGAGACGCTGCGACGCTCCTCACTCGGCTCGCTCAGGCGCGGCGACCATGTGGACGTGGAACGCGCGATGCCCGCCGACGGACGGTTCTCCGGGCACATCGTCTCCGGGCACATCGACGGCACCGGCGTGGTCACGTCGATCACGCGCGACGGCATCGCCGTCGTCTACACGATCCGCGCGCCGTACGCGCTCATGCGGTTCATCGCCGAGAAGGGATCGATCGCCGTCGAGGGAATCAGCCTGACGGTGACGCACGCCGGACGCGACACGTTCGGCGTGTCGATCATCCCGCACACCGCCGCGCACACGGTGCTGGACGAACGCCGCATCGGCGACGTGGTCAACCTCGAAACCGACCCGATCGCGAAATACACGGCGCGACTGCTGGAGATGCCGGCGAACGGCGGCACGGACGACGTGACGGCCGGCACGGCCGGAGACGCCGGAACGGGCGCGATAACGGCGGACTTCCTCGCCGCGCACGGATTCTGAGCGGCGGGCGCACGGAGAAGAACCACATACACGTACACGTAAAGGACGGAAACGGAAAACGGAAATGACGGAACAGACGCAACACACGGAACACACGAACTCGAACGCCCCGGTGGCGCGCGCCATCCGAGACATCGCGGCCGGGCGCATCATCGTCGTGGCGGACGACGAAAGCCGCGAGAACGAGGGCGACCTCATCTGCGCGGCGCGCCACGCGACACCAAGCAACATCGCGTTCATGGCCACGCACGGCAGGGGCCTGATCTGCACGCCGATGAGCCCGGAACTGGCGACGCGGCTCGACCTGCCGCCGATGTGCACGGCGAACACGGACAACCACCACACGGCGTTCACCGTGTCGATCGATCACGTGACCACCTCCACCGGCATCAGCGCGCGCGACCGCTCGCTCACCGCGCTGGCGTGCGTCGACCCGGACACGCGGCCGCAGGACTTCCGACGCCCCGGCCACATGTTCCCGCTCGTCGCGCGCCCCGGCGGCGTGCTGGAACGCAACGGGCACACGGAGGCGACCGTCGACCTGGCGCGGCTGGCCGGACTCGAGCCATGCGGACTGTGCTGCGAGATGATGAAGGCCGACGGCACGATGATGCGACGCGACGACCTCGAACGGTTCGCCGACGAGCACGGACTGGCCTACATCACCATCGCGCAGCTGCAGGAATACCGCCGCACGCACGCGTTCCCGCACACGGTGCGCCGCGTGGCGCGGGTGAACCTGCCCACCGAATACGGGCGGTTCACGATGGTCGGCTACGAGTCGGACGACGGCGGCGAGCACGTGGCGCTGGTGATGGGCGACGACATCGTCTCCGGCGAACCCGTCCTGTGCCGCATCCACTCGCAGTGCCTGACCGGCGACGTGTTCGGCTCGCAGCGCTGCGACTGCGGGCCGCAGCTGCGCGAGGCGATGCGGCGCGTCGCCGAGGCGGGGCGCGGCGTCATCCTGTACCTAAGCCAGGAGGGACGCGGCATCGGGCTGCTCAACAAGCTGCGCGCCTACGAGCTGCAGGAACGCGGATTCGACACGCTCGACGCGAACCTGGAACTCGGGTTCCCCGCCGACGCGCGCGAATACGAGACCGCGGCGGCCATGCTGCGCGACCTCGGCGTCGCGTCGGTCGACCTGATGACCAACAACCCGGACAAGATCGGCCAGCTGGAGCAGGCGGGGATCGCCATCGCCTCGCGCGTGCCGATCGTCATGCCCGCGAACGCGTACGACGCGAACTACCTGTCCGCCAAGGAACACCGGATGGGGCACTTGCTGGGCGCCCTGTCGGACATGACGAACCTGGCGACCACGACAAACCTGTCCACCACGACAAAGGAGAACTGAAATGACCGTATTCGAAGGACAACTGGTAGCCGGCACCACTTCCGCCGCCGGTGACGCTTCCGCCGCCGGCAAGCCGATCCGCATCGGCATCGTGGCGGCGAGGTTCAACGAGTTCATCACCTCGAAGCTGCTGTCCGGCGCACAGGACGGCCTGCGCCGCCACGGCGTGGCCGACGAGGACGTGGACGTGGCGTGGGTGCCCGGATCGTTCGAGATTCCAATCGCGGCCAAGCGCATGGTGTCCACCGGGCGTTACGACGCGGTGATCTGCCTCGGCGCGATTATCCGCGGCAGCACCTCCCACTACGACCTCGTGTGCAACGAGACCGCGAAGGGCATCGCCCAAGTGTCGCTGAACTCGGACGTGCCCGTGCTGTTCGGCGTGATCACCACCGAGAACATCGAGCAGGCCATCGAACGCGCCGGCACGAAGACCGGCAACAAGGGCTTCGACTGCGCGCTCGGCGCCATCGAGATGGTCAACGTGCTGCGCGCCATCAGCGCCGGGGAGTAGGCGCGGGGCGGCCGGACGGTGGTGGCCGGCCGCCGGCGGAGGTGATTGGCGGCCGTGGTCTGCTGCGGCGGGCTGCGGCTTGCCGGTCATCTGGACGGCCGTGGCTTGGGCCTGCTGCCGTCGCCGACCGGCCGCGGCCGCTCAGTCGCCGATGATGGAGGTGACGATGGCGGAGACGACGGCCATGATGATCGAGCCGATCGTCGCCCACCAGAAGCCGTGCACATAGACGCCGACGCCGAACAGGCCCAGCGCGAGCCACGAGGCGAGACGCATGAACAGCCAGTTGATGACCAGATACAGCACGCCGAACGTGAGGATCGTGAACGGCAGGGCGATCGCCTGCACCACCGGCTTGACGGACGCGTTGATCAGCGCCAGGAACAGGGAGAACGCGGCCACGCCGAGAATCGGCGGCTCCCCCACCGTCGTCATGCCGGGCAGCAGCACCACCATCACCGCCGCCGCGATCGTCAGCACCAGCCATTCGATCAGAAAGCTTCTCATAGCGCCCATCGTAACGGCGTATTCCGTGGGCTCGGCACGGGGGCGGCGGCACATCAACGGCATCTTCACCCACGGCGAGGCGAACCTGCACGGTCTGATGACGTATCTGCATGGGTTGAGGGCGAACGTGCATGGTTTCCGTCCGAACGTGCATGATTCGGGAACGAACCTGTAGGTTTTCGACGTGAACCTGCACGGTGTGGTGCCGAAGACGGGGAGTATGACGGAATATCTCAAGGACGAAAAGCCCGGAATTCCGGGGTACTTCGATTCGGCGGGTGGCAGAACCCACCGGTTCTTCAGACCCCCACCGTACACGTTCGCTTCCGCCGACTACACGTCCCCCTCAAAACCATGCACGTTCACCCCGAAACCATACACATACACTTCCGAACCGCACATCATCCAGGGTAAAGGCTCAATACATCAATGCCGATGGGTGTATCGTTTGACGTATGGTGACGATGAAGGAAATCGCGAAGCGCACGGGGGTGTCCATTTCAACGGTGTCGTTGGTGATGAACCACCGCGACGCGGGACGCGTCAAACCGGCGATCGCGGCGCATGTGCGCGAGGTCGCCGAGAAGCTCGGCTATCAGGTCAATCCGATGGCGAGCTCCCTCAGGACGAACCGCACGCGCACGATCGGCTTCATCAGCGAGGAGGTCGCCACCACCCCGTACGCCGGCGGCATGATTCTCGGCGCGCAGTCGGCGGCAAGCCAGCTCGGCTATCTGCTCATCACCGTCAGCACGGACGGAGGCATGGACGAGGGAGAGGAGATCGACGCCCTGAAACGCTACGGCGCGGACGGCTTCCTCTACGCGAAGATGTCGAACCGCATCACCGACGTGCCGTCGCGTCTCAAAGACTGCCCGGTCGTGCTCGTCGACGCGACGGGACGCGATGGAACGACGCCCAGCATCGAACCGGACGAGTTCCGCATCGCCTATGACGCCACGACGCGCCTGATCGAAGCGGGCTGCGAGCGCATCGCCTACATCGGATGCTCGGAGGCGATGCTGGCGCAGAAGGGCCGTCTGGCCGGGTACAAAGCCGCGCTCGAAGCCGACGGGCGCAAGTTCAGCGAACGACTCGTCGTCAACGTGCCCAACAACGGCCCCGCGTTGGAGGCGGTCTCCGACCTGTTCGATTGGGAGCGTCCGGACGGGTTCTTCTGCTTCAACGACGCACGTGCCTGGTACGTATACGAGTGCGCGGCCCGTCACGGGCTCACCATCGGTCGCGATGTGTCGGTCGTCGGCGTCGACAACCATCGCGTATTCGCCGAAACGCTTTCGCCGCAACTGACCACGGTGGAGCTGCCGCATTTCGAAATGGGATATTGGGCGGCGATGAAGGTCGTCTCGTTGATCGAACGACGCGACCTCGACGATATGGAATGGCCGGAGACGACGGCGCCGATGCCGCCGCTCGACGCGGAGATCCCGGCGAAGATCCACTGCACGCTGATCGAGAAGGAGTCGGTGCGCGAGGGCTGAGGGCGTAAAGGCCGGGCAGCAGCCCCCTCGGTCCGCCTTCGCCGGACACCTCCCCTGGAAGAGAGCAAAGGTGACCGTCATGCGCACACGGCGCATGTCATTGTCTTTTGCGCCCCCTTGAGGGGGAGCTGGCGCGCGAAGCGCGACTGAAGGGGCATCCCATCCACGACACACCGGCAAGCGCTTTTGCGACTTGACATCGAACCGGTTCGAAATGGCGTTATATCAATCGTTTGACGTATTGGGAACATTGAGACACGCCGGAGTTGCGTGTAACGTTTGACGTAAATCGTTTGACGGTTTATAGTGAGAACCACAACAACACGATTCCCCGCCACGGCGCGGCAGCCGCGACAGGGAACCCCGTCTGAGGCCATGACGGCCACGGACCCACAACCACAAAGCCATGGAAGGAAGCGCCCGCGTCGCAGCGGACGCGAGAGACAAGGGAATACGACAAATGGCAAACACGGCAACGAAGTCTCCGTGGAGGAACCCCTCCTACCTGCAGAGCTCCTTCGGCATCTTCATGTTCTTCTGCTCCTGGGGCATCTGGTGGTCCTTCTTCTCCAGGTTCCTCACCGATGACGTGCATGGCCTGGGCATGTCCGCCGCCGAGCAGGGCTCGATCTACTCAATCAACTCCCTGGCCACGCTGATCATCATGTTCGTCTACGGCATCATCCAGGATCAGCTCGGCATCAAGCGCAAGCTCGTCATCTTCATCTCCGCCGTCGCCGCCTGTGTCGGTCCGTTCGTCCAGTTCGTCTACATGCCGATGCTCAACGCCGGCGGCGCCACCCGCTACGCGGGCGTCCTCATCGGCTCCATCGTGCTGTCCGCTGGCTTCATGGCAGGCTGCTCCCTGTTCGAGGCCATCACCGAACGGTACTCCCGCCACTTCGGCTTCGAGTACGGCCAGTCCCGCGCCTGGGGCTCCTTCGGCTACGCAGTCGTCGCCCTGTGCGCCGGCTTCTGCTTCAACATCAACCCGCTGATCAACTTCTGGATCGGTTCCGCCTGCGGTCTGGGCATGCTGCTCGTCTACGCCTTCTGGGTCCCGGCCGAGCAGAAGGAGGAACTCAAGAAGGAGGCCGACCCGAACGCCGCGCCGACCAACCCCTCCTTCAAGGAAATGGTCTCCGTCCTCAAGATGCCGACCCTGTGGGTGCTCATCGTCTTCATGCTGCTGACCAACACCTTCTACACCGTGTTCGACCAGCAGATGTTCCCGAACTACTACGCCTCCCTGTTCCCGACCACCGAGATGGGCAACTCCACCTACGGCATCCTCAACAGCTTCCAGGTCTTCCTCGAGTCCGCGATGATGGGCGTCGTCCCGATCATCATGAAGAAGATCGGCGTGCGCAACGCCCTGCTGCTCGGCGCCACCGTCATGTTCCTGCGCATCGGCCTGTGCGGCGTGTTCCACGACCCGATCTCCGTCTCCATCGTCAAGCTGTTCCACTCCATCGAGGTGCCGCTGTTCTGCCTGCCGGCGTTCCGCTACTTCACCCTGCACTTCGACACGAAGCTGTCCGCCACGCTGTACATGGTCGGCTTCCAGATCGCCTCGCAGGTCGGCCAGGTCATCTTCTCCACCCCGCTCGGCGCCCTGCATGACCACATGGGCGACCGTCCGACCTTCTTCACCATCTCGGCGATCGTGCTCGCGGCTCTGATCTACGGCATCTTCGTCATCAAGAAGGACGATCAGGACGTCGGCGGCGACCCGTTCTACACGGACAAGCAGCTGCGCCAGATGGAAGCCGCCAAGGCCTGACATCCCACCGACCGGAGGCCGTCACCACGGCGGACATCCTTCCTCCCGCTGGCGGGAGGTGGTGCGAAGCACCGGAGGGTGGTTCGACGGGCACGACATCACAACCCTGCACGACCACCCTCAGTCGCCTCCGGCGACAGCTCCCGCCAGCGGGAGCGAAGGAAAACGCATCATCTTCCCGACTACTGACGGGAGCGAAGGAAAACGCACCGTCTCCCCGTCCGCCGGTGGGAACGGATTCGACCTCGGCTACGCGGATTCGACCGAACCGTTCCGCTCCCGCCCGCCGGTGGGAGCGGAACGAGACCTCCAACCAACAACCTGTGGCGGTCGCAATGGCTTTCCCTTTTCTCCGTTGCGACCGCCGCGCCCATACCCACTTCCCCAATCACTCCTCACCCACCAACACCCACCCAACCAACACCCACCAAACCCACCCACAACACAAGGAAGTGCCATGACCGATTTCACCCCCGCCAACCCCGTCCTCACCCCCATCCGCGACCACGCCGAGGAGCTCGCCAAGGCCGAGGCCGGCGTCGCCGCCCTCGCCGAGAAACGCAACGACCGCTGGTACCCGAAGTTCCACATCGCCTCCAACGGCGGCTGGATCAACGACCCGAACGGCCTCACCTACTACAAGGGCCGTTGGCACGTCTTCTACCAGCTGCACCCGTACGGCACCCAATGGGGCCCGATGCACTGGGGCCACGTCTCCTCCGCCGACATGCTCACCTGGAAGCGCGAGCCGATCATGTTCGCCCCCTCGCTCGAGCAGGAGAAGGACGGCGTATTCTCCGGCTCCGCCGTCATCGGCGACGACGGCGCGCTGCGCTTCTACTACACCGGCCACCGCTGGGCCAACGGCCACGACAACACCGGCGGCGACTGGCAGGTCCAGATGCTCGCCACCCCGGACAACGACGAGCTCACCTCCGCCACCAAGCAGGGCATGATCATCGACTGCCCGACCGACCAGGTCGACCACCACTACCGCGATCCGAAGGTGTGGAAGACCGGCGACAAGTGGTACATGACCTTCGGCGTCTCCTCCAAGAAGAAGCGCGGCCAGATGTGGCTGTTCTCCTCCGACGACATGGTGCGCTGGACCTACGAGCGCGTGCTCTTCCAGCACCCGGATCCGGACGTGTTCATGCTCGAATGCCCCGACTTCTTCCCGATCAAGGACAAGGACGGCAACGAGAAGTGGGTCATCGGCTTCTCCGCCATGGGCTCGAAGCCGAAGGGCTTCATGAACCGCAACGTCAACAACGCCGGCTACATGATCGGCACCTGGGAGCCGGGCGGCGAATTCAAGCCGGAGACCGAGTTCCGCCTGTGGGATTGCGGCCACAACTACTACGCGCCACAGTCGTTCCACGTGGACGGACCGGAGCACGGCGGCGACGGCCGTCAGATCGTCTACGGCTGGCTGAGCCCGTTCGTCGAGCCGGTTCCGATGCAGGAGGACGGCTGGTGCGGCCACCTCACCCTGCCGCGCGAGATCACGCTCGGCGATGACGGCGACGTCGTCACCGCCCCGGTCAAGGAGATGGAGGGACTGCGCGCCGACACCTTCGACCACGGCGAAATCACGCTCGACATCGACGGCGAGAAGACGATCTGCGACGACGCGGAGGCGGTCGAAATCGAGATGACCATCGACCTCGCGCACTCCACCGCCGAACGCGCCGGCCTCAAGGTCCACGCGACCGAGGATGGCGGCTACACGTACGTCGCCTACGACGACCAGATCGGCCGCGTGGTCGTGGACCGTCAGGCCATGAAGAACGGCGACCGCGGCTACCGCGCCGCCCCGCTCACCGAGGCCGAGCTCGCCGCCGGCACGCTGGATCTGCGCGTGTTCGTGGACCGCGGCTCCGTCGAGGTGTACGTCAACGGCGGCCACCAAGTGCTCAGCTCCTACTCCTACGCCTCCGAAGGCCCGCGCGCGATCCGCCTTTCCGCGGAATCCGGCTCGCTCAAGGTCACGTCCCTGAAGGTCCACCACATGAAGTCCATCGGACTGGAGTGAATCATCGTGGGCGGTCATCCCATCCGGCCGCCCGCATAATCCCCCGCGAGCCTTCCGCTCATCAATCCCATAAGCCCTCTCCGCGAGACGGAACCGACACCCGGTGACCGTTTCGTCTCGCGGAGGGGGCTTTTCGGCATATGCCATGCGATCCGCAGGGCCACCGTCCCCTCGTCCCCGCCGCCTCTATACTTCTGTTGCGGTACCACAGGCCGTCCGACGCGCAGGCTCCTCACCTTACTGCTCCACGTCCCGGCCGCGAGAAGGGAGCAAGGTGACATCCATGATCGAAACGACGCACGCATCCACGTCCACGGTCGCATCATCGTCGGAATCGTCCGCGGCATCCACGACATCATCCACATCGTCCGAACCGTCCGCGTGGGCGCGCGTCACGCAGGCCGTCACGCGCCGCATCCCCACCGTCATCGCCGTCATCGTGCTGTTCGCGGCGTGGGAGGCGTGGGTGCGGATCGGCCACGTGCCGTCCACGATGATTCCCGCGCCGAGCGAGATCGTCCAGGCGACGATCGAGGTCTGGTCGACGCTGGGACCGGCGGCGGCCGTGACCACGTACGAGGGCGTCGTCGGATTCCTGTTCGCCGTGCTGCTGGGCGTCGTCATCGGCATCGGACTGTACTGCTCGCGCGTGTTCAACGCCGCGTTCTACCCGCTGCTCGCCGCCGCGCAGACCATGCCGCTCATCTCCATCGCCCCGCTGTTCCTCATCTGGTTCGGCTTCGAGACCTACGGCAAGATCGTCATCACCGCCGTGTTCGGCCTGTTCCCCGTGGCCGTGCAGACCGTGCGCGGGCTCGAAGCGGTGCCCGAATTCTATTCGGACGTGGCCCTGACCTGCGGGGCGACCCGCTGGTGGACCCTGTGGCATGTGAAGCTCCGCGTCGCCGCCCGCCAGATCTACGGCGGCGTGCGCGTGACCGCCGCGTACATCTTCGCCACCGCCTCCACCGCCGAATACCTTGGCGCGCGCAAGGGCCTCGGCATCTGGCTGCAGGCCGCGTACAACTCGTTCCGCACGCCGCTCATCTTCTCCGCCACGTTCACAATCATCGCGATGACCTGCCTGTTGCTCATCGCTGTGAACATCAGCGAGCGCCTGCTGCTCGGCCCGGTCGGCGACGACACCGATCCCGACGCGGACCAGTGACGCTCCCCATACGCCTCTGCTCCCCCTTCCAGGGGGAGCTGTCAGGCTCCGCCTGACTGAGGGGGGTATCCTGCCGCGACTCAGCCCCGGCATCGCCGCCATCACCCCTCTACCCTTCCCTCTATAATGGCAAGCGCTTGTCCGGCGTGTGGCAAACGGCTTCCCTCTCCTCTTCGCTTCACATGGGAGGGTGTGCCGGGGCGCCGGTCGGGCGGACTGTCAGGCCCTCCACGCCGTTCTCTGCCGATCGTCCGCCCGGAGCGACACCCAGAGAACGGTCGAGAGACAACGAACTAGGGATTCATCATGAAGCACAGCCTTGTGGCCAAGGCCATCGCCCTCGTGGGCGCCATCGCCATGACGATCGGCGTCGCCGCGTGCGGCCAGAGCAACGACTCCTCCTCCGCGAACGGCCTCAAGAAGGTCACGTTCATGCTGTCCTGGGCGCCGGACACGAACCACATCGGCGTCTACGTGGCCAAGAACAAGGGTTGGTTCAAGGATCAGGGCCTCGACGTGGACATCGTGGCCGTCGCGCAGGCCGGCGCCGAACAGGCCGTGAACAACGGCAACGCCGACTTCGCGCTGTCCAACCTCACCAACGTGGGCATGTACAACCTCAAGGGCGCGCACCTGAAGCAGGTGCTGCAGGTCCAGCAGAAGCCGAGCGCCATCTGGTGCGCGCTCGCCTCGAACACCGCCGTCAAGTCCCCGAAGGATCTGGACGGCAAGACGTTCGCCACGTTCGGCTCCAACGAGTCCGATGCGGTGGTGCGCCGCATGATCCAGACCGACGGCGGCAAGGGCGAGTTCGACAAGGTGACCGTCGGCACCTCCACGTTCAAGACGCTCGAATCCGGCAAGGCCGACTTCGGCGGCTTCTACGCCACCTGGGAGGGCGTGCAGGCCGACATGTACGGCCCGAAGCTCAACTGCTTCACCGAGCCCGACTACGGCGTTCCCGGCAACGCCGACGCGATCGGCGTGATCACCAGCGACAAGACCATCAAGGAGAACCCGGACCTCGTGAAGAAGTTCACGCAGGCCACGCAGAAGGGCTACGAGTACGCGTACTCCCACCCGGACGACGCGGCGGACATCCTCGTCAAGGAGGCTCCGGAAGCGAACCTTGAGAAGAAGTTCGTGCGCAAGAGCATGCAGACCATCGTCGACGGCCAGTACTGGGGAGACCCGGCCAAGATCAAGGACGGCTCGTTCGTGCTCGGCACCAACGACTTCGTCGAACCGCAGAAGTACTTCGACTTCCTCGCCCAGGAGGACGCCTACACGGATTCCCACGACAAGGTGATCCACGAGGCGCCCAACACGAAGGACTTCGCCACCAACGAGTTCCTCGGCAAGTAGCGCCGACTGAAACGGCTCCGTCGACAGCCCCCTCGTCAGAGGGGGCTGTTTCGTTCGGTAGACTGGGCGGCACAGCCATCATGGGAGGCGATCATATGGGCATCGACCACACCGGCATCGACCATACAGCCGGCAGGACGCATACGCGCGTCATCGCATGCGTGGACACGGGCGTCGACGACGCGATGGCGCTCGCATACCTGCTCGCCTCGGCGGGCGAGTGCGAGCTCGTCGGCGTGCTCGCCGGCTATGGGAACGTGGACGCGGCCACGGCCGAACGGAACACGCGACTCGTGCTCGATCTGTTCGGCCGGCCGGACATCCCCGTGTTCCGCTCGTCCACGCGCCCCTCGTGGGCGGATGTGTTCGTCCCGGATGCGGGATGCGCGCAGTTCCACGGGCCGGACGGGCTGGGCGGATATGTCGGCGGCGGTGCCGGGGAGACGGCGGACGAGCGGCGCAATCGACCCGTGCCGGATGGGGCGATTGTGTCGGTCGGCGGCTATCGGGTGGATGACCCGCATGCTAATCCGGCGGGCGGATGGGACATCGTCCGCGACCACCCCCAGTCGGCTTCGCCGACAGCCCCCGACGTTATGTGCGACGTGCGCGATGCGCACTGCTATGGGACACTCCACCGGACTGTCCCATCCAGCGGGGGCCAAGATAAAAGCGGCCCACTTTCTCCGGCGGAACTGCCGCCGGCGGGCCACGGCAGCGGGGGCCGGGAGCGGGACGGCGTCGACTTGCTCATTGACGCGGTGCGGCGATACGGGCGCGGGGTGACAGTGCTCGCCACCGGGCCGCTCACCGACGTGGACGCGGCGATCCGGCGCGCGCCGGACATCGCCGGGAAGCTCCGCCTCGTGATGATGGGCGGCACACTCACCCAGCCGGGCAACTGCTGGGACGCGGTCGCCGAGACGAACATCATCCAGGATCCGGAGGCCGCGGACCGTGTGTTCCATTCCGGCGCGGACATGACGATGGTCGGCCTCGACGTGACGCACCAGTGCCTGCTGCCACGATCGGCCGCCGCACGGTGGCGAGCGACCGGCACCGAACGCGGCCGGTTCCTCGCCCGGCTCGCCGACTTCTCCATCGCGGCGAACCGCGACGCCGATCCGAAGCTCTTCGCGGCCGGCATGCCATTGCACGACCCGCTGGCCGCGGCGGTGGCGCTCGACCCGACGCTGGTCTCCACGTTCGACGTCGCGCTGCGCGCCGAGACGGCGACCGGCGACTTCACCGGCGTGCGCGGGCGCACCACCGGCGACCCCGTGGGGCTCGTCACGCCGGACGCCCCGCGCGTCCACGTCGCCCTCGGCGTGGATGCGGACCGTTTCGTAGGCGAGTTCACCGACCGTCTCGCCATGGCATGCGCCGACCGGCCGTTTCTTAGGTACATCTGACGTTTCCTAGGTACCTCCCTCACGGGAATGGGGGTCGGAATCAACCGATTCCGACCCCCATTGTCCACGGACACCCACCTAGGAAGCGCGCGATGTATCTAGGAAACGCATCCGGGGCGCATCCGGCCGCTTCCCCGGCTACTTCTTCACGCCGCCGAACCTGCGGTCGCGGTGGATGTAGTGGTCGATGGAGCGCCACAGGACCTCGCGGCCGCAGTCGGGGAACAGTTCGGGCACGAAGTCGAGTTCGGCGTAGGCGGCCTGCCAGGGCAGGAAGTTCGAGGTGCGCTGCTCGCCGGACGTGCGGATCACCAGATCGCAGTCGGGCACGTCGGGCAGGTAGAGGTGGTCGGCGATCATCTTCTCGGTGACGCGGTCGCCGCGGATCTTTCCGTCTCGCACGTCCTTCGCGATGGCGGCACAGGCGTCGGCGATTTCGGCGCGGCCGCCGTAGTTGATGCAGAACACCACGTCGATGACCTTGTTGTTCTTGGTGCGCTCCTGCGCGACCTCGAGCTCGTCGATGACGGACTTCCACAGCTTCGGACGGCGGCCGGACCAGCGCACGCGCACGCCCCACTCGTCCATCTGCGCGACGCGGCGGTGGATGATCTCACGCGAGAAGCCCATGAGGAAGCGCACCTCCTGCGGGCTGCGCTTCCAGTTCTCGGTGGAGAACGTGTACAGCGACAGGTAGCGCACGCCCGCCTCGATCGCGCCGGCGATCGTGTCGAACACGACCGGTTCGGCGGCCTGGTGGCCGTTGGTGCGGATCATGCCGCGCTCCTTTGCCCAACGCCCGTTGCCGTCCATGATGACGCCCACGTGGCGGGGCACCTTGCCCTTGGGAAAGTCGGGGATGCGGGAGGAGTCGGAGAAGGGAGCCGCCGGAATGTTCAGCGACGTGTAGTCCACGTTTTCGAAAGCCATGTCTGTCAATCTAGCAGTCGCATGGAACGTAGCGGGCGTTCGAGATAGTACTCGGCCCAATCCTCCACGAGACGCGCGGTCTCGGGGGCGAGCTCGCGGCCGTCGAGCTCCGCCCAGTCGCCGTCGGCCAGCGCCTCGAGTTGGGCGAGCGCGAGCGGCGTGATGCGCTTCGCCTCAGGCGTGTGGTCCTTCGCGCACATGAGTCCGCCGGCGGGAATGGACAGGTACAGGACGCCCGACCGCGAAACACCCGACCGCGAAACACCCGACCGCGAACCACCCGTGAAACCATCCGTGAAACGTTGCAGCGACTGGGTTTCCGCAGCGGCGCCCCCGTTCCCGGCGTCACCGGAATCCCCCACGTCCACACCTGTGAAACCACCCGTGAAACACTCCGTGAACCGTCGCTGTCCGCAGACGACGCACGCGTGCAGGCGCGGCGACCAGCCGGCGAGCGCGAGCGCGCGCATCACGTAGGAGGCGGAGATCTGGTCGGGGGCGTGCGCGTGCTTGGCGAGCGCGTTCAACGCGCCGATGAGCAGCCGGTATTGGCCGACGACGCGCTCCTCCTCCGCGCCGACGATCTTGTCGGCGGTCTCGACGATCACGTTGGCGGCCGTGTACGCGTCGTAGTCGGCGCAGATCGGCTCAGCGTAGGCGGCGACGGATTCGGCTTGGGAGACGACGTCGAGCGAGCGTCCCTGCGCGATGAGCAGGTCGGCGCGCATGAACGGTTCGAGGCGCGCGCCGAAGCGCGATTTGACGCGGCGCACGCCTTTGGCGACGGCGCGGATCTTCCCGTGCCCGCGGGTGAGCAGGGTGATGATCCGGTCGGCCTCGCCGAGTTTCGCGGTGCGCAGCACCACCCCTTCGTCTCGATACAGCGGCATGGTTCCCCATTATGGCGCAATGTATAGCCGGCTCCGGGACACCCCCTCAGTCGGCTTCACCGACAGCTCTGCGCAATTGCGGACGGCCTCCGGCCGGCACTATGTCCGCTCGCTGTCGCTCGCCTTCGCCTACAAACGCCTCCAACATTTGCTTGACGGCTCCCCCTCAAGGGGGAGCCAGAGAGAAACCAGAGAAAGAAACACATCAGTAGACGAACAGGCCCCAGAAGGCGAAGAAGAAGAGGACGTGGAGCATGGCGGCCGCGGTGAGCCAGAACAGGACGCGTCCGAAGCGCGTGTCGGCGAGCACCGGTTCGCGTCCGGTCACGATGCCGTGGATGGCGTCGCGCCGGGGCGGCCAGCGCAGCACGCCGCGTTCGGCGGCGACTTCGATGAGCCGAGCGAACACGCGCGACCACGCCCAGACGACGAGCGTGCACACGATCTCGATGACGGGCCAGCTCCACCAGATCATGCCCGGCTCCTCGGCGGGCGCGGCGCCCCAGGCGAGCTTGACCACGGCCATGACCACCTGGCCGAGACCGGCGGCGAACAGGAGGAGCGTCGCCATCGTGGTGACGGTGAGCGTGACGAGCGCGTTGCCGAATCCGTGGCGGAATCCGAGCCCCGGGTAGCGCACGCCCCGGTTGCGCCGCCGCAATCGGAACGCGATGCGCCGGCCCAGCGCGACGAGCCACGCGACGAGCGTGGCCAGCAACAGTACGAGCATGCCGGCGTGCAGCACCGTGCCGTAGATGGTGAGCGAGCGGCGCGGCGTCAGATCGTCGGGTACGGCGATCGACTGGTAGATCGTGTCGCCGGTGACGCGCTCGGAGGTCTGGTGAAGCCCCGCGGCGGTGCCGGACGCCCAGGCGATCACGTCGTCCACGTAGGCGTCGGCGAATTTGGTGCCTGTTTTGGATTCGTCGCCGAGCCGCAGCACGTGGTTGGCGACCGGGTAGCTGCGCACGGTCACGTCCTTGTTGCCGGCTTTGTGCGCGAGGGCGAGCATGTGCGTGACGCCGTCGACCTGCGCGGTCATCACGTCCTTCGACCCGTAGGCGATGAGCGTCGGTATGGCATACGCGGTCGATTCGGGCAGGTCGAGGTCGAAATTGCCAAGGCCGAACAGCGCCGTGTCCGCGTTGAACACGCGACGCACGATCGACTGGTAGCCGTCGTTCGCGCCGACGAGCGCGAAGTCCTGGGAGACGAAGAAGCCGAGCGAGCGGCGCGGCGTGAACACCATCGGCGACAGGAGGATCTGGAACGCGACGTCCGGGTCGTCGGCGAGCAGGTATTGCGAGATCCACGTGGATTCACTGGTCGCGTAGATGCCGACCTTGGCGGCGTCCACGTCGCCTCGCGCACGCAGCAGGCCGATCGCGGCGTCGTAGACGCGCGCGGAGGCCGGATAGTCGCGTGTGATGTCGGTGGTGGACCAGACGGGCTTGTCGATGACGGCGGTGACGAAGCCGGCCGAGGCGAGCGACGTGGCCATGTCGCCGAACGAGTTGTAGGCGGTGCCGAAGCCGGCGCCGTGCATGAACACGATGCCGGGGCGCCGTCCGGTCGCGCCGGCCGGCTCGCGGATGAGCACGGTCACGTCCTGCGTCTCGTCGGCACCGTCGCCGTGCACGCGCCACGTGGTGTCCGCGGCGGCGTCGACCTTCGTCGCGCGTGCGCCGCCGACCTGCGTGCCGTCGCGGCGCACGGTGATGGAGACCGCGGACTCCTTCACGTCGTACGTGCCGGCGGTCGTCGCGGCGCCGGAGGCGCCTGCGTCCGACGCGCCGTCGAACGTGACGGACGTATCGTCGGTGAGGGTCGCGACGGTGCGTCCGGTCGGTTCGTTGTCCCACGGCACGGTGGTGAGGTTCGACACGGAGACGAGCAGTCCGATCAGGATGATGAAGATCGGCAGGCTGACGGACAGCCTGCGCCAACGCGACCACGGCATGACCGGCGTCCGGCTTAGTGGCCGGGATGCTGGATGGGGACGACGACCGGACCGGTGGAGCCGTCGGGCACCTGGCCCGCGGCCTCCATATTCGCGGCCATGTCGTTGGCGATCTCGAGCAGCGTCTCGACGATCTGGTCCTCGGGCACGGTCTTGATGACCTTGCCCTTGATGAAGATCTGGCCCTTGCCGTTGCCGGAGGCGACGCCGAGGTCGGCTTCGCGCGCCTCGCCCGGACCGTTGACGATGCAGCCCATGACGGCCACGCGGATCGGCGCGGTCACGTTCTTGAGGCCTTCGGTCACGGCGGAGGCGAGCTGGATGACGTCCACCTGGGCGCGGCCGCAGCTCGGGCAGGAGATGATGTCGAACTTGCGCGGGCGCAGGCCCATGTATTCGAGCAGCTTGCAGCCGACCTTCACCTCTTCGACCGGCGGGGCGGAGAGGGAGACGCGGATTGTGTCGCCGATGCCTTCGGCGAGCAGGGCGCCGAACGCGAGACACGACTTGATGGTGCCCTGCCATTGCGGTCCGGCCTCGGTGACGCCGAGGTGCAGCGGCCAGTCGCCCTTCGAAGCGAGCAGACGGTAGGTCTGGACCATCGTGATCACGTCGTGGTGCTTGACGGAGATCTTGAAGTCGTGGAAGCCGACGTCCTCGAACATGTGGGCCTCCTTCAACGCGGAGGCGACGAGCGCTTCGGGGGTCGGCCCGCCGTACTTGGCGTACAGCTCCTTGTCGAGCGAGCCGGCGTTCACGCCGATGCGCAAGGATATGCCCGCGTCGGTCGCCGCTTTGCAGATGTCGGGGCCGACCTGGTCGAACTTGCGGATGTTGCCCGGGTTGACGCGCACGGCCGCGCAGCCGGCGTCGATCGCCTGGAACACGTACTTCGACTGGAAGTGGATGTCGGCGATGACCGGAATCGGCGACTTGCGGCAGATCTCGGGCAGCGCGTCCGCGTCGTCCTGGCTGGGGACGGCGACGCGCACGATGTCGCAGCCGGCAGCCGTCAGCTCGGCGATCTGCTGGAGCGTGGCGGGCACGTCCGCGGTGAGCGTGTTGGTCATCGACTGCACGGAGATGGGCGCACCGCCGCCGACCGGCACCGGGCCGACCATGATGCGGCGGGACTTGCGGCGCGGGTGCAACGGCGACTCGCTGGTCAGCGCGACCGGGTCGCCGGTCCTGCGGAACGGCTTGTTGACGGGATTATCCGTATTCAATGGATTGGCTCCTCCGGAGTTCATACATCGACGGCTCCCGCCGGCGGGAGCCTTGCAGGGACTACTGCTTGTCTATCAGCTCGTCGGCCTTGGCGCGGGCCTCGCGTTCGAGCTGTTCCATTTCCTCCACGTCACGGAACAGCGGGTCGCCGCGCAGCTCGGCGTCCATCGAGTCGAGCACGGCCTTCACCGTGTCGACGATGCCGAGGTACGGCAGACGATGGTCGAGGAACGCGTGCACGGCCTGCTCGTTGGCGGCGTTGAGCACCGCCGTATGCTTCTCGGAGGCGTCGAGGCAGTGGCGTGCGAGCGAGACGGCGGGGAACGCCTCGTCATCGAGCGGCTCGAACGTCCATTCGGCGGCCTTCGTCCAATCGCACGCGGCGGCCACGTTCGGCATGCGCGCCGGCGCGGACAGGCCGAGCGCGATCGGCAGGCGCATGTCCGGCGGGGAGGCCTGGCAGATGGTCGCGCCGTCGACGAATTCGACCATCGAATGGACGATGGACTGCGGGTGCACGGTCACGGCGACGCGTTCGGGCGGGATGTCGAACAGCCGGGACGCCTCGATGACCTCAAGTCCCTTGTTCATCAGCGTGGACGAGTTGATGGTGACGACCGGACCCATGTTCCACGTCGGGTGGTTGAGTGCCTGCTCGGGCGTGATATGGGTCATCTGGTCGCGCTTCATGCCGCGGAACGGGCCGCCGGACGCGGTGACGACGAGACGCGCCACCTCGGCGTGCGAGCCGGAGCGCAGCGACTGCCAGATCGCTGAATGTTCGGAGTCGACCGGATTGATCTGGTCCTCGCGCGTCTGCGCGCCGAACAGCAGGTGGCCGCCGGCGACGACGGACTCCTTGTTGGCGAGGGCGAGCTGCGAGCCGGCCTTCAGCGCGGCGATCGACGGTTCGAGGCCGATCGAGCCGGTGATGCCGTTGAGCACGACGTTCGCGCCGGAGCCGGCCATCGCGATGACCGCGTCCGGGCCGGCCTGCACCTGCGTGTGCCTTGCGCCGGCCTGGTCGAGCGCCTCGCGCAGCGCGGCGGCTTTCGTCTTGTCGAAGACGGCGACCTGCGGCACGTGGAATTCGGCGGCCTGCCTCGCGAGCAGGTCGATGTGCGCGCCGCCGGCCGCGAGACCGACGATGGTGAACCGTTCGGGATGACGGGAGATGACGTCCAGGCCCTGCGTGCCGATGGAACCGGTGGAGCCCAGGATGACGACGGTGCTGCTGTGAATCACTGCTGCTTCTTCTCGTCGTTGCCGAAGGTCGGGAACGACAGGTCGGGGATTTCCAGATCGTTGCCGTCGGTGGACAGCAACGAGAACGGGTTGGTCGATGTCGGGGAGGTCGGGGCCGGCGTCGCGGACGTGGACGGCGTCGCCGCGGGCGCGGCGGACGGCGTGGCCGTGACGGACGACGTGAACGTCGGCAACGACTCGGAGGTGGTCGTCACGGACGGGATGTCGAGGCTCGGCAGCTTCGGCGTGAACGACGGCACGTCGATGGCGGGCAGCTCCTGCGAGACCTCGGCCATGTGGGCCAGCGCGGCCAGCGAGCCGGTGGACGGCGTGGAGGCCGGCGTCGTGTCGACATGCGGCGTCACCGGGGCCGGCGTGGAGACCGGCGCGATCGGCGTCGTCGCAACCGGCGTCGGCGTGACCGGCGTCGTGGACGGCTGGAACGACGGCGTGACGGACAGCGGCTCCGTCGGATACGACGTCGGCGCAGGCGTCACCGGGGCGGCGGAGAACGCGGCCGTGGGGGCCGGTTCGACCGGCGCGGATGCCACGGGCGTGACGGCCGGCGYSACCGTGAYKGCCKCACCGGCGGCATGTTCATGCTCTCCTCGGTGGGATTCGTGCTCGTCAACGGCGTGCGCCAGCGATCCCAACGCAAGGCGAATCTCACCTCATCGAGGCGTGAGTATCTCGCCTACCTCGCCGACCTGCG
>NZ_JGZP01000021.1 GCF_000741785.1 Bifidobacterium stellenboschense | reverse complement strand
TCGCGTGCGGCCTGCAGCGCCTCGCGCGAGACCGAGGAGTCGTCGCCCTTCGCGACGACCGGCGCGAGCGAGCCGTCCGGCCCCTCATCGAGCAGCACGGTGCGGCGCGGCGTGCCGTACTTCGCGACCGTCTCGTCCATCTCGCGCACGACCACGCGGTCCAATTCGGCCGCGGAGGCGAGAATGCGCTCCAGCTCCTCGATGCGCTTCTTCAGGTCGTCGCGCTCCGCCTCCAGTTCGATGCGGCTCATGCGCGTCAGGCGACGCAGACGAAGATCGAGGATGTACTGCGCCTGCACCTCGTCCAGGTCGAACACGGCCATCAGCCGGTTCTTCGCCGTGTCCGCGTCGTCGGAGGTGCGGATCACCTGGATCACCTCGTCGATGTCCACCATGGCGAGCAGCAGGCCCTCCACCAGATGCAGGCGCTCCAACGCCTTCCTGCGGCGGAATTCGCTACGGCGGCGCACCACCACGCGGCGATGCTCCACCCACACCTGCAAGAGCTCCTTCAGACCCATCGTGTGCGGGCGTCCGTCGACCAGCGCCACGTTGTTGATGGTGAAGTTGTCCTGCAACGGCGTGTGCTTGAACAGCTGCGCGAGCACCGCGTTCGGGTCGTAGCCGGTCTTGATCTCGATGACGATGCGCGTGCCGTTATGGCGGTCCGTCAGGTCGATGGCGCTGGTGATGCCCTCCAGCTTGCGGCTCTTCACACCCTCCGAGATGCGTTCCAGCACGCGCTCCGGCCCCACCATGAACGGCAGCTCGGTCACGACGATCGCCTTCTTGCGGGCGGTCACGTTCTCGATGTGCGTCTTCGAGCGGGTGGTGAGCGTGCCGCGGCCCGTCTCGTACGCCTCGCGGATGCCGTTGCGGCCGATGACGATGCCGCCGCCCGGCCAGTCCGGTCCGGGCACGTAGTGCATGAGCTCCTCGAGCGTCGAGTCGGGGTTCGCCATGAGATGCTTCGCCGCGGCGACGACCTCGCCGAGGTTGTGCGTGGCCATGTTCGTCGCCATGCCCACCGCGATGCCCGAGCCGCCGTTGACCAGCAGGTTCGGGATGGCCGACGGCAGCACCGTCGGCTCCTTGAGCTTGTTGTCGTAGTTCGGCGTGAAGTCGACCGTGTCCTCGTCGATGTCGGCGTTCATCGCCAGTGCGGCCGGGCCCAGACGTGCCTCCGTGTAACGCGAGGCCGCCGGACCGTCATCGAGCGAACCGAAGTTGCCGTGGCCGTCCACGAGCGGCAGCCGCATCGCGAACGGCTGGGCGAGACGCACCATCGCCTCGTAGATCGCGGAGTCGCCGTGCGGGTGCAGCTTGCCCATCACCTCGCCGACCACGCGCGCCGACTTCATGTACGGGCGGTCCGGGGTCAGGTTCATCTGGCCCATCTGGTAGATGATGCGCCGCTGCACCGGCTTCAGGCCGTCACGCGCGTCCGGCAGCGCACGCGCGTAGATCACCGAATACGCGTATTCGAGGAACGACTTGCTCATCTCCTCGTTCAACGGCGTTTCGACGATATGCTCCTTCACCGTGCGCGGATCGTACGCGGCGGCTGCGGACCTGCGGTGTGATGCCATATGAAGGACTCCCTGAAGACGATTGAAAACCCGCAACATATTATCATGCCGCCCCAGTCGTCGGACCGGCGCCCGCGGACTACTACTATGGGAAGGCATGAGTGTTCAGACGCCTGAGATGGAAGAGCTGCTGCGATTGACCGATACCGCCCGATACGGGGATTGGACGGCCGGCAGCGGCGTCGGCGGCAGTGAAGGCGATGCTGTGGCCATCCGCGGCGGCGCGCGGCACCTGTCCTCCGTACTGCCCGCCATCTCGGCCGCGATCGGGCATCCTACGCCCACGCGCGTCCACCCCGATCCGAAGGCGCTGCAATCCGCGCTCGGCCTGCCCGACGCGCGTTCCGCGATCGTCGTGCTCGTGGACGGCCTCGGCTACTGGAACCTCGCCATGCGCCTCGGCCACGCCCCCTACCTGCGTGCGCTCATGCGCGACGCCGCCAACCAGCGGCCCATCTCCACGTGCGCGCCGAGCACCACCGTCGCCGCGATGGCCACGTTCGGCACCGGCACCTGCCCGGGAATGACCGGCATGGCCGGCTACACGCAATTGGAGCCGTCGTCGGGGCGTCTCATGCAGCTCATCCAGTTCAAGGACGCGCTCGCCCCGAAGCCCGCCGGCCCCGGCGGCCGGTTCGCGGTGCAGCCGGTCGACCCGATCGTCGACCCGCATGATCTGCAGCGCGAGCCCACCGTGTTCGAGCGTCTCGCCGCCGAAGGCGTGCCCGTCACCAGCTCCGGTCTCGCCAAGTTCAAGGGGTCGCCACTCACCGAGGCGGCGTTGCGCGGTGGAACCTACGTGTCCGGCGTGACGCCGCGCGACCGCGTGCGCGCCGCCGCGCGGGCCGTGCGCGAGCCGGGGCTTGCCTACCTGTACATCCGCGACGCCGACAAGGTCGGCCACAACCACGGCTGGGATTCGGAGCAGTGGATCGGCACGTTCGAGCGCATTGACGCGCAATTGGCGACGCTCAGGCGCGAAGCGCCCAAGGGCACGCTCATCGTCATCGTCGCCGATCACGGCATGGTCATGTCCGATGAGCATGAGCGCATCGACATCGCCGTCGAGCCGGAGCTCGCGCGGGGCGTGCGTCTGGTGGGCGGCGAACCCCGCGCCCTCATGCTCTACGCCGAGCCGGACGAGAATCCGGAAGACATCGCCGCGCGATGGCGCGAGCGTCTGGGGGAGAAGGCGCTGGTGCGCACGAAGCGCGAGGCCATCGCCGACGGTCTGTTCGGACCGGTCGATGCGCGCGTCGCACCGATGCTCGGCGACGTGATCGTGCAGGCCGCCGGCCAGGTCACGCTCGTCGACAGCCGCACCCAGTCGGACAAGGCGACCCGTCTGCCCAGCGTGCACGGCTCCCAGACCATGCTGGAAATGGACATCCCCTGCCTCATCGACATGGCCTGACGGCCGTCGACAAAGACAGGGGATGAAGCGCGCGAACGGACGGCGGCGAAGTCCGCCGCCCGTCACTCGCCGAAGAGGATCTCGTCCCAGCTGGGCACCGCGGAACGGCCGGAACGGCGACGCGCCGTCTCCTCGCGTTCCGTGCGCGGACGCTCCCCGCCGCCGGCCGGCGCCGACGGCTGCTCCACGTCCGCCACGTCGGCCAGACGCGCCGGATCTCCGAGACGCCCGGCATCGGCCGTGCCGTCGGCGTTCTGGTTCGGCGGCAGCTCCACGTTCGGACGGAACACGGGGATGTCGTCCGTGGTCGTCGCCGTCGACGGATCACCCGTCGCGGCGGGAGCGGGGGAGCCGTCGACGGCGGACTCCGGCCGCATGGCGGGCAGCGACGGCGACGGCAACGCGACTGACATGTTGCCGGTCGTCGCGGGCGAGGCCGAAGCGCCGGAGCCGCCGGTCTCGCCGGGAACGGCGGACGGCGTGGGCTGCGACGCCGCCGTCTGGCCGGAGGCGGCCGGAGCGGCGCCCAGGTTCACGGGGAACGACTCGCGTCCGCCGGCCGGCTGCGCGCCGGCCGGACGCGTGATGGACGGCGCGCCCGCGACGCCGCTCGCCGCGGCCGACGCGTCCGGCTCCGGGCCGACGCCGAGGCTCTGCTCGCCGATCAGCTTGCGGGCGGCCGCGTTCAGGCACACCACGGAATTGTCGTGCATGTCCCACGTCCATTCGGCATGCACCTTGCGCCCCGCGGACATGAACCGGGCGACGATGTGCCACGGCTCATGGTGGCGTCGGGTCGCCGACCAGGAGAGCGTGGAGCGGTCCACGCGCGCCGCCAGCAGCGTCATGTCGATGATCTCCTCGAGCGTGCGTAGACGCGACTCCTTCGGAGCCGGCACCCGTTTGAACTGTTCGATCGCATACTGCTTCTCCGTCTGCACCGAAGCGGAGAAGCGGCGCACCAGCGCCTCGGCCAGACCGTAGCGGGCCGCCACCTTCGCCGGGTCGGCCCCCGCGCGGATCAGCTGCTGGATCTGCGAGATCGGCAGGGTGTCCGTCGTATGCGGTTCACGACGCTTCAACGTCTCGGAACGGATCTGCTTGGCCTCAAGCAGGGCCCGCTCCAACGCGTCGTCCACCGTGACGACGAAACGCTCACCACCCGCTTCGAACACCAGGTCGCCGGCGTCGGAGACATGGTCGAGACGGGCTCCCCGAGGCGAATTGTCAGGCATGCGCGCACCACTTTCCTCAAAAACTTGTATCACAATACAGTATGCCCCACGTGTCGAACTTTACGAGTATTTGAAATCGTGTATTCTATGGGCGAGTAAACCAGTCTTCGGGCCCCGCGCCATGCGGCGTGCCCCGTGCCATGAAAGGATCGCGATGGCTCAGGATTATGATTCCCCCCGCAATAAGGACGAGGATGAGGAATCGCTGCAGGCTCTGGGTAAGGGCTCGCAGAACTCATCGAGCGACATCGACGACGACGAGAACGCCATTGCCGAGGACTACGAGCTGCCGGGCGCGGACCTGAGCAACGAGGATTCCTCGGTGACGGTCATCCCGATGCAGGGCGACGAATTCATCTGCTCCGAATGCTTCCTCGTCAAGCACCGCAGCCAGCTCGCCTACATGACCGACGACGGCCAGCCCGTGTGCCAGGAGTGCGCTGCCTGATGACTTTCGACCCCGCGTACAACGAACCCGAGAACACGGAGGTTCTCGTCAAGGCCGTGAATCCGGAACAGCCGGCCGAACTCGCCCGGCTGTTCTACGCCCACGCGGGCGACGCGGGCGCCGACCTGCGTGCCGCCGAGGCGTTCGAGCTCAAGCCGTTCCAGCGCGCCCTCGTGCCGACCGGCGTGGCCATCGCGCTGCCGGCAGGCTACGTGGGGCTCGTGCACCCGCGCTCCGGTCTCGCCGCCAAGCAGGGCGTGACCGTGCTCAACGCGCCCGGCACCATCGACGCCGGCTACCGCGGCGAGATCAAGGTGCCGCTCATCAACCTCGATCCGGAGCGCACCGCGCGCTTCGAGGTCGGCGACCGCATCGCGCAGCTCGTCATCCAGCGCTACGTCGAGGCGAGGTTCGTGCCCGCCGGGACGCTGCCCGGATCCGATCGCGCGGAACGGGGATTCGGCTCCACGGGAGTCGCCTGATACGCGGTAGGATAAACGCGTCGGACGCGTGGAAGACGCGTTAGGATGGAAATCCATACGAGCGAGGGAGGTGCGCCATGGCGGGCGACGATATGGAATTCGATTCCGCACGCAAACTGGGATGCGAGGTCAGCACCGATCCGATCAATCCGCTGCTGCCGATCATGCAGGCGTGCCGCGTGCACCATCCCGGCGAGGACCTGACCATCCTCGAACGCGCGTACCGGCGCGCCGTGATCCAGCATTCCGCGCAGCGGCGCAAGTCCGGCGAACCGTACATCATCCACCCGCTCGCCGTCGCGCAGATCCTCGCCGACCTCGGCATGGGTCCGCTGGTCGTGGCCGCCGGCCTCCTGCACGACACGGTGGAGGACACCGACTACACGCTCGACCAGTGCCGCGCCGAATTCGGCGACACCGTCACCGGCCTCGTGGACGGCGTCACCAAGCTCTCCAAGATGGAGTACGGCGATTCGGCGCAGGCCGAGACCATCCGCAAGATGGTCGTCGCGATGAGCCGCGACGTGCGCGTGCTCGTCGTCAAGCTCGCCGACCGCGTGCACAACGCGCGCACCTGGCGCTACGTGAAGACCTCCAGCGCCGTGAAGAAGGCGCACGAGACGCTCGACGTGTACGCGCCGCTCGCCAACCGCCTCGGCATGAACGCCATCAAGACCGAGCTCGAGGAGCTGAGCTTCAAGGTCATCTACCCGAAGATCTACAACGAGATCGTCGTGCTCGTCGCCCGCAGGGCCGGCCAGCGCGACGTGTACCTCAAGCAGATCCTCGCCGAGATCAACGAGGATCTCGATGCGCAGCACATCAAGGCGTACGTGACCGGACGCCCGAAGGACTACTTCTCCATCTATCAGAAGATGATCGTGCGTGGCCACGATTTCGCCAATATCTACGATCTGGTGGGCGTGCGCATCATCGTCGATTCGATTCAGGACTGCTATGCGGCGCTCGGCGCCGTGCATGCGCGGTGGAACCCGGTTCCCGGCCGGTTCAAGGACTACATCGCGATGCCGAAGCTCAACATGTACCAGTCGCTGCACACCACGGTGGTCGGCCCCGGTGGCAAGCCCGTCGAGATCCAGATCCGCACGTGGGACATGCACCGCCGCGCCGAATTCGGCATCGCCGCGCACTGGAAGTACAAGGAGAACGGCCAGGCGGGCCGCGCCCTGAGCTCGCCGGACAAGTCCGACCGCAAGCGCGAGGGCTCCGAGAACCAGGAGCTGAGCGAGGCCGACAACCTCAAATGGATCCAGCAGCTCGCCGATTGGACCTCCGAGACCCCCGACTCCAACGAGTTCCTCGGCTCACTCAAAGAGGATCTCGGTTCGGCCGAAGTGTACGTGTTCACGCCGAAGGGCAAGATCATCTCGCTGCCGGCGGCCGCCACCCCCATCGACTTCGCCTACGCGGTGCACACCGAGGTCGGCCACCGCACGATGGGCGCGCGCGTCAACGGGCGTCTCGTCCCGCTCGACACGAAGCTCGAGAACGGCGACACCGTCGAGATCCTCACCTCCAAGTCGGACACGGCCGGCCCGTCGCGCGACTGGCTGAGCTTCGCGAAAAGCCCGAAGGCTCGCAACAAGATCCGCCAGTGGTTCTCCAAGGAGCGCCGCTCCGAGGCGATCGAGGAGGGCCGCGACGAGCTGACGCGCGCCATGCGCAAGCGCAGTCTGCCCATCAACACGCTGCTTACGCCCGAGGCGCTGATCGGCGTGGCGGACGAGCTCAACTTCCCGAACGCGGACGGCCTGTTCGCCGCGATCGGCGACGGCCAGATCTCCACGCAGAACGTCATCTCGCATCTCGTCAAGGACGCGGGCGCCGACGAGGTCGACGAGGAGATCGAGCAGGAGGTCCTGCCGCTCAAGCCCGTCGAGACGCGTCAGAAGACGAACAGCAGCTCCGGCGTGTCCGTCAAGGGCGTCGGCGACGTGTGGGTCAAGCTCGCCCGCTGCTGCATGCCCGTGCCCGGCGACAAGATCATCGGCTTCATCACGCGCAACCAGGGCGTGTCCGTGCATCGCACCGACTGCCAGAACATGATCGACCTCCAGCGCCGCCAGCCCGAACGCGTCGTCGAGGTCGAATGGACGAGCACCAAGGGCGTGTTCATGGTCAAGATCCAGGTGGAGGCGCTCGACCGTCGCAACCTGCTCTCCGACGTGACCCGCGTGCTCTCCGACCACGGGGTGAACATCATCTCCGGCTCGATCTCCACCGGCTCCGACCGCGTGGCCACCAGCCAGTTCAGTTTCGAGATGGCCGACCCGCAGCATCTCAACACGCTGCTCGCCGCCGTGCGCAAGATCGAGGGCGTGTTCGACGTGTACCGCATCACCGGCGCGAAGGACTCCGCCGAACCGCGTCTGCGCCGCATGCAGTAAGCGTGCGCGCTATAAGCAACGTCGATTACGACGCCGCGTTGCGCGCGGCAAACGTTTGTATAGTGGCGAAGCGTTGGGAACGACGAAAGCCGTTCACCGCCGATATGAATGATGTGATGAGAGAGGAAACCATCATGCGCTTCACCAAGTCCGCTGCGGCCGCCCTGGCCGTCGTCGCCGTCGCCGCGCTCGGCCTGTCCGCCTGCGGCAACTCGTCCACCGCCACCAGCAAGGAGGACGACAAGACCATCACCGTGGCCGCCAGCCCGACCCCGCACGCCGAGATCCTCAACAAGGCCGTCAAGCCGCTCGTCGAGAAGGACGGCTACAAGCTCGAGGTCAAGGAGTTCACCGACTACGTGCAGCCGAACACCGCCACCGAGGATGGCGAGGTTGACGCCAACTACTTCCAGCACAAGCCGTACCTCGACAACTTCAACAAGGAGAAGGGCACCCACCTCGTCTCCGTCGAGACCGTGCACTTCGAGCCGTTCGGCCTGTACCCGGGCAAGACCAAGAGCATCGCCGACCTCAAGGACGGCGCCGTCGTGGCCGTCCCGAACGACGCCACCAACGAGGCCCGCGCCCTCCTGCTCCTGCAGGACGCCGGCCTGATCAAGCTCAAGGATCCGGAGGACATCAACGCCACGCCGAAGGACATCACATCCAACCCGAAGAACCTCCAGTTCAAGGAGCTTGAGGCCGCCGTCGTGCCGACCGTCATCAACGATGTCGATATCGCCGCCCTCAACGGCAACTACGCTATCCAGGCCGGCTTCGACGTGACCAAGGACGCCCTGCAGATCGAGAAGGCCGACGGCCTCGCCGCCAAGACCTACGCGAACATCCTGGTCGTCAAGAAGGGCAACGAGAACACCGCCAAGACCAAGGAGCTCAAGAAGGCCCTCAACTCCAGCGAGGTCCGCGACTACATCAACGACAACTACAAGGGCGCCGTCGTCCCGGTCTTCTGATCCGCGCAAACCCCAACGGGGACTCGACGGGGACAGGCGAGACATGCCATCCGATACAATGCCGCACGGTATGGGCGCATGCCCGACGTGCGGCATTGCCGTGTCCGACGGATGCGGTCCGGCCTCAGGGGGCCGGTTCCGCGCATGCACGGTCCGATTCCATGACAACCACACGGTAAGGAACACTCGATGATCCAATTCGAGCATATGAAGAAAAGCTACGGCGTTGGTGCGGACGCCCACGAGGTCCTGCACGACGTCGACTTCACCATCCACGACGGCGAGGTCTTCGGCATCCTCGGCTCGTCCGGCGCCGGCAAGTCCACGCTGGTGCGCACCATCAACCTGTTGGAGCGTCCCACCGGCGGACGCATCCTCATCGACGGCGTCGATATCTCCAACGCCACCGGCAAGGAACTCAAGGCGCTGCGCGCGAAGATCGGCATGATCTTCCAGAACTTCAACCTGTTCCAGCAGCGCACCGTGCTGCGCAACATCACGTTCCCGCTGGAGCTCGCCGGCAAGCCGAAGGCGCAGCGCGTCGCCCGCGCCGAACGCCTCCTCAAGCTCGTCGGCCTCGAGGAGTACGCCGACCGCTATCCGAGCCAGCTGTCCGGCGGCCAGCAGCAGCGCGTCGCCATCGCCCGCGCCCTCGCCAACGAACCGAAGATCATGCTGTGCGACGAGGCGACCAGCGCCCTCGACTCCACTACCACCGTGCAGATCCTCGACCTGCTGCGCCGCATCAACCGCGAACTCGGCGTCACGCTCGTGGTCATTACCCACTCGTTGTCCGTGGCGCGCAACATCTGCGACCGCGTCGCCATGATCGACGGCGGCAATATCGTCGAAATGGGCGAGACCGCCGAACTGTTCGCGAACCCGAAGAGCGACATCCTCAAGGCCCTGATCGCCAGCGCCGAGGAACAGAACGGACGCGACGAGGACGAGGACGGCACGCCGGTCGCCCCGGCCGCGGGCGCCGCCGAGAACGAGGAGGCACGCTGACATGGGACAGACCATCACCGAATTCATCGCGAACTACGGCGAGCTCATGCTCGAAGGCACGCGTGACACGCTCGTCATGACCGGCGTGTCCACGCTGCTCGCCTACGTGCTCGGCGTGCCGCTCGGCGTGCTGCTCACCATCACCGGAGCGAAGTCCATTTGGCCGAACCGGCCGCTCAACACCGTGCTCGGCTGGATCGTGAACATCGGACGATCCATCCCGTTCATCATCCTGCTCGTCGCCATCATCCCGTTCACGCGCCTCATCGTCGGCACGTCGCTCGGCGTCGAAGGTGCGATGGTGCCGCTCGTCATCTCGGCCGCGCCGTTCGTGGCGCGCGTCGTCGAGCAATCCCTCGCCGACGTGGACGGCGGCCTCATCGAGGCCGCGCAGAGCTTCGGTGCGAACAACTGGCAGATCGTCACCAAGGTGCTGCTGTTCGAAAGCCTGCCGTCCCTCGTGCGTGGCGCCGCCATCACGTTCATCAACCTGTTCGGCTACTCGGCCATGGCCGGCACCGTGGGCGCCGGCGGCCTGGGCGACATCGCCATCCGCTACGGCTACCAGCGCTACGAGTACGACGTGATGCTCGTCGCCGTGATCCTGAGCGTCATCCTCGTGCAGATCATCCAGTCGTTCGGCGATTGGCTCGCCAAGCGCATCGACCATCACGCGCGCTGACCGGCGGCCTAGGCCCCGGTCCAAACCCTGTGACGTATGGCGCGGGCCCGGCTCCATTCCCCTGAAGGGGAGGGGAGCCGGGCCCGCCGTCGTCTTGCGACTATGACAGACTTGGCGCTATGACAACCATCATCATGCGCACCTCCGAAGGTGACATCACGATCAACCTGTTCGACGACAAGGCCCCGGAGACGGTGAAGAACTTCCTCGGCCTCGCCACCGGCGAGAAGGAGTGGGCGGACCCGTACACCGGCCAGCCCTCCCACGAGAAGTTCTACAACGGCCTGAGCTTCCACCGCATCATCAAGGACTTCATGATCCAGGGCGGCTGCCCGCTCGGCAACGGCACCGGCGGTCCCGGCTACGACTTCGACGACGAGATCGACCCGTCGCTCAAGTTCGACCGCCCGTACCTGCTCGCCATGGCGAACGCCGGCCTGCGCCGCGGCCGCGACGGCAAGATCCACGGCACCAACGGCTCCCAGTTCTTCATCACCACCGTGCCGACCCCGTGGCTCGACGGCCACCACACGATCTTCGGCGAGGTCGCCGACGACCAGTCCAAGGCCGTTGTCGACAAGCTCGAAGCGCTGCCGACCGACCGGATGGATCGTCCGACCGAACCGGCCGTGATCCTGTCCGTCGACGTCGCCGAGTGACGATCCGGCATCTTCGACGCTGATACGGTGGCCGGGTTCCTGATGGGGAGCCCGGCCACCGTCCGTTCCGGACGATTCCCAGTCGCCTACAGCACGTGGAAGTGCTTCAGGGCGTTCATCACGCCGTCGTGGTCGACGTCGTCGGTCACGTAGTCGGCGGCCGCCTTCGGCCCTTCGGTCGCGTTGCCCATCGCCACGCCGATACCGGCGAACTCCAGCATCGTCACGTCGTTGCCGCCGTCGCCGAACGCCATCACCTGCTCGCGCGTCCAGCCGTAGTGGCGCATGAAGCGTTCCATGCCCTTCGGCTTGCCGCCGTCCGCCGGAATCAGGTCGACGAAGTCCGGATGCCAGCGCACGCCCTGCACGTTCGCGCATAGCGAGACGATCTCACGTTCCTGCTCGTCGTCGATGTACGGGCTCACCTGGAACGTCTCATGCGTCTCGGGGCGCGTGTGCGGGTCGTCGACGAACACCTTCGGCGCGGTTTTGCCGAGCTGACGCCACGTGGCGCGCATCGGCTCGGTCACTTGGTTGAAGTACACGTAGTCGGACTCGCAGAAGTTCGCCACCACGTCCGGGTTGCGGTCCAGCCATGCGACGATCGTGCGCACGTCCCGCGGGTCGAGCGACTCCTTCTTCAGGAACCCGTGGTCGTCCACGCAGTACTGGCCGTTCAGGCCGACGATGCCGTCGAACGTAACCGGGATCATGTCGAGCACGACGGTCATGTGGCTGGGCGCGCGCCCCGAGCAGATGAACACCTTCACGCCCTTCGCCTGTAGCTGGTGCAGCGCGTCGATCGTGGACTGCGGGATCGTGTGCGTCACGAAGCTGGTGAGCGTGCCGTCGATGTCGAAGAACACGGCGCGGATGTCGGGCGTGGTCATGCTGCCTCCTTGCGGGAATCGCCTGGATGTCGGTCTGGTCTGCACACCAGTTTAGGGAGACGCACGCGGCGACACCCGTAACGGATATCGGAATCGCCTCCGGACGTGTCGGCTCCGGACACGCGTGTGCGACCTACAATCGGGCGTATGAGCGAACGCAACGACACCGACCATACAGACCACGCGACCGACATCACCGCCTCCGCAGTCGTCGGGCACGTCGAGGCCGATCCCGACCTCGTCGCCATCCGGCATTATCTGCACGCGCATCCGGAACGCAGCTTCAAGGAGTACGACACCAGCATCTACCTTGCCGACCAGCTGAAGGCGCACGGCGTGGAGGTGCTCGACAACCCGCTCGCCACCGGTGTCGTCGGACTCATCCGCGGCGAAGGCGGTCCCGGCCCGCGCGTCGCCCTGCGCGCCGACATCGACGGCCTGCCCATCGTCGAGGACACGGGACTGCCGTTCACCTCCGTCAACGAGGGCGTCATGCACGGCTGTGGGCACGACCTGCACATGACCGGACTGCTCGGTGCCGCGTTCTGGCTCGCCGACCACCGCGACCGTTTCGCCGGCAGTGTGAAGATTCTCTTCCAGCCGAGCGAGGAGACCGGCCAGGGCGCGTTCGCGATGCTCGACGCGGGGCTGCTTGACGACGTGGATGCGATCATCGGCACGCACAACAACCCGAACTACGCGCCCGGCGAGGTCGTGGTCGGCGTCGATCCGATGATGGCCGGCTGCGTGCGTTTCCAGGTGACGCTCCACGCGGAAGGCACGCACGCCGGATATCCGCACAAGGGCACCGGCCCGATCGAGGCGCTCGCGTCGATGGTGCTCGAACTGCAGACCATCGTCAGCCGCAACGTCAACGCGCTGCATCCGCTCGTCCTGTCCATCACCGAGGTGCATGGCGGGCACGTGTGGAACGTCGTACCCGCCGAAGCCGGCTTCCAGGGCACCGTGCGCTACTTCCACAAGGAGGACAGCCTGCTCGCCGAACGCCGGTTCCGCGCGGTGGTGGAACACACGGCCGAGGCGTTCGGCATCACGGCGGACGTCTCATGGGACGACTTCCAGGATCCGGTCGTCTCCGACGCGCCGCTCGCGCGCGCCGTCGCCGCCGACGTGCGCGGCTACGCGGCCCTGGAGCCGATCCGGCCGTCCATGGCGGGGGAGGACTTCTGCGAGTTCGCGCGCACGACGCGATCCGTGTTCGCGTTCATCGGATCGAACGGCGGCGACGGGTGCGCCGACTGGCATAGTCCGCGTTTCGTCGGCCTCGACGCGTCGATCCCCACGTTCGTCGACTTCTACGTGAACGCCGCGCTGCGCGTGCTCGCCGAACTCGGCGCCTCCGGTTCCGGCGACGGCCGAGGTGCCGCGCGTTGACGGGATAGGATAGGGAGACATGACACAGATTCGCTTCGCACTCGCCCAGATCGACACCTGCGTCGGCGCGCTCGACGCCAACGCCGCCAAGGTGCTCGACTACAGCCGCCGCGCCGCCGCGGATGGCGCCCAGGTCGTCGTCTTCCCGGAGATGACGCTCACCGGATACCCGATCGAGGATCTCGCCCTGCGCCGCACCTTCCGCCAGGCCGCATGGGACAAGGCCAACGAGCTCGCCGCCTCGCTGAGGAAGGAGGGGCTGCGCGACCTGTACGTGGTGGTCGGCACCGTCGGCACCGACCATGAGACCTCCAAGCCGTACAACCGTCTCGTCGTCCTGCACGACGGCGTCGTATGGTCCGGCTACGACAAGCACTTCCTGCCGAACTACGGCGTGTTCGACGAGTTCCGCATCTTCAAGGCCGGCGAACGCTCCGTCGTGCTCGACGTGGATGGCGCCCGCCTCGGCGTCGCCATCTGCGAGGACATTTGGCAGGATGGCGGTCCCGTCGCCGAACTCGCGGGACGCGACATCGACGCGCTCGTCACGATCAACGGCTCCCCGTACGAGGAAGGCAAGACCGACGTTCGTCTCGAACTGGCGAAACGTCGCGCCGCCGAGGTCGAGGCCCCGCTCATCTACGTGAACCAGGTCGGCGGCCAAGACGACCTCGTCTTCGACGGCGGCAGCTTCGTCGTCGACGCCGACGGCACGTTGCTCGAACGTTCTCCCATGTTCATGGAGGATCTCGCCTACTGGACGCTCGACACGGACAGGATGCATCAAGAGAAGGCCGCGATCACACCGAGGCTCGACCCGGACGAGGAGGTGTACACCGCCTGCGTGCTCGGACTCAAGGACTACATGGCCAAGAACGGCTTCAAGGGCGTCACGCTCGGTCTGTCCGGCGGCATCGATTCCGCACTCGTCGCCGCCATGGCGGCCGACGCGGTCGGCGGCGCCAACGTACACGGCATCTCCATGCCCTCCATGTACTCCTCCGACGGCTCCAAGGACGACGCGGCCGATCTGGCCGCGAACATCGGCGCCCACTACGACGTGCAGCCCATCGAACCGCTGTTCACCGCGTTCCAAGGCCAGCTCGACCTCGACGGCGTGGCCGCCGAAAACCTGCAGGCGCGCATCCGCGGCGTCATCGTCATGGCCTACTCGAACTCGAAGGGGCTGCTCGCCGTCGCCACCGGCAACAAGTCCGAGCTCGCCTGCGGCTACTCCACGATCTACGGCGACGCGGTCGGCGGCTACGCGCCGATCAAAGACCTGCTCAAGACACGTGTGTGGGAGCTCTCCCGCTGGCGCAACAAGGCGGCCGCGGCGGGCGTCGGCATCGGCGGCCTCAAGATCGTCGGCAATGAGGCGGGTGATACGGGCGTGTCGTTGAAGGATGGCGTGATGATCCCGGTCGCCTCCATCGAGAAGGCGCCATCCGCCGAGCTGCGCCCCGGACAGAAGGACTCCGATTCGCTGCCCGAGTACGAACTGCTCGATCAGGTGCTCGCCGCGTACATCGAGCACGCGCACGGCCGTGCCGACCTGCTCGCCGACGGCTTCGACGAGAAAACGGTGGATACGGTGATGCGGCTCGTCGACCGCGCCGAATGGAAGCGCCGCCAGTACCCGCTGGGGCCGAAGGTCACCGCGCTCGCATTCGGGCGTGACCGCCGCCTGCCGATCACCAACGCGTTCCGCGAGTAGTCCGGTGTCCGTGGCTCCCTCGTCGCGGGGGAGCCACGCGGTTTTCGGGGACGTGCTCGCCTAGTCGAGCCTGGTCGAGTCTGGTCGAGCAGCATGGCGCCTCATCGCATTGCGCATCATGGTATGAAGGGAGTTCATCATGGCGAAGGACACACGGTGGTATTTCAACATGGTCACGGGAGAGCCCGAACAGGGGCCGAAGTCTCCGATCGAGCAGCGCATGGGACCGTACAAGTCCCGTGAGGACGCGCTCGACGCGTGGAGGATCTTCCAGGACCGTGAGACCCTCTGGAAGGAGCAGGACCGCCAATGGAACCTCGACTGGGACCGGCCTCATAAGGCATAGCGGCGCGGCGCATGGCGGCGCGTAGCGGCCATGCGGGGGCGGCAAGGCCCCGGGGCCGCCGCCAATCGCGGCAATTCGTGGGAACCGGCGCAAAACGGGCGTGTGAACGATAACGGAATGTGAGATATGTCACGCCCGTTTTGCGCCTTTTCCCATTTTCGGGCGGTTACACTGGGAGACAACGACGACGAAGGTGCGTCGGATCAAGAACAACACCAAGGAGTGGATATGACAGCTGTTGAATCTGCTGCACTGACCGCGGAAGAGCTCGACGCGAAGGCGTGGGACGGCTTTGAGGGCGGCAACTGGCAGAAGGACATCGACGTTCGCGACTTCATCCAGAAGAACTACACCCCGTACACCGGCGACGAGAGCTTCCTCGCCCCCGCCACCGAGAAGACCAAGCACCTGTGGAAGTACCTCGACGACAACTACCTGGCCGTCGAGCGTAAGCAGCGCGTCTACGACGTGGACACCCACACCCCGGCGGGCATCGACGCCTTCCCGGCCGGCTACATCGATTCCCCCGAGGTCGACAACGTGGTCGTCGGCCTGCAGACCGACGTTCCCTGCAAGCGTGCGATGATGCCGAACGGCGGCTGGCGCATGGTCGAGCAGGCCATCAAGGAAGCCGGCAAGGAGCCGGATCCGGAGATCAAGAAGATCTTCACCAAGTACCGCAAGACCCACAACGACGGCGTCTTCGGCGTGTACACCAAGCAGATCAAGGTCGCCCGTCACAACAAGATCCTCACCGGTCTGCCGGATGCCTACGGCCGTGGCCGCATCATTGGCGACTACCGCCGCGTCGCCCTGTACGGCGTGAACAAGCTGATCGCCTTCAAGAAGCGCGACAAGGACTCCGTGCCGTACCGCAACGACTTCACCGAGCCGGAGATCGAGCACTGGATCCGCTTCCGCGAAGAGCACGACGAGCAGATCAAGGCCCTCAAGCAGCTCATCAACCTCGGCAACGAGTACGGCCTCGACCTGACCCGTCCGGCGCAGACCGCGCAGGAGGCCGTGCAGTGGACCTACATGGGCTACCTCGCCTCCATCAAGTCCCAGGACGGCGCCGCCATGTCCTTCGGCCGCAACTCCGCGTTCCTCGACTGCTACATCGAGCGTGACCTGCAGGCCGGCAAGATCACCGAGACCGACGCCCAGGAGCTCATCGACAACATCGTCATGAAGCTGCGCATCGTGCGCTTCCTGCGCACCAAGGACTACGACGCCATCTTCTCCGGCGATCCGTACTGGGCGACCTGGTCCGACGCCGGCTTCGGCGACGACGGCCGTCCGCTGGTCACCAAGACCTCGTTCCGTCTGCTCAACACCCTGACCCTCGAGCACCTCGGACCCGGCCCGGAGCCGAACATCACCATCTTCTGGGATCCGAAGCTGCCGGAAGGCTACAAGCGCTTCTGCGCCAAGATCTCCATCGACACCTCGGCCATCCAGTACGAGTCCGACAAGGAGATTCGCGGCCACTGGGGCGACGACGCGGCCATCGCGTGCTGCGTCTCCCCGATGCGCGTCGGCAAGCAGATGCAGTTCTTCGCCGCCCGCGTGAACTCCGCCAAGGCCCTGCTCTACGCCATCAACGGCGGTCGTGACGAGATGACCGGCATGCAGGTCATCGACAAGGGCGTGATCGAGCCGATCACCCCGGAGGCCGACGGCACCCTCGATTACGAGAAGGTCAAGAACAACTACGAGAAGGCCCTCGAATGGCTGTCCGAGACCTACGTGATGGCGCTGAACATCATCCACTACATGCACGATAAGTACGCGTACGAGTCCATCGAGATGGCCCTGCACGACAAGGAGGTGTACCGCACCCTCGGCTGCGGCATGTCCGGTCTGTCCATCGCCGCCGACTCCCTCGCCGCGATTAAGTACGCCAAGGTGTACCCGATCACCAACGCCGAGGCCAAGACCCTCGAAGGCCACGAGTACGAGTACGTCGAGGGTGCCGACGACGATTTGGTCGTGGGCTACCGCACCGAGGGCGAGTTCCCGGTCTACGGCAACGACGACGATCGCGCCGACGACATCGCCAAGTGGGTCGTCTCCACGGTCATGGGCCAGGTCAAGCGTCTGCCGGTCTACCGCGGCGCCGTCCCGACCCAGTCCATCCTGACGATCACCTCCAACGTCGAGTACGGCAAGAACACCGGTTCCTTCCCGTCCGGCCACAAGAAGGGCACCCCGTACGCCCCGGGTGCGAACCCGGAGAACGGCATGGACTCCCACGGCATGCTGCCGTCCATGTTCTCCGTCGGCAAGATCGACTACAACGACGCTCTTGACGGCATCTCGCTGACCAACACCATCACCCCCGATGGCCTCGGTCGCGACGAGGACGAGCGCATCGGCAACCTGGTCGGCATCCTCGACGCCGGCAACGGCCACGGTCTCTACCACGCGAACATCAACGTCCTGCGCAAGGAGACCATGGAGGATGCCGTCGAGCACCCGGAGAAGTACCCGCACCTGACCGTGCGCGTCTCCGGCTACGCGGTGAACTTCGTCAAGCTCACCAAGGAGCAGCAGCTCGACGTCATCTCCCGTACCTTCCACCAGGGCGCCGTCACCGACTGATTCGACCGATCGCGTCTGATTATGGGCCCCCGCCGGCGGGGGCTGTCAGCCCGGGGCTGACTGGGGGTGGATGAACCTTCGAACGGTTCCACCCCCAGCCGGCCCCCGCCGACAGCCCCCGCCGGCGGGGGCCATGCCGTGAACCCGCTTATCCGCACAACCGACAACCGACTCGTCATATCCAGGAACAGGAGGACGACGATGCCCGAAACCCAGTTCCGCACCACCACGCGCCATATGCTGCGCGAATCCAAGACCTACGCCAAGCAGACCCTCATGGGAGGCCTGTCCGGCTTCGAATCACCGATCGGACTCGACCGCCGCGACCGCATCGCCGCGCTCAAGTCCGGCGACATCGGCTTCGTCCACTCATGGGACATCAACACGTCCGTCGACGGGCCGGGCACGCGCATGACCGTGTTCATGTCCGGATGCCCGCTGCGCTGCCAGTACTGCCAGAACCCCGACACGTGGAAGATGCGCGACGGCAAGCCCGTCACGCTTGAGGCGATGATCAAGAAGGTCGACCGCTACAAGGACCTGTTCAAGGCCACGCACGGGGGCATCACGTTCTCCGGTGGCGAGTCGATGATGCAGCCCGCCTTCGTCTCCCGTGTCTTCCACGCCGCCAAGGAGATGGGCGTGCACACCTGCCTCGACACGTCCGGCTTCCTCAACACGAACTACACGGACGAGATGCTCGACGACATCGACCTGTGCCTGCTCGACGTCAAATCCGGCGATGAGGAGACCTACCACAAGGTGACCGGAGGTGTACTCCAGCCCACCATCGACTTCGGCCAGCGGCTCGCGAAAGCCGGCAAGAAGATCTGGGTGCGGTTCGTGCTCGTGCCGGGGCTCACCGACTCCGAGGAGAACGTCGAGAACGTGGCGCGCATCTGCGAAAGTTTCGACGGTGCCGTCGAGCACATCGACGTGCTCAGTTTCCACCAGCTCGGCCGTCCGAAGTGGCATGAGCTGCGCATCCCGTACCCGTTGGAGGACCAGAAGGGCCCGAGCGCCGCGCTGCGCGAGCGCGTCGTCAAGCAGTTCGAGGCGCACGGCTTCACCGTGTACTGATTCCTCCCCAAATCCCCGCGTGCCGATGCCGCGAAAGCTCGCGTGCGCACCTACGCTGGAGATATGGCCGACATCTACGCATTTCCCGCGGGCGTGAAATCGCGCACCGGGCGTGACGCCGGTCCGGGACTGCCGGGCCGGCCGGCCGGCGTGCCCGATGACGTGTGGCAGGCGGTTGAATCGGTCCGCGGCATGACGCGCATCGGGGGCGTACGCTACCGCGAGATTCCCGTCCCCTCGACGCTCGCCGACTACGGCATCGGCGTCGAACTCGAGGCGGGATCGCGCGCCGATGCCGGCGGATTCCCCTTCGACGGAGTCGCACCGGCCGGCGTCGCCACCGGATGGATCATGATTCTCTACAGTGCGACGCCGCGCGAGGATTGGGGGTCGCGCTGGCGCTGCGTCGCGTTCGCGCGGCTGCCGCTCGACAACGGCGAGGACGACGCACTCGCCCCGGATCTGTACTGGGATCTCATGTGCGGGCATCTCGACGGCATCGAACCCGACAGTGTGGGCGGCACCGTCACCGTCACGCGCAACACGGCGTTCGGCGCTCTCGGAGGCGATGGTTCCGTCGGATGCGAGATTCGTGTCTCCTTCACTCCCGCGACGTTCGACGGCATGCCGTATGATGCCGGTGCGAGCGTGTCCGCATGGGCGCGCTTCCTTGAATCAACCATGCTCGTCGACTGGGAAACGGACGTTGACTGAACCGAAAGCGGAACCAAGACTGCAAACCAAGCCGCGTGGGGGAGTGCCGCCCCTCACCGACACGCCGGAAGGCTACCATCGTGCCTGCGAGGCGCTGGCGGGAGCGTTCGGTCCACTCGCCGCCGACGCGGAACGCGCATCGGGATTCCGATACGGGCATGAGGATTGGCTCATTCAGTTCAAGCGCGGGGACTCGGGCATCATCCTGCTCGACCCGGTCGCGCTCACCGGCGCCGGCGTCGACTGGAACCGGTTCAACGACGCGGTCGGCGACGCGGTATGGATCATCCATGACGCGATGATGGACCTGCCCGGCTTCGCCGACATCGGACTGACGCCACGTGGGCTCTTTGACACGGAGATCGCCGCGAGACTCCTCGGTCTGCATCGTTTCGGCCTCGCCTCCGTCACCGAGCAGTATCTCGGCATCACGCTCGCCAAGGAGCATTCCGCCGCCGACTGGTCGTACCGTCCGCTGCCATACGACTGGCGTAACTACGCGGCCCTCGATGTCGAACTCCTTATCGAACTCGAAGCACTCATGCGCGCCGACCTCAAGCACGCCGGCAAGGAGGAGTGGGCTCAGGAGGAGTTCGCACACATCCTCGAGGAGGGCACGTCCGGCCAGCCGCGCCACGAGCATCCCGTGCCGTGGCTGCGCATCTCGCACATCACCGAGATCAACCGCGACCCGCGAGCCCTCGCCGTCGCGCGCGCCCTGTGGACGAAACGCGACGAGCTCGCCCGACGCTACGACATCGCGCCCACGCTGCTGCTCGCCGATTCGTCGATCATCGAGGCGGCGAAACGCAAGCCGCACAACGCGCGCGAATTCCGCGCCGTGCGCTGCCTCAACGAACGCGTGCGCATGCATACGGGTGGCGAACAGGACAAGATGTTCGAGCGATACGCGCCGATCCAGCGCGCGGTGAAACCCTCCGTCTGGAAGGCCGCCATCCAGGAGGCGCTCGACCTGCGTGCCGACGAACTGCCGGTCATGCCGTCCGGTCACGGCGACGCGCGCGGCATCAGGGACGATGGCGAGGAGACGAACGCGCCGCGCGGCATGCGCATGTGGGAGCGCCGTCCGGAGCGTCTCGCACGGCTCAAGCGCGTGCGCAAGGTCATCAACCAGATCGCCGAGGACACGCGCACGCCCGCCGACGTGATCATCCGGCCGCAGATCATCCGCAACCTGTGCTGGACCGACGATCCGGCCTCGCGCGACGTGGCCGCCTTCCTCACGGCGCAGGGGGCGCGCGACTGGCAGGTGAAACTGATCACAGCGTCCGTGTCGCGCGTTATAATGTGACGGTTGCCTTCGGGCAGATATAGGAAAAACAACTTTTCAGGAGCGTTTAGCGTGAAGATCAGCGTTCGTAACCTCGAACCCACCAAGGTGAAGCTCACCATCACCGTCGAACCGGAGGAGTTCGACCCGTACCTCGATGCCGCTCGCAAGGACATCGCCAAGCAGGTGAACGTGCCGGGCTTCCGCAAGGGCCACGTTCCGGGCAAGATCATCGACCAGCGTTTCGGCTTCGGCGCCGTCGCCGGTGAGGCCGTCAACGATGGCGTGCCGGAGCTCTACTCCAAGGCCCTCGAGGAGAAGAAGATCCACCCGATGGCCCAGCCGGAGTTCGATGTCGTCGAGGTCCCGCAGTCCGCCAAGGACGAGACCAAGCTCAAGTTCACCGCCACCGTCGAGCGTCGCCCGGAGATCGAGCTGCCGGAAATCGACGGCATGGAGATCGCCATCGCTGCCCCGGAGGTCAAGGACGAGGACGTCGACAAGCGTCTTGAAGCCCTGCGCCAGCGCTTCGGCACCCTGGTCGGCGTGGATCGCCCGGCCGCCAAGGGCGACTTCGCCAACATCGACCTGTCCGCCGAGATCGACGGCGAGACCGTTGACTCCCAGGAGGGCGTGAGCTACGAGCTCGGCTCCAACACCATGCTCGACGGCCTTGACGAGGCGCTCGACGGTCTGTCCGCCGGCGAGGAGACCACCTTCGAAGGCACGCTGGAAGCCGGCGAGCACGAGGGCGAGAAGGCCACCGTCAAGGTCAAGGTCAACTCCGTGAAGGCCGAGGAACTGCCGGAGCTGGACGACGACTTCGCCCAGGAAGCCTCCGAGTTCGACACGCTCGAGGAGCTCAAGGCCGACATCCGCAAGGCCGCCGGCGAGGATGCCAAGGGCCGTCAGGCCACTGAGGCCCGCGACGCGTTCCTCGCGAAGCTGGCCGAGGGCCTCGAGATCCCGGTGCCGAAGGGCGTCAAGGCCGCCGCGGTCGAGGAGCACCTCAAGGGCCTCACCCCGGACCCGGAGAAGGCCACCGACGAGCAGAAGCAGCAGGCCGAGGAAGGCGCCGAGAAGGAGATCAAGGATCAGATCCTGCTCGACACCCTCGCCGAGAAGATGAACGTCGAGGTCTCCCAGGCCGACGTGTTCAACTTCCTCGCCTCCATCGCCCAGCAGTACGGCATGGACCCGAACGCCTTCATCCAGGCGATCATCAAGAACGGCCAGCTCGGCTCCGCCGTGCAGGAAGTCGGCCGTTCCAAGGGTCTGCTCGCCGGCATGCGCGCCGTCAAGTTCACCGCGAACGGCGAGGAGGTCGACCTCTCCGCGTTCCTCGGTGACGCCGCCGAAGAGGAGGAGGCCGAGTCCGTCGAGGCCGCTTCCGCCGCCGCCGCGGTCGCCGACGAGCTGTCCGCCAAGGACGGCGAGTGAGTCGGTTCGCGCGCTAGCGTGATGTGACATATGGAGGCTTGGAATCCTTACGGGTTCCAAGCCTCCATCGCGTTGAACCGCCGATTCCCTCCGCGCCTTTCTTCGAGGCGGGGCGGGATAGGCGGATTCCGGACCGGATGGGAGACCGGGGAAAGAGGGGACACGGCAATGAATGAACGTACCCGCATCAACCGCATACTATGGCTCGCCGCGGCGACGCTCGTCCTGGGGTCGCTGATCGGCGCGGGTGCCGGGCTGCTCACGCTGCTGCTGTACGGCGTCGAACACGTGATGCTCGGCTATGTGGAGAGCGGAACCGTGCCCGGCCCGTTCCACGTGCCGGCCCTGCGCCGTGCGATTTCCGTGACTGTGGGACTGTCGATCGCCGCGCTGGTCTGGTGGCTGCTGCGCACGAAGACCACGAAGGTGCCGTCCGTCAAGAAGGCGGTCGCGGGGGAGCGGATGCCTTGGTGGCAGACCATCGTGCACGTCGTGCTCCAGATCTTCATCGTCGGTTCCGGCGCGTCCATCGGGCGTGAGGTCGCGCCGCGCGAGCTCGGCGCGATGCTCGCCCAACGATTCTGCGACCTGTTCCGTATCGGTGGCGAGGGAGGCGATGCGGCGGGGCTCGCCGACCGGCGCATGATCGTCGCCGTGGCCGCCGGCGCGGGCCTCGGCGGCGTCTACGACGCACCGCTCGCCGGCATGTTCTTCGCCGTCGAGATTCTGCTCGCCGACGTGACGATCGAGAAGGTCGGATTCGCGTTGGGCATGTCCGCCACGGCCGCCTATGTCGCCTCGCTCGTCAAAGGGCGTCACACGTTCTACGCCGTGGCGGGCATGACCGCCGACTACACGCCGAGCCTCATGCTGTTCGCCCTCCTGTGCGGGGCCGCGTGCGGTGCGGCGGGCGCCTGCTTCCGCAAGGGCTCCTCATGGGCGACCGCGTATCAGCCGTCCGGCAGGATGCTGCTGTGGCAGATGCCGCTCGCGGGTCTCGCCACCGGTCTCGTCGCCGTGTTCGCGCCGCAGGTGATGGGTAATGGACGTGCCGCCGCGCAGCTCGGCTTCGACGGACTCGCCTCCGGCTCCCCGCGGATCTGGCCGCTCGTTGGACTGCTGGCGGCCACGTTCCTCGTGAAGGCCGCGACGACGCTCGTCACCATCCGCTCCGGTGCGTCCGGCGGCGTGCTCCAGCCCGGCATCGCGCTCGGAGCCACGCTGGGCGCGACGCTCGGCCTCCTCTGGTCGTTCGCGTTCCCCGCGGACCCGGTCGGCGTATGCGCGCTCATCGGCGCGGCCGCGCTCCTGTCCGCCTCGCAGCAGGCGCCGCTCATGGCCATGAGCCTCGTCATGGAGCTCGCCGAAGCGCCAATCGCCCTCTTCGTGCCCGTCGGCCTCGCGGTCGCCACGTCCGCGTTCGTCTCGCGGTGGGTATTGTCGAAGAGGTAGGTGCCGGTAGAGTTGGGAAGTATTCGTTTGCGATGGGACGGATGAAAGGGATGAGATGATCACCGGAGCCGTGAAGAACAAGGTGGACGACATCTGGCAACGCATGTGGGAGGGCGGCATCACCAATCCGCTCGAGGTGATCAGCCAGCTCACCTACCTCATGTTCATGAAGTCGCTGGACGACAGGCAGCTCGAAGCCGAGCAGATGGCGCAACTGACCGGCATGCCGCTCGCCGACCCGGTGTTCCCGGATACGCCCGAAGGCCAGCGGCTGCGCTGGCACAACTTCAAGAACGAACCGGCCGAGCGGATGTTCGCCATCGTCGGCCAGCAGGTGTTCCCGTTCCTCAAGACCCTGCACGAGGGCAACGCGTTCGCCGACAGCATGGAGGACGCCTCGTTCGGATTCAACAAGCCGAAGACGCTGGAACGCGCGGTGGCCGGCATCGACGATCTGCTCACCAACGTCGTCAAGGACCAGGACGATCTGGGCGACCTGTACGAATACATGCTGAGCAAGCTCAACACGGCCGGCGCGAATGGCCAGTTCCGCACGCCGAAGCATATCCGCGACATGATGGTCGGCCTGCTCGACCCGAAACCCGGCCAGCTGATCGCCGATCCGGCGTGCGGCACGGCCGGATTCCTGATCTCCGCCGCCGAATGGATTCGCAAGGTCCACGGCGAGACGATGAGCGCCGACGACTGGAACCTGTTCGAAGGCGCGCAGTTCACCGGATTCGATACCGACCAGACGATGGTGCGCATCTCCGCGATGAACCTGCTGCTGCACGGCGTGGAGAATCCGGACATCCGCAACCAGGACAGCCTGTCGCGCGTGAACACGATTCGCGACCGTTTCGACGTGATCCTCGCCAACCCGCCGTTCACCGGCTCGCTCGACGTGGAGGACATCGACGATTCCCTCAAGGCCATCGTGAACACGAAACAGACCGAACTGCTGTTCGTGGCGTTGTTCCTGCGCATGCTGAAGCTCGGCGGCCGCTGCGCGTGCATCGTGCCCAACGGCGTGCTGTTCAGAAGCAACGCGAAGGCCTACCGCGAGCTGCGCCGCGAACTTGTGGAGCACCAGCGGCTCGAAGCGATCATCTACATGCCGTCCGGCGTGTTCAAGCCGTATTCGGGAGTGAGCACCGCGGTGCTCGTGTTCACCAGAACCGACGCGCCCCACAGCACCGACAAGGTATGGCTGTACAACATGGAGCACGACGGCTTCACGCTCGACGACAAACGCAATGAGGACCCGAACCACAACGACATCCCCGACATCCTCGCCCGTTGGAAGAACCTGGAAGCCGAGGGCGCCCGCGAGCGCACCGAGCGGAGCTTCTTCGTGACCCGCGACGACATCACCGCACAGGATTACGATTTCAGCTTCAACAAGTACGTCAAGGTCGAATACGAGCGCAAGGAATACCCGCCGACCAGCCAACTCATGGCCGAACTGCGCGATCTCAACGCGAAGTTCGCCGCCGGCTTGGGCGAGCTCGACGCCATGCTCGCCCAAGGACGGTGAGTGATGGGGGAACGCGTTCTTCTGAAGGATGTCCTGACGATTGTCAATGGTAAAAATCAGCGTGCCGTTGAAAATCCGTCAGGGGAATATCCGATTTATGGCAGTGGCGGTGTGATGGGCCATGCCGACCAATATATCTGTGACGCTGATACCGTAGTTATTGGCCGTAAGGGTAATATCAATACTCCGATTTACGTGACAGAGCCATTTTGGAATGTCGATACGGCATTTGGATTGGCTGCCGATAAGTCAAAGCTATTGCCGAAGTATCTGTATCATTTCTGTCGCTTCTTTGACTTTGAGCAGTTGAATTCAACGGTAACGATTCCCAGCCTGACGAAAAAGAACCTCGAAAAAGTGGAGATTCCGTTGCCGGCTGTGGAAGAGCAGGATCATATTGTTCAATTACTTGATGGTGTTGAATCGCAGAGTGCTTTGGCTAGGCAGATGATCGCAACAGCCGACGAACTCATCCAATCCCGCTTCGTCGAAATGTTCGGTGATCCGGTGGAGAATCCAAATCATTGGGGTTTGCGAGAGATTAAGAGTCTTTACACGGTGACTTCGGCGAAGCGTATATATGCTCAGGACCTCGAAAAGGAAGGTATCCCGTTTTTAAAGCTTGGTGATTTGACGAATCGAATTACCTCAGGTTTGTTGACTTGTTCGTCATTCGTTAATGAGAATGCATTTAAATCATTAGTGGATAATCATCAGGTTCCAACTGCTGGCGATGTGCTGGTCACTGCTCGCGGCACAATGGGATTGTGCTATGAAGTGAGAGATGGAGATCGATTCTATTTCCAGGATGGAATGATTACATGGCTTAAAAAGATAGAAGCGAGTCCTAATTCGGTGTTCTTTACACATCTGTTTGCTTTGCCGTCATTTCATGATCGTCTAATTGGTGGCACGTCGGGGACGACTATTTCATATTTATCCATTAAAACTTTAGGGAGTGTTTCTGTAATCATCCCGCCCATCTCGTTGCAGAACGAGTTCGCCGCGTTCGTCGCCAAGGTCGAGTCCCTCAAGGCCGACGCCCAACAGCAGCTCGACCGTCTCGACACCCTCTACGCCAGCCTCGCCCAACGCTACTTCGCCCAATAACCGTTAGGTGGTGGCGGGCGGTACTCCCGTCCTCCACCACCTAACGTGCTGATTCACAACTCAATGAGGGTTCGTTCCACGGTTACGGAACTTGGATCGTCGCTCCAGTCAGATTGTACCTGTGCGACGGAGCGGAGTGACGATCGGTAATCGCTTTTCCGTACGATGGTAATCATTTCATCGAAATGCCATCCTCTCAGAAACGCGGTTTCTCCGGCATCGGTGTCCAGAATCACGGCCATGGATAATTGGATGTCATACTGTTTCTCAGGCATTGAGACGTGGTCGTTGACGATGGATACGGTATTGACCTTCCCTAACAGCGGATACTTCATTGGTCGTGTCCCAGTGATGAACTGGCGGAATTCCTCGTTCGGCTCAAGTCTACGGCAAATGAACCGCGAGATATCCTCGACTTCGCCGAAGTATTCCGTCGGCTCCTCCTCGTTGATAAGCTCCACCTTTTGCGATTCCGTGGTGATGAGCAGGTTTCCATAGGTCTCCTGCGTCCGGTCCAACCGTTCGCATTCCAAGGACACCAATCGCTGTCCCACCAACGATTTGAGAATCTGTCGCATATCCTCCGTGAATGTGATGTCTACCATAATGTTGTCTCCATGACGAAATGAATTTTCTGCTGCTGGACGTTGTGGCTGCCGCTTGAAAGCCGTATTTCAACAGCCGGACTTCCTTTGGAACTGGTGATCTGGCGATAAGTGACCAGTGTTCCGTCCCCAAGCTGTTTCATGCGAATTTCCTATCCCTTGCTGTTGTATGCGGTTCTCTCTGAACCGCCCTTGCCGAGAACTTGATAACAATGCTCCGCTGTGGTCAAGGGGTCCGTGCTGCTGATGATGCGGACGCCCTTCCCATTGCCTTTTTGCCCGAAATACCCTCCAGTGGTCAGACGGAATTCTCGAGCAAGGTCACGAGCGTTGTCATCGATGTTGGAGGTCTCATCAAGATCATCATCGTTGGCGCCGCTGGTATTGTGATATCCTCCGTAGTATCCGCTTCCCATTAGAGATCACTTCCCGCTCGGTGAGCCTGCTCGCATTCGCTCGGAAACCTGATGACACGGATACCTTGCTCTTCATAGATGGAGAAGATATCATCCGGGGCTTTGCCGTATACGTTGATGCTGGCCGGTGAAAGTCGCTTGATTACGTAGGAAAGTCCTTCTTTGAGAAGTTTTCGGTTAGTTGGATTCTTGATGCATCCGAGTGTTCCTATCGCAATGTTGGAGCAACGTGGCACGCCCAGGCATGCGGTTTCCCAAGTCCGGTGGTCGGCCCATCGAATATTGGGAAGCACTGGTATACCCTGCATCTGCCAATAGTGCGCGATGGTCTTGCTTCGGAAGTTGTTCCACTGCTGTTGAATCAGCGGCATGTCCCGGAACATGGAGTAGTCAGGCGCGATCGTTCCCCGGAACCGTCGTAGTACGGTGAGGGCTTTCTCTGGGTGGTCCCATGTGTCTGCGTCGAACTTGACATCGTCTTCATAGAAACAGACCCACTGATCGGTGTCTTTGGAATATTTCGCTTTGGAATAGGGGATTAGTTTGTTTGGAGCTTTTGATTCGGCTTTCAGCCACGGAAATTCCAGAGAGCTGTCATAACGTGCGTCACGAAGCAATGATGCGTGGAATACGTCATGGCATCCTGCTCGTGTGTTATGCGGTATGACCATATGTTCCTCCTTGCAGAGTTACTTCCGCATTCAGCTGATATGCGGTATTGATTTGTTGAACTCCAGAGGATGATGCATAATACAGATTGCAGTAAGTAGGATGCATGCATCCTCTGGAGAGGTGTTTCGTGGTTCGTTCGAGCGCTCCGTGGAGCGCCTCTTCATTATTTGGGAGTTGTTTGCGCTTCCCTCCTTGCTTTGGAGAACATGTCGTACAGCATCTGTTCGTAATCGGTCAGAGGATGATGCTGCTTGACACGTTTCCATGACTGGTACCGGCTGAAGCTATGAATCGCTGCTTGTCTGCTGACGTGGCACATCATCTCCACCTCCAGAGGAGATTGCGGATTGAACGGGAAGAGGGCGGCCGGTGGCGCAGCGAGGAAACCTGCAGCGAAATTTGCCTCTTTCTCGGCGAGCTCACTGTGTTCCTGATGTCCGAGCACAATGTGGGCGATTTCATGCAGGATGGTGAAATTTATGCGTTCATACGGCATCTCGTCGTTGTAATAGATGGTGCTATGCCCTTCGGAGTCAGTGATGTTGAATCCGTCGCTACTGGCGGCCATGTATTGGCGTCGCAGTTCCTCCGTGCCATGTGAGTAGGGGATTACATTGATTCCCCGTCGACGGGCGATCTCGAAGCCGCTTATTGGCAGATGCGTGATTTTCTGACACCACAGCAGAAGGGTCATGGTTTCCTTGATTTCTTCATAGCGCCATGATGGCAGTGTGGCACCGGTGTGTGACTCGTTCATTTTCCGTCCTCCGTATTCGAGGAAAACAGCGCTTCCAAAATGGCATGCTTTTGTTCCGGTGTGAGTCGGGACGCGTTGCGAGCCACGAGTGTGTAAGCTGAATCGAGATCATTCTGCTCCGATTCTCGGCCAAGTAGATAGTCTGACGTCGTATGGAGTGCTGTTGCGATATTTGATAGAACGTCGGCCTTCGGCTCCCGGTCGCCTGAGACATAGCGCGACATTGTGGCCTCCGTGGTGCCGATCAGTTCCGCCACCTTTTTCTGTGTTCGCCCCTGCTGCCTCATCAGCTTCAGCATCCTTTCGCCCAATTCTTTTGTCATGGTTCGCTCCTTCTATGCTTTTACCAAAAGTATAATGCATATTCCCAAAACGGCAAGTCTGCAATGTTCGTCGGCTGAGATTGCGTCCTCTCGGGTTTGGGGTGTCGATAGGCCTCTTGGTCTGCTGTCTGGGCGGCAGGCCACTGCGGGCGTGGGCCAACGAGGGGTTCGACCGTATACACCCTCTACGTCAGCCTCGCCCAACGCTACTTCGCCCTGTAACCGATGTGGCTGGCGAACGAATATCCCGCCATTCGTCCGCCTATCCTTCTGCCAGAGCTTCGTGATTCTTGTGGTCGACAAGCTGAATACGAATGGCATTGGTGCTGCTGTGCATGTGCTCAATCCGTCCTGGTCGGCTTCCAGGCAAGCAATTGTTGTGCCGCCTTCTTGTCCTTGAGGGCGATGGTAATGGACAGATTGAGATTGCTGAATAGCAGATGATCGTTGAGGGTTTCCGGATATTTGCAGTATGCCGTTCTGATCGCTTTGATCAGTTCGATGCTTTGGGTTCGTTCCACGAGCTCATCTGTTACTTCGCTGATTTTATCCAATTCCTCGGGGGTGGCGTTGTTCAGAAGATAGCGGATGGTGCCGTTCGTGTCTTGGACCAACGCTCCGGACAAATCATTCCAGTATTGGTCAAGCAGATATGAATCCTCCGGATGGATGTGATCGTATCGTGCCATAATCGCTTGTACGTTGTTGATGTCGAACATGCCGCATCTCCTCAGTTTTTCGTGCTTTCCTGTTTTTTAACCATAGGTGGCTGGGCTGGATCTCTGCGGGGAATACGGTATTGACAAGTCCGCCACGTTTGATGACGCCGACGCGTACGTTCCGCCATGTTCCCCATATGATGTGTCCGTCCGGGGCATTCTGATTACTTTTCAGTTTCATGACATGCTCGGCGGCCTTGGTGATGTCGTGTTCTCTCCAATGCTGAGGGAACCATGTTTGACGAGTGCCGCTTCGTTTGGGCTTGTAATGATGGTTCGGCACGTATCCGGCTCGGACTCCATTGGGATATGTGACGACGACATGGTATTCAATGCCGTACAAATCCATGATTTCCATTGATGTCTGACCGTGGCCGCCAGATCGGAGTCGCTTGGGCTGTCGATTGAGGGGTTTGCGGAAGCAGAACAGTGAGGATGGGGGCCTTGTCGTCTTGACATCCTCTACGCCAGCCTCGCCCAACGCTACTTCGCACTGTAGGGGCCTTTGCGTGCGGATGGAATCACGGTTTCGGATGGTGTAAAATGTATAGTGCGATTGGTGTAAAATGTATAACGAAAACGGTACAAAATGATAAATGAGGTGATTGTGTGACGCTTCGACCTGACTCGTACAGACCGCGTCTGTTGGACGACCAAGTGTCCAAGCTACTCGACGTGTTCGGCGCGGTGCAGATCGACGGCGCGAAATGGTGCGGGAAGACGTGGTGTGCGTTGTCGCACGCCGAGAGCGTCACCGGCCTTGACGATTACCGTGTTCGCCCCTTGGCCGAAGCCGATCCGACCATGCCGCTCATCGGTGAACAGCCGCATCTGATCGACGAATGGCAGACCGTGCCTGCAGTGCGCGACGCGGTCCGGCATGCCGTCGACCAGCAGTCCAACCGTCCCGGGCAATATTTGCTTACCGGTTCCAGCGCCCCGCCGCTCAGTCAGTACGAACACAGCGGTGCGGGAAGGATCGCGCATCTGCGCATGCGCCCCATGAGCCTCTACGAGCAGGGACTGTCCACCGGAGCGGTATCGCTGCGCAAACTGTTCGACGGTGAATTCACGCCATCCGCCACGCAGGTCTCGCTATCGCAGATCGCGGAATGGATATGCCGGGGAGGGTGGCCGGCGTCCCTCGACCGCGATCTCGAAAGCGCATTGTACGTTCCGCAACAGTATCTGGAAGCCGTCTGCGAGGACAATGCTCCCCGCATGGGCAAGAACCCCGCCCTGACGCGACGCATCATCATGTCGCTCGCCCGCAACAACGCCAAGGCCGCCACGATCAAGACGCTCAGCCGAGACCTCTACGCGGATGACGAGACCGCGGACACCGAACCTTCCCGCATCACCACCACCGGCTATGTGGATATGCTGATCCGCGAATTCCTCATCGAGGAACTACCCAGCTGGGATGCGCCGATCAAGGCGCGCAACCGTATGCGGGTCAAACCGAAACGATATTTCGTGGACCCCTCCCTCGCGGTCTCCGCGTTGGGCATCAACCCCATGCGGCTACTGTCCAACGGGCAGATATTCGGCGATGTGTTCGAAAACCTGGTCATACGGGACCTACTGGTGTACTCATCCGCATGGGTCGGTCTCGAACATCCCAAGGTCTCTTTCTACCGCGACGACAAGGGTCTGGAAGCCGACGCCATCATCGAACTCGAAGACGGCAGATGGGGCGCCGTGGAAATCAAACTCGGCGAAAACAAGACGCAGGAAGGCGTCGACTCGCTGCTGAAAGTGCGCAACACCGTCATGGCGAACCCGTACTCGCAGCAAAGGGAGCCATCGTTTCTCATGGTCATCGTCGGCAACGGCGTATATGCGCGAGCGACCAAAGAAGGCGTATACGTGGTTCCCGTCACCCTGCTGGGAGCCTGACCGTCGCCGCGGACGAACGCAACGATCCTGCGCGTTGTACGATGGATTTGATCGGACGACAATCGCCGCGACGCAGCGCATGAGGGAGACGGATATGGCCAACTTCTCGTTTCTGACAGGCCAGGACGACTACGCGATGTTCGCCGACGCGTGCCTCGAAGCCGAACGCGCGCTTTCGCTGTCGCCGACCATCAGCGCGCTTGCCGCCCGCCGCGCGTTCGAACTCGCCGTCAAATGGGTGTACGCCGCCGACGAGACCATCCGGCCGCCGTACAAGGACAACCTGCAATCCCTCGTCCACGAACCCACCTTCCGCAACGCGCTCTCCGACGACCACCTGTGGGAATCCCTGCAATACGTCATCAAGGCCGGCAACATGGCCGCCCACCGCAACGCGCAGCTCAAACCCGAAGACGCGATGTTCTCCCTGAACATCCTCTTCGCGTTCATCCAATGGATCGACTACAGCTACGGCCGCCGCTACGCCAAACGCACCTTCGACCCCAAACAGGTCCCCGCCGTCAGCCGCGCGCTCGCCGCCAAGGAACGCAAGACTCAGGAAGACGCCGCACGCAGGGAATACGAAGCGCAGATTGGAGAACAGACCGCCCGTATCGCCGCACTCGAACAACACATCCGCGACCTGAGCGACCAGCTCGCCGCACGCAAGGCCGAACAACCCGCAGTCGAACACGTCCCCGCTGACGAATTCGACGAATACCAGACCCGCACACGCTTCATCGACCTCGACCTGCAACTGGTCGGCTGGAACATGGAACGCGACGTCATCACCGAATACCCTGTCACCGGCATGGAAGACCACCCCGGCCAACAAGGACGCATCGACTACCTCCTCAACGGGCGCGACGGCAAGCCGCTCGCCATCATCGAAGCCAAACGCACCGCATACGATCCCGCCAAAGGACTCCAACAGGCACGCCTCTACGTCGACTGCCTCGAACGCAGGTTCGGCTACCGGCCGCTCATCTTCCTCACCAACGGCTACCGCACCTACTTCGTCGACGACGAGCACGGCTCCTACCGTCAGGTCGGCGAGATCTTCGCCCAGGATGACCTGCAGCGCATCATCGACCGCCGCCGCACCGCCATCGACCCATCCACCGTCCCCGTCAACCTCACCGTCGCCGGCGGCAACGGCCGCACCTACCAGCTCGAAGCCATTCAGGCCGTCTGCGACAACCTCAACCAAGGCCAACGCCGCAGCCTGCTCGTCATGGCCACCGGTACCGGCAAGACACGCGTCTCCGCCGCGCTCGCCGACGTGCTCATGCGCGCCGGACTCGTCAAGAACGTGCTGTTCCTCGCCGACCGGGTCGAACTCGTCGCGCAGGCGCACAGCGCATACGGCGAATACTTCCCCGACTGGTCGCTGTGCAACCTGTGCTCCAACAAGCACGATACGGACGCGCGCGTCGTGTTCTCCACCTATCAGACCATGATCAACGCCATCGACGCGGAAACCGGCACGGGCGGCAAGCCCGCGTTCTCCGCAGGCCACTTCGACCTCATCATCGTCGACGAGGCGCACCGGTCGATCTTCAGGAAATACCGGGTCATCTTCGACCACTTCGACGCGCTCATGGTCGGACTGACCGCCACCCCGCGCAACGACGTGGACCGCAACACCTACGACTTCTTCCATGTGCAGCACGGCGTACCCACCTACGTCTACGAGTACGCGCAGGCGCTCAAGGACAAGGTGCTCGTGCCATACGTCAACATCGAAGCCAAAACCAAATTCATGGACGAAGGCATCACCTACGACGACCTGTCCGACGAAGACAAGGAGCGCTACGAGGAGGACTTCGGCGGCGACGACGCAGGAGAGGACGGGGAAAACGGCGATCTGGACGATGCGGCGAACCTGCCCGCGCACATCGACGCCTCGGCGATCAACACCTACGTGATGAATCCAGCCACCGTGGACACCGTCCTGGAGGACCTGCACGACAACGGCATCAAGACCGACGGCGGCGAACGGCTCGGCAAAACCATCATCTTCGCAGCCAACCAGCGGCACGCGCGCTACATCGCCGAACGCTACGCGGCGCGCTATCCCAAGGAGTCGGCGCACGGCTTCATCAAAACCGTGCTGCACGGCGACGACTACGCGCACAGCGTCATCGCCGAATTCAAACGCAAGCCGCTGCCCGTCATCACCGTATCCGTCGACATGATGGACACCGGCGTCGACGTGCCCGACGTCGTCAACCTCGTGTTCTTCAAACCGGTGCGATCGAAAATCAAATTCTGGCAGATGATCGGCCGCGGCACCCGACTCAGCCCCGAACTCGACTGCGTGGACGGCATCGACGGCGAATACATCGGCAAACGCCGCTTCAAGATCTTCGACTACTGCGGCAACTTCGCGTTCTTCCGCGAACAGACGAACCCGGTCGAAGACAAGCTCGCCGCATCCGTCAGCGAACGCGTCTTCGCCCGCAAGGCCGAACTCGTGCGGGCCTTCCAATCCAGCGCGTTCACCGCCGACCCGCACGTCGTGCAATGGCGAAGCGATCTGGTCGCCGACCTCACCGGCCAGATCGGCTCATGGGACGCAACCAAGGCCGCGGTGCGGCTCAAACGCGAATTCGTGGAACGATACCGCGCGGCCGGTGCATTCGATTCCCTGACCGAACTGGACGTGCACGACCTCGTGCACGAACTGGCGCCATTGGCGCATTACGACGAGCCGGACGTGTACGCGCTACGGTTCGACGCGCTCATGTACGCGATGATGGTCTCCTGCGCGGGCGGCCGGCCGGCCGGGGCATGTGCGGCGAAGATACGGTCGATCGCCGTGCGCCTGAACGAGCGCATGACCATCCCGCAGGTGAGCGCGCAACGCGGACCGATCACCCGGATCGTGAACGACGGTGACCGTCTCGCCCATATGTCCGTCACCGAACTGGAACGGGTGCGCATCGCCTTGCGCGGTCTCGTGCGCTTCGTCGCGGACGCCGGCAGACGCCGCACCATCATCACCGACCTGACCGATCCGTTGGTCGAACGGGTCGAAGGCCAGCCGTTCGACATCGCCGAGCACTACGAGGACTACAAGCTCAAGGTCAACCGCTACGTCAACGAGCACAAGGACGACGGGACGATACGCAAGCTGCGGCGCAACGAGCCGCTGACCGCCGACGACTACAGTGAACTCGAACGCGTGCTCGTCGAACTGCTGGGCACGCAGGAGGAGTATCGCGCCGCATATGGCGACACGCCGTTCGGACTGCTGGTCAGGCGCATCGCCAAACTCGACCATGAGGCCGCGATGGAGGCGTTCTCCGGTTTCATCAACGCGCATACGCTCAATCAGGCGCAGATCGGCTTCCTGCACATGGTCATCGACTATATAGAACGCAACGGGTACCTGGATCCGGCGCAGCTCGCCAAACCGCCGTTCGACAGGCCGCGGCCGCTCTTCAGGCTGTTCGACTCCGCGCAGGCGATGGATCTGATTATGTGCATCCGCAAGGTGGAGTCCAACGCGCTGGCGCCCGGAGCCGCGTAGAGGGAGCCGCGTGCGCGCCAAGTGATTGCGCGCCCATACGGGAAGATACGCGACGGTGGGCGAGGTCGCGGCGCGGCTGTACGCGTCGAGCCGAAAGCGGGCGAAATGCGCCGCTCCGTCGCTTGAAGGCGGTAGGCTTGAATACTGTTTATGACAGTATTCGAAATGGAGAATAAGGTGAGCAACACTCTTGCAACCCTCCCGGTCATGGCCGACGACGCACCGGCCGCCGGATTCGCCGACCCGATCTTCAACAGGCTCCTCAAGGACCGCATCATCTGGATGGGTGAAGAGGTCAAGGACGACATGGCCAACCGCATCTGCGCGCAGATGCTCATGCTGGCGGCCGAGGACCCGAAGAAGGACATCTGGCTCTACATCAACTCGCCGGGCGGATCCATCACCGCCGGCATGGCCATCTACGACACCATGCAGCTCATCGAGCCGGACGTGGCGACCGTGGGCCTCGGCATGTGCGCCTCGATGGGCCAGTTCCTGCTGAGCTCCGGCACCAAGGGCAAGCGCTTCCTGACGTCGCACGCCCGCGTGCTCATGCACCAGCCGTCCGGCGGCATCGGCGGCACCACCACCGACGTGCGCATCAACGCCGAACTCATCATGGATATGAAGAAGACCATGAGCGAGCTGACCGCCGAACAGACCGGCCACACGGTCGAGGAGATCTACCGCGATAACGAGTACGACCATTGGTTCACCGCCACCGAGGCGCTGGAGTACGGTTTCGTGGACAAGATCATCACCACGCACGATTCGATGACGAAGGGAGAGTGACCAGCATGGCATCCGAGGAAGCGAAGTTCGCCGCGCGCGCCGACCGTCTGGCCGGTCCCGCGGGAGTCGTCGGCTTCATGCCGTCCGCGCGTCGTGAAGCCGCGTTCGCGCCGCAGAACCGTTATATCCTGCCGCAGTTCGAGGAGAAGACCCCGTACGGCTTCAAGAGGCAGGACCCGTACACGCGTCTGTTCGAGGACCGCATCATCTTCATGGGCGTGCAGGTGGACGACACCTCCGCCGACGACATCATGGCGCAGCTGCTCGTGCTCGAATCGCAGGATCCGAACCGCGACGTGATGATGTACATCAACTCGCCCGGCGGTTCGATGACCGCCATGACCGCCATCTACGACACGATGCAGTACATCAAGCCGGACGTGCAGACCGTGTGCCTCGGCCAGGCCGCCTCCGCCGCCGCGATCCTGCTCGCCGCCGGCACCAAGGGCAAGCGTCTCATGCTGCCGAACGCGCGCGTGCTCATCCACCAGCCGGCCATCGACCAGGGCTTCGGCAAGGCCACGGAGATCGAGATCCAGGCGCGTGAGATGCTGCGCATGCGCGAATGGCTTGAGAAGACGCTCGCCAAGCACACCGGCCAGTCCCAGGAGAAGATCGCCAAGGATATCGAGGTCGACACGTTCCTCACGGCCGCCGAGGCCAAGGACTACGGCATCGTCGACGAGGTGCTCGAACACCGCCAGTAGGCGTGGCGCGCTCCCTTTCCCGCCATACGGGAAAGGGAGCCTTTTGTTTGTTTTCCGGCGAAAAAGGACGGGCGGAACCCGCGCCGACACAGTGAAGGAGATGCGATGGGGCATGTGGTGAGCTACGACGACGACGTGCCGAAGTGCACGTTCTGCGGCAAGACCGAGCATCAGGTGCGCAAACTCGTCACCGGCCAAGGGGCTGCGATCTGCGACGAGTGCATCGAACTGTGCGTCGGCATCATCTCCGAGGAACGGCACAAGGACGCCGAGGTCAACGCGCTGCAACTGCCCAAGCCCGTGCAGATCAACGCGTATCTCGACAAGTACGTGGTCGGCCAGCAGACGGCCAAACGCGCCCTGTCCGTCGCCGTATACAACCATTACAAGCGCGTCAACATGGAGCTTGCGGAACGTGCCGGCGAACTCGACGAGACGCACGAGCGGGCGCGCGGGCGTCGTCGCGACCCGCTCGCCGACGTCGAGGTCGCCAAGTCGAACATCCTCCTATTGGGGCCCACGGGCGTCGGCAAAACGTATCTCGCGCAGACGCTCGCCCGCGTGATGAACGTGCCGTTCGTCATCACCGACGCGACCACGCTCACCGAAGCCGGCTATGTGGGCGATGACGTCGAGACCGTGCTGCAACGGCTCATCCAGGCGGCCGACGGCGACGTGTCCAAGGCGGAGCACGGCATCGTCTACATCGACGAGATCGACAAGATCGCGCGCAAGAGCGGCGAGAACACGTCTATCACGCGCGACGTGTCGGGCGAAGGCGTGCAGCAGGCGTTGCTCAAGATTCTTGAAGGAACTGTCGCAGCCGTCCCTGCCGAGGGAACACGCAAGCACCGCGACATGGAGACCGTGCAGATCGACACGCGAGGCATCCTGTTCATCTGCGGCGGCGCGTTCGTCGGTCTTACGGACATCATCAAGACGCGTCTCGGCGCGCGTGAAAGCGGTTTCGGCGCCGCATGGCACGACCATCAGGTGCCGGACGAGGAGCTGCTCGCGCAGGTGAGCGCCGACGACCTCGCCGAATTCGGCCTGCTTCCCGAGTTCATCGGCCGTCTGCCCGTCGTCAGCGTGCTCGACGAGCTTGGCGAGGACGATCTGGCGGCCATACTCACCAAACCGGGCAACGCGCTCGTCAAACAGTACATGAAGCTGTTCGCGGCGGATGGCGTCGATCTCGCGTTCACGCGCGAGGCCGTCCGCGCCATCGCCGCCACGGCGATACGGCAGGGGACGGGCGCGCGCGGACTGCGGTCCATCATCGAGCGCACGCTGCAGGACACGATGTTCCAGCTGCCGAGCATGCCGGACGTGACGCAGGTGATCGTCGACAAGGCGTCCGTCACCGGCGCGGGTGTGCCGAAGATGGTGCGTTCCAGCGAAAACGTGGACACGCAGGAGCTGCACCCGGTCGCGTCGCGCACGACAGGCAGACGACGTCGCGCCGCATAGTGCGACACGCCGACCTTGCGAATCTGCGGACGATGGGTAATATATGTCGAGTTGCCTGAGCAAGACAACATGCGCGAGTAGCCCAGCGGATTAGAGCAGCTGACTACGGATCAGCAGGTCGCAGGTTCGAATCCTGTCTCGGCGCACCACCTCGGACCGCACGAGGTAAACCAGGCGGTATGCGCGAGTAGCCCAGCGGATTAGAGCAGCTGACTACGGATCAGCAGGTCGCAGGTTCGAATCCTGTCTCGCGCACGATAAAGCCCCTTTCATGTATGTGACAGGGGCTTTTCCAATATCAGCATCAGGCATCGGCACAGGGGAGGACGAATGACGAACGGCAACGATACACGCCGCAGGGGAGTGTGGGGCACGATCCGCCACGTTGCCGCGTCCGACCGCCTCGCCGGACTTATCATGCTCTCCTTCGCGTTCCTCGGCCTCATCCTCGCGAACCTACCGGCCACCGCCCATATGTTCGAAACCATCGCCGAAACGCACATCGCCGTGCCGCGCACCAACCTCGACCTGCCGGTCGGGCATTGGGCGCAGGACGGTCTGCTCACCATCTTCTTCCTCACCGTCGGTCTCGACTTGAAGCAGGAGCTCACCACCGGCTCGCTCGCCAATCCGAAGGCCGCCGCCGTGCCGATGCTATGCGCCGTGGGCGGCATGGTCACGCCTCCCATCCTGTTCACGGCCGTCACCGCGCTGCTCGCGCAATACGGTCCCGGACCGGCCGGTTCCCTCGTACTCACCACCACCGGCAGCGAGATCCCGTTCGCCGAGATGGCGCGCGGCTGGGCCGTATCCACCGCCACCGACATCGCGTTCTCGCTCGCCGTGCTCGCCATCTTCGCGCGTGCGTTGCCCGGCGCGATCCGCGCGTTCCTTATGACGCTCGCCACCGTCGACGACCTGCTCGCCATCATCCTCATCGCCGTGTTCTTCTCCGCGCTCAACGCATGGTACTGGTTCATCGGCATCGCCGCATGCGCCGTCGTCTGGTACGTGCTCGTGCGCATGAGGCGCGTGCCGTGGCCGCTCGTCGCCGTCGTCGGCATCCTCGCCTGGGTGATGATGTTCGAGGCGGGCGTGCACCCGACGCTCGCCGGCGTGCTCGTCGGCCTGCTCACCCCCGCGCGTGAGGTGCACGGCGAATCGACGCCCCGCGCCGACCGGTACGCGGGCAAACTCCAGCCGTTCTCCGCGCTGCTTGCCCTGCCCGTGTTCGCCCTGTTCGCCACCGGCGTGCACTTCGAATCGCTCACGCCCGCGCTCATGCTCTCGCCGATCGTCATCGCGCTGATCGTCGCGCTCGTCGTCGGCAAGCCGCTCGGCATCATGGCCACCGCATGGCTGTCCACGCACCTGTTCGGCCTGAAGATGGCGAAGGGGCTGCGCGTGCGCGACATGTTCCCCGCCGCATGCGCGTGCGGCATCGGCTTCACCGTCGCGTTCCTCATCGCCTCCCTCGCCTACGACAATCCGGAACTGTCCGCCGAGGCGCGCTTCGGCGTGCTCGTCGGCTCGCTCATCGCCGCCGCCATCTCCGGCGTGCTGCTGAGCCGCCAGTCGAAACGTTACGAACAACGCGATGCGCGCGAAGCGGCGTCGCGCGCCTGATTCGCGTCCGGTACGCATGTCCGTCATACGCGTCCGTCGCGCGTTAGAATCGTGCGGTATGAGCAATGACAACGACGCGGACGCGCCCTTGGGACAGACCTACCATCGCGGACCGATCATCATGCGCGGGGACATGATCCCCGCCGACAACACCACCGCCAACCTGCTGCGCCCCGACGACGGCACCGGCTGGCTGCACATGGACCCGTGGCGCGTGCTGCGCATCCAATCCGAATTCGTCGACGGCTTCGGCGCATTGGCCGAACTGGGCCCGGCGGTGGCCGTATTCGGCTCCGCACGCACCCCGGCAAGCGACCCCGCCTATGAGGCGGCACGGCACATGGGCGAACGGCTCGCGCAGGCGGGCGTGGCCGTGATCACCGGGGGAGGGCCCGGCATCATGGAGGCGGCGAACAAGGGCGCCGCGCTGGCCGGCGGCAAATCCGTGGGACTCGGCATCGAACTGCCGCACGAGCAGGGCATCAACGACTACGTGAACCTCGGCATGAGCTTCCGCTACTTCTTCGTGCGCAAGCTCATGTTCGTGAAGTACTCGTCCGGCATCATCGTCTGCCCGGGCGGTTTCGGCACGCTCGACGAGATGTTCGAGGTGCTCACCCTCGTGCAGACGCACAAGGTCGATGGCATGCCGATCGTCCTGGTCGGGCGCGACTACTGGCAGGGCCTGTTCGACTGGCTGGAGGGGCCCGTCAAAGAGCATGGCATGATCTCCGGCGTCGACCCGAGATTGGTGACCATCACCGACGATCCGGACGAGGCCGTGCGCGTGGCCGCCGGCGCGATCCCCGGCGTCGTCATCAATTAAGTCCGGGGGCGTGCCGGTGCACCGGGGAGGTGCATGTCACAGCTTGGAGGCGACGAGCAGGCCGGTGCCGGTGGGAGTGAGGACGGTGCGGAAGCGTTCGTCCGATTCGACCGTGTCGAGCAGTTCGCGCATCGCCGTCGCCTTCTCGCTGCGGTCGGCCGGGTCGAGCACGCCGCCCGAGTTCATGCCGTCGTAGAAGGCGAGCATGTCGGTGAACACGATGATGCCGTGGGCGCGCAGCAGACGCGGCGCCTGCTCGAACGATGCGGCGTAGTTGACGGCGTCGCCGGCCACGACGATCATGTCGTAGTCGCCCGCGTTGAGACGAGGCAGGAACACGCCGGCCTGCGCGTTCACCGCGCGCAGCTTCGTCGCCGTGGAATCCTGCACCACGTCGAACGCCTTGCGGATCACGGTGATGCCCTTCGCCGAGGAGTCCACGGCGGTGAGTTGGCCCGTGCCGTCGAGACCGCGCACCAGCTCCAACGTCTCCATCACCGAGCCGGTGCCCACCACGATCACGGATTTCGCGCCGGTCAGATGGGCCAGCATCGACAGAACCTCCGCCTGAGCGGCCGAACCCTGCGGCATGCCCGCCTTCTCGGTGGCGGCCCGGATCTGCGCCATAGCCGGCGTCTGGCGGGAAAGCGCGTGATTCTCCACGAATCCCCATGCCTGTGCGAGATTCGTGTACTGCGTCCTATCCATGAACACGTCCTTTACAATCCTCTGAAGTCCTCGTGAGGCCGGTCCTTAAAGACCGACCGCAATCGCCCGCGGCCCGATGCCGTGCGGGTCCCATGCGGCATCCGCGCATTCCAAGCGGCATGGCCGCGTTCCGGCGGCCACGTGCCGGCCTGTCAGCGTTCGCGCACCTTGGCGACGATCTGCCACATCTCCTCGCCGACGTCGATGCCGCGTGGGCATTGGCGCGTGCAGGCGCGTACCGACTGGCAGGCGGCCACGCCGTCCTCCGTGTCGATCGCGTCGAGACGGTCCATCGTGATCGTGTCGCGCGAATCGTTGACGAAACGGCTCGCCCAGATGAGCGCCGCCGGGCCGATGAACGCGTCGCCGCCGGCGAACACGGGGCAGGAGCCCTCGCACACGCCGCAGGCGATGCAGTTGCTCAACTGCTCGTATTTGGCGAGCTCGTCCGGATGCTGCAGGTATTCGAACACGTCCACCTTGCCCTCATGCGTGGTGGCGAGCACGCCGTCCGCTTCGAGATACGGCTTGAGCTTTCTGATCTGGTCGAGCATCGGGTCGATGTCGGCGATGAGGTCGCGTTCGACGGGGAAGCCGGGCAGCGGGCCGAGCTCGATGACGCCGAGACTGCCGGACTCGGGCAGAGCCGATCCCTTCGCCCCATCCGCATCCGCCGCGTCGTCGCCGGTGCGGCGGAACCCGTCGTCGTCCAGCACGGGCATGCCGGATTCCGGCTTCACCCAATCCTTGAGCGTGGCCGTGCACAGCAGGTTCGGCGTGCCGTTGATCGCCACCGCGTCCGAACCGCACATGCCGTGGCCGCACGAGTAGCGGAAGGCGAGCGTCGGGTCGACGGTGCGCTTGATGGCCAGCAGACAGTCGAGCACCGTGTCCTCGGGACGGGCCGGAATCGTGTATTCCTGCACCCACTGGCGGCCACGGGGGCGACGGCGCGCGGGCGCATCCGATTTGCCGCCGAACGGCGAGCTCTTGCGCGTGCGGGCGAACGGACTGCCTCCGCGCGCACGGTCGCGTTCGCGTTCGGGACGCGGCGTGAAACGGTTCACCTTCAACGTCACCGTCGTCACGTTCGAATTCGTCATGCGCGCGCCTCCTGAATCGGTCTCAAAACAACTCTCCATTGTGACATAAGCCGTGCCCGTACGGAACGTCGGAGGGCGACGGTTCATACGGGGTCTTCACGGCATGCGGTCGTGCGGCTCAGTATTCGCGCTTCTTCGGCGGGATGTCGACGATGTGCACCGGCTGCCATGCGACACGGCCGGACGCGTCGGTCATCGAATGGGCGAGGAAACGTTCGTCGTCGCGTTCCGGGAAATCGTTGCGTTTGAGCGATCCGCGCGACTCGTGGCGCGCATCCGACGCGGCGAGCACGACACGCGCCAGTCCGATGAGATGCCGCACCTCCCAGATGGCGGTGACCTCCTGATTGAACGCGGCCGTCTTGTCGTGCGCGACGAGCGCCTCGGCGCGCGGGGCGAGGCGCTCGTCGATCGTACGCAGCGCGGCTTCGAGACCCGCCGCGTCGCAGCGTACGGCGGCGGCGCGCTCCATCACCTGGCCGAGATCGGCCATGAGCCGGTACGGGTTGTCGTCGGTCTCGTCCGCGGCGGTGGTTCCGTCCACATCGTCCACATCGTCCGCGGCGTCCGCGCGCGGCGTGAGCAGGTCCTTCAGTTCGTTTTCGCGCGCGTCCGACGCGGCGTCCGCGGCGGCGGCGATCGCGTCGTCGATCTCCTGCACGTCCGGATCGTCCACGGCCATCGGATCGTCGACCGGCTGCGCGGCGACGCGCGCGGCAAGCGCGCGGCCGGCGCGCGTGCCGAACAGGCAGGCGTCGAGCAGCGAGTTGCCGCCGAGACGGTTCGCGCCGTGCACGGACACGCACGAGCACTCGCCGGCCGCGAACAGGCCGTCGACCACGCCGCGCGATCCGGTCGCGCCGTCCGTCCCGTCGGTTTCGGCATCGCCCGCGTTCCAGCGGTACACCTCGCCGTCCACGGTGATCGGGATGCCGCCCATCGTGTAGTGGGCGGTCGGCTTGATCGGCACGAAATCCTTCGACGGGTCGATGTCCGCGTACTTCTCGATGGTCTCGACCACTTGTGGCAGCACGGCGCGCATATGGTCCGGGTCGATGCCCGTCATGTCAAGCCAGACGCAGTCCCTGCGACCGTCCGGATCCTTCGGATCGGCGACGCCGCGGCCCGCGTCGATCTCCGCCATGATGGAACGGGAGACCACGTCGCGCGCGGCCAGATCGGCGTGGCCGGGCGCATAGCGTTCCATGAACGCCTCGCCGTCCGCGTTGCGCAGCACGCCGCCCTCCGCGCGGGCCGCCTCGGACAGGAGGATGCCCGTATGCGCGAGACCGGTCGGATGGAACTGCACGAACTCCGCATCCTCCAATTGCAGGCCGGCGGCGAGCGCCAACGCCATGCCGTCGCCGGTCAGATCCCACGAGTTCGACGTGGTGTGGAACAGGCGGCCCGCGCCGCCGGTCGCGAACAGCACGTTGCGCGCCTTGACCGCGTGGACCTTGCCCGCATGCGTGTCGAAGGCGACGACGCCGGCGGCCCGCGAACCGTCGTCCGTGAGGACCAGGTCGGTCACGTACCATTCCTCGGCGAACGCGACGCCGGCGGCCACGCACTGCTGCCATAGGGCGTGCAGGATCTGGTGGCCGATGCGGTCGGCCGCGTAGGCGGCGCGCCTGACCGGGGCGCCGCCGAATTCGCGCGTGTGCCCGCCGAAGCGGCGCTGCGCGATGTGGCCGTCGTCGGTGCGGGAGAAGGCGACGCCGCCGCGTTCCAGGTTGATGACCGTTTCGGGCGCGTATTCGGCGAGCAGCTGCGCCGCGTCCTGGTCGACGAGCCAGTCGCCGCCCTTGACGGTGTCGTAGTAGTGCCAATGCCAGTCGTCGGCTTCGATGTTGCCGAGCGATGCGGCGATGCCGCCTTCGGCGGATCCGGTGTGCGAGCGCAACGGCTGGAGCTTCGAGATCACCAGGATCTTCGGGTCGATGCCGTTCCCCCGCATCTGCCTGGTTTCGGGGGAGCGGAGCAAACCCAGGGCGGCGGACAGGCCGGCCGCGCCCGCGCCGACGATCACCGCGTCATACATGTCTTCCAACTGCTTCGGACTCATATCACCCCATTGTTCCATAAGGGCGGACTTCGCCGGCTCCTGTTGTCAAGGCCCTTGACGAATGGTGGATAACCCGCTTGCCGTCCACACGTTGTCCACGACACGCGCGGGGCCGGGGGCTCCGTCCACATTCCCCGCACGGCTGGCCCCGACCGGGTGCCGGCGGGCACAGTGGACGCATGGATACCACAGCATTGCAGATGGCGCCGCCGGAGGCCCTGACGTCCGGCCTACCCGCTCTCGAACCGCTCGACCGGATCGCCGAACGGCTCAAGGACGGCACGCTCGCCACGCGCGCGTTGGGCGCGCTCGGCGAGGACTATGCAGCCGCGTGGCTCACGGAACGCGGCTGGACGATCGTCGACCGCAACTGGCGGTCCCGTTACGGCGAGCTCGACATCGTCGCCCTGTCTCCCGAACGGCGGATCGTGTTCGTGGAGGTGAAGACGCGGCGCACCATGAAGCACGGGCTGCCGCAGGAGGCGGTCACGTACACGAAGCAGGCGAACCTGCGCCGGGCGGGCGTGCAATGGCTGCTCGAACCGGAGCATCGGATCGGGCATACCGGCGTGCGCTTCGACGTGGTCACCGTGGTCGTGCGCGGCGGCAGACCGCTCGTCCATCTCATTCCGGGGGCGTTCTGATGGCGATCGGCAACGCGCTGTCGATCGGGCTGATCGGATTGAAGGCGTTCATCATCACCATGCAGGCGTTCATCAGCCCGGGTCTGCCGTACTTCTCGATCATCGGTCTGCCGGACGCCTCGCTGTCCGAGGCGCGCGAACGCGTCAAATCCGCCTGCCAGGCGACCGGATTCCACTGGCCGGAGACGCGCGTGACCGTGAATCTGAGCCCGGCGAGCATGCCGAAACGCGGCTCGTCGCACGATCTGGCCATCGCGGCCGCCGTGCTCGGCGCATCCGGCGCAATCCCGCACGAATGTCTCATCGACTCGGTCGTCATGGGCGAGGTGAACCTCGACGGCACGGTGCTGCCAATCAACGGCGTGCTGCCGATCCTCCTGCATGCGCGCGAACGCGGCGTCAGACAGGTGATCCTGCCTGCCGGCAATCTCGAGGAGGCGCATCTGATCGACGGGGTGGACGTGCTCGGCGTACGCCACGTGGGCGAGCTCATCGAACTCATGGGCGGCTCCGCGCGCTACCGGCTGCCGGACGAGCCGGCGCTCGGCGGCGGGGCGTCCGCGTCCGCCTCGCCGCGGGACCATGAGACGTTCATGTCACCGAAGACCGGCGACATGGCCGACGTGGTCGGGCAGGAGCAGGCGAAATGGGCGTTGGAGGTAGCGGCGGCCGGCGGCCACCACATGATCATGGTCGGCCCTCCCGGCTCGGGCAAGACGATGCTCGCCTCGCGCATGCCCGGCATCATGTGCCCTCTGACCGACGCCGAACAACTGGAGGTCGCGTCCATCCGCTCCCTGTGCGGCACGCTCAACACGTATGGCATCAGCGACGTGCCGCCGTTCGAGGCGCCCCACCACACGTCCTCCACGGCGGCGCTCGTGGGCGGCGGCACCGGGCTCGCCGAACCGGGGGCGATCACGCGCGCCCACCGCGGCGTCCTGTTCATGGACGAGGCCCCCGAATTCTCGGCGCGCGCGTTGCAGACGCTCAGGGAGCCGCTGGAATCCGGGTACGTGGCGTTGTCCCGCTCCAAGGGCACCACCTACTATCCGGCCGCGTTCCAGCTCGTCATGGCGGCGAACGGATGCCCATGCGGCATGAGCTACGGCACGGGGGAGCGCTGCGTATGCACGCACAAGGAACGGCAACGCTACTTCGGCAGGCTCTCCGGACCGATCCTCGACCGCATCGACATTCAGGTGGAGGTGCCGCCCGTACCGCGCATCATCGGCGGCGAACAGTACGGGCGCGGACCGGACAGCGCAGGCATGCGCCGCCGCGTCATCCAGGCGCGGCACGCCGCCGCCGAACGCTACCGGATGCACGGGTGGACATGCAACGCGCAGGCGTCCGGCACGTGGATGCGCGAGCACATCGCCCAATCCGCGCTCGAACCGGTCAACCGCGCGCTGGAGACGCAACGGCTGAGCCTGAGAGGCGCGGACCGGGCGCTGCGCCTCGCCTGGACGCTCGCCGATCTGGCCGGACGGACGTCCCCCGGCCGCGAGGAGACCCTGCAGGGCATCGCCCTGCGCACGCGGCTGATATGAGCGGCGCGAACGCGACTCATACGGAAAGGAGCCGGCATGGACGGCATCGGAACGGAACCGACGGATCACAGGAATCCCATGGGAATCATGGGACCGGTGGTCATGGCACTGATGGAAGGACACGGTCATGGAGACACCACATTCCCTTATGACGCGACGCTACCCGCCGCCCGACCGGGAGACGCTGGCACGTGCCACGCTCACCTACTGCCTCGATGGGGCGGACGCGATCATGTACGCCACCATCAAAGGGGCGGGCAGCGGGACGGAGGCGTTGAAGCTCATCATCGGGTCACGACCCGGCAACGCCGGCGCGGCGGCCACGACGGCGAGGAAAGAACTCGACCACGTGTTCGCCGTCGGCCTGGCCAGATGGGGTAGCAGGATCACGCCGCAAGGCACGCGCGCGTTCCGCAAGGCGCTCGCCGGATGGCATGCGCGCCTCGACACCCTGCCCACCCTCGACTGGGAGCATCTCGACGGCTGGTTCACGATGGACGGCGCGCAATGGATCATCGGACCGGCCAGCCCATACTGGCCGCACCAGCTGCAGGATCTGTCCACGCGACGCGACTGGGCGTCGCCCCTCTGCCTGTGGGGCGTCGGCGACGTGCGCGCGCTCGTCAGCTGCGCGAAACCCATCGCCGTCGTCGGCTCGCGCGGTGCCACCGACTACGGGCGCGCCGTGGCGCGCGAAGTGGCGATGCGATGCGCGGCCGCCGGACATCTCATCGTCTCCGGCGGAGCGCTCGGCACCGACGCGGCCGCCCATTGGGGCGCGCTCGCCGCGGCGGACGAACGCGCATGGAGAAGCCGCGGCGACATGACCGATCCGGATGATGCGGATCCCGCGCGCGGCGTAGGGCGAACCGTCGCCGTGTTCGCGGGCGGGCTCAACCACATCGGCCCATCCACGAACCTGCTCCTGTTCGAACGGATGGTCGAACAGGGCGGTGTGCTCATCAGCGAACTGTGCCCGGGCACCATCCCCGAGGCGCGACGGTTCCTGTTGCGCAACAGGATCATCGCCGCGCTCGCCTCCACCGTCGTCGTCGCGCAGGCGAGGCTGCGCTCCGGCGCGCTCAGCACCGCCAACTGGGCGAACGACCTCAACCGGGAGGTGATCGCCGTGCCCGGCCTCATCACCATGCCGCACAACGCCGGATGCAACAGGATCATCGCCGACCATCAGGCCATGTTGCTCGCCTCCGTCGAGGAGATCGACGAACTCGTCCACCCCGCGCACCGGCCCGAGCTGGGGGAGGAGCCGTGGAAGAAGCCGGAAGCGGCGGGAGACGACGGTACCGGCGGAGACAGTATGGACGGAGACGGTACGGACGGAGACGGGAAAGCCGACAGGGCGCCCGAACCTGCGAGCGATGCAGGAGGGGGAGTCGCAGCCGACGGTGACTCGGCCACGGAACGGGAGGATGCGCTCGCCGCATCGCAACGGGCCGTGCTGACGGCCATCCGTTCATGCAGACGCCGGCGCACGCCCGTCACGCCGGATGTGCTGCTGGCGCGTCTTCGCGAGGACGATCCGGATGCCGCCATGCCGCGGCTGCTTGCCGACCTGGGCGAACTGGAGGCGCTTGGCCTCATCCGACGCGAACAGGGGGAGGTGAGGCTGGTTCGAGGAACGGCGGGAACATGATCGGCATGGCCGCGGCCGGAGTCGGGGAAAGACCGCAGACGATGTCGGACGACCCGTCTCCGGCGTCTACTCCCGCCACTGGCAATGATCGAGATCGACCCGCCAACCCGGTGCTCCCGCCGGCTTCGCCGCCGGCGGGACGAACACGACGCCTTCATCCTCGAGCAGGACACGCTGCTCGTCCGGGCCGCCGAACGCGAACCCGGGCGCGAGCGAACCATCGCGGAACACGACGCGATGGCAGGGGATCACGCCCGGCTCCGGATTGGCGTGCAGCGCGTAACCGACCATGCGCGCGTTGCGCGGCGCGCCCGCCAACGCCGCCACCTGCCCATACGTGGCGACCATGCCGCGCGGGATGCGGCGCACCACCGCGTACACGCGTTCATTGAACGAAGAGGAACCCATGCCCTCCAGTCTACGGCCGGTGGCATCGCATCCGGAGGAACGGCGCAGGGACGGGGCACGACGGGACGGAACACGACGGAACACGACCGGTTGTCATCCGACGGACGACGACAATACCGTTGCCGCGGCGCGTCCGGTGCTACCGTGAAAACGGGAGCCGGAACGCCGCGCACCGACGCGCGACCGGAAGGAACCCAAGGAGGGGAAAGCACCATGAACGCCGACGACCGGGCATCCGCCGCACCCGCGCACGACACACGTCCCATCGTCACCATCGGACTGCTCGACAACGACCCGTTCGCGCTCGCCTTCCTCGAACGCACGATCACCGAACTCATGGGCGAGGCGCGCGTCATCTGGAAGACCACATCCGGACGCGACGCGCTCGCCCGCTGCCTCTCCCCGGACACCGCGCCGAACGTGCTCCTGACGGACATGAGCATGGATGAACTGTCCGGCCCCGCCGTCTGCCGTGCCATCCGCGTGAAGACCGCACGCGTCGCCATCCTCGCCGTCACCTCGTTCTCGCTCGCCGTCTACGCGTCCAAAGCCGCCGATGCCGGCGCACAGGGCATCGTGCCCAAAGCCGTCGAAACGCCGATCGTCGAGGCGATCCGCACGCTCGCCGCCGGCGGCACATGGCCGTCCGGCGCGACGGACGCCACATTCGAGACGGCCGCCGCCGCGCACGCTCGTCTCGCCGGAAGCCGCATGCCACGCCGCTTCCTCCTGTCGGACCGGGAGGCCGAAGCCATGAACCTGTGCTCGCGCGGCCTCGACACGGTCCGGATCGCCGCCGACATGCAGGTGGGCGTCTCCACCGCCAAAACCTACCTGACACGCGCCATCCACAAGCTCGGCGTCTCCACACGCGGCCAGGCCGTTGCCCTGTGGACGGGCTCGATGGAGGACGAACGATGAACGCCGTGCCGGAAAGGGACGCGGATTCCGGCGGCGTGCCGTCCCGTCCGTTCCATTGGCTGCGCGCGCATTGGTTCCGCCTGGCCATCGCCGCGTTCACCCTCGCCACCACGCTGATCGAATGGGCGGCGATCCCGCCGGTCTACCCGTTGAACTTCCTGTTCTCGGGGCTTTCGGTCATCGCCATTGTGCTCTCGCCGTTCCTTCCGCGGATCTCGGGTTGGTTCATCATCATGACCGTGGTGGCCAGACTGTTCGTGCTTGACCTGTCCGGACCGAACCCGCTGTGGGCCGCGTATCTGGCGCTCGCGGTCATCGGATACGACAGCGCCATCCCCGTGGCCGTCGGCGCGCTGCTCACGGTGATCATCGCCGAATGTGTGCCGGTCGCCTTGAACACGTTCAACGCGCTGTCAGCCACATGGATCGGCATGGTCAACTACATCGGCATGTTCACGCTCGCCGCGATGGGCGGCATGTCGTTCCGATGGCGCCGGCAACGCGACGAGATGCGTGAACGGGCCGTGGCCCTGGAACGCCGGCAATGGGAGCTCGACACGCTGCAGCGCAACACGCGGCTCGCCTCGCGCATCCACGATTCCGCGTCCGGCGGGCTTTCCTACATCGCGTTGACCGCGCAACGCGAGCTGCGGCGCATCGGCGACGACGCGGCGCATGCGGGCGAACGCGAGGATTGGCGGTTCGTCAACGAGCAGGCGCTGTCCGTGCTCGACGAGATCCACCATGTCATCGATTTGCTCGAGCGGCCATTATCCTCCGATGGCGATGGGCGGCAGGTTCCGGCGGCACCGGATCGTCACGCTTCGCCGGACGTCGACCTCCCTCCGACACCTCGCACCGCCTCCCACCGGCGTGAGGACGTATCGACCGCCGCACGGGCGGCCGAAGCCAGGCTCGCGCGTCTCGGCTTCCATGGCCGGTTCGACCTGCACGGCGAAACGGACGACGATTGCTCCGCGGAGTCGCTGACGGCCGCAGCCAACCTCATCGACGAGATCGCGGCGAACATCACCCGGCACATGAGCCCGGATGCAGGCGAATACCGCTGCGTCATCACCTTCGGCGAAAACGCCGTCGAGATCATGGAGACCAATCCGATCGCCCCGCAAAACGATGCCGCACGGAACGCCGGTGACGGCATGCCGGACGCCCCCAGGCCGCATGGCAGCGGACTCGCCTTGCACCGGCGCATCATCCGGGGGATGGGAGGCGAACTCAACACCACGGCCGAAGACTGCGACTGGATACTGTACGCCCGCATCCCCACGCGCCCAGGTCCGGCACGTCACCGGGAGCGTGCATCATGACCGGGCCCCACGGCGACGACCGACCACGCAGGCGCGCCCATCGGACACGGCTTCACAGCCTCGTCGCCGGCCTCGATCGTCCGCATCGTCGCATGCTGACGGCCGTCACGTTCCTCGTCGCATGCATCGCCATAGCCGTGCCGCTGGCCGCATCGCTTCCGCAGCCGTGGAGCGGCGTGGCGGCCGACGCGCGCGACGGGGCCAGCCGCACGTTGGCCACGGGCAGCGACCACCCCGAATTCACCGGTCCACACAAGTACGAGATGTTGGACGCATGGAACAACCTGCACACCGAACTCGGGCGAAGCATACTCGAAGACGGCGTGGTGACGCCGGACGAACTCGCCGAAGTGCGCAAGGCCTACAACGCGTGCCTGTCCGTCTACGGAATGCAGGCCAAGACGATCACGGACGGCGACGGCGAACCCATCGGCGAGAGCGTCGTACCGGTCCGGGGTTCGATGGACGGCCTGCGGCGATCGGCCGTCATCGACCAATGCCGCACCGAATCCGATTACCGGTGGCTGGCGCCGTTGGCCGGCGCGTAACCGCGTGGACTACGGCAATGTGATGGTTTCCGGGCTTCCATACCTATGCTGGAAACGAACGAGGAGGTCATCATCGAGCAGGGAGGTCATCATGGTCGGTCGGGGAATGGACGAGAAGCGCATGCGACACGATGTCCGTCATGCGCTTGCACTGCTGGTATCCGCAGCTCTGTTTGCGTCCTGCGCGGCTTGCGGTTCGCCGTCGAGCATCGGCGGAAGCACCATCGAGTCACGCGCCGCGAACGGCGAGCCCACCTTCTCTGGGCCATATGCCGCCGAATTCACGCAGGAGTACAAGAAGGCTCCCACCGACCTGGCACGCGGTATCCTCAAGGACGGCAAGATCACGCAAGCCGAAGTGCAGGAGGCCTACGACTCCTACAACAAGTGCCTTGAACCATACGGACTGCAGGCCACCTGGAGCGTGGAACAAGGAGAATCCATGATCCAATTCCGTGGGTCGATGTCCGACGACGAACAGCTCAAGGTCATGGACCAATGCCATGCCGAAACCGGTGCGGGCAACATCTCCAGCCTGTATGCCGACATACAGAGCAATCCCGACCATATCGACCAGGTCGCCTTCGAGCGCAAGGTCTATCAATGCTTCGTCAAGCATGACCTGCTTCCGAGCCCCATCAGCGAGAACGAATACATGAGTACGTTGAGCACGGTAGGTCTCACCGACCAGAGCCGGTCCGAAGCCAATCTCAAACGTTGGCACGAGTTCTTCGGCGAATACATGAGCACCACGTTCGACGGCCAACCCAATCCGAACTACAAATACGACCAGAATTCAGTGCAGGGCCAGCAATTCTGGGCCTGCCAGCAAGACCCGCTGCATCAATGACGGTGGCATCGGACGAAGACGAGGGGACAAGCGCCGACCCTTCAGGAACCGTCAGGGGCGGAGTGGACGGCGACCGGCTTCCATGGCGGAAAGCCGGTCGCCGTCCACTCCATCCGGTCACTTCACCAGACCGGTGAGCTCGCCGAGGTTCAGCTCGAAGCTCACGCCGCGCTCCTCGAAGTTCGGCTGGTGGCGGGTGCTCTCCATCGCATGGCGCACGAACTCGCCGGCGATCCTCGCCGACTCGGCGAGACCGCGGCCTGCCAGCACCGCGCCGCACAGGGCGGAGGCGAACGCGTCGCCCGTGCCGTGGATCATGTACGGCAGCTTCTCGTGCGCGAGCTCGATCTTGTTCTCCGCGCCGGTGGAGGCGCTCGCCACGTAGTTGACGATCCTGCCGTCGCCATGGTCGATGCCCTTCAGCACCACGTTCTTCGCACCGAGCTTCAGCAGCGCGTCCAGCAGGTCGGTGACGGCCGCGTCATCCAGATCCTGGCCCGGATAGTCGCGCTTCGTGAGGATCGACGCCTCCGTCAGGTTCGGCATGAGCACGTCCGCGCCGTCCGCCAGCGCGCCCATCGCCTCGCACAGCTCCGGCGTGTACGTCGGGTACATCTGGCCCGCGTCGCCCATCACCGGGTCGACCAGACGCAGCGCCTTCGGGTATTCGCGGTACAGGCGCTGGATCAGCGCCACCTGCTCGGCGGAGCCGAGGAAGCCGGAGTACACGCCGTCCAGGTCCACGTTCTCCTTGCGCCACGCGTCGAGGTAGCCGGGCAGGATCTCCGTCGTGTCATGGAAGGTGAACACCTCGTAGCGCGTGTGCGCGGAGAACAGCGCGGTCGGCACCGGGCACACGTCGCAGCCGGCGGCGGACAGGATCGGGATGGCGGCGGTCAGCGAGCACTTGCCGTAGCCGCACATGTCGTGCACGGCGGCCACGCGCGGGATATACAGGGGGTCGCGGTCATACAGGGTGACGTCGGTCATGGGAACTCCAATCGACAATCGGACGAAAAAACTTGCAGCATCGACGAGCGTAGTCGCGTCGGCGGCGGGGGAGCGGGCGCCATCCACATTGCGGGTGGACGACACCCGACCCCGCGTGACGGTCGTCACGGCGTGTCGCACGGTTCGCGGCGATGAATCCGGCGATCGCGACACCCCGCGACGCCAATGATGCCAACGGATGATAAGCCCCTATAGGCAACCCCGATAACGTCGGGCTTGCGGCGCGCGGGGGACGGGTCGTACCTTCATAACCAACACCTCGCCAACCGCCGAACACGGCCGGCGGGTGACGAAGAAACAAGACCTCGCGACCAACCGACAAGGAGCACGACATCATGGCCGAGAAGAACAAGAACTACCGTTTCGAGACGCTGCAGCTGCACGTGGGTCAGGAGCAGGCCGACCCGGCCACCGACTCCCGCGCGGTGCCGATCTACGCGACCACCTCCTACGTCTTCCACAACTTCGACCACGCGGAGGCCCGCTTCGGCCTCGCCGACCCGGGCAACATCTACGGTCGTCTGACCAACTCCACGCAGGGCGTGTTCGAGGACCGCATCGCCGCCCTCGAAGGCGGCACCGCCGGCCTGGCGGTCGCCTCCGGCGCCGCGGCCGTCGAATACGCGGTGCGCAACATCACCCAGTCCGGCGACCACATCGTCGCCGCGAAGAACATCTACGGCGGCACCTTCAACCTGCTGCGCCACACCCTGCCGCGCGACGGCATCACCACCACTTTCGTCTTCGCCGAGAACCCGCAGGAGTTCGAGGACGCCATCCAGGACAACACGAAGCTCGTCTACTTCGAGACCTTCGGCAACCCGAACGCCGACCTGCCGGACTTCGAGGCCATCTCCGCGATCGCCCACAAGCACAACCTGCCGGTGATCGTCGACAACACGTTCGCCACCCCGTACCTGTTCCGTCCGCTCGAGCACGGCGCCGACGTCGTGGTCGAATCCGCCACCAAGTTCATCGGCGGCCACGGCACCACGCTGGGCGGCGTGATCGTCGAAGGCGGCAACTTCGACTGGAACGCCGTCCCGGGCAAGTTCCCGACCCTCACCGAGCCGGATCCGTCCTACCACGGCCTGAACTTCTACGAGGCGCTCGGCGGTGCCGCGTTCGTGACCCGCATCCGCGCCATCCTGCTGCGCGACACCGGCGCCACCCTGAGCCCGTTCGCCGCGTTCCTCCTGCTGCAGGGCACCGAGACCCTGTCCCTGCGCGTCGAGCGCCACGTCGAGAACGCGCTCAAGGTCGTCGAGTACCTGCAGACCGTGCCGGAGGTCGAGTCCGTCTCCCACCCGGCGATCGAGGGCCGTCCGGACCACGAGCTGTACAAGAAGTACTTCCCGAAGGGCGCCGGCTCCATCTTCACGTTCGACATCAAGGGCGGCAAGGACGCGGCGCGCGTCTTCATCGACAACCTGCACCTGTTCAGCCTGCTCGCCAACGTGGCGGACGCCAAGTCCCTGGTCATCCACCCGGCCTCCACCACGCACTCCCAGGAGACGCTGGAGGAGCTCGAGGACCAGGGCATCCACCAGGGCACCATCCGCCTGTCCATCGGCACCGAGAACATCGAGGACATCCTCGACGACCTCAAGGGCGGCTTCGAGGCCGTCCGCGCCTCCGGTCTCGCCAAGTGAGCCGCGCATGAGGGAACCCCCATCCGTATGAAGGGGCGTCGCCACGGGTCATGACGCGGCGATGTGACGGTGGGTGATTCTTCAGGGAAGGCTCCCGGGCGGCAAACCCGGCAAGGGCGGTGTACGACGATTCCACGTCGTGCACCGCCCCTTTGCGTTGCGCGACGACGCGCATCGAGACGATATGGGCAGGACACGGTGCGTCCGGGCACCGGCCCTGCCCGCGCATCATCCTCAGGGATGACGCGCACCAAGCCGGAACCATCCCCGCGCACGATGGGGCGCGTGGGACAACACCCATATCGTGGAGACCCATACGCCGGGCGAGGTGCCCGGCCCGACATATGGGAGCAACGACATGGACGAGACCGCGACTTCCGCCATCCGGGCGATCCGACTGACCAAGGACTACGGCGAAGGCGACAACGTCGTGCACGCGCTGCGCGGCGTGGACGCGAGCTTCGAACAAGGACGGTTCACCGCGATCATGGGACCGTCCGGCTCCGGCAAATCCACGCTCATGCACACGCTCGCCGGACTCGACTCGGCGACCGGCGGCCACGTCATCTTCGAAGGCCGCGACCTGACCCGCATGGACGACAGGCAGCTCACCCTGCTGCGCCGCGACCGCATCGGCTTCATCTTCCAAAGCTTCAACCTGCTGCCGATGTTCACCGCCGAACAGAACATCCTCATGCCGTTGACGCTCGCCGGCGCCAAACCGGACCGCGCATGGTTCGACCTGCTCGTCACCACGCTGGGACTCGGCCGACGCCTGGACCACCGTCCGAACGAGCTGTCCGGAGGCCAGCAGCAGCGCGTCGCCATCGCCCGCGCGCTCATCACCAAACCCTCCCTCGTGTTCGCCGACGAACCCACCGGCAACCTCGACTCCGTGTCCAGCGCCGAAACGCTCGCGTTTCTCAGACGTTCCGTCGACGAGCTCGGCCAGACCATCATCATGGTCACGCACGACGCCGTCGCCGCCTCATACGCCGACCGCGCCATCGTGTTCGCCGACGGCCGCATCGTCGCCGACGAACCCCACCCCACCGCCGACCGCATGAACCGGCTGCTCATGGCGGAACGCCAAGCCGCGATTGCCGCCGAAGAGCGATCGGAGGCCACCGAACCGCCGGCACCGCCGCGGCGGCCCTCCACAATCCGAGGCACCCATGCCGCCGCCCACGCCGGCGCGCACCGTGCCGGCTCCCGCCGCCACGCCCGCTGACCGAACCGACCCACGCAAGCAAGGACAACCCATGTTCCGCATCACCGTGAACCTCATGCGCGCAACCGCCCGCATGCTCATCCCCGCCGGCATCGCCGTGCTCATCGGCACCGCGTTCATCGCCTCCACGTTCCTGTTCGGCAACGCCATGAACGACTCCCTCATCCGCCAGCAGACCGCCATCTACGCCGGAGCGGATGCGATGGTCCTGACCGACCTGCCCGAACATCCCACCGACAGGCAGAGCGACGAGGCGTACTCGCGCACCGTGGCCGACTACCATCTCGACCGCATGCGCGCCGTCGAAGGCGTCGAAGGCGCACGCGCCGTCACATCCGCCACCATCGGACTGTCCCACGGCACCCGCCACGCCACCGGCTACGCCATCAACACGGGTGAGACGAGCCTGCTGCCCGTGACCGTCACGCACGGCGAGCGACCCATCGATGGCCATGGGATCGCCCTGCCCGAACATGTCGCCGGACAACTCGGCCTGCATGTGGGCGACACGGTACGGGTCACGCCCCGCTCGAACACCGGCGGCGGAGGTACTGACAGCGGGGATACCGGCGGAAACCGGAACATCACCGCCGGCGTCGAAGCGCGCGTGACTGGTCTGACCGACGACCCCAACGGCGCCTACGCGTACGACGGCGGCGCCTCCATCCTCTCCGATGATCTCATGGCCTATGTCAACGGCGTCGCCGACTTCGACCAGGTCAACGCCACCTCCGTCTACCTCGACCTCGACGCCCACGCCGACACGGCCGCCATCAGGCGTCTCCTGCCCCGGTACAGCCGGCTCGTGGACCGCGACGAGGCAAACCGGCTCGCCGTGGAATCCCTCAGCGCCAACGGCACCAGCGTCGTCACCACGTTCCTCATGAGCTTCGGCGTACTCGCCCTGCTCGTCGCTGCGCTCGTCATCGCCAACACGTTCCAGGTGCTCGTCGCCCAGCGCCGCCGCATCCTCGCCCTGCTGCGCGCCATCGGCGCCGACCGCCGACAACTGTACGCGTCCGTCCTCTGCGAGGCCGGAATCCTCGGCCTCATCGCCTCCCTGCTCGGCGTCATGCTCGGCATCGGACTCATGGCACTGCTGTGCGCCACCGGCGTCATGAAGACCACCGGAGCGCCCATGCGCCTCATCGTCACATGGCCCGTCATCGCCGTACCCGTCGCCTTCGGCCTGTTCATGACCGTCATCGCCTCGTTGGGCCCCGCACACGCCGCCACCTCGGTCACGCCGCTCGAAGCGCTGCGTCCCATCGAACTGACCGAAACCGCACATCGCGGACGCGCACGTGCCGTCCTCTCCGCCATCATGCTCGTCGTCGGCATCGCGTTATGCGCGTTTGGCACATGGCAGACGCGCCTGTCCGCCACCGGACACGCATCCCTCGTCGACGACCATTATCCCGCCGTCCTGCTCGCCACCATGGGAGGATGCGCGCTCACGTTCATCGCGCTCATCATCTCCGCCGTCCACTGGATGCCCGCCCTCATGCGCGGCGCCGGCGCGCTCGCCGCTGCGACCGGCCCCAGCGCCGCCATCGCCCACGCCAACATCCAGAAGAACCCGCGCAGGATCGCCTCCACCGGCGCCGCCCTCCTCATCGGCATCACCCTCGTCTCCGCCATCGCCACCGGCGCCGCCAGCGCCAAAACCACCATGGCCGACGCGCTCGCCACACGCTACAGCGTCGACATGATCGCCACCGGCACCGGCATGACCGAGGAACAGAGCCGGCAGGTACGCCACGTCAAAGGCGTCGGACGCGTCCTAGACGCGCCGACTGCCCTGCGCCACGTCACCGACGACCAAGGCCACGGCCTCGACGTCCTCATCGTCGGCGTCCCCGGCGTCGACAGCCTCGCGAAGGTCATGCACGCCGACCTGACCGGCGTCACCCTGAGCGACCGCGACATCCTCATGCCCCGGCAGGACTTCGGCGGTGCCGGCATCGACTTCGGCCGCACCCACACGGCCGATCTCACCGCCACGGACGTCGCCGCCGGCAACGATGTCACCAATCCCGCCGCGACCGCGGGCGTGTCCGGACTCGATCTCACCGTCGTCCAGGCCGACTACCGGCGCGTCTCCTCCGTCTACGACGCCGTCGCCTTCGTTACCGCCAGCCACTTCGCCGACGGCGACCTGCCCGAACAGGGGCGCATCCTCCTCATGACCGCCGACCCGGACGCCAACCCCAACGGCGTCGCCGGCATCATCGACGGAGTCCGTGAAGCCCTGAACGCCACACCCGACGCCAACGTCACCGGCCCCATCGCCGAACGCAATATGTGGGACACCAGCATCGACGCCATGATGGCCCTGCTCGTCGGTCTCATCGCCGTCGCCGTGCTCATCGCCCTCATCGGCGTGGCCAACACGCTCAGCCTGTCCGTCATCGAACGCACCCGCGAATCCGCCACCCTGCGCGCCATCGGCATGACCCGCGGCCAACTGCGCCGGTCCCTCGCCGTCGAAGCGCTCCTGCTCTCGCTCGTCTCCGGTGTGGCCGGCGTAACGATCGGTACCCTGTTCGGATGGCTCGGCTCCTACATGGTGTTCAGCCTCTACGGCACCGTCGCCATGCCCTTCGCATGGAAGACCAACGGCGCCGTCCTCGCGGTCTCGGCGCTCGCCGCCCTTCTTGCCAGTCTCCTGCCCGCGCGCCGCGCCGCGAACACCCCGCCCGTCGAGGCGCTAGCCGAAGCCTGACGGGAAACCGGAGCCGCCGGGCGACCCATAGCTATGGGTCGCCCGGCCGTTCGTCGTTCGCCTCGTAGCGTCTTCCCGGCGCGTCATGCCGCCGATTCGTCCGCACCGGCCAATCGCTCACACCAGCCGGTTGTCATAGGCGAACACCACCGCCTGCACGCGGTCACGCGCGTTGATCTTGGCGAGGATATGCGCCACATGGGTCTTCACGGTCGGCAGGCTGATGAACAGCTTGTCGGCGATCTCCTGATTGCTCAGACCGTGGGCGACCTCCACCAGCACCTCGCGTTCACGGTCGGTGAGCAGTTCCAGTTCCGGATCGGTGTAGACGGGGCGCGCATGGGCGTCGGAACCATTGGAGGCGTCGGACCCGTCGGAGTCGTCGGGCGTCTGGGAGCCGGCCGAGGCATGGTCGGCCGCGGCGGTGCCGGTCGCGGGGCCCGACGCCCGACCATCAGCGAACATCCTCTCGATGAGCCGTTTCGTCGCGGACGGCGCGATGACCGCGTCCCCGCGGAACACGGTGCGGATCGAATTGAGCAGCGTCTCCGGTTCCGTATCCTTCAACAGGAACCCCGAGGCTCCGGCGTTGATCGCCGCCATCACATATTCGTCCAGATCGAACGTCGTCAGGATGATTACGCGCGTCGCATGCGCTCGCGGAGTCTCGTCGCCGGCGTCGGACGTGCCGGAACCCGCCACGGCGCCGGCATCATCGGTGTCGGTGCTGGTGTCGGTGCTGATGATGCGACGCGTGGCCTCGATGCCGTCCATGCCGGGCATGCGCACGTCCATCAGCACCACGTCTGGGTGCAGCCGTTCGGCCAACGCCACGGCGCGGCCGCCGTCGCCGGCCTGCCCGACCACGTCCATGTCCGGCTGCGAGCCGATGACCATGGCGAACCCGGCCCTCACCAGCTCCTGATCGTCGGCGATGACCACTCGAATCCTGTCGTTCCCACTCATACCGAACCACCCTACCCGGTGTCCCGAATCCGGCGGGCGGTCGGAGGGTATACGGAGGGCTGTTTCGGTCCCCGATTCCTCCCCGGGTCGATTGGATCAGTCACATCCATCCCGGAGTCGACCGTTCTCCCGTTCGCCCGAACGCCTGCCCAATTGGTCGTCCAACGGCGCCATCGGGGTGAGCAGCATATCCGCTTCGGCATGTTCGTGCGTCGCATCGCTGAATCCGGTCTCGCGCAGCACGGCGAGCAGCCCGCGCATGTGCGCCAACGCCTCGCGCCCCTGCGCGCCGATGCCGGCGAACGATGCGGCGATGCGTTCCGGCGAAGGCGCGGGCTTCCCATCGAGCATCGCCAGTCCTTCGTCGGCGCGGTCGATGACCGTGTCGAGCGTCGCCGCGACCTCGGAACGCATGGCGGCGCCGATGCGTTCGCGTTCCATACTCGCCGCAAGCACCTTCCGACGATCCTCCTCGGCGCGCAGCGCCTCCTCGCGCTGGCGCAGCACCAACACATCGGAGCCGCTCGAACGACGCCACGCGGCCATCGCCATGCACGCCAAACACAACAACAACATCACGCCGCCGGCCAGCAGCCCGCCGAGCGCCACCTCCCAGGCCGGCTTGCCGCCATCACCCCGCAGCAGCGCGTGAACAAGCGAATCATAGCCGGCCCGTCCGGCCACGAACCGCGCCCCGAACAGCCACGAATCGAACGCCGCGCAACACAACACCCAGCGCCAGGCCCTGTCGTGCCCGTACAACACCGCCGAATACACCGACGCCAACGCGAACACGTTCACGGCGAGCATCGAGGGGGCGAACAGCAACTCCACGGCGGACATGACCGCCATCGCCAGGGCGGCCGACTCCGGGAACCGGCGGCGGAACGCGTACGGCGCGAGCAGGGCGGCCGTCACGGCCACGGCGACCGCGCGCCTCGCCGGCAGCGAGGCGAACGTGGCGGAGGCCAGTCCCGAATCGTTGAACGTCGCAGAGCGGAACATGAGCGTCAGCAGCACCGCGGCCAGCATGTCCATGAGCAGATAATGCCGTTCGGTCCACCACGCCACCCGTCCGATGCGCGACCCACGCGCCACGCCGGCGGACGCGTCGCCATCGGAACCCACATCGATGCCGGACAGGCGGGAGCGCAGCGACGACAGGCCGGCGTGCAGCTTCGACAGGATCTCCGGCACGGCGTCGTCGGGCCTCGCGGAATCGACGGAGCCGACGGAACCGACGTGGGTGGGACGGCCGGAACGGTCGGGGGAGGAGCGGCGGTCAGGCAGCAGCGGAACCGTCGCGGCGACCGTGAACCCGCCTGCGGGCGACGGTCCGGCCTCGATGCCGCCTCCCGTCGCGACGATGCGCTCGCGCATGCCGACCAGACCATATCCGGGCGCATGGCCGTCGACGGCGGAGGACGCTCCCACGCCGTCGTCATGGATGACCACCTCCAGCGAATCCGACCCCCAGGTCTCGTCCATCGTCACATGGGCGCCGTCGCCCGCATGCCTGCGCACGTTGGACAACGATTCCTGCACGAGACGGAACACGGCGGTGTCCGCATCGGGGGAGAGACGATCCGGACGCGCGTCGCCGCGCACGTGACGCACGACCGGCGGATGGCCGTCGAACAGGTCGGGGATATCCGCGTAGCCGGTGCCCGCCCGTCCGCCGAACACGTCGAACAGGCGGTGCATGTCGCGTTGGGCGTGCGCCGCCTCGCGGCGAATCGTCGTCATCGTACGTTTCGCCACGGCGAGATCGTGCGCGCCGGCGTACCGTCCCCCATCCGACTGGACGATGATCGTCGATAGGGTATGCGCCACCACATCGTGCATATCGCGGGCGATGCGGGCGCGTTCTGCCAGCCGTGCGATGCGCGTCTCCTCGACCTCGCGTGCGGCGATCGACTCGTTGCGCTCGCGAATGGCCCTGAGCGTGGCCAGCCGAGCACGCTGCCAGAACGCCATGATGATCACGCTGGCCAGACACGCCGCTACAAGCAGGAGCAGGAGTCCCGCGTCAATCGCGATCCTGCCGGCACAGCTCGCCGATTGCGCGCCGAACACGCCGCTGGTCGACGAACGGCACGTCGGCGTGGACGATGCCGTCGGCGGCCAGGCGGCCGGACCTCCTGCCCCGTTGAGCAACGGTCCTAGATTGAACGCCAGCGACCAGGCGAGGGAAGCGACCGCACCCATTACGAACGCGGCGATGATGAAACGCGGGGCGTGGCGCGGATCGCCGTGCAGCAACACCGAATACAGCATCAGCAGGGAAACGAGATCTGTGTACGCGACCGCAGGGCCGAACACGAGATGGGCCGCGCACAGCGCGACGAACAGCCATGCGGCCATCTCGGGCCGCCACCGACGCATCGCCGCCGGCACGAGTATGGCGATTGACCATACCTGCATGGCATGCATGGTCGCGGGGAACAACAGCTCCGGGACGGTGCCCGGGTCGGTGTCGCCCGTCAGCAGCAGGCAGAACCCCGCCATCGCCGCCGCGAGCAACGCATCCACGACCAGCACATGCGAGCGGCCCCACGCTACGATACGTCCCATCACAACACCCATACGCCCAAGGCTATCGCGGGGCGGGTTCCCTCGCCATCATGCCTGAGGATGAGCCGGGAAAGGAGATGCACGACGGAATACACGGGATGCACGGTCGTCGAGGTGCGATCTGCATGGTTCAGGAGCGGACCTGTACGGTTCGGGAGACTACCTGTATGGTTTGGCAATGGTTGTGTACGGTTCGAGGACGAACCTGTAGGTTTTTCGGTCGAACCTGCATGGTGCGGTGCTGAAGAGATCGGTCGCGGCGGTGGAGACAATCACGCGGACCCGCGGAAAATGGCCGATACGGCATCGAGCATCATCGGAGAATCAGGCCGTCTGTCTGAGGGAGCCATGCAGATAGGGGCTCCGATCCTACAGTAATGGCGGCAAACCATACAGGTTGCGCTCCGAACCATGCACAAGCGACCGGAAACCATGCAGGAACGGTGTCGAACCATGCACGAACGATGTAGAGCCACATGAGATTGCGTGGCGTGAACCGTCCGCTTGCCTAATCTGCTACATTTGCGATAACACCGCCGACACGACGAGGAGCCGTCATGGTCTCGAATGATTCCACCGCCTTCAGATTCCGGGTTTCATTGCGTCTTGATGGGTGTGAATGTTGGCGTGAGGTGCTTGTCCCCGCCTCGATGACGTTCTTCGATTTCCACGTGGTATTGCAGGAGTGCTTCATGTGGTATGGGGCTCACCTGTTCTGCTTCTGTGCGACGCTTCCGGGCGGTAGACAAGTCCAGATGGGGGAGCCGGACCCTTGGGGAGAGGATCCCGTATATCGTGAAGGCAGGTATGAGCGTTTCATGCCTGTGGAGCCGTTCCCCGAACTGTTGGTATCCAGGGAAACGGAATTGGGAGACGCGTTTCCGAAGACGCGGACGGCACGCTACTACTACGATTACGGCGATTATTGGATTCACGACGTCAAACTGGTGCGAACCTATCGCGGTACGAGAATCAACGATCCGCAACTATGGAACGGTGCGGGAGACGCCCCTCCCGAGGATGTCGGAGGAATCCCCGGATACGAACGGTTCATGACGGTCATAGCCGATCCGGATACCGACGAATTCGCCGACATGGCCGCTTGGGCCAGAGAGCAGAGGTGGGACAGATTCGCGCTCGACAAGCAACGTGAACGCCTGTTCCATTGGCGTAGGCATCGCGACATGATGCTGTGATTCAGTGGATGGTCGGTAATGAGACTCGATTTGTGAAGGAGAGCACGTTGATTGTTCCGTTGGGGACATTCGAAAACGAGATGACGTCGCGTAGTCTCGAATATGCCTACGACTATGTGGATGAACGACGCATCCATCTATTGGAGGAAGTCTCCGCCGGACTGTTCCATGCCGAAGTGGATGGTGCCGAACGCTATGACGTCGACATCAGGCTGCGTGACGACGGTATCGTGTTCGCCTCATGCACTTGTCCATACGATTACGACGGATATTGCAAGCATGTCGGCGCGGTCCTGTTGAAATTGCGTGATTGCGGCGGGCAGGGGAAGGCTGTTCATGCGGGGCCTGCGAAGCGGGTCACGACGCGTTGCGAACGGGTGTTCGATCGGGTGCAGGGGCATATGCGCAAGGTTCTCGGCCTAGCAGAGGGAGATGCTTGGAGTCGGGGGCGGCGTGTCTATCTCGTGTGGGATCAGACTGAGATTTCCGCTATCGTCCAGGCGAATCCTGATTTCGCTTCCACCAATGACGCATTGATGCCTGACGAAACCATGAAGAGGGTGATGGAAGCACCCATACGCCGTCACCTTGACGGCGATTACGGGTGGCGATTCGAATGGGGTGATTCGGCTCTCAATGGGGTCATGGACGTTTTTGAGGAGGCCGAACGATCAACCGATTATCCACGGGCGGTGGCGCACATGTGCGCGGCGCTGCGGAAGACCTGGTGGTTCGGCAGGCAGATCGACGATGACGAGGACGGCGTCCTGCAGGAGTATGTCGATCGGCTTTGTGACCGTCTTCTCGCTTATTGCTACGTCGTTGCGCCACGGGTTTCCATCGAACAGGAGAAACGTATGCTCGACGAGATAGGGATGCTGATCGATGATATTCCGATGGATGAGATGTCCTATTGGAAGGCTCCGCCATTGGCGTGCGTCATCCCGTTCGCGGACATACATGGCAGAGGGCTTCCACGTGGGGACACGGCGGGCGACGCGCCACGTCGGCATGACGATGCCGCTGAAGGACATGCCGCGGAGGCGGCGCGCTTCCTTGACGGCATGGAGAAGCGGGTGGTTCCCCATCGTGGACCGCATGAGGGAGTCGTCGCATCATCCGACACGTGGAACGGGTTTCGAGAGCTTGTAGCCAAGGTTCGCTACGACTACCTGCTGTATCGCGGGGAGGGGAAGCAAGCCGATTCCCTGTTGCATGACAATATCGATGCCCCGGTATGCCGCAGCATACTGTTCGCCTACATGTTTCTGGATGAACGGTACGCCGACCTCGCCGCCCTCATCGAAAAGACAATCACGGACGACAAGGTCCGGGAGAACGCCGCACGGTGGAGATTCGCCGTCGATCTTCCGCACGGGGAACTTACCGTGCTTGAAGCCTGCTACGAGCGCATGGGCGACCGCGAAGGCATTGGGCGGTTGTATGAACGATATGTGGCATACGGTGATTCACCCTCGGATGAACGTTACATCCCCCTATTGAAGGCGATGGTGGGGGACGGATGTTGGCCGCAATGTGTACGGAACATTCTCGGCTGTTACCATGACGCGGATTTCGGCGGCCGTGCCTTGGCACGACTTATTTCGGAGGAAGGACTGTCCGACGAAGCCGTGCATCTCGTCACGCTACGGCCGGATCTGCTCCCCGAGCTGCTGTACGTCATCGGCATCGACCATGAGGAGCTTGCCGAAACATACGTGCGAGAAAGACTCCCACTGACCCACGATTTGCGTCAAGGCAACCGTACCGAATACCGCGGCATCGCGGTATGGATAGAACGATACCGTCACGTATTCGGTCTTCACAGAGCCGAAAAGCTCGCGAAGGAGGTCATGGCGAAATACCCGCGTCGTTACGCATTACGCGAGGAGATTGAACGAGCGCTACGATAAACCGTGCCACGAGGGTGCCCTCATCGCCCTCCTCTCATATGGAAAGCAATCGGTAATGGCGTCGGATCGTCTCTCAGACCGTTGTCCGCCCGCACACGTGGAATGAGAGAAGGAACTCCGCCGTGCCATTCCGGGTACGGTGGACATCGGAAAGGACACTTGCGCATGACGCTGCTCAACGAATACTACGTGCCCGGACTGCACGTCGAAGACCATGCCATCGACGTGCCGCTCGACTGGGCCGGCCACGAACCCGGCAAAGGCTTCGACGGGGAGAGCATCAGACTCTTCTACCGCGTCGTCACCACCCCCGAGCACATCCACGACGATCTGCCGCTGCTCGTCTTCCTGCAAGGCGGCCCCGGCGGCGCCTGCCCGCGCCTGTTGAACCCGACGAGCGACGGATGGATCGAAGAGGCCACGAAGCACTTCCGCGTCATCCTGCCCGACCAGCGCGGCACCGGGCGCTCCAACCGCGTCGACACGCACACGATGGCGCGCATCGCCGCCGCGCATGACGGCGACGGAGCTGGGGCCGAGACCGCCATCGCACGAGAACAGGCCGACTACCTCAAGAAGTTCCTCGCCGACTCCATCGTGCGCGACTTCGAACACCTGCGCCGCACCGCATTCGGCGGACGCAAATGGGTGACATTGGGACAGAGCTACGGCGGATTCCTCACCCTCACCTACCTGTCCCTCTACCCGCAGGGCGTGACCGCGAGCTTCACCACCGGCGGCATCCCGCACGTGCCCGCCGACGCCACCGAAGTCTACGAACACACGTTCCCGCGCATGGCGCGCAAAACCCAGCAATTCTACGAACGCTACCCGCAGGACCGCGAACGCGTCGCCGCGCTCGCCGACATGCTGCCCACCGTCGCCGACGTGAAGGGCTTCACCACGCATCTCGCCGACAGCGTGCCGGAGACGATGGCGGCCGACGGACTCGGGCAACGGCTCGGCATGATCGCCGGCATGGCCGCGCATGGGTTCCCGCTGCTGCCCAACGGCGACCCGCTGACCGTCGAACGGCTGCAATGCCTCGGCTCCGATTTCGGCATGAAGCCGAGCTTCGAACGCGTCCACTGGATCCTCGACGACGCGTTCGCCGACGGCGACGGCTCCACGTCGGCGGGCGGCGACGAGACGCTGTCCGACGAATTCCTCACCAAGGTGATGAACGCCACCTCGTCGCGCCCGCTCTACTGGCCGCTGCAGGAGTTCATCTACGCGAACGGCGAATTGGAGCGGCCGATCCGTTGGGCGGCGCAGCGCGTACGCGACACGAAGCCGGAATTCGGCGCGGGGGAGCGGCCGCTCACGTTCACCGGCGAGGCGATGTTCCCGTGGATGTTCGAACAGGAGGCGGCGCTGCGCCCGTTCAAGGCGGCGATGGATGTGCTCATGGAGGACACGCGCTTCGGTGTGATCTACGACGAGGCGCAGCTCGCCCGCAACGAGGTGCCGCTGCAGGCGGCCGTCTACTTCGACGACATGTACGTCGATTCAGGACTCCAGCTCGACACGCTGTCGCGCGTCGGCAACAGCCACTACTGGACGACGAACGAGTTCGAGCATGACGGTCTGCACGGCCCGGTCGTGTTCCGCCGCCTGTGGAACGAGGCGCTGGACAGGGGAGACCTCAAGGAGTTGTTCTGATCTCCCGAAACATCGACGGCGCTATGATGGCGTGCATGCGGCATGATACCTGCGGCACGGCATCCATGGCGCGGTACTTACGGAAAGGACACGGACGGATATGACCGATCTGAACGACATCACCATCGGATTCATCGGCTACGGCAACATGGCACAGGCCATCGCGCGGGGGCTCGTCGACGCGGGCGTCGTGCGCGGCGGTCAGATCGTCGCCTGCGCCGCCCACTGGGACAAGCTGGAGCGGACCACGGCGGAGTTGGGTGCGCGCCCGTTGCACAACGCGCTCGAGGTCGCCGTCGCGGCCGACGTGGTCGTCGTCGCGGTCAAGCCGTACCAGATCGAGGAGGTCGTGGGACCGCTCGCCGGGGAGCTCGCCAAGCCCGGCAGAATCGTCGTGTCCATCGCCGCCGGCTGGGATCTGGAGAAGTACCGGAACCTGTTCGCCGGCAGTGCGGATGGCGAGAGCGGCGCGGACGTGCACGTCCAGTGCACGATTCCGAACACGCCGATGGCCGTCGGCAAGGGCGTGCTCGTCACCGAGACCGCGAACACGCTGACCGAGGATGAGACGGCGACGTTCGAGGCGCTGTTCTCGCCGATCAGCCTCATCGAACGCGTCGACACCGCGCATATGACCATCGCGATGGTCATCGCCGGTTGCGCTCCCGCGTTCACCGACATGTACATCGAGGCGCTCGGCGACGCCGGCGTCACCTACGGTCTGCAACGCGCCACCGCCTACCGGCTCGCCGCGAAGATGGTCGAAGGCGTGGGAGCGCTCTACATGGCCACCGGCGACCATCCGGGCGTGATGAAGGACGCGGTCTGCTCACCCGGCGGCACCACGATCCGCGGCGTCGCGAAGCTGGAGAAGGACGGGTTCCGCGGCGCCGTCATCGACGGCGTTGACGCGATCATGGCGTAGGGGAGCGGCCGGACCGTTCCCCGATTGGTCATTCCCCGAACAGCGGCGACATGCCTTCGGGCGTCGCCGCCCTGCGCCGTTTCGGGATGAGGCGCGCCTCGACGATCCACGCCCCGTCGACCAGCCGGGCGCGCGCCTCGAACTCTCCCGATTCGAAGCCGCGTCGGTCGCCCCGGTTGATCTTGTACGCGGCCTTCAACGCCGCGGCACGGTTCGCCGGCGTGGCGACGCGATGCCATCCGGGGTTCGCGGTCAGCCATTTGGCCAGCTGCGGGCCGTTGCGTTTCGTGCCCGTCACGGTGGCGCCGTCGATCAGGGGAGTCGGCGTCCCCGATCCGAGCAGCGCGAGCGCGTCGAGCCACGCATGCGCCGCCTCCTCATCGGGGAATTCGAAGATCACACGTACCGTATCCGCCATACCGTTCCACTGTAGTCGCGTGACTCGCCGGATGCCCGTCGATGCGTTACCTGCCGGCCGCGGCCCGTGCCTGATGTTCAGCACGGTGTCTTGGCTGTGGACGTCCGGATTCCGATGACGGCCGGCATCATGCCGATAACGGGGTTCGTGCTGCATAATCGTGCATCCCGCAACCCGCTGATGGAACTCGGACTGAGAGGTTCCGTGATCTCGCATGGTCCGTCGGACTGGGCCTGCGGTCCGCCGGTTCCGTGACGTTGGATTTCCGGCAGGCGGCCGGATCCGTGGGGACTATGGGCGACCAGATGAGGCAGGTGGCCTCCCGCGCCTATGAATCCGCGATGACCGGCAGCTTCGCGGCCGCGACGGCAATCATCATCGTCACTCTCGGAACCGTCGCACTGATATCCCGCATGGTGTCGAGGTGAGAGTCAGGCATCGGCGGATTGCGTCGGCGTTTCCCGTTACAGGCATAGAATCGGCCGTACAGGTGGGGATTAGGCGTTGATGGCTCTAACGTGCGCCCTTCAGCGGTTTGCTTCTCGGTCTTGAGTTAGTCGAGTTCCTTCTGGAGTTTCGCGGTTTTGGCTTCGGCCTTCTGCGATTCCTTGAGCTGTTACAGCTCGTCGGCCGCGGCTTTGTTGTCCTTGGCGCGTTTCTCCCACTCGCGCGAGCGGGATACGGCTTCGCGGTATTTGGCTTCCCAGTCCGTGGGCGTGGCTTCGCCCGTGCGGCTCGCCCGCGTCCTGCTGTGGGATGGTGGTGTCGGTGGCTTCCTCGGCATGTGTTCCGCCTATGGATGCTGATATGGGCCCGTTTCAGGCATAAAAACCACCCGTGCGTGTGGTTGAGAACAGAAAAGGTCAGTAAAGTACCGACGGATCATCCTTGAATGGGATTTCCGGTAATGAGGTCTTTGTCGCGATGGCGGTTATTGCCTTATCCCGAAAATGCGGGTCGCAGTCGATTCCGCCATATTTGAAGAACACGGGGAATGCGTCTGGGGTAAAGGGGGGTACCATGTCCCGAATGTATCGTAATATAGGTCGGCCAGTTGCTTGTCGGTGAGTGATGAAAGCTTGATTCCCGAGCTGTTGTTGTCCACCATCAGTGCGCGTCCTTAATCATTTTGGGAAACAGGTTTGCCGAAATGGTGCAATAACGTTGAATCAACGTCCATGATTCCTCGTCGGCAATCTGAGCTGTCAGCATTTCGGCGAAGGCTTCCGAAACCTGAGCATATGGTCTGTCCTTTGAACCATAATATCCGGGAGCATGCCTCGCCCTAGAATGCAGATGGTGCATATCGCCGAGACTGGCTGGCCGGATAGTCATTGATTCCGGCTTAAATCACATCAAGCACCGCAAAGCTATGTTCACCCCACTGAAACGGGGAATCGTGATATTCTTTGAATGGAGCGGATTCCTACCGGGGTTATGTCACCGGTGTCTGGGCCGCTTCTTTCGTGTTGCTCCCACTTGCGGGAGTGGGCGCGTTCCGCTTCGAACTTGGCCTTCCAGTCGGTGCCGTCGTCGGTGTCGTCCGTTCCGGACTGTCCGCCGTTCTCGCCGCCGGTGCCGCCCGCGTCCGTGCCGGGGGCGACTGTTCGAAGGCGGTTCGGCATGCGCAGATACCAGGGCAGGCTCGTGTTGAACATGGGTGTTCTCCTTTTGGGGTTGGGGCCCGTTGCGGGCATAAAAAAACCACCCGTGCGGGTGGTTATGAACATGAAAAATGGCTATAGGGCCAAATCAGAGCTGTCCGAGGGCCTTCTTACGCGCATACTCTTCCTGCAGCTTGTCCGTGGACAAGCCCGGTTCGTTGCGCCAGCGTTTCTTCCACTGGGCCGATACCCATGCCCATTCCTCGTCGGACGGTGGGACAAAACCGATTTTCTTATGGATGGCGGCAATTTCTTCCGGGTCGGTGATGGGATGGAATTCCCCTTGGAACGTGAACTTGTCCAACCTGTCGGGGGCGATCGGCATGTCACACCATCCTTAGATAGACCAGCGGCGAGCCATCCGGGAGCGTGCCGAGACCGTCGACCATGAACTTCATGTCTCTTGGCAGAAGGACCTCGTTCTCGCCCGGATGCTGTGTGAACGGTTCCAAGTATACGCCGTGGCTGCCGGGCGGGACAAGGATCCGGGTGGCGATGCGGTCGCCGTCGCCGGCTGCCACACCGCCTATGTTGGTGGTGCCCGCGGCATATCCGGCGTGGGGGAATATATCACCACGTTTGACGTTCACGAGGTCGTCGACGGAATTGATTTTGAAGAAGTCGATTCGCATGAGGCGGTCGACGGTGAACACGCGTCGGGTCTCGTGGTCGTGCATGGCCTCGTCGATGCGGTCAATCCATGAGCGGATTTCCGGCGTTTCGTCGAGGAAGCCGAACAGATGGCCGTTGATCTGCGTGTAGTCGTCGCCGGACCAGTGGACGAGCGCGTCCTTCTTTCTTGCCGGCGTGTACCGGTCTCCGGGTTTGGTGATGCTCATGTCCGAGAGCCTTTCCAACTCGTCGGCGGTCGGGGGGATGGGCTTGTGGCTCCAGCGGATGTTCGGGGTCGGGGTGACGCCGTCGCTGAGCTTGTCGGGGTAGATGCGGCGCATGGCGGCGAGTTCGGCGTTGCGTGGCGCGTCCTCGCCGGCCGCGGCCTTGCCCGCCTCGTACATGGCTTTGGACTCGCGCTGCGACGGGGTGAGCACGTCGTCCTTCCATCCGGGGATCGCCGTGCAATGGCAGTGTCCGTCGTGGAACGAGCCGCCGAGCTTGGCGGTCTCCTCACTGTGGTAGACGAAGCCGCGTCCGGCGAGCATGACGCAGAACGCGCATGGTCTCGCGCCTCCGGTGACTCGCGCCCAGCGTGGGCCGGTCGGATCGTGGGAGAGGTTGTATTCCATGGTGTAGCGGGCGGAGGCCGCGTCGGCGAGCGCCTCGAGATCATCCTGATACCCCTTGGTCAGTCGTCCCAGCGTCGCCTCCAGTTCCCGGCGCTTGTCGTCCGGCAGCGGCGGGAGCCGATGCATGGCCTTCGGCCTGGCCATCGGAACCCTCCCGCCCGTTTTGCGGGCGCGGTATGCGGCCTAGTTGCATTTCCGCGAACAATATTCGACGACAACATCGCATAGAGTGCGGCGTCACACAATCCTATGGAGTCTATATTCTTGAAGTCGTGTATTGACTTACTGCGTATCCTATCTTATAGGTTTTATCATTATGAACGCATTTGATGCGATAGGTATTATCAATGGATATGAAATATAGAAGTCTGGTAAGAGTGTTCCATGCCGACCGGTCGACCGACTCTTTCACCAACCATGAGAAACTCGCCCGGCAACGCCTTGAAGCCGACTCCACGTTCCGTACCGGCATCGTCACGCCCCTGGGCGAGCTGTTCATCGCCACGCCACGCGAGACGTCCATGCTCACGGAGAAGATACTCCTCGCCGAACGGCGCGTATCCCGGCTCTGGAACCAGATTCCGGGCGTTATGCGCTGGGACTATATACGGCACGCCGTCAGCGAGGAGCTGTTCGCCACTAACGAGATGGAAGGCGTGCGCAGCACCCGCGGAGAAATGCGTAACGCTGTGGAGGCCGCCGACAAAGCGATGAAGGATGGAGACGCTTCCAAAGCGCGGTTCGGCGAGTTCGCCAAACTGTATCTGAACCTCACCGACAAGGAAACCGCGCTGCCATCGGGAATCGCGGACATCCGCGGCATCTACGACAAGGTCGTGCTTGACGAGATCGACGACAAGGACAGGCCCGACGGCGAACTGTTCCGGAAAGACGACGTGGAGATACAGGGGCCGCACGGTCTCGCGATTCACAACGGCGTCCGCGGCGAAGGCACCATCGGTGCGCTCCTTGCCGATATGATTCATCTCGCGACGTCCGACGAGATGCCCCGCCTGCAGGCGGCTATCATGTCGCATTTCCTGTTCGAATACATCCATCCGTTCTACGGTGGCAACGGCCGGACCGGCAGGTATCTTCTGGCCCTGTACCTGAACCACGATCTGACCGTGCCCACGGTACTGTCCCTGTCCAGGACCATCGCCTGCAACAAGAACGCCTACTACAAGGCGTTCACCGAAGCCGAGGACAAGCTGAACCGTGGCGAACTGACGTTCTTCGTGAACGCCATCCTCGGATTCATCAGGAAGGCCCAGGATGAACTGATCGACGAACTCGAGGTCAGGGTCGACCGGTTCGACAAGGGCGGCGCGGTCTGTGAACGGTTCGAACGGGAACACGACCTGTCTGCGAAGGCGTCTTCGATTCTATACGGTGTGATCCAAGAGGAGCTGTTCGATTCGTCCAGGTCCATGTCGCTGGAGGACGCCGCCAGCCAGATCGGACTGTCCAAGCAGAGCGCGAGGAAATACGTGGGGGAGCTTCTAGAAGCCGGACTCGTGACCCAGTCCGGGAAGCGCCCGTTGAGGATACGGGTGTCGGAATCGGTGAGAAGCGTCCTCGCGACGGGAACGGAGAATTCCGTCGAAGAGCGGTAGTCGAACCTCGGCCGCCTCCTCCGAAGGCGACCGCCCCCTCCCTTGACATCCAGGAACCTTTGGAATCAAGCCGTTTTACAGGACCTGAAGACCCTACTTCAAGGCGTTGGGGAGAACCTGAACTCGACTATGCCGCCGGGCTGCGTCGCATTTCGCTGGAAAATAGTGGTACTGCATAGTGATTATCCCGCACCGCAGCAGCACGACGAGATCACGAGCCGTTCGGCCGGGATCGGATGTTACTTCAACGCGCGGATAGACAGGTGTCTCACGATTCCTTCAGGAATCAGGCTTGCCAAATTCAATATCATGGTATTAAATAATCATTCGAAAGGAGACGTGATGGAAAACAAGGCGACCGCGGCGCGCCAAGATGCGAAGACTCCACGGGCGGTAATGCCCGGCGACTTCTTGGCGACGATGCACTATATTGTCGACGCCTATACGCGCACGGCAAACGCCACGCTGAAGCCTTTGGGTATAACCATCGCCATGGCGGGTGCGCTTTCCGCCATTGATGAACTGCCTGGTGGGCGGGCTTCGATGAAGCAGTTGGAGCGCCTGCGTCATACGTCGCAGTCGGTGACGCTTGGTCTGGTCAATCGGCTGGAAAAGCGGGGGCTTGTTCTCACCTATGGCGATCCGAATGACGCTCGTGTGAAGATCGCCGCAATCACCGACGAGGGACGTCGTATACTTCGCGAAGCCCGGCTCGTGACGGTGCCCTGCGTGAAACGTATGCTCTCCGGTCTTGCGTCGGGCGAGCATCTGGAGCTGGAACACCTCCTCGATAAAGTGTGGGACGGCATGAATCAATGATGCAGCGCAGGATATCTTGCGCCAAAAGCAGTGGACATATTGCATGAAAACATTCGTATGCGCAATTCAATACCATGATATTGAATTTTACGTACGTAATAAGGAGCTCGCTATGGTACCGAACCCGTTTCACGACCAAGTAATGCACGAGGAGAATAGCATGACGACGAAGCACAATCATGCGAAGGCCTGGTTCCACTTTGATCCTGTCGATAAGAAGAGACCTCCACTACATCAGGAAAACGGTCGCATCGGCAGGAGGGACCGCAGGGGCGAATCCGGAGTCGACCATGGGGCGAATAATAATCCATTCCCTAAGTTTTCTATTGGTTGCATGGAACGATAAGGCATGGAAGAGACGTCTTCTGGCACAACTCAACGAACGCACTGCGGCGACCATTGTCATCGGGGATCACAGACTCAATTTCCGGCCCGATCGCCGTATCGTCCACTGTGGCGCGATTCGCGGCGATGATGCGCCCATGGAACCCACCGAGATCACGTATGACGGGTTGAAACTGTTGCTTTACAGGAAGCCGCTTCCCACGGATAGCCTACGGTACGTGTGATTGGCGATCACCATTGACATGTCCCCGGCTCGGACGATATGGCCGGTGGCCTTGCGGATTCCACCCCCGCCTCGTATTTGGCAAAGGCGTGTTTTGCCCATGTAATCACGATTGGAGGATCGTCTTATGGAATTACTTGAACTGTTTCTGGTACTGCTTGCCGCGGTGCTTGTTTCCACCATCGTCACCCAGCTGCTGCCGCGCGTATCCCTACCGCTCACGCAGATTCTAATCGGCGTCGTCATCGCCCTGTGCATGCAGGGCGGCCGTAGTTTTGTGATTGATTCCGAGCTGTTTCTGGTTTTACTGATCGCCCCGCTGCTGTTCGATGAATCCCGCAACGCCGACAAGGTCGCCCTGTGGAAGAATAGGGCATCGATTCTCTCGCTTGCGATAGGCTTGGTATTGGTGCTGGTGCTGGCCGTGGGCTTCACGTTGCGTGTCATCGAGCCATCGATTCCGCTTGCCATCGCGTTCGCATTCGGTGCGGCCCTTGGCCCCACCGATGCGGCCGCCGTTGCCTCGATGGCCAGATCGGTGTCGCTTTCCGAACGTCAGGAATCACTGCTCTCCGGAGAATCCCTGTTCAACGACGCATCCGGAGTCGTCTCCTTCCAGTTCGCCATCGCCGCCGTGACCATAGGCACGTTCTCGCTGATCGATGCCGGCAGATCCTTTGCCGTCAGCTTCTTCGGTGGCATCGGCATCGGTCTCGTGCTGGGCGCGGCGGCTCTCCTGTGTACGAACGTCATTCGCAAGCACGGCACGGAAACCCTGACCGCACACATCACCTTCGAACTGTTCACCCCGTTCGTGGTGTTTCTCACAGCCGAGCATCTGCGAGTCAGCGGCATTCTTGCCACGGTCGCGGCGGGTCTCCTGATATCACTGGCACCACGCCCGATCAGCGCATACGCCACCAAGCTGTCGATTTCCTCCTCCGCCGTGTGGAAGGTACTTGATTTCGTGGCCAACGGCGCTGTGTTCGTCATGCTCGGCATGCAGCTTCCCGAAGCCATCGTGCCCGGCTGGCGGGGCGGCGACGATGTCGGCAATGCGGCGATCATCGGCGCCACGGCCGCGATTGCGGCTGTTCTTGTTGCAGCGCGTTTCATGTGGGTGCTGCTGATGGAAGCCTGCCATCGGGACGAAACCACCCACAAGCCACAGGGATTCTCGAAGACACTCGCCCGCGATGCGTTCGTCACCACGTTGGCCGGCCCCAAAGGCGCGGTCACCCTGTCCATCATGTTCACGATTCCGCAGGTGATGGTGAACGGCTCCGACTATCGTGAGACGATCATCTGCATCGCTTCCGTGGTCGTGCTCATCACGTTGCTGCTGGCCAACTTCCTGATGCCCGTGGTTGCCCCCGAGAAGGACGAGTCGAAGGGGCGGCACGAACGTGCCGCGTACGCCGCCATCCTTCAGCGTGTGCACGATCGCATGGAGGAGCGATATGTCGGTTCGCGGGACTCCCGTGCGCTGGGCTTGGTGTTGCACGGCTACGATACGCGAATCGCCGCTCTCAAGGACTTGAAGATCTCCGACAACCAGATGCACATCGCGAACATCCGTGAGATGCGCGTGTGGCGAGACCGTGGGAATCGGGCCGAAAAAGGCATCGATGTATCCAAACGGAGATTCGGACGACGTAATACGATGCCAACAGGCCCCGTTCGCTTGACGAAGGACGAGGTCCGCCGCATGATGGCGCAAGCTTCTGACCTGTATGCCGAAGCGCTACGTATGGAGTTGGAGGAGGTTCGGCAGGCGGCAACCCGGGGAGATATCGCCAAAAAGACCGCGAAAGCCATACGTGAGGAAATCTACCTGCTGCAAATGGGCTTGGATGAATGAGAGCCAGCAAGCCATGGGCGAATGTCCGGCCCGTAAGGCGCGAATGGTAAAGGACCCGCGAAAGCCACTCGTGCGAATCCAAATATTCAGATCGAAAGCTGTGTCTTCATGGCGATGACGTCGCCCCAAACACCAAGGGCCTTGGAATCACTGGAATCCCAAGGCCCTCGACGCTACCTGACAATCATTTCTTAGATGTTGGGGAGAACTTGAACTCGACGATGTCGCCATACGGTCTCAAGGGCGCATAAACGATTGTCACAAGTAGACGCACGTTCACTCACCGTTAAAACATCACAGCAAACCCAGAACCCGCATGAGCTGGCGTCCGATATTCGTCATGGCTGCATCATCGACCGCGCCGATTCTGTATCCCAACAGTTTGCGGTCGACGGTGACGATTTTGTCCGTCATCACGTAGCTCACCTTGTTCAGGCCATTCTCCGGACTTGGTTCCAATCGGACTCGCGTGTCGATGTCGGAGGAATCGTATGAGGTCAGCAGGCAGGTGATGACGGAGTCGAACCGGTCGACGGCGTCGTTCTGTACGATGACGACCGGTCGAGGTTTACTGGCGTAGCCGTCGGCCTGCAATGTCCAAATCTCACCTCGTTTCATCGGACATCCTCAAGGCGAGACGGCCGGCGTATTCGGTGGCCTCCCGTTCGGACGCAAACGGCTCCACGTCATTTCGCGGCAACCGCACCTCATAGGGGAACCCGCGGTAATCGTTGAACGCGATGATGAACATGCGCAGTGCATCGGCCGGAGTGGTACCCAACTGTCGGGTGGTCTCCTTGAACAACGCCGCCTGTTCGTCATCAACCCGCGTGGCAATCTGCATGCTCATAGCCACTCCTTACTGCTGATCAGCACCTTTTTGAATCATTATTGTATCAAATATTTGATTTGAAGTGACGTGCCTGACGGCGACATCCAATCTCGCCAACACCGAATCGAAGAAAGCCTTGTCCCTCAAAACGATGGCGTCGTCCAAAATCAGTAAGGGCCTTGGAATCACTGGGATTCCAAGGCCCTCGACGCTACGCCCTATTCGACAACTACTTGCTCACGTTGTTGAACTTGAACTCGACGATGTCGCTATACGACATCAAGCCGAAACCAGTTCACCGTGAACGGTATATTCATATGAGTGCTCGTATAGATACGTGGGAGAAATGTCAATAGCACCGTTGCGCCAAGTCAGGATTCCGTGGTCGATATGGAAGTTCTCAAACGCCTTCTCGTCCTGTAACGGGGCGAAAGCGGGAACATCGTCGTACATTTCAGTGAAATCACACAGACGAGTCTCACCCGTGGAGAACGTCACCAGCATGACATGGTCATCCGTGACGCGGGCCGACCGGACCTCCAACTCACGAACAGGTTCATCCGCATACAGGATGCCGTTCACTTCGAACATGACGGGCTCCTTTCCCTTACGAATCCTCACGAAAGCGGCTTGATGCGATCGAACGGGCGTCCGGACACGGCCTCGTTCCACGCCTTGTACAGTTCATCCTCATGCAGGATCAGCCATGCGACCACCAGTTTGTATTGCTTGGCGGGAAGGGAGCCGGCCAGCAGCTCGCCGTCGATGCCGATGGATGCTTTGAAGTCGCCCTAATACACATGAACGTGCGGCTTGTGATGCTCGCTCTCGTCCTGATACATCATGCGAATGATGATTCCGAAGAACCGACTCAGCTCCGGCATGCCGCACCTCCAATCCGATATCCCATACAGGGGAAGACCGTATTCCGAGTATATTCCAATCAAGCGCACCGGCATCGTGCTTGACGGCGACATCCAATCTCGCCAACACCGAATCGAAGAGAGTTGTGTCTCTCAAGCGATGACATCATTCAAAATAAGTAAGGGCCATGGAATCACTGGGATCCCAAGACCCTTACTGCTGCATGCTGCTTAGCGTCTACTTGCTCACGTTAAATTTGAACTCGACGATGTCGCCGTCCTGCATGACGTAGTCGCGGCCTTCCTGGCGGAGCTTGCCCTCCTCCTTGATGACGGCCATCGAGCCGTCGGCGGCGACGAAGTCGTCGTAGGAGACGATGTCGGCCTTGATGAAGCCCTTCTCGAAGTCGGTGTGGATCACGCCGGCGGCCTGTGGGGCGGTGAAGCCCTTGTGGATCTGCCAGGCGCGCACTTCCTTCTCGCCCGCGGTCAGGAACGTCTGCAGGCCGAGCACGTCGAAGCCGACGCGCGCCAGCTGGTCGAGACCGGACTCCTTGAGACCCGCGTCCTCGAGCATCTCGCGGGCGTCCGCCTCGTCGAGCTCGGTCAGGTCGGCCTCGAACTGGGCGTTGAGGAACACGGCCGGCGCGGGGGCGACGGAGGCGGCGAGCTTCGTCTTGAGCTCGTCGTTGGCGAGCTCGTTGTCGTCCACGTTGAACACGTAGATGAACGGCTTGGCGGTCATCAGGTGCAGGTCGTAGACGGAGTCCTTGTCGAAGCGGCCCTCGCGCGCCGCCTTGTCGAGCGTCTCGCCGCCTTCGAGGATGGTCTTTGCCTCCTTGACCGCGTCGAAGTACTCCTGTTCGATCTTCTTGCCGCGCAGATCCTTCTCCAGCTTGGGCAGCGCGTTCTCGATGGTCTGCAGGTCGGCGAGGATTAGCTCCGTGTTGATGGTGTCGATGTCGTCGGCCGGATCCACCTTGCCGTTGACGTGGACGATGTCGTCGTCCTCGAAGGCGCGCACGACCTCGCAGATCGCGTCCGCCTCACGGATGTTGGCGAGGAACTTGTTGCCGAGGCCCTCGCCTTCGGAGGCGCCCTTGACGATGCCGGCGATGTCGACGAACGTCACGGTGGCGGGCACGATCTTCTCCGTGTGGGCGAGTTTGGCGAGCACCGGCAGGCGGTCGTCCGGCAGCGGCACGACGCCCGTGTTCGGCTCGATGGTGGCGAACGGGTAGTTCTCGGCGAGCACGTTGTTGCGGGTCAGTGCGTTGAACATGGTGGACTTGCCGACGTTCGGCAGTCCGACGATTCCGATAGTTAGAGACATGCCCTCCAGTCTAAGGGCGAAAGCGACAACGCCGGCGCAGCGGCGCGCGTCCGTCCGCGGCGCGCGCGAGCCGGGTGGCGGGGCGGGGGAGCGCCGTCTGTGCACGCATGTCCATTTCCGATTTCCGACTATCCGATAGCGGGGTATAAGCAATCTTCATAGCGACATTCCCGCCGCAAGGGTTTCCGATGTGGTCCGTGTGACGTCGTGACCTTGCCTCAGGTGTTGGAACCATTGGTTTTCCAGAGGTGATGTTAGGTTTTCGTGATTGTTCCGACATCTCGCAAATCGAAACCGAGTGTGAGATGATGGTTGCAAATGTTCGATATTTGGTAGAATCGGCTGGTCTGTTACCCGTTATTCTTATGGGTAGCAAACGGATTCGCCCCGACCGGGCGGATCGGATCCGGTTCCGCACGACATGTCGGGCCCGCCGGGGACGAAAACAAGACAAGAAGAAACCGCAAGACAGAATCGCGCACCCGCGAACAACAATGACCATGACATCAAAGCAAACCAAGACCAGGGAAGGAGGACGGCAGTGAGCTGGGAAGTCATCCAACGTGCGCTCCCATTGTTCGAGAAGGCGTTCGTCCTGACGCTCAGGCTCTCCGCCGTCAGCGTCGTGCTCGCCACGCTGCTCGGGCTCGTGCTCGCGCTGCTGCGCGAATACCGCGTGCCCGTCCTCGCCCAGATCAGCACCGTGTTCCAGGAGCTGTTCCGCAACACCCCGCTGCTCATCCAATTGTTCTTCCTGTACTACGGACTGCCGTCCATCGGCGTCAAGTGGAGCGCCGAGACCTGTGCGGTCGTCGGCATGTCCATCCTGGGCGCCGCCTACATGTGCGGCGCGTTCGAGGGCGGCTTCACCGGAATCCCGCGCGTGCAGAACGAATCGGCGCGCGCCCTCGGCCTGTCGCCGCTGCAGATGATCCGCCACGTCACCCTCCCGCAGGGCCTGACGCGAAGCGTGCCCGCCGTTGCCGCGAACGTGATCTTCATGGTCAAGGAGACGTCCGTGTTCACGGTGATCGCCGTGCCGGAGCTCACCAACACGGCGCGCGACCTGATCGGCATGTACTACCGCAGCGACGAGTACCTGCTCATGCTGGTCGTCGCCTACGCGATCATCCTGATCCCGCTGTCCGTCATCCTCACGCTCATCGAAAGGAGGGTCCGTCGTGGAACCTTTGGCGATAACTGACGCCGCGGGCGCCGCATACGTCACGGTGGCCTCCGGCGCGGGCGTCATCTTCACGGGAGACAATCTCACGCGACTGCTCTCCGGTCTCGGCACGTCCGTGACCGTCGCAGGCCTCGCGCTGATTGTCGGCATCCCGCTGGGCATCGTGCTCGGCGCGCTGCGCATCCTGCACAATCCGTTCCTGCGCGCCATCCTGCGCCTCTACCTCGAATTCTTCCGCATCGTGCCCACGCTGGTCATCCTGTTCCTGTCCTACTACATCCTGCCGCGCGAACTCGGCGTGCAGGTGGACGGCGTGACCGTCGCCGTGGTCGCCTTCGGCCTGTGGGTGGCGGCGGAGATCAGCGACATCGTGCGCGGCGCCCTCATCTCCGTGTCCGACCATCAGGTCGACGCGGGCAAGGCGCTCGGCATGAACGGCCTGCAGATTCTGTGGTACGTGCGCATCCCGCAGTCCGTCAACCTCATGGTGCCCGCCACCATCAACCTGGCCGCCCGCGTCATCATGACCACGTCGCTGCTGCTGCTCATCAGCGTCATCGACGTGATCACCGTCGGCCAGCAGATCATGGAGGCGAACCGCATGACCCATCCGGACGCCGCCTTCTGGGTGTACGGATTCATCTTCTTCCTGTATTTCATCATCTGCTGGCCGCTGGCGATGATCGCCAAGGCCTTGGAGAAGCGAGCCAAGGAGCGTAACAATGGCTGAAGCCGACAACGAAACCACCGCCAAGGGCGAGGAGCCGCTGCTCTCCGTGCGCCATCTGCGCAAATCCTACGGCGACCACGAGGTGCTCAAGGACGTGAGCTTCGATGTGAGGCGCGGCCAGGTGCTCGTCCTGCTCGGCCCGTCCGGTTCCGGCAAGTCCACGCTGATTCGCTGCCTCAACGGTCTGGAGACCATCCAGGGCGGCGAGATCCGCTTCAAGGGCGAGGTCGTGCCCAACAACAGCGAGAAGGCGTGGCGTCGCCTGCGCACCGAGATCGGCATGGTGTTCCAGAGCTACGACCTGTTCCCGAACCTCACGGTCGCGAAGAACATCGAACTCGGCCCCACCAAGGTGCAGAAGCGCCCCAAGGCCGAGGTCGACGAGCAGATGGACAGGCTCCTCGCGGACGTGCAGCTCTCCGAATACAAGAACGCGTACCCGCGCGAACTGTCCGGCGGCCAGAAGCAGCGCATCGCCATCGTGCGTGCGCTCGCCATGAACCCGGAGCTCATGCTGTTCGACGAGGTCACCGCCTCGCTCGACCCGGAGATGGTGCGCGAGGTGCTCGAGCTCATGCTGCGTCTCGCCAAGCGCCACATGACGATGATCGTCGTCACGCACGAGATGGAGTTCGCGCGTCGCGTCGCCGACACCGTCATGTTCCTCGAGAACGGCGTGATCCTCGAACGCCAGTCCGGCTCCGACTTCTTCACCAACCCGGAGACCGACCGCGCGAGGAACTTCCTCGACAGCATGTCGCCCGTCGGCGACGAGTGACATGCCGGGCGCCGGCTCCCGGAAGACCCGGACCGCCGGTGCCTCACCATCAAGATTTACCAATCCATCAACCAACAGAGAGAGGGGAACCATCATGTTCAACCTGAAGAAGATCGCCGCCGGCGTGCTCGCCGCGGCCACGCTGATCTCCGTCGCCGCGTGCGGCAACGGCCCCGACCCGGCGGCCGGCGGCTCGTCCGCGTCCGGCCAGCAGGGCCAGACCGTCGAGCAGATCAAGAAGGCCGGCAAGATCCGCATCGCCACGTTCGGCGACCTGCCGCCGTACGGCTACGTGAAGAACGACGGCACCCGCGCCGGCTACGACGTGGCGCTCGGCAACCAGGTCGCCAAGGACCTGGGCGTGAAGGTCGAATGGGTGCAGGTCAACGCGGACGGCCGCGTCGACTCCCTGAAGTCCGACAAGGTCGACCTCGTGCTCGCCAACTTCACCGTCACCGACGAGCGCAAGCAGGTCGTCGACTTCGCCAGCCCGTACATGAAGGTCTCCATCGGCGTCGTCTCCCCGGACAAGGCGAAGATCACCAGCGCCGACGACCTCAAGGGCAAGGATCTGGCCGTGACCAAGGGCACGACCGCCGAGACCTACTTCACCCAGAACTACCCTGACGTGAACCTGCAGAAGTTCGACTCCAAGACCCAGCAGTTCCAGGCGTTCAAGGACGGCCGCGTCGCCGCCCTCGCCGACGACAACACGTACCTGTACGCGTGGGCCAAGGACAACCCGGGCTACACCGTCGGCATCAAGACCCTGGGCGACGAGTCCACGATCGCGCCGGCCGTGAAGAAGGGCAACAAGAGCCTGCTCGACTGGATGAACAATGAGATCAAGACCCTCACCGACGACGGCTTCTTCGAGAAGGCGTACGAGAGCGAGCTCGCCCCGAGCTTCACCTCCGACATCAAGCCCGAGGACGTCATCATCAAGTGACGCGGGCGATGGCGTGACGGCCGTATGACGGCTGTCCGACAGCCGTACGACGAGGCGGGAGGCTCCGGTCCACGACCGGGGCCTCCCGCCTTTCGCGTATCCGCGGCGCATGCCACGCGGCGGCCGCTGCTCCCTCCGCGCGCAGGCTCCCAGCCGGCCGCAAGGTTCCGGTGAACAAACACGTGGCATAATCGGGGGCATGCGAATCGTCATCCAGAAAGTCTCCCAGGCGAGCGTCGACGTGGTCAACGAGCTCGGGACCATCGACCCCACGTTCGAGCCGCAGCAGATCGGCCACGGCTACATGATCCTCGTCGGCGTGTCCGACGCGGACGGCGACGCCGAGATCGCCTGGCTCGCCCACAAGGTATTGAACCTGCGCGTCTTCGAGGACGAGCACGGCAAGATGAACCGGTCCATCCAGGACGTCGGCGGCGAGATCCTGTCCATCTCCCAGTTCACGCTCTACGCGGACGTGCACAAGGGCAACCGCCCCAGCTTCATCAAGGCCGGCAAGCCCGAACACGCGGACCTCATGTGGATCCGCTTCAACGAGGCGCTGCGTTCCGGCGGCGTGCCGGTGCGCGAAGGCCGTTTCGGTGCGCACATGCGCGTCGGCCTCGTCAACGACGGGCCGGTCACCATCGTCATCGACACCGAGACGGATATGCCGCACAAGGCGTGACCAGCCCGTGGACGGACCACCCGGTCCGTCCGCGCATCCATCAGACATTCGAAAGGAAACCCATGTTCCCAGCCATCGACCTGACGAACATCGACCTCAGCGGCCTCGACCTGTCCGTCTTCGACCGCATCGCCCTGTGGTACGGGAGCCTGCCCGCCGAAGTACGCACCTGCCTGACCGTCGCCGTCGGCGCGGCCATCGCCTACGTGGTGTTCAGGATCGTCGTCAGGCTCATCAAAGGCATCATCGCGTCGGTCATCGCCGCCGTGCTCGCGTTCCTGCTGACCACCGTGCCCGGCAACATGCTGCTCTCACAGGCGTACGACCGCGTCGAACAGCAGGTGACCACCAGTCTCAACCAGTGACATCCCCTCCGCTCCCGGCTCCGCGGCCGCGGCAGTCACGTCTATAGTGGACCATGGAGCCGGACGATGATTGCGGAGGGGCGTATGCGTGTGTTCGATTTCGACGGGACCATCTACGACGGGGAGAGCCTGTTCGACCTCTACCTGTTCAGCGCGCGATACGACATGAAGGTGTTCCGCCATCTCGCCCCCGTGCTGCGCTACGCCGTCAAATACAAGCTGGGCAAGGCGACGCTCGAGCAGATGGAGCACGGCGTGGGCAAGGTGGCGCGCAGATACCTGAGCGACCTCTCCTCGTCGAAGGGCGTCGACGCGTTGCGCGTGAGCGCCCTGAACGACGCGGCGAAGGCGGGACTCGGCGACGACATCCTCGCCGCCGACGCCTCGGTGGTCGGCGCCGACGACCTGACCGGCGGACTGAGATCGCTGGTCAGCGCGTTCTGGGACCGCAACATGAGCAAGATCAAACCGTGGTACGAGCCGCGGCCCGACGACGTGATCCTCACCGCCTCGTTCGACGTGACCGTGGGGGAGGCATGCCGCAGGCTCGGCGTCAGGCGTCTCATCGCCTCCACCATCGATCCCGCGACCTTCGAGGTCACGTACCTCAACTTCAACACGAACAAGCCGAAGCGTCTGCGCGAGGTGCTGGGCGCGGACGCCGTCATCGACGAGTTCTACACGGACAGCGCGTTCGACCAGCCGATGATCGACATGGCCCGCAAGGGGTTCATGGTCAAGGGGAACGCCATCACGCGGGTGAAATGAATCACGTGGCGGCCGGTGACCGGCCTGCGGCCACGCCCCGACGGCGTGTCGCGGTTTGCCCTTCAAGCGCTTCAGGCGCGTACGGTGGGAGCCGTCGGCACGATGCGAAACCGCGTATCGGACGACGGCAACGATGAAGGAGACGAATATGAGCGAGACGATGAAGGCCGCGATCTTCGTGAAGCCCGGCGAGATGGCTGTGCGCGAGGTCCCGAAGGCGCGCGTCGAACAGGACACGGACGCCTTGGTGCGCGTGGTGCGCGCCTGCGTGTGCGGCTCCGACCTGTGGTACTTCCGCGGGCTCTCCCCGCATCCCGAAAACAGCCAGATCGGCCATGAGTCGATCGGCGTGGTCGAACAGGTGGGCGCGTCCGTCACGACCGTCGCCCCCGGCGACTTCGTCGTGCTGCCGTTCCCGTACAGCTGCGGCAAGTGTCCGGTGTGCGAAGCCGGTTTCGAATCCGTGTGCCCGCACGGCGGCTACTTCGGCGCCAGCCAGGCCGAATACGTGCGCGTGCCCGAAGCGGACGGCACGTGTGTGAAGGTCCCCGGCTCCCCGGAGGACTATGACGACGAGACGCTCGCGTCGCTCCTGACCATCGCCGACGTGATGTCCACCGGCTACCATGCCGCCGTCTCCGCCGAGGTCAAGCCCGGCGACACGGCCGTCGTCATGGGCGACGGCGCCGTCGGCCTGTGCGGCGTCCTCTCCGCGAGGATGCTCGGCGCGACGCGCATCATCGCGATGAGCCGTCACGAGGACCGCGCCGCCCTCGCCCGCGAATTCGGCGCGACCGACGTCGTCGCCGAACGCGATCAGGCCGCCGTCGACAAGGTGCTTTCGATGACCGGCGGCTACGGTGCGGATGCGGTGCTCGAATGCGTCGGCTCCAAGCAGTCGTTCGACACGGCCATCGGCCTCGCCCGCCGCGGCGCCGTCATCGGCCGCGTCGGCCTCCCGCATGACGTGGAGATCAGCGCCGAAGGCACGTTCTACGGCAACATCGGCATCAAGGGAGGCCCCGCGCCCGTGCGCCACTACGACTTGAAGTCCGGCCTGCTCGACGCGGTCGTGAACCACGAGATCGACCCCGGCCGCGTGTTCACCGGGGTCTACGACCTCGACCACATCCAGGAGGCGTACGAGGCGATGGACCGGCGCGAGGTCATCAAGTCGCTCATCCGCTTCTGACGCGCCGACGTTCCGGCCGATCCGAACGCCGCGCCCGGAGCCGACCGAAACGCGAATGGCCGCGTGCCGCCCCACCGAACCGGGGGCGGCACGCGGCCATTGCGTATGATGGGTGGCAGCGCGGAAGGAGAACACGTCATGGCGGTACCCGAAATCGAACGCCGGTGGATCGGCAAGTTCCAGGAGAACCTGTCGATCATACGCAAGGTCGCCGGATGGACCACACAGGAGCTCGCCGACGAACTCGGCGTGGCCCGCCAGACCGTCTCCAACCTCGAGACCGGCAAGACGCCGATGAGCAAACTCCAATACCTCGCCCTGCGCACCGTGTTCAACGCGGAGATCGCCGAACACGACAACCGCGACCTCGCCCGCGTCATCACCACGCTCGTCGACGATCCGCTGCAGGGCGAAACGGACGGCGACGACACGGACGACGCGACGGAAGACGAGAAGACAAGTGGCGACGATGCGCGCGACGGCGGTGCGACGACGGACGGCGGCGACGCTCCGGACACGGTCGGACGCGCGCCGTCGCCGGACACGTCGCACAAGCGCGGCGCCGCCGGCGTGACGTCACGCGCCGCGGCGAAGAACGGGCGCATGACGCCCGGCGCCGCCATGCGCATCCTCACCGTCGTGACCGGTGCGCTCGCCAGCGGCGCCGCGGCGGGCGCGCTCACGTTCCTCATGTTCCCCGACGGCGGTCTCGGCAAGCGCTGACGCGGCGGCATCGGCTACAGCCCGAGGATCTCCTTCTTCTTCGCCTCGAACTCCTCCTGCGAGAGGATGCCGGCGTCCAGCAGCTCCTTGAGCTTCTTCAACGCGTCCAGCTGCTCGTCCAACGACAGCGACGGAGCCGGCGACGGTGCGGGGGAGGGGGACGGTGCTGCGGACGGTGCGGCGGGAGCGGACGGCGTCGGCGGAACGGATGACGGAGCCGGCGCGGCGGCGGGCGCCGCGGGCGCGGGCTGTACCGCAGGTGCCGCGTTCATCGGGTTGATGGCCTGCGCCATGTTCATGCCGAGCAGCATGCCGCCGTCGCCGAACCCGTGTTCGCCGATGCCCGCGGCGATGCGCTGCTGGGCGGCCATGTTCCCCGCCTGCGCCGACACGCCCTCGTAGGCGGTCACGTCCATGCGGTTCGATGAGAATCGTTTCACCAGTTCGCGCGATTCGTCCGTGAACTCGATGCTCTCGATGCCCACGTTGGTCACTTCGAAACCGAACCGCGGACCCCAGGTGCCCGCGTTCGCCGGGTCGGCGCGCACGGTGCGCGCGATCGCGTTCGACTGCGCCGGCAGTTGGGAGATCCGGTAGTCGTCGGACAGCGAGTTGACGGCCACGCTGAACGACTGGATGAACTCGGACAGGATCTGCCGTCGCGCGCCCGGATCGTCGAACGAGTACGAGGTGACGTTCGCCGGTACGAAATTGCGCACGAAGCGCACCGGATCGGTGACCTTGAGCGACATGGCGCCGCGGGCGCGAATCTCCAGATCCGTGTCGTAGAAGCGGTCATGGTAGACGAGCGGCGACGGGGTGCCGAACTTCACGCCGCGAATCTCACGCAGGTTGATGAACGCCACGTATTTGGTGACGCCCGGCTGTCCGCCGAACGTGAACCGGTCGGCCACCTGGTCGATGAGCGAACCGAACCCGTCGCCGGCGAGGACGCTCTTCTCCCCGTTGCGGTACTCGTAGCCGCCGGGTTCGCGGATCACGTTCTCGATGCCCGACTGGCTGAAGATGAACGCGGCCGTGTTCTCCGGCACGTAGATGCGCGAACCGTTGGTGATCACGCCGTCCGAGCCCGAATCGTTCGAGCCGCGGCCGTTGTTCGTGCCGCGCGGCACGCCGGGGAAGACGACCGTATGCTCGGCGAACCCGCCGGCGGTGATGATGTCCTTCCACAGGTCGGCGAACGTGCCGCCGAGCGCGCCAGAGAACGCCCTGATGATTGCCATGTTCGATGTTCCTTTTGTCGTTGGAGAGCCGGTCAGGGCAGGCGCGTCTGCCGATCGCAGTACGGGCATTGCACGGTCTCGTGGCGGGCGCCGGACAGCGGCGCGCCGCATCCCTCGCACACGCCCGTCGACTTCGATTCGGGGACGCCGAGACCGGTGCGGAACGCGCCGAACGTGTCCTTCAACGTGCTGCCCAGTTCCTCGGCGCCGGGGATGGCGCGCGAGAACCCGGGCTTCCGCCCTTTGCCGACGATGTCGATCAGTCCCATATCGGTCTTTCGCTCCTGTCCTGTTCGATTGCCGTTCTGTCCGATGCGGCCGTCACTGCACTGTGGCGAGCTTCTGGTTGATGCGCGTCTGCACTTCGATGAAGTACTGCTGGTCCTCCGGGCTGAGCGTCGACTCGTCGATCGCGTCGAGCTTCTGCGCGGTGTCCGTGTACTGCTTCAGCCACTTGGTGTAGTCGACGAGCATCGAGGCGGGCTGGCCGGCCGCATTGTACTTGTTCATGAAGTCGACGTAGCCGTTCATGGTCTGCTCGTAGCTGTCCATCGCGGTCTTGAAATCGTCGGACGCGCCGGATTGCGTGGAGGACTGGCCGGAGGTGTCCGCGCCCGAATCCGTGCCGGTGGAACCGTCGGTGCCGTCAGTGGAGCCGGAATCCGTGGTCGCGGAGTCGTCGGTGGCGTCGTCCGGCGGGTAGATGGCGATGTCCATCACGTTCTTGTTGTATTCGTTCACGGACACGTGCACGCTGTAGCCGGCTTCGTTCTTGCCGTTGAACGCGGTGTCGGTTTTGGAGTAGTCGACGGTGAAGCCCTTCTCCTGCACGGAGGTGACGTAGGACGCGTACTGCGAGGCGTCGGTGTCGCACACGGAGACGGAGAACGAGCTGGAGCTCTCGTTGTTGACCTCTCCGGACGCGGAAGCGGGCTTCGGCAGCTGCGTGGCGAGTCCCGTCGTCGGCCATGCGAAGTCCTTGCAGGTGACCTTCTGGGATTCCTTGAACGACTGCTCCAGGGCGGCGTGGTCCGCCTTCTCCTGGCCCGCGGCGATCAGGACATGCACGCCGCCGACGACGAACGCCGCGACGGTGAGTCCGACCGCGACCCATGCGAGGAGCCGGCCCTGGACCTTGCCGCCCTTGCGCGTCGCGTATACGGCGAAACCGGACAGCAGGCCGTTGAACACGGCGAAAGCCACCACGTCCGACCATTCCTTGAGGGTCGTGAACGCGCCCATGAGGAACAGCGCGCCGATGACGATTCCGGACACCGCCAGCTTGGAGGTCTTCTTCGCCGGTCCCGCGTGCGCGGTCCCCTTGGCGGGGATGACCGGCGTCGCGGGGGCTCCGGTGCCTGCGGCACCGGACGCGTCCGTTGCCGCGGAGACGGGGGACGGGGCGGGCAGCGCGGACGCGGCCGCGTCGAGCGCCGTGTAGAATTCGCCGGCGCGTTTGCCGTTGCCGTCGCCTTCGGTGACCAGCCGTGCCTCGGTGCCGCCTTCCGGCGTCGGCGTCAACGTCAGCGTGAAGCGCGCGTCCTCGTAGTCATGGAAAGTGATCGTGCCGGTGCGGGCGTCCTCCGAATCCAACGTGAACGTCGCTCCCGTGGACAACTGGTCGTGCGCCGCCTGGAACACCTGCTGCGGGGCGGCCTGGTAGATGCGGTCGGCCGCGGGCGCGCGGGCGCGGCGGCCTGCAGCGGTTGCGTGGCCGGTTCGATGGGCTGCGTCGGCTGCTCCGGCAGCGATGCCGGAGTCGGCTCGATGGGCTGGGTGGGCTGGTCCGTGGGGTTGGTCATATCCGGTTCCTTTTCTTCAACAGCAGCATGGTGATGGTGGAGGCGGCGAGCCCGGCGACCGTCACCGTCAAACCGACCGCGATGGCGGTTCTCCAACGTTCGCTCATGACTGCCCTTCCTTCTCTCGTGCATGCGATGCGTCCATGCGTCCCCTTCAATGTAATCCAATGTGAAAACGTAATCAAATTGGCGTAGTGTTATCAAATTGGCATACGTGGATGACGGTGAATCGCCGTCTACGCCACGTGGGGCGTACGATTCCCGCAAAGCCATCATCACGGACGGCTCGTCGCCCGTCCTCAGTCGCCGACTGAATGTGGCCGGATGAGTCTGGACGTGTCTGGACGCGATCGGATGATGGCGCAGCAACGCTGCCGCCAGGCCGCGCCGATGCGCCGCGGGCATGACCACGCACGGTATAAAGGAGATATGGCAATGAACGCAACGGGAGGGGAGCGGCGGCTCACCGAGGAACTGTTGGACCGTCTGCTCGCCAGCGGCAGCATCGACGCGTATCTCGACGAGGAACGCCCACGGGACTATCGCCTCGTCGACTACCTGAAGTTCCTGCTGGACAGGCACGGCTTCAAACGCGCCGACGTGGCGCGCGCCTCCGGCATCAACCCCACCGTCGTCTACGACGTGTTCTCAGGCAAAAGCCGCCCCGGCCGCGACCATGCGATCCGGCTCGCGTTCGGCCTCGGCTGTGACCTGCGCGAGACGCAACGCCTGCTGCGTCTCGCCGGCGTATCGGAACTGTGGTGTCGGCAACGCCGCGACGCGATCGTCATCTGGTGCATCACGAACGGACTCGGCCTCGCCGCCACCGACGACGAGCTCTACCGGTTCGACGAGCCGACGCTCACGCCGCGGGACTGAACGGGAACGGGAGCGACTGGAGCGGTCATATGGACGACACGCAGACCCTGCACGCCATGGGATTGGACGACGCCTACCGCGTCGAACGCACGCTCGCCGACGGGCCGTCCGGCGTCACCGAACTCGTGACGTTGGACGGCACCGGACCGTTCGTACGCAAGAAGATCCCGCTGCGTCTCGCCCGCCGACGCCTCTGGTCCACGCTCGCCGACTGCACGTCGCCGCGCCTGCCCCGCGTCGAGGCGACCTACGAGTTGCCCGACCGGTTCGTGGTCGTCTACGACTACGTGCCCGGCGTCACGCTCGAACGGCACGTCACCGGGAAAGGCCGGCTGGACGCGTCCGAGGCGACGCGCATCGCCGTCCAACTGTGCGAGGCGGTCGGCGAACTCCACGCGCACGGCATCATCCACCGCGACGTGACGCCCGCGAACATCATCATCGCCACGGACGGCGTGCACCTCATCGACTTCGGCATCGCCCGCGAACACGTCGGTGCCGCCACAGGCGACGCGACGGCGCGCGCACGCGACACGACCACGCTCGGCACATGGGGGTACGCCGCTCCCGAACAATACGGGTTCGCGCCCACCGACGCCCGCACCGACGTGTACGCGATCGGGCGCGTGCTCGGCTTCATGCTCACCGGCGTGAGCCCGTCCGACGCGACGGCGTACGGGCGCTCGCTCGCCGACGTCTCGGCGGTGCCGCCCGCGCTGCGCGCCATCGTCGCCAAGGCGTGCGCGTTTGAACCGAGCGCGCGCATGCAGTCCGTGCGGGAGTTACGTGACGCGTTGGAACGGGCGGAACACGGCACGGAAGACAAGGCGCCTTCCGCAACGGTCCCGGTCGCGACATCCACGTCGGCGAGCGCCGGCGACGGCACCGTTGGCGCGTCCGCGCCGACCGGTGCCGTGCGCCGCGCCCCCGCCTCCCGCCGCA
>NZ_JGZP01000020.1 GCF_000741785.1 Bifidobacterium stellenboschense | reverse complement strand
AAACTTGCAAAGAGAACCATAAATGACCCTCATTAAAAACAATTGACGGAACCTCATCAAATAAGGAAAGAGGTTCGCACCGAACCAAAMCCCGACACCCATCAAACCCCCTCGGTACTCCGGAAAACCGAAGCGGGCATCGGACTGGCAATCATTGACTATAAAGAAGTAAGTAGTACAACACACTCTTGAGTTCTCAAACCACCACACACAGCCAACCCCGGAACCACACAAGAGCAGGAACCAGAAGCCGACCGGCAGCAAGAGATAAACATACACCAACCCACCCCGGCACGCAAACACACACGACAAAACCACCCCGGAAACGTTGCAAACACAACAATCCACCGGCGTGTCGAAAACAGGCCCAACAGGCCCCACAACCCCCAGCCTACCCACCTGGACACCACCACACACACCCCAACCAACACAATTCACCCACAACCAACCACACATTCACCCAACCAACCCAGACGACCACCCTCCGACGCGCTCCGCGCGCCACCTCCCGCCAGCGGGAGGAAACAACACACCACACACGAACACGCACCACACGAAACCACGCGAGCCACGAAACACGCCCCCGCCGGCGGGGGCTCCCGGCGAAGCCGGGTGGGGGTGGACCACCGGACGACCACGCGAACCACGCGCCCCGGACCACCCTCCGGCGCGCTGCGCGCGCCACCTCCCGCCAGCGGGAGGACACACACGCCACGAAACGCCACCCGCCAGCGGGAGGAACAAGGGTGACCACACACCACGGCACCCCACATCAGCACATACGAAAGATCCCCGGCTCCTAACGGAACCGGGGATCTCCAATCATCACGGCATCAGGTACCCGTGTTAACGACGACGCGGCTTGTAGCCCTTCTTACGGCTGTGGGGTTTCAGTTCCTGGTTGAGCGGAACGTGTCGGTAACTGGATTGCGGATCACGATGCGTCAAATGCCAGGTGCCGCAGAACTGGCAACGGTACACCCACAGTTCGGCACCGCGTTCGATGAAGCTCTGATCGGCGGCACGCTGCGCCTGGGCTTTGTCGTGATACATGATTTTATTCGATGTAGTGCAGCGCTTTGGCGTGAAGTAATGCATGAGTAGTCCCCGATTCGACGTCCGATTATCAGCAATGATAATCGAAGCCTCCAGTGTTCGCGGATTGCTGGGTGGTTTCTCCTGTTGACGTGTGGTGGCGCGGGGCGCGTCGGAGGGTGGTTCCCGGCATGCGTGCCTGTGGTCCGTGGGTCCACCCCCGCCCGGCTTCGCCGGGAGCCCCCGCCGGCGGGGGCGGCATCCCGCGCCTGCGTGCGTGTGGCGTGGGTGTGGTTTCCGGTGTGGTCGCGCGCGCGTGGTCCGGTGTTCCTCCCGCTGGCGGGAGGTGGCGCGCGGCACGCGCGTCGGAGGGTGGTCCGCCGGCGTGCCGGCGGGGGCGCGTGTGGTGGGTGGGTTCGGGTATGCGAAAACCCCCGGGAGCCGTGTGGCTCGACCGGGGGTCCTGTTCGTTGTGGTGCGGCGGCGTGCTACTCTCCCACATCCTCTCGGGTGCAGTACCATCGCCGTGCCAGGTCTTAGCTTCCGGGTTCGGAATGGGACCGGGCGTCTCTCCTGGGCTATGACCGCCGCAAATCTTCAATTATCAAAGGGAATCCCCTTTGAACGCTGGTGGTTTGGGGACCGGATGGTGGACGCTGTTGATTGGTTCTGTTGTGACCACGGTTCGTGTTGCTCCGTGTCGCGTGTATCCGCAGAAAGAGGTCGATGCCGTCCCAACATGGTTGGGATGTGTGTGTCGCGCTTCCCCGTTAGTACCGGTCGGCTCCACCCCTCGCGGGGCTTCCACGTCCGGCCTATCGACCACGTGTTCTACATGGGGGGTCACGGGCTTCGAAAAGCCCAGGGAATACTTATCTTGGAGCGGGCTTCCCGCTTAGATGCTTTCAGCGGTTAT
>NZ_JGZP01000019.1 GCF_000741785.1 Bifidobacterium stellenboschense | reverse complement strand
CAGCAGCCCGCGGCTCCGGTGCAGCCCGCTCCGGCCCAGCCGCAGTCCCAGCCGGTTCCCGTCCAGCAGCCGGCCCAGCAGCCGTTCACGTTCGCTCCGAACACCGGCAGCGTCCCCGCGCAGCAGCCGTACCAGCAGAACCCGTATCAGGAGTATCCGTACGCGCCCGACGCGAACGACCCGGCGGGGGATCTCGACATCCCCGACTTCCTGCGCTGACGGCACGGCGAGAGACGACGAGAAAGGGTTAATCCATGGCAGGGTTCATGAAGAACGCGATGTCCTATCTGGGCATGTCCGACGTGTCCGAGAACGATGACGACTTCGACATCGACGAGGAGCCGGAGACGCCGGAACCTTCGGGCTCGTTCGACTCCGACCATACGGTGACCCCGATGCCGTCGAAGCCCGTGGCCTCCGCCGCCGCGGCATCCGCCTCCGGCGCGTCGGGATCACGTGCGTCCAACCCGTTCCAGGGCAGGCTCAGCCGCATCACGACCATCCACCCGAAGTCCTATGAGGACGCGCAGATGGTCGGCCGCGCCATCCGCGACGGCATTCCGGTCGTGCTCAACCTGACCGGCGTGCCCGAGGCCATCGCCTACCGCATCGTCGACTTCTCCGCCGGCGTCGTGTTCGGCGTGCACGGGTCGATGGAACGCGTCACGCCGCGCGTGTTCCTGCTGAGCCCCTCGCAGGTGAACATCAAGGTCGAGGAACCGTCCAACGCCAACAGCGCGCGCGACCTGTTCGCCGACTGACCGACCGACCACGGTTCCGTCCGTATCCCGATGCCCCACGGCTCATGGCGAGCCGCGGGGCGTTTCGGTATGTCGTCAGCGAACGTCCAGCCCGTTCCCAGCGGAGCTGATACGGTGGAGACATGCTGTTCCTCATCCTCATGCGCCTCGTCGACGGGCTGATCGACGCCTACATCACCGTGCTGTTCATCCGCATGATCCTCGACTGGGCCGCATTGCTTGCGCCCCGCTGGTATCCGAAGGGCGTCGTCGCCTGGCTCATCAACATCGTGTACAGCGTCACTGAGCCGCCGCTTCGGTGGCTACGTCGCTACATCCCGCCGCTGCGGCTCGGTGCCGTCGCGTTGGACATGAGCTTCATCGTCCTGTACTTCATCCTCGTCCTGCTGCGCGTGCTCATCTGATCCGCGGGCGGGCCGTATGCGGTCCGTCCCGGTCCGCTCCTGGTCCGCTCCGGTCCGCCCCCGATCCCGCGCGTGCGCGAAAGCGCGTGTCGCGCCGCCCATAAACGCGGATAATCTGCGTGAATGCTGGGGGTACGTGCTAATGTCATATGTTGATACCAACGTAAGCGAGGCACAGCCCCAAAGCGAGGTGTAGATTTATGGCTCTGTTGACGCCTAAGGACATCAGGGAGCGCACGTTCCAGACGGTGCGATTCAAGGAAGGATACGACGTCGACGAGGTCGACGACTTCCTCGACCAGGTCACCGAGACCGTCGAGGCGCTCGGCAAGCAGGCCGTCGCCGGCCAGTCGACCCAGGCGCTGGGTCCGGACGTGACCGCCCTCAACAAGAAGATCTCCGAGCTGAATGCAACGGTGCAGCAGCTGCAGGGGGAGAACAATCAGCTCAAGACCGCCGCCCAGCAGGCGGCCGCCGGTGGAGATCAGGCGCAGGCCGTCGCCGCCAAGCTGGCCGAGGCGGAGAACGCGAACAAGGCGCTGGCCGCGCAGAACGAGCAGCTCAAGGCGCAGGTCGACCAGCTCAACGCGCAGATCGACCAGCTCACCGCGCAGGCCGCCCAGGCCTCCGGCAACCAGGACGCCGTCGCCCAGCAGATCGCCGCCGTCCAGAAGGAACGCGACCAGTTCCGCGCCCAGGCCGAGGACATGGCCCGCAAGATCGCCGCCTTCCAGCAGCAGGCCGCCGGCCTCCAGCAGCAGGCGCAGCAGGTCCAGGAGCTCACCCGCCAGCTCGAGGAGTCCAAGAAGCGCGAGAACCAGCTGCGCGAGCAGGTCGCCAAGGTCGAGCCCGACACCGAGACCGGCTCCCTGCGCAAGATCGCGGGTGCCGCCGCCGGCGCCGGCAGCGAGCCCGAACGCGCCACCGCCATGCTCACCCTCGCCATGCAGCTGCATGACCAGTATGTGGACAAGGGCAAGGCGAAGGCCAAGGAGATCACCGAGAAGAGCCAGAACGACTACAACGAGCTCATCGGCAAGGCCAACGACTACTCCAACCGCACCCGCACGGAGGCCGACGAGTACAACAAGCGCGTCCACTCCGACGCCGACGCCTACTCGAAGCGCACCCGCTCCGACGCCGACGCCTACTCGGTCAAGACCCGTCAGGACGCCGACACCTACCTCGGCACCAAGCACAACGAGGCCGACCAGTACGAGGCCGAGGTCCAGCGCCGCGCCGCCGAGTACGACCAGAAGGTCCGCACCGCCGCCGACGAATACGGCAAGCAGACCCGCGCCGAGGCCGACGACTACGGCAAGCGCACCCGCAAGGCCGCCGACGAGTACGGCGAGCAGACCCGCAACGAGGCCGAAGGCTACGGCAAGAAGACCCGTACCGCGGCCGACGACTACGCGAACCAGGTGCGCGAGAACCTGACCCACGAGGCGAAGGCCATCGAGGGCAACATCCAGGGCCTCAAGCAGTTCGAGACCGAATACCGCGCCCGCCTCACCGAGTTCCTCGGCCAGCTGGTCAACCAGGTGTCGGACAACAACACCTACAACCAGACCGAGCAGTCCGGCGACTGATCCAAGGCCCGCATCTCGGTATGAACATGGTTCATCATGGACGGCCGCGCATCCGCGTGGCCGTCTTTGCTTGTCTCGCCGTCATCGCGCTGGCAGTCGACCAGCTCACGAAGCTCTGGGCCTTGTCCGCGTTGTCCGACGGACGCACCGTGCGCGTCATCCCCGGTCTGCTGTCGCTCACGCTGGTGCGTAATCCCGGTGCCTCGCTCGGATTCGGATCGGGCGCCACATGGGTGATTTCGCTGCTCGCCATCGTCGCGTCCGTCGCGCTCGTCGTGCTCGCATGGCGCACCACGTCGATGGCGTGGTCCGTGACGTTCGCGTTCGCGTTCGCCGGCGCGTTCGGCAATCTCATCGACCGCGTCGTCTATGCGGACGGATTCCTCGACGGCCGGGTCGTCGACTTCCTGAACTACGGATGGTCGGTCGGCAACGTGGCGGACATCTTCCTCATGGTGGCCGGCGTGGCCATCGTACTGATGATCCTCTTCAACGTGCCGTTCGGTTCGGACGCGCGTGCCGACGCGCATGATGCCGCCGATGCCGCCGCCGGTTCCGCAGCGGAAGGCGGCAAGGCATGAGCCGCCTCGCGCCGGCGCCCGACGCGCTGGTCGGCAGGCGGTTCGACGTGGCCGTCTCGAAGATGCTCGGCGTCTCACGGTCGAAGGCCGCGGACCTCATCGACACCGGACAGGCCAGGGTGCTTGACCGGTCCATCAACAAGTCGGGCATCCTGCAGGCGGGGGAGACCGTCGAATTCGACCTCGCCGAGGAGCGCGACACCCCCGAGCCGATCGCGACCGACATGGCCGTCGTCTACGAGGACGACGACGTGGTCGTGGTCGACAAGCCGGTCGGCGTCGCCGCGCACGCGTCCGTCGGCTGGACCGGACCGACCGTGCTCGGTTCGCTGCGCGACCGCGGCGTGCACATCACCTCCTATGGCGCGGCAGGGCGCGAAGGCATCGTCTCCCGGCTCGACGTGGGCACGAGCGGGCTCATGCTCGTCTGCAAATCCGACCTCGCCTATGTGGAGATGCGCCGGCAGTTCGCCGAACACGAGGTCGTCAAGACGTACCATGCGCTCGTGCAGGGATCGCTCAAACAGGACAAGGCGACCATCGAGGCGCCGATCGGGCGCGCGAAGGTCTCCGACTTCCGCTTCTGCGTGACGCCCGCCGGCAAGCCCGCCGTCACGCATTGGGACGTGATGGAGCGCTTCGGCTCCGAGGCGACCCTCGTCTCCGTGAACCTGGAGACCGGGCGCACGCATCAGATCCGCGTGCACTTCTCATCGATCGGGCATCCGCTCGCCGGCGACCACATGTACGGCGCGAACCCGGTGCTCGCCGCCGAACTCGGATTGGAACGCCAGTGGCTGCACGCCATGCAGCTGGAATTCCGCCACCCGCGCACGCACGTGTGGACGACCGTCACGTCAAACTATCCGGCCGATCTGGAGCATGCGCTCGACGTGATGCGCAAGCGACACGCGGAACCGGCGGAGGCGACGGCGGCATCCGTCCCGTCGGGTGCCGCCGTCGCCGCGTAGGTGGCGGCGAGCCGTTCGCCCACTTCGCGCAGCCGTGCGCGCAGGGACGCCGGTTCGACGATCTCGATGCTCGCGCCGTCCGCGTACTGCAACGCCCACCACAACGTCGCCTTCTCGTTGGCGACCACGCGCACCTTGTAGACGGGCCGCGCGCGCCGTCCCGCGTCGCCGCCGACGCCACCGGCATCGCCGGCGCCACCGTCGTCACCGCGCGGCGGCGCGACCCGCGTGACGCGCGCGTCGTCGAACCAGTCGAACAACGGTTCCAGCGACCCGGTGATGCGCATGCGGATCGGCACCGCCGGACCGGTCACCGGGTAGGGGCGTTCCGCCATATGCCGGTCGATGTCGAACGGCTCTCCCGGCACGTCGCTGAAATCGTCGAGACGATGCGTGATCGAATGGTCCGTCCCGTCGACCCTGAGGTCGCGGAACCGCTCCACGTGCAGGTACGACAATCCCTCGTAGACGTGCATGTGGCACACGAGATAGTACATGTTGTTCTTGTACATGAGATGGTACGGGTCCGCGCGGTATTCGCGCACCGTGCCATCGCCCCTGCGCCGGGGCACGAGATCGCCGTTCTCGTCGTACGTGCAGTAGTGGAACGTGATGACGCGCTCATGGTCGATCGCGTCGTTGAGCAGTTCGATGTTGTTGAGAAACTCCGTGTTGTAGTTCTTCGGCGTGTCGAGACGGCTCAATCCGCGCAACTGGCCGGAACGGCCGGCGAACGAGTAGATCTTGGCGATGAGGTCGCGCAGGTATTCGCCGTCCGGGCGCGACAGCATCGCCCCGTCGGTGAGCAGACGCATTTGCGCCGTGTCGAAGACCGGCTCGATGGTCCAGCCGGGGCGCGGGTCGGCGCTCTCCGCGTGCACGAGATCCGCACGGTCGAGATGCCCGACCCGGCGTCCGAGCGGCGACATCGCCTCGAACGCGCGCAGATGGGTGCGCACCGTCTTCTCGTTCACGCCGAGCCGCTGCGCGATCTCGGCGGCGGAAAGCCCGTGCTCGCGGTCCGTGTGCGCCGCGAGCAGTTCGAGGATCTCCACCACGATCTGCGCGGTCGAGGCCCGCGGTGTGCGGGAGGCGCCCGTCATGCCTCGCCGTATCCGGCGTCGTAGCCGTCGTAGCCGTCGTAGCCGTCGTCGCCGTATCCGCCCGCGTAGCCGTCGTCGCCGGAATCCATGTACTCGCGCGCGCTCACCCGGTTCACGTTGCGCGCGTCGTCCACGGCGTGCTGGATGACGCGGCGCACCTCGAACCCGTGGATCACGTTCTTCAGCACCGTCTGACCGCCCGACGACTGGTCGCGCGTCTCCAACGTGATCGTCGACAGTCCGAACAGACGCTGGAGCAGCGAGCGCGTAATCGTCATGTCGACCACGCGGAACAGCTTCGTCACGTCGTAGGTCTCACGCAGCACGCCGGTCTTCACCGCGAGCTCGTCCGCGGTGAGCGTGTACGTGGTGAACGTGAACGGCGTGCGGCACCAGTTGCGTTTGCGCTGCGACCACAGGATGTCGCCATCGGCCATACGAGACATGTCGGCTCCCTTCATTGCCATCGCCGATGCCATCATCGGCGCTTCCCATCCTACGCGCGACCGCCGTCCGGATTCCTCCGACGGCTCAGGTGAGCAGGGCGTGCGGTAGGGTGGAACGCATGGCCAATTCGGGAGACTTCGTTCATCTGCACAACCACACGCACTATTCGCTGCTCGACGGGGCGTCCAAGATCCCGGATCTCGCCAAGTACACGGCCGAGCTCGGCATGCCGGCGGTGGCGATCACCGACCACGGCAACATGCATGGCGCGTACGAGATGTACACGAACTGCGTGGCCAACGGCGTCAAGCCGATCATCGGCATCGAGGCGTACGTGACGCCGGAGACCGCGCGTCAGGACAAGTCCCGCGTGCATTGGGGCACCGAGGACCAGCGCCGCGACGACGTCTCCGGCGGCGGCCTCATCACCCACATGACGATGTGGGCGGAGAACGACGAAGGCCTCGTCAACCTCATCAAGGCCTCCTCCGTGGCGAACCTCGAAGGCCGCGTCCAGCGCTACCCGCGTATGGACAAGGAGGTGCTCGCCACCTACTCGAAGGGCGTGATCGCCTCGTCCGGATGCCCGTCCGGCATCATCCAGACCAGGCTGCGCCTCGGGCAGTTCGACGAGGCGCTGCGCGCAGCCGGCGAATTCCAGGACATCTTCGGCCGCGACAACTTCTTCATCGAGCTCATGGACCATGGCCTGAAGATCGAGAGGGAGGTCACCTCCGGCCTGCTGACCATCGCGAAGAAGCTGGACGCGCCGCTGCTCGCCACGAACGACTCCCACTACGTGCACGCCGAGGACGCGGAGGCGCAGGACGCGATGCTGTGCATCAACTCCGGCTCCCACCTCGACGATCCGGACCGCTTCAAGTTCGACGGCACCGGCTACTACATCAAGCCGGCCGCCGAGATGCGCGAGCTGTTCAAGGAGTTCCCCGAGGCGTGCGACAACACGCTGGAGATCGCCGAACGCTGCAACGTGATCTTCGACGACCACGAGGACGGCGCGTTCATGCCCCAGTTCCCCTGCCCGGAAGGCTGGGACGAGGCCTCGCTGTTCCTCAAGAAGGTCGAGGAGGGACTGGAACGTCGCTACGACGGCAACGTGCCCGAACACGTGTCGAAGCAGGCGGACTACGAATGCGGCATCATCTGCCAGATGCAGTTCTGCGGCTACTTCCTCGTCGTCGCCGACTACATCCAATGGGCGAAGGACCACGACATCATGGTCGGCCCCGGCCGAGGCTCCGCCGCAGGCTCGATGGTCGCCTACGCGATGGGCATCACCGAGCTCGACCCGCTGGAGCACGGCCTCATCTTCGAGAGGTTCCTCAACCCGGAACGCGTCTCCCTGCCGGATATCGACGTCGACTTCGACCCGGACGGGCGCCTCGACGTGATCAACTACTGCGGCGAGAAATACGGCCACGACAAGGTCGCCCAGTGCGTGATCTACGGCGTCATCAAAACCAAGCAGGCGCTGAAGGATTCGGCGCGCATCATGGGCTACGAGTTCTCGATGGGCGAGAAGGTCACCAAGGCGCTGCCGCCGTCGAAGAACGGCAAGGACGCGTCGCTCAAGGAGATCTTCGACCCCACGTCGAAGCGCTTCGCCGAGGCCCGCGAGTTCCGCGAACTGTACGAATCCGACCATGACGCGCACCAGATCGTCGACAAGGCGAAGACCATCGAGGGCCTGATCCGCCAGACCGGCGTGCACGCCTGCGCCACGATCATGGGAAGCGCGCCGATCACCGACACGTCGCCGCTGCTGGAACGCACCGACGGCACCGTCACGACCACGTTCGAATACCATACGTGCGAGACGCTGGGCCTGGTCAAAATGGACTTCCTCGGTCTGTCCAACTTGACGGTCATCCAGGACACGCTGAAGAACATCGTCGCCAACGGCAAGGAGGCGATCGACTACACGAAGATCCCGCTCGACGACAAGCCCACCTATGAGCTGTTGTCGCGCGGCGATACGCTCGGCGTGTTCCAGCTCGATTCCGACGGCATGCGCTCGCTGCTCAAGATGTTGAAGCCCGACAACTTCAACGACATCTCCGCATTGATCGCCCTGTACCGACCGGGCCCGATGTCGATGGAATCGCACATCAACTACGCGAAGCGCAAGAACGGTCTGCAGAAGATCACGCCGATCCACCCGGAGCTCGACGAGCCGCTGAAGCAGGTGCTCGACGAGACGTACGGCCTGATCATCTACCAGGAGCAGGTGCAGTCCGCCGCGCGAATCCTCGCCGGCTACTCGCTCGGCAAGGCCGACGTGCTGCGACGAGCCATGGGCAAGAAGAAGCCGGAGGTGCTGGCCAAGGAGAAGGTGCCGTTCTTCGCCGGCATGAAGGAGCACGGCTACTCGGAGGAGTCCGCGCAGGCCGTGTGGGACATCCTCGTCCCGTTCTCCGGATACGCGTTCAACAAGGCGCACTCCGCCGCCTACGGCCTCATCTCGTACTGGACCGCGTACCTGAAGACCCACTATCCGGTCGAGTTCATGGCCGCGCTGCTCCAGGGCACGAAGGACAACAAGGACAAGACCGCCCTGTATCTGGGCGAGGCGCGCCGCATGGGCATCCAGGTGCTTTCGCCGGACGTCAACGAGTCGCAGCTCGCGTATTCGGCCGTCGGCGACGTCGTGCGCTTCGGCCTCGGCGCGATCCGCAACGTGGGCGACAAGGCGGTGTCCGACATCATCGCCGAACGTTCCGGCGGCCACGGCAAGTACGTGAACTTCATGGACTTCATCCGCCGCGTGCCGTTGACCGCGCTCAACAAGCGCCTCGTCGAATCGCTGATCAAGGCGGGCGCGTTCGACTCGATCGACCCGAACCGCCGCGCCCTGTTCCAGATCCACGAGACCGCCATCGACTCGGTCGTCGGATTGAAGCGCAAGCAGGCGGAGGGCCAGTTCGACCTGTTCTCCGACGACGAGGACGGCGGCGCCGAGGCGATGGGCGACGCGGACGTCACCGTGCCCGACATCGAGGATTGGGACAAGAAGACCCGGTTGAACTTCGAAAGGGAGATGCTCGGCCTGTACGTGTCCGACCATCCGCTCTCCGGCATGACCGCCGTGCTCGCCGGCCTGCGCGAGATGTCGATCGCGCATCTCATCGACCGGGCGAAGACGATGGGGGAGGGCCAGCAGGTCACGCTCGCCGGCATCGTCACCAAGGTCGACAAGCGCGTCTCCAAGAAGGGCAACCCGTGGGCGCTCGTCACCATCGAGGACTTGGAGGCGTCCATCCAATGCCTGTTCTTCGGCAAGGTGTATGAGTCGGCCGCGCCGAACCTCAAACAGGACGAGGTCGTGCAGGTGCGCGGCCAGGTGGAGCTGCGCGACGAGGCCGTCTCGCTCCGGGCCACCGAGCTCGACGTGCCGTCGCTTGAGGCGGAGGACGCGCGGCCGGTCGTCATCACCCTGCCCGAAGTGGCGTTGAGCCGCGAGCACGTCATGCAGCTCGGCCGGGTGCTCACCAACCACCCCGGGTACTGCGAGGTGAAGCTCGCCATCGTGGACGGCGACGGCAAGGCCGAGGTCCTCACGTTCGGCGACCGGTTCCGCGTGAAACGCGACACCTCCCTGTTCGCCGAACTGAAGATCCTGTTCGGCCCCAGCTGCCTGCCCGCCGCCTAGCGCCGGAGCCACCCCCACCCGGCTTCGCCGGGAGCCCCCGCCAGCGGGGGCAAGAAGATCGGTCTCGCCGGTGGCGAGTCGGTGTTCCTCCCGCTGGCGGGAGGTGGCGCGTAGCGCCGGAGGGTGGTTATGATGACCACCCCCACCCGCTTCGCGGGAGCCCCGCCGGCGGGGGCGACAATTGGTTTACCGGCGGAGGGGCTTGAGCTCGAAGACCTCGTCGGACTGGTCGGCGACGGCGGGGGAGTGCGTCACGATGATGACGCACTTGCCTTCCTCATGGGCGAGCGAGCGGAAGATCGCCATGATGTCGTCCTGCGTGGCCATGTCCAGATTGCCGGTCGGCTCGTCCGCCAGGATGATGTCCGGATCGTAGCCGAGCGCGCGGGCGATTGCCACGCGCTGCTGTTCGCCGCCCGACAGGTGCAGGATGCGTTCGTTCGCGTATTCGGCGGGCAGTCGCACCTTGGCGAGCAGTTCGACGACGAGATCGTGCTTCGGCCTGTCGAACGTCTTGCCGGACGCCTCCATAGACAGGGTGATGTTCTCCTCGACGGTCAGCGCCGGCAGCAGGTTGAAGCTTTGGAAGATCACGCCGATGTCGTGACTGCGGAACCGGTAGCGGTCCGATCGCGCCAGATCGTCGCCGTTGTAGAGAATGCGGCCTTCGGTCGGGCCGGTGAGCCCGGACAGCAGCGAGAGCACGGTGGTCTTGCCGGCTCCGGACGGGCCGACGATCGAGATGACGCGGCCGGCATGGAAGTCGTGGCTCAGATCATCGACGACCTTCTTGCCGCCCTTCGTGTACGAGTAGGACACGTGGTCCATGGCGAGCACGACGCGCGGCTCGGGAGAGGGAGTGGCGGTTTCGACGGCCGTGGTGGTCGCGTCGGCGGGTGCGGTGGTATCAACGGTTTCGACGGTGGTGGTTGCGGTGGTCATGTGATGTCCTTTCGGGAATGGATGTCTCTCCCCCAGTCGGCTTCGCCGACAGCCCCCTCGTCAGAGGGGGCCGATTACGCGGTTGTATGGGGTGGTCGTGGAGCCACGGGCTCCCTCGTCAGCGGGGCCGATACTGGAGGAGCGATTATCGGGGCCGATGCCTAAAGGTCAGGAACGGTCGGCGAGGATCTGGAGGGGTTCATAGCGGATGATCGCGACGATGCCGGCCAGTGCGGAGACGAGCGTCAGGGCGAGGCCGATGAGCACGAGCTGGCCGACGACCTTGAGGTTCACGGTCGCGTCGATCTCGCTCACGTAGTCGACGGCCTGCGAGAATCCGCCGGGGCCGCTGGAGCGCGCGGGCTGGGAGGATTGCGCGTCGGAGGAGCCGGAATCCGAGGAACCGTTCGAGGAGCCGTTGGACGAGGACGAGCCCTGCGAGGACGAATCCTCCGAGGAGGAACCGTTCGAGGACGAATCGCCCGAACCGCCGGGTGCGCCGGGCATGTTCGCGTCGCGGCCGAACTGGGCCTGACGGCTCGACGCCTCGGACTCCTGCGAGGAGACCTGCTGGGCGAGCAGCTGGTTCGAGACGGGCACCGAGGCCGCGGCGCCGCCGGCCACGCCGAGCGCGATGCCGATCATCGTGACGATGAGCAGCTCGGTGACGAACTGCGCGGCGACCTTCGACTTGCGGATGCCGATGGCGGTGAGCACGCCCACCTCGTATTTGCGTTCGCGCACGTTGAACAGGTTGAGGACGACGAGCACCACGGCGCCCACGGCCAGCACGATGATCAGCAGCGTCAACGCGAACTTGGCGAGGTTGTCGAGCGGGACGAGACTGGACTCGTAGTTCTCGACGTCGGCGGAGGAGACGGTGTACGTGTCGTCGAGGCCCGCCTTCTCGACGTCCTTGACGAACGTCTCGTAGTCGCTCTTGCCGCCCAGCACATAGGTGAAGCTCAGCTGGGTGCGGGAGGCGGAGGTCTGCGTGGCGGCGGAGTCCGAGGACGAGGAGGAGTCCGAGGAATCGGTCGAGCTGGTCGATTCGGTGGACAGGCCGAGCTTCTTCAGCGTGCTCACCGACGTGTAGATCGCGTTGTCCGGGTCGGAGGAGGTGCCGCCCATCGGGCCGTTCGCGCCCGTGTTCGACGAGGTCGCGTTCTTGTAGATGCCGACGATGGTCAGCTCGTAGGTCGTGTCGTCGCCGGACAGGTCGGCCACGGTGATCGTGTCGCCCACCTTGAGCCCGTTGAAGTCGGCGAGCGCCTTGGAGATGATCACGTCGCCGTCGCTGGACGAGTCGTAGCCGAACACCTTGCCGCTGGACATCGTGAACGTGCCGTTCGCCGCGGCGGCGACGGCCTCGTCGGAGGAGAATCCGACGAGCGAGAAGTCGCCGGAGTCCATGCCCATGCCGCCGCCCATGCCGCCGGGGCCGCCCTGGCCGCCCTCGCCCTGCGCGTCGCCGGACGTGGCGGAATCGGACGAGTCGGACGAGCCGGACGAGGACGAGGAGTCGGTGGAGTTCGCCTCGTTGGACGTGGTCGATTCGACCGGCTGGAACGCGTCGGTGCCGTTCACGGACGTGGTCTCCGTGTAGTACGTGCCGACGTTGACGCTGGACGCCTTCGCATACTTCTGGTAGTCGGCGAGCGTGAGCGCGTTCTGGTCGAGCGCGTCGCGCATCGAGCCGAAGTCCGGCTGCTTGGACGAGTCCGACGACGAATCCGACGACGAGTCGGATGAGGAACCGGACGAGTCGGATGATGCGGTCTGTTTCGCCTTGTTCATCATCGCCTCGCGGTCCATGCCGATCGTGGCGGTGACGTTCGTCGAGGCGAGGCCGGTCTCTCGCGCGGTCTCGGCGGCGTTCCTGATGGACAGTCCGATCGTCGCGGCGGCGGCGATGATCGCCACGATGACGACGATGAGGATGTTGCGTCCCTTGTTGCGCACGACCGATCGCCATGCGTTCTTCAACACGAACATGGTGTTTCCTTGATGCTTCGATGCGCCGGACCCTGCGCCCCGCGCCACGCCTCCAGCATGCGGCGCGGGTTTGGGAGCGCGCTTGCCGCATGCTGGAGGCGGGCCGGTGGGAACCGCATGGGAATCGGGGGAGTTTCCTGAACGTGCGCTGGAAACGCTGCGGTCGGGCCGTCACTCCCGTCCGTACCGGATGCGCCCCTCGTAGTATTGGGTCTCCTTGAGTTCGCCGTCGATGACGCCTGCGAAGTGCTTCTCATGCGTGATCGTCGGCGTGCCTCCCAGATCCGTGGCGTTCTGGTAGGCGGCCTGATGGTATTTGAGCCAGTGGGTCATCTCCTTCGTCTCGGCGGGGTCGGTGACCGGCGCGCCCGCGTACGGGCTGTCGCCCCAGACGCCCGAATCGGTGCTGGGGATGCAGACGCCGTTCTCGCCGAGTTCCGGCTGACCGGTGTCCGGCGCGGGTTCGAGTGTGCCGCGTACCGTCAGCCAATGCTCGTTCGCCGGATTCTCGGCGCCGTCCAGCGAGGTGACGAACTCGTCCTCGATCTCGATGCTCGTCACCCACGTGTGCTCGGGGATCGGATGGTTCGCTATGGGGGAGCCGGCGGTCACGATGTGCTGGATGTCGAAGCGATCAGACTCGTCGGAGGCGATCGCCGCGGCCACGATGCCGCCCTGCGAGTGGCCGACGATCGCCACCGGCTCGTTCTTGCCGATGCCCGCCTGCTCCATCGCCTCGACGACCATGCGCGCGCTGTCGGCCTGGCGGCGGCGTTCCGCGTCGTCGCTCATCAGTTCGATGTTCTGCTCCCATCCGAACGGCGAATCCCATTGCCCGTCGGTGCCGGGCACGGTGACGAGCCACGCGTTCGTGCCGTCGGCCTTCTCGTAGCGCTGCACGGCGACCGTGCCGTAGGCGAGCCCCGAATCGAGGTCGATCTTGCCGAGCCGCTCCTCGCCGAGCCGGCGCAGGTTCTCCAACGATTCGCCGACCGACCGGGACCGGCCGACCACGTCGGCGCGCGCGTCGACGCGTCTGACGGTCAGCTCGTTGCCCTGGTAGACGTCCTTGAGCGGCCCCGACCATTGTCCGATCTTGCCGGCCGCCTGGCCCACCTCGTCGGTCTGGAGGATTCCGTCCTTGAGGTCGACGCCGACGAGCCGCGCCGCGATGCCAGACACGTAGCCCTCCTGGAACTGGGCGGTGATCCACGAGGAGTACCCGGGGGTGAACGCGTGCTCGACCGATCCGCCGTAGAGGAGGCCTCCGGAGATGCCGCCGATCATGGCGGCCGTGGCCCATACCGGGAACTCCCGGGTGATCGCCTGCGTGCCTTCGGTCACGACGCGTCTCGCCGTGCGTTCCGCCTCCGAGTAGAGGCCGTTGGCGCGTACGAGCAGATCCTCCATGCCGCGGATCCGGGAACAGGTCTCGCTGATTTCGGCGGCGCGCTGCTGGCATACGGCGATGAGTCGGTCGTAGGGGAGCGTCGTATGCTCCTTGCCCGCCTGAGATGCGGCACCGGAGGAGAGCGTCGGGCACAGGGGCACGCTCGTACGGTCGGCGGCGATGTCGGTCGCCGCCTTCGACCAGGCGAGCGCATGCACGTTCAATTCGGTGTACGCGTCCTCCAGGGCGGCCTGCGCCGCCTGGAACTCCTCGACGGTGGCCGGCGCGGACTGATGCCCGCCGTGGACGCGTGATACGATCTGCCATCCCATGTCACATCGCCTTCGCCATACGTGCCGTGGCGGCGGCATCGTCGTCATGCACGTCGAGCGGCGCGCGCAACGATTGGATGCGGTCGCGGAACAGGGAGGCGGCGTTGCCCTCCCAGTCGAGGCCGGTGCAGGAGGCGAGCGCCGTGCGCGCCCGTTCGGTCACGCGCGGCGTGTCGGCCGCCACGGCGATGACGCGGTCGCGGCTGGTGCGCGTCGCCTCGTGGCATCGGCAGGAGTCGTCGAACATGGTCTTCGGCTGGAGGCCGAATGAGGAGGAGCCGGCTGCGAACGGTGCGAACAGGCGCATCGTGCCCGGGAGCGTGGTGGTCAGCGTGTTCATGCCACCATTGAACGGGAATGGGCGGGGCGGCGTCCAGCCGGAACGGGGGCTGTGGTCGGAGCCCCCGTTGTCCACCGTTTGTTAAGGGCGTTGGCGGAGGACTACCCCTCGGTCGGCTTCGCCGACAGCTCCCCTGGCAAGGGGAGCCGGAGAACCGGAGTTACCAGGGTTTGGTGGCCTGGGTCTTGGTGGTGTCCTTCTTGGTCTCGTTGTTCTGCTTCGAGGCGGAATCCGAGGGCGTGGACTGCTGGTTCGCCTTGAGCAGCTCCTCGACCTGCTGCTTCTGCTTGGCGGTGAGCCCGCCGCCCTTCTTCGCGTTCTTCGACGCGCCGGTGCCCGAACCCGTGCCGTCGCCCGTCCGGCCGTCCGCGTCGGAATCGCCCTTCTGCTTGGCGACCTCCTTCGTGGTGCGGGTCGTGAGCTTCTTCGAGACCTGCTGGTTCTGGCGGATCGACTGCTTCACCGAAGGAACCAGCAGGAACGACAGGGCGCCGGCGTCCTGGAACTGGGCGTCGGTCTGCTGCTGGCCCGCGCTCAGCGCGTCGAGGTCCGCGTCGGATTTGCCGGCGGTCTTCAGGTTCTCGTTGAGGGCGGCGGTCGCCTGGTTGTAGCGCATGACCGCCACGAGGTTCACGCCGGCCACGCCGGCCACGCACAGGGCGAGCACGGCCAGCACGGCGAGCAGCACGCGCACGCCCATCGGCGCGCGCGCCGCCGGCTTGGAATCATCGTTCCGTGCGCTCATATCAGCCTCCTTGACAGTGCGAACTGCGCGCCCGCCTCCCAGGCGAGCAGCAGCGCCGCGGCGATGGCGATCGGCCAGACGACCGGCGTCACCCTCGTGCGCTCCTTGCGCGTGTCCGTCATCTTCCACTTGTCGCTCGTCTTCGCGGACAGTCCGGCGGTCATCGTGTCCGAGGCGTCCACCTTGAGATAGGTGCCGCCCATCTCATCGGCGATGTCCTTGAGATTGCCCTCGTCCATCTTCGACACGCCCGGCTGGCCGGTGTCCGGGTCGGTGACCCACTCCTGCGATTCCGCGTTTCCCGAGGAGACGCCGTCCGCGATCTTCGGGATGTTGCCGCCCTCGGTGGAGCCGACGCCCACGGTGAACGCGTCGTCGAGGTAGCCGCGCAGCGACGAGAACGTGCGCCGCGCCTTCGCCGAGGTCTGTTCGCCGTCGGTGATCACGTACAGCACGATCGCGTCGTCCGCATGCTGTTCGCGGATCTGCTTCAACGTGGTGACGAGCTGGTCGAGCGGCGCGTCGAGCGACGAGCCGGCGGACACGCTCGTCGCCTCCGGCACCAGCGTGTTCGCCCAGCTGCGGATCGCCGGCGCGTCGGGCGTCAACGGCACGTCGAGCGTGCCGGACGCGCCGAAGCGCAATGCGGCGAAACTCGAATCCGCGTACATCGTCGTCAGATCGTCGACGGCCTTGCGCGCCGCCTCCAGCCGCGTGATCGCCGTGTCCGAGCCGTAATGCGCGTCCGTGACGGCCATCGAGCCGGTCACGTCGACCGCGACCACCACGTCCGTCGCGTTCACGGCACGCGACGTGGTCGACGCGACCATGGACGGCGTCAACACGGCGAGCGCGACGAGCAGACAGACGAGCGTGCGGCGCACGCACGAGGCGACCGTCTCGTCGCCGGCCGCATGCCGGGCATGGCGGACGACGCCGACGACGGCGAGCGCGAGCATCGCCGCGGCGATCGCGCCGCCCACCGGCCATCCGAACGCGGGGGAGAGCGTCCAAACCGAATTCATCGCTTCAACCTCCATACCACGAGCAGCCACAGGGCGACCAGAACGGCCAGCGCGACCGTGAACCATGCGGGATCGTCCACCATGGCGGCCTGATGCGCGCTGCGGTTCTCCGCGGAACGCCGTTCGTCGATGTCGCGCACCAGCTCGTCGACGCTGCCGCCGTTCGACTGCGTGAGGAACACGCCGCCGTGCGATTCGATCTGATCCTTCATCTGCGTGGTCGTCTCGTCGCCTTCGCTCTGCGTGGGGCCCGAGAACAGACCGTCCACGGTGATCTTCGCGCTTGTCGTCAGATTCAGCGCCTGTTCGAGCGTGTACGTCGGCGTGCCGGACACCACGTTGTCGGTGGCGAGCACGATCGACGCGGCGCGCGTGCGCGTGGCGTCCGATCCGTCGGATGACGAGCCGTAGGCGAAGCCGGGCAGCATCGCCGCGCAGGAGACCACGCCGTCGCCGATCAGCGACGTCGTGTCCTTGCGGTTCTGCGTGCCTTCAAGCCAGTCGGCGATCCGCTGGTAGTCGGCGTCGCTCATCTTGTCGATGTCGTCCTGCGATTCGACGCCCTTCAACGCCTTCGACGCGGCATCCAGCTGCCTGGTGACCAGATCGTAGTCGTCGGTCAGCGGGAACACGGTGCGCGACGTCGAGTTGAAGATGCTCATGCCGATGCGTTCGCCCTGGAAGTGTCCGATCAGATCGCGGTACGTGTCGATCACCTGCCGGTCGTAGGGCAGCGTCGAACCGGACACGTCGAGACACAGCACGATGTCGCGGCTCGACGAGCGCTCCTCGCTCACGTCGACCGTCGCCGGACGCGCGACCATCGCGACCGCGACGGCGAGCGCGACGACGACGAGCACGGCGGCGCACCGGTTCAGCCACCGCCATTGGCGGAACAGCTTCGAGGCGCGTTCCGTGTTGAGGTCGTCGTCCAGCGTGAACACGCGCACCGTGTCGATGCGGTGCCGGCGCGACGAGAGCGCGACGACCAGGAGGATGATCGCGGCCGCGGCGAGCGCGCCGCCGAGCGCGGCCCACGGCCATTGCCATGACAACTGCATCAGCGTCCCCACCTTTCCACGAGATTCGACACCCATCCGGCCGCCTCCTCGACGCTCGCCTCTCGCGCGTGCGCGTTCACGGCGGCGTCGGCGAACTCGGGCGGGTAGAGCGCGGCGATCGTCATGCGCAGCAGGTCCAATCCGCCGCGCGCCGACGCCTCGCGCGGCTCGTTGCGGATGTCCGTGAGCGTGTGCGCGTTGAGGTCGCGGCCGGTCGACGCGGAGGCGAACTCGCGGGGCGATCGCCGCGAGTTCGGTGAACGCGCGCTCGCGGTCCAGCTCGCCGGCGTCGTGACGGGCGACCACGTCGTCGATGCGCGCGCGCCACGCCGCCTTGTCGCCGGTGCCGCTGTGCGCGCCGTGCGGACGCGCCTTGGCGCGGGGCCGGCGCGGTCGGGACAGCAGCACGACGACCACGACGAGCACGGCGGCGAGCAGCAGGAACGCGACGAGCATCGCGACGAACGGCCCGGTCATGTCGATCTGGCCGGCGGGCGTCAGATCGTCGGATTTCAACGCCAAAGTCAGGCCGATCGCGGTCATGCGGCGCCTCCCATCACGTCGAGGTCGGCCGGCGCGCGCAGCTGGTTCGCCGTGTTGCCGGCCAGGGAGCGTGCGACGAGACGCACGAACGCGTCGAACATCGCCTCGCTGGACGCGGCGTGGATCATATGCCCGCCGGCGCGGTCGAGCTCGCGTTCCAGCGCGGCGGCCATGTAGGCGCGATGCGTGTCCACTTCGGCCGCGGCGTGCGCGTCCGCGAGGAACGCGGGCAGACGCCGCGAGCCCATGCCGTCGAGCACGCCGACCTTGCGGGCGGCGACGAACGGGTTCACGGTCGCCACGTCGATGACCACGACCGAATGCGTGCGCGCCACCAGACGCAGCGTCTTCAACTGGTCGTCGCCCAACGCGTGCTCGTCGGTGGCGAGCACGATCAGCGCGTGACGGTCCTTGATGCGCCGCGCGTAGGCGAGCAGGGCGTCGATGTTGCGCGGCTGGTCCCAGTCGCGGTCCAACGCCTCGTCGAGCGTGCGCTCGAACTGGGCGAACCCGCCGTTGAACGGCAGACGCGTGATGTTCGCCGCGTCGGAGAGCACGAGCGACAGGTCGTCGGAGCGGCGCAGCGACAGGGCGGCGAACATGCGCAGCGCGTTCGCCGCGACCTCGAAGGCGCGTTCGCCCGACTCGCAGGCGCCCGTCATCTCACGGCCCACGTCGAGCATCATCCACACGCGCGACGTGACCTGCCGTTCGCGGCGCACCACCATCGGACGGCCCTGACGCGCGCTCGTCTTCCATTCGATCAGACGCGCCTCGTCGCCCGGCTCGTAGGCGCGCACGTCCATCAGCTCGTCCGATCCGCCCGGACGCCGCGACGCATGCTCGCCCTCGATCACGCCCAGCGCCTTGCGGACGGTGGGCAGGCTCAGCTGCGTGCCCAACGCCTCGATCCTGGCCCTGATCGGATCGTCGGTTCGCGTGTCGATCATGGAACGGGGACCGTCCTGACGATGCGGTCGACGACCTGGTCGGCGGTCACGCCGTCCGCCAGCGCCTCGAACGTGAGCACGATGCGGTGGCGCATCACCTCGTGCACCACCGACTTCACATCCTCCGGGACCACATAGTCGCGGCCCTTGAGCAGCGCGTTCGCCTGGCCGATGCGCGTCAGCGCGATCGAGGCGCGCGGCGAGGCGCCCAGGCGCACCAGCGAGGCCAGCCCCTGGATCGGATGCGTGCCCGCGCCGCGCGACGTGGCCGCCAGATCGACCGCATAGCGCATGATCGCGTCGGACACGTGCACGCGCTTGGCCGCCGCGCGCAGGAACTCCACGTCGCGGATCGACACCTGGTCGGCCGGCAGCTGCGACGGGTCGAACACGTCCGAGCCGCGGCGGGTGAGCAACGCCAGCATGCGGCGCTCCTCATCGGCCGTCGGATAGGTCATCACGGCCTTCATCATGAAACGGTCCATCTGGGCCTCGGGCAGCGCGAACGTGCCCTCCTCCTCGATCGGATTCTGCGTGGCGATCACCATGAACGGCTTCGGCAGGGCGATGCGCTCGCCGCCGATCGTCGTCGCGCCCTCGGCCATCGCCTCGAGCATCGCCGACTGGGTCTTCGCATTCGAACGGTTGATCTCGTCGAGCAGCACGAAGTTCGCGTGGATCGGGCCGATCTGCGTGGTGAACTTCTGCGAGGCGAAGTCGAACACCTGCGTGCCCACCAGATCGGAGGGCATGAGGTCCGGCGTGCACTGCACGCGCTTGAACGTGCCCGACACGGAGGTGGCGAGCGTCTGCGCGGCCGTCGTCTTGGCCAGGCCCGGCACCGATTCGATGAGGATGTGGCCGCCCGCCACGAGGGTGAGGATCAGGGATTCACGAAGATGATCCTGCCCGACGAGCGTCTGGGCGAAGCGCGCGCGGATGCGGTCGGCCAACGCCGCGGCCCGCTTCACGTCGTCCGCGGCGATCGCGCTCGCCGCCACGGGGACCCGCATGCCGGCGGGCTGAGGGGGCATCTGAGGATTCGGAGGGAAAATTGCCATGCGTTCCACTCTAACCGCGTGCGATGACCGCGGTTCCTGACAGCGGACTGGAAAGGCTGCGGGCGGGGGAGCGGGATGCGGCCCGCGTCCGGCCCCGCCCGGCCTCCGTCACGGCAGACGCCAGTCGACCGGTTCGGCGCCCATCGCCTCCAGCGCCTCGTTGGCGCGGGAGAACGGCTTCGAGCCGAAGAAGCCGCGCGAGGCGGACAGCGGTGAGGGATGCGGCGACTTGATGACGGCCGCGTTGCCGAGCAGCGGTTCGAGCGTCTGCGCGTTGCGCCCCCACAGGATCGCGACCAGCGGGCGCGGCCGGCCGGTCGCGGGGTCGACGCGGGCGTCCAGCGCGCGGATGGCGGCCTCGGTGACCTCCTCCCATCCCTTGCCCTGATGCGAGTTCGGCCTGCCTACGCCGACCGTCAGGCACCTGTTGAGCAGCAGCACGCCGCGTTCCGTCCACGGCGTCAGGTCGCCGTTGGACGGCATGGGGACGCCGAGGTCGGCGGTCAGCTCCTTATATATATTGACGAGGCTCTTCGGCAGCGGGCGCACGTCGGGGGCCACGCAGAAGCTCAGGCCCACCGGGTGGCCGGGTGTCGGGTACGGGTCCTGCCCGACGATCAGCACCTTGATCGAGTCGAACGGGATCGTGAACGCCCTCAGGATGTTGTGGGCGGCCGGCAGCCAGTGCCGGCCGGCGCGGTTCTCCTCGCGCAGGAAGTCGCCCATGCGGTGGATCGTCGGCTCGACGTCGGCCAGGGCCGCCGCCCATCCCGGTTCGACGAGTTCGCTCAGCGGTTTGATTTCGCTCATGGCTCCACACTCTACCCCGCATCGGGGGCGCGCGGTTCGCGCGTGATGCGCGTGTGATGTGCGCGTGGTGTGCGCGTGACACGGTGGGATGTTCCGTTCGGGCGGCCGTGCCGTTACACTCGGTGGGTAGTGTGACGAATGGAGGACAGGAACATCATGGCGAAGAACGACAAGGACGAGGTGGATTCCTTCGAGCCGGACGCGTTCGACAATCCGCCGAAGGGGCCGGCAGGCATGCATCGCGGCGCCCGTTCGGCCGCGGCGAGGTTCATGCCGTTCGTCGTGGTCGTGCTGGTCGCGGCGCTGTGCGGCGTCGGCGCGTGGGGCGTGTTCTCGGGCGAGGCCGGCAAGGTGAGGATGCCGTGGTCGCAGTCCTCCTCGACGTCGGCCGCGGCCTCCTCGTCGGACTCGGCGGCGGCGAAGAAGAAGGCCGCGGCGGCCAAGAAGGCGGCCGCCGAGAAGAAGGCTGCCGCCGAGAAGGCCGCGCAGGAGAAGAAGGCGGCCGAGGAGCAGGCCCAGTCCCAGCAGCAGCAGGCCCAGGCCGACCAGCAGGCGCAGCAGGCCGTCCAGCCGGACAAGACCAAGGGCGTGACCGTCATCAACGGCACCGGCATCTCCGGCTACGCCGCCACCAAGCAGAACGTGCTCGCCTCGGCCGGCTACACGAACGTCGCCGCCTCCAACCCGACCGGCAGCCTGCCGTCCGCCACCGTGGTGTGGTACGAGTCCGAGGCGGACAAGGCGACCGCCGACGACGTGGCGTCCACGCTCGGCATCTCGAACGTGCAGCAGGCCAGCGGCCTCGGCGGCGGCATCGTCGTCGTGCTGATGAGCTGACGGCCGGCGGGCCATCGCAACGGGCCGCGTCCATGGTCCGTTCCATTTTCGCGCTCCCCCTGTTGTCGTTGACATGGGTCACGTCTATACTGTCCCTTTAGTCGCGAGGCGGGGGGAGCGCGGTGTTGTAGTTCTTTTATTCCCTCCGCGTCGGGAGAGATTACAGCTCACACAGCTAAGGGAAGTGCAACATGGCGCAAGGAACCGTAAAGTTTTTCAGTAACGGCAAGGGGTACGGCTTCATCACACCGGATGGTGGCGGTGACGACGTCTTCGTCCACTACTCGGTGATTTCCGGCGAGGGCTTCAAGACCCTCGACGAGGGGGACAAGGTCGAATACGAGGCCGAGAAGGGCCCGAAAGGCATGCAGGCCACCAAGGTCACCAAATTGTGAACGTCGATGTGATGTGACTTTCGTGACATCGCCCACCATGAAATCCCTAGGTTCGTGAGGTTGAGGATTCGGACCCCTCAGGTTTGCCCCGGTCGGTATGACGGGGCTTTTTTCATGCCCTGACGCGGGCCGGCGACGCCGCCGGCCGGGGCTCCCGCCGCGCGGGGGCGGTCATGCCCAAAGCGCAATCGCATGGATGGATGTTGGCACTCGACGGGGTGGAGTGCTAATCTCATGGTTAGCACTCGGAGGCCGGGAGTGATAACCGGTGGCTGACGGCCGGTATCGCGCGGGCCTCGCGGGTGGACATCGGTACACCAGCCATTTGGAGGATGAACACAACCATGGCAAAGATCATCGCGTATGACGAGGATGCCCGTCAGGGCATGCTGGAGGGCCTCGACAAGCTCGCCAACACCGTCAAGGTCACGCTGGGCCCGAAGGGCCGCAACGTCGTGCTCGACAAGACCTACGGCGCCCCGACCATCACCAACGACGGCGTCTCCATCGCCAAGGAGATCGACCTCGAGGATCCGTACGAGCGCATCGGCGCCGAGCTGGTCAAGGAAGTCGCCAAGAAGACCGACGACGTCGCGGGCGACGGCACCACCACCGCCACCGTGCTCGCCCAGTCCCTCGTGCATGAGGGCCTGAAGAACGTGGTCGCCGGCTCCAACCCGATCGCGCTGCGCCGCGGCATCGAGAAGGCCGCCGACGCCATCGTCAAGGAGCTCGTCGCCGCCGCCAAGGACGTCGAGACCAAGGACCAGATCGCCGCGACCGCCACCATCTCCGCCGCCGATCCGGAAGTCGGCGAGAAGATCGCCGAGGCCCTGGACAAGGTCGGCCAGGACGGCGTCGTCACCGTCGAGGACAACAACCGCTTCGGCCTGGACCTCGAGTTCACCGAGGGCATGCGCTTCGACAAGGGCTACATCGCCCCGTACTTCGTCACCAACGCCGACGACCAGACCGCCGTGCTCGAGGATCCGTACATCCTGCTGACCTCCGGCAAGGTGTCCAGCCAGCAGGACGTCGTCCACGTGGCCGAGCTGGTCATGAAGACCGGCAAGCCGCTGCTGATCATCGCCGAGGACGTCGACGGCGAGGCGCTGCCGACCCTCATCCTCAACAACATCCGCGGCACCTTCAAGTCCTGCGCCGTCAAGGCCCCGGGCTTCGGCGACCGCCGCAAGGCCATGCTCCAGGACATGGCCATCCTGACCGGCGCCCAGGTCGTCTCCGACGAACTTGGCCTCAAGCTCGACTCCGTCGACGTCTCCGTGCTCGGCCACGCCAAGAAGGTCATCGTCTCCAAGGACGAGACCACCATCGTGCAGGGTGCCGGCTCCAAGGAGGACATCGACGCCCGCGTGGCCCAGATCCGCGCCGAGATCGAGAACACCGACTCCGACTACGACCGCGAGAAGCTGCAGGAGCGTCTCGCCAAGCTGGCCGGCGGCGTCGCCGTCATCAAGGTCGGCGCGGCCACCGAGGTCGAGGCCAAGGAGCGCAAGCACCGCATCGAGGACGCCGTGCGCAACGCGAAGGCCGCCATCGAGGAAGGCCTGCTGCCCGGCGGTGGTGTGGCCCTCGTCCAGGCCGCCAAGAAGGCCGAGTCCGATGAGGCCGTCACCTCGCTGACCGGCGAGGAGGCCACCGGCGCGTCCATCGTGTTCCGCGCCATCGAGGCCCCGATCAAGCAGATCGCTGAGAACGCCGGCGTCTCCGGCGACGTCGTGATCAACAAGGTCCGCTCCCTGCCGGACGGCGAAGGCTTCAACGCCGCCACCGACACTTACGAGGACCTGCTGGCCGCCGGCGTCACCGACCCGGTCAAGGTGACCCGTTCCGCCCTGCAGAACGCCGCCTCCATCGCCGGCCTGTTCCTGACCACCGAGGCCGTCGTCGCCAACAAGCCGGAGCCGAAGCCGGCCGCCCCGGCCGCCGGCGCCGACATGGGCTACTGATCGGAAGGCCGATCGGTTCCATCAGGTGACTGACTGAACGGGGCCGTGCATGTCTTGGGACATGCACGGCCCCGTTCGTCGTATCCGGGCACTGCAATCCGTCGGATCATCGCGCCCGGATCACTGCGCGAAGAGGCGCGTGGCCTGGGATTCCGCGTCCGCGTAGACCGTGGACGCCTGCGTCAGGGCGTTCTGGATCGACTCCAGCGACGTCTCCATCTGCTGTTGCGCGGCGCGCCACTGGGCCGCCACCGCGGTGAACTGCGTGGCCGCCGAACCGCGCCAGGCGTCCTGCAACGCGTTGAGGTTCGCGTACATGCCGGCCACGGCCTGTCTGATCTGACCGACCGAGGCCTGCACCGCGGCGCTCGATGATTGGATCCTTTCCGAATCCACCTGATATTGGGGCATCGTCGTCTCCTTTGTGTCATGGGCTGGTATTGTCTGTTGGTGCAACCGGTCGCTAAGGTGGAGTCTATGATGTCTGCACGAATGAGGAATGGAAAAACGGCCCCTGTGGTCGGAGCCCCCGTCGACGGCGTGTCGCCGATGCGGAAATGGCTTGTCTGCTTGGTTCTTGCGCTGATGTGTGCGATGTGGATAACTCCCGCGGCCCTCGCCGCGGACACGCCCACGACTACCAACGACATCACCGACACGCAGAACCTGCTCGGCAAGAACGAGTCGGCCGTCTCCGATGCGATGAAGCGCACCGAGGAGGAGACCGGCGTGCACGTGCGTCTGCTCTACGTCGACAGCTTCGGCACGAAGGACAAATCCGCGTTCGCCTCATCCGCATTGGAATCCACCGATCCGGAGCCGAACACCGTCCTGCTCGCCGTGGCCTCGGGCGACGGCAGCCTCGTCGTATGCGTCTCCAAGAACTCCGATGAATGGCTCAACAACCAGAAGACCATCGACGCGCTGAGCGAAGCCGCCATGCAGCCGCTCACCAAGCAGGGCGCGCAGGACTGGCCCGGCGCCGCCATGGCCATGATGGACGAGATCAAACAGCAGAAGCAGACCTCCACGAATTCGGGTGTGATGCGGATCGGCGTCATCGTGATGGTCGGCGTGCTCGGCGTGCTCGTCGTCGTCATCATCGTCACCGTCGTCGTGCGCCGTCGCCGCGAGGTCGGCGAGGACGCGGCGCAGGCCGTGGATGCCGACGATCGGGAGCCGTCGCAGGCTGAGGCGTCCGTCATCGGTGCCGCGGCCGGAACGGAGCCCGGGCCCGAGGATCCGACCGTCGTCTCGGACGACACGGTGGCGTCCCCGACCGTCATGGCCCTGGCGGAGGAACCGGAACGGCCGATGACGCGGCGTGAACTGCGCGAGGCGCGCAAGCGCCGTCGCGGGCCGTTCGGCCGCTGACGGCATCGGGGCGACAATGCACAGTCGGCTCTCAGGAAACCCACAGGCAACGAGTCCAAGCTGGGAGCCATGAGCAAGCCCATCGAAGCATCCATCGTCGTCGTCGACGACGAACCGTCCATCCGCGAACTGCTGGTCGCATCCCTTCACTTCGCGGGATTCGAAGTGAACACCGCCGCCTCCGGATCCGAGGCCATCGAAGTCATCGAGAAGGTCGAGCCGGATCTCATCGTGCTCGACGTGATGCTGCCGGACATCGACGGCTTCACCGTCACCCGCCGTATCCGGCAGGAGGGCATCAACGCCCCCGTGCTGTTCCTCACCGCCCGCGATGACACGCAGGACAAGGTGATGGGACTGACCGTCGGCGGCGACGACTACGTCACCAAGCCGTTCAGCCTGGAGGAGGTCGTCGCCCGCATCCGCGCCATCCTGCGCCGCACCCGCGAACAGGTGGACGACGACCCGATCATCCGCGTCGGCGACCTCGAGATCAACGAGGATTCGCATGACGTGACCCGCGCCGGACAGACCGTCGACCTGAGCCCCACCGAATACAAGCTGCTGCGCTACCTCATGGACAACGCCGGACGCGTGCTGTCCAAGGCGCAGATCCTCGACCACGTGTGGCAGTACGACTGGGGCGGCGACGCGGCCATCGTCGAAAGCTACATCTCCTACCTGCGCAAGAAGGTCGACGGCGTCATGGTCGAAGGCGAGGACGGCGAGAAGCACAAGGTCACGCCGCTCATCGAGACCAAGCGCGGCATCGGCTACATGATCCGCGAACCGAAGTCATGATTCCCCAGCCGAACTATCCGCCCAAGAACGGCCACCGAACGGACACGACGCGCGCCATCATCCTCAAGCCGCCGAAGCCGACCGGATGGCGGCGCGTCCCGCGGTTCTTCCTCGACCATATCGACCGCGTCTCGCTGAGCACCAAGCTCGTCGCATGCACGCTCGTGGTGCTCATCGTCGGCACGATCGGCATCTCCGCGTCCATCCGACAGCTCGTCGGCAGCTACCTGCTCGAAAAAACCGATTCGCAGATCACCTCGCAGCGCAACATCGTGCTCACCGGCACGCTGCTACGGGACTCCGACCTGCGCAACAACGGCCTCAACACGTATTTCCTCCAGGTCAGGCCCGTCAAGAACGGCAAGCTCACCGGGCAGGTCGACACGCTGCTCTACCCGGTACTCGACGGCAACGTCGTATCGATTCCCCAACTGCCGTCCAACAGCCAGATCGACGTGGATTCGCTCGGGCAGCCGTTCACCACGAGTGGGGTCTCCACGACGGTGGGGCAGATGGAGGCCGCGGCAGCGAAGAACGGATCGTCGTCCTCGACAGGCGGTTCCGATTCGTCCGATGGTTCCGGCGGTTCCGGCACGGCCGATGGTTCCGGTGGCCCCGACGCGTCCGGTGGCTCCGACGCCGGCGGCGCCGGGCAGGACGGGGCGGGGGATCCGGGAGTCGGACAGCCGGATATTGTCTCATCTCCCAGCCGCAAGACGCTCGACCAGGCGAGCGCGCCATGGCGAGTCGCCGCCTTCCAACGGCAGTCCGCCGACAAGACCGTCACCGCCATCGTGTTCATCGGTCTGTCACTCGCCGACCAGATCGACATCATCGACACGCTGACCAAATACTGCGTGACCGTCGGCATCGCGATCGTGCTGCTCGGCGGCTCCCTGGCCGCGCTCACCATCCAGCGCACGCTCGACCCGCTCAAACGCATCGAGAAGACCGCCGCGAAGATCGCCGCCGGAGACCTCACCCAACGTGTGCCGTGGGCGCCCGAGAATACGGAGATCGGCTCGCTCGCCGTCTCCCTCAACACGATGCTCGCGCGCATCGAGAAAAGCTTCCATGAACAGGAACAGACCACGGCGAAGATGAAACGCTTCGTCTCCGACGCGAGTCATGAGCTCAGAACCCCGCTCGCAGCAATCCACGGCTATGCGGAGCTGTACACGATGCAGCGCGGCATGCCGGGGGCCTTGGAGCGCGCCGACGAGTCGATCGCCCACATCGAGAAGTCCAGCCAGCGCATGACCGTGCTCGTCGAAGATCTGCTCTCGCTCGCACGCCTCGACGAGGGGCGCGGCATCGACATGACGCAGACCGTATCGCTCACCAGCGTGGTCGCCGACGCGCTCGACGACCTGTACGCGCTCGACCCCGAACGCGAGGTGACGCGCGGCACCATCGTCTACAAGCCGGCCGAAGGACTCGACCAGCCGTCGGACATCGCGATTGCGCCGGGCGAGATGACCCCCGTCACACTCACCGGCGATGCCTCCCGTCTTCGCCAGGTGGTGACGAACATCGTCGGCAACATCCACCGCTACACGCCCTCCGACTCGCCCGCCCGCATCGGATTGGGCATCGTACCCGCCTCCATCCGGCCCGACGAGCTCGCCATGCTACCGTCCACCGACGAGTCGATGCGACGATTCCTCGACGCGGTCGAAGTGGGGCATTCGATGCGCACCGGCACCAACTGCGCCGTGCTGCGCTTCGAGGACCACGGCCCCGGCGTGCCGGACGAGTCACGTGACCAGATCTTCGAACGGTTCTACACGGCCGATCCGTCGCGAGCCCGCGAGAAGGGAGGCACCGGACTCGGCCTCGCCATCGCGCAGTCCGTCGTCAAGGCGCATCACGGGCTCATCTGCGCCACACCCACCGACGGCGGCGGGCTCACGTTCACCATCGTGCTGCCGCTCGGTCCGGTCGAACCCGCCGTGGGAAACGACGGCGACGACACGATACGGGTCCGTGCGTCCAAGGCGACGAAGGCCAAGGAGAAGAAGGAGAAGGCCGCGAAGGAGAAGCCGAAGCGTCTGCCTTGGCTCAATCGGTAGGTGCCTGCACGTGAGCTTCCGCCGCACATGCCCCGGCGCTACGCCGAGGGCATGTGGCGGGGGAGTGCGGTAGAATGAATCGGCTTAACGATTGGAGACAAGGAAAGCGAGAGTGTACGATGCCCACCGGTCGAGTTCGTTGGTTCGATGCCGCCAAGGGGTATGGCTTCATCACCAGTGAGGAAGGCGGGGATGTGTTCCTGCCTGCGGCCGCGTTGCCCACCGGCGTCACCACGCTGCGCAAGGGCGCCAAGGTCGAGTATTCCGTAGTGGCGGGCCGCAGAGGGCCGCAGGCGATGGGCGTGAGGGTCGTCGCGTCCGCGCCGTCCCTGGTGAAGGCCACCCGTCCGAAGCCGGACGATATGGCCGCCATCTGCGAGGACCTCATCAAGATGCTGGATGCGGCCGGCAACACGCTGCGCCGGCACCGCTATCCCTCCGCGGCGGAAAGCCGCAAACTCGCCACGCTGCTGCGCGCCGTGGCCGACAATTTCGATGTGGAGGATTAAGACCGTTCCATGACCGATACCATTGAGACCCCCGGACAGGACGCGGCGACGCCGGACACGCCCGACGCGCCGCGCATCGACCCGCGCGAACTGGCGCGGTCCGTCGCGATCGCCGTCGCCGAGGAACCCGAGCAGGTCGGTGACGTCGTCGACGCCCTCGATCTGGGCGACGGCGTGACGGATTTCCGTGTCGCCGCGCACATCAAAGGCTACGAGGGATGGCAGTGGTCGGTCACGCTGTACCACGACGAGGAGCTTGACCGGTGGACGGTCAACGAGTCCTCGCTGATCCCCACCGACGACGCGCTCATGCCGCCGGCGTGGATTCCATGGAAGGATCGTCTGGAACCGACCGACCTGGCGCCCACCGATTCGATCGGCACCGACCCGGACGATCCGCGTCTCGAAGACGGCTTCCGCAGGACCGAGCCCGTGCCCGATACGGCCGAGGGCGTCGACGAGGGCGATACCGCCGATACAACCGGCGACGCCGCGGCCAGCGACGATGGCGATGCGGATTCCGACATCGACGGCGCCGCCGATTCCGCAGACGGTCGAAGCGAGACCGATCAGCGCGAGGACGTGGACGAGGCGGTCGAGGAATTCGACCTGTCCCGCCGCCACGTGCTCTCCCCGCTTGGGCGTGCGCAGACCGCGAAACGCTGGTATGAGGGGCCGCGCGGCCCGAAGGCCATGTCCACGAAGACCGCGTCCGGTCATCTGTGCTCGACCTGTGGGTTCTTCGTGCCGCTGAAAGGCGAGTTGAACCTGCTGTTCGGCGTGTGCGCGAACAAGTGGAGCCCGGACGACGGTCGCGTCGTCTCCCTCGACCACGGCTGCGGCGAACATTCGGAGATCGATCCGCCGGAGCCGAGCCGCCTGTGGGTGCAGTCGAAGCCTGCCTTCGATGACCTGCACATCGATATCATCGCGCAGAAGCCGCGCGAGGAGCGCGCGCAGATCGAACTCCTCGAACAGGAGGACGCCGGTGATGAGGCGGACGTCGCAGACGAACCGGAGACGGTGGAATCCGTCGACGCGGCGGAGACCGTCGTGACGGATGACGAGACCGCCGAGGCGACCGAACAGGACATCGAGGAGAACACCGAGATCGACGCGGACGCCCCCGAAATCGAGGAGAACACCGTGGAGGCGGACGACGGCCCGGAGCTCGAAGCGGTCGTTAGCCTCGCCGATACGGACGCGGACGCCGATACGGACGATGCGGACGGTACCGGAGAACCGGACTCCGCCGCTGACACGGACGTGACGGAGTCCGCTGATCCGGCCGTCGATTCGACGCCGACGGAACCGGAGACGCCCGTGGACGGCGAGACGAACGACCCGGCCGACAGTGGTTCCGCCGACGATGATCACACCGACGAGACGTCCGATGAATCCGAGCAGGATGGTGCCGCCGAGGCGGATGACACCGCGCAGTGACGCGGCGGCGGCGACGAACACGGCGAGGGGAGGAAGCGATGTCGTATCGCCTCCTCCCCTCGCCGTATCACTCGGGCGTGGTCGGGGATTCCACACCTGCCGCCTCGCCCTTGCCGCCGCTAGTGGGCCATCGTTCAGTGGACCACGGTGACCGTGCACTCCGCGAAGTTCACGATCTGACGCGACACCGAGCCGAGGAAATGCGCGTCCAGACCGCTCAGGCCACGCGAACCGACCACCAGATGGCTCGCATACCGGGATGCGGCCACCAGTCCCTTCGATGCGGTGATGTGGAAGGCGTGCGACTCCACCCCGACACCCTCGGGGATGGCGGTGTCGGCCAAAAGCCCGGCGAGCAGCTCTTCGGCGCGTCGCTGGCCCACCTCGATCGGCGCGACCGCACGCTCGTAGCCGGGCACCACGCCCAGATCCTTCAACTGCCAGCAGAACAGCACATGCAACGGCGCGTCATGCACCTGCGCCTCGCGGATCGCGAACGCCAACGCGCGACGCGACGTGTCCGAACCGTCCACGCCGACGACCACCGGGCGACGCGACTCCTCGACCACGCCCTCGCTCGGCACATAGTGCACGGTCTCCTTGACGGGGGAGAGGGCGTTCGCGATGTCGTCGGTCACCGACTCGTCCTCGCCTCCGGCGACGCGCACCACGGTGACCGGCACTTCGGCCTCCTCCGCGAGCGATGCGGACAGCGAACCCATGAACCAGCGGGCCACACGGCCCAGCGAACGGCGGCCCACGACGATCTGCTGCGCGTCGCGGCCGATCTTGAGCAGCGCCGCCGTGCCGGACGCCTTCACCGACGTGAGCTTCAGCCTGTCGGCGTCGAAGTCGATGCCGGCGCACGCCTCATCCACCCACTCGCGCAGTTGGGCGGCGATGTCGCGACGCACCTTGTCCCACGCCTCCTCGCTGTCCGGTTCGGCGCCCATATCCCATGAATGGGTCCATCCGAACACCGCATTGACGCGTTGACCCGTCAGACCGGCCTCGCGCATCGCCCATTTGAGCGCCGCGAACGACTCATCGGAACCATCCACGCCGACGACGATGTCGGCCGTCGGATCATACGGGGAATCGAATGTAGTCATCGTAAACCTCCCTTGGTCGTGACTGAAGGACATCCACCAGTCCCAGCATATCGCCTTCCCATACGTCCTGAGCGGAAATCCGGGACGCAACGGGGCAAACGTCACCGCGAATCGCTAAAGTGAGGGGCAGTGTCAATTGAGGAAGGACAATAATGTTCGAACGGTTCACAGACCGTGCGCGGCGCGTGATCGTGTTGGCGCAGGAGGAAGCACGCTCCCTCCAGCACAACTACATCGGCACCGAACACCTCCTGCTCGGACTGATCCGCGAAGGTGAGGGCGTGGCCGCCAAGGCGCTCGCCGCGAAGGGCGTGGAGCTCGACGCCACCCGCAAGCAGGTCGAGGAGATGATCGGCAAGGGCAACGCGACGTCCAACGGCCACATACCCTTCACCACGCATGCCAAGCAGGTGCTCGAACTGAGCCTGCGCGAGGCGCTGCAGCTCGGCCACAGCTACATCGGCACCGAGCACATCCTGCTCGGCCTCATCCGCGAGGGCGAGGGCGTGGGCACACAGGTGCTCATCAAGATGGACGTCGATCTGGGCGAGCTGCGCTCCACCACCATCGACATGATCCGCGGCAACTCCGGCGACGGCAAGGCCAAGGGCGATCTGGCGAACGCCGGTGGCGTGGCCGACAAGGCCAACAAGTCCGGTTCGGCCATCCTCGACCAGTTCGGCCGCAACCTCACGGCCGAAGCCGCCGAGGGCAAGCTCGACCCGGTCATCGGCCGCTCCCAGGAGATCGAGCGCGTCATGGTCGTGCTCTCCCGCCGCACCAAGAACAACCCGGTGCTGATCGGCGAGCCCGGCGTCGGCAAGACCGCCGTCGTCGAAGGCCTCGCGCAGAAGATCCAGGAAGGCGACGTGCCGGAGACGCTCAAGGGCAAGCAGGTCTACTCGCTGGATCTCGGCTCCATGGTGGCCGGCTCCCGTTACCGCGGCGACTTCGAGGAGCGCCTCAAGAAGGTCCTCAAGGAGATCAAGACCCGCGGCGACATCGTGCTGTTCATCGACGAGATCCACACGATCGTCGGCGCCGGCTCGGCCGACGGCGCGCTCGGCGCGTCCGACATGCTCAAGCCGATGCTCGCGCGCGGCGAACTGCAGACCATCGGCGCCACCACCACCGACGAGTACCGCAAGTACATCGAGAAGGACGCGGCCCTCGAACGCCGCTTCCAGCCGATCCAGGTGCATGAGCCGACGATCGCCGAGACCATCGAGATCCTCAAGGGTCTGCGCTCGCGCTACGAGAACCACCACAAGGTGACCATCACCGACGGCGCGCTCCAGTCCGCGGCCGAGCTGTCGGCCCGCTACATCCAGGACCGCAACCTGCCGGACAAGGCCATCGACCTGATCGACGAGGCCGGCGCGCGCCTGCGCATCAAGCGCCTCACCACGCCGCCGGAGCTCAAGGAGCTCGACCAGAAGGTCACGAAGCTCTCCGCCGAGAAGGAGCAGGCCGTCAAGGACCAGGACTTCGAGAAGGCAGCCTCCCTGCGCGACGACCTCGAGAAGATGCAGACCGAGCTTAAGGAGAAGCAGAAGGCCTGGCACGAGGGCGAGTCCGACGTGAAGATGGTCGTGGACGAGGACGTGATCGCCGAGGTCATCTCCTCCACCACCGGCATCCCCGTGGTCAAGCTCACGCAGGCCGAATCGAAGAAGCTCCTCAACATGGAGAAGGAGCTGCACAAGCGCATCATCGGCCAGGACGAGGCGGTCTCCGCGCTGTCCCGTTCCATCCGCCGCACGCGCGTCGGCCTCAAGGATCCGAAGCGTCCGTCCGGCTCGTTCATCTTCGCCGGCCCCACCGGCGTCGGCAAGACCGAGCTCGCCAAGACGCTCGCCGAATTCCTGTTCGACGACGAGGACGCGCTCATCCGCGTCGACATGTCCGAGTTCTCCGAGAAGTACGCCGCCTCGCGCCTGTTCGGCGCGCCCCCGGGATACGTCGGCTACGAGGAGGGCGGCGAGCTCACCGAGAAGGTGCGCCGTAAGCCGTTCTCCGTCGTGCTGTTCGACGAGATCGAGAAGGCCCATCCGGACATCTTCAACACGCTGCTGCAGGTGCTCGACGACGGCCATCTGACCGACGGCCAGGGCCGCAAGGTCGACTTCAAGAACACGATCATCATCCTGACCACCAACCTTGGCACGCGTGATATCGCGAAGGCCGCCAACACGGGCTTCAACCTGGGCTCCAACACCGAGTCCAGCTACCAGCGCATGAAGGAGCAGGTGAGCGCCGAACTCAAGCAGCAGTTCCGCCCCGAGTTCCTCAACCGTCTGGACGACATCATCGTGTTCAAGCAGCTCACCGAGCCGCAGGTGCGCCAGATCGTCGACCTCGACGTCAAGCAGCTCAACGACCGTCTGTTCGACCGCCACATGTCGCTCGAACTCACGGACGCCGCGAAGGATCTGCTCGCGCAGAAGGGCTTCGACCCGCTGCTCGGCGCCCGTCCGCTGCGCCGCGTGATCCAGCGCGACATCGAGGACGCGATCTCCGAGAAGATCCTCATGGGCGAGCTCACGGACGGCCAGCGCGTGGTCGTCGACGCGGAGGGTGAAGGCATCCTCGGCGAGTTCACGTTCAAGGGCGAGGACTTCGAGGAGCCGAAGGACGACGGCGAGGGCGGCAAGCCCGAGCTGGTCGGCGCCGACGCGGCCCCGTCCGCGGGCGACGCTTCCGGTGACGCGGAGTGACGTTCCGTCCATAGACGAACGAAGGGCTGGGTTCCAACCTGGAACCCAGCCCTTTTCGTATGCGCCGTCTGCCAGCGGGCGATCAGGCGCTGAAGTCGACCTCACCGAGCTTGTCGATGAGCTTCATGTTCTCCGAATAATCGACCGGGCAGGCGATGATGTCGATGCCCGAACCGGAGCGCAGGGCGGAGCGCAGTGTCGGGTAGAGTTCGTCCGCCGATTCGATGAGATGGCCTTTCGCGCCGAAGCTCATGCCGAGCGCCACCACGTCCGGATTGTTGAAGTCCACGTACTCGTGGCTGCCGTCGTGCAGATCCATCTTCCACTTGATGAGGCCGTACGCCTCGTCCACCCATACGAGGATCACGATGCGCGCGCCCACGCGCACCGCCGTCTCGATCTCCTGCACGTTCATCATGAACGAGCCGTCGCCCATCACCGCGAGCACCGGACGACCCGGGTTCTCCAGCGAGGCGGCCACTGCGCCGGGCAGCGTCCACGCCATCGTCGACAGCGAATTGTCGATCACGCACGTGTTCGAATAGTACGTGGGGTAGAGGCGCGCCATCCACATCTTCAACGCGCCCGTGTCGACGAGCGCGATGTCCGTGTCCGTCTCCATCGCGCGACGCGTATCCGCGACGATGCGCTGCGGCTTGAGCGGGAACGAGTCGTCCTGGGCATACGACTCGTACTCGTCCGTCAGCAGCTCGTGGATCTTCGGGTGGGACACGCCGAACGTCACATGATGGCGCTTCAGCGCGTCGACCAGCGCGGACAGGGTCGCGTCGATGCTGCCCATGATGTTCAGCGCCGTCGAGTAATGCGCGTCCGTGTCCTCGATGAACGTGTTGATGTGGATGATCGTCTTGTCGTCGTTCGGATTGATCTTCTTCGGATCGAACTGCTGGATCGAGAAACCGACCGCGATGATGAGGTCCGCCTCGTCGAACGCGAAGTTCTCGTAGTCGTGGCGCATGAACCCGACCACGCCGAGCGCCAGCGGAATGCGGTCGGAGATCACGCCCTTGCCCTCGAACGTGGTCGCCACCGGCACGTTGAGCTGCTCGGCGAGGGCGAGCAGACGGTTCTCCGCGTGCCCGCGCGCCACGCCGTTGCCGGCGAGGATGATCGGGTGCTTCGCGCCGCGGATGATGCTCACCGCGCGTTCGATCGTGTCCGGCGTGGGGGCGAAGCTCATCGGGTTCGGCAACGGCAGCGGATGCGCGTCCTCGGGTGCCGGCATCTCGGCCACGTCCTCCGGCAGAATCAGACAGGTGGCGCCCGGGCGGTTGCGCTGGGCGATCGAGAACGCCTTGCGCACCATCTCCGGTACGGAGGCGGGCTCCATCACCATCGACGTCCACTGGGTGAGCGGACGGAACACGCTCACCAGATCGACGATCTGATGCGACTCCTTGTACAGGCGGGTCACGTTGCCCTGCGCGCAGATCGCGACCAGCGGCGTCGTGCTCGCGTTCGCCTGCGCGACCGGCAGCGTGAGATTCAGCGCGCCCGGGCCGAGCGTCGCCAGGCACACGCCCGGCTTACCGGTCAGATGCCCCTGCGTGGCTGCCATGAACCCGGCGCCCTGCTCGTGGCGGGTCAGGACGAAGCGGATACGTCCGTCACGTTCGATGGCTTCCATAAGCGGGATGTTCTCCTCGCCCGGAATGCCGTACATGGTCTCGACGCCCTCGTTGACGAGACATTCGACGAACAGGTCGGCGACGGTGCGGATATGGGTCTTTTTCGATTGCTCCTGCGGCTCGGTCGCCGGGGATGCCGTTGCGTCTGGTGCGTTCACGGTAGGGAAAGTGTAACAGCACCACTGTGCGGATGGGCACATCGCCACATATCGGACGCGTGTCGGAACGGGTCGTCCTGCGCATCGGACATGCCGGGCCGTTCCCACTAAGAAGCCACTGAGAATTCACCTGGACGACGGCGCGTGAGGGACCGCCGTTCAACCTCGCGCCATACCGTGCAATCGTGAGCAGGATGCAGTCAGGCCGGCGCACGAAGGCCGGCAGGCGACCGGGAGTCGCCATCGCAGGTATCACGTTCCTTCTCGTCGGGGCGTTCGCCGTCCCGCACGCGTCCGCGTCGAACCCGGGGACCGTCCCATTCTCCGGCGCGGACGCGGCCACCGGGGAACGCACCGTCACCATCGCCGACATCACCGACTTCCACGGGCACATCGAACGCGGCGAGACGAACGCCGCCGGATTCGCGCTCGCCGACGCGCACAACCCGGGCAACATGGTGCCCGTCTCCGCCGGCGACCTCGTCGGCGGCAGCCCCTACGAATCCGCGTTCGAGAAGGACAAGCCCACGCTCGACATGGTCAAGGCGTGGGGGTTGACCGTCTCCGCCGTCGGCAATCACGAATTCGACCGCGGCGTCAAGGATTTCAACGACCGCATCGCGGACCCCGCCAACGGCATCGACTGGCTGAGCGCCAACGTGTCCGCCGCGAACAAATCGTCCAATGGGCTGCTGAACCACGTCAAGGACTACACGATCCGCACGGTCAACGGCAAACGCATCGCGTTCGTCGGCGCGCTCACCGACGCGCTCGGTGCCGTCGCCACGCCGAAGATCACCCGCGACGCCGACCTCGACGAGACCGCCGTGCAGGCCATCAACCGCGTCGCCGACCAGCTCAGCGACGGCGACGAGGCGAACGGCGAAGCCGACGCCGTCGTCGCGCTCATCCACGCCGACGCGTCCGCCGCCGCCGGAACCGGCGCGGCGGCGCTCGACCGCAACGTCGACCTCGTCTACGCCGGCCACAGCCACGCGCTCAAACGCATGACGACCGCCTCCGGCGCGCCCATCATCGAAGCGGGCAGTTTCGGACGCGACATGGCCGTGCAGGATCTCGTCATCAACGGGTCCGGACGGTCCGCACACGTCGACGTGCGCGACGTGGATCTCGGCAACGGCGTGACGCCGACCTCCGTCGCCGGCGTCGTCTCGCTCGCCGGCGCGGACGGCAACGACGGCATCGCGCGCGCGAAGCAGGCGGCGTGGCGGTCGGCCGGCGAGACCGACGCGCGCGTGCGCCGCGCCGGCGCCATCTACACGCGGGCCGCGGCGGACTCACAGCGTGTCGGCGGGCGTGTCGTCGGCACCGTCGCGCATGGCGCCTACTTCGGCAAAGTGCCGTCCGACGGCACGGAAAGCGCGCTCGGCGTGCTCGTCGCCGACGCCGAACGCGAGGCGGTGCGCCGCGGCGTGTACGCCGGCGACCGTATCCCCGTCGTCGGATTCTCCAACGACGGCAGCCTGAGGACCGCGAACCTCGACCAGAACGGCGACGGGAAGATCACCCTGCGCGAGGTCGACAGCATGATGGCGTTGCAGTTCAAGGTCGCGAAGACCACGCTCACCGGACGCGAGCTCAAGGCCGTGCTCGCCCAGCAGTGGCGCGAGCACGACGGCCACACCGTCGTCTCGCGTCTCGGCGTGTCCGGCAACGTGCGGTACCGGTATGTGACGGGCGGGCGTGCGCCCGACGTGCCGGGGGAGGGGAAGGACGACGCGGGCGGCGCGTCGATCGTGGACCTCACGATCGACGGACGCGAGATCGGCGACGACGACCTCGTCATCGCCGCGTCCAACTCGTTCCTCCTCCAGGGCGGCGACCGGTACACCGCGTTCCGCTCCGGCACCGACTACCAGGAGCTCGACATGGGGTATGGCGCCGCGCTCGTCGACTATCTCGGACGTCACCCGGATGTGAGCATCCCCCTGCCCGTCACCGGCACCGTCCTCGTATAGGGAGCGAAGCCGACTGTTCCGTAACCCGGCCCCCTCTGGAGGCTGAGCCGTCAAGCAAACGCCAGAGGCGTTTGTAGGCCGAAGGCGAACGACAGTGAGCAATATATTTTCAGCCGAAGGCTGTCCGTAATTGCGACGGGCTGTCGGCGAAGCCGACTGTGCGTAATCTTGCCCCCCTCTGGAGGGGGCTGTCGGCGAAGCCGACTGGGGGAGGTCCGTACATACGAAAGGAAGCCCGTCGTGAACGAAATCACGACGGGCTTCCTTCTTTACGCGTGGCGTGGATCGCGCCTACGCGGCGCGCGGCGTCACTTCACCGCGTTGAGCCACTGCTCCTTCGTGGCCTTCTCGGCCTCGAGCTTCGCCTTCTTCTTCGGGTCGGACTCGGCGGCGATCTTCGCGTCGAGCTCGGCGAGCTGCACGTTGAGCTGCTCCTCGAAGCTGGACTTACGGGCGTCGGCCTCCGGATCGGACTGCTTCCAGGCGGCGTCCTCGACGGCCTTGATCTGCTTGTCGACCGCGTCGAGACGGCCCTCGATGCGGCGCATGTCGTCACGCGGCACGTAGCCGATCTGGTCCCACTCCTCCTGGATCTTCGCGAGCTCTTGGCGGGCGTGCTTGGCGGCCTTCTCGTCGGCGACCGGCACGAGCGCCTCGGCCTTGACGAGCAGCGCCTCCTTGGCGGCCAGGTTCTCTTTCTCGGAGGAGGAGATCTGGTCACGGTCGGCCTGACGGGCGTTGAAGAACGTGTCGGCGGCCTCGCGGAACTGCGCCCACAGGGCGTCGTCCTCGTTGCGGCCGGCGCGGCCAGCCTTCTTCCAGCGGTCCATCAGCTCGTTGAACTTGCGAGAGGTCTCGCCCCACGCGGTGGAGTCCTTGAGCTCGTTCGCCTCGGCGATGATCGCCTCCTTGGTATCGCGGGCCTCCTTACGCTCCACGTCGCGGGCCTGCGCCCACTTGCGACGCGCCTGGTTGAACGTGGTGCGGGCGGCGGAGAAGCGCTTCCACAGCTCGTCGGCGTCCTTCTTGTCGATGCGCACGTTGTTGCGCTGGTGCTCCTGCCACTCGTCGAACAGGGCGCGGAACTTGTCCGCCGTGGAACGCCAGTTCGTGTTGTCGCCGAGCGACGCGGCCAGCTCCTCGGCCTTCACGACGATGGCGGTGCGGCCTTCGATGGCCTTCGCCATCGCGGCCTTGCGCGCCTCGGCGATCTGCGCCTTCTTCGCCTCGCCGGCAGCCTTCAGCTCCTCGTACTGGGCCTTCAGCGCGGCGATGTCGCCGACGACGGCCGGGGCGGCGGTCTCCTCGGCGAGCATCTTCAGGGACTCGTCGATCTCGCGCGGCTTGACGTTGCGGGACTTCAGGCGGCCCGCCAGTGCGTCCAGCTTCGCCTTGAGATCCAGGAAGCGGCGGGCGTACAGGGCCAGCGCCTCCTCCTTGGACACGTCCGGGAACTGGCCGACCTCACGCTCGGTCTCGCCCTCCTTGACGTACACGGTGCCGTCGTCGGCGACGCGGCCGAACGCCTCGGCCTCGCGGACCGCGGCCTCGTCGTGGCCGTGCTTGGCGGCCGGCGCGGCGGGGCGTGCGGCGGCGGGCTTGTGGGCGAACGCGGCCGGGGACGGCGCGTGCGGCTTCGGCACCGCCGAGGGTTTCGGAGCTGCCGCGGGCGCGGTCTGTTCCACCGCGGGCGTCGTCGCCTGCTCGGTGGGCTCGGTGGTGTTCTCGGTTTCGGTGACGTTGTTCTCGTCGGCCATGGCCAGCTCCTTACAGCTTGGAAGTATGTGCGGCGTGCGTCGGGCATCGCCTCCCCGGGGATCCGCTCGGAATCCCATGGGAATATGACGTTGTTTGACGCAACCCTCACCTATTATATTGATTCCGTGGCTAAAGGCGCATCAATTTCAGGATTTCCAGAGTGGCTCCCCTCTGAACGCGTTGTGGAGCAGCGTGTCATCGACACGCTCCGTGAGGTTTTCGAGCTCAACGGCTTCCTCGGCATCGAGACCCGTGCCGTGGAGACCGGGGCGTCCCTGCTGAAGAAAGGCGAGACCAGCAAGGAGATCTACCTGCTGTCCCGTCTGCAGGAGGTCGGGCGCGAGTCCGACACCCCGATCGAGGAGCGGCTCGGCCTGCACTTCGACCTCACCGTGCCGCTAAGCCGGTACGTGGTCGAACATTCCGGCCAGCTCGCCTTCCCGTTCAAGCGGTGGCAGATCCAGAAGGTCTGGCGTGGCGAACGCCCGCAGGAGGGCCGCTACCGCGAGTTCGTCCAGGCCGACATCGACGTGATCGGCCAGGGCGACCTGCCCGACCACTACGAGGTGGAGCTGCCGCTCGTCATGGTCTCGGCGCTCGAACGCCTGCGCGCGTTCGGCCTGCCGAAGGCGACCGTGCACGCGAACAACCGCAAGCTGTCCGAGGGCTTCTACCGCGGGCTGGGACTCACCGACATCGAGGGCGTGCTGCGCGAGATCGACAAGCTCGACAAGATCGGCGCCGACGAGGTCGCGAAGCTCCTCGTCGAGGAGTGCGGCGCGTCCGAGGTGCAGGCGCGCGCCTGCCTCGAACTCGCCGAGCTGACCGCCGCCGACGGCGCCGAGCTCGCGTCGAAGTTCGACGCGCTGTGCGCGGCCCACGGCATCGCGGCCGACTCCGAGGCGTACGCCCTCGCGAAGCAGGGCCTCGACACGCTCGCGATGATCGTCGACCAGGCGGCCGCCATCCGCCCCGGCTCCGTGATCGCCGACCTCAAGATCGCGCGCGGACTCGACTACTACACCGGCTCCGTCTACGAGACGTTCCTCGACGGCGCCGCGTCCCTCGGCTCGATCTGCTCGGGCGGCCGCTACGACAACCTCGCCTCGCAGGGCAACCGCAAGTACCCGGGCGTGGGCCTGTCCATCGGTCTGAGCCGTCTGGTCAGCTACATGCTGCACACCGCCGGAGCGCACGCGAGCCGCGTCTCGCCGGCCAGCGTGCTCGTCGCCGTGTGGAACGAGTCGGACCGCGCCGCGTCGAACGCGATCGCGAACACGCTGCGCTCGCGCGGCATCGCCGCCGACGTGGCGCCCACCGCCGCCAAGCTCGGCAAGCAGATCAAGTACGCCGACAAGCTCGGCATCCCGTACGTGTGGTTCCCCGGCCAGGAGGGCGCGGGCGACGAGGTGAAGAACATCGTCTCCGGCGACCAGAACCGGGCCGACGCCACGTCATGGGAGCCGGATAGTCTTAGTGCCCGGCAAACCGTAGTCATCGACTGAGAACCGCCGTCCCCGCGTCGTGTCGGACGGCGTGTCGGGACACGTCAGGAACTGACGTCAAGAACTGAAAGAGGAAGCATGAGCCAGACGGCTTACAGAACACATCATGCGACCGAGGTCACCGAGGCCCTGGTCGGTCAGAAGGTCACTCTCGCCGGTTGGGTCGACCGTCGCCGCGACCACGGCGGCGTCGCCTTCATCGATCTGCGCGACGCCACCGGCCTCGTGCAGGTCGTCATCTACGACGAGGACATGGCCCGCCCGCTGCGCAGCGAATTCGTCATCCAGGTCGTCGGCGAGGTCCGCCTGCGCCCGGAGGGCAACGAGAACGAACATCTCGCCACCGGCAAGATCGAGGTCGTCGCCGAGACCATCGAGGTGCTCGCCAAGTCCGACGCCCTGCCGTTCCAGGTGTCCACCGCGCTCGAGAACGAGTCCGAGAACAAGCTGCCCGGCGAGGACGTGCGTCTCAAGTACCGTTACCTCGACCTGCGTCGCCCGTCCATGCAGCACAACCTCAAGCTGCGCTCCGACATGGCCAAGGCCGCTCGCCACGCCCTGGAGGACATGGACTTCACCGAGGTCGAGACCCCGACGTTCATCAAGTCCACCCCGGAGGGCGCCCGCGACTTCGTCGTGCCGGCCCGCCTCGTGCCCGGCTCCTGGTACGCGCTGCCGCAGTCCCCGCAGCTGCTCAAGCAGCTGCTCATGGTCTCCGGCGTCGAGCGCTACTACCAGCTGGCCCGCTGCTACCGCGACGAGGACTTCCGCGCCGACCGCCAGCCCGAGTTCACCCAGCTCGACATGGAGATGGCGTACGTCGACCAGGAGGACGTCATGGCCATGGCCGAGAAGGTCATCGCCGCCATCTGGAAGACCGCCGGCTACGAGGTGCAGCTGCCGCTGCCGCGCATCACCTGGCAGGAAGCCATGGACAAGTACGGCTCCGACAAGCCGGACCTGCGCTTCGGCAACCCGCTCATCGAGCTCACCGAGTACTTCAAGGACACGCCGTTCCGCGTGTTCCAGGCCCCGTACGTGGGCGCGGTCCTGTTCAAGGGCGGCGCCTCCACGCCGCGCCGCCAGTTCGACGCATGGCAGGAATGGGCCAAGCAGCGCGGTGCCAAGGGCCTCGCCTACGTGTCCTTCACCGAGGACGGCGAGCTCAAGGGACCCGTCGCCAAGAACCTGTCCGAAGCGGAGCGCAACGGCCTGATGGAGGCCGTGAGCGCCGAGCCGGGCGACGCCGTGTTCTTCGCCGCCGGCTCCCGCGAGTCCTCCCAGCTGCTGCTGGGCGCCGTGCGCGTCGAGCTCGCCTCCCGCGCGGGCCTGCTGGACCCGAAGAAGTTCGCGTTCACGTGGGTCGTCGACTTCCCGCTGTTCAAGCCGACCGACGATCCGGACGACGACGACGTGGCGGTCGGCCACTCCAAGTGGACCTCCATGCACCACCCGTTCACGATGCCGTCCAAGGACTGGATCGACAAGTTCGACCAGGATCCGGAGCACGCCATGTCCGACTCCTACGACATCGTCTGCAACGGCGAGGAGATGGGCGGCGGCTCGGTGCGTATCCACCGCGACGACATCCAGGACCGCGTGCTCAACGTCCTCGGCATCAGCTCCGAGGAGGCGGCCGAGAAGTTCGGCTTCCTGCTCGAGGCGTTCAAGTACGGCGCCCCGCCGCACGCGGGCATCGCCCTCGGCTGGGACCGCACCGTGTCGATCCTCGCCGGCGCCGACACCATCCGCGACGTCATCGCCTTCCCGAAGGCCGGCGGCGGCCGCGACCCGCTGACCGGCGCCCCGGCCCCGATCTCGGCCGAGCAGCGCGCCGAGACCGGCGTCGACTACGACCCGGAAGAAGACGAGGACTGATCGTCCCCACCCAAGGGCGAGCCCCTATCGGGGCTCGCCCTTTTTTTATTCCCCTCCCTCCCATGGTGCGGTAAAATCCCCATGGTGTGGTGTCACAAAACGGCTTGATTCCGGGGTTATGGAGGAAGTGTGTTGCCGCACCATGGGAGAGTCACCGCACCATGGGGCGGTGCATGGCCGCCTCGCGCGCCAAGGCGCGTCGACGGTATTCGCCGCGGCGCGCGTTGGGACGGAGGGACGGGTCGGCGAGCGTGCGGTGCGCGTGGCTCGGCGCCGCCGTGAACGGCATGCCGGCCGCGTTCGCCACGGTCCGTGCGAAGTCGCGTTGTCCGTCGGCGTTCCGTATGTCGTCGGCGAACACCTCGATGACCGTCCATCCCATTGCCCGCAATTCACGGCGTTTGCGCTGGTCCCGGACGTATTGGCTTCGGAACCGGCGGTGATGGTCGCCGTCGTATTCGATGGCGACACGGCGCTCCGGGTACGCCATGTCGACGACGTACCGCGTCGTTCCGCCGGGAGCCGTGACGACATGGTGCATGACCGGCATCGGCAGGCCATACCGTAGCAGCGCGATACGAGAACGGGTCTCCTGCACCGAATCGGATGGCTGCATAAAAGGTCGTGCCGCCTCGCATCGCGCCCGGCCGACGATGCGCCGGAACGCCTTGAGGCGGTTGGAGAGATCGTCGAACGCGTACCCGAATCGCCGTGCGATCGCTTCGCCGAGCACCACCATTTCGACGAGGTCCAGGTATCGGGCGTACTGGATCCATGTGTCGATGGGATGCACGCATATCAATCCGTTGGGGAACGTATACGTGGCGAACGGCTGATTCCAAGTGCGGAAATCGACTCCGTCGAGGGACGAGCGCGTCACGCGATCACGCACCACGACGCGGAAATCGCACTGCGGCAATCCGCCGCACCGGGGCGTTTCGACGGCGTACAACGTCAACGCCGTGTCCAAGGCGAAGCAGGTCCCGCGTTCCGTCCTCACCCGTGGCAGCAGTTCCAGGCATGCCTGCGCCTTTGCCGCCGCCTGTTCGTTCAGACGGCGCCTCACGTAATCGTGGACCTCGCCGTTCACGGGCGCTTCGTCATAACCGTATGTGTTCATCCGGGCATGATAACCGAAGTCGGATCGGGGAGGGACATGATTCCGGGCGATGTGGATAACCCGGCCGATTTCGGATGCCGATGCGGCGTGTCCCGTCGGATTGTCCACAATCGACGAAGTCGTCGTTTCGTTCTAATGTACGAACGTCATTGTGAATACGGGTTCTTCGATATGCCAGAGGAGCCGAATGAAAGGGCCCCACCCAAGTTGCGCCTGTGAAGGATGACGGTACTCCAGCGGAACCACGCGTCGAAGCGTGCTGCCGTGCGTCATCCGTCAATGGGCTCCGGCTTCCGCCCGTCCGGGCGTGGCCGATCGCAGGCGACATATGCGCCGGGCCCGTTGGCCGTATCCGGTTCCACGCCGTCATCGACATCGCATTCCAAGCGGTACGCCCGACACGAAAGGCGCGACCCATGCAACCTTCCATCCTCACACTCACCGATATCACCTTCACCTACCCGGACGCCCCGGAGCCGTTGTTCGACAACGTCGACGTGTCGTTCCCACGCGGCTGGACCGCCGTCGTCGGCGACAACGGCATCGGCAAATCCACGCTCATGGCCATCGCGCGCGGCGTCCTTATACCCGATAAGGCGCCGTCGCGCCCGATCCGAAACGTCTCGTCATCGGGCATTGCCCGCAACGCGTCGACGTCCCGCCGGAACATCTCGACGCGTTCGCCGCCGATTGGTCACCGGAAGCGATCGCCGTACGCGACGCGCTCGGCGTGGACGACGACTGGCCGTACCGTTACGACACGCTGTCCGGCGGCGAACGCAAGCGCATGCAGCTCGCCTGCGCGCTCGCCGCACGCCCCGACGTGCTGATACTCGACGAGCCGACGAACCATGTCGACGCCGCCGCGCGGGCGTGCATCGTCGACGCGATGCGCGCATACCGCGGCATCGGCGTCGTCGTCTCACACGACGCGGCGCTCATCGACGCGGTGTGCGACAGGTGCGTCGTTTTCTCGCGACGTCATGTCGGCACGCGCAACGTGACCGTCGTCGACACGCTTCCGGGCGGATGGACGCAGGTCTCGGCGGCGATCGCGGCGCGCGACGGCGCCGACGCGGCGGCACTCGCCGCGGCGCGGCGCGAGACGGCACGATTGACGGCGTCCCGCGCGCGAAGCGCCGACAAGGTGCGGCAGGTCGAGGCGGCGAAACGGAGCGGCCGTCAGATCGACCGTCGCGACCATGACGCGCGGGACAGACGCCAATTGGCGAAGATGACCGGTCTCGACCGCGGCGTCACCCGCGCTACGCGCGGCTCGACGCCCGGGCGACGGCGGCGCGTAGGCGCGGGGCGGATCTCACAGTCGCGGCGAAACGATACGACGGCGACATCTGGATGGACGTCGCACCGAGCCGCCGACGCGAGTTGATACGACTGGATTCGGGCGTGATCCGGTTCGACGGACGGGACGTTATCGACGTCGGGACGGCGATCGTGCACGACGACGGCATGGCGGAACGCGCCGCCGGACGCGGCTTGTCCTTGCTGTCCCGTGCCGTCGTCTCCGGCGGGCGCATCCGCCTGTCGCCGGCCGCCGACGGCGTCCCGGCCATGGGACTTATGATTCCGACGATCTCGATCGGCCCGCGCGACCATGTCGCGGTGACGGGGGCGAACGGCACCGGCAAGTCGACGCTGCTGGGCGCGATGCTCGCGCACGCCGCCGACGTGCCGAAACTGGTCGTCGCGCAGGAGCTTGACGACGATGACCGCGCCGAGGCTTTGGCCCGTTTGCATGGGCTTTCCGCCGGCGACCGCGCCCGCGTGCTGGGCGCCTACGCGCGGCTCAACGTCGATCCGGACCGGCTGCTGGCCGGCGAATCCCCGTCGCCAGGCGAACTGCGCAAACTGCTGCTGTGCCTGGCGTTGCCTGACGGTCCGCAATTGATCGTCATGGACGAGCCGACGAACCATCTGGATCTGTCGTCGGGTACGGCGTTGGCCGGACTGTTGGCCGATTACCCGGGCGCGCTGGTCGTCGTCTCCCATGACGAGCGCTTCCTTGCCGGCTGTATTCCCATGGTGCGGTAAAACCCCCATGGTGCGGTGGCGCGAAACGGCTTGATTCCGGGGTTGTGGAGGAAGTGTGTTGCCGCACCATGGGAAGAACGGGTTATAGGGAACGGGTATAGGCGGGGCGGCGTGGGGAAGGGGGTATGCCGTTATGGTGGGCGGGTAATGAAGCCGTCGGCCGGTCGGCGGACACGCCCGTCGGCCGGTCGGCGGCGCGGACAAGTGAAACGAGGGGGACGTATGACGTTGGAGATACTGGACTGGCATGACGGGGACCTGCTGGCGAAGCCGGTGTTCGACAAGCTGAATGCGCTGGTCGCGGCCGGGGTGCCGGAATCCAAGATCCTGGGCGTGACCATCAACACGGACGAGGAGTCGGACACCGACCTGTGGTGCCCGAAGTACGGCGTGCCGTTCGCGATCACCGGCAACGTGGTCGTCGTGCACACGCACAAGACCCGCAAGGCGCCGCCCGAGTTCGCCGCCGCGTTCGTCACGGCGGACACGCGCGCCGACCTGAACGGTGTCGTCAAGCATACGTTGGAGGTCTCCAAGGTGAGTTTCGCGCCGATCGCGGCCGCCGTCGAGGCGACCGGCATGGAGTCGGGCGGCATGTCGCCGATCGGTCTGCCGGAGGGTTGGCCGCTGCTCGTCGACCAGCACATCCTGTCGATCCCCAAGCTGTACCTGGCTCCGGCATCCGCCCGTCGAAGCTCGTCGTGGACGGCTCGATCTTCGCCGACATCCCCGGCGTGAGGTTCGTCGCCGGCCTCGGCAAGCCGCGCCCCGTGCAGTGACATGCGCGCCCATGGTGCGGTAAGTCACCCATGGTGCGGTGAAACCCCCATGGTGCGGTGCCGCAAAACGGCTTGATTCCGGGGTTGTGGAGAGAATGTGTTGCCGCACCATGGGAGAAGACGGGGTCGTGGGGGAGGACGGCCCGGGGCTCCGGCGGAGGACCTGTAGGGAGGGCGCCGGGGCGATTTGCGGTGTGAGCGCTCACGGATGCGAGCCGGTTCGACGCCTGTGTCCGCCTGTCTCACATGGTGAACCGTCGGTGTCCGGCTGGTAGTCTGCCGGTAACACAGTGCCGTTATACTGACCTCCCATGTCAGAGAAACTGGAAGAAACGCGCCCTGTCGCGCCCCTCGTGCCGGGTAACGAGACCACCGGCCACCCGCTCGTCGAGCTGACCCACGTCGAAAAGCACTTCGGCGACCTGCACGTCCTCAAGGACATCAACCTCACCGTCAACAAGGGCGAGGTGCTCGTCATCGTCGGTCCGTCCGGCTCCGGCAAGTCCACGATGTGCCGCACCATCAACCGTCTGGAAACCATCGACTCCGGCGACATCCGCATCGACGGCAAGGCCCTGCCCCAGGAAGGCAAGGAGCTCGCCAACCTCAGGGCCGAAGTCGGCATGGTGTTCCAGTCGTTCAACCTGTTCGCCAACAAAACCATCCTCGAGAATGTGACGCTCGCGCCCATCAAGGTGCGCCACATGGACAAGAAGGAGGCCGAGCGCCTCGCTATGGACCTGCTCGCCCGCGTCGGCGTCGACTCGCAGGCCAACAAGATGCCGTCCCAGCTCTCCGGCGGCCAGCAGCAGCGCGTCGCCATCGCCCGCGCGCTCGCCATGCGCCCGAAGGTCATGCTCTTCGACGAGCCGACCTCCGCGCTCGACCCGGAAATGGTCAACGAGGTACTCGACGTCATGGTCGAGCTCGCCCACGAAGGCATGACCATGCTGTGCGTCACGCACGAGATGGGCTTCGCGCGCAAGGCCGCGGACCGCATCGTGTTCATGGCCGACGGCCAGATCCTCGAACAGAACACGCCTGACGAGTTCTTCGAGCATCCGAAGACCGAACGCGCCAAGGACTTCCTGTCGAAGATCCTCACCCACTGACCGACGGGAAGAGACAAGCAATGACGTTCAAACCATCAGTGAAGCGGATGGCGTGCCGCGTGGTCGCCGCCGTGGCCGCGCTCGCCTGCACGATGTCGCTGGCCGCCTGCGGCTCCGACGAGGCCGGCAAGATCCGCATCGGCATCAAATTCGACCAGCCGGGCCTCGGCTTCAAGAAGTCCGGCACCTACGTCGGCTTCGACGTGGACGTGGCCAAGTACATCGCCAAGAAACTCGGGTACTCCGAGGACGAGATCATCTGGAAGGAGGCCCCGTCCAAGCAGCGTGAGGCCATGATCCAGAACGGCGACGTGGACATGATTCTCGCCACCTACTCGATCACCGACGAGCGCAAGAAGGCCGTCTCCTTCGCCGGACCCTACTTCGTGGCCGGCCAGGATCTGCTCGTGCGCAAGGACGACACGTCCATCAACGGCCCCGAGGACCTCAACGGCAAGCGCCTGTGCTCCGTGACCGGTTCGACCTCGGCCGCCACCGTCAAGGAGAAGTTCGCCTCCGAAGTGCAGCTCATGGAGCAGCCGGGCTACGCGGAATGCGCGACCGCCCTGTTCTCCGGCATCGTCGACGCGGTCACCACCGACGACATCATCCTCGCCGGCCTCGCCTCCGCCTCCCGCGGCAAGCTGCGCGTCGTCGGCAAGCCGTTCACGCAGGAGTACTACGGCGTGGGCATCAAGAAGGGCGACACGCAGTTCGCCGCGCAGATCAACAACGCGATCGTCGACATGATTCAGGACGGCTCCTGGCAGCGTGCGATCAGCGACAACACGAGGGGTACGGCGTACTCGCCGAACGCGGAATACAATCCGCCGACGCCCGACGAGGGTGAGGGGGACAAGTGATGAACGGATTCCTCGAACTGTTCAGCCAATACGATGTGCCCGGCGCGTTCCTCGTCAACATCGAGCTGACCCTGTGGAGCGCCCTGTTCTCGATGATTCTCGGCGTGATCCTCGTGGTCATGCGCATCTCGCCGATCTCGTCCCTCAGGGCCGTGGCCGGCGCCTACGTGGAGCTGTTCAAGAACCTGCCGCTCACCATCATCATGGTGTTCATGGTGCTCGGCGCATACGCGCAGCTGAAGCTCACGTTCTCCGACACGTTCGCCACGAACTTCTTCTGGCTGGCGGTCATGGGCCTGAGTCTGTACACGGCCGCGTTCGTGTGCGAGTCGCTGCGCTCCGGCATCAACACGGTGCCGCTCGGCCAGGCCGAGGCGGCCCGCGCGCTGGGCCTCGGCTTCATGCAGTCCGCCACCGAGATCATCCTGCCGCAGGCGTTCCGCGGTTCGGTCGCCCCGCTCGGCAACACGTTGATCGCGCTGCTCAAGAACTCGACCGTCGCCGCCGCCGCGTCCGTCTCCACCGAGACGTCGTCACTGATGAGCCAGATGATCGAGTTCCGTCCGGACGTCATCGTCCAGATCTTCCTGATCTTCGCGTTCGGCTACGTGATTCTGATCATCCCGATCGGCATGCTCACCACGTACCTGTCCAACAAGCTCGCCGTGAGGAGGTGACCGAGTCATGGCCGATACTTCCAATTCCGTCCTGTTCGACGCGCCCGGTCCGAAGGGCCGTCGCACCATCCGCATCATCAACTGGGTCGCCGGCCTCGTGTTCGCCGTGCTCGTCGTGCTCATGCTCATGCGTCTGCACAATCCGCCGGACGGCGAGAACCAGCTGAGCTGGGAGCTGTGGAAGCCCGCCCTTGAGAAGGAGGCGTGGACCGACTTCTACCTGCCGGGCCTGTGGATGACCGTCAAGGCGACCGTGCTCGCCGTGGTCGGCGCCGTCGTGTTCGGTCTCGTGTTCGGCGTGGGACGACTTCTGCCGAACCCGCTCGTGCGCGGCGTGTCCGCCGTGATCGTCGAGTTCTGCCGCGCCGTGCCGGTGCTGCTGCTCATGATCTTCTTCTGGCGTTGGTTCGCGTTCGCCGGATTCCCGAGCCCCTCGTACTGGGCGGTCGTCATCGCGCTCGTGCTCTATAACGGCTCGGTCGTCGCCGAGCTCGTGCGCTCCGGCGTCGGCAACCTGCCGAACGGCCAGCGCGAGGCGTCCCTCGCTTTGGGCCTGACCGAAACGCAGTCGCTCATCCAGATCGAGGTGCCGCAGGCCGTCTACGCGATGCTGCCCGCCGCCGTCACCCAGCTCGTCGTCGTCCTGAAGGACACGGCGCTCGGCTCGATCATCATGTACACGGACCTGCTGCAGGAGTCGCGCCGACTCGGCTCGATGTACTTCAACATCCTGCAGACGCTCGTCATGGCCGCGGTCATCTACTTCATCGCCTGCTGGCTGCTGTCCCGACTCGCCGAATGGCTGCCGGAACGCATGCAGCAGCGCACGGCCGCGCCCGCCGAGCCCGAGCCGGTCGCGCCGATCGCCGCCGGTGACCCGTCGAACATCAACCAGATCGCCGTCGCCAAGGAGGTGGAGGAGCTGCCGCTCGGCGGCGCGCCCCGCCAGTACCACGTGCACCACCGCGGCACGAACGCGTCGATCCGCAACTGGCGCCGCACCCGCTACGAGCAGGGCTACGACGCGACGCAGCCCGAATCGCAGATCGACCCGGAGACCGGCCGTCTGATCCGCGACGAGGAGGCGGAACGCAAGGCGAAGGCCGCGAAGGCGGCGCGTCTTGCCGCCAAGGCCGCCAAGGAGAACGGCGGCGAGACGGCCGAGCGCCACGACCAGTACGGTCACGGCGAGAAGCACGACCGCGCCGTGTTCAAGCCGCACGGCGACATCGGCAAGAAGGGCCACGACGACATGGGCCATCGCCCGAAGATCTGACGGACGCCGCGCCCGCGTCGGACGCGCGTGGACTCGCCGTCCGCCAATCCGGCACGAAGAGTTCACCCACCGTTCGACCGATGCCCGCGCTACGTAGCGAAACGGCGGATAGGTTAGGGAGCATGACACCGTTCCCGAACCTATCCGCCGTCGTCGTATCCGCGCTCGCCCGCGCTCGCACCCGCCTCCGCCTCCGCGCCCGCGCCGTCGCCACCGCCGCCATCACCGCCGCCATCACCGCGGCCGTGCTCGCCGTCGCCCCGATTCCCGGCACCCTCCCGCATGCGCGCGCCGACCAGCTGCCCAACCCCGACTGGGTGGCGCTCCTCGCCGACTACGAGAAGGACTATTGGAAGGCGCCCACCAGCGCGCAGGACGGCGGCAAGGTGCTCGACAAGACCGTGATGCAACGCGACGAGGACCTCGCCGTCGCCATCAACCACAAGGGCGCGGAAGGCGCGGACGCCGAAGGCCTCACCCCGCAGCGCAAACGCGCGCTCGTCGACTCCGACCTGTTGCCGCGCGAGACCATGCCCGACGCGCTCGGCCCCGTGCTTGGCCGGTACATGAGCGAAGGCATCAACGAGCATAAGCTCGGCCGCGTCGTCGACCTGTTCCGCTTCAACGTCGCCTCCACCTACCTGTCCAAACGCGCCGCCATGCATCCGCGCCCCTACCTCGACCGTTCGGTGAGCACCTACAACGGCGTCAACGATCTCGCCGGGCTCCCCGCCACGCTCGACATCAAGGAGTCCCCGTCCTGGGGCGACCACATCCCCGGCTATTCGACCCTGCAGAAGAACAGCTCCTACCCGTCCGGCCACACGACGATGGCCTACTCGTGGGGCGTGGCGCTCGCCGGCATGATCCCCGAACTCGCGCCTCAGATCATGGCGCGCACCTCGGAGGCCGGCAACAACCGCATCGTGCTCGGCGTCCACTATCCGCTCGACATCATGGGCGGACGCATCGGCGGCTCCGCGCAGAACGGCCAATACTGGCACAACGAGTTCGGCACGTCGGTCGCGCCCGCCGCCCGCCAGCTGCGCGACTATCTCACGGCGCGCTGCAAGGCCGACGGTCATGGCGCGACGCTCAAGGCGTGCATCGCGGATCTCAAGGCCACCGGCGAGGGTGGCTACACGAACGGGTTCCTCGACCCGGTCGCCGACGAGCCGGTCACGGATCAGGCGTCCGCCGTCCGCGTCTACGTGAAGCGCATGACCTACGGATTCGCGCAGGACAAGACCGAGCAGGGCCGTCCGTTCACCGCGCCGCGCGGCGCCGCCGACGTGCTGCGTCTCGCCTACCCGCAGCTGCACGCCGACCAGCGGAACGCGATCCTCGCGAAGACCGCGCTCGACTCCGGCTATCCGCTATGGAAGTCGTCCGACGGCTGGCAGCGCATCGACTGGGCGAAGGCCCTGTGCGCCCGCGTCACGTTGGATACGAACGGCGACGTCGTCAAGGTCGAGACCGCCGACGAGACGCGGCTCGACGGCCCGACCGTCGTCAACGCGCAATACGCGGACCGTGGCGGCCATCCCGCCTCCGACGCGGCCGCCGGCGAGAACGGCGCCGCGCCGGACGGCCC
>NZ_JGZP01000018.1 GCF_000741785.1 Bifidobacterium stellenboschense | reverse complement strand
ATCGGCGACCGCGTGTTCGCGAACTTCAACTTCACCGTGCTCGACTGCSSGSCGGYCACGRYCGGYGCCGCTTCCGGTACCGGAGTGCCCGGAACGCCCGGTACCGGCATCCCCGGCACTCCCGCGGCTCCCAACGGCTTCGCAGCCATGCCCGACGGCGGCAAGCCGAAGGGCGCGAAGCTGGGCGGCAAGGCGGTGGCGATCATCGCCGGCGTGACGCTGGTGTGCGGCCTGCTCGGCGGTGTGGCGGGCGGCGCGGTCGTCAACGCGTTCTCCGATTCCGGCCGCAGCGGCGACGGCACGAGCCAGATGGGCCAGATGCCCGGCGGCTCGTCCGACGGCAACAGCCAGGGCGGCCAGATGGGCGAACCGCCGAGCGGCGGCATGGGCCCCGGCGGCGACTCCAACGGCGGCTCCTCCAAGGGTCAGGGCGGCTCCTCCGACGGCGATTCCGACTCGTCCGGCTCGGGCTCGTCCAGCTCGAAGGGCTCCGGTTCGTCCAACAACTCGTCCGACACCGACTCCAGTTCCACGGCCTCCGGCAGCTCCATCGCCTCCTGACGGTTCCGCCGGCGAAACTGGGGGAGCGATACCGCGGACGGTTGTGTTCCGGCTATGCCTCCCCCACCCGGCTTCGCCGGGAGCCCCCTCCAGAGGGGGCCAAAGAAGAAGCCGTCGTTGCGGACAACCATCCGCAAGTACGGACGGCCTGCGGCCGATCTTATATCGGCTCGCACATCGCCTACAAACGCCTCTGGCGTTTGCTTCACGGCGATGTCCCGTCAGAGGGGGCCAAGGAAGAAGACCACCCCAAAATTAGACAGATTGACTAGCGACACGGCAATCGTTGCGGTTCCTTCATCACCTTCTACTAGGGTGAACACTGAAATCGTCTCGCACGACAGCAGTAAGTAGAAGGAACACACAGGCATGGGCAACGTTCTCGCGATCATCAAACGCGACCTCATCCGCATGCTGAAAGTGCCGGCCGCATGGGTCATCGCCGCCGGACTGACTTTCATCCCCCCGCTGTACGCATGGTTCAACATCGTGGGATTCTGGAACCCGTACGGCAACACGCAGGGCATCCAGGTGGTCATCGCCAACAACGACAAGGGCACGAACAGCGCGCTCATCGGCAAGCAGAACCTCGGCGACCAGATCGTCACGCAACTCAAGGCGAACCATCAGCTCGGATGGACGTTCACCGACCAATCCGAGGCGATGAACCGCGTCGAATCCGGCAAGGCGTACGCGGCCATCATCATCCCCAAGGACTTCAGCGACCGCATGGCCGGCGTCGTCACCGGCGGCGACCGCCCGCAACTCGAATACTACGTGAACGAGAAGGCGAACGCCGTCGCCCCGAAGATCACCGACGTAGGCGCCGGCACCGTCGACACGCAGGTCAACGGCACGTTCGTCTCCACCGTCAGCAAAGTCCTCTCCGAAGCCGTCAACAAGGCGAGCGACAAGGCCGGCACCACCGCCGGAACCCTCCAGACGAAAACCTTGAAATCCCTCGACGACGCGCGCCGCGACGTCGTCGACACGCGCGGCAAGATCGACGACCTCACCGCCACGCTCAAACAGACGCCGGCCAAGACCCAGCAGGCGCGCAAGGCGCTCACCGACGTGCAACGCCTCGCCAACGACGCGACCACCGGACTCAACAGCACGTCGCAGCTCATCGGCACCACGCAGACGACACTCAACACGTTCGTCACGACCACATCCGGCACGCTCGACACCGGCACGTCGCTCCTGTCGCAGGCCTCCCAGCAGGCCACCGACGGCGTCAACCAGATCGCCGGCGGCATCACCGTCGCGAACGGCGCGGTCGGCGACGCGGTCACGACGCTCACGCAGGTCAACCAGACCAACAAGCAGATCATCGACCAGCTCAAGACCATCGTCACGAACCCGCCCGACGGCATCGACACGACCGCGCTCAAGAAGGTCGTCGACGAACTCGAACAACGCAACGCGGCCACCGCGGAAACGCTGAAGAACGCGAAAACCCTCAACGACGACACGACGAAAACCGTCACGTCGGTCTCCGGCCTCGCCACGACGTTCAACACAGCCACGCAGTCGACGCTCACGACGACCACCAACGCGCGCAAGACGCTCACCACCGGCGCCCTGCCGCAGCTCAACAGCGGACTCAACACGCTCGCCGGCACGACCGGCACGCTCGCCGGCGGCCTCACCAGCCAGGGCGCGCTCATCAGCCAGACGAACGTCGTGCTCGACCAGCTCGACCGCGCCGCCGCCGACACCGTCACCGCGCTCGGCGACACCGACAAGGCGCTCGCCGGCATGGAGACGAAACTCGACACCGTCGCCACCGACCTGCGCGCGCTCGACACGTCCAGCATGCTCGGCGACCTGTTCGGCTCGGACGGCAAACTCGACACGAAACGCATCGCCGAGTTCATGCTCTCCCCCACCATGATCAACAAGAAGATCCTCTATCCGGTCGCCTCCTACGGTTCCGGCATGGCGCCGCTGTTCACCAACATGGCGCTGTGGGTGGGCGCGTTCGCGCTCGCCGTGATCCTGAAGCTCGAAACCGACGACGAAGGCATCGAGAACATGACGATCACGCAGGGCTATCTGGGCCGGTTCCTGCTGTTCTGCGTGTTCGCGGCCGCGCAGGGACTCGCGACCACGGTCGGCGACCTCATCATCGGCGTGCAGAGCGTGAACCCGTTCGCGTTCGTGCTCACCGGCGTGATCACGTCGCTCGTCTACGCCTCGCTGATCTTCGCATTGTCGACCACGTTCCTGCACGTCGGCAAGGGCGTGTGCGTGGCGCTCATCATCCTGCAGATCCCCGGCGCGTCCGGCCTGTACCCGATCGAGATGATGCCGGCCTTCTTCCGCAACCTGTACCCGATGTTCCCGTTCACGTATTCGATCGACGCGTTCCGCGAGACGATCGGCGGATTCTACGACGGCCAATGGTTCGCGGCGATCGGCCACCTGCTGCTGTTCGCCCTGGTCGGTCTCGCGATCGGCCTGTTCGTCCGCCCGCTCATGGCGAACATGAACCGCCTGTTCGCGCGCGAGATCGAGGAAAGCGACATGATCATCGGCGAACCGGTGCACATGCCCGGCACCGAATACCGGCTCTCCACGGCCGTGCGCATGCTGTCCAGCCACGAAGGCTACCGCGAGCGCATCGAACGGCAGGCGGCCCGCTTCGCCGTCCACTACCCGCGGCTCAAGCAGGGCGCGCTCGTCGCCGGCATCGTCGTGCCGGTCATCCTCGCCGTCACGTTCTCGCTCACGCCGAACACGAAGCTCGAGGCGCTGCTCGCGTGGATCATCTGGATCCTCATCATCATCGCGTTCCTGCTCACCATCGAATTCATGAACGACAACCTGCGCCGGCAGATGGAACTCGGCAACCTGGACGACGAGGCGATCCGCACGTACATCCGCGAGCGCGAACGCATCCGCGAGAAGGCGAAGGCGCGCAAGCGCGAACGCGTGCGGGAGAAACTCGCGCAACCGCTCAATCCGACGCACGAGGGGAGGCACGCGCAATGAGCGTGAACGATACGACCGAACGCATCGAGCCCATCGCCGATTCCATCGGCGGTGACGCGGGTACGCGCCGTGCCGCGGCCGTGGGCACCGCGGCCGGCGCGCACGCCGCGGCGCCGCGCGTCACGCACAAGACGTGGCGGCTGTTCGTCGGCGACGTGCGCCGCATGTTCAGCAACGTCGTCTCCATCATCATCGTGATCGGCCTCGTGTCGATCCCCGGATTGTTCTCCTGGTTCAACATCGCCGCCAGCTGGAACCCGTTCGGCGACCTCAAGAACCTGAAGTTCGCGGTCGCGAGCGTCGACGAAGGCTACAAGTCCGACCTGATTCCGGTGAAGATGACGATCGGCGACACCGTCGTCAACACGCTGCGCGCCAACTCGCAGCTCGACTGGACGATCACCACGAAGGCCGACGCGATCGACGGCACGAAATCCGGCAAATACTATGCGGCCATCGTCATCCCCAAGGACTTCAGCAAGAAGATGATGACGTTCTTCTCCGCCGACGTCGACAACGTGAAGATCGACTACTACGACAACGAGAAGAAGAACGCGCTCGCGCCGAACCTCACCAACGAGGGCGCGAACGAGGTGAGCACGCAGATCAACCAGATGTTCGCGAAGACGCTGACGAGCACCGCGCTCTCCATCGCGTCGCAGCTCGCCGACGACCTCTCCGAGCCGGGCGCGCAGACCGCGCTCGCACGGTTCAGCGCGAACATCGGCGACTTCGCGACCACGCTCAACGACACGTCGTCGATGCTGTCCAGCTACGCGACGATTACCGGCTCGGCGAGCGCGCTGCTCGACGATTCGAGCGCGCTGCTCGCCAACGCGTCGAACGCCGCGACCGCCGCCGGCTCCCAACTGGACACCGCGAAACAAGGCGCGACCGACCTGTCCGGCGCAATGACCACCGCGGCGGACACGCTCGCCGGCGCGGTCGCATCCAGCGCCGACAGCTACGGCGCGGTCGCCGACGCGGTGGACACGCTGTACGCGAACGCGGGCACGCAGGCCACCGACACGGCCGCCGCGCTCGACACGCAGGCGAAGCACGTGGGCGACCAGATCGCCGAATACCAGTCGATCCGCCAGTCGATCGCCGACCTGCAGGCCAAGCTGCCGGAGAATCTGCAATCCGTGCTGCAGCCGATGCTCGACCGGTTGGACACGGCGATCGGCGTGCAGCAGACGCTGCAGACGCGTCTGACCGACGCCGCGGACGCGGTGCGCGCGAAGAACACGGACGTGCAGAACCAGCACGCGCAGGTCAGGGATCTCGCCACGCAGGCGCAGTCCGCGATCGCCGGCGTGAAATCGAACTTCGACACGCAGGTCAAACCGCAGCTCGCCCAGTTGAACGCGTCCGTGACCGACGCGACGCAGGTGCTCGACGCGGGCGCGGCGAAACTCAAGACCACGCTCGGCGACCTCGACACGACCGCCGCGAACGCGAAGACCGGACTCGCCGAGGTGCAGCAGACGCTCACCGACGTGTCCGGCAAGCTCGCGAAGGCCGGCAAGCGGCTCGGCGCGTTCGACGAGAAGCTCGCCGCCGCGCTGAACAGCGGCGACATGAGCATGGTCAAGGAGGTGCTCGGCAACGATCCGGACACGCTGGCCGCCACGTTGGCCGCGCCGGTCGCGCTGCAACGCAAGGCCGTGTTCCCGGTGGAGAGCTTCGGTTCGTCGCTCGCGCCGCTCTACCTGCTGCTGCCGTTGTGGGTGGGCGCACTGCTCATGGCGGTCACGTTGAAGACGACCGTCTCGCATCGTGTGCGCCGCGAACTCGGCGACCCGCGCCCGCATCAGATGTATCTCGGCCATTACGGGATCTTCGCGCTGATCGCGCTGCTGCAGAGCACGTTCTCGTTCGGCGGCGCGCTGCTGTTCATCCACGTGCAGGCCGTGCATCCGCTGCTGTTCATGCTCACCGGATGGGTGAGCTCGCTGGTGTTCTCGTTCTTCGCCTACACGATGGTGGTGAGCTTCGGCAACGTGGGCAAGGCGATCGGCGTACTCATGCTCATCATGCAGATCGCCGGTTCGAACGCCGCCTACCCGTTGCAGATGCTGCCCGGATGGCTGGGCGCGATCAGCCCGGCGTTGCCCGTCACCCACGCGGTGACGATGATCCGCGCCGCCATCGCCGGCATCTACGACATGGATTACTGGCGTGCGATGGGCGCGCTGCTGCTGGTCATCCCGCCGCTGCTGCTCATCGGACTCGTGCTGAGGAAGCCCTTGGTGCGGTTCAACCAGTGGTATGTGGCCAAGGTGGAAAGCACCAAGGTCATCGCGTAGGGGCGAGCTCCGAGTCTCCGCGAAGGAACGGCAGGGTCGTGAACAGCGGCAGGGCGGTGAACACCGGAATCGGGTACCAGAACAGCGCCTCGGGCGAGGCGTACAGCGACATCACGGTGAAGACCAGCAATCCGAATGCGGCGAGACGCGGGCCGATGGACGCGGTGGCCCCGCCCCGGGAATCATCCACCCCAGAACCGTCCATCATGGGTTCGGACGCATCGGAATCCGCGCGTGATTCCCGATCATCGCGGGAATCACGGGAATCGGCGGAATCCCCGCGGCGGCGATGTCGCATCATCACCGCCTCCGCGATCAGCGCGAGCGCGATCATCAACGGAATCCACGTGACGTAGAGCGCCATCGACGTGAGCGGATTGCCGGGACGGGCGGCGGTGCCGGAGGCCGCCGCGACCGTGCCGGCGTTCGCGCCGCGCGCCCAGTCGCGGACCGCGCGCAACGTGTCGCGCTGCCACTGCAGCCTGTCCGATGTGCCGGCGAGCGGCGCGAGGTCTCGCGCGATGGCGGTCATGCGCGCGGACTCGCCGGACGTGGCGGGATTGGCGGACGTTTCGTTGCCGCCGATGCCGCCGCCCGCGCGGCGCACCTCGGCGGCGGTCAGATATGTGGACCATTGCCGCAGATACCCGTCGCGCAGCAGGTAGTCGGAGTCCGTGGGGTAGGCGAAATTGACGTTCGGATCCCACCATCCGCGCGTCTGGGCGGCGTACGTGCGCGCGTAGACGAGCGGATGCGAGAGGCCGAGCCGCGCCCACGCGCGCACGGCCGCGAGCTTCTGCGCGGAGGTCGGGCCGGGCGCGATGACGGTGCCGTCGGCGTCGCGGCGCGGCTCCTTGAGCGTGTGGAACGTCTCGTCGGTCCGATGCGGGTTGATGGCCGCGGCGGCCTTGTCGAGGTCCATGATGCCGTTCAACGCGCGGCGCTGCGCGGGGGTGATCGCGGACGGGTCGTCGTGGGCGAGGCGGGCGACCGGCTGCGTGACGATGCCCCACACCTCGCGGCCGGGGGATTTGCTCGCGTGGGTCGCGGCGGCGGCGATCGGCGCGAACACGGCTTGCGCGAGGAGGACGGCGACGATTAGGCAGATCGCGGCCCGGGCGCGGTCGGAGAGGCGGGGTACCACGGATTCGGAAAGACGCGGTACCACGGATTCGGCGGGGGCACGGTCGGAGGCACGGGATTTCCGCCCGGCGCAGACGCACAGCAATCCGATACCGCCGCAGACGACGATGGGCAGGGCCGTGCGCTTCGACGCGACGGACGCGAACGTGAACAGCGTGAACGCAACGGCGACCGGCATGCGGCGCAGCACGCGGCCGCGCGTAAGGCACGTTTCGGTGAAGATCACCGCCATCGGGAGGAAGAAGACCGTGTGCAGCGAATCCTTGCCCATCGTCGTTGTGGCGCCGACGACCACATAACTCGTCGCCGCGTAGACGAGGCCGAGGGTGACGAGCCATAGGGGCGCGCCGAGTTTGCGGATGTAGCAGAGGATGAACGCGCCGCCGGCGGCGAGGGCGAGCGCCTGCGCGATCGTGTAGGCGGCCTGGCCGGCGAGCGGGGAGCCGAAGACCATGGCGCCGAAACGCCAGAAGAGACCGAAGATCAGGGTGTCGAACAGCGGATGCTGCGTGTAGTAGTGGTGCAGGCCCATCGCCTGAAGGTACTGGGCCATCGTGTCGTCGCGCATGGCGCCGGGCCACGTGAGCGCGATCCACGGCAGCCAGCATGTGGCAATCAGGGCGAAGTAGAGAAGAAAGCGCTTGCGCAACGCGACGGTGAAGGTCGAGGGCCGGCGGTCGGCGAACCAGAGACGCGCGGCGGCGAGCCAGATACGGCTGATACCGGAACCGGTCCGTGCGGCGATGCCGGACCGAGTGCGCGCGGCGGATGACCAAGTATCCCATTCAGACACGGCCCCCAGTGTACGCGGCTTCGCGGCACCGTGGCGATTGGTGCCATCGGACGCTACTGGACGCTACTGGATGGAGGCCTGCTGGCGGCAGAGGTCGAGGGCCTTGTTGAACGCGTCGGACGTCCAGCTGGCGCCGGCGACCTTGTCGACCTTGAGACCTTTGAGCGGCTTGCCATCCACCACGCCGTTGATCGCGTTCGCGAAATCGGTCTGATGCTTCTTCGAGATCGACGTGAACGGGTGGCCGATCACCTCGACCGTCTGAACGTTCTGATCCTTGATCGTGAAGTGGACGTCGATTGAATCCTCGCCCACCGGACCGTACTGGCCGTTGATCGAATACGTGCCGTCCTTGTAGTTGCCGGTGTCCTTCGCGTCGGAGGACGACGAACCGGAATCGCCCGAGCCGGAGTCACTGTTGCCGTCCGACGAGGAATCGGAGCCGGACTGCGACTGCTCCTCCTGGGATTTCTCGGTCTCGCCCGAATTGCCGGCGTACTGGTCGTCCATCGGCGTGGCCTTCGACTCGGCGCAGCCGGCCACGCCACCCAGCAACACCAACGTGGCGGCCGTCAACGCGACCGTCTTGACGGCCTTCCGCTTGCCGTCGTTCTTCTGCTCGTGCATATCACTCATATTCACTCTTCTACACCATGAGATGGGCCCATGTCACGCCATGTCACGGGCTGATTTCGTTTCTTAGGTACATTGCACGTTTCTTAGGTGGGTGTTCCCGCGGGCCGGGGCCGCGATGACATCGTTTCGGGGCCAATTGCCGCGGGGGACGTACCTAAGAAACGACGGATGTACCTAAGAAATGGGGTTGCGGACTGTTGAGCCCCCTCAGTCCGCTTCGCAGCCAGCTCCCCCTGCAAGGGGGAGCAGAGAATGCTTTGGGTTTGCCGGCAATCCTGACCCTACGCGGTCACGGACGACCTTCGACCTACTACACGTCCGCTTGCCCTCCGGCAGGTCCGCCGCTCAGTCCTCGCCGCCGGTTTTGGCGGCCTTGGTGGGGTCGGCGAAGCCGATGGCGGTCTCGCCGGTCTGCGCGCCCTCGACCTGCGCGCCGGTGGAGGCCGGACGTCCGCCGGCGGCCTCGTACGCCTTGCGCGCGGCCTCATCGTTCCACTTCTCGCCGACGAGCACACCGTGGTTGAGCATGATCTCGCGCTGGGCGCAGCTGGCGACGAGTGCGTCGTGCGTAACGACGATGATTGTCGTGCCCTGCTCGTGCAGCTGGCGGAACAGGTCGAGCACGATCTTCTCGTTCTTCTCGTCGAGGTTGCCGGTCGGCTCGTCGGCGAGGATGAGCTTCGGCTCGTTGATGAGGGCGCGCGCGATGCACACGCGCTGCTGCTCGCCGCCGGACAGCTGGCTCGGCAGATGGTGGGCGCGGTCCTTGAGGCCGACGCGCTCCAGCGCCTTCATGGCCTGGTCCTCGTCGACGACCGAATGGTAGTACTGGGCGACCATCACGTTCTCCACGGCCGTCAGATGCGGCACGAGGTAGAACTTCTGGAACACGAGACCGATCATGTTCTTGCGCACGTCGGCGAGCTGCGAGGCGTTGAGATCCTCGAGCTTGCGGCCTTCGAGCTTCACGGAACCCTTCGACGGGGAGTCCATGCAACCGATCATGTTCATCAGCGTGGTCTTGCCGGAGCCGGACGAGCCGACGATTGCCAGCCATTCGCCTTCCGGCACGGTGAGGTTGAGGTCGTCCACGGCATGCAGGTCGCCGTAGATCTTCGAGATGTGGTCGAGTTCAAGCAACATGGTGGTTTTCCTTTCCCAAGGAATCGGCCCCCGCTGGCGGGGGCTGTCACAGGTGGTACGGCGAAAGTCGTCGTTGCGGATCAATCGGCCCCCGCTGGCGGGGACTGTCGGCGGAGCCGACTGGGGGTGGTCGCCGTCGCGGCGCGCGGTGGGATTACTCCTCGCGCAACACGATGGCGGGGTCGATGCGGGTGGCGCGGTGGACGGGCGGGATGGAGGCGACGACGGCGACGAGCGCGGCGAGCACCACGGACGCGACGCCGAGCGCCCAGTTGAACGCGATCGCGCGTTCGAACACGGCGACGCACAGCCAACTGGCGAGCCCGTAGCCGATCGCCGTGCCGACGAGGCCGCCGATCAGGCCGTACATCGCGGATTCGACGTAGAACTCCACGCCGATCGCGGCGGAGCTCGCGCCGAGCGCCTTGCGCAGGCCGATCTCGTTACGCCGCTGCGAGACGATCGAGCTGATGGTCGTGCCGACGCCGACGAGCGTGAGCACGAGCACGACGAGCGAGACGATCCAGAAGAGGGTCTGCAGCATCGTGATGATGCGCGTGTCCGACGCGGTGATCTTCGTGACCTGCTGCGCCTTCACGTGCATCGACGTCATGTCGTTGATGCTGGTGACGAGCGCATTCAGGTCGCTCGCGCCGGACGAGTATTCGATGACGTCCACGCCGCGCTTCACGCCGGTGAGCTTGTCGACGTCGGCGTTGGTCGCGTAGATGATGGAGTCCTCGCTGCCGCCGGTGTCGACGATGCCGGCCACGCGGAACTCGGTTCCGGTGGTGTCCATGATGTCGCTGTTGACGCGGCCGTCGCGCATCTGCTGCGACGATTGCGCGGATTGGGAAGCGGCGTCGGATTCGGGGGATTCGGCGGTGGAGGCCGAAGAGGAAGAGGCGTTGTCGGAGGCGCGGTAGCCGATGGTGATCGAACCGCCGACCTTGAGACCCATCGCGTCGGCGACATCACGGCCGACGAGCACCTTGCCGGCGGTCGGCCAGGAGCCGTCCACCACCCAATGATGGTTGAGGTTGCGCACCTGGGCGGCGTCCACGCCGGCCATCACGTACGGCGCGGCGTTGACGCGCACGTTCTCGTAACGGTAGGTCGCGTGCTTCTGCGAGCCTTTCGCCGCGACCATCTCGGTGGTGTGCTTCACCATCGCCGCGTCGATGCCGGTGGATTTCGCGTCGGACGAGCCGGTGCCGGACGTTCCGGACGACGAACCGGCATCACCGGACGACGACGCGTCGGACTCCGCGCCCGCGCCCGAACCGGCGTCTCCGGTGGGCGTGACGATGAGGTTCGCGCCGTACGCGCGCATCTCCTGGTTCATCTGCTGCGGCACGGCGATGCAGATCATCGCCAGGCAGAACAGCGTGGCCGCGCCGACCAGCGACGCGATGACCGCCATGACCGCGCGCGAACGGCGGCGGAACACGGCGCTGAACAGCATCCGGAAGAACATGCCGGTATTCGTCATCGCAACCCTCCTTCTTCTTCCAAGCAAGCACGACCACCCTCAGTCCCGCTGCGCGGGACAGCTCCCGCCAGCGGGAGCGGGCACATCTCATCGCGCGAAGCGCAATTCCGTAGCGTCATCGCGAACTCAGCGGCCATGGAGCACCTCCGCGGGCTTGAGGCTCAGAATCGAGCGAATCGACGAGGCGCTGGCCACCGCGACCGTGAGCGCGAGCAGCACGAACACGAGCACGAACACCATCGGACGCATCGTGATGCCGGAACCGAACACCACCTGTCCGATGATCTGCGCGACGCCCGAACCGAGTCCTGCGCCGACCACCGCGCCGAGCAGCGAGACGGTCGCCGTCTCCGCCATCATCAGGCGGGAAACCGCGCCGTCGGTCGCGCCGATCGCCTTGAGCAACGCGAGTTCGCTGGAACGCTCGCCGATCGACGCGACCATCAGGTTCGCGACGGCCACCGCGGCGGCGATCAGCGAGAGCACCGTCATCAGGATCATCACGGCCTGAGTCTTCTGCAGGACGTTGCCCTGCAACGCGGCGACCTGACGCACCTGCTTGGCGACCGCCCCCGGAATCACCTCTTCGATCTGGTAGGCGATCGAGCTCGGGTAGGCGGTGCAGTACCAGGTCTCCCACTCGTCCTGGCTCAGCGCGGCCGGGTTCTTCGCGGCCTTGCGAGCCAGATCGTTCTCCGGCGTGGTGAGCGCCTTCACCTCGATCTTGTCGATTGAGTCGGGCAGGTCGGCGAGCACCTGCGCGGTGGACGAGGCGATGTACAGCGAACCGTTCTCGTCGTCGCCGGAATCGTAGACGCCGGTCAGGCGGATCTTCTGCGTGTGCGTCTGCCCGGACGCGGTCTTCTTGGTGAGCGTGACCGTGTCGCCGCGCTTGACGCCGAGCTGCTGCGCGAGCGTCGCGCCGATCACGCCCTGGTCGGAATCGTCCTTCGGCCACGTGCCGTCGAGCGTCCACCACGAGCGCATGCCTTCGACGCCCACGACGGTGGTCTCGCCGGATTCGAGCTTCAGCGTCTTGTTGAACCACGTGCCGACGATCGGCGCGTTGACCGACTGCCCACCGCCGTTCGCGCCCGAAACCTCGGCGTGCACATTGAGCTGCGGCGCGAAGTTCGTGATGTTGAACGCCCAGAAGATCGTCTTGATCTTCGCCGCGTCCGACTCCTTGAGGAACGACGTCGGATCGGTGACGCCCGACCCCGACGACCCGCCCGACGCGCCATCCGTGTTGTACAGGTCGGAGACGACGGCGTCCGACTTCGGCTGCACGGTGATGTTCGAGCCGTACGTCGACAGTTCGGCGTTGAGCTTGTCGCCCACGTCGAACACGACGCCGAGCATCGCCACGCTCACCGTGGCCGACAGGCACACGGTGAGGGCGATGAGCAGCCGTCGCCGCAACTGGCGCGTGAACGACCGCGCGATCATTCGCAGAAAGAACATGACTACCTCACCTCCCGCCGGCGGGAGGTGTCATGCGCGGCATGACGGTGGGTGGTTGCCCGACGACCTCCCTCAGTCGGCTTTGCCGACAGCCCCCTCCAGAGGGGGCCGAAAACGATGTTCCCCATGGCGATCCTCCTCACTGGAAGTGGGCGCTCAGGGCGTCCAGGTCGGCGGTGTGGATCGTGATCTTGCCGTTGCCGGTCTTGTACGGGAACGGGATCGGGTTGCATCCGCCCTTGAATCCGATGGTCGCCAGGTTGATCGCGACCTCGCACTTCTTGCAGATGATCTTGCCGTCCTTCTCGTAGTAGCCGGCGTCGCCGCAGTTCTCGCACGCGTCGAGGCCGATGCCGTACGCGCCGCCGTTCTTCTTGATGATGATGAACCGCATCGACGTGCCGTCCTTCGCCTTGTATTCGAAGCGGTGCAGATGCCCGTCCTCGACCTGGCTGAACGGGATCGTCGCCACGCCGTCCTTGAGCGAATACGCTTCCGGCGGCGAGAGCGTGATCGTGCGCGTGGTCGCGGCGACGCCCGCGGTGAGCGTCACGGTCACGCCGATCGCGGCGACGAGACTCCACACGGCCGCGGCGACGGCACGACGGCGGAACGCCTTGTGCCGTCGCACGTCGGCCTCGTTCTCGCCGTCGCGCGGTTTCGTCGGCGTGCGGAAGCCGGCGACGATCGACGCGACGGCGGGGACGGCGAACACGACGCCTTGCGCGATGATCATCTGCGTGTCGTGGTTGATGGACCAGACGAGCGGCTGGAACAGGAAATGCGGGAAGAGCAGCGAGTGCGCCTGGATGATCTGCAGCAGTCCGGTCGCGTGCTGGACGAACAGGATCGCCATCATCGCCGCGGCGGCCGCGGTGAACGCGGGCCGCACGGCGGTGTTGCGCATCGTGCGGAAGATCGCCGCGACGATGACGGACATGACGACGCCGAGCACGAAGCCGAGCGCGCGCAGCAGCATCGCGGACGTGAACGCGGTCTCGCCCGGCTCCACCCAGATCGTGAGCTGGAGGATCACGTCGGGCAGCGCGTAGAAGACGGTGAGCGCGATGGCGAGGGCGCCGACCGCGTTGGCCGCGTGCATGAGCGGCGCGTGCCTGCGCCAGTCCGTGGTGATCCAGTGCCCGGCGATGACGGCCACGATGGCGAGCACGTCGACGATGACGGCCACGGTGAGCACCGGCTGGTTGACGAAGGTGCGCTGGTTGATGACGGCGGTGGCCCTGAGGGCGGCGAACACGATGGCCGCGACCGTGCCGAGCAGCAGGCCGTAGAGACGCCAGTGGGCGCTGAATGGTTTGTCCTTGCCTTCGCCGACCGTGAGCGTCACGCTCAGGCACATGACCAGCAACGCGGGTGCCAGAGTCCCCGGCATCACCGCAACGAATTGTTCCAGCATTCGCGCCCTTTCGATTGTATGCGACTCCCTGCGATGAGGGAGCTGACCGCCATAGGCGGACTGAGGGAGAGATTACCGCAAAACGGACTGAAGCCCCCTCTGACGAGGGGGCTGTCGGCGAAGCCGACTGGGGGAGAGACCGCGGCGGCAGCCGTGATGAGAGGGAATCGGCCTTCGGCCGATACCGTGTTCTCCGCGGCTTGCGCCGCTCTTCTTCTCTCCCTCCGTCATCGCTTCGCGATGCCACCTCCCTCGTCAGAGGGAGGCATCACCGGCGAATAACGGACGTTCGCTTACGCGAACGGCTGTTTGCTTCACGGCTCGGCCACTCCGCCGTGGTGATTTCCTACGGAAATCACCACTGACGCGGAGTGTACTCCCAGTTGTCGAAGGTGACTTCGAGCGGCTCGGTCCAGAAGTGGCCCTTGACGCCGGTCTCCGGGTCGACGTGGAGCATCCAGCCCTTCTTGGCCGGGGACTCGATCGAGAGCTTCAGCTGGTAGGTGCCGGCCTTGTCGAGCTTGACGTTGGCGCCGTAGTGCGGGCCGTCGGAGGCGTTCATCTGCATGAAGGTGCCGGAGGTGGCGGTGCCGCCCTCGACTTCCTTGCCGGTGGACTTGTCGATGATCGTGTAGTTGACGGTCAGGTCAGGGATGAAGTCGCCCTTGCCGTAGCCGAGCTCGGTGCCCTTCTTGTTGGCGTGGATGTCGGCCTCGAGGTGGAAGGAGGCGTCCGCGGCCTTGAGGCCCATGGAGGACGGCTCCATGTCGATCGGCTGGAAGTAGACGGCGCCGACGGTCAGCGGGCCGACTTCCTGATCCTGCTCTTCGGCGGTGCCGGACGGGCCGACCGGGACCTCTTCGAAGCCGGTGCCGGCGTCGGAGGAGGAGTCGGACTTGGTGTCGGAGGACTGCGAGGAGGAGTCCGACTTGGCGGAGGAGGTGTCGCTGGAGGAGCCGCAGGCGGCCAACGAGAACGCCATGGAGCCGGCGAGCAGCACGCCGAGCAGGGCGGCGATCTTCTTGTTCTTCATCATTTCTCTATCCTTTTCTTGTGGGAGTGAAGGGGACCTCACGAAAGGGACTTCACAGCTTGTTGGTTGAATTATCGATTACTCGGGAAAGTCTTACTTGGTGGAATCGGCCTTCGCGGCGGACGCCTTGAGCTTGCGCTGCTTGGCGAAGCCGACCACGAACAGCGCGATCACGGCGACGGCCGCGAGCACCTGCGCGACGATGCACTCGACGTACGGGTAGAAGCCGAGCCAGTCGTTCGTCGGCACGCCGTCCAGATAGATGGCGGGCAGCAGGTCGCCTTCGATGAGCGCGTGCACGCCGCCGCCGGCGAAGACGACGACCAGCACGGACATCAGGATCGACGTGACGAGGAAGAACGGGCCGATCGGAATCTTCACGGAGGTGAAGCGGATGATCAGGAAGATGATCACCAGCACGACTGCCGCGGCGATGCCGCCCGTCCACATGCCCTTCGAATCCTGGCTCATCGAGTAGATGGACTGGTAGAAGATCACGGTCTCGGCGCCCTCGCGGAACACGGCGAGGAAGCTCAGCATGGCGAGCGAGACGATCGTGCCGAACGCCACCTTCTCGCCGGCCTCGACCTGTTCGGAGACGGACTTGACGGCCGCCTCGGTCTTGGTGCGGATGTAGCGGTTCCACGCCTCGACGCTCGACTTGTTGAGCATCCAGTTGCTGGTCCACAGGAGCATGCCCATGGCGATCAGTGCGCACACGCCCTCCATGATCTCCTGCTGCGGGCCGGAGCCGCCGAACAGGAGCGTGAAGATCACGGCGATGATGCCGGAGCCGGCGAGGCCGACGACGACGCCCAGATAGATCCACTTGGTGAAGCGCTTGTTGCCGGACTTGACGAGGTAGGCGATCACGGCGGCGACGACGAGCAGCGCCTCAAGACCCTCGCGGATGAGGATGAGGAACGCCTGGCCGACGGCGCTGGTGATGAACTTCGTGAAGCCGCCCTCCTTGTCGGCGGCACCGCCGTCGAGGATGCCGGCGTCCTTGACGAGCATGGCCTTGAGGTCGTCGACGAGCTTCTTCGTGGACTTCAGATCCTTGCCCTTGTTCATCGCCGAACGGCACATCTTGAACTGGTATTCGACCTGCGAGACGCGGTTGCCGGAAATCGCGTTCATCACGTTCTTCTCGAAGCCGAGCTTCTCGTAGTACTGGTAATACGCGTTGTTGACGAGGGTGGCGCCCTTGGCACCGTCGCCCTTCTCGTACGCCTTGTACGCGTTGTCGAGAATCGGGAGCATCTCGTTGGCCACGTCGGTCCAGGAGCGGTTGCCCTTGCCCGGGTTCTTCTTCTTTTTGGCGTCGAGCTCCTTGCGCTCCTTGTCGAGCTGAGCCTGCAGCGCCTTCGCGTACTCCTTCGGCTTGGCGAGCCCGGTGTTCGCGTCGAGCTGCTGCGCGGTGGCGTCGAGGTCGGCGACGAGCGCGGTGATCTTCTGGTCGAGCTCGTCGTTGTTGCCGGGCACGTAGGAGAGGTTCTGGATGTCCTGGAACGCCTGCTGCTGGGCGGACTGCTTGTCCGCGCCGATTGTGGAGTTCACGACGGCGGTGAAGTTGGAGGCGACGTAGATCGAGTTGTACGCGGCCATGAAGTCGGAGGTCGCGCCGGACGTGTTGCCGTCCTCGTACTCCTTCTGGCCGTCCTGCAGCTGTTCGGCCATCGCCTCGGCGACGGCGCCCCACGTCTTGTAGTTCGTGGCATCGCTGGTGGCGGAGGACAGTCCGGACGAGGAATCGGCGGCGAGCGCGGTCTGCGGGACGGCGGCGAACGGCGTGACGGCCATCGCGACGATCATCATCAGCGCGCCGACAAGCGCAATGAGCTTCACCGGAGCACGGTTGAGCAACGCGGACATTCCCAAGGCTTCCTCTCTAATTTCGCAATCCTTCAGAACGATAGAGAAAAAATTCCCGGAACAACAGTCTTGATTTTTGATGGGTTCTGAGGTAGTCGGCATATATAACGATGAATCCGCGGCGGAAATCATCGTTTCCTCACATTTTCGCCACGATTCCCCGCGACTGACAGCGTTTGCACCATCTCACATCGCGAACGCACCCACCCGTCGCCCGTCGCCCGTCCCACATCGCGGAACACGCCCTGTCTCCTCTTCTGCTCCCGCCGGCGGGAGCTGTCGAACGCAGTGAGACTGAGGGTGGTCGCTCCCCGCTCCCGCCGGCGGGAGCACGTCACACCGACCCATCATCCATACGCGCGATTTTGGTGCGCGAAACGCCCCGTTTGCGCACCAAAATCGCGCGGCGTCAATGTTCCAGCACGGAGAGCACCTTGTGCTCGTCGTAGAAGGCGAAGACGATGCCGCCGATGCCGCACAGTATCGCGGCGCATACGGCGGCGATGCGGTAGCCGGCGCCGGACGCCATGCCGATCGTGGAGACGCCGGTGAACAGCAGCATCGCGACGGACTGGCCCATTTTCATCGCGAACGTGCGTGCCGCATAGAACATGCCCTGACGGTCCTGTCCGGTGGTCTTCGAACTGGCGTCGGCGATGTTGGCGACGATCGCCTGCGGCAGGATGCCGAACGCGGCCATCGGCACCGCACCCACGACCGACAGCAGCACGCCCTGCACCATCGGCGGGAGGAACGCGACCGCGCCGGAGCCGAGCGCGCCGGCGAACGCGAACGCGCAGGTGAAGATCACGAACGCGACGAGCAGCAGCCGCTTCTTGCCCACCCGATTGGCAAGCAGGTTGACGGGCACGTAGAACAGCACGGAGACGCCGGTCATCAAGACGAAGTAGACGGTGGTCGTGGTCTCGGGGAGTTTCAGCAGCGAGGTCACGAAGAACGGCAGGCCGGTCTGGAACGTGGTGATCGCCACCCAGTAGACGACGTCGGAGCAGACGAACTTGCGGAATTCGCCGTCGCCGAACGTCTGCTTCAATGATTCGACCGTCGATTCGGACGTGGGCTGCGAATCGACGTAGTCCTTCTCGCGGATGGCGAGCGGCGGCACGAGCATGCACACGAACGCGACCGCCGCCATGATCGTGAACGTGACGCGGATCGCATCCACGCGGCCGAGCGTCGGCACGAATCCGCCCCAGATGACGGGCGCGACGTAGGCGACGGCCGTGCCGAACACCCACGTGAACGAGATGGCGGTGGAGATGGCGAGCTGCTGCTTGGAATCGTGGCCGAGCTCGGCGATGAGCGCGTTGTACGGCGTGCAATAGAACGTAAGCGCGATGTAGTAGCCAATCACGGTGACAAACAGCACGGCCGCGTTCGCCCAACTCGTGCCGTTGACCGGACTCCAGAAGACGAGCACGGTGACGAGCGCGAGCGGGAGGGCCGCGAACTTGAGGAACGGCATGCGGCGGCCGGCGCGCGCGTCGCAGCGGTCGGAGAGGGAGGCGACGGCCGGGTCGATGAACGCGTCGAAGAAGCGGGCGAACGCGGTGATGCCGCCCACCACGGTGACGACGCCGAGCACGGCGAGTCCCTGCGGCACGAACACGGTCTGGCCTTGGGCGATGGTCTCGTTGTCCGGCTGATAGAAGTAGACGAGCCAGTTCGAGATGATGCCGCTCAGCAGCGCCCAGCCGAACTGCCCGACCGCGAACGCCCAGATCTTCGGGGTGGGCAGGTCCTTGACCCGTACAGCGTCATCCGTCATATGCAACCTCCGTGACCTCATTGACACCGCGTCAATCCTAGCACCGACACCGCCCCCGCCGGCGGGGGCCGCCGCGCATCCGTTTGGCCACGCATCCTCGCGCCATGACTCCGCCCCCGCCGGCGGGGGCTGTCGGCGAAGCCGACTGGGGGTGGTCCCGCGGGAAGGTGACGGGCCGCCACCGACCACCCTCCGGCACTACGTGCCCCCTCCCGCCAGCGGGAGGAACCACAATCCCCACCCCACCCTCCGCGCGCCTCGACAGCCCTCAGTCCCGTGCGACCCATAACGCGCCCCTATAATGGGAGTCACGAGAAGACGAGCCGACGCTAAGGAAGCGCATCATGGTCGATCAGCGCAACATCCAACCCCCGTTCCCCGCACGTCCACGGTCCCAAACACCACAACCCCGAGCACCGCAGCCGCCGGCACCACAGTCCCCAACACCGCGGCCCCCGGTGCCGCAAGTTCCCCTCCCCGCGCAACGGACCGCACCGACGACCACCTCGACGACCGTATCAACGCCAACATCGACGCCGACCCGCACGAAACGACGCCCCGCGAAACGCATCATCGCCGCCATAGTCGCCGTGATCGTCGTGCTGCTGGCGGTGGACGGATGGCTGCTCTACCGGTCGCGCACCGTACATGGTCCTTCCGGTGCCGCCATCGAATTCCTCGACGCCTATCGTAACGGCGACGAAACGACCGTCACGAACCTGCTCGCGGCGAACGGCACCGGCGGCAAGGTCTCGCTTGGCGGCATGACCGCGCCGATGCGCACGCATCTCTCCTACGATCTGCACGGCAAGGGACTCACCTGTTCGGGCACATGCACGATCAAGGCGACCATCACCAACGTGGATTTCGCGCGGATCGCCACGGATAAGGCGTTCATGGACAAGTATGCCGAAGCGGCGGCGAAGGCGGGATCAGGCCAGGGTGCCGACGCACGCAAGGCAGAACAGCAGGCGACGAAACTGTTCAACGACAAACTCTCTGCCACGAACGCGCCCACGAAGCGGTACGAGGTCGACATGCAACTCGTCGAACACGACGGCGATTGGAAGGTGCGGATGACCGCCGACCTGTCGAACGCGTTGCTCGGTGGATTCCCCGAGTACGCGGCGAATCCCGCGAACGACGGCACAAACGGCAGCGGCACGAACGACGCCAACGAATCGGACGGGCAGTGACCATGAGACACTCACAACGCCGACTCCGTCTGATGCTGCGCGCCGCGCTCGCCGCGCTCGTCGCCGTGCTCACCGTCGCCGCCCCGGTCGCGACGGCTTCGACGAACGGCATCGACAACATCTCCATCGCGACACTGAACGTCGGCGCGATGCTTGACTCGGCCGCGGACCTGCACACGATGGACGTGGGCATCGTCAATAACGCGTACATCTACGCGAAGCCCTCCGACATCGCGACCGCGACCGGCATGGATGTGATCGTCACGCCGATGACGATCACGTTCCGGCGCGGATGGTACACAATCGAGGTGTCGCGCCGGCTCGGCTATGCGAACGTGTATCTCACAAGCAGCACCGATGACGGCGTCGAACGGATCCCGATCGTGCAGGACAGCTTCCCCATGCGCACGTTGGAGACGGAGGAGCTGGGCGTGCTGCTGCCATTGGAGCAGGCGCTGTATCTTGCGAACGCGGGGTGGACGATGAACGCCGACGAGTCGCTGCTCATCATTGACGCCCCGAAGGCGACGTTCTGGACGATGATGGAGGACTTCGACGAACTTGGTTCCGACGTGGCATCCGCGAGCGCGATGCTCAACGGCGGCGACGAGACCAGCGATCCGGACGACGCCGACTACAGCGGCATGTACACGTTCGTCTTCGCACTCAACCATTTCGACGTCTCCATGCTGGTGCCCGGACTCGGTACCACGTACAGCGAAAAGGCCGCCGATATGGCGTTCGAATCACTGCTCACCGACGAGTTTTCCGCGGTGCCCGCGGACGAGAAGTCGGATGAGCGGACATGGCACGATTCCATCAACGACGTCGGTACGTTCTACACGAACAGCAACTCGTATATCCAAGCCGGACTGGATGCGGCGAACATGGGCGAGCTGGCGACGGAGGCGGACAAGCGCATCACGGCGGTCACGGAGTCGGGCAGCGTCGGCATCATGCGCAGGAAACTGACCGAGAAGCAGGCGTACCGGGCCGAGAAGCTCGACACGATCACGAATGGCATGGACAAGGCGGGCACCGCGGTGGGCGGCATGCTCTCCTATCTCAACGCGATGGACACGGCGGGCAGCGTCTCGTCCAGCTATCTCGCCCAACTCGACGCCCTCCGGAAGGTCGATGAGAGCTCGCTCGCCGACAAGGATTCCCGCAAGCTCGTCGCCAACTACAAGAAACGCGCGAAGAAGATGGCGGACGCCTCGCGCAAGCCGTTGCAAGAATATGTGAAGGAACAGGTCAACGACAAACTCGCCGGCAAGGCCGCCGACTATGTGACCGGCAAGATCCCGTATGCGAACGCGGTCATGGGCGGATACAAGCTGGCGCTCACCACGGCGTCGTTCACACCGGGGCTCAAGGAGTTCCTCAAGGCGGGCGACGACGGCACCACCGCCAATCAGCTCATCAACATCGCGACGATCGCCTATGCCGAGGCGGGCAGACATTGGGCGAACTGCCTGCGCGCGCAAAGCGATGTGGACATGGAGGAGGTCGCGCTCACGCGCACGTATTATCTGCTGGCGGTGCGTGCGATGATGCGCTTCTACGATCTGCTGTATGGTCTGCGCCGGCATGAGTATTATCTCGGCATGAACAGCTCCAGCGGCGGTCTGACCGACCTGGATAGGGACAAGGTCAACCGCAAGTTCGATGGGTCGGCGATTCCGAAGCAGTGGGCGCAACGGGCGCGGCAGCTGCGCATGACGGCGACGTTGCTCACCTCGCCGAGCTCCTGGGCGTCCGCCGGCTATGACGGCGCAATCGAACTGCGCACCGATTTCTCGCGCTTCTACAACGACTCCTACCGGGCCGGCCCGCTGCGCACGCGGCTGTACGCTGGCCCCGACCGCAAACTGCTCAAGTACGGCGGCACGATCCGCGAGTACGGCGACGGAGACGATTCCGGTGACGGAGACGATTCCGGTGACGGCGGCACCGGCAAGAAGTCGAAGAAGTCCATCACCGTGAATCCGTTCGATCAGGGCGGCGTGCTCGACGCCTCCGACTTCCCCTACACCCGAGGCGAGGGCAGCTACGCGCTGGCCCTGGAGCGTGACGGCACCGTCAAACAGTGGGATACGCACGGCGACTATGCGGCCGACGGCCCCGGCGTCACGGTGAAGGGGCTGCCGAAGATCTCGGCGGTCTACGGCGACAACTCGCCGGCACGCTACGCGGTGGACGAGTCCGGTCAGCTGTGGGCGTGGGGTTCCAGTTCCTCGTTGTGCGGCGTGAGCTCGCTCGGCACGGGCGTGCATGAGACGTATTCGGGCGCGGACACCTACTCCGGCACCGATGTTCCGGCGAAGGTCATCGGCATGGATGACGTGAAGCAGGTCTCCATCGCCTGCGGCACCTATTTCGCGCTACAGAACGACGGCACCGTATGGACATGGGGCAAACGGTACTCCACGTCGATGGGCGATACGATGACCGAACCTGTGCGGTTCGAATCGTTGCGCGGCGTGAAGGCGATCTCCGCGCGAAGCGGCATGTCCCTGATCGCGTTGCAGGATGACGGTTCCGTCGTGCAGACGGTGTGCGATTACGGCGACTGCGATCCCGCCGACGCGCCGGTGGAACCGGTCGACGGCGCACCCGACGACGTGGCGTTGCTGAACACCTATGAGGGCGGCGGCGCGCTGATCGACGAGAGCGGGGGCGTCTGGACGCTCAGCTACGACGGCTCCCTCGTGACCGCGAGCAAGATCGATGGATTGTCGGACATCCGCATGGTCTATTCGGACAACGACATGGGCCAGGACGGCACGGACACCAAGTACGCACTGGACGAGAACGGCTCCCTGTGGGGCTGGAGCTCCAACAAGGGCGCATGCGCAGCCGCGAGCTCGGATGACGGCGACGAATATTCCGGCGCTATCGGCGACGGCACATGCGATTCCCATAAGGATACGCCCGTCAAGGTGATGGATGACGTACGTGATGTGAAGATGAGTTTCGGCGGCCGTCTCACCTATGCGCTCAAAACCGATGGCACCGTGTGGACGTGGGGTTCGGGCGAGGGGACGGACCCCTCGTGGAACAGGCCGAAGAAGGTCGCCGGAATCTCGAACGGCTCACGTCTCGCGCATCATCATGTGGTGTTGAGCAACGGCAAGGTGCAGCGCCTTGACTTCGTGACGAAGCAGGATTCCAGCGCGGCGCCCTACACACCCATCAAATCCGCCGGCACCATCATCAAGGGGGTTGACGTCAATGCCAAGTGAGGTGGATGATCCGGGAACGTGAAACCCACCGGACCATCCACCTACAATGGGCGGTATGACGTCACTCGCCGAACGCATGCCGCACACGATGGCCTTCCCGCGCGCCCTGGGCACCGGAATCATCGTGCAGTCGGCCAAGGAAATCGATGACGGACGGTACGAGGAGGTGTCGCCCAACCCCGATGTCGTCGCCATGCTGGACGCATCGGTGCGATCCGGAACCGGTATCGACGGCCTGCTCAGCAACCTCAGTCTTACCGATCTCATGGCCTCCCCCGGCGTCTATGACGAGATCGACGAGTTCATCGACCAGTATGAGTCCGCCCTATCGCGGTTCCGCACCGGTTCCCTCGTGTCCAGGATGCGCCGCGCGGAGCACGGCGGCGCGTTCACGTTCCCCGATTGGGCGGGCCCGCTGTTCGACCTCTACGATCTGTTGTGCGAGGCGACGGACGGCGCCATCGACCCGTGCGTCGGCGAGGACCTCATCCGTCTCGGCTACGACGCCCGCTACTCGTTCACCCTGTTCCCCGGCACGAGCGGCGGCGCGCTCGGCGCGATCCATGGCCGCCCGACGTGGCGCGAGGACGTGACGCGCACCGGCGATCACGGCACGACGCTCGTCACCCGCCGCCCGGTCTCCCTCGATTTCGGGGCCTGTGGCAAAGGCTACCTCGTCGACCTCATCGCCGCTCGTCTCGCAGCCATCTCGGATTTCGTCATCGACGCCGGCGGCGACCTCCTCCTCGATTCCCCCGTGCCCGTCGCCATCGCCCTCGAAGACCCGTCCGACGATTCCCGCGCGGTCGGCACGGCGAACGTCACCCGCGGCGCGTTCTGCGCGAGCGCGCCGAGCCGCCGCCGCTGGACGGCGACCACGCCCGACGAGCGCACGACGGTGACGGTCCATCATCTGCTCAACGCGATCGACGGACTGCCGGTCGACGACGTGGCCGCGACGTGGGTGTCCGTGCCGGCCGCGGACACGGACACAGACCATGATTCCCGCAAGACGGACGGCACCGCGGCGCACCCCGCTCCTGCCGCGCTTCGCGCCTACCCGACCGCGTTGGCCGACGGACTGGCGACCGCGCTGTTCGTCGCCGATCCGAACACGCTGCACGCGCGGCTGGCAGCGCTCCACCCGGGACTCACGTTCGAGTGCGCCGTGCTCAAGGCCGACCGCACGGCCGTCGTCTCCGGCGGGTTCCCCGGCACGCTGTTCACCGCATAGCACACTCTGTCCAGCCCGTCCGCCCCTGTCCGCCGCATAGTCCAACCGCCCGATCCCGGTGCCCATACCCACCGCCCGTTTCGCCTTCGCGCCTCTGCCGTCTCACGGTTTTCCGCGGATTTTGGGCAATCGGCCCATCACGATTGCGCAGCGCCGGCGCGTGAGTAGAATCGTTCCGGCCTGATTCGCCGAAGACGGCGGAAATCCGCGGGCGACGACGGCAACGGGCAGGCGCGCCAAGCCAAACGCCAAGCCCGTCACATCGAGTACGAACCAATCACCACATCACACGGGCACACGCACGAAGGAGCGGAGATGACGAACGACCAGCAGCACGCCACCGACACCCCTGACACCACCAGCACCGCAAGCACCGCGGCCGGCACCACCGCCCCCGAGACCCCGGCCCCGTGCACGAAGAAGGACATGCGCATCGGCATCATCGTGGCCATCGTGGTCGTGATCGCCTCGATCGCCACGTTCGCGTTCACGTGGGGCGGCGGCAAGGCGAGCGCCGAATCCGTGGAGAACTGCGAGACGCAGATCACCGCGCTCAAGGCGCATCAGGATGCGCTCAAGACCGTGAAGGCGGAGGCCGACGAGGCCGTCAAGAACGCCGACGGCAAGACCGACGCCGCGCAGCTCAAGGCGCTCAAGGCCGCGCAGGCCGAGGTCGACGGGCTGGGCGACGCGCCCACCTGCCCGACCGACGGCTCCCAGCAGGACGTGGACGAGGCGATCGCCGCGATCCGCGACTATGCGGACGATCTGCGCAACGCGACCAGCGGCCTCGACGCCGCCGCGAAGGCCCTCGGCGCGGACGCCGAATAACCACGAAGAGCGCGGGCGCACCCGATGCGCCCACATCCCCATGGGCCCGCACACCAGCCGTGTGCGGGCCCATGTTCGTCTACGGTAAAACGGGCGGAAACGCCCGCGTCACGTGGAATCCCCTCATCCCGCGCCCCGATGGAACGTGATGGTCGTGTAAGACCCGGAGCCATCCAGCGGACATTCAGCGTCCCCGTGCCATACTGGAGCCGATAAAAACGGACCACAGAAAGCCAGGGACCACACTTCACATGCTGTTGACCACGCCGCCGGGCACGCCGCGGACCACCCCATTGGTCTCCGTCATCGTGCCCGTGTACGACACCGAGGATTACGTGCGCTACTGCGTCGACTCGATCCTCCGGCAATCGTATCCGCGGCTCGACATCATCCTCGTCGACGACGGCTCCGACGACTCGAGCGCCGCCATCCTCGACGAATACACGCTGCGCGACGACCACGTGACCGTCATCCACCAGACACACGCCGGCGCGGCGCAGGCCCGCAACGCGGGTCTCGACGCCGCGCGCGGCGAGTGGGTGACGTTCGTCAACAGCGACGACATCCTCGACCGCCGGTACGTCGAACTGCTGCTGCACGCCGCGCTGCGCACCGGCGCCGACATCGCGAAGGCGCGCTGGAAGCAGTTCGGCGTCGCGCGACTGTACGACGTGGCGGAGGCCACGGCGGAAGGCGCGCGCGAGCCGGAACGCGTGACCGTGCTCACCGACGCGCTCAAGGCGTACCAGAACGTGTTCTGCAAGAGTCTGCGACTCGTCGGCACCGAATTCGGACGCAACACGGAAGCCCGGTATTTCAACGATTCCTGCTGGGGCCGGCTGTACCGGAGCGACCTGTGGGAGGGACTGCGGTTCCCGGAGGGCACGCGCGCGCACGTGCCGATGGTGTCCGGCGAACTGTACCGGCGCGCGGGCAAGGTCGCCGACATCGACGTGACGCTCTACCACCAGCTGCAGCATGAGGGCGACGTGCCGCCGGAACGCGAGTTCGACTACCAGCACGATCAGGCGGTCGCCGCCGCGCACAACTTCGACCTGGCGATGGAGCACGGCGTGTTGCCGGCGCGCAGCTACTACACGATGTCGAGCGCGTGCGACGCGGAGGCGATGGCGGAGGATTTCGACGCGCCGGGCATGGATCCGGAGGTACGTGAGGCGCATCGCGCGGCGTATCAGGAGGACCTGCTCACGTTGGCGCGGCTGGCCGGGCGGCTCACGCCGGCGCAGCGCGTCAGGTGCACGGCCACGCAGCTGATCCGGCGGTTGGAGCATCGCGCGTACTGGATGCGCGCGGACCTGCTCAAACGCGACCGGAAGCCGTGGACGACGGCGGACGTACACATCGACGACGATGGGGAGGATGAGGTGTCCGGCGCGGCGGACGACGACGTGCCGGACGCGGGCGACACTACTCCACGCTCTTGAGCGCGCCGACCGGGTCGATGCGGTCGAGCACCGGCTTGGTGAGCCACGCGACGAACTCGGCGAAGACGAGCGTCACGAACGCGGCCGCGAGATAGCTGGTCGGGCGCAGATCCACTTCGAAATACAGGGACGGCATGCCGAGCGCCGCGGTGAGGAGGCCGCCGATCCAGCGGCCGAGCGGCAGCCCGACCGCCACGCCCATCCACGTGAGCACGCGCATCTCGCGGTTCACGTACTGGTGGATCTCACGCCTGCGGAATCCGAGCACCTTGAGCGTCGCCATCTCGCGCACGCGTTCGGAGATGTTCGTGTTCGCGAGCGTGAACAGCACGACAAGGCAGAGCGCACCCGCGAGTCCGACGATCAGGGCGACGACCGCACCCATCAGGTCGAAGGAGAAGCCGTCGGCGAGTTCGGCGGTACCGACCGCGCTGACGACAGCGGGATCGTCGGCGAGTTTGTCGACGTAGGCGGTCTGGGCGGCGGCGTCGCCTGTGAGTTTCGCGTAGACGGCGTTCCAGACGGGGGTGGCGGCGGCGGAATCCTTGGAATCAGTGGAGTTGCCGGTGCTGCCAGTGCTGTCGGTCGTCGTGCCGGAATCGGCGGAATCATCGGAATCGCCCGAATCACCGAACAGACGCTGGTACAGTGACTCGCTCACGTACACGTCCGAGCCGACGAGGCTGCGCGTGACGGCGGCGACGCGCGTCTTCGCGCGCGTCAGGTCGCCGCCGCGCAGCGTGACCGTGTCGCCCGCGTGCACGCCGAGCGCGTTCGCCGCGGACTGGCTGACGATCGCGCCGGAGTCGTCGAGCGTGACCTCGCCGCCGCCGGAACGGCCGAACATGCCGCCGCTGTAGCGGTAGAGGTCGCTGTCGCTCGCCTCGCGCAGGTCGATCATCGTGTTGAGGCGTTTCAGCGAACGTTCGGGGACGACGATGAGCTGGATCGTCTCGCTGGAGGCGGAGGACTTCGCGGGCGACGCGGCGGCGGTCGACAGCTCGCCGTTTTCGACGCGGATGCGCAGCGTCGCCGTGGTTTTGCCGTCCTTGTCGAGTCGCGCGCGCAGGGCGGGAGCGTCGGCGTCGGCGGAGACGGCCATCAGGTCGTACCGGTAGATGCCGTCGTACTGTTTCGGGCCGATCGCGGCGACCGTGTCGTTGATGGCGAGCCCGCACAGGATGAGCGCGGTGCAGCCGGCCACGCCGCCGACCGTCATCACGAGACGCGACTTGAAACGGAAGATGTTGCGCGCGGTCACCTTGTTGAGGAAGCCCATGCGGCGCCAAACAGGGCGGATGCGTTCGAGGAGGATACGTGCGCCGGCCTTCGGGGCTTTCGGACGCATCAGTTCGGCGGGCATGTGGCGGATGTCGCGGCGGCAGGCGAACGCGGTGGCGGCGAGCACGCCGACCACGAACAGGGCGATGCCGGCCGTGCCGTACAACCAGTCGTATTCGAGGCGTGCGCCGGGCAGCGTGTACAGGCCTTCGATCACGACGAGCAGGAACGCGGGGATGCCGAGGAATCCGGCGATCAGGCCGAGCCCGCCGCCGATCAGGCAGGCGAGCAACGCGAACAGCAGGTAGCGGGAGGCGACGGCGATTCCTTTGTAGCCGAGACCGAGGTAGGTGCCGATAAGGCCGCGGTCCTCCTCGACCATGCGGGCCATCGTGGTCAGGCTCATCAACACGGCGACGAGCAGGAACACGACCGGGAACGCGCGGCCGATCGATTCAATCGAGGTCATGTCCGATTTGAAGGCGCTGAAGCCGCCGATGTCGGAGCGCGTGGTCACATACCAGCGAACCTGCGGAATCTGGGAGGTTACCTGTATGGTTTGGTCTGTTATGTGCTGGATCGCGGCCTCCTTCTGTATGGTGAGGTCCGCTTGCGCCTGGTCGAGCTGGGATTGGACTTGTTGCAATTCCGGGCTTTTCGCGATGACGGATTGCCTGACTACTGCGGGGTCGTATGCAGGTTGGGTGGAATGGTCTGCAGGTTGGGTCGCGGATTCCACAGGTTGGGTCGCCGACCCTGCAGATTGCGCCGCCAATCCATCAACTTGGGCGTCGAACTGCGCACGTTGCTGGTCGAGTCGGGCTTGGGCGTCCGCGAAACGCTGTTCGGTCTCGGCGCGGGCCTTATCGAGTTTCGCCTGGGCCGCATCGGTGAGCTGTTGACGGCGGGCCTTCTCGCGCTTGGACTGGATCTTGGTTTCAATGCGGTCGGCGACCGTGCGCACGGCGGTGTCGTAGCCGTCGGAGAATGTGTCGAGGTCGGCGGCGCCGGTGATGCGCAGGCTGATCGATGTGTAGATGTCGTCGGGGGCGGTGGCTGTGCTGTCGGTTGTGTCTGCGGTCTCGCTGTTAGGTGCATTACCGGTCACGCTGTTGGTTGCATTACCGGTCGTGCCGCCCGCTGGGGCGAAGAACGCGTAGTCGTCGGAGGCGGTGGAACGGAAGGCGTTCTTCGAGGCGTAGCCGTCCGGATTGGCGAGATCCCGCGGGTCGATGACCACCCCGGTGATGGTGAGCTTCGTGCGGGGACTCGCGGACCGGGACGTGGAATCGGCGGATTGGCTGGAATCCTTGGCGGAATCGGTCGAATCGATTGAATCGGTCGATTCCATCTCTTCCGAATCGACGGTGAACCGGCCGCCCACCTTGAGGCCGCTGTCGTTGAGGAACTTCTTCGTGACGGCGATTTCGCCCGTCTTCTTCGGCAGCCGGCCTTCCGTGAGGTATGGGCGGTCGAGGGCGGCTGCGCCGCCGCCGGTTTCTCCGATCTCGCGAATCACCGCTGTCTTATCCGAGCCGCGCACGGTTACGGTCACGTTCCTCGAACGCTCCGCCTGCACCGATTCCACGCCCCGCACCTTGCGCAGCGCGGCCACGTCGTCGTCGGTGAGGCCCGCGGTGGAGACGATCTGGATGTCATGCAGTCCCTGCGATTCGTAGAAGCGTCCGGCGGCGAGGAACGCGTCGCGGCAGCCCGCGTAGATGCCGGTGAGCACGGCCACGCCGAGCAGGGTGATCAGCGCGATGGAGGCGAACCGCTTCCATGACCGCCGCCAGCAGCGCAGCATGTCCTTGAGAAACGCCTTCGACATCACGCACCTCCTTGTCATCTTCCATTGTCTTCGCGCCGGTCCGCGGACGCAAACGCAATCGCCGTGGGGAAACGGCATACAATACCGTGGTTGCGAACCATCGCGCACGGCCCACAAGGTCTCCCGCGATGGGCGGGCGGCGGAACCGCCCGTGAGACACGACGTGAGATATGAGACAAGAGAGAGAAGAACATATGGCTTCCGAGAACAAGGCCGGGAACACGGCCACGAAGCCGCGCGAAACCGACGACGTGCCGGTGCCCGCGACGCTGCGCAAATCGTTGAAGAACCGCCACATCCAGCTGATCGCGCTGGGCGGCGCGATCGGCACGGGCCTGTTCTACGGCTCGAGCGAGTCGATCGCGCTGGCCGGCCCGTCGATCCTGCTCGCCTACCTGATCGGCGGTCTCGCGATCTTCATGATCGTGCGCGCGCTGTCCGAGATGTCGGTCGAGGATCCGAAGGCCGGCGCGTTCAGCTACTACGCGACCCGCTACTGGTCGAAGCGCGCCGGATTCATCTCCGGCTGGAACTACTGGTTCAACTACATCCTCGTGTCGATGGTGGAGCTGGCCGTGGTGGGCAGCTTCGTGAACTACTGGTTCCCGGCGATTCCGACGTGGGTGTCGGCGGCCGTGTTCCTCGTGGTGATCTGCGCGGCGAACCTGCTCGGCGTGAGCAAGTTCGGCGAGTTCGAGTTCTGGTTCGCGATCATCAAGATCGTGGCCGTGATCGCGATGATCCTGGGCGGTCTCGCGGTGATCGTGTTCGCGCTGCCGACCGAGTCGGGCGCGAAGGCGACGTTCGCGAACTGGTTCACCGTGGGCGGCGGGTTCTTCCCGAACGGCCTGATGGGTCAGGCGAAGGACGGCTCGTGGACTGGCCTGCTGATGGCGCTCGTCGTCGTCATGTTCAGCTTCGGCGGCACCGAGCTCATCGGCATCACGGCCGGCGAGACGGAGGATCCGAAGACCACGATTCCACGCGCCACGAACGACATCATCTGGCGCATCCTCGTGTTCTACATCGGCGCGCTCGGCGTGATCATGGCCGTGGTGCCGTGGAACCAGATCGACGGCAAGTCCAGCCCGTTCGTGCAGATCTTCGATTCGGTGGGCGTGCACGCGGCCGCCGGCATCCTCAACTTCGTGTGCCTGACCGCCGTGATGAGCGTCTACAACTCCGGTCTGTACGCGAACTCCCGCATGCTGTACTCGCTGGCTAAGCAGGGCAACGCGCCCGCCTACCTCGGCAAGCTGAACAAGCACGGCGTGCCGGTGGCCGGCGTGCTCACCTCCGCGGTGATCACCGCGATCGCCGTGGTCGTCGTGTTCGTGTGGCCCGAGTTCGCGTTCAACTACCTGATGTCGATCGCCACGATCGCCGGCATCATCAACTGGACGATGATCATGGTCACCGAAATGAAGTTCCGCCGCGTGGTCGCCGCCGGCGGCGCGCCGGACGACACCGATCTGGCGGGCAAGTCGGGCGCCAAGGCGCTGGCCGCGATCCACTTCAAGCTGCCGTTCGCGAAGGTGACGCCGTGGGTGGTGCTCGCGTTCCTCGCGCTGGTCGTGGTGCTCATGTGCTTCTCCCCCAGCTACCACGTCGCCGTCATCGCCGGCGTGATCTGGCTCGCGATCCTCTTCGTCGCCTACCAGCTCACCCAGGCGAAGAAGTAGAGGTAGGAGCCATCCGCGTGGTTCCGTGAGAATCAACGGGGTGCCGGCACGACCGCCGGCACCCCGTTTCGCATATTCGACCAACAGAAACTCACCCATTCAACGGGCCTTGCGTTCCACCTCCTGCACGAACACATCGAAATCGGACATCTGGGAGTCGTTGAACCGACAGAACTCGGCCATGGCTTTGGCGTCGGCCTGTTTGCGGCTCACCTTCCCTTTGCCTTGCAATGCCTGCCCGCCGGTGAACATGATGTACTGGTTACACAATTCCACGCATTGCGCCATCGTGGTGGTCTGATGATTGCGCACACGCAATTCGGCCGCATCAAGGAAACCAGACACCAACTGGTTGAGATGGTCAAGCTCCTCTTCGCTCAGGTAGTTCTTCGCCACCGTGACGTCGGAGGAATGGATGCGCCCTTCCGGCGACCCTTTCCACGTGGTCAATCCCATGTGCGGCTTGTCCGCATCCACACGATCGTTGATGATTTCAGCCGCCGTATGGCCACTTACCGCGTAATGGAACCGATTCTGCACATTGGCGAAGAAATCGCGCGCCTCCTGGCTTTTCGGGTCATAGTCCACGCTGATGTCCTGGAACAGGTCCGTGATCTTCTGGTAGAAGCGACGTTCGCTTGCACGGATGTCGCGGATACGTCGCAGCAACTCGTCGAAGTAGTCCTCGCCGAACGGACGACCGTTCTTCAACATGTCGTCGTTGAGCACGAACCCCTTGATGATGTACTCACGCAGAGTCTTCGTGGCCCATTGACGGAACCGCGTGGCCTTCATGCTGTTCACGCGATATCCGACCGCGATGATGGCATCGAGATTGTAGAACGCCACCGTGCGCGAAACCTTGCGGGAACCCTCCTGACGAACTATTAGAAAATCTTTAACAGTTCGTTCCGGCTCCAACTCCCCGGAATCATAAATGCCTTTCAGATGATACGAAATATTTGGAACCGTCACATCGAACAGCTCCGCCATGGCTTTCTGCGTCATCCAGAACGTCTCATCCTCGTACCGCATCTGCACCTGTACATTGCGGTCGCCGTCCTGATACAGCACGATGTTCGCTTCGGCATCCATTGCAGTCTCCTTTCATCCACCTCTGCACGACACCATCAATTAATATCGATAAAGATATTATCATGTTGTTCGTGAGGGCACGCCGACGCACCAGACATCGCGGCCGCTTCCGCGCCACTACCGCCGCCCGATCTGACGCAGCCATTGGACCACGGCTTGGGTGAGGGTGGCGGCGCCGAGCTTGCGGCGGGCGCGCATCGAATGCGTGCGCACGCTCGCCGGGGTGATGTCGAGCCGGTCGGCGATCTCGTTCTGCGTCAATCCATCCGCCGACATCGCCAACACCTGCGATTCCTGAAAGCTCAACCGCGATGCGGGAGAGGCCGCACCCGCACCGGCCGCACCGACACCAGCGGATCGGCCGAGCCGCGCAAGCAACCGCCGCTGCGCCTCCCGCGGCGACAGGAACCGCGCATCGTCGCTTCGCCCAAGTCATCGACACCTCCGATGCCTGCACCTTCCCACCGCGGTACCCTGCCGCTGTCGAAGAGCTGTCCCACGTTGGCATTTCCCATATCGGCACCCTCCCGCCGCGGCGTCGGCACGGCGAACACGCGGCCGGCATGGACGAACCGGATGGCCCGTTCCAACCACGGATAGTCGGCCTTGCCGACGATGCCCTGCGCACCGGCGCGCGCGGCGTCGCGCCGGTAGCGTTCGGGCGGGTACGCGGTGATGACGAGCATCGCACATGCCCCGTTGCCGGCGCGCAGCCGACGGCACACCTCCGTGCCGAGGTCGTCGCCGAGTTCCGCGTCGACGAGCAGCACGTCCGGCCAGCGTTCGTCCTCAAGGCAGTTGACAATGGTCTGCCGCCCCGACGACGCGGTCCAGATGACATGAAAATCGTCGTTGCGTTCAAGCAATGCGGCGAGCGCCTTCACGGTGATGACGTCGTTGTCGACGATCCCGATGGTGATGACGCTCATCTCTCAGCCCCCGCAAACGGCACGTGGACCCGCACCCGCCACACTCCGGCTTCCGCCGACACCGTCATGACGCCGCCACACGCCTCGACACGATGTTGCAGCAATGCGAGCCCATGCCCCTGAGGCAATGCGACCGGAGTCCCGACGATATTCTGGTCAACGCTTCCACCCCAGCCGGCACCTATGCCCGACGGATTCCCCGATTCATCGATGTTCCCAACACCATCCATCGGATTGGTCTGCACGATGTCCACGCCCCGACCGGACGCGTCGACGTCCAACGTGTAGCATCTGCCGCCCTCGCCACCGTATCGGGCGATGTTCGCCGTCAGTTCGCGCAGCACCGCAGCGACCATATCGGCGGTGTCGCCGGTCCCCGTAATCCTGTCCCCGACGCGGCCCGCACCGGAGTCCCCGCTCTCCCCCAATTCACCTTCAACGCCACCACCGTCCGCGCGCACGCCGCTTTCCCCACGCGCATCGCCGCCAGCCTCACGAGAGCCGCCATCCTCCGCGAGGATGCGGATGATGCGGTGCACATGCTCCAGTGCCTCGCCCGCGCGCGCCACGATGTCGGCGAACAGTTCGCGCTGCCGTTCCGATGCGGCGTCCTGTATGCCGAGCCGCGCCATCAGACTGATGGAGGTGAGTTCGCCGCTGGTGGCGTCATGCAGCTGGTGGGCGACGTCGAGGTTGCGCTCGACTTGCCTCATGCGCATCGCCTGCCGGCGCAATGCGGCGAGTTCGGTCTGCCGGCGCGCCATCAGCCCTATGATGACGGCGGCGATATACGTCGAGTTGAGCGGCACCAGCATGTTCAGTGCAAGACCGCCGCTCCACGCCGTCATCTCCAGCCATTTCATCCCGATGAGATAGCCGAGCACGCCGATGGTGAGCGGCACGCGCGCCCGGTAGGCGATGTATCCGAGCGCGATGGCGAGGCACCATCCGTTCGATTCCAGATACGGGTCTGGCAGCAGCACGTCAATCGAATAGGCCGCGATGGTCAGTACGCTGGAGGCGGATGGCACGACCGCGAACAGCGCGGTCGACGCGACGATGACGAGCTGCATCAGCAGTTTGGGCCATGCCCAATCCTGCACACCCATCAGTTCGACGCGCCACTGCGATGCGGACAGCGCCAGCGCCGCCAGCGCGATCGGAATCGTCCAGCACCTCCATCCCAAGATCTCGCGGACGCGCCGCCCGACCGCGGCGATGCCGCCACCCCGGTCTCCGTCCACACCGCCACCACCGCGACCGTCTCCGTTCCCGTCGCCACGCCGAACACCGCCGCCCGCATCGCCGCCGGAACCGCCTCGTTTCGCCGTCATGGTCCGCTCCTCTCATGTCGCCGTGCGATTACGCTTCCCAGCCTACGGCCGCGAATCCGGCACCGGACCATGTCTACCGCTTTCGGTCAACGCGTGTTGACCTCGCGGAACAAATCGTCAATGCCGACGAGACGCAGTGACGACGGCTCGGCGGCGGCCATATCGGAGAGACCGCGATCGAAGCCACCTAGCGAGAACAGGACGGACAGTTGCGGCTCGATTCCCGTACGAGCCGCACGCGCACGTAGCAGATTCAGTACGCCTCCATCCATCGCGGTGTTGCGGAATTTACATTCGCCGACAATCGACTTGGAACCGGTCGCGTCCACCGCCATCACGTCGATCTCATCCTTGCGATCCCACCAACGCCCCACCGCACGGGCGCGGAACGGCAATCGTCCGGCGATGCTTTCGCGCCACAGCCATTCGCGGCATATCCCTTCGAAAGGTTTGCCGGCGAAATCATGCAGAACGGGTTCGATATGCCGCTCATACACGCCGTCCACGTCGCCTCGTTCCAGCTCGGAACGATAGGGGAACACGAACGCATACCAGAATCGGAAGAAGTTGTCGCTCAGTTGATACAGTCCACGCGTGCCTTTCGCAAGCTCCTTGAGTTTCGCCGTGACCGGGAACTCACGCTCCACGATGCCCAGCTCCATCAGGTTGCCCAGATACGACGAGACCGTGGCACCCGGCATCATCGTATGCGTGGCGATTTCGTTCAACGACGTGGCACCGAGGGCTATCGCCCGAATCACGCTGTTGTATTTCGCCGTCTCGCGTAATTCCTCGTGCAGCAGGAACTCGACCTCGCTATACAAAGGGGCGATACGCCTGAGGATATGCCGTTTGACGTTTTCGGCCACGCTCATGTCGGGATCGAATTCTTCGAGATACCGTGGAATACCGCCTAGTATCGCGTAGGCGAGCGCCTTGTCTTCGGCGCTGTAGTCGGGAAGGAACCGCACCGCGTCCCAGTAGGGCATCGGGTTGATTCTCAGAACGCCGGTCGCGCGGCCGTACAATGGCGATTTCTCCGCCAGCAACTCCTTTTCCATGAAGCTCATCGCGCTGCCGCAGATCACGATCATCAGGTTCGCATCGCGCAATGTATGATCCCACAGATTCTGCAGCACCGACGGCAACGACGGATCGGATTTGACCAAATATGGGAATTCGTCGAACACGACGAGTCGGCGGCTTCCATCGGCGGGTTCGGGCAGCTTGACCAGCTCGGACAACGCGCGCTCCCACGATGGATATTGGCTGAGATAATCCTTGCCCGGGGCGCCCGCTTCGAACATCAGACGGGAGAACGAGGCGAGTTGTTCCTCTTTCGTAGCGTTCTGCGCCGCGAAGAATATGGTCTCCTTGTCTTGGGAGAAGCGGACGAGCGTCGCTGTCTTCCCTACGCGCCTGCGCCCATATACGAAGACGAGTTGCGCCCTGCGAGCCTTGTAGCAGTCATTGAGCTGTTCCAGATCATCGACGCGACCGATGAACGTCATGCTCCGCCCCCTCCTATGGCACCGGCATTGTGCGCGATTATTATAATCACGATTTATTGTAGCGTGATTATAATAATCGCGATGCAATAACAAGTGCCGTGGAGGCGCGCCCTCATCGGAACGACTCACTCCGTTACCGTCACGGCTTGCTCCGCAACCATCACGGTTCACTCCGGGGTTTGCCACGGAATAGTGCGACAAACCCCGGAATGAACCGTGATTATTCGGAAGTGAATCGCATAGACCGTGGACCCGACCGCGAAAACCAAGGAGCGAGCCACACAATTCGGGAGCGAACCGACCGGGTTCCCCTACTCCTCCTCGGGGTAGGTCATGTGCCATTGGTCGCGGCGGATCTCGGTCATCATGTCCATCACGTCGCGCGTGTAACCGAGGTGCAGGAGGCCTTCGACCTTCGCGGCGGCCTCATCGGCCGGAATCTCCCCGGACCGGCCCGCCTCGTACGCGGCGATTGCGGCCTCCATGTCCGCCACCTCGTAGGCGAGCGCGTGCGCGGTATCGCCCGCCTCGACCTCGCGCACCACCGCGCCGGTCGTGTCGTGGATCGTGGCGCGTTCGCCGCGCGGATAGTCGAAGATCTCCACATAGCCGTTCTCGAACGCGATGGTGCCGCGCTTCGGCTGCTTCGCGTGCAGCGACAGCGTGATCGTGGCCATCTGCCGTCCGGGTTGGTCAGGAGGATGCCGGCCTGCTCGTCCACGCCGGTGGGCGCGGCCTTGACCTGCGAGACGATCCGGTCGGGCTTGGAACTCATGAACCAGCGCATGCAGGAGAGCGCGTACACGCCGATGTCGAGCATCGCACCGCCCGCGAGATTGCGGTTGAAGAAGCGGTTGGCCATGTCGTACTCCTTGTAGGAGCCGAAGTTCATCTGGATGAGCTTGACCTTGCCGAGTTCGCCGCCCGCGATGATCCGGTCGAGTTCGCGGTACAGCGGCATGTGGTAGAGGGTCATCGCCTCGGCGAGCAGCACGTGGTTCGCTTCGGCGAGCGCGATCGCCTCGTCGAGTTCGCCGGAGTTGAGCGTGATGGATTTCTCGCACAGCACGTGCTTTCCGGCGGCGAGCGCCTTGCGCAGGAATCCGATGTGCGTGTTGTGCGGTGTGGAGATGTAGATGACGTCCACGTCCGGATCGGCGAACACGTCGTCGATCTCGTCGTAGACCTTACCGATGCCGTATTTCTCGGCGAACGCGACGCCCTTCGCGTGCGTGCGGTTCGCGACCGCGTACAACTTGCGTCCGCTCTGTTCCAGCGCCTGTTCGAGTTGGTTGGCGATGACGCCGCATCCCAGCGTCGCCCACTTGAGTTCGCGCATGTCGGTTCCTTCCACGTCGATGGTTGCCTGCGGATGATTACGCCCCGATTGTACCCGCGCCCATTGCCGCGTCACCCTATCCCGTCACCATACCCAGCCCACCGCAACACCCAAGTCAGTCCACCGCCCCACCCAAGTCCATCCCATTGCAACACCCGAGTCAGCCCATCGCAACATCCGAGCCAGCCCATCGCCACACCCACATCGGGCCATCGCCACACCCGGCCCATCCCATCGCACCCAAGTTCGGTCCACCGCAAAGCCCAAGTCAGCCCATCACACACCCACGTCAGTCCATCCGCCCCACCGCCCACTCCATATTGCCTCGAAGCGTCCTGTTGTCGGGAAACGAGCCCACTGCTCCCGAATCGGGGACGCTCACCTAGACTCACCGTCCCGTTGTCGGGAGATGGCGGTTCGTTTCCCGACAAAACGCCGCTGAAAACAAGTCAGCGTCCCGGAATCCGGAGCAATGGGAAGCACTCCGGATTCCGGGACGCTAGAAAGAATCGGGGGACACCGGGAAAGGGTTCGCCCCCGCTGGCGGGGGCTCCCGGCGAAGCCGGGTGGGGGTGGCCGCTCGAGATGCGAACCCGTGGACCACCCCCAGTCGGCCTGCGGCCGACAGCCCCCGCCAGCGGGGGCGGAAATACAACCGTCCGCTAAGCGCGGCGCTTGCGGCGGGCCGTCAGGGCGATGCCGGCGGCCAGCGCCACCACGGCGAACACCGCCACGCCCGTCACGGCGGAACCGGTGGCGGACAGGCCGCTACCGCCGACACCAGCGGAACCGCTGCCCTTGTTCGGGGCGGACTTCTTGACCAGCCCGCCGGAGGCGGCCTTGAGGTCGGCCAGGGCCGCGGACACCTCGTCCTTGGTGGCGGTGCCGCTCTGCAGCACCTGGTATGCCTTGTCGCGGGCGGCGGCGAAGGCGGCCCAGCCGGACTGGTAGTCGCTCTCCTTGTAGCCCTTGACCTGGTCGTAGAGCTTCTGCAGTTCGCTCTTATCCGCGACCGCCTCGCCCGGCTTGATCGTGAACGTGGCCTTCACCGTACCCGAGTACTTGCCCGCGCCGGTCACGGTCACGGTGGCGGTGCCCGGCTCGACGTTGTCCGCGTAGGCCACGGTGTAGTCACCGGCCCCGAGCACCGTAACACCGTCGGCGAGCGTCACCGATTCGACCGCGGGCTCCTTGGCGGCGCCGTCGGCCGTGTACTCGGTCTGCGCGAGCTTCACCACAGCGCCGGAGATGTCGATGCCGTTGACGGTCACGGTCGCCTCGACCGGCATGCGGGAGTCGTCCTGCGCGACGCCCTTCACGGTGAACGTGCCGGTCTTCGCATAATCCTTGGCGTCAACCGCATTCCACTTCACATCGACATCGGCCTCGGAGCCGTCCGCATGCGTGAGGTGCACGGTCGCCGGCAGCTTGGCGGTCGGGTCCTCACCGACCGTCGTCTCGACGGCGCCCAACGCACCCACGGACTTGACGGCCACGGCCGGGGCGTACGACTCCAGCACCTTCTGGTACTGGGCGCGCGTCACCGGCACGACGGTGCCGTGGCGCGGCTTGCCGCCGTCCGCGTTGGTGGGCAGGTTCTTGTACTTGACGGAGGTCACGTCACCGGTGGCGAGGTCGTTGACCTTGAAGCCGATGTAGTGGTTCGGGCCGCCGTGGTAGCTCGGCTGGTCGATGAACAGGTACCAGTGGGAGTCGCCGTTCGCGAAGTTCACGTCGCCGTCGTTCGCGGGGAACACGGACGGGCCTTCGCCGCTGGTGAACGTGCCGCCGTACTGGTTGTTCTGGCCGTTGCCGATGTTCTCCTTGACGAGCGTCCACTGGTTCGAGGCCGCGAGCCCCGGGGTCTTCGGCAGCATGCCGGGCGTGGTGTCCGAGCCGATCGTGGCGAGCAGTTCGGTGGACTTCTCCTCGCGGATCCTCATCTGCGATTCGTCCTTGTAGAAGCGGTAGTAGACGCCGTTCTCCTTGGCGATGGTCGCGTCGATCATGCCCTTGCCCTGGCCCTGGTTCACGTTCACCCACGCCTTCGGGTCGGAGAAGTGAACGAAGTCGTCGGTGGTGACATAGATCATCTGGTTGTAGGTGACGTGCGTGCGCACGGAGAGGCTGTCGTCGGTGGTGTCGTACATGTTCGACGCCCAGTAGACGACGTACTTGCCGATCTCCTCGTCCCAGTACGCTTCGGGCGCCCACGTGTTGCCCGCGTAGTCGGAGCTCACCTTCACGTGCGACTGCTTCGTCCAGTTGACGAGGTCGTCGGATTTCCACACCTCGATGTAGCGGGAGCCGTTGCGCTGGCCGGAGTCGAAGCCGCCGGCGCGGCCCGCGATCTTGAGGTCGGTGGCGAGCATGTAGAACTTGTCGCCGTCCTTCGAACGGATGATGAACGGGTCGCGCAGGCCCTTCTCGCCGAATTCGGAGGTGAACAGCGGCTGTCCGCCGTTGAGCGTGTTCCAGTCGAGCGCGTCGTTGCCCTTGGAGGCGGCGAGGCTGATCTTCTCGGCGCCCGCGCCCTCACCGGTGAAGAACGCCCACACGTAGGCCTCGTCCTTCTCCTCGGCGGCCGGCATCGGCTGGATCTCGATCGTGTAGTCCTTGGTCAGCGTGGCCGCGCCGTTCGTCACGGTCGCCTTGAGCGTCACGCTCGCGGCCTTCTTGCCGGCGGCGGGGCGCTTCACGTCGATCGTGACGAAACGCTTGTCCGTCACCTTGCCGACGGCGGCGACGTCCTTGCCGCCCGTCACCTCCCAGGCGATCGTCGAACCGTTGCCGCCGGTCACGGGCAGGGAGATGTTGGAACGCACGTCGTCCGCGCTTTCGATGGCGATCGCGTCGAGGTCGGCCTGCGCCTTGTCGCCGTCCGACGGCTGCTTCGGCACGGTCACCGTGTACGTCGCGGTCTTGGTCGCGCCGTCGAGCGTGAACGTCGCGGTGAGCGTCACCGTCGCGTCGCCCGCGGTCGCGGCAGGACGCGTGACGGTCGCCTTGCCGGTCGCGTCGTCGACGACGATGGCCGCGCTGTCGGACTTCCACGCGACGGTCGCGCCGGCGGTGGCGACCGGCAGCGTGAAGTCCTCCGTCGCGCTCGACGGCACGGCGGCGGCGACGGCCGCGCCGGCCTTGTCGAGCGCTTCGACGCTGTAGAGTCCGGCGACGTCGTCCGCGGTGAGCGCGGTGCCGTAGACCGCGTAATCGTCGACGTCGATCTTCGTGTTCGGATCGGCGTAGGAGGATTTCGCGATGTAGGCGACGAGGTCGCCGTAGTTCGTGAGGCCGCCGGCGGGGATCGTGTACGTCGTGTCGCCGACCGGCTGGCCGTTCAGGTAGACGCTCATCGTGCCGTCGGTGCCGTCGATCACGGTGGTGTAGAGCGCGAGCGCGTTCGTCGCCTTCGCGCCGGTGGTGGCGGCGTTGGTCGCGGCGGGGCCGACTTCGGTGCCCCACGGGCTGGTGTTCGGGGCGGCCGCGGTGGCGGTGGTCATCACGGACTTCACGTAGCCGGACGGGTTCGCCGGATTGAGCAGGAAGTAGCCGTTCTTCGTCGCGCCGTTGCCGATGTACGCGGCGGCGACGTTGCCGTTGCCGTAGTTGTTCTTCAGCCAGATGGAGACGGTCACGTCCTTCTGGTCCTTGATCGCGGTGGTCGGAACTTGGATGGACTGTGACCCGGTCAGGTTGATCTGGCCGTTCGCGAAGGTCGCGTCGCCGTTCAGGGTGGCGTCGCTGTTCGCCGCGGTGCCTTCGTTCGCGATGGTCTTGCCGTTGCCGCTTGGCGCGGCGTCGAATGAATAATGGATGAGCGGCTGCGGCACGTTGCTTGTCGTGCCGTCCGCCGCGACCGCCGTCATCGGCAGCATGAGACCGGCGGCCAGCGTGGCGACGCTCGCCACAAGACCGATGGTCTTCCTTTTCCACGTCCCCATAATGCTCCTTCGGTAGGGAATCGTTGATGATTAAGTGATGGGGGCTCCCGCGAAGCGGAAGGGCGGTTGCGCCCCCGCTGGTGAGAGGGCCCCGTCAGCAGGGCTGTCAGGTGGGCTGTCAGCGGGCCCCCTACCCTCGCCCCCGCTGGCGGGCTGAGCCGTGAAGCGGAGAACCCGGTGGGTTCTCCGTAGGCGAAGGCGAGCGGCAGCGAGCTGATGTGAGGTCGGCCGTAGGCCGTCTGCAGTTGCAGGGCCCGGAGGGCTCCCGGCGGAGCCGGAGTCCATACCCGCCCCCGCTGGCGGGGGCTCCCGGCGAAGCCGGGTGGGGGTGGTCGCCCGAGGTGCATCCCCGTGGAACCACCCCCAGTCAG
>NZ_JGZP01000017.1 GCF_000741785.1 Bifidobacterium stellenboschense | reverse complement strand
GCGATGGGCGCCGGCTCGGGCGCCTACGGCTCCGACACCGGCGAACAGGACGTGACGCCCGCCAACGCGGTCGCGTCGGCCGGAACATACGATCCGCACGTCGACCCGTCCTCCGGCGAGGTCGTCGACGGGGGAGCGGGGACCATGGCCGCGAACGCCGGCGGTCCCACGGCGGGAGACGGCGCGGAACCGGCCGAACCGGTCGAACAGCCGTACCGCCTGCCCGACCTCAACCTGCTCGTCAAAGGCAAGCCGCATGCGGCCCGCACACCGGCCAACGACCGCGTGATCCGGGCCCTGACCTCCACGTTCCAGCAGTTCAAGGTCGACGCGAAGGTCGTCGGCTTCCTGCGCGGCCCGTCCGTCACCCAGTACGAGGTCGAGCTTTCTCCGGGCGTCAAGGTCGAGAAGGTCACCAACCTCCAGCGCAACATCGCCTACGCGGTCGCCAGTTCCGACGTGCGCATCCTCTCGCCGATCCCCGGCAAATCCGCCATCGGCATCGAGATCCCGAACGAGGACCGCGAGATCGTGCACCTGGGCGACGTGCTGCGCTCGCAGGGCGCGCTCGCCGACCCGAACCCGATGCTCACCGGCATCGGCAAGGACGTGGAGGGCAAGTTCGTCACCGCCGACCTCACCAAGATGCCGCACCTGCTCGTCGCCGGCGCCACCGGCTCCGGCAAGTCGAGCTTCATCAACTCGATGCTCACGTCGATCATCATGCGCGCCACGCCCGATCAGGTGCGCCTCATCATGGTCGACCCGAAACGTGTGGAGCTGTCCGCGTACGCGGGCATCCCGCATCTGCTCACGCCGATCATCACCGATCCGAAGAAGGCGGCGCAGGCGCTCGAATGGGTCGTCAAGGAGATGGACGCGCGCTATTCGGATCTCGAATACTTCGGCTTCCGCCACGTCAAGGACTTCAACAAGGCGGTGCGGGCCGGGCAGGTGCACGCGCCCGCCGGCTCGAACCGCAAGGTCGCGCCCTACCCGTACATCCTCGTTGTCGTCGACGAGATGGCCGATCTGATGATGGTCGCCAAGAACGACGTGGAAAGCTCGATCCAGCGCATCACGCAGCTGGCGCGAGCCGCCGGCGTGCATCTCGTGCTCGCCACGCAGCGCCCGTCCGTCGACGTGGTCACCGGCCTCATCAAGGCGAACATCCCGTCGCGTCTCGCATTCGCCACCTCCTCGGCCACCGACTCGCGCGTCATCCTCGACACGACCGGCGCCGAGACGCTGATCGGTCAGGGCGACGCCCTGTTCCTGCCGATGGGTGAGGCGAAGCCGAAGCGCGTGCAGGGCTCGTGGGTGTCCGAATCGGAGATTCGCAAGGCCGTCGAGTTCGTGCGTACCCAGCGCAAGCCGAAATACCGCGAGGACATCGAGCAGATGGCCAAGGAGGCGGAGAAGAAGGGGAGCGAACCCGACGAGGAGATCGGCGACGACATGGACGTGCTGCTGCAGGCCGCCGAGCTGGTCGTCACCACGCAGTTCGGCTCCACGTCGATGCTCCAGCGCAAGCTGCGCGTCGGCTTCGCGAAGGCCGGCCGCCTCATGGACCTGCTCGAATCGCGCGGCGTGGTCGGCCCCTCCGAAGGCTCGAAGGCCCGTCAGGTGCTCGTCCAGCCGCAGGATCTGCAGGCCGTGCTCGCGTTCATCCGCGGCGACGGCCCCGCGCCGCAGTCGGCGGGAGCGGCACAGGCGTAACGGACGGCCTCACGGGATTCTTTCAGGAACCCGTCAGGCCGTTCCCCTTTCGAGGTAGAGCAGTACGGGTAACGTGAAGACCATGACTGACGAACAGATCGTAGAGAACAAGAAACCGTCGCTGTTGGACGGATGGAACGCCCCGCCGAACCTCGTCACCTATTCGCGCATCGTGCTCGTCGTGGTGTTCCTCGTGCTATACGTGAAGGCCGGCCCGTGGGGCGGCGACGACCAGACCCTGCGCTGGGCCGCGGCGATCATCTTCATCATCGCGGCCTCCACCGATAAACTCGACGGGTGGATGGCCCGCAAATACAATCAGGTGACCGAACTCGGCAAGCTGATGGACCCGATCGCCGACAAGCTGCTCACTTGCGGCACGCTCGTCGTCGCCTCCGTGTTCGCCGAATTCCCGTGGTGGGCGACCATCCTGTTCCTCGTGCGCGAGATCGGCATCACCGTGATGCGCTTCTTCGTGATGGAGCGCCCCGGCGGCAAGGTGATCGCCGCCGCGTGGCCCGGCAAGCTCAAGACCCTCTTCCAGTGCATCGGCCTGGCCATGCTGCTGCTGCCCCTGTGGGTGTTCGACGGGGGGCAGTCCATGCCCATGTGGCTGAGCGCTACTACTTCCTCACCTACGCGCTGCTCTATGTGGCGCTCGTCCTGTGCCTCTACTCCGGCGGCGTGTACCTGTACAACACGTTCATCGGATCGAGGAAGCGCTGACGTGCAGCGCGACACGTTCGCCGCGGCGATTCTGAGGACCTGCGAATCGCATGGTCTGAGGATCGCCTGCGCGGAATCCCTGACCGGCGGCCTGCTCGCCGACGCGTTCGTGCGCATCCCCGGCGCGTCGCACGTGTTCCTCGGCTCGGCCGTCACCTACGACATCCGTGCGAAGGCGTCGATTCTCGGCGTCGACCGCGCGCTGCTCGCCCGCGAAGGCGCCGTGCACCCCGAGGTCGCGCGGCAGATGGCCATCGCGACAGCGCGCCTGTACGCGCAGCCGGAGGACGGCGACACGGTGATCGGGCTTGCCACCACCGGCGTCGCCGGCCCGGGACCGGACGGCGACAAGCCCGCCGGACTCGTCTACATCGGTGTGTCGCTGCCCCGGGCGGCGGCCGCGCTCGCGCCCGATCCGCGCGGGACGTGGATCGGCGCGGAGACGCCGATCGGCACCGTGCGTCTCGACGCGACCGACGACCACGGCCGTCGCACCATCGCCGTCGAGCTCCGTCTCGACGGCACCCGGCAGCAGGTGCGCGAACGCACCGTGCTGCGCGTGCTGCAGAACGTGAGCCAGTTCACATCAACATTCTGAGGTTTTTCGCTTCGCTGTGGGAATAGTCCGCGTTGTCCGGTTGTTGGGAACAGTATCGAGTGATACGAGACCCCGTAGGAAAGGGATGGGAACCATGGAGACGATGACGCGTACCGAACAGACGACGATGAAGCCCGCCGCGGCGATGGTCCGCCCCGGCACCGCGCGCATGCGCGAGCTCACCCCCGCACAGCGCCGGGCGGTCATGTTCGCCCAGCAGCAGATGATCCAGGCGCGTGCCGCGAAGAAAGCGAAGGCCGAGGCCGAGGAGGCCCGCCGTCGCATGTGGGCGGAGACCGACGGCGAGGAGCGCCCGGTGCGCGCCGCCATGACGGACGAATCGGCCGCGAAGACGGAGACGCGCGAACCGGCGGAGCTGTCGCTGCGCGAGGCCATCGGCCGCGTGCTGCGCGACCTGCGCACGCGCGACCACAAGACCCTGCGCGAGGTCAGCGAGAAGGCCGGCGTCTCCCTCGGCTATCTGTCCGAGGTGGAGCGCGGCCAGAAGGAGGCCAGTTCCGAACTGCTCAGCTCCATCGCCGAGGCGCTGGGGGTCAGCACCGCGCAGCTGCTGCGCATGGTCGCCGACCGTCTCGACATGGTCGGGGCGTGAGCCGGTGAGGGAACGCGAGTTCTGGCAGCTGCTCGAGGAGGTGTTCGGCCGCAGCTACGGCCGGGCGCTCTCCCGCGACCAGCAGCTGCCGCGGTTGGCGAACATGACGGTCGTCGAGGCTCTGGACGCGGGGGAGGAGCCCCGCGTGGTCTGGAACGTGCTGTGCGACCAGATGGGGATTCCCGACGCCGAGCGTTGGGGCCGGGATCACAACGCGCCGCCGATGCCCGCGCGATGAGCGGGGAATGGCCCGTCCGTTGATGCGGACGCGCGGGCGACGCGCCGATATATGTACTTTTCGTGAAGTCGAACAAATGTTCGTGCCGGTGCGCTATAGTTATCCACAGCGATAACCAACTGCGTTGCGCGCGGTGATGCCGCGCCATGGCGGAAAACCGTTGTCCCGATTGGGTTCATCGCCCCTCGGCGCGTCCCGTACGCCGCCGCGGAGGCGGGGCTCCGACCACAGGGGCGGGTTCTCCTTGCCGTGGCGGCGGCCGTCCCCCTACCGTGGGAACGATAACCCGCCGCAACCGTGAAGGAGAACACCATGGCACAGAAGACTAGCGCCGCATCGGGCAAGGGGCAGCCGTCCGGCGGCAAGGACGACCTCGACGCGCGACGCAAGGCCGCGCTCGACACCGCGCTGGCGCAGGTGGAGAAGAGCTTCGGCAAGGGGTCGGCCATGCGGCTCGGCGACCGTCCGGAGCAGAACGTGGAGGTCATCCCCACCGGTTCGCTCGCCCTCGACATGGCCCTCGGCATCGGCGGCCTTCCCAAGGGGCGCGTCATCGAGATCTACGGCCCCGAATCCTCCGGCAAGACCACGCTCGCCCTGCATGTGGTCGCCAACGCCCAGCGCAAGGGCGGCGTGGCCGCGTTCATCGACGCCGAGCACGCGCTCGACCCGGTATACGCCCGCAAGCTCGGCGTCGACACCGACTCGCTCATCGTCTCCCAGCCGGACAACGGCGAGCAGGCGCTGGAGATCGCCGACATGCTCATCCGCTCCGGCGCGCTCGACGTGATCGTCGTCGACTCGGTCGCCGCCCTCGTGCCGAAGGCCGAGATCGACGGCGACATGGGCGACAGCCACGTGGGCCTGCAGGCCAGGCTCATGAGCCAGGCGCTGCGCAAGATGACCGGCGCGCTCGCCCAGGCCGGCACCACCGCCATCTTCATCAACCAGCTGCGCGAGAAGATCGGCGTGTTCTTCGGCAGCCCGGAGACCACCACCGGCGGCAAGGCGCTCAAGTTCTACTCGTCGGTCCGTCTCGACATCCGCCGCATCCAGACCATCAAGAACGGCGAGGAGGCCATCGGCAACCGCACGCGCGTCAAGGTCGTCAAGAACAAGATGGCCCCGCCCTTCAAGTCCGCCGAATTCGACATGCTCTACGGCGAGGGCATCTCACGCGAGGGCTCCGCGCTCGACATGGCCATCCAGGTCGGCGTCGTCAAGAAGTCCGGCTCCTGGTTCACCTACGACGGCGACCAGCTCGGCCAAGGCCGCGAGAAGGTACGCCAGTTCCTCAAGGACAACCCGGCCATCACCGAGGAGATCGAGAACAAGGTCAAGGCCGAGTTCGGTCTCATCCAGCCGACCGACCAGTTCGCCGAGGACGACGCCACCAAGGCCGCCTCCGAGGCGGACGCGAACACCGAGTCGGTGGCCGCCAGCGAATCCAACACGGCGGCGAAGGCCCCGGCGAAGGGCGCAGCCAAGAGCCAGACGAAGCCGGCGGATGCCAAGACGCCGGACAAGGCCTGACATGATCAGCGCCGAGGCGTTTCTCGCGGGGATGGGGGAGCCATCCATCCCCGCGGTCCGGGACGATCCGTCCCGTCGCCCTGCCGTGCATGCGGGCGTCGTCCGTACCGATGATTGCATGCGCGGCGGTTCCGCGCGTGACGGGGCCGTCGCGCGTGACGACGCCGCGGACTTCGACGCATGCCGCGAGGCGGCGCTGCGTCTGCTCGACGCGGCGCCCCGCTCGTCCGGCGCGCTGCGCGACCGTCTGCTGGGCAAAGGATACGAGGAGGATGTGGTTGACGCCGTCATCGACCGTCTGATTCAGGTGCGTCTGCTCGATGACCGCGACTACGCCGAAAGCGCGATGCGGTACTGCGTGAACAGGATGATGGGGCGTCGCGGCGCCGTCGCGGAACTGACGCGCAAAGGCGTCACGCGGTCGATGGCCGAGCAGGTCGCCGGCGAGGCCGCGGTCGACGGCGCCTTCGAGGACGCCGCATGGGAGCTGGGACGCAAGATCGCCCGCAAGACCGAAGGCCTCGACCGTCAGGTGCGCATGCGCCGGTTCTGGTCGGCCGGCGGGCGCAAGGGGCACGATGCGGAGACGCTGCGCCGCGTCGCCGCGGAACTGTTCCGGTAATCCGGTTCGGATCATCCGTGAACCGAAACCACATCAAGACAAAATCAAGACAAATAAGGTGAGACCCCTTATACCCCGGGTTCTGTCGTGCCGTGCGCGAACGCGCGGCACGGATGGCCATCCATCTCGACCTGACGTCGCCGCCAGGCTCTAGCAGCCTACCCGATGGCACGGGCGAGCAGCCCTTACCGCCATCTGCTTGGCCTTGCTCCCGATGAGGCTTGCCATGCGGCCCGCTGTTGCCAGGGGCCCGGTGGTCTCTTACACCGCCGTTTCACCCTTACCCGTCAAGGACGGGCGGTCTGTTCTCTGCTGCGCTATCTCTCAGGTCGCCCTGGGCGGACGTTATCCGCCATCGTGCTCTATGGAGCCCGGAAGTTCCTCAGCCCGCGTCCTATGCAGAACTTGGGCCGCGGCCATCAAGGGGTCTCGACCGCACCACTATACACGACCGTCCGACACGTCCCCTCGGAACATGCTGGAAGACACGCGGGGAGGGCGGATTCGCACACGATCGAAACCCATGCAATCACGCGGATGTTACGGGCGTGACGCGGGAAAATGACGAAGTGTCGATAATCTTTCCGCGAGTTCTCCCGCCGTTAACGCCCGGTTCGTCTAGAATGGGGCGTACCCGGACGGTGAAGACGCCGTACGGAACGCAAATAGCGGGCAACCGCTTGAGTCAAGGGAGGTCCACATGGAAATCGTCGTTACCGGACGTCACACGCAGGTCAAGCCCAGGTTTCGTGATGTCGTAGAGAACAAGATGAATCGTGTGACCGCTATCGCGCCCGATGCGCAGCGTGCCCAGGTGGTGCTGTCGCATGAGGGCAACCCGCGTCAGGCGGACACCGCCAAGCGCGTGGAGATCACCATCATCGCCGGACGCACCGTGGTGCGCGCCGAGGCGTCGAGCGCCGACGAGTTCAGCGCGCTCGATCTGGCCATGGACAAGCTGACGCTGCGTCTGCGCCGCACGCGCGACCGCCGCAAGGACCATCGCCGCGGCTACACGAACCCGGTCCCGGTGGACATGGGCGTCGTCGAGCCGCCGGTCGTCGAGGAGGAGACCCCGGAGGAGGAGCCTAACAACAGCCCGGCCGCGGCAGTCGCCTCGGATCTCGGCCCCGGCGAATCCGTCGAGGTGCAGGTGGGCGACACCCCGATCGTCATCCGACGCAAGCTGCACATCGCCGAGCCGATGAGCATCGACGAGGCGCTGTACGAGATGGAACTCATCGGACACGACTTCTTCCTGTTCGTCAACAAGGAGACCGGACGTCCGTCCGTCGTCTACCACCGTCACGGCTGGAGCTACGGCGTGTTCGAGATCGACACCCCGGAGAACGTGAAGGCCGCCGAGTGACGTCGGTCCCGACGCACCGGACATCCGATCCGATAGACGAGGGCCGCGCAGTATACTGCGCGGCCCTCGCCGCGTTTCGGCCCATCGACATGATTCCGGGGATTTTGGTGAAATGCGCCGGCTTATCGGCAATATCGCGTAAGATAATCCGCAGTGTGTCTCTGCATGCGCGTCGTGGACCGACGGCGGGCAGCCGGTGGTCACGGGCGAATGTAGGGCGCTAACGAACGACACAGGAGCGAACAGTGGTAGATATCGTTGACAAGGCCCTGCGCATGGGCGAAGGCCGTCAGATCAAGAAACTCGAGAACGTCGCGAAGGCCGTGAACGCGCTCGAGGACGAGATCTCGGCGCTTTCCGACGAGGAGCTCAAGGCGCAGACCCCGAAGTTCAAGCAGCAGCTGGACAACGGCAAGAAGCTCGACGACATCATGCCCGAGGCGTTCGCCACCGTGCGCGAGGTTTCCAAGCGCACGCTCGGCCAGCGCCACTTCGACGTGCAGCTCATGGGCGGCGCCGCCCTGCATTGGGGCAACATCGCCGAGATGAAGACCGGCGAAGGCAAGACCCTCGTCGCCACCCTGCCGAGCTACCTCAACGCGCTCGAAGGCAAGGGCGTGCACGTGGTCACCGTCAACGACTATCTCGCCAGCTACCAGAGCGAGCTCATGGGACGCATCTACCGCTTCCTCGGCCTCAACGTCGGCTGCATCATCACCGAGCAGAAGCCGGCCGAACGCCGCAAGCAGTACAACGCGGACATCACCTACGGCACGAACAACGAGTTCGGCTTCGACTACCTGCGCGACAACATGGCGTGGGAGAAGAGCGAGCTCGTGCAGCGCGGCCACCACTACGCCATCGTCGACGAGGTCGACTCCATCCTCATCGACGAGGCCCGCACCCCGCTCATCATCTCCGGCCCGGCGGAGGGCGACGTGACCCGCTGGTACCGCACCTTCGCCAAGCTGGTCCTCAAGCTCGTGCGCGACGAGGACTACGAGGTCGACGAGAAGAAGAAGGTCGTCGGCATCAAGGATCCGGGCATCACCAAGGTCGAGGACTACCTCGGCATCGACAACCTGTACGAGCCGAGCAACACCGCGCTCATCGGCTACCTCAACAACGCGATCAAGGCGAAGGAGCTGTTCCTGCGCGACCGCGACTACGTCGTCACCCACGGCGAGGTGCTCATCGTCGACGAGCACACGGGCCGCATCCTGCCCGGCCGCCGCTACAACGAGGGCCTGCACCAGGCCATCGAGGCGAAGGAGGGCGTCGAGGTCAAGGCCGAGAACCAGACGTTCGCGACCATCACCCTGCAGAACTACTTCCGCATGTACGACAAGCTCGCCGGCATGACCGGTACCGCCGAGACCGAGGCGGCCGAGTTCATGAGCACCTACAAGCTGGGCGTGCTGCCGATCCCGACGAACCGCCCGATGATCCGTCAGGACAAGGACGACTTCATCTTCCGCACCAAGAAGGAGAAGCTCGCCGCCATCGTCAAGGACGTGGCCGCCCGCCACGCCAAGGGCCAGCCGGTGCTGCTCGGCACCGCGTCCGTCGAAAGCTCCGAGGTCGTCTCCACGCTGCTCGACGTCGCCAAGATCCCGCATCAGGTGCTCAACGCGAAGCAGCACGAGAAGGAGGCCGCGGTCGTCGCGGTCGCCGGCCGCAAGGGCGCCGTCACCGTCGCCACCAACATGGCCGGCCGTGGTACCGACATCATGCTCGGCGGCAACGTCGAGTTCCTCGCCGATGCCAAGCTCAAGTCCGAGGGCTACTCCCCGGAGGACACCCCGGAGGAGTACGAGAAGCGCTGGCCGGGCACCCTCGCCGAGGTCAAGGCGCAGGTCAAGGACGAGCATGAGGAGGTCAAGAAGCTTGGCGGCCTGTACGTGCTCGGCACCGAACGCCACGAGTCCCGCCGCATCGACAACCAGCTGCGCGGCCGTTCCGGCCGTCAGGGCGATCCGGGCGAGTCCCGCTTCTACCTGTCGCTCGAAGACGATTTGATGCGCCTGTTCAACACGCAGCTCGTCGCCCGCGTCATGGCCAAGGGCCTGCCGGAGGGCGAGCCGATCCACGCCAAGAGCGTCTCCAAGGGCGTGCGCACCGCGCAGAAGGCGCGCGAGTCGCAGAACTTCGAGATCCGCAAGAACGTGCTCAAGTACGACGACGTGATGAACAAGCAGCGCACCGTCATCTACTCCGAGCGCCAGGCCGTGCTCAAGGGCGAGGACATCCACGAGGACATCCTCCGTTTCATCTCCGACACCGTCGCCAGCTACGTGAAGGGCGCCAACAACGGCTCCGACAAGCCGAAGGACTGGGATTGGGAGGGCCTGTTCAAGGCGCTCAACACCGTGATCCCGACCGAGGTGACCGTCGACGAGGTCAAGGAGGCCGCCGAAGGCAAGAAGGGCGAGAAGGCCGTCGAGGCGGTGCGCGACGTGATCGTCGCCGACGCGAAGGCCAAGTACGCCGAATTCGAGGACACGCTCGGCGCCGAGGGGCTGCGACAGCTCGAACGCCGCGTCGTGCTCGCCGTGCTCGACCGCAAGTGGCGTGAGCACCTGTACGAGATGGACTACCTCAAGGACGGCATCGGTCTGCGCGGCATGGGCCAGCGCGACCCGCTGGTCGAATACCAGCGTGAAGGCTACCAGATGTACAACTCGATGGTCGAGGCCATCAAGGAGGAGTCCGTCCAGCTGCTCTTCCACGTGGACATCCGCGAGGTCGCCCGTACCGAGGACACGACCACCGAATCCGATGAGGATGCGGCCGTCGACGCCACCGAGAGCGAGCTCGGCATCACCGCCGCCACCGAGGCCGCCGGCCCCGACGAGGACGGCGAGAGCGAGGCCGAGGCCGCCGAAGGCGAGGTCGAGGAGGAGTCCGAGCAGGACGAGACCGAGAAGGAGGCCATCGCCGAGGCCGCGAAGGCGTCCGAGGCCGGCGAGACCACGTCCGCCATCTCCGGCCCCGCCCCGATCAGCCACGCCGAAGGCAAGGTCCCGGCCAACAAGCGTCCGAAGAACGAGGAGCTGAAGACCCCGTGGGCCGACGGCCGCACGTTCCCGGGCACCGGCCGCAACGCCCCGTGCCCGTGCGGTTCGGGCCGCAAGTACAAGATGTGCCACGGCCAGAACGAGAAGTGACGTCGGTGACGTCCATGATGTGACGTCCGTCCTTCGATGAGCGGCGGCTCCCTGCCTTCGGGCGGGAGCCGCCGCTTCCGTATCGCGGCCGTATGCGCCGCCGGGCGTTCTGCTATATGGAAGTTCCGGCGGGAGGAAACCCGAGGCCACTACAATGAGCGGCGTTACTGGTGAATCGGGCGCCGAACGCGCCAAGGAGGAACAATGGCAGAGATCACATGGAAGTCGATTCTCACCAAGCTGGTCGGGGGAGACCATCTGAGCGCCGGGGAATCCGAATGGTTCGTCGATGATCTGATGAAGGGCAACGCGAACCCGGCCGCCGTGGGCGCCGCGCTCGCGATGCAGCAGCAGCTCGGACTCACCCCGGAGGAGGTGTCCGGCGCGGCCAAGGCCATGGTGGCGCATGCGGTGCCGCTGAACGTCTCCGGCGAGACCACCGACATCGTCGGCACCGGCGGCGACGGATTCTCCACCGTGAACCTGTCGACGATGGGCTCGGTCGTCGCGGCGGCGGCCGGCGTGAAGATCGTCAAGCACGGCAACCGCGCCGCCTCCTCGAAGTGCGGCGCCGCCGACGTGCTCGAAGCGCTCGGCCTGCCGCTGGGACTCAGCCCCGAAGCGGTGGGGGAGATCGGCAACGAGGTGGGCATCACCTTCGCGTTCGCCCGCACCTTCCATCCGGCCATGCGCTTCGTCGGCCCGATCCGCGCAGCGCTCGGCATCCCGTGCGTGTTCAACGTGCTCGGCCCCCTCACCAACCCGGCCAAGCCCGCGCACGTGGCCATCGGCTGCGCCAAGCGCGAGGTGAGCCCGATCATGGCCGCCGTGTACGCCGCCAACGGCCAGTCCGGCATGGTGTACACCTCGCACGAGGGTCTTGACGAGCTCGCGCCCACCGGTCCGGTCTCCGTGTGGGAGATCCGCGACGGCAAGGTTACCGAGACCGAGTTCGACCCGACCGTCGAACTGGGATTGGCGAAGATCGACGTCGCCACGCTCAAAGGCGGCGAGCCCGAGGTCAACGCCCAGGCGTTCCGCGACTTCCTCGCCGGCAAGGACGTGCCCGCCCGCACCACCGCGCTGCTCAACGCCGCCTCCGCCATCGTCGCCGACGGCCATCTGGTCTCCGACGGCACGCTGGCCGAACGTTTCCGCGAAGCCTACGCGCTCGCCGAGAAGACCGTCGACTCCGGCGAGGCCGCGGCGCTGCTCGACAAGTGGATCGCCACCGCCCAGGCCAAGGCCTGACCCGCTCCGGAACGTGGAAAGCCCCTCCGCCTGACGAGGAGCGGAGGGGCAGGAAGGAAAGGAGTCCCACGGCCGCGTGAATCACACGGCCGTGAGGTGGGACGTCAGCCGAGCGTCATCGAATGACGACGCTCGTCGTGCCCGCGGTCAGCGGCACTTCGAGCCAGTCGCCCTTCTTCTTCGCGGCCGACCCGTCACTGCCATCGGGGTAGGCGACGGTCACGTCGGCGAGTTTGGCGCCCTTGAGCGGCCAACGCAGCGTGCCGTTCGTATTGCCCGGCATCGTCACCTGCAACGAGGTGCGGTCCTCATCCTGCTCGATGTCCACGGACACCGGGCCGCGCACGGTGATGACATCGCCCTTGGCGCGTTTGAGATCGGCCGGATGCGGTTCGACGAGGATCTCCGAGGCTCCGGCCTCGACGAGCCTCACACCAAGCAGCCAGCGGGCGATCGCCACGATCGGGCTGGCTCCCCACGGGTGGGAGAACGTGGTGTTCGGCTTGATCTCCGGGCTCCATGCCTCCATCGTCTGGGTCGCGCCCCAACGGTGGATCATCGACCACCAGGAGGTCTCGCTGTGCGAGCGCATGACCTCGAGCGCCGCCTGATCCTGACCGCAACGGTACAGGGCCTCCAGGAACCACGCCACGGCGTTGCAGCTGACCGGCACCCAGTCGAGACGACCGTCCGAGACCAGCCATTCGCCGATGCGCTTCATCTGGTCGGGCTCCGGCACGCCGAGCGCCGCCGAATACATGGTCGAATGGATGGCCGTATGGTCGGTGTCGCGGCCGTCATGGTAGGCGCCGAGCCGTTCGTCGAACATCTGACGGTTCATCGAATCGCGCATGCGCTCGGCCAGACGGCGGAAGCTGCGGGCGTCGTCATGGCGTCCGGACACCTCCGCGGCCTTCGACAGGTAGTCGAGCGCCGCATACTGCCACGCGTTGACGACGGTGTTCACGCGGGTGAACTCGAATCCGTCGATCTCCTTCGGCTGCGGCCAGTCGATGATGTCGTCGTTGAGCGGGGTCTTGCGGTCCTTTTCGATGAGACCGTCCCCGTTGAGCCAACGCAGCCCCTGCTCGCGTTCGTACAGGGCCCAGTCCTCGGCGAGCGCGTCGGCGTCGCCGGTCTCCAGATACTCCTCGTACGCCATCTGGATCGGCATGAACTTGTATTCGGTGAACTTGCCGGGGATGCGCACGATGTACCGGCAGGTCTTGCGCAGCAGGTCGTAGGAGTGCGAGTACACGACCTCGCCGCGGCCTCGGGTGAGCAGGTCTCCCTCATACGGCATGCGCTCGCGCGTCGGCGTGTCCATGTACAGGTCGTTGCGGTTCTCGATCATGCTGTTGGCGCACAGCCTCCACACTTCGTCGAGCACGTCGTCGGACGATGCGAACGAGCCGACCTGCGCGGGTTCGGGCACCACATCGTTGAGGAACGTGATGGCGTCGGACAGGTCAAGGTCGTCGACCGTGTCGATCTCCAGATAGCGGAAGCAGCGGTACCCCCAGTGTTCCAGGGTCTGGGCGCCTTCGCGCAACGTCCAGGTGTCCTCGTAGCGGATGCCGCTGCGCAGCTCGTATCGTGCCGATCCGTCCTCGTTGAGCTCCTCGCCCATGCGCAGCGTCAGTTCGGTGCCGGACAGGCTGCGCGGCGCGACGAGACTGGCGCGAACCGAATAGACGCGTTCCACGCCGGCGTCGAACAGCCAGCGGCCCGGGCCCAGTTTCGTCACGGATGCCGGATGGTATTCGATCCGTCCGATGCCGGCGGAGTCGTCGGCGTGGAGATTGTCGACCACGCCGCGCAGCGCGACGGGACGGAAGTCGGTGCCCGCGTAATGCGGCGCCTTCCAGCCGAGCGGTTCGTGCCGGGCGTCGATGTTCTCGCGCGGCGCCACGAAGTAGTTGACCTTCACGTTCATGTCGCCGGCCCAGGGCAGCCAGTCGAGTCCCGGACGTCCCTGCCATTCGGGGCCGGTGACGATGGTCTCCACATGGCCGTCGGCATAATGCACGTCGAGCAGCGCCTGCACGCGTCCGCCGGTCTGCGTCCACGCCTGGAAGGCGATGGTGTTGGTCGAGCCGGCCTTGAGCAGCGACGTGACGTCGTGGGTCTCGTAGGCGCGTCGACCGATGTCGCGCGTCGGCCCCTGGCCCGCGTACGCGTCGTTCACCCACACGCGGTACACATGCTGGCGCGCGCCGAACGGGGAACGGCCGGTGGCGTACAGGTATGCGCCGGTGATCTGCCCGTCAGGCAGATCGAAGTCGTGCCGGAGCAGCGCCCAGTAGTCGCCGGGGAGCACGTCGCCCAGCAGGCCGAACGCGTTCTCGTCGATGACCATGGCCCCGTCGGCCACATGCGCGTACGGCGGGACGACCGAGTCGTCGTCGTACGCGGCCTGGAACACGGGTTCGGTCTCGTTGAGGGGCACGATGGTCGCGTTCTTCACGGCGAGGGATTCGCCGGCGACCGTCTTGAAACCGTAGGACGGTCCGTCGAAGGCGATGTCGTCGTCCGAGTCGACGGGGACGTCGTTGATGAACGTGCCCGCATGATTGCCGTCGACGTTGATCGACAGATCCACGTAGTCGTGCAGGTCGATGCCGTCGGGCAGATCGACCGTCGCGATCGGGTTCTCATGGCCGTTGCGCATATGCACCTTGTACAGCTTGCGTTCGTCGGCGTCGAAACGCCACAGGTAGCCGTCCTGGCAGTCCACGGAGATGCGGAAGAACACGCCGGCGGACGTGCCGGTCACCTTGAAGCGGGTGGAGAACGTGCCGTTCATGCAGAGCGCCGGTCCCGGATCGGCCGGACGCACGTAGGCGCCTCCTTCGGTCCAGATGCCGGTCGCGTCGTCCCAATCGCGCGGGCCCAACGGTCCGACGACGACCTTGGCCGGTTCGCTCCAGCCGGTGAGCACGGAGTCGCCGCCGGCGCGTCCGATGCGCACGCGGACGCGCCAGAAGGCGATCTGACGGGAGGTGAGCCGTTCGAACGGCCACGGCACGGCGGTGCTCTGCGACGACCTGATCTCGGGCGTGCTCTGGATCGGGGCGCCGTCGGCGAAGCCTCGGGGGAGCGGGACAGCTGGATCTGATAGGACAGCTGGTCGCCGCCCACGCCGGGGACGACCGGCACCTGCCACCACAGGCGCGGACGCGTCTGCGCGATGCCGATCGGCTCGTCGCGCAGCGCGGTCAGCAGTTCGTGCGGACGGTACAGACCATCGCCTTCGTCATTGGACGCCGCCTGGAACGCCGGTGTGCCCGAAGTCGGTCTGGTTGCTACATTCATGGAAGCTCCTTTGCCGCTTGATTTCCGTATGGATGCGTGGTCCCCATTATGCCGGCGGAACCCGCGGACCGGCATGATTGCCAAGATTTGCCGCTGCCGCCGCAGCCTGCCGGCGGCGTCCCGCGGCGCCGGCGGCCATGGCCTCCCCGGCCTTGTTGCCACAGTTTGCCGCATGCATGCGAACACCGTCGATGTTCGTTCCCAGCCGTTCTCCCCATTGGATTCCACCCGTGGGCGAGAGCGCTCCAGCGACGTTCGGACGGGGGAGCGGAGGCCGTCGCGGTTTGCCGGCCCGCCGTCCCGGCCCTACATTGAAGGGCAATTCAACCCATCTGCGTGGATGGTTTGGACGACATCATCGACATGGGCTTTCGACGGGGATTCTATCGCCGGTCAATCGCAAGGTCGCGTGCCAGGACAACAAACAGGCAAGGAGAGCATTCGCATGAGCGAATCCACGAAACTCGGTAAGTACAAGGGGCTGCAGATCGCCAGCGGTCTGGGCGGCATCCTGGGCTCCGGCTGCATCGTCGGTCTGAGCGCCACCATCACCGTCATCAAGGATTATCTGGGATTGAGCCCGGTGCAGGTGGGCGTGGTGTCCAGCGTGATGACGTTCTGCATCGGCTTCGGTTCGCTGTTCGGCGGCCGCATCGCCGACGCCATCGGACGTGTGCGCGTATACAACTACGTGAACTTCATCTACGCCATCGGCACCCTGATCATGGCGTTCACCCCGAACTACCCGTCGCTGCTCGTCGCGGCCGCCATCCTGGGCCTGACCTCCGGCACCGAACTGCCGGTGTCGCTGTCCATCATGTCCACCGACGCTCCGAACGAGGGCATCTCGAACAAACTGGTCTCCAGCCACCAGATCTACTGGCACTTCGGCCAGTTCATCTCCTATCTGGTGACGTTCTTCCTGTCCACCACCGGCATCGTCTCCGCGCGCGTGGTCTTCGTCTTCCTGACGGTCATCGCCCTGATTTCCGCCCTGTGGCGCACGTTCAGCAAGTCCCTGGCCGAGATCCACGCCGAGGCCGCGGCCCGTGAACTCGCCTCCGCCAAGGCGGAAGGCGAGAGCGAAACCGTCAAGGTGAGCGTGAGCTCCGTCCTGTTCGGCAAGAACAGCAAGGTCTTCCTGTTCTCCTTCATCGGCATCGGCGTCTACTACGTCGCATGGAACCTGCTGGCCAACACGTGGGGCCAGTTCCAGACCTACCTGCTGGCCGTGAACATCCCGGACGAGGCGCACCGCCAGACCTTCGCCACCGGCATCGGCCTGATCCTGCTCACCGTCGCCACCATCATGTCGGCCGTGTTCACCGGCATCTCCGCCAGCCATCTGCGCAAGCCGCTGTTCTTCCTCGGCGGCGCCATGCAGGTCGTCGCCATGGCCGTCATGGCCATCGGCATCGGCATGGGCAACGGCTCCCTGTGGTTCATCGTCGCCGGCCTCGCGCTGTTCAACATCTTCAACTCCTTCGCGGGCGAGGCGATGTACAAGCTGTGGACCCAGAACGCCTTCCCGTCCCAGGTCCGCGCCTCCATCCAGGGCTTCCTCAACGGCTTCTCCCGCATCTGCTGCGCCCTGTTCGCCATCGTCACCCCGACGCTCGTCGCGCCGGAGAACATCGGCGCCACCGCGTGGGGCTTCTTCGGCATCATCCTGGTGTCGTTCCTCGCCGGCGTGGTCATGATCAACACCGAGAAATCCCGCAGCGCCGTGCTCGCGGAGAACTGAGCCGCGGCGACGACGCCGGGGCGTGCGCGCATCGCCGTATGATGGGCGCACGCCCCGCCCGTATGGACACATGATCCAAAGGAGGAGACTGACGTGTCTGACAACAAGAAGGTGAGCCGGTTCTACCGGCCCCGCAGAATCACCCTCGGCAGGGGCATCTGCTACGGCATCACCGATTTCGTCGGCGGCGGATCGATGACGATCATCGGCGCGTGGATGATGTTCTTCTACACGCAGTACTGCGGACTGACCGCCACCCAGGGCGGACTGATCGTCGGCGTCTCGCGCGTGGTGGACGCGTTCACCACGCTGATGATGGGCTCTCTGACCGACCACTTCCACAAGACGCGGCTCGGCAGGCGCTTCGGCCGCCGGCACTTCTTCATGCTGATCGGCTCCCCGCTGCTGCTGAGCTACGTGACCCTGTGGATCGGCGGCATGGACTTCTGGTACTATCTGGCCACCTACATGGCCTTCGAGGTGATCTCCAGCGCCATCATGATCCCGTACGAGACGCTGCCCACCGAGATGACCAAGGACTACACGGAACGCACGAAGCTCTCCGGCTCCCGCATGTTCATCTCCGCCGGCGCCACGTTCCTCGCCACGTTCATCCCCGGCCAGCTGTTCCGCATCCTCGGCCAGGATTCCCCGATCCCGTTCCTCATCAACGGCGCCATCTTCGCCGTCATCTTCTTCGTGTGCTTCTTCGTGACGACGATGACCACATGGGAGCTGCCGGTCGAGGAGGTGCTGCGCCAGGAGGCGAAGGTCACCGAGGAGAAGGTCTCCCCGCTGGAGATCGTCAAGGAGTACGCGACCACGCTGAAGAACCGCAGCTTCCGCAAGCATCTGGCGATCTACCTGCTGTCGTTCACGGGCAAGGACACGTTCAACACGGTGTTCGCCTACTTCTGCACGTTCTGCCTCGGGCTCACGGCCACGGTCGCGGCGAACATGCTGTCGCTGTCCATCGTCGGACTGCTGGTGACGTTCGTCGCCGGCTATCTCATGATCAAACGCGGCCCGAAGTTCCTGTACGTGTCCGGATACGGGCTCATGCTCGTCATGCTGGTCGCCTACTTCTGCCTGTTCGTCTTCAGGCCGTCGCATCTGATCGCATGGCTGTTCGTCGTCTCGCTGCTCTACCAGATCGGACGCGCCACGCTCGAATTCACGCCATGGAACGTGTTCCCGTTCATCCCGGACATCGACGAGCTGGTGACCGGCCGCAACCGCGCCGGCGAGTTCGCCGCGGTCATGACCTTCTGCCGCAAGACCACCGTGGCCGTCGCCTCCATCGCCACCGGCTGGATCCTCGACCGCTCCGGATTCGTGCACGGCGCGCAGACCCAGACCCCGGGCGTGCAGATGGCCATCGCGCTGGTGCTCATGCTGTTCACAGGCACGCTGATCGTGCTCGCCCTGCTCGTCGCGCTGACGTTCAAGGTCAATCCCGCGAACCACGAGATCGTGCGCAACGAGCTCGAACGCCTCAAGAACGGCGGCAGCAAGGCCGACGCCGACGCGAAGACCCGCATGATTGTCGAACAGCTCAGCGGCACCCCGTACGACAGGGCGTGGCCCGTCGAACGCTGACGATGCCGGCGTCCACGTATCCGTCCGCATGTCCGCTGCAATGATGGTCCCCTTTCCCGCCCGCGCGGGGAAGGGGACCATCATGTTCTACGCGGTCGGGGCGGATCCTCTACGGAACGTGACGCGCTCTGCCACGTCACGACGCGTAGGCCGTGAGCCGGTCGACCTCGGCCGTGCTGGCGCGGTTCACCAGCGTCGTCGCGAACCGGATCGGCACCATCGTGTGATCGTGCGCGGTGTGCAGCAGGCGTGAGATGAGCTCCTGGACGGCCGCCTCGCCCATCTGCCGGCGCGGCAGCCGGATGGTGGTCAGGGCGGGCGTGGTCAGCGCACTGATGGGCGTGTCGTCGATGCCGATCACCGAGACCTGCTGGGGGACGGCGACCTGATGCGCCTTCAACGCGGCGATGAAGCCGATGGCCTCGAGATCGTTGTATCCGATGACCGCCGTGGTGGGGTTCTTGGCGTACGCGTCATAGCAACGGTAGCCGCCCGAGAACGTGGGATTGGGGCACATGATGCGGCGCAGACGGATATGGCGCGCCTCGCATGCCGCGGTGAGCGCCCTCCAGCGGATGCCGTCCTGCCATGAGGCCGCGGGGCCGGACAGGTAGGTGATCGACGCGTGCCCCAGCTCGTCCAGATGCTTGACGGCCTGGGCGATGCCCTCATGCGTATCGGCGATCACCGACTGCACGCCGCGTACCGAACGGTTGATGGTGATGACGGGTTTCGTCTCGGCCATCTTGCGCACGGCGGAATCGGACAGGCGCGACGAGGCGAGGACGATGCCATCGATATGCACGTTGGTCTGTCGCAGCGCGTTCTGCTCCAGGGCGCCGCTCTCCTCCGAGTCGATGACCAGAAGGCCGAAGCCTTTGCGCAGGCACTGATGCTGCGCGCTTTTGACCAGCTCGGCGTATATCGGATTGGCGAGATCGGCCACGACGAACGCGATCAGTCCGTTGAGATGGCCACCGTCGCCCGAAGTCGGATACGAGTGCACCGTTTCGGACCGGTAGCCGAGTTCGTCGGCGACGGCGAAGATCCGCTTCGCCGTGTCCACGTTCACACGGCCGGGGCGGGCGAACGCGCGGGAAACGGTGGAGGGGTTGACCCCGGCGGCGCGCGCGACGTCCCTGATCGTCACCTTGCCGTTGGTTGCCTTCCGTTCGTCGTCCATGACGATCTCCTTTCCTGCCGGGCCGGTCGCTGCCTCGTCCATGAGGACGATTCTATCGCCGCGACGATCGCCCGTGCCCCCCCACGTTTGGCAAACGACGGCAACGGGCGGTGTGGGGGCCGCGGAAGGCGTTCCATAGAAGACATCAATCAACGGCCCGAACGATTTCAAGGAGGAATCATGGCCAACCAGACGGTTCCGGACGCATGCGCGTACTGCGATGAGGGCGAGGCCCTCGACGCGTTCGGCATCAAGATCGCCGAGCTTGCCGCATCCAAGGTGGTGCTGTTCAAGGAACAGAGCCACCGGGGGCGCGTCATCGTCGCCTCGAAGCATCACGTGTCCGAGATCGTCGACCTCGACGACGGGCAGCGGAACGCGTTCCTCGCCGACGTGAACCATGTGGCGCGCGTCCTGCACGACATCTTCCAGCCGGACAAGATCAACTACGGCGCCTACGGCGACGGCGGCCACCATCTCCACTTCCATCTGGTCCCCAAGTACGCGGACGACGATTTCGAATGGGGGAGCGTGTTCCAGATGAACCCGCGGCGCGTGTACCTGGAGGAATCCGAATACCGTCTCATGGCCGAAGCCATCGCGTCGAGACTCTAGCGACGGCAACGGACGGCAACAACGGCAACGCATGGCAACAACGCTTCCCGACGGACGGTGAAGCCCATAATCAAAGGCATGGAAACAATGAAGAAGTTCATTCTGGACGACGGACGTCTGCTTTCCGGGGATCACGACATCGAAGGCATCGCCAAGGACCTCTACGAGGAGGTCCGCGACCTGCCGATCATCTCGCCCCACGGTCACGTGCCGGTGGCGTGGTTCGCGCAGGACCTGCATTTCGCCAATCCCACCAGCCTGTTCATCACGCCCGACCACTACGTGACCCGCGTGCTGCACTCGCAGGGCGTGCCGCTGTCCGCACTCGGCGTCAACCGCACCGACTACACGGACGATGAGGCCAGGAAGGCGTTCCTCCTGCTCGGCGAACACTGGAACGCCTTCGCCGGCACCCCGATGCGCTACTGGTTCGAAGATGCGCTGCAACGCGTGTTCGGCATCGACGAGAAGTTCGGTCCGGACACCGCAGGCCGCATCTACGACGAGTTCGACGAACTGCTCGCCTCCGACGAATTCACCACGCGCGAACTCGCCAAGCGCTTCAACATCGAGTTCATCTCAACCACCGACGATCCGGTCGACGACCTCGCCCTCCACGACAAGGTCAACGCCGACGAGGACTTCCCGGCCCGCGTGGCCCCCTGCTTCCGCCCGGACAAGTACCTCGAACCGGCGCGCGCCGATTGGCCGGAACTGGCCGCCGCGCTGGGCGCCGCCGCCGACGTGGACACCACCACGTACGAAGGGTTCCACGAGGCGATGCGCCGCCGCCGCCTCTACTTCAAAGAGCATGGCGCCGTCGCCTCCGACCACTCCCACGCCGACGCCGGCACCGCGCGGCTCACCGAGGAGGAGGCGCGCACGCTCTACGCCAAGGCGCTCAAGGAATCCATCGATCCGGACGACGCCACCCGTCTGCGCCGCCACTTCGTCAACGACCAGGCGCGGCTCGCCCAGGACGACGGCCTGGTCATGACCATCCACCCGGCCGTGTACCGCAACTACGACCACCGCAACTTCGTCGAATACGGTCCCGACACCGGTGCCGACATCCCCGACAAGGTGGACTTCGCCGCAGGCCTGCGGCCGCTGCTCAACGAATACGGGAACAACCCGGACTTCCACTTCGTGGCGTTCACGATGGACGAGACCGAATACTCGCGTTCCCTCGGCCCCCTCGCCGGCTTCTACCCGGCGTTGTACGTCGGAGCCCCCTGGTGGTTCATCGACGCCCCGGAACCGATCCTGCACTACTTCCAGTCCACGGTGGTCGCCGCCGGCTTCACCAAATTGTCCGGATTCATCGACGACACGCGCGCCCTGTGCTCCATCCCGTCCCGCCACGACATGAACCGGCGTCTGACCGCGCGCTTCGTCGCCGGCTTCGTCGCCGACCACCGCCTGAGCCTCGACGAAGGACGCGACATCGTGCGCGCTGCCGTGCGCGACCAGCCGCGCAAGGTGTTCAAACTCGATTGACGCGACGGACACCGCGTCCAACGCAACCTCATCACCAATCGCAATACAAGCAGCAAAGGAAAGGAACCATGACCGATTTCACCGAGAAACCGCGTCTGACCCGCGCCGAACACGGTCGTCCGGCGGCCCCCGAACGCATCATCCACCTGGGCGTCGGCAACTTCACCCGCGCCCACCAGGCGTGGTACACCGAACACGCGCCGGACGCCGACGAATGGGGCATCGCCGCGTTCACCGGACGCAGCCGCCGCATGGTCGACAACCTCGACCCGCAGGGCGACGTGTACACGCTCATCACCTCGGCGCCCGAAGGCGACTCGTTCGAAGTCATCTCCTCGCTGTCCTCCGTCCACGCGGGAGGCGACGTGGCCGCCCTGCGCCACCGCTTCGCCGACCCGAGCATCGCCATCGTCACCTCCACCGTGACCGAAGCCGGCTACATGCGCGACCACAACGGCGATCTGGACACCGCCAACGAGCTCGTCGCCGCCGACCTCAAGGCGCTCGCCGACGACCCGAACGTGGAGACGCTGAACACGATTCCCGCGAAGATCGTCTCCGGACTGCTCGCCCGCCGCGCCGCGGACGCCGGTGCGATCACCATCCTGCCGTGCGACAACCTCCCCGGCAACGGCCAGGCGTTCCGCCGCGTCGTCGAACAGGCCATCGAAGCAGTCGACCCGACGCTGCTGGACTGGGCGAACGACAACGTCGCCTGGGCGTCGTCCATGGTGGACCGCATCACGCCCGCCACCACCGACGACGACCGCGAAACCGTCGCCGAACAGGAAGGATGGTACGACGCGGCCCCCGTGCGCACCGAACCGTTCCTCGAATGGGTGATCGCCGGCGACTTCCCGAAGGGACGCCCCGCCTGGGACGAGGCCGGCGCCACCATCACCGACGACGTCGCACCCTACGAGCAGCGCAAACTGTGGATGCTCAACGGATCGCACACCACGCTCGCCTACGTCGGCCCCCTGTTCGGCTACGAATCCGTGGCCGAGGCGATCCAGGACCCGACCCTGCGCGAATGGGTCAACGAATGGTGGGGACTGGCGGGCAGCTACCTGTCCATCCCCGCGGACGAATACCGCGAGAAACTGCTCGAACGGTTCTCCAACCCGCGCATCCACCATCATCTCATGCAGATCGCCGCCGACGGATCCCAGAAGATCCCCGTGCGCATCGTGCCCGCCGCCAAACACGCCCTGGCCGACGGCAACTCCTTCTGCCCGGCCGCCCGCGCCATCGCCGCATGGATCCTGTTCCTGCGCCGGTTCGGCGACGACGGCGCCAAGGACGTCGACCTCGCCACGGTCAAGGCGCTCGCCGACGCGCACGGCGAACATGCGACGCGCGACGTGGTCGCCTACCTCGACAAGGACCTCGCCGCCGACGAACGCTTCGTGAACGCGGTCGACGTCCAGATCGAAGCCGTCTCCAAAGCCGCCGAGGACGCCAAGTCCGCAACGGACTGACGTCCGGTTCGTCCGGCCTTCCGGTTTATCCGGTCCGTCCGGCACATCCGGTCCGGAACGCGACCATACCCAGCAACGTACCCATCCAACCAACAACCAACAACACCTCGGACGCGGAAGGAACCGCGCCGAATCCAAGAAAGGAAACAACCACCATGGCAATCGAAAAGGCTGAAGTCTTCGTCACCAGCCCCGGACGCAACTTCGTCGTCCTCAAGATCACGACCACCGACGGCGTGACCGGCCTCGGCGACGCGACCCTCAACGGCCGCGAACTCGTCGCCGCCGAATACCTGAAGACGATCGCCCCCTCGCTCATCGGCAAGGACGAGGACAACATCGAGGACATCTGGCAGTACCTGTACAAGGGCGCCTACTGGAAGCGCGGACCGGTGACCATGGCCGCCATCTCCGCCGTCGACGTCGCCCTGTGGGACATCAAGGGCAAGAAGGCCGGCATGCCGGTCTACAAGCTGCTCGGCGGAGCCTCCCGCAAGGGCATCCTCACCTACGCCCACGCCTCCGGCGTGGACCTGCCCAGCCTGTTCGACAGCATCGACATGTACCGCGACCTCGGCTTCAAGGCGACCCGCGTGCAGTACGCGCTGCCCGGCATCCCCTCCACCTACGGCGTCGCCGGCTCCGCCAACGCGCAGAAGGGCGAAGGCGAGAAGGGCGTGCGCTACGACTACGAGCCCGCCCGCCGCACCACCGTGCCGGTCGAGGAGGTGTGGGACGCCCGCACCTACCTCAACACGCTGCCCGGCGTGTTCGAGGAGGTGCGCAACAAGTACGGCAAGGACCTCATCCTGCTGCACGACTCCCACCATCGTCTGCGCCCGATCGAGGCCGCCCGCTTCGGCAAGCTCCTCGAACCGTACGACCTCTTCTGGATGGAGGACACCACTCCGGCCGAGGAGAACCAGCAGTTCCTGCGCATCGTGCGCGAGCACACCACCACGCCGATCGCCATCGGCGAGATCATCAACTCCTGGTCCGACTACATCACGCTGATCGAGGAGCAGCTCATCGACTACGTGCGTTCCGCCGTCACCCACACGGGCGGTCTCACCCACATGAAGAAGCTCATGGCCTTCGCCGAGCTCTTCGGCGTCAAGTCCGGCTTCCACGGCCCGACCGACGTCTCCCCGGTCGGCATGGCCGCGAACCTCCACCTGGATCTCGCCATCCCGAACTTCGGCATCCAGGAGTACATGAAGCACTCCGACGAAACGCTCGAGGTGTTCCACACCTCCTACACCTTCAACGACGGCTACCTGCACCCCGGCGACAAGCCCGGCATCGGCGTCGAATTCGACGAGAAGCTCGCCGCCAAGTACCCGTACCAGCCGGCCCCGCTGCCCGTCGACCGTCTGCTCGACGGCACCATGCACGAGTGGTGATCGGCGCATGACCACCACCGGCACCCCGCAACCCAGCCCGGTCCGCCACATCATCGTCATGGGCGTCGCCGGCACCGGAAAGACCACCATGGCGGAGGAACTGGTGAGGATCCTCGGATGGCCCTACGCCGAGGCCGATGACTTCCACCCCAAGGCGAACATCGAGAAGATGGCCTCCGGGCATCCTCTGACCGACGAGGACCGCTGGCCCTGGCTGAGGTCCCTGCGGGATTGGATGACCCGACAGGCGCATGAGGGCCATTCGACCATCGTCACCTGCTCCGCGCTCAAACGCGCCTACCGCGACGTGCTGCGCGAAGCCGACGGCGAAGTGCTGTTCGCCGAACTCGACCTCGACGAAGCCGACCTCGCCGAGCGCATGACGAACCGCGAGCACTTCATGCCGCTGTCGCTGCTGAAGTCCCAGTTGGACACACTCGAACCGCTTGAGGCGGACGAGCACGGACTGCGCATGGTCAACAAGGGCGAGGTGGACGAGTTGGCGCACAGGCTGCTCGAAGGACTCGGCGTCAGCGCCGGGTGATCCACCGCATGATGGGTGGCGGCTATCGTCCGATACCCGCCACCCATCATGCGTATCGGAGCAACGGCCTCTTCGTCGGCGCGGACGGGTATCGCTCCGCGCCATCACCTCATATCCGTTTCATGTATACGTCTCGTATACGGCATTCAGACATTCAGAATAATCGAAGGAAAGCAACAATAATGACTGAGCCTACGGCAAACATCGGTGTTATCGGACTTGCGGCGATGGGGTCGAACCTGGCCCGTAATCTCGCGCATCATGGCAACACGGTGGCGTTGTTCAACCGCCACTGGTCGCGTACCGAGAAGCTCATGGAGGAGCACGGCACGGAGGGCGCGTTCGTCCCGACCAAGACGTTGGAGGAGTTCGCCGCGTCGTTGAAGCGCCCGCGCACCGCGATCATCATGGTCAAGGCCGGCGGCCCGACCGACGCGGTCATCGAGCAGCTCGAGCAGGTGTTCGAGCCGGGCGACATCATCGTCGACGGCGGCAACTCGTTCTTCAAGGACACCATCAGGCGTGAGAAGGAGGTGCGCGCCAAGGGCTTCCACTTCGTGGGCTGCGGCGTGTCCGGCGGCGAGGAGGGCGCGTTGAACGGCCCGTCCCTGATGCCCGGCGGCACCGCGGAATCCTGGAAGACGTTGGGGCCGATTCTGGAGTCGATCGCGGCGAAGGTGAACGGCGAGCCGTGCGTGACGCACATCGGCACGGACGGCGCCGGCCACTTCGTGAAGATGGTGCACAACGGCATCGAGTACGCGGACATGCAGGTGATCGGCGAGGCGTACGACATCCTGCGCCGCGGCCTGGGGATGACGGCCGAGGAGATCGCCGGCGTGTTCGACGAGTGGAACAAGGGCGACCTCGACTCCTACCTGATCGAGATCACCGCCGAGGTGCTGCACCACAAGGACGCGGCCACCGGCAAGCCGTTCGTGGACGTGGTCGTCGACCACGCGGGCATGAAGGGCACCGGCACGTGGACGGTGCAGACCGGTCTCGAGTTCGGCTCCCCGGTCGCCTCGATCGGCGAGGCCGTGTTCGCCCGCGCGCTCTCCTCCCACGGCGAGCTGCGCGAGGCCGCCCAGCGGGAGAACCTGGCCGGCCCGGACAGGACCATCGATCTCGATGGCGAGGAGAAGGCCGCGTTCATCGAGGACGTGCGTCGCGCGCTGTTCGCCTCCAAGGTTGTCGCCTACGCGCAGGGTCTCAACGAGATCCAGGATGGCGCGAAGGAGTACGGCTGGGACATCGATTTGTCCGAGGTGGCGCGCATCTGGCGTGGCGGCTGCATCATCCGCGCCCAGTTCCTGCTCGACCGGATCACCGAGGCGTTCAAGGGCGACAACCCGCCGGCCTCGCTGCTGTTCGACCCGTACTTCGAGAGGATCATCGGCGAGTCGCAGGACGCGTGGCGCCGCGTGATCGTCAAGGCCATCGAGGCGGGCATCCCCACCCCGGTGTTCTCCAGCTCCCTCGCTTACTACGACGGCCTGCGCTCCAAGCGCCTGCCCACCGCGCTCACCCAGTCCCAGCGCGACCTGTTCGGCGCCCACACCTACGGCCGCGTCGACAAGCCCGGCGTGTTCCACACGCTGTGGGCCGAAGAGGGTAAGCCGGAGATCGAAGAGTAATCTTCGATCTCCGGCTTAGGGAAGCCCTGTGGGCTTCCCGGCCCTCTTCGGGGCCGGCGACAGCCGGCCAAGACAGGACGAGGAGAGCCCCGTGGGCTCTCCGACCGGCTCGGTGTGCGGCGGCTGTGCCGCCGCACCGGCATTGGGTCTCGCCGTCAGGCGAGTCCGTAATCGCTGATCGAAGAAGGCCGGCGATAGCCGGCCAAGACAAAACGAAGCCTGAGATCGAGGCGTAGCCCCTTTTCCGGCGCGATAAATCCCGGACGACATGCCGCTCGTCCGGGATTTCTTGTGCTGGTCTCGTCTCAGTGCGACATTTCCCGGAAAACGGTCTTGTTCTCCGGGAGATGTTGTGCTGACCTCAGCTCAGTGCAAGGATTCCCGGACGATAGGCCGGATTCCCGGGAAATATCGCGCTGGACCTCTTTCAGGCACCCCATATCCCATCAATGCGATAAATCCCGGGAAACAGGGCCGTTCTCCGGGATTTATTGTGCCGACTCCGACTCAGCGCGATAAATCCCGGAAGAAGCCGCTTATTCCCGGGATTACTTGCGCTGACCACAGTTCAGTACAACAAATCCCGGAGAACGGGGCTGTTTTCCGGGATTACTTGCGTTGAGCTGGAGTCAGTGCAACGATTCCCGGATGAAGCCGCCGATTTCCGGGATTTATTGCGCTTGGAAAGACGGGAGACTCGGAGACACGGGGAGACTCGGAGGGAAGCCTCGAAGCTTCGGAGAGTAGCCCCGAAGCTTCCCCGAGGAGCCCCCCCGAGAAACCCCCGAAAGCTACAGCTTCGTCACCGTCTCTTCGGTGGTGAACCAAGTGAATTCGTCCGTGCCGCCGGCGAACGAGGATGGGTACTCCGGGTCTCCCTTCGGCACGACGTCACCACTCGGCACGTCGCCACCGGCGGCGAACACGTGCGCCAGCGATTCCGCTTTGCCCGCTCCGGCTGCGAAGAACCACGTGTGGCGGGAACGCGCGATCAATGGCGCGGTCAGGGAGACGCGCAACGGCGGCATCTTGGGGGAGTGGGTCACACCGACCGTGAGCCGGTCGCGCACCTGCACCTCGGCATGCCCGGAGGAGGCGGGGAACAGCGAAGCATAGTGCCCGTCGGGGCCCATGCCGAGGATCATCAGGTCGAACACCGGCTCCGGCCCCATCTCGCGCACAAGCTCGTCCGCGTACGTACGCGCGGCCGCGTCCACGAGCGAAGCGTTCTCCGAATCGGCGGCGGAGCGCACGAACTCGTCGGGACTGTCCGCGTCGCGCGTCACCTTCTCGATCTCCGCGGCCGGACGCGTGTCCGCCGGCATCTCGTGGATGTTCGCCTCGGGAAGCGAGCCCGCCGCCACGAGCCCGTCGAGCAGCAGTCGTCGCGCTTCGACCGCGTTGCGGTCGGGGGAGTCGACGGCGACGAAGCGTTCGTCGCTGAACCAGAAGTGTACGCGCGACCAGTCGATCGACTTGGCCAGCGCGGCGATCGAGTCATCGGTCGCGATCAGTCCGAGCGGCTGCGCGGCCGAGCCGCCGGAGAGCGCCACGTCGACGCGCGTGCGGCGCGAGCCGTCCTGCAGACGCTCGTCCAGCGCGTCCAGCAGCGCCAGAACGAGTCGCGCGGCACCGGCATGAATCATCACGGACTTGTCCGGATAGACGACGAGTGTACGGGTTGCCATATGAAACTCCTTCATCAGGATGTCATCAGGATTCGAAACTTCGGCCCCCTCTGATGAGGGGGCTCCCGCGAAGCGGGTGGGGGAGAGAACGGTATGGATGGCATGTTCCGGCTATCTCTCCCCCAGTCTCACTGCGTTCGACAGCCCCCTCGTCGGAGGGGGCTGTCGAACGTGGACTAGTGACGGATCAGATCCCAGCCTTCGTTGATGACGTCGGCGTAGATCTCATCCGGGTCGATGCGGCGCAGTTCCTCGGTCAGGCAGTCCTCGATCGTGCGCGGCGGCACGGAGATCGCCTGCGGAGCCTGCCCCGGCATCGAGATCACGGCCTGATCCTCATGCGGGCGTTCCAGCGACACGACGCCGTCCGCGCGCGTGAACGCCACGCCGGTCACCGCCGTCGCGCCGTCGACGTATTCCACGTCGACCGGCACGTCGAGCGTGAGCCGCAGCCACGCGCACAGCAGGTCCATCGGCAGGAATTCGCGCGGGCCGGTCACCTTCACCGCCGTGATCGGCAGGTGCGGCGGCTGGTCGAGCATCGAGGCGAGCAGTCCGCGCCACACGGTCAGTCGCGTCCACGACAGGTCGATGTCCTCCGGTGTCCAGCTGCGGCGCAGACGTTCGATCGTCGCCTCGGGATTGCTGGAATGGAGCGCGTCGGTGATGCGGCTGCGCGCCATCGCGCCCATCAGGTCCTTCGCCGGGTTGGACGGCGGCGTGGTCGGCCACCATGCGACGACCGGCACGTCCGGCACGAGCAGCGGGATGACGAGCGTGTCCGGATGGTTGATGAGTCCGTTGCGGGGGCGCAGGATGATGATCTCGCCCGCGCCGGCGTCCGCGCCGAAGCGCACCTGCGCGTCGAGGTTCGATTCCGCGGGACCGTCGGTCAGATCGATGGCCGGGTTGTCGGTCTTCTCCATCGCCTTCGCGCCGCCGTCCGCGTTGTCGGAACCGTCGCGGCGTGACGTGTCCGGCACGATCGCGATGACGCGGCACGGGTGTTCGCGGCTCGCCGCGTTGGCGATTTCGAGCGCGTGCTCGAGTTCGCCTTCGTCGGTGGCGATGAGCAGCGTGAGCACGCGGCCGGTCGCCGATTCGCCGCGCTCCTCGTGCAGCTCGTCGATCTTGTGCGCGATTTCGCGCGTGCGGGTGTTCGGCATATCGATGATCATGGCATCCTCCAATGGCGGCCTTCGCGCGCCAGCATCTCATCGGCCTCGGCGGGGCCCCACGTGCCCGCGCGGTACGGCTGCGGCTGGCCGAGCGTCGACCAGAACTCCTCGATCGGGTCGAGGATCTTCCAGCTCAGGTTCACTTCCTCGGTGGTGGGGAACAGCGGCGGGTCGCCGAGCAGCACGTCGAGGATCAGTCGTTCATAGGCTTCCGGCGAGTTCTCGGTGAACGAGCGGCCGTAGCTGAAGTCCATGTTCACGTCACGGACCTCCATCGTGGTGCCGCCCGGCACCTTCGCGCCGAAGCGCATCGTCACGCCCTCGTCCGGCTGCACGCGGATCACGATCGCGTTCTTGCCGAGTTCACGCACGGCGGTCTGCTCGAACGGCAGGTGCGGCGCGCGCTTGAACACGACGGCGATTTCGGTGACGCGCTTGCCGAGGCGCTTGCCCGTGCGCAGGTAGAACGGCACGCCCGCCCAGCGGCGCGTGTCGATGTCGAGGCGGATGGCCGCGTACGTCTCGGTGGTGGACTTCGGGTCGATGCCCTTCTCGTCCAGGTAGCCGACGACCTCGTGCGAGCCCTGCCATCCCTTCGCGTACTGGCCGCGGGCCGTGTTGGCGGCGAGGTCCTTGGGCAGGCGCACAGCGGAGAGCACCTTGGTCTTCTCGGCCGTCAGGTCCTTCGCGGTGAAGCTCACCGGCTCCTCCATGGCCGTGAGGGCCATGAGCTGGAGCAGGTGGTTCTGGATCACGTCGCGTGCGGCGCCGATGCCGTCGTAGTAGCCGGCGCGGCCGCCGATGCCGATGTCCTCGGCCATCGTGATCTGCACGTGGTCCACGTAGTTCGCGTTCCACACCGGCTCGTACATCGCGTTGGCGAAGCGCAGGGCCAGCAGGTTCTGCACGGTCTCCTTGCCGAGGTAGTGGTCGATGCGGAACACGGAGCTCGGGTCGAACACTTCGGAGACGACGCGGTCGAGCTCCTTCGCGCTGGCGAGGTCATGGCCGAACGGCTTCTCGATGATGACGCGTCGCCACGCGCCTTCGGAGGAGCGCGACAGGCCGGACGCGGCCAGCTGCTTGGAGACGATCGGGAACGCGCTCGGCGGCACGGACATGTAGAACGCGTGGTTGCCGCGCGTGCCGCGGTCGCGGTCGAGCTCCTGCACGGTGGCGCTCAGTCGTTCGAACGCCTCCGGATCGTCGAACGTGCCCTGCACGAACCGGATGCCGGCCGCGAGGTTGTTCCACGTCGACTCCTTGAACGGCGTGCGGCAGCGCGCCTTGACGGCGGTCTTGACGAATTCGATGAAATGCTCCTGCGTCCAGTCGCGGCGCGCGAAGCCGGTCAGGCCGAAGCTCGGCGGCAGCAGACCGCGGTTGGCCAGATCGTAGACGGCGGGCAGCAGCTTCTTCTGCGCCAGATCGCCGGTCACGCCGAAGATGACCAGACTGCACGGGCCCGCGATGCGCGGCAGGCGCAGGTCGCGCGGATCGCGCAACGGATTGGTCCAATTGGTATTCCCACTCATACCAATAAGAGTAATAGCCGTCGGCGGGGTATCGCCGACGGCTAAGGGAAATGTTCGGATAGTGGGCCTACAGCACCTTCGACAGGAACGACCGCAGGCGCTCGCTCTTCGGATGGTTGAAGATCTCGTCAGGCGTGCCCTGCTCGTCGATCACGCCGCCGTGGGTGAACACCACGCGGCTGGAGACCTCGCGCGCGAAGCCCATCTCGTGCGTCACGAGGATCATCGTCATGCCCTCCTCGGCGAGTCCGCGGATCACCTCGAGCACGTCGCCGACCATCTCCGGGTCGAGCGCGCTCGTCGCCTCGTCGAACAGCATGATGTCCGGGTTCATCGCGAGCGCGCGGGCGATCGCCACGCGCTGCTTCTGGCCGCCGGACAGGGACGCGGGGCGCGCGTCGATCTTCTCGGCGAGGCCGACCTGCGCGAGCAGCTTCTTGGCGAGCGCGCGGGCCTCGTCCTTCGGCATCTTGTGCACGAGCGTCGGCGCGAGCATGATGTTCTCGGCGACGGTCATGTTGGGGAACAGGTTGAAGTGCTGGAACACCATGCCGATCTGCTCGCGCACCTCGTCGATGTTCGTGTCCTTCGCGCCGAGGTCGTGGCCGTTGACGACCACCGTGCCCGACGTGGGCGTCTCCAGTCCGTTCAGGCAGCGCAGCAGCGTGGACTTGCCGGCGCCGGACGGGCCGATGATGCACACGACCTCGCCCTTGCGCACCTGGAAGTCGACGCCCTTGATGACCTCGGTGCCGCCGTAGCTCTTGTGCAGGTCGCGCACGTCGACGACGAACTCGTTCGCCGTGTTCTCAGTCGATGCAGCCATTACTTGTTCAACCTCCTATCGGCGATGTTCGCGAGCCAGGTCAGCAGCGTGATGGCCACGAAGTAGATGACGCCCACCATGAGCAGCGTCTCGGTGACGCGGAAGTTCGCCGCGTACAGCTGCTGCGCCTGGTAGAGCAGGTCGGCGAAGCCGATGGTGAGCAGCAGCGAGGAATCCTTGAGCAGGATGACCAGCTGGTTGATGACGGCCGGCGTGCCGATCTTCACGGCCTGCGGCAGGATCACCCGGCGCATCGTCTGCGCGTAGGTGAGGCCGAGCGAACGCGCGCCCTCCGCCTGACCGGGGTCGACCGACTGGATCGCGCCGCGGATGATCTCCGTCAGGTACGCGCCCGAGTTGAGCGACAGCGTGAACAGGCCGGAGAACCAGATCCAGTTCGGGATGGCGTGGCCGACGAGCTGCGGCACGCCGAAGTAGAAGAAGAACGCCCACACGAGCACCGGGGTGCCGCGGAACACGGCCACGTAGGCGCGGGAGATCCACGCGAGCGCCTTGTTGCGGCCCACGCGCATCAGTCCGAAGCCGAGACCGAGCAGCAGCGCCACGATGAACGAGAGCGCGGTGATGATCATCGTGTTCTTGAGGCCCTGCATGAGCGCGGGCAGCGACTGCACGGCGAGCTGCCAGAAGCTCACGCGTTCCACCGTCTTCACGCTGTTCGTGTCCGCGTTCGTCGAAGCGTTCGCGCCCAGGTACCTGACGAGGATCTTGTCGTATTCGCCGGAGTCCTTGAGCTCCTTGAGCCCCACGTTGAACGCGGCCAGCAGTTCGGCGTCCCGGCCCTTGTTCACGGCGAAGCCGTAGTAGCCTCGCGGCACCTTCGGCGTCACGGTCTTGAGGCCGTTGTTCTGCGAGATGCCGTAGGCGAGCACCGGGTAGTCGTCGAACACGGCGGCCGCGTTGCCGGCCTTCACCATCTCGTACATCGTGGCCGACTGGTCGACCGACTTGATGGTGAAGCCGTACTTCTTCGCGATGGACTTCGCGTAGGCCTCGCCTTCGGAACCGGTCTTCGCGGTGACGGTCTTGCCCTTGAGGTCCGCGTAGCCCTTGACGGAGTCATCGCTGTTCGCGATGGCCATCTGCACGCCGGACTGGAAGTACGGGTCAGAGAAGTCGTACACCTGCTTGCGTTCGTCGGTGATCGACATGCCGGCGATCACCGCGTCCGCCTGGTTCGAGCTCAACGCCTGCAGCGCCGCGTTGAAGCCGAGCGACTGGATCGTGACCTTGAATCCCTGCGATGCGGCGATCTTGTCGACCAGATCCATGTCGATGCCGACCATCTTGCCGTTCTCGCGGAATTCGAACGGCGCGAACGTGGTGTCGGTGGCGATCGTGTAGGTCTTGCCCTTCGCCTTCTTCGCGAGCGCGCGCGTCGCGTCGTCCACGGTCGACATGTTCTTGGTCGTGTCGCCGGCCTCCGTGCCGTCGGCGGCGAGCGCCGGCGTCGCCGACAGTCCCGCGACCACCATGACCGCCGCGAGCAGTGCCGTCAGCAGCCGCAGCCAGGCGCGCATTCCGGCTTTCAGCCCGGAGTCGCTTCGTGCTGTGCGCATGCGTGTCCTCCCTTATCTCATTTCTTCGTTCAACCTATGAACGGTATGGGAGGTCTTTTTCCGGGCTGTTACGGATTCGTGAGGGACGACAGGCGGCGACGGCGGTCTTGCGCCGCGTCGTCGCCCGTCGCGTTGTCGCCCGTCGCGTCCGTCACGCCCAACGGTCGGACATCGCGAACGCGTTGTGCATCAGATTGCTGGACGTGTACAGCACGTCGTCGAGCAGTTTCGTCGTGTGCTCGCGCAGGTAGGCGGCCATCGCGTCGTTCGCCGCTTCCAGCGTCGCCGTGACGCCGTTCGCTGCGACGGTGACACCGCCGATACCGCCGATACCGGTGTCGTCGGCCACGCCGCCGATACCGGCGTCCCCGGTTACGCCGTCATCGTCCGCGTTGTCCGTATCGTCTGCACTGTCTGCACTGTCTGCACCGTCTGCACCGTTCGCGACTTGCGCCGTGACCTGCGCGTCTGTTTCGGCCACCAGCCGGTGGCCGAACGCGCGCACGCCTTCCGCGTATCCTTCTACGAGACTGTTCGTCTCGTAGAAGTGCGCGTCGGCGATCACCGCGATGAGACGGTTCGTCCAGTACAGATTGCCGGTCGAGACGGTCGGTGTCGTGTCGCGCAGGTAGGCGGGCGTGTCGCGCACGTTCGCGTAGAACGGCGCGACCGTTGTGAACGGTCCGGAGCCGAACGACGTCCACATGACGGCGCGCGCCGCGTCCGGCGCATACGGGCGCAACTGGATTGCGACCATGTGGCCGGTGCGGTTGACTCCGATCGGACGGTAGCGGTGACGTGACTCCGGCGTACCGGTCGTGCCGTACGGGTCGTACGGCGTGCCTTCGAAATGCGAGGCGAGGATGCGGTCCACGTCCTCGATCGTGATCTTGTTCTCCGGCACGCGGCACCACGGGATGTCGTCGGATGTGGGCATGTAGCGGGCGGCCGGCGAATCCCAGTCCTCGCTCGGGTTGAGGCAGCGCTGCATGTACCAGGCGCGCGGTGTGTTGTAGATATGGTCCTTCGCCGTGGACGTGCCGAACGCGGTGCGCGGGTTGAAGCGGTCCGGCGTCTCCACCGAACCGTCCGCCGCGAAGCCGACCACGCCGCGCGCCGCGCCGAGGCCCGCGCCCGCGCCGAATCCGGTGCCGCGCATCGAGACGGCCGACGTGTGCGCCGGCATCGTGCGGTCGAGCCGGTGCTCGGCGATGAACTCGCGCAGGTCGGCGCTGCACAGGTATTCGCGTTGCGGGCCGAACGCGTCCTTCAGGTCGAAGTCGTCGATGCCGAGCTGGTTCGGGATGGTCGCATAGCAGTCGTCGGGCACGCGGCGGGCGATCCAATGATGGCCGCCGATCGTCTCCACGTACCAGATCTCGTCCACGTCGGAGATGATCACGCCGTTCGACTCGTACGTGCCGTATCGCTCAAGCAGCGCGCCGAGCCGCTTGACGCCTTCGCGCGCCGTGCTCACGTATGGCAGCACAAGCGTGATGATGTCCTCCTCGCCGATGCCGCCCGGCTGTTCGGGGCGGTAGTCGGGATTGGGCATGCCGTCCGGATTGCGCGGCTCGCCGTGGGCCGGCCGCAGCTCGACCAGCGGGTCGGCGGCGAGCACGCGCTCGTTCACCGCGATCGTCTCGGTGGCGCTCATCGCCACGTTGCGTTCGTTCGCGCCCGCCTCGGCGAGGATACCGCGGTTGGGCAGCACGTTCGGGGCGATCGTGTACCGGCACGGGTCGCCGGCGTCCGTCAGGTCGATAGCGACGTGGGAGAGGACGGAACGATAGTGGCGCGGCTGGTCTTCGGGGTTGACGGTGACGAGTCGTTTCGGGTCATAGCGGCCCGAACCGGAATCGTCATCGCGCGCGATGATCGTCGATCCGTCGATGCTGGCCGCTTTTCCTACAAGAAGTGTGGTGCAAGACATGCTGCCCACTGTAGTAGGTGCGGTGTGGTGGGTGACGGCAGGATGTACTCGCCCCCGCTGGCGGGGGCTGTCGGCTATGCCGACTGAGGGTGGTCGGTCGGTTCCGCGGCATGTGCGATGGGTTCGGAGAACGGTTGTCCGAGCGCATGCGGCACCGAAGCCGGGGCGATTTCCTCGTGAGCAGCCTTCTGGTCATCCCTCTGGCCGTTTCTTAGGTACATGTTGCGTTTCCTAGGTAGGTGCCCGCGTTATGACTGGCCGAAATCGGACGATTCGCGACCCGCTTGTCGGAAGACACCTACCTAAGAAGCATCCGGTGTACCTAAGAAGTGCCTAAGAAGTGCGCGAGGTCAGGCCCCTTGTTCCTCACATAGCACCGTTTGACTGATTCGTCGGCGATTGCGTGGTATGGATTCTCCGCAAGAACGGGGATGGATGTCGGCGCCGATGGGACGCCGAGCACCAACGCTCATGTTGTCTCATGTTGTCTCATGTTGTCCATCACGACCCGAGTCCTTCGCCGAGCATTCGCGCTCAGTGCGTCCCAGTGCGTCCAAAACGACAAAGCAGAAAACTAAAACCCCCTTGGAATCCCAATGATTCCAAGGGGTGCGGTGCCCCCCGTGGGATTCGAACCCACAACCCACGACTTAAAAGGACGCTGCTCTAACCGTTGAGCTAGAGGGGCAACGTTTCTAAAATACACACGTCGGCCGGACATTGCAACCGCCGACCCGGTTCCCGTGTTCGGAGGGTCCATTTCCGGTTTCCGGTTCCCTGTTCCCGGTTCCCCGTTCCCGTTCCCGGAGGATTCTTTCCTCCGTCCCCGTTCCTGTTTCTCTGTTTCCCGTTTCCGGCGGATTTGTTTCCGTTTCCTTGTTCGCGTCCGGTTCCCGTGTTCGGAGGGTCCGTTTCCGGTTTCATATCCGGAGGATCCGCGTCCGGACGCGCCGACTCCCCCGTCGGCCGCCGCCGACCCTTCGTGGGCGTACGTTTGTGACGGTATTAATCGTCTTCATCGTCACGAACGTACACTGACGATTTCTCAGCGTACGTTCGTGACGGCAGCCGGGGAAAATACCGTCGAGACCGTACGCTGGTGGGGTGGGCAAAGGCATGCCGGTGGAGCAGGGGGATGTATGCCGGTGGGATGGGCGGAGGCATGCCGTTGGGTGGGATGGGCAAAGGCATGCCAACTAGGAACGGAATCTAAAGCACCACAAAAGTCCTATAGGTCCCGAGTCCGACTGAGGCAGGCCCGACTGAGGCAGGCCCGACTGAAGCAGGCCCGACTGAAGCCAAAGAGAAAGCCCGGCGGGAAGACCGGGCTTGAGAGAGAAGAGAGAAGAAGGGATTTAGTTATCGCGGCTTTTCAACCGTGGTTCTTAGTAAACCCCAGCCTCTTCAAGAGGCCATGTGCAAATGCTGGGAAAACCATGGGAATCCTGTGGCATTCTGGTGCCCGAGTACTCCGTGCCGGGTGCTCCTGCGCCCGCAGAATCGTTGCAGTGCGGTCTGTCGTGTCCCCATATCGCCCCATGGGAGGCGCATCGTGGAACAAGCGAAACGGATCGGCCGGTACGCGCCCATGTTGTTTCGCGGAGAACCTCGCTGGCGAATCGATGTGGACATCAGGTGCCCGGTTTGCTTCGCCGGAGCCTCCCCCCGAAGCGATTTGGCTTCGTCCGATCCGGTTCGTTTCGCTGGGAAGGCCGTCCGAGAGTCGAAGCGGATACGAAGTGCCCACATTGTTTCGCGAACTGCTCTGTTTGTTTGGCTAGCCCGCCCCAGCTTGCCCGGCCCGCCCCGGCTGCCCGATCCTGCCGTGCCGGCCGGGCAGGGCCAGTCCAGTAAACCCACGGGCCGCCCCGCCCGGCCCGAACCAGCCGGCCCCGATCAGTTGAACCCGACCACGCGCTCCGCCACGCGGTACCCCCACCGGATCACCCACCGGCCCGCCGAACCGTGCAGGTTCAACGCCCGCGACATCGGCTTGCGGCGCACATCATGGTAGATCGACGGCGAATACGCCTTGATTCCGGCCCACATCCGCTTCTTCTTCGCATAGTTCTCCGGATTGCGCGAGAGGATCAGGAACACGCTCGCCACCGAGCTTTCGATTGCGAGGAAGTGGATCATGTACCGGTACAGTCCGTCCGGCACGGTTCCGCGTTCCGGCGTCGCCTCGACCATGCACTGGTTGACGTGGATCAGCTGGTCGACGCGTCGGATCATCACGTCGGTCTGCACGCTCTGCCCGTCGCGTCCGATGAAGTAGTGGTAGAACGGCGTATCCAGGTAGCGCAGCGACTTCACCCATGGGAACGGCTGGTACGCGTAGATGAAATCGACGTAGAACGTGTGTTCGGGCAGCTGCATGCCGGACGCACGCACCACGGACGTGCGGAAGATCAGCGCGTGCATGAGGATGTACTCGGCGAGTCCGAAATGCCTCATGTCGTCCCATGTGAGGCGCTCGCCGGCCTTCATCGCGTGACGGAAGTTGACCACGTGCTTGCGGCGCTTGCCGACCTTGTCGTACACGTAGTTGGTGACGAGCATGTCGACCGGGTCGCCGCCCGCGATTTCGTCGCGCAGCGCGGCCATCACCTCTTCGAGCGAGTCGGGTCCCACCCAGTCGTCCGCGTCCACGACCTTCACGTACATGCCGCGCGCCGCCGCGATGCCGGTGTTCACCGCGCCGCCGTGGCCTTTGTTCTCCTGGTGGATGGCGCGCACGATGCCGGGGAAGCGGCGTTCGAACGTGCGCGCCACCTCCAGCGTGGAATCCTTGGATCCGTCGTCGACGATGAGCACCTCGATGTCGTCGTTGCGCCGTGCCGCCGTGAGCGACAGCACGCAGCGCTCCAGATACTCCTCCATGTTGTAGGAGGGCACCACGAAGGTGAGCGTCTTGCCGGTAGTGAGCGTCTTGCCGGTGGTGGCCGTCGTCGATGCCGGTTGCGTCATAAGGTCACGATCCTCGAAATTCACGTCTGGTCTGTTCGTTTCAACGCCTCACCCTAGCACCGGCCCCGCTCGGACGGGACTTATGCGCATATCCTGCACATCCGGTTCATGTTCTGTCACGCCGCGTCCGTCGCGACGGTTCCGGCGTCGTCGCCCGCCGCGTCGTCCGGTTCCTGCGGAACGGACGTCCGCGGCGCGTCGTCGTCCGGTCGCGTGTCCGGTCGCGTGGTTTTCCGTGATTTCGCGGATTTCGCGGATTTGCCTTCGAAGATGAGTTTCGGTTTCGAGTCGAGCCGGCTCAGTCCGTGCCATGCGAGGTCGACGATGTACGCGGCGAGCTGCTCCTTGCTGACTTTCGGCCGGTCCGCCCAGTATTGTCCGGTGAACACGGTCATGCCGACGAGCATCTGCGCGTAGTACGGCACGCCTTTGGGGGAGAGTTTCTGCCGTTTGAACGCGGCGATGAGCAGGTCCTCGACGCGCATCGAGATGTCGCCGAGCAGCGAGCTGAACGATCCGGACGGGTCGGTGCTCGGCGAGTCGCGCGACAGCACCTGGAATCCTTCCGCGTTCTCCTCGATGTAGGTGAGCAGCGCGAGCGCCGTGCGTTCGACGATCTGGCGCGGATGCATGTCCGGGTCGTCGAGTGCGGCGGTGAGCGCGGCGGTGAGCGCCTGCATCTCGCGGTCGACGATTACCGCGTACAGGCCTTCCTTGCCGCCGAAATGCTCGTAGACGATCGGTTTGGAGACCTTCGCGGTGCTGGCGATCTCCTCGACGCTCACCGATTCGAATCCTTTCGATGCGAAGAGGGACCGTCCGATGCGGATGAGCTGTTCGCGTCGCTGATACGACGTCATGCGTGAGGAATTGGCCATGTTCCCCAGCTTAGCCGTCGCCGCACGACGTGCTGTCGCCGTGCGACGTGCCGCCTTTCGTACGGCGTGGGGTTGCGCCGACCGATGCCCCGGCGCAACGAATCCCGGGAACGGCCTGCTGTTTCCGGGATTCATTGCGCCGGTGGAGGTTCGGCGCAATCGCTTCCGGGGCGGCGGCTGCTTCCGGGAACGCTGGCTTCGTCCGGGTTCGTTTGCGCCGCCGTGTTTCGATATGCGACGTGTCTTGCGTGGTCCGGCGACTGGACGGGCTTAAACTGTGAAGTGTGACAAGAGATGTGAGCGCAAACAGCAACCATCCGCACGGTGTTGTGTAGACTGTGATATAACGTTTTACCAACCTGTCTCACCGAGGAGGCCAGCATGGCATTCGTGACGTTGCGCGACGTGGCGCGTAAGGCCGGCGTCTCCACCGCCGCCGTATCCCAGATCCTGCACGGCAAAGGCCGTTTCTCCGCCGAAACGCGCGAACTCGTGCACAAGACCGTGCAGGAGATGGGCTATGTGCCCGACCAACGCGCCCGTTCGATGCGCTCCTCCGCCAACAAGACCGTCGGGCTGCTCGTTCCCGACCTGCGCAACCAGTACTTCGCCGACCTCGTCTCCTCGATGGAGGACGAGCTCTACCGCAACGGCGTCTCCACGCTCATCGGCACGTCGTCGGAGAACGTGGAGCGGCAGGACGCGTTCATCGAGAACCTGCTCGGCCAGCGCATCGACGGCGCGATCGTCGTGCCCCAGGGCGTCGAATCGCCCGGCGTGCGATCCCTGATCCGCCGCGACCTGCCGCTCGTGTTCGTCGACCGTCGCGTCCAGGGCGTCGAATCGGTGCCGTTCGTCGTGTCGAATCCGTACACCGGCATCCGCGAGGCGATGGAGGACCTCGTCGCGCACGGGCACCGCCGCATCGGATACGTCGCGCATCCGTCGCTCGGCTCGTATTCCGTCAACGAGCGCGAGACCGCGTTCCGCGCGGTCGCCGGCGACCTGCTCGGCGCGGACGCGACGGTGCCGGCGGCCGCGGGCGGGACCGGCGCCGCGGGCGTGGTCGTCGCATGCGACGCGGACTACGAGTCGCGTCGCGAGGCGCTGGCGCGACTGCTTGACGCGCGCGTCACCGCCATCATGTGCGGATACTCGCCGGATGCGATCACGATCATCGGACTGATGCACGATCGCGGCGTCGAATTGGGGGCGGACGTCTCGCTCGTCTCGTTCGACGACATCGCCGCGTTCCGTCTGATGACGCCGAACGTCGCCGTGATCTCGCAGCAGCCGGAGCTGATGGGGCGTCGCGGCGTCGCGCTGCTGCTCGAATCGATACGCACGGGATCGTGCGGCGAGGGGCGCACGACCAGCGTGCCCACGGTGTACATGCCGCGCAAATCCGTGTCCGTCGCGCCCGTGGCCGCATAGGGGGATTGGTGCGGCGGGAAGGCGCGCGAATCCGCGGGTTGCGCGGCTGGTGGGTGTGCCGTGTGGCGGGGATTCCTCGGCTGGGGTGGGCCATGTGACGGGATGGGGGTGACGGCGGCATTGCCGTGTTAGCGCTTCCGACACGCCGGTTGACCATGCTGATAAAACGTTATATCATCACAACTACGCAGTTGATAAAACGTTAAATCACCTCAGTGATGAAGTGAGTCGACGACGAAGCAGTGAGGTTTATCAGCCGCCGAAAACGTAGGTTCAAGGAGGAAAGCGAGAGACAATGACGCAACTATCTCTGGTCAAGGTGTCGAAGATATTCGGCGCCGCCAAAGTGGTCGACGGTGTGTCGGTCACCGTGGAACCGGGCAAGGTGCATGTGCTCCTCGGCGAGAACGGCGCGGGCAAGTCGACCGTCATCAAGATGATGAGCGGCATCTACCAGCCCGATGAGGGCCACATCGAGATCGACGGCGAGACCGTGCGCATCCCGAACGTGGACGCCGCCCGCAAGTTCGGCATCGCCGTCATCCATCAGGAACTCAACATGGTCCCGCAGCTGTCGATCATGGAGAACCTGTTCCTCGGCGCGCTGCCCACCAAGGCCGGATTCGTCGACCGCGCGGCCATGCGCAAGAAGGCGAAGGCCGCCCTCGACCTCATCGGCCTCGACGAGGACGTGAACACCCCGATGGGCGAGCTCGGCGTCGCCCGCCAGCAGATGGTGGAGATCGCCAAGGCCCTCATGCAGGACGCCTCGATCCTCATCCTCGACGAGCCGACCGCCGCCCTCACCCGTAAGGAATGTGAGCACCTCTTCGAGATCATGGAGGAGCTCAAGGCCAAGGGCGTCGGCATGGTGTTCATCTCCCACCACCTCGACGAGATCGCCCGCGTCGGCGACGTCGTCACCGTGCTGCGCGACGGCAAGTACATCGACACGATCGACGCGCAGGCCCCCGAATCCGAGCTCGTGCGCCTCATGGTCGGCCGCAACATCGAGAACCAGTTCCCGCGCGTCGCGCAGGAGCCCGGCAAGACGCTCCTCAAGGTCGATCATCTGACCCGCGCCGGCGCCATCGACGACGTGTCGTTCGAAGTGCACGCCGGCGAGGTCGTCGGCCTGGCAGGTCTGGTCGGCGCGGGCCGCACCGAGGTGATCCGCGCGATCTTCGGCGCCGACTCCTACGACTCCGGCTCCGTCGCCGTCGACGGCCAGACGCTCCCCAAGGCGGACATCGCGAGGACGATCGCCGCCGGCGTCGGCCTCGTGCCCGAGGACCGTCGCACGCAGGGGCTGATCCTCGAAGCGTCCGTGGCCGAGAACCTCGGCCTCGCCACGATGGTCCCCACCTCGAAGTTCGGGTTCGCCGACCTCAAGGGCCAGACGAAACGCGAGAACGAGACCGCGAAGAAGCTGCGCATCCGCATGGCCAACGTCGACCAGGCGGCCGGATCGCTGTCCGGCGGCAACCAGCAGAAGATCGTCTTCGGCAAGTGGTCGATGGCGAACGTGAAGGTGCTGCTGCTCGACGAGCCGACCCGTGGCGTCGACGTCGGCGCCCGCGTCGAGATCTACGAGCTCATCAACGAGATCACCGCCAACGGCGGCGCGGTGCTCATGGCCTCCTCCGATCTGCCGGAGGTGCTGGGCATGTCCGATCGCGTGCTCGTGATGAGCAACGGCCGACTCAGCGGCGGCATGCCCGCCAAGGAGGCCACGCAGGAGAAGGTCATGTCGCTCGCGGTCTCCCACATGGACGAGGAAGCCGGCGAAAGCCGCTGAGCCGCGACGAACCCCACGAAACGTAACTGACGACGAAGTCGAAAACACTACAAGGAGAACACTGCAATGACCGCCAAAGAAGCCAAGCTCGGATATGATTCCGGCAACACCACCGCGATGGACAAGGTGAAGAGGTTCGCCTCCCGCAACGGCGCCCTCATCGGCCTGATCATCCTGTGCATCGCGCTGTCGATCGCCACCCCGGCGTTCCTCACCGGACCCAACATGCTCAACGTGGGCGTCCAGGCCGCCACCGTCGCCATCCTCGCGTTCGGCCAGACGTTCGTGATCGTCGAGGCGGGCATCGATTTGTCCGTCGGCTCGGTCGCCGCCGTCTCGAGCATGCTGGTCGCCTACACCGGCGCCTCGATGGGCATGCCGCCGCTCGTGACGATCCTCATCGGCGTCCTCACCGGTGCCGTGTTCGGCGCGCTTTCCGGTCTCGCCAACGCGTACCTCAAGCTGCCGGGCTTCATCGCCACCCTCGCCATGATGTCCGTCGCCCGCGGCCTCACGCTCGTCATCTCCGACGGCCGCCCGATCTCCACCTCCGGCATGGTCAACTTCTTCGGCTCCACCGTGGCCGGCATCCCGATGCCGATCGTGATGATGATCATCATGGGCGTCATCGCCTCCGTCATCCTCAACTTCACCAGCATCGGTCGTTCCATGTACGCGGTCGGCGGCAACATGGAGGCCTCCCGCCTGTCCGGCATCTCCGTGCACAAGACCCAGATCATGGTGTACGTGCTCTCCGGCGTGTTCGCCGCCGTCGCCGGCCTCGTGATCGCCGGTCGTCTGCACTCCGCCCAGCCGCAGGCCGCCTCCGGCTACGAGATGGACGCCATCGCCTCCGTCGTGATCGGCGGCGCGTCCCTCTCCGGCGGCAAGGGCAAGATCTCCGGCACGTTCATCGGCGCGATCCTCCTCGCCGTGATCCGCAACGGCCTCAACATCCTCAACGTGTCCTCCTTCTGGCAGCAGGTCGTCATCGGCCTCGTCATCGCCTTCGCGGTGAGCTTCGACACCCTGCGCCGCAAGGTCGACACCCACTGATCGCCCGCCGATTGCCGATCGCCCCGGACGACAACGCACTTCCCTTTTCCCTTCCTTCCTCCCCGGGAAGCGGCGGCCGTGCGGATTCCATCCGCATCCGCGGCCGCCGCCGACCGACCACAATCAAACCAACCCAACCAACCCGACGACAAACCGCAACGAAGCAGTAACCCAACCAACCCACTCACTCCAACTCACTCCAACCCACACCCACAACTCAACCCACAAGAGAAAGAAGACAATGATGTTCATCTCCAACCCCGCCTTCAAGAAGACCGTCCGCGCCGCGCTCGCCATCGTGTGCGCCGGCACCATGATGATCGGCACCGCGGCCTGCGGCGGCTCCTCGTCCGCCTCCGGCGACAAGGTCGCCCTGCTCGTCTCCACGCTCAACAACCCGTTCTTCGTCGATCTGCGCGACGGCGCCCAGGAGGCCGCGAAGGACCTCGGCGTCGAGCTCATGGTCTCCGACGCGCAGAACGATTCCGCCACCCAGCAGAACCAGGCGCAGAACGCGCAGTCGCAGGGCGCGAAGGCCGTCATCATCAACCCGGTCGACTCCGACGCCGCCTCCCCGGCCGTCGCCCCGCTGCTCAGCTCCAACCTGCCCGTCATCTCCGTCGACCGCGCCGTCACCGGCGAGGAAGTGACCAGCCACATCGCCTCCGACAACGTGGCAGGCGGCGCCCAGGCCGCCGACGAGCTCGCCAAGGCGATTGGCGAGAAGGGCGACGTCATCATCCTGCAGGGCACGCCGGGCGCCGCCTCCACGCGCGACCGCGGCGACGGCTTCAAGAAGCAGATCAAGAAGTACTCCGGCATCAAGGTCGTGGCCGAGCAGACCGCGAACTTCGACCGCGCCGAAGCCCTCAACGTGACCACCAACCTGCTGCAGTCCAACCCCGACGTGGTCGGCATCTACGCGGAGAACGACGAGATGGCGCTCGGCGCCGTCCAGTCCCTCGGCGCCAAGGCCGGCAAGGACGTGAAGATCTTCGGCTTCGACGGCACCGAGGACGGCCTCAAGGCCGTGAACTCCGGCACCATGGTCGGCACGATCGCCCAGCAGCCGAAGGAGCTCGGCAAGAAGGCTGTCGAGGCGGCGGTCAAGGCCATCAAGGGCGAAAGCGTCGAGAAGACCGAATCCATCGAGGTGAAGACCGTCACCAAGGAGAACGTCGCCGACTTCCAGTGACGCGACCCGTCGATTCATCCCATCACCAGTTCGAGGAAGAACAGGAGAACCACCATGCTCACCCACGGCATCATCAACGCCCAACTCGCCCACGCGCTCGCAGGCCTGCGCCATAAGGACCGCTTCGTCATCTCCGACGCCGGCCTGCCCGTCCAGCCGGGCATCGAGATCATCGACCTCGCCGTCGTGCTCGGCGTGCCCACCTTCGAGGAGGTGCTCGACGCGCTCAAGGGCGAACTCGTGCTCGAGGAGGGCCTCATGGCCGAGGAGGCGCGCGGCACCGTCGCCGAGCAATGGGTCAAGGATCGCTTCGAGGTTCCGCTCAGCTACGTGCCTCACGATGGCGACGAAGGATTCAAGGCGAACGTCGAAGGCGTGCGCTTCGTGATCCGCACCGGCGAGACCACGCCCTACGCGAACGTGATCTTCCGCTGCGGCGTCCCGTTCTGACCGTCCGCCGCACGAACGCACACACGCGCGAGAAGGAAAGGATGACGACATGACCGACAATGTGAAGGCTCCCGCGGCCGACGCCGCCGCGCTCGACCTGCTGTACGACATCGATGCCACGGACGCGCTCGTCTCCGTGATCGGATCGATGAACGTCGACTACACGGTGACCACGCAGCGCCTGCCGCAGCCCGGCGAAACCGTCAACGGCGGCCCGCTCACGCTGCTGCCCGGCGGCAAGTCCGCCAATCAGGCGGCCGCCGCCGCGCGTATCGGCGCGAACGTGCGCATGTTCGGCGCGGTCGGCGACGACGCGAACGCCGACTTCCTGCTGACGCACCTGGGCGAGGCGGGCGTCGACACCGCGCACGTCGCGCACGTGCCCGGCCCGTCCGGCACCACGGTGATCGCCGTCGACGCGGGCGGCGAGAACACGATCATCTACTCCGCCGGTTCGAACGGCAAGGTGACGCCCGCCTACGTCGCGGATTCCGCCGCCGCGCTCACCGAGGCGAAGGTGCTCGGCCTGTGCCTCGAAGCGCCGATGGAGACCGTCACCGCATGCGCGAAACTCTGCCACGACGCGGGACTGAAGGTGCTGCTCAACGATTCGCCGTTCGTGCCGGAACTGCCCGCCGAGCTGATCGCCGCCTCCGACATCCTGCTCGTCAACGAGCACGAGATGGCGCAGCTGCTCGGCATCGACGAGCCGGCCGACGGCGACTGGGACGGCGAGGACTGGAATGCGATCGCCGCCCGCATGCACGGGTTCGGCTACGGGCAGGCGGTCGTCACGCTCGGCGGCGACGGTTCGGTCGTCATCGACGGCGACGACGTGCACCGCATCGCGCCGGTGAAGGTCGACGCGGTCGACACGACCGGCTGCGGCGATTCGTTCATGGGCACGATCCTCGCCGGCCTCGCCGCCGGGCGGTCCCTGCCGGACAGCGCGCGCCTCGCCTCCTACGTCTCCGCGTACGCGGCGACCGGATTGGGCGCGCAGGCCTCCTACGGCACCGCCGAGCAGATCCGCGCGAGGTTCGCGTAGGCGCCCCTCCGGGATACTCACGGTTCCCTCCCCGATCGGTCACGGTTTTCCGTGGACGGTCGGGAAGGGAACCGTTTCGTATGCGGTGCGGGTGACGGCCATCGTTACACTGGGGGTCATGGATAGCAATACATTGGCCATGGTCGGCGTCGCCGTAGTCGCGATCGTCCTGATTCTGTTGGCGGTCTGGTTCTCCAAGTCGCGCAAGCGCGATCTTGACAAGACGATCGAGGAGCGGGAGGCGCGCCGCGACCTGCCGGAGAGCGCGAAGCCCGAGGCCGCGGGGCGGCCCGCGGACCACCCCCAGTCGGCTTTGCCGACACGCCCCCGCCGGCGGGGCGGAGGACAACGAGCCCGAGTCCGTGCCGGCTCCCAAATCCGTTCCCGCGCCTGAGGCCGAATCCGCACTGGAGGCTGAGGCTGCGCCGGACCACCCCCACGTCCGGCTGCTGCGCCGACAGCCCCCGCCGGCGGGGGCGAGGACAACGAGTCCGCGCCGGCACCGGTGGTGGAGACGCCGGAGTCGGTGGGCGGGAGGCTTGCACGGCTCAAGGCGAAGCTCGCCAAGTCGAGCAATCCGTTCGGCAAGGCGCTGTTCAACATCCTCGCGAAGGACAACCTCTCCGAATCCGATTGGGAGGACGTCGAAGACACGCTCCTCCTCGCCGACGTCGGCGCCGAAGCGTCCGAACAGCTCGTCGACGAACTGCGCACCGATGCACGCGTCACCGGCAAGGCCGATCCGGCCGAGGTGCGCGCCGCCCTGAAGGAGAAGCTGCTCGACCTGGTCGGCCGCGACACCGACCGTCGTCTCAACGCGGACAAGCCGGGCGCGAACCGTCCGGGCGTCATCATCATGGTGGGCGTCAACGGCACCGGCAAGACCACGACCGCCGGCAAGCTCGCCCGCCTGTTCGTCTCCGAAGGCAAGAGCGTCGTGCTCGGCGCGGCCGACACGTTCCGCGCCGCCGCCGCCGACCAGCTCGAAACGTGGGGCGCGAAGGTCGACGTGCCGGTCGTCCGCTCCGACAAGGACGGCGCAGACCCGGCGTCCGTCGCGTTCGAGGCGAGCGCCAAGGCCAAGGAGCTGGACGCCGACGTGCTGATCATCGACACGGCCGGCCGTCTCCAGAACAAGGCGAACCTGATGGACGAGCTCGGCAAGATCCGCCGCGTCACCGAGAAGAACCTTCCCGTGGACGAGGTGCTGCTCGTGCTCGACGCGACCACCGGCCAGAACGGCATGACCCAGGCGAAGGTGTTCGCCGAGGCGATCGGCATCACCGGCGTCGTGCTCTCCAAGCTCGACGGCTCCGCGAAGGGCGGCATCGTGATCTCCGTGCAGAAGGAGCTCGGCGTGCCGGTCAAGCTCGTCGGCCTCGGCGAAGGCCCCGACGACCTCGCCCCCTTCGACCCGGAAGGCTTCGTCGACGGCATCCTCGCCTGACCGCGGCATCCTCCGCTCCCGCTGGCGGGAGCTGTCAGCCTTCGGCTGACTGAGGGTGGTCATCACTGACTAAGCGTGGTCACAGCTGACTAAGCGTGGTCACGGCGGCCCGCATACGCCAGTGAACCCCGCGAAGTCCGCATCGTGAACCGCCGCGCCTCGCACGGCACCCGCGACACAGGTCCCGAATCATGTTGGAAACATGATTCGGGACCTTCGCGTTTCCGGCGGAAAACCGCCGCGCTCCGCCGCGTCACGCACTCCCGGAGGCCCGTCGGCGATTAACAATCGCGTAACCTGCCGTAACGAAACGAAAACCATCCGGGCGTTCACTATCGAACCGTTAGCCCCCATAAGGGGGACGACGAAAGAACGAACGACTCCGCCCGCGCGACGGAGCGAAGATGTGAAAGAGAGGGAGGTAGACATGGATTCCGGAAATACCGCATGGATTTTGACTTCCGCGTCCCTGGTTTTCCTCATGACGCCGGGTGTGGCGTTCTTCTACGGTGGCATGGTCCGTGCGAAGGCCGTGCTGAACATGTTCATGCTTGAGGCGGCCGCGCTGTCCGTCACCATGATCATCTGGACGCTGTGGGGTTGGTCGATCGCCTACGCCGGCTCCGATGTCGCCGGCATCTTCGGCGATCCGGCCTCCGGCTTCCTGCTGAAGGATTCGATGGTCGCCAAGGACGGCGTGTTCACCACGACCGGCCTGAACGCCAACAACTACCCGGTGTCCGTGGACGTGGCCTTCCAGGTCGCCTTCGCGATGATCACCGTCGGCCTGATCTGCGGCGCCATCGCCGAGCGCGTCAAGTACAGCACGTGGATGATCTTCGTCGCGCTGTGGGTCACGTTCGACTACGCTCCGATGGCCCACATGGTCTGGAACGGCGGCCTGCTGTCCGGTTCCGGCGCGATCTCCACCGCCATCGGCGCCGCCGCCCACGATTTCGCAGGTGGTACCGTCGTCCACATCAACGCCGCAGTCGCCGCGCTGATCATCGTCCTCATCATCGGCAAGCGCAAGGGCTTCGGCACGCAGCCGTTCCGCCCGCACAACGTCCCGTTTGTCATGCTCGGCGCCTTCCTGCTGTGGTTCGGCTGGTTCGGCTTCAACGCCGGTTCCGCGTTCGCCGCGAACGGCACCGCCGGCTACGCTTGGGTGTCCACCTCCGCCGCGACCGCCGCCGCCATGCTCTCCTGGGGCTTCACCGAGAAGATCCGCTCCGGCCACTACACCGCGATGGGCGCCGCCTCCGGTATGGTCGCCGGCCTGGTCGCCATCACCCCGGCCGCCGATGTCGTCTCCCCGCTGTGGGCCATCGTGCTCGGCGCGATCGCCGGCGTGCTCACCTGCCTCGCCTGCGGCCTGAAGTTCAAGCTCGGCTACGATGATTCCCTCGATGTCGTCGGCGTCCACGGCGTGGGCGGCTTCACCGGCACCGTGCTCATCGGCTTCTTCGGCGAAGGCACCGGCCTGTTCGCCGGCGGCGACTGGAAGCAGCTCGTCGTCCAGGTTCTCATCGCGCTGTGCGCCATCGTCTACTCCGCCGTGATCACCGGCATCATCGCCTTCGCGCTGGAGAAGACCATCGGCTGGCGCGTCACCGAAGCTCAGGAAGTCGGCGGCATCGACCTTGCCGACCAGGGTGAACGCGCCTACGATTTTGCTGGTACTGCCAGCTCCGTCCTCAAGGAGGTGAGGTGAGATGAAGCTCATCACCGCAATCATTCAGCCCCATAAGCTCGACGACGTCAAGGAGGCCCTCGCGGCCGCCGGCGTGCACGGTCTGACCGTCTCCGAGGCGAACGGCTACGGCCGCCAGCGCGGACACACCGAGGTCTACCGCGGCGCCGAATACACCGTCGACCTGATTCCGAAGATCCGCGTCGAGGTCCTGTCCGACGACGCCGACGCCGAAACGCTCGTCGGCGTGATCGTCAAGGCCGCCGGCACCGGCACCATCGGCGACGGCAAGGTCTGGGTCGCCCCGCTCGACTCGGTGACGCGCGTGCGTACCGGCGAGTCCGGTTCCGCCGCGATCTGACCGGTCGGCCGGTCCCATCCGGTCCGATCATCACAGACGTCCTTCTCCTCCCGGCTCGTATCGTTCACTGACCGCCGGGAGGGGTTGGGCCATCAAATAGACAAAGGTCCCCGCACGCCGCCCCCAAAGCCGTGCGGGGATTTTCTTATACGCTCATACCCGGCTCCTCTGAAGGGGTCCGCCGGAGTCGGCAACAACCCGGCCCCCTCTGGAGGGGGCTCCCGCGAAGCGGGTGGGGGAGGTCTCTCCCTCCGTCCGCCTTCGGCGGCCACCTCCCTCATCAGAGGAAGGCGCGAAGAACGCAACAAGGAGCACACGCGAAATGGCATCGGCGGTCGATGGTCTCAAGCAACGATTCATGGCGATGAGCCAGCCGGACGCGGACGGCGTCTACCGCGACGGCGCCAAGAAACGCCGGGAACGCACCGAACTGGCGTTGGACTGCCTGACGCGCCTGTGGGACGAGGCGAAGGCGGACGTCGACTTCGACGTGCCGGACCGCGGCATCGGCCTCGCCGCCGTCGGCTCGCTCGCCCGCGGCCAGATCGGCCCCAGCTCCGACCTCGACCTCGTCCTCATCTACGATCCGCACGCCCTCAACGACGCGCATCTCAACGAGCTCGCCAACAAGCTCTGGTACCCGCTGTGGGATTCCGGCCTCGACCTCGACCATTCGGTGCGCACCCGCCAGCAATGCGAATCCGTGACCGACCATGATCTGCCCGCCGCGATGGGATGGCTCGACGTGGAGCCCGTCGCCGGCGACATCGACCTCATCAAAACCACCGCCGATTCGATCCTCGAACGCTGGCGCAAGGCCGCGCGCAAACGCCTGCCCGAACTGCTCGGCTCCGCCACGAGCCGCCTCGACGAGTTCGGCCGCCTCCAATACATCAACCAGCCGGACATCAAGGAGGCGCGCGGCGGCCTGCGCGACTCGGTGCTCGTCTCCGCGCTCGCCGTCTCCTGGCTCGCCGACCGTCCGCACGGCGCCTACGACGACGCGGTCGACCGGCTGCTCGACGTGCGCGACTGCATCCACCTCGTCGCGAACAAGGACACGAACCTGCTGCTCGTGCGTTATCAGGACAAGGTCGCCGCGATGCTCGGCCTCGCCGATCCGACCCTGCCCGCGGGCGGCGAGCGCGAGGCGAAGTCGATCGACGACCTGCAGACGCTGCTCGCGCGCATCGGCCGTCGCATCGCGTTCTCGCTCGACTCGACCGCCTCCCGCGCCGAACATTCGCTCACGCACGAGAAGCCGCGGTTCGCGTTCTTCCAGATGATGTCGCAACGTGCCGGCGGCCGTCGTGAGGCGCCGAAATTCGATGTGGTCGCGCCCGGCGTGGCCGTCCACGAGCATGAGATCGTGCTCGCGCCCGGCGTCGACCCGTCGCGCGACGCCTCGCTCGCGCTGCGCGTCGCGCTCGCCGCGGCGCAGCGCGGACTGCCGATCAATCCGGGCACGTTGGAGAATCTGCGTCGCTGCCCGATCCACAGCAACCGGTGGGATGCGACGACGCGCGACCTGTTCGTGCGGTTGCTCGCGTCCGGCCCCGAGCTGATTCGCGTGTGGGAGGAGATCGACTTCGACGACATCCCCGGCAAGTGGATGCCGGAATGGCTGGGCATCCGCAATCGTCCGTCGGTGTCGGCGGCGCACCGCTACACGATCGACCGTCATTCCGTGGAGGTCGTCTCGCGCCTGACGCGCGACATCGGATTCCCGTCGGCCGCGGACCGCGAAGGCCGGTCCGCGGGCGTCGTGGACGGCGCGGGCACCCGCGTGCCGCAATACGATGACGCGCACTACACGGCACTATTGCTCGCCGGCATCCTGCACGACATCGGCAAGCGCCCCGGCGTCGCCGACCATGCGGCGGAGGGCGCGCGCCACGCGCCGGTGATCCTGAAGCGCATGGGCTACGACGCGGACACGATCCGCATGGTGACGCTGCTGGTGCGCGAGCATCTCACGTTGAGCGAGTTCGCGACCGGCCGCAATCCGAACGATCCGAACACCGGCTCCGACCTCGCGAACCGTCTGCGCCATGATCCGATGCTGCTCGACATGCTCTACGATCTGACGCGTGCGGACGGCTCCTCGCTCGGCGCGACCTCCGAGGAGGCCATCACGAAGAAATACGGCTGGAGCACGTGGCGCGAGACCCTCGTCAAGCAGATGGTCGCCGCCACCCGCTATCACCTGTAGCCGCTCAATCACCCATCCACGCGTCGCCGTGCGCGCGGATTCCGTTGAACGTCGCGCGCAATCCGATGAACACGACGTTCAGCACCGCCCACAACGCGACCATGCGCGCGGCCGGCGCGTCGAACGCCGCCGTACCGGCGAGCGCGCCGACGCCGGCGAGCGCGAGCAGGTACGCGACGGCGGTCGCGCCGCACGTCGCGGCCAGATAGCGGTAGTCGCCGGCGCCGATGAGGATGCCGTCGAGCGCCCACATCCATCCACACAACGGCAGGAACACGCCCTGCGTGACCATGCCGACGACGATCAGCGACTGGACGGCCGCGTCCGGCGAGAACAGGGGAGCGGCGGCGAAGCCGACCGCGATCATGCCGGCGCCGATCGCCACTCC
>NZ_JGZP01000016.1 GCF_000741785.1 Bifidobacterium stellenboschense | reverse complement strand
CTCAAAGAAATTGACGGGGCCGCACAAGCGGCGGAGCATGCGGATTAATTCGATGCAACGCGAAGAACCTTACCTGGGCTTGACATGTTCCCGACGACTCCAGGAGATGGGGTTTCCCTTCGGGGCGGGTTCACAGGTGGTGCATGGTCGTCGTCAGCTCGTGTCGTGAGATGTTGGGTTAAGTCCCGCAACGAGCGCAACCCTCGCCCCGTGTTGCCAGCAGTTCGGCTGGGGACTCACGGGGGACCGCCGGGTCAACTCGGAGGAAGGTGGGATGACGTCAGATCATCATGCCCCTTACGTCCAGGGCTTCACGCATGCTACAATGGCCGGTACAGCGGGATGCGACATGGCGACATGGAGCGGATCCCTGAAAACCGGTCTCAGTTCGGATTGGAGTCTGCAACCCGACTCCATGAAGGCGGAGTCGCTAGTAATCGCGGATCAGCAACGCCGCGGTGAATGCGTTCCCGGGCCTTGTACACACCGCCCGTCAAGTCATGAAAGTGGGCAGCACCCGAAGCCGGTGGCCTAACCCGTGAGGGGTGGAGCCGTCTAAGGTGAGGCTCGTGATTGGGACTAAGTCGTAACAAGGTAGCCGTACCGGAAGGTGCGGCTGGATCACCTCCTTTCTACGGAGAATTCAGGCCACTGTCTGGTGGCCGGTGTGTGCCCCGCGCGTGCGACAGTCGCACGTCGTCCGGGGTTGCTGGTGTGGAAGAGATCTTGGCTGTGGGCGTGCGGGGTTTCCCGTGCGGGCGGGCTTGTCCCGTGTGGTTGGTGGTATGGCATGCTTTTGGGTTCCCGGATCGCCACCCTCCGAGCCGTCTGGCTTCGGGGTGCGGGTCCGATTCCGCCGGGTTTCCGTGTTGGTCCTTGTGTGGGCTGGTGTGGTGCCTGGTGTGTGTTGGTGGTTTGAGAACTGGATAGTGGACGCGAGCAAGAGAACGAATTTGTTTTTCTTGTTTTGTTGATTTCGATCGAACTCCGAGGCTTTGTCTTCGGGTGTTCGTTCGGTCGTTTTTGTTGTGACCGTCAACGTGTTGTGTTGATGTGTCGTCCGATGTATTCGCGAATTTGGTTTTCGCCGGCTTTCACGCGTTGTGTGTGTTGCTGGTGAGGGCGCAGTGGTGGATGCCTTGGCGGACAGGACCGATGAAGGACGTGTGGGGCCGCGATAGGCCTGGGGGAGCCGCCGACAGGGCTTTGATCCCAGGATCTCCGAATGGGGGAACCCGCCACCCTCGATGGGGTGGCACCAGCCTTGTGCTGGGGGGTACGCAGGGAAGTGAAACATCTCAGTACCTGTAGGAAAGGATGTTCCGTGAGTAGTGGCGAGCGAAAGCGGATCAGGCCAAACCGGTGTCGTGTGATACCCGTCGGGGGTTGCGGCATCGGGGTTGTGGGAGCGTGTGTCCCGGTTCCGACGGACCGGGCGTGAGTTAGAAAATCGTGTGCGAGACGAACAGGATTGGATGCCTGGCCGTGGAGGGTGATGGCCCCGTAGTCGTATGCGCATGGTCTCGCGATCATGTTTTCCCAAGTAGCGCGGGCCTCGTGGAATCCCGTGTGAATCCGCCCCGACCGTGGGGTAAGCCTAGATATTCCTGTCCGACCGATAGTGAACTAGTACCGTGAGGGAAAGGTGAAAAGCACCCCGGGAGGGGAGTGAAAGAGTACCTGAAACCGTGCGCCTACGATCCGTCGGAGCCTCTTTGATGGGGTGACGGCGTGCCTATCGAAAAATGAGTCTGCGAGTCAGTGGCAGGTGGCGAGCGTAACCCGTGTGGGGTACGCGTAGCGAAGGCGAGTCTGAATAAGGCGTGTTGAGTCGCTTGTCCTGGACCCGAAGCGGGATGATCTAGCCCTGGGCAGGTTGAAGCGCGGGTAGGACCGTGTGGAGGACCGCACCCACCTGGGTTGAAAACCGGGGGGATGACCTGGGGCTGGGGGTGAAAGGCCAATCAAATTCCGTGATAGCTGGTTCTCTCCGAAATGCATTTGGGTGCAGCGTCGGGTGATTGCTTGCGGGGGGTAGAGCTACTGGATGCTTGAGGGCCCATACCGGGTACCGACAGCAACCAAACTCCGAATACCCGTCAAGTGTATCCCGGCAGTGAGTCGGCGGGGGATAAGCTCCGTCGTCGAGAGGGAGACAGCCCAGACCGTCGTCTAAGGTCCCGAAGCGCGTGCTAAGTGGGAAAGGATGTGGAGTCGCATAGACAGCCAGGAGGTTGGCTCAGAAGCAGCCATCCTTGAAAGAGTGCGTAACAGCTCACTGGTCTAGTGGTTCCGCGCCGACAATGTAGCGGGGCTCAAGCACGCCACCGAAGACGCGGCAGCGAACCTGGTTCGCTGGGTAGGAGAGCGTCCCATGCGGGTCGAAGCGGGCGTGGAAACGTCCGTGGACTGCATGGGAGTGAGAATGCAGACATGAGTAGCGAGAGACGGGTGGGAATCCCGTCCGCCGGATGACCAAGGGTTCCAGGGCCACGTTCGTCGTCCCTGGGTGAGTCGGGTCCTAAGGCGAGGCCGACAGGCGTAGTCGAATGGATGAACGGGTTGATATTCCCGTACCGGCCATGAACCGACAAGATCCGAAAGGTTGATGCTTACCTCCGGGCGTTCCCGCCCCGTCCTTCGGGATGGGTCGTGGTTCGTCTGTTGGGAACCGATTCCCGGTAGGATAGCGTGTGGAGTGACGCGGATGGCAGGCCGGGTCCGGAGGTGGTTTTCCGGGTCCAAGCGTGCGGGGCCTTCCCCAGGCAAATCCGGGGAAAACATGGCCCGAGGCGTGATGGGGGCACACTCTGGTGTGTCTTCCGGTGGGTCCGTCCGTCGAGAAAAGCTTCGGCGCGAGGCGCATGGGCGCCCGTACCCCAAACCGACACTGGTGGTCAGGTAGAGCATACCAAGGCGATCGAGCGAATCCTGGTCAAGGAACTCGGCAAATCACTCCCGTTCCTTCGGTTTAAGGGAGACCCCCGATGGTGAACCGGCTTGCCCGGGGAGCGGTTGGGGGTGGCACAATCCAGGGGGTAGCGACTGTTTACCAAAAACACAGGTGCATGCGAAGGCGCAAGCCGCTGTATATGCACTGACGCCTGCCCGGTGCCGGAAGGTTAAGAGGATCCGTCAGCCCTCGGGTGAAGCGGTGAATTCAAGCCCCGGTAAACGGCGGTGGTAACTATAACCATCCTAAGGTAGCGAAATTCCTTGTCGGGTAAGTTCCGACCTGCACGAATGGCGTAACGACTTCCCCACTGTCTCGACCAGGAGCTCGGCGAAATTGCAGTACGAGTAAAGATGCTCGTTAAGCGCAGAAGGACGAAAAGACCCCGGGACCTTTACTATACCTTGGTATTGGCATTCGGTGTGGATCGTGTAGCATAGGCGGGAGACTGGGAAGCATGGTCGCCAGATCGTGTGGAGTCGCAAGGTGAAATACCGCTCTGTTCGCATTGGATGTCTCACCACGAGCAGTGATCCTGCTCTGGGACAGTGCCTGGCGGGTAGTTTAACTGGGGCGGTTGCCTCCCAAAGAGTAACGGAGGCGCTCAAAGGTCCCCTCAGCCCGGTTGGCAATCGGGTGGCGAGTGCAAGTGCACAAGGGGGCTTGACTGCGAGACCGACGGGTCGAGCAGGGACGAAAGTCGGAACTAGTGATCCGGTGCCGGTGTACGGACGCGGCATCGCTCAACGGATAAAAGGTACCCCGGGGATAACAGGCTGATCATTCCCAAGAGTCCATATCGACGGGATGGTTTGGCACCTCGATGTCGGCTCGTCGCATCCTGGGGCTGGAGCAGGTCCCAAGGGTTCGGCTGTTCGCCGATCAAAGCGGCACGCGAGCTGGGTTCAGAACGTCGTGAGACAGTTTGGTCTCTATCCTCTGCGCTCGTCGGAATACTGAGGAGACCTGCCCATAGTACGAGAGGACCTGGGTGGACGAACCTCCGGTACGCCGGTTGTCACGCCAGTGGCACCGCCGGTTGGCTGCGTTCGGAAGGGATAACCGCTGAAAGCATCTAAGCGGGAAGCCCGCTCCAAGATAAGTATTCCCAGGGCCCTTCGGGGCCTGAGACCCCCCATGCAGAACACGTGGTCGATAGGCCGGACGTGGAAGCCCCGCAAGGGGTGGAGCCGACCGGTACTAACGGGGAAGCGCGACACACAACCCCACCCCCAGGGGTGGGAGAGCATCACCACAGCGAAGACTGCGCGAAAACACGCGACACGGAACAACGGTCCGTGACCACGAAACACGATCAACAAGCGTCCACCATCCGGTCCCCGAACCACCAGCTAGGGAACGACCCCGAGCGGGGCGGGTCCCACAATTGAAGATTTGCGGCGGTCATAGCCCAGGAGAGACGCCCGGACCCATTCCGAACCCGGAAGCTAAGACCTGGCACGGCGATGGTACTGCACCCGACAGGGTGTGGGAGAGTAGCACGCCGCCGCACCACAACGAGAACAGGACCCCGGTCGAGCAACACGCTCCCGGGGTCCACCCATACCCGGACCCCGGACAAGCCACACGCCCCCGGGACCCCGTCATACCCAGACCCAAACACACGGGGACGGGGAAACACCCGCCACGACACCACACGCGCGTGAAACCACCCACCGACGCCACACGCCACCTCCCGCCAGCGGGAGAAAACAACGGACACACGCGACGGGAACGAACCCGCCAGCCACCCACCGACACCACACACGCGGACACGAAACCACCCTCCGGCGCTACGCGCCACCTCCCGCCGGCGGAAGGAAACAACGGACACCACCGCCGACGAAGAAGCCAACGGGAGGAGACGCTATCGGGCGGGGCTGGCGATACGGCCCAGGGCGATCGCGGTGGTCAACACATAGGCCTCACGGGGATTTGGGGGAAACAGAGAGAGGGGACGCCGTTGTCCGATCCTGTTGGAGCATCTGATTGATCGACATGACCGTTGGACGATCATGTTCGGCATCGAAGGCGATGCATCCTATCGATGCGCGACGTGCGGCAGGAAGACGGCTCATGCCATCCATGCCGCTGCTGTATCGTTCTTAGGCTGTTGCGGTTCAGCGGTTTTCGATGGCTTCGAATGCCTTGGTGGTGGCCTCGCTGTAGCCGGCTTGGGCGAGGGCGTTCATGCCGCTGGCCTCGAAACCACGCATAACGGCTGCCATGAACTTCTTTCCGTTCATCATGATGATGTCCTTTCGTTGGTGCGCCTGCGGCGCATGTGGGCGGTATCTCCGTCCATCGCCGCCCAGCATAACCCCATGCGCCGACTTCTGTAAAGTCACTTTGTAAAATGCGTGTTTCGCGGTTCTCCGCTCGATGTCCTGTGAGGCAGTCCTGTGAGGCGGGGTATCCGTTCGGGAATTGCTGAGCATCCATGCGGAGTGCAAAAAAGTATCAATTCTTGCCATCTAATGCGAGGAAACACCAGTGTTTCTCACGGGAGAATTGTATTAACGCTTCAACGAGGAGCGATAAAGACAACGAAGTTCAGGTAAGGAGACAACGTGGCTCGGGGATTGATGAGAACACTGCTGCCGGGGTTCCTGGCGATCGCGGTGTTCATGACGGGAGACGGCTTCGAGCTGACGTTCCTGTCGAAGTATGTCGTGGATCAGGGATTCAGCTCGTCGCAGGCATCGATGCTGTTCACCATGTATGGTCTGGTCGCGGCGTTGGCCGGATGGTCGTCCGGAGTGCTTGCGGAGATGTTCGGCGCCAAGCGCATCATGCTGGTCGGCGCGGTCTCGTGGATCGCTCTGCACCTGGTGTTCATCGGTGTGGCGTTGCCGAGCCACATCTATCCGCTGATGCTGGTGTCGTACATGCTGCGCGGCATGGGCTACCCGCTGTTCATCTACAGCTACGTGGTACTGCTCGCACAGACCGTGGACCCGAGCAAACTGGCCTCGGCCATGGGATGGTTCTGGACCTCGTACTCCTTCGGCATCGGCGTGTTCGGTGCTTACCTGCCCGCGTTCATCACGCCGGTGATCGGCGAATACTACTCGCTGTGGGTGTCGCTGCCGTTCTCGATTGCCGGTCTGCTCATTTGCCTGTGGTTCGTGCCGAAGACACGCAATGCCGATCTCGACGCGATGAGCACCGCCGACAAGCTGCGTGAACTCTCCCGCGGCGTCACCATCCTCAAGGAGAACCGCCAGATCGCCTTCGCCGCCGTGCTGCGCGTGATCTGCAACCTCACCCTCTACGGATTCCCGGTCATCATGCCGCTGTACCTCGCCACGCATACCAACGGCGGCGGCGCATGGTTCAAGGTCACCGAATGGTCCACCATCTGGGGGCTGCTCTTCGTCGTCACCGTGTTCGGCAACGTGTTCTGGGGTCGTATGGGCGACCGGTTCGGCTGGATGCGCCAGATGCGTTGGTGGGGATGCTGGCTCTCCGCCCTCGGCACGCTCGCCATGTACTACGTGCCCCAGTTCTTCGGCCGCAACCTGCCGCTCATGTACCTGTGCGCGGTGGTGCTCGGCATGGGTATCTCCGCCTTCGTGCCGATGGGTGCGGTGTTCCCCGCGCTGGAGCCCGAGCACAAGGGGGCCGCGGTCTCCGCGCACAACCTCGCCTCCGGTCTGACGACCTTCTGCGGTCCGTTCATCGCCACCGTGCTGCTGGAGACGGTCGGGTTCGCCGGCGTGTGCTGGGCGTACGCGATCTGCTACATCGGCGGATCGGTCGTCTCCCTGTGGATTCGACCGAAGCAACCCGGTTTCGATGAGAAAGGTCGTCGCATCGATCGGAGCGTGTCCACGGAGACGATGCCGGCGATGGCCTCGCAGTCCTCGGCCGTGGTCTGATCCGTCTTTCCCATCCATATCAACCAACAACCATCAACAACCATCCAATCAAAGGAGCATCATCATGAAGGCAGTCGTTCTCGAGAAGCAGGGCGTCATCAACGTGCGCGAGGTCCCGGACGTCCAGGCGCCCGGTCCCGGCGAACTGCGCATCGCGCCGCATACCGTGGGCGTGTGCGGCTCCGACCTGCACTACTACACGCACGGACGCGTCGGCAAGTACGTCGTCGAACAGCCGATGATTCTCGGTCATGAGGCCGCGGGCACCGTGCTCGAAGTCGGCCCCGGCGTCACCGATTTCAAGCCCGGCGACCGCGTCGCCCTCGAACCCGGCATCCCCGACATGACTTCGCGCGCCAGCCGACTGGGCATGTACAACGTCGACCCGGCCGTGCGCTTCTTCGCCACCCCGCCGATCGACGGTTGCCTGTGCGAAGAGGTCATCCACCCGGCCGCGTTCACCTACCACCTGCCCGACAACATGAGCTTCGGCGAGGGCGCGCTGCTCGAGCCTACCGCCGTGGGCATGTGGGCCGCCACCAAGGCGCGTATCAAGCCCGGCGACGTGTGCGTCGTGACCGGATCGGGCACGGTGGGCATGCTCACCGCTTCCGCCGCGCTCGCCGGCGGCGCCTCCAAGGTGCTCGTCTCCGACGTCTCCGCCGTCAAGCTTGGCATCATCGGCCAGATTCCGGGCGTCATCCCGGTCGATCTGACGAAGGAGGATCTCGTCGAGCGGGTCCGCGAGGAGACCGGCGGCTGGGGTGCCGACGTGGCGTTCGAATGCTCCGGCGCACCGAAGGCCTACGAGACGTTCTGGAAGCTCATCGCCCCCGGCGGCTGCGCGGTGCTCGTCGGCATCCCGGTCGATCCGGTGTCGATTGACATCACCGAGCTGCAGGCCACCGAAGTGCGTATCGAGAACGTCTTCCGCTACGCCAACGTGTACCAGAAGGCCATCGATCTGGTCGCCAGCGGCAGGCTCAACCTCAAGCCCTTCATCACCGACACCTTCGCGATGAAGGACGCCAAGGCCGCCTTCGACCGTATGGACGAGGGCCGTCCGGGTGACATCAAGCTGCAGATCACCGTCGACCGCGACTGATCGCGGATGACGGACGGCTGCTTGGCGACGGCGTGACGGCCGTCCGAGGGGCGCCATGAATAATCGATGACGGGCCGGCGGGATTCCCTTTTTCCGCCGCCGGCGCGCATCGGCATTTCCGGTGTTCCTCGGACGGTCGTCACGTCGTTTTCCGATGCCCGGCGGTATCCGTCGACGGGAGCCGGTGAACGATCGGCGATCGCGAGACATCGGGCGGCGGACGGTGCGGTATCGTGGAGGAATCGACGAGGAGGTTGGCGATGGATGCGCGTGACGCCGGCATGATCCCATACTCGGATGCTGGATCGCTGGAGGTGATCGTCCCCGATGGGGACGCCGCCATACGATGGTCGAGCCACGGGTATCCGAGCGCATTGGCCCGATGGCACTACCATCCGCAGATCGAAATCCACCTGATCCGTGAGGGAAGCGGACAGCTCATGGCCGGGGACGGACTCATGCCGTTCGAGGCGGGGCATGTGGCGATGATCGGCTCGAACCTGCCTCACAACTGGCTGTCGGACATCATCCCCGGCGAACGGCTCGCCCATCGTGACGTGCTGTGCCATGTCCGCCCGCAGACGCTGCGACTGCTGGCGTCGGCGTTCCCCGAGACCGCCGGGTTCGAGCAGGTGGTGCGTCGCGCGTCGCATGCACTCGTCCTGTCGGGAAACTCCGCGCACGAGGCGGGAGGCCTACTGGAGACGATGGGGGAGCATGACGCGGCGCGGCGCGTGGCCGACCTCATCGCCATCCTCACGGTGTTCCAACAGGCGCCGGCGGATGAGGTTCGCACCGTGGTGACCCCGGGATACAATCCGCAGGTCGCCTTCGGTGTCGAGGACGACGTCAACGTCGCCATCGCCTATATTTCGTCGCATCTCGATACGGTCACGCTGTCGGATGCCGCCGAAGCGGCCTCGATGAGCGTATCGACCTTTTCCCGCTTCTTCAAACGGGTGGCCGGCATCGGTTTCGCCGATTTCGTCCGTCGCCTGCGCGTGGGGCGCGCCTGCCGCCTGCTGACCTGCACCGATCTGCCGATCGCACGTATCCAACGGATGAGCGGTTATGACAACGCCTCCAACTTCAATCGCAGATTCCGTGACGAGACCGGCATGACACCGTCGCAGTACCGTCGCGCGCATGCATCCTGATGTGCGTCGCGCACGTCATCTCAGCAACGGGATCGTGCGCGCGTGGGGGGGGGTTGTTGAGGGGAAGTGTAATGCATGCACGCCGTTGTGTATGCAAGCGCTATGATAATCCAATCACGGCGGAAACATATTGATATTCCGCAGAATGATATTGCAGTTTTCTTGAGCGTGGCTCATATTGTGCAAGCGCTATTATCGTAGATGTCAACCAATCGGACATCACGATACGCAGCACACGACAAAGGAGTTCACGTGGTAGACCGCAATCTCTTCTCGCTCGGTACGCTTGGCGCGCATCCGGCGATGGACCCGGACCGCATCATCCAGGGCGACCGGTGGCGCATCGGCGTCATCACCGAGTCGCTCATCCGCTTCGAATGGTCCGATTCCGGCCGGTTCGTCGACGACGCCACGCAGTCCGTGCTCAACCGCGACTTCGGCCCGGACGCCGCACCGGAGTTCACCGTCATCGAACGCGACGGATGGCTGGAGATTGACACGCCGTCGCTCCATATCTCCTACAATCAGGCCCCGTTCAGCAAGGAGGGCCTGTACGCCACCATCAAGAACGTCAGGGCCATCGACAACACGTGGCATTACGGCGATGATCAGATGCGCAACCTCGGCGGCACGGCGCGCACGCTCGACTTCGCGAACGGCCGCATCCCCGTCGGTCCCGGCGTCAACGGCACCGACGGCTGGGCCGTCATCGACGATTCGGCATCGAACATCATCCGCGAGACGCCGGAAGTCAACGGCAAGGCGAACCCGTTCGGCACGTGGGTGACGCCGAAGCCGGAACCCACCACCGACTTCTACCTGTTCGCCTACGGACACCGCTACCGCGAGGCCGTGCACGACCTCTACCGTCTGACCGGGCCGACCCCGCTGTTGCCGCGCTTCACGCTCGGCAACTGGTGGAGCCGCTACCACCGCTACACCGAAGCCGAATACATGACGCTCGTCGAACGGTTCGAGAAGGAAGGCATTCCGTTCACCACCGCCGTGGTCGACATGGACTGGCATCTCGTCGACGACGTCGACCCGAAGTACGGTTCCGGCTGGACCGGCTACACGTGGAACAAGGACTTCTTCCCCGATCCGAAGCGCTTCATGGCGTGGCTGCACGAGCAGGGCATGAAGATCACGCTCAACGTGCACCCGAAGGACGGCGTGCGCGCGTTCGAGGAACGTTACCCGGAACTCGCCGAGGCGATGGGCATCGACCCGAAGACCGAGGAGGCCGTGCAGTTCGACCTCACCGATCCGAAGTTCATGGAGGCCTACTTCGACAAGCTCCACCATCCGATGGAGGACGAGGGCGTCGACTTCTGGTGGCTCGACTGGCAGCAGGGCGGCACCACCCGCCAGCCCGGCCTCGACCCGCTGTGGGGCCTCAACCACCTGCACTACCTCGACTCGGCGCGCGCCGACGGCAGCGACTACGCCGCGCGCAACCCGCGCCCGCTCACCTTCTCCCGTTACGCCGGCCCCGGCTCGCACCGCTATCCGATCGGCTTCTCCGGCGATACGGTCGTCAACTGGGAGTCCCTGAAGTTCCAGCCCGAATTCACCGCCACCGCCTCCAACATCGGCTACGGCTGGTGGAGCCACGACATCGGCGGCCACATGTTCGGCTACCGCGACGAGGAGCTGGAGGCGCGCTGGTACCAGTTCGGCGCGTTCAGCCCGATCAACCGCCTGCACTCCACCGACTCGCCGTTCAACGGCAAGGAGCCGTGGAACTTCCACGGCGACGTGGCCGCCGCGATGACCGCCGCGCTGCGCCTGCGCCACGCGATGATCCCGTACCTGTACACGATGAACCGCCGCGCCGCCTACGAGGGCGAGCCGCTCGTCCAGCCGCTCTACTGGGACTGGCCGGAGATCCGCGACGCGTACAAGCTCGTCGACGAGTTCCGCTTCGGCACCGAACTGCTCGTCGCGCCGATCGTCGCCCCGGCCGAGAAGAGCGTGCAGCGCGCGAAGGCCGACGTGTGGCTGCCGCAGGGCACGTGGTTCGACTTCTTCGACGGGCGCCGCTACGCATCGCGCCCGGCGAACGGCCGTCGCATCGAGGCGTGGCGCGGCCTCGACCGCATCCCCGTGTTCGCGAAGGCCGGCGCCATCGTTCCGTTGCAGGAGGAGAGGGCCGGTGAACCGCTCAACTCGGTCGCGAACCCGCAGTCCCTGCGCGTGGTCGCCTTCCCGGGCGCGAGCGGGTCGTTCACGCTGTGGGAGGACGACGGCGCGCCCGAAGCGTCCGTGCGCTGGGCGTCGACCGCACTGTCGCTGCATCTGGGCGAGACGGACGGTGCCGCGACGGCAGCGACGTTCACCGTCGCGCCGGTCGCCGGCGCCGCCGACGTCGTGCCCGAGACGCGCGACTGGACGATCGTCCTTCGCGGCGTCGACGCGTCGGCGGTCGGTGACGGTGGCGCGAACGTGACCGTCACGTCCGACGGCCGCACGGTCGCCGCCGACGTCTCCTACGACGCGGCGACGCTGAGCGCGGTCGTGAAGATCTCCGGCGTGGCCGCGACGGACGGTCTCACGGTGACGTTCGTCGCCGGTCTGCCGGTCGCCGGCGACACCGTGGTCGAGGACGCGTTCGCCGTGCTCAAGGACGCGCAGATGCTCTACCTCACCAAGGAGACCGCCTACGCGATGGTCAAGGAGCTCGGGAAGGACGCGCTGCCGGCGCTCCACACGATCGAGGACCTGCACGGCGTGGACGAGAGCCGCGAATTCGACTCGCACATGCCGCAGCCGGTGATCCAGGCGCTCGCCGAGGTCCTCACCCGGGCCTGACCGCATGACGCATGAACGAGCCCCGACCCCGCGGTTTCCCGCAGGTTCGGGGCTCATGCGTTGCAACGGTCTTCGAGGCTATTCCCCGCAGATCTCGGCCAGATAGGTCTCCACGTAGCGCAGGGCCGCGCCGATGATCGTCTGGTTCTCTGCCTGGTAGCTGCGGCGCAGTGTGAACCGTTCCGTGCCGAACGGGCTGCGTTCGATGACCCGGCGCTCCAGGTCCTCGATGTCGGAATCCTCCAGATACTGGGAGGCCTCGCCGCCGACGATCACGTCGCCGGCGATGACCGAACGTGCGTTGACGATCGCCTGCGCCACGTAGTCGAGCCACTCGTCCATGCGCTCGCGGTGGTGGCGTTCGCCCTGTTCGAGCACGCTGAAGAAGCCGGGGATGGACTCGTAGTCTTCGGGCAGCGATTCGGGCGAGCAATACGGGTCCATGCAGCCGCGGTTGCCGCAGTAGCATTCGCGGCCGTTCGGCACGAGCGTCATATGCTCGATGGCGCCGTTGCACATGTTCGGCCCCTGGTAGAGTTTGCCGTTCACGATCACGGCGCCGCCGGGGCGTCGTTCGAGATAGATGCACACGGCGTCGGTGAGCGAATGGTCGAACCAGAGTTCGGCCATCGCCGAGGCGTCGGAATCGTGGATCATCATGCACGGGTGGTGCACGGATTGCGTGATCGTCTCGAGCGTGAGCCCCGTGTTGCGCATGACCTTGCCGAACGTGATCGTCCCGCCGTCGGGGGAGACGATGCCCTGGATGGAGAAGGAGACGCCGAGCACGGGCCCGTGCTTCTTGCCCACTTCTGCGGCGAAGTTGTCGATGATGGCGCCGATGCGCTGGTAGTAGACGTTGGCGTTGCGGTAGGGGAGCGTGCGTTCGAGCTGCTCGACCACCGTGCCGTTGAGGTCCACCGCGCACATACGCACGCCGTTGGCGCGCATGGCCACGCCGATGGCGGTGCGATGGTCGGGGTTGAACTCGTAGTTACGCGCCTTGCGTCCGCCCGTGGAGCTTTGCAGGTCGCCCTGACGGATGATGCCGTCCTGTTCCAGGGCGCGCAGGTTCTGGGTGATGGTGGGCAGGCTCAGCCCGAGTTCGCGTTCGATCTCCTGCTTGGTGACGTGCTCGTGACGGTACAGGTATTGGGTCATGGCGATGCGGTTGTGCGTCTTCACCGCCGTCGATGGCATTGCCTTCATGCGAAACCTCCGTTGGATGCAATACCGACAGTGTACTTTTATAAAAGCCATTTCGCATATTGTCGGGCGTGCCGTGCCGTGCGGTGCGGAATGACGCGGATGTGAACGATCGACTTTTGTGAAATGGATTTTTATTAATGTGGCCAGCGAGATAACTTTTAGAAAATCACTTTGCGCAAGAAAGGGGAGGTGCGGTTCGATTGGGCTGTGATTTTTACGAGAAAGTGAACAAAAAGTATCAATTTTGCTGTATTTGAGCGCTTTTGTGCGATAAAAATCACAAGAAATAACATAAAAAGCTCAAAGTTAAACACGAAACGCCGTCGATTTTGTGCGCATGCACCGCGTTGACCGATTCGTTATATTGTGACCCAGGCCACAACGAACAACGCAATGTTGAACAGGCCGACCGATGTCCGCCCCTGCGGCGGGAGATTCCAGAATACGCATTTGCACCGGCAAATCGAGGAGGATTCATGGCAGAAGCGAAGAAGACCGAGGCTCCCACCAAGCCGAGCCCGGAAGAGAAGCAGGCCCAGGCCGAGGCCGAGGTCGACGCTCTCGTGCAGAAGGGCCTGAAGGCCCTTGCCGAGTTCGAGAAGCTCGACCAGAAGCAGGTCGACCACATCGTGGCGAAGGCCTCCGTGGCCGCGCTGAACAAGCACCTCGTGCTGGCGAAGATGGCCGTGGACGAGACCGGCCGTGGTCTCGTGGAGGACAAGGCCACGAAGAACATCTTCGCGTGCGAGCACGTGACCAACTACATGGCCGGTCAGAAGACCGTCGGCATCATCCGCGAGGACGACGTGATGGGCATCGACGAGGTAGCCGAGCCGGTCGGCGTGGTCGCCGGCGTCACCCCGGTCACCAACCCGACCTCCACCGCGATCTTCAAGTCGCTGCTCGCGCTGAAGACCCGCTGCCCGATCATCTTCGGCTTCCACCCGGGCGCGCAGAAGTGCTCCGTCGCCGCCGCGAAGATCGTGCGCGACGCGGCCATCGAAGCCGGCGCCCCCGCCGACTGCATCCAGTGGATCGAGCACCCGTCCATCGAGGCGACCGGCGCGCTGATGAAGCACGACGGCATCGCCACGATCCTGGCGACCGGCGGTCCGGGCATGGTCAAGGCCGCGTACTCCTCCGGCAAGCCGGCCCTCGGCGTCGGCGCCGGCAACGCCCCGGCCTACGTCGACACCGACGTGGACATCGTGCGCGCCGCGAACGACCTGGTGCTGTCCAAGCACTTCGACTACGGCATGATCTGCGCCACCGAGCAGGCCATCATCGCCCACAAGGACGTCTACGACCGTCTGGTCGCCGAGCTCAAGCGCCGCAAGGCCTACTTCGTGAACAAGGAGGAGAAGGCCAAGCTCGAGCAGTACATGTTCGGCTGCACCGCCGGCTCCGGCCAGACCCCGAAGCTCAACTCCGTGGTGCCGGGCAAGTCCCCGCAGTACATCGCCAAGGCCGCCGGCTTCGAGATCCCGGCGGACGCGACCATCCTCGCCGCCGAGTGCTCCGAGGTCTCCGACAACGAGCCGCTCACCCACGAGAAGCTCGCCCCGGTGCAGGCCGTGCTCAAGGCCGATAACAAGGACCAGGCCTTCGACATGTGCGAGAAGATGCTCAAGCTGGGCGCCGGCCACACCGCCGCCATCCACACCAACAACCAGGAGCTCGTGCGCGAGTACGGCCTTCGCATGCACGCCTGCCGCATCATCTGGAACCAGCCGAGCTCGCTGGGCGGCATCGGCGACATCTACAACGCGATCGCCCCGTCGCTGACCCTGGGCTGCGGCTCCTACGGCGGCAACTCGGTGTCCGGCAACGTGCAGGCCGTGAACCTGGTCAACATCAAGCGCATCGCTCGGAGGAACAACAACATGCAGTGGTTCAAGATCCCGGCCAAGACCTACTTCGAGCCGAACGCGATCAAGTACCTGCGCGACATGTACGGCATCGAGAAGGCCGTCATCGTGTGCGACAAGGTCATGGAGCAGCTCGGCATCGTCGACAAGATCATCGACCAGCTGCGCGCCCGCTCCAACCGCGTCACCTTCCGCATCATCGACTACGTCGAGCCGGAGCCGTCGGTCGAGACCGTCGAGAAGGGCGCCGAGATGATGCGCGAGGAGTTCGAGCCGGACACGATCATCGCGGTCGGCGGCGGCTCCCCGATGGACGCCTCCAAGATCATGTGGCTGCTCTACGAGCACCCGGAGATCAGCTTCTCCGACGTGCGCGAGAAGTTCTTCGACATCCGCAAGCGCGCGTTCAAGATCCCGCCGCTGGGCAAGAAGGCCAAGCTCGTGTGCATCCCGACCTCCTCCGGCACCGGCTCCGAGGTCACGCCGTTCGCGGTCATCACCGACCACAAGACCGGCTACAAGTACCCGATCACCGACTATGCGCTCACCCCGTCCGTCGCGATTGTGGATCCGGTCCTGGCCCGCACCCAGCCGCGCAAGCTCGCCTCCGACGCCGGCTTCGACGCCCTGACCCACAGCTTCGAGGCGTACGTGTCCGTGTACGCGAACGACTTCACCGACGGCATGGCCCTGCACGCCGCCAAGCTGATCTGGGACAACCTGGCCGAGTCCGTCAACGGCGAGCCGGGCCTGGAGAAGACCAACGCGCAGGAGAAGATGCACAACGCCGCCACCATGGCCGGCATGGCGTTCGGCTCCGCGTTCCTCGGCATGTGCCACGGCATGGCCCACACGATCGGCGCCCTGTGCCACATCGCGCACGGCCGCACCAACTCCATCCTGCTGCCGTACGTGATCCGCTACAACGGCCAGGTGCCGGAGGAGCCGACCTCGTGGCCGAAGTACAACAAGTACATCGCCGACGAGCGCTACCGCGACATCGCGATCAACCTCGGCATCGATCCGGGCAAGACCCCGGCCGAGGCCGTCGAGAACCTGGCGAAGGCCGTCGAGGACTACCGCGACAACAAGCTCGGCATGAACAAGAGCTTCCAGGAGTGCGGCGTGGACGAGGACTACTTCTGGGGCATCCTCGACCAGATCGGCATGCGCGCCTACGAGGACCAGTGCACGCCGGCCAACCCGCGCATCCCGCTGATCAACGACATGAAGGACATCGCCGTGGCCGCCTACTACGGCGTCTCCCAGGCCGACGGCCACAAGATTCGCGTCGAGCGCGAAGGCGAGGCCGCCACCGAGGAGGCCTCCGAGCGCTGAACACGCTAGGCTAGGCGGTCTCCGGCCCCCTCGTCAGAGTGAGACCTGCGACCGGCCTTCCCCATAACGATGAGGTCCCCTTCCGTCAGGAAGGGGACCTCATCGTCTTCGCACATCCTTTTTCCCGCCGATTCAGTCGCCAACTGATGCCGTCCCACGTGATCCTCCCGATAATGGCCCGTGAACAACGTGTCGAACGAGAGAACAAGGAGCACGACATGCGTATGGAACGGAAGATCGCGGGCGGCGTGGCCTGCGTGATGGCGGCGGCGATGATGCTTGCCGGTTGCGGCGGTCCGACGGGCACCGGATCGAATGGCGCGTCCGGCGGCTCGGCGTCACCGGTGGCGAAGCCGCTGGACCTCTCCAAGCTCGAGACGAGCGTCGCGTCGACGCCCGTCGACAACCAGCGTCAGGACATGATGTCGTTCACGAACGGCACGAACGTCACCATCGTCGCCGTCTCACTCAACTACCGGCAGAAAAGCGATGTGACCGACGACCAGCGGCAGGCGGCGTTCGCCGACCTGCGGCAGGCCGTGACGATGATCGAGGACTCCGACTACGAGGAGCTCAAGACCGAACCGCTCAAATGCACGAGCAACCTCATCGTCAAGCCGGGCGCGACCAGCGAGAACGGCGAATGCACGATCGGCGGGTGGAAGGCCATCGGCGACTTCACACCGCTCATGGAACCGGACACGATGTCCGTCGCCTACCTGAAGGGCACGAACACAATCGGCAAAGCCACCTACGACTTCGTCAACAAGAAGACCACACTCGACAAGGCCGAAAGCAAGGCGAACCAGTGGGGCGACGACAAGCTCACCAAGACCCTGCCCAAGCCCGAATCGACGATCATCGGCGGTTCGGTGAGCGACACGAGCGTCGGATACAGCGTCTACGGCACCACGCACGACCAGTTCGCCGCCTACGTCGAACAGTGCAAGCAGAAGGGCTTCACCGCTGACGGCGAAGGTGACAACTATGCGTCGATGAAGGGCTCGAACGGTTCCGATCTATCCGTGCACTACTTCCCCGACGACGAGAAGATGACCATCAATCTCCACACCGCCGACTGAGCCGGGAGCGGTCCCGTTCCCCTCGCCGTATGAGCAAGCTCACGGGAGTCGGAAGCTCTCGCGACATCATCGTCCTGTACAGTGGTCGACAACGGACGATCATCGACGAAGGGGCGTGACATGGGACTGTTCGACGGCATCAGGAACATCGTGGGCGGCGTGCTGGGCGATACGGTCGGCGACGCGGCGAACGGCGCCGTCGGCAACATCGCCGAACAGTTCGTCGGCGGCGTCGACCTGAGTGCGATCGGCGACCTGCCGGCGGCTGTGACCGAGCAGTTCGACGCCGGCCAGCTCGGCGAGATCGCGCAGATCGCCGGCGACCATCTCAACGCGGAACAGCTCGGCGACCTGACCGCACTGGCCGAGGAGCACATCTCCGCCGACCAGATCGGAAACGTGGCCGGCATGATCCAGGAGCAGGGCACGAACCTCGGCCTCGGCTCGATCGCCGAACAGGCCGGTCTGCCCGGCGACGTCATCGGCCAGATCTCCAGCCTGCTCGGCCGCTGAGCCCGCGGCGGGTGCTGCCGTCACCGATGGCATCGACGCCGAATGGCCGGACGGACCCACTCAGGCGGCGAGACGGCTGCGGATCGCTTCGGTGACGGTCACGCCGCCCAGCACGGCCATGATGCCCGCGGACACCAGACTCAGGATGCGGCGCGAACGGCCCGACTTGAGCCTGCCGGCGAAGAACGCGGCCATGCAGGCGAGCGTGACGAGCACCAGCATGCTCTCGACGAAGTGGATGAGCCCCAGCGAGACGCCCATCCGCAGATGGTCGACGCCCGGCACGAGGAACTGGGGGATGACGGCGATGTAGAACACACCGATCTTCGGATTGAACAGATCGGTGAGGAAGCCGCGCACGAACGAGGAGACGATGGGGGAGGCGAGCGGGCCGCGTCCGGCACCCGCGGTCGCGACGGCCGCCGCCGGTTCGGCCGGCTCAGCCATTTCCGGTTCCCCGCCCTTGCCGGCCTTCGGCCTGCGGACGAGACTGAACGCCAGATAGAACAGGTACAGGCCGCCGAGCAGCCTGATCGCGTCATAGGCGAGCGGGAACGCGTTGATGATTGCGGCGAGCCCGACCGCCGCGGCCACCGCCCACGCGAGCACGCCGAACGAGATGCCGCACGCCGCCGCGATGCCGCGCCGACGCGTCGAATTGATGGTCTCGTTGACCACCATCATCATGTCCAATCCCGGCAGCAGGGCCATCGACCCGGCCACCAGCGCGAATCCCAGCAGTGCCTGCACATACGTCATGTCGTCTCTCCTCTCCCGATGCACCCACATCCGTCGGTTTCCGGCCACTGTACCGCCAGTACGTTGCGGCGGACGCGTCGCGTCTCGTCGGACGACGCGGGTGTACGGTGTCACGTATGAGCGTTTCCCCCGTGCGTCATTCCGTGCATCCCGCATACGACGACGTGATCTTCGATTTCTGCGACGTGCTGGTCGACTGGCGGCCGCGTGCCGCGGTCGACGGCGTCGTGCCGGACGACGTCGCCGACCGGCTGTTCGACCGCGACGACCCGTACGGATTCTGGCATTACGACGAACTGTCCGATTTGGGCTGGAGTGAGGAGCGCATCCTCGCCGACTATGCCGCGCATCACGCGGCCGACGCGCACGAATCCGTGGAACTCGCGGCGTTCCGCACCTACTTCGCACGCCAGCGGCTCGCGCTCGCCGGCATGCTGCCCGGCATGGCCGGACTGCTGCGCGACCTCGACGCGGCGGGCGTGCGCTGCTGGGGACTGACCAACTTCACCGTGAAATACGTGGACGCGGCCCGCGAATTGTTCCCTGCGCTCGGGCTGCTGCATGACGTGGTCGTCTCCAGCGCCGAGCGCATCCACAAACCCGACGCGGAGATCTACCGTCGCGCGGTCGCCCGCTTCGGCGTCGACCCGGCGCAGGCGGCGTTCGTCGACGACAAACAGCGCAACGCCGACGCCGCGGCCGCCGCCGTGCCCGGTCTGACCGGCATCCGCTTCACCGACGCCACGTCGCTGCGCGCCCGGCTGTTCGCATAGGGCGTTCACGCGGTTGCTCATGCGTGGTCCGGACGCGAGCGACCGCGGAATCGGCGCCCCGCTTACTGCAGGCAGGCCTCGATGTTGTTGCCGTCCGGGTCGTGGATGAACGCGGCGTAGTAGGTCGGGCCGTAGTTCGGGCGCGGACCGGGTTGGCCGTTGTCCGTGCCGCCGGCGGCGAGACCGGCCTCATGGAACGCCTTGACGACGTTCTGATCGGCGGCGCGGAACGCCAGATGCGCCGGGACGAGCGGATTGCCGTCCTTCGGCGACTGGATCCACACGCTGTCGCCGTCCGCATCGTTCGCGAAGCACACGGCGCCCGGGAACTCATGCTTCTTCACGTATCCCAGCGGCGCCAGCAGCTTCTCGTAGAACCCCGCACGCTCGTTCGCATCCTTGACGAACAATCCGACATGATCGATCATGACAGCCTCCTTATGACTGATGACTGACGTTCGACTCGCGGAACCGCACAGGGTATCGTGCGCGCGCATCGCGCCGGCATATCCCGCCCGGTTCCGTCCCTCCCAGTGTAGTGCCGGAACGGCAAGGCGTTGCCTACGTATCGCGCATGGATATGAATGCCGGGAGAAGCTTGTGTTTCCAACCGCTACGGAGAATGGTGGCGATGCTTCTTGGGACCGATGACAGGCCGGTGTCTGATAAGACACTGACGGCGGTGGGGAGGTGTAGGAATCCGGCGGGCGGGGAGCGCGTAAGGATTCGAAACCATGCTGGCTACGCGATGGCGGGTGCCTGTGAAGAGTCGTGCCTTCGCGTGGGGATAGGCGACTGATATGCCTTCTATTGTTGACGGAATCAAACCTGGCAGGCGACGGAAGCCGGTTCGCCTGGGCTTCTTGGGGCCAATGACAGGCCGGTGTCCGATAAGACACTGACAATGGCGGGGAAGGCGTGTGCTGACGGAATCAAACCTGGCAGGCGATGGAAACCAGCAATCATCAGGTGTTGCAACAATCACTAGAACCCGCCAACCCACCCCACCCAGACAACCCCCTCTCATGTTCCGCATATGGAAGGCTCTGCAACAACGCTGAAGCCCGACTTCTCGCCGCACAGACTGGCGAAGACCCTTATTCGTTGATGCCATCGATGAACAAGGGCGCGATTGATGGTTGCTGAGTGGTTGTCGTCGCGTTTCAGGAGATGAACGGTGTTGTGTCTTGTCGGGTTGTGTCTTGTCGGGTTGTGTCTTATCGGGTTGCGTCTTATCGGGTTGCGTCTTATCGGGTTGTGTCTTATCGGGTTGTGTCTTATCGGACACTAGGTTGCCAGCGCTGTGACTTTGTTTTGCGACCTCGCCCACTAATCGTTAGCATCCCCGTATCCCCGTATCCCCGTATCCCCGTATCCGCATCCCGTATCGCAGGACACAGATCATTGGCATCAGATGGTATGAGCTGGAACACGACGATGTATGCAACGCGTACCGTTGGCGCCTTGAGGTTCGGCCTGCGTCGGATTCTCATGAAGGGCGGGGAAGAACAGCATCACCATGCGTAGTGTCCCGCCCGTGGTTTCCGTTCGTTCACTTGTCGACATGGTCCTTGAACAGATCGACGATGATTCCGGTGATGGCGCACAGCAGGCCGCCGATTACCCACGACATCCAGAACAACGATTCGGGAACGAGGAACAGCAGCGTCAGGCCGACGATCGTGGCGACGAGCATGATGATGCCGCTCAACGCCCCGGACAGCTTCACGGATCGCGGCACGTCACCGGAACGTTGACGCCGATTCCGCTCGATTTCCTTGTTGTAGCCGTCGATGTTCACCATGGTGTACCGCATGCCGCAGTAGACGAATCCGAACACCGCGGCCGCGGACAGCAGCAGCATGACCGCGTTCGGCCACCCCGCGGTGACCTCCCGCACCTCGTCCATGTACACGACGACCGCGATGCCGATCAGGATCGCCGCCACGCCCGCGACCACGCCGCACGCCAGAAGCCGGGATTCCCTGCGGCGGTCATCCTCGGTGTAGAAGTCCTTGACATACGGGTGATTCCGTCTGAACGCGGCATGCGCCATGGCGCCCGGGACCAACAGAACCAGTCCGATGATCACGCCCACGCAGATGCAGACGAACATCAGGAAGTCGTTGAGCGGATTGACGCCGATGATCGAATGTTCCGGGTCAAACAGGTTGGCGACGCCGACCGACGCGATGATCGCCGTCACGCCGGATGCAATCAGCATCGAGAACCGGAGGCGGTGGGCGTCGTATCCGGTGATGTCCTTCGGCAGAGGTGTGGTCGGACCGCCTTCCCGTTGCTCGACCGCGTGAGGATCATCGGCGACGGTCGGGGTGGCATCTGTCGTTCTCGCGGGGGTCGCCGGCCGGTCCACGTCGCCAAGCACCAGATCGTCAAGCGTGCAGCCGAACAGGTCGCAGATCGCCAGCAGCTTGTCCATTTCCGGGTACGCTTTCTCGGATTCCCATTTCGAAATCGCCTGCCGGGAGACGCCGAGCAGCATGGCCAGCTGCTCCTGCGTCATGTTGCGCCTTGCGCGCAGGGTCTGCAGATTGGTGCGGAAAGTCATCGTCATCATCCCCTAGGTCGGTAGTGTCGGCTTGTCGTGTCCTAACGATGATTCCACTGTGGCATGGTGGCGCCGTTTCCGCCACCATCTTGCGGTTGCCATGGCGAAATGCAACCGAGCGGCGTCGTAGTTGCTGCGCAACCGTTGGTTGTATGGGCGTCGATCCGCCGTTTTCTCACGAATCCCAAGTATGGGGGCAGGAACGGCGATTCACCGTTTGCCGCGCAGATTGTAGGGGTCGTAGGTGTCTCCGTCCGCCTGTGCGCGGCGTTCCTTGCGGATCTCCTCGGCAGTCTCGCGGGTGATGCGCCTCAACTCTTCTCGTTGCCGGTCGATCATCGTCTGGTCCTCGCTTCGCCATGGTCGTTCGAGGCCGATGATTTCCATCAGTCGCACCGCGCCGGCAGCGATGCTCGTAGCCGCGACAATCGTCATGTCCGTGTGCCAGAGGGTGGCGATCCACGGCAAGGCGAACGGCAATGCAATCTTGGTGGCGATCAGCGGCCATGGCATCGGCGAATTGATGCGGTTGACGGTCCGGCGCAGTTCATAGTCGCAATGTGAATCAATCAGCGATATTCCGATCCATGTAATCGCCAGCATTGCGGCGAGCGTGCCGCCATCGAACACGATGCGCGCGATGAAGCGCAGCCCCAGCCACGCAATGATCAGACTGATCGGGAACGAGACGATGGCATTCAGCAACAGGTGGCCGACAAATGCGTGGGCGTATCGGGGCCTGTCCGAGCCGGCTGATCGGCTGTCAGTGTCGTCGCCATTACGGCCGTCCATATCGAACCTTTCGCTATGCCGGATCGGAACGAAACGTCAGTTCCTGGTCGGATCCTTCTGTAGGGTGAGGAAGACGAGGGCGACGGCAAGGAGGATCGCGATGGAGAGCACGCCGAGGCTCGCATTGCCGGTCAGCGACGTGGTGGTCGCGACGAGGAACGTGCCGAGAATCGAGGCGGTCTTGCCGAAGATATCGTACAGGCCGTAGTACTCGTTGGCGTGCTCCTTGGGGATGATCTTGCCATAGTAGGAGCGGGAGAGCGCCTGGATGCCACCCTGGAAGATGCCGACCAGAATCGCCAGCACCCAGAACTCGACGGCCGAACGCAGGAAGAACGCGGCGAAGAACACGATGCCCAGATAGGCGATCACGGCGGCCATGATCATCGGCTTGCATCCGAACCGGCCGGCCAGACGGCCGTAGGCGATGGCGGACGGGAACGCCACGAACTGGGTGACCAGCAGGGCCGCCACCAGCTGCGTCGAATCGATGCCGAGCTGCGTGCCGTAGGAGGTGCTCATCGAAATCACCGTGTTCACGGCGTCGATGTAGAAGAAGAACGCGATCATGAACATCCACAGCGGCTTGTTCCTCACCACCTTGCCGAGCGTGGAGGCGAGTTCGGAGAACGTGCCGCGGATGGCTTCGGCCGTATGCTCGCGGGTCGCGCGATAATGCACCTGCCGGTAGCTGGTCAGCAGCGGGACGGTGAACGCCGCCCACCAGATGGCGGTGATGACGAACGACGCACGCGTGCAGGCCGCCGTGGACCAGCCGAACAGCGCCGGACCGCCGAAAATCAGCACCAGACACAGGATGAACGGCACCGTGGAGCCGATATAACCCCAGCCGTAGCCGTGCGACGAGACCTTGTCCATGCGCTCGTTCGACGTGGTGTCGACGAGCATCGAATCGTAGAAGGTGAGCGAACCGTTAAGTCCGATCGTCGCGAGCACGTACACGATGAGGAACGGCAGCCAGGTCAGCGGCAACGCCATCGCGCAGCACGTGACCACGCCGGTGCCGAAGAACCCGAGGAAGAACTTGACCTTCATGCCCTGCACGTCGGCGATCGAACCGAGCAGCGGCATGAGCAACGCGATCACCAGCGAGGCGATGGTCTGCGCGTAGCCCCACGCGGACACGATGTTGCCGTCCGCCGGCATCAGCGACTTCGCGTAGATCGGCACGACCGCGGTCGACAACAGCACGAACGCGGAGTTGCCCACGTCGTAGACGATCCACTTCTTCTCACGCGGCGTAAGCTTCGCCGCGGCGGACGGCGCCGCGTTCACTGACTGTTCGGACATGATGGAACTCTCCTCGACGACGGAAACTGCAATCCATCGTAGGGGAGTCCCCATGCCGCCCAGCGCGCCCGCCGGTGAACGCAGAGTGAATTATCGCGCGTATCCGTGTGTTGTCGGGTCGCGGTCGGACCGCCACCGGACCGCTACCGCGCTGCGACGCCGGCCAGCGTGACCGCCTCCTTGTAGCTCGGGCAGACGGGCACGCCGGCGCGATGGCGCTGGATGGCGAGCGAGGCGGCCGCGTTGGCGATGTTCACCGCATCGGCCAGCGACCATCCCTTCGCGAGCATCGCGCACATGGCGCCCGTGTGGCAGGAGCCGGCGGAGCGCGTGTGCACGCCCTTCGTCGGATAGCCCTCCACATGCTGCACTTCGCCGCCGGGTTCGCGCACCCATGCGCCGCGCGATCCGGCGCGCACGACCAGCGGCGCGCGCAGCGTGTTGCCGAGCGCGTCGCACAACGCGTTCATCGCCTGGTCGAATCCGCCGCCGACGGTCAACGCTCCCGCCTCGCCGAGGTCGACGCCGAGACGTTCCGCCAGCGTGTTCGCCTCCTGCCGGTTGCAGGACCATGTGGGGCGCGCGAGCACGAGATCCTCGAGCAGGTGGTCGTTGACGAGCTTGAGCGTGTTCGTCGGATTGATGACGAGCCGGTAGGGGCGCGACTTCGGGTCGTCGCCGGCCCGGTGCATGAATTCGTCGATGCCGGCCGCCGTATGGTCGAGCAGCGTGTTGCCGCTGACATGCACCACGTCGCCCGCCTCCGGTTCGACCGCGTCGAACGTGCGCGCGTCGCCCTGCGCCTCCACGCCGTAGCGTGCGACGAACGTCTTGCGCCCGTCGTCGTCGTGGAAGACGAGACGGAATCCGGAGTCCGCGTCGAGCCGGCACGGCCCCACGTGCGTGATGCCGTCGTGCTCGTACGCCTCGCGGATCATCGCCGCCCACACGCCGTTGCCGATGATGCCGGCGTGTTCGGCGGGCACGCCCATGCTGCTCACCGCGTCCAGCACGCGGTAGCTGCCGCCGACCACCGGGCGTGCGGCGTTGGAGACCGCGAAACCGCCCGGCTCGGGCAGTTCGTCCACATCCATCATGATGTCGACCCACACTTGGCCGAGTGAGATCACCGACGGGGTGTGGCCGCCGCTTGTGGAGTCCGACGACTTCGCGGCGGCCGCGGCCTTGTCAGCGGCGTCCGACTCCGCCACGGCCCGGTCGATGCGTCGTTCCTCCTGCCGCTGTTCGATGAACTCGCCCAGTCGTGTTCCCTTCGTCTCCCCGTTGATGTGCTTCGACAACATGGCGTCCTCCTTGAGCGCTCGATTGCACGCGTCCGACGCGATGCACTGCCACCATTCTATGGCCGTGGGCCCGGTGTATGGTGGATTTTAGGCCGTTCGGGGTGTGATGCAACGGTCATCGGAGACGATTCTGCTGCGTATTCGCCGTGCGCGGAACCGCATAGGATACTACGCGTGTTGCGTTTGTCGGGCCGCTGGGATATATTCGTGAAGTTGTGTGTTCGGCTAAGCGTGTTCGCATGCCCGGTCGAATCGCGAAAAAGACTTGATAGTCAAGGTTAAAGGGAGTCCATCATGGCAGCTCGTTGTGACGTGTGCGGCAAGGGTCCGCAGGTCGGATACACCGTGTCTCACTCGCATATCCGCAACAAGCGCACCTTCCGTCCGAACCTCCAGTCGGTCCGTACCACCGTCGAGGGCGAGAACGTTCGCCTGCGCGTGTGCGTCAAGTGCATCAAGGCCGGCAAGGTCCAGCGCGCGGTTGCGTGAGTGCGCGGATAGCGTCAACGTATCGAAGCCTCCATCGGTTCGCCGATGGAGGCTTTCGTTTTAGCCGTCGCGCGCGTCGTCGCGTGTGGGAGAATAGGACGTTATGAGCATCACCTGGGACACTCCGATCGCCGCGCTGTTGGCGAACAAACGCCGCGCGTCCACGCTCAAGTCGTTCGGCATCGTCACCATCGGCGACGCGCTCACCTACTATCCGTTCCGCGTCGCCGACCCGGTGCCGTCGCGCGCGCTCGGCGAGGCGCGCGTCGGCGAGGCGATGGCGTTCGCCGGCACGGTGCGTTCGGCGCGCACGTTCCACGGTTCGCGCAACATGCGTCTCGTCGTCAACGTCGACGACGACGGATTCGCCGCCTCCCGCGGCGTACTGCCGTCGGGCGCGCAGTTCGTCTTCTTCTCCGGCAGGAAGGGGTATCTCGACTGGATGGCGCGCCGTCTCGCCCCCGGCACCGTCGTGGTCGCCTCCGGCGCGCCCGGCGAGTACATGGGGCAGCTGCAGTTCAACCATCCGCAGGTGATCACCGTCGCGCCGGAACCGTCGATGCCACACGCGAACGGCTACGACGCGCCGAACGTCGCCGAGGCGCTGGCGCGCGTCACCCGGCCGCGACCCGTCTACCACGCGTCCGCGCGACTGTCCAGCGAACGCATCCACGAGACGATCCTGAGCCTCATGTGGGCGCTCGGCGGGCGCGACATGCCCGCGCCCGGCACCGACGACATCACCCTGCAATCCCACGACGATGAGGAACGGTTCTCCCGCACGCTCGCTGACGCCATCCCCGACGTGCTGCCCGAAACCATCCGAAGCGCGCGCGGACTCATGCACCGCGCCCAGGCGTTCCGCGCGATCCACGAACCGAAGACCGTCGCCGACTTCCACAAGGGCATCGCCACCCTGCGCTACGAGGAGGCGCTCGTGTGCCAGACCGCGTTGCTTGAGGCGCGTCGCAGCGCGCACAAGTCCGCGGCGCACCCGTGCCCGCTGCCGGACGGGGGCGCCGATGATGCCCCGTCCCTGCGCGACCGGTTCGTCGAATCCCTGCCGTTCACGCTCACGAACGGCCAACGCGAGGTCATCGACGACATCGCCGCCGACATGACGCGCGACACGCCGATGCAGCGTCTGCTGCAAGGCGAGGTCGGCTCCGGCAAGACAGTGGTCGCGCTCGCCGCCATGCTCCAGGCCGTCGGCGCCGGCTATCAGGCCGTGCTCGTCGCGCCCACGCAGGTGCTCGCCGAACAGCACGTCGAGACCATCACGCGCATGATCGCCGCGATGGACGGCGCGGACGGTGCCGGCGATGGCGACGGTGCCGGCGATCGCGGCGCGGACGGCGGCGACGCCGGTCCGTCCGTGCCGGTGACGCTGCTCACCGGCGGCATGAAGCTCGCGGCGCGGCGCAAGGCGCTCGCCGCCGCCGCGAGCGGCACGCCGGGCATCATCGTCGCCACGCATGCCGCCTTCTCGAAGACGTTCCAGGCGCCGCGGCTCGCGCTCGTCGTCATCGACGAACAGCACCGGTTCGGCGTCGAACAGCGCGAATCGTTGAACGCGAAATCGACGGACGGCACCGCGCCGCACCTGCTCGTCATGACCGCCACGCCGATTCCGCGCACCGCCGCGATGACCTGGTTCGGCGACCTCGACATCTCGTGGCTCACCGAACTGCCCGGCGGGCGCAAGCCGATCCGCACGATCGTCGTCAACGAGGCGGACGGGCGCACGATGGCGCGCATGTTCGCGCACATCCGTGCGCGCATCGACGCGGGGGAGCGCGCCTACATCGTGTGCGCGCGCATCGACGCGGACTCCGACGACGATGCGGGGGTGCCGGGCGGCGGCCGCGGCTCCTCGCGCGGCGGGCGGGGTTCGCGCGGCGAGGTGACGGCGTTGGACGGCATCGACGACGCGTATGAGACGCTCGACGAGAACGGCGAGACGGTCGCGCGACCGCCGCTGCACTCGGTGGCGGAGATCACGACGCGGCTCAAGGCGCTGCCGCAGTTCGCCGGCATCCGGTTCGCGACGCTTACCGGACGCGACAAGGACGATGTGAAGGCCGAGGTCATGGCCGGATTCGCCTCCGGGGAGACGCCGATTCTCGTCTCCACCACCGTGATCGAGGTCGGCGTGGACGTGAAGCAGGCCAGCTGCATCGTGATCTTCGACGCGGACCGGTACGGCCTGTCCCAGCTGCATCAGTTGCGCGGACGCGTCGGCCGCGGCGGCACGGACAGTTGGGCGTTCCTCGTCTCGCGCGCCGAAGCGGGCACGACGGCCGAAGCACGGCTTCAGGTCATCCACGATTCGCTGGACGGCGCGGAGATCGCGCAGGCCGATCTGGAGTTCCGCGGCGCCGGCGACGTGCTCGGCGACGCGCAGTCCGGCGCGAAATCGAGCCTCAAACTGCTGCGCGTCATCAAGGACGCGGACCTCATCACCGACGCGCGGGCGCGCGCCGAACGGATGCTCGCCGACGATCCGACGCTTGACGGGCACACGCAGCTCGCCGGCGCGGTGCTTGACTTCACACGCGGCAACGAGACCTTCCTCACCTCCAACTGACGCCCGTTTTTCGGCTCCCCTTGTCAGGGGAGCTGGACCGCGTAGCGGGACTGAGGGGTAGTCAGTACCGGAAATGGACGACGTGGCGTACCGCTAAAGTCGGTAGCCATGCGAGTGATCTCAGGACGATTCAAGGGCGTGGCGTTGGCCACGCCGAAGACCGGCACCAGGCCGACCACCGACCGCACCAAGGAGGCGATCTTCTCGCGTCTCGACGCGTGGGGCGTGCTCGACGAGGCACGTGTGCTCGACCTGTTCGCCGGCACGGGGGCGCTCGGCATCGAGGCGCTGTCGCGCGGGGCCCGCGAGCTGGTGGCCGTGGAGGCGTCGAAGCCGGCGGCCGCGCTTGTCGTCAAAACCGTCGCGCAGCTGAAGCGCAACCGGTCATGGTCGTCGGATCTCTCGGCGCGCGTGATCGTGCGCAAGGCGGAGGCGTATGCGGCCTCCGGCGCGGGAGCGGCGGGCGCGTTCGACGTGATCTTCATCGACCCGCCGTACGCGTTCGAGACGGAGGCGTGCGACCGGCTGCTCGCCGATCTCGCGGCGAACGGATTCGCGGGGGAGGGGACCGTGGTCATGCTGGAGCGTTCCGCGCGGTCCGAGCGGCCGACGCCGCCGGACGGCTGGGAGATCACGGACGACCGTGACTATGGTGAGACGGCCGTGTACTACATCGAGCGGATCGAAGGTGCCACAGGCGACGAAAGCTGAGACGGGCGGTTTCCCGGGCCTGACCGCGGGGTGGGCGGGCATTGCATGACCGCTTGGCCGGTGTGCGCCACGCCGAAGATACCTCGAATCGTGATATGCATGTATAGTCATATCTCGAAACGAGATATTGCGGGTGCCGCATGGGCATCCGGAACCACGAACGAAAAGGGGAATCTCATGTCCTTCGTCACCGCTCTTGAAACCCGCCGCTCCCAGTACGCGCTGACCGACGCCTCGCCGATCAGCGACCAGGAGATCGCCGACCTCGTCAAGAAGGTCGTCGTCGACGTGCCGAGCGCCTTCAACTCCCAGCCGCAGCGCGCCGTCGTCCTGTTCGGCGACGCCAGCCAGAAGCTGTGGGACATCGTCAAGGAGACCCTGCGCAAGGTCGTTAACGATGAGGAGGCCTTCAAGTCCACCGAGGCGAAGATCGACTCCTTCGCCGCCGGCCACGGCACCGTGCTCTTCTACGATGATGAGGACGTCACCAAGCAGCTGCAGGAGAACATCCCGGCCTACGCCGCCAACTTCCCCGGCTTCGCCCGTGACGCCGCAGGCATGCTCCAGCTCGCCGTGTGGACCGCCCTCGCCGAGAAGGGCCTGGGCGCCTCCCTGCAGCACTACAACCCGCTGATCGACGAGGCCGTCGCCGCCGAGTTCGACCTGCCGAAGAGCTGGAAGCTCCAGGCCCAGATGCCGTTCGGCATCGTCGCCCAGCCCGCCGGCCCGGTCGAAAAGCAGCCGGCCGAGACCCGCGTCAAGGTCTTCGGCCTGTAAGATTTCCTCGCCCCCGCCGGCGGGGGTTGTCGGCCGGTGACGATGCCGTTACGGTACGTCACGTTTCGTTGCCCCCGCTGGCGGGGGCTGTCGGCGAAGCCGACTGAGGAAGAGTGGAGAAGTAGCCGTAGGCCGCGGGGGAATCGCAACGGCCGGAGGCCGATTCCGTTTCCTTGCCCCCGCTGGCGGGGGCTCCCGCGAAGCGGGTGGGGGTGGTCATTTTCGTATGGAGCCACCCCCAGTCAGCCTGCGGCTGACAGCCCCCCGCCAGCGGGGGGCACCAGCGGGAATCCCCGCCGGCGGGGCGGGAAAACCGGCATGCGCCGGAGGCGCATACCGGCTACGCCTGGCGCTTGCGCCAGACGGTGAGGGCGATGCCGGCGGCTGCGAGGAGCGCGACCGCGCCCGTCACCGACGCCACGGCGGCACCCGTCGCAGACAGGCCGCCACCGTTACCGGACGGCTTGGCCGCACCGTTCGGCTTGGTTTCCGGCTTGGTCGTGTCGCCCTTGTTCGGGGTCGTGGCGTCGGTCTCACCGGTCTTGACGACCTTGACCGTCAGCTTGGCCGTCACCTTCGGATCGGCCTTGGACGAGACGATGATCGTCGCCGTACCGACCTTGAGCGCCTTGACGCGGCGGGTGCCGGCGGCCGGGTTCGCGCCCTGGTCGACGTATTCGACGACAGCCGGATCGGACGGATCGCCCCACACCAGCTCGTCGTCGGCCGCGGCCGCGTCGCCCTGCGTGAGCGAGGCGTGGAGGTCGAGCTCGTCGCCGACCTTCAGCGTGACCTCGCCGTCCTTCACGCCCTCACCGGTGATGACGATCTCCGGCTGGGTCGGGTTCTCGCCCTGCGCGACCGTGACCGGGTCACTGACGGAGCTCTTGACGAGGCCATCGGTGTAGCCGTCGTAGGCGGCGGTGACCTTACCGGCCACGGCGGCGGGAACGGTCACGGAGGCCTTGCCGTTCGCGTCGAGCTTGACGGTCTCGGACCAGCTGCCGTCCGCGTCGCCGCCGAGCGCGAACTTCACGGAACCGGCGACGGTGCCCGTGTCGTCGGCCTTGACGGTCGCGGTCAGGACGCGGGAGGCCTCGTCATACTTGAGCGTGGTCGTCGAGTCCACGGCGGCGAGCTTCGTCGGGTTGGCGGTCGTCCACTGGTGCATGTTCTCGGCGATGGCGGCGGACACGTTCACGAACGCGCCGTGGCGGGTCGGGGTCGGCATGTTGGTCGGGGTGACCTTGCCGGTGACGCCCGGGCCCCACTGCTTCTCCGTGTTCCAGCCGTCGGTCTGCGACAGGCGGTTGGTCCAGCTGGAGGCGGCGATCGCGGATTCGGAGGTCATGTACGGCTTGTAGCCGCCGGAGTCGGCCATGATGATCATCGCGTCGCCGGCCTCGTTCTGGTTCGGGTCGCCCGCGTTGAGCTTGATGGACTCCGGGCCCTCGAACGGCAGGATGTTCTGGTCGACGAGCTGCCAGGTCTTGGTCACGTCGGCGTTCGGATCGGCGGAGGTCGTCTCGCAGGTCAGGCACTTGGAGCGCTCGAGGAACGTGGACTTGCCGGTGGTGATGTAGTCGCCGGCCTTGCCGCTCTCCTCGTTCTTGGTGAGGCGGTAGTACATGTCGCCGATCTTGAACACGGTGGAGTCGATGCGGGAGTACTGGGTGTCCTGCCACTTCTGCACCGGGGTGTAGCTCTTGAAGTCGCGCGTGATGGCCATCATCACGATGTTGTACGCGCCGCCGGTCTTCGAGCTCTTCACCGCGGTGGAGCGGGTGCCGTCCGTGTACTCGCGGGAGGAGAAGAACACGACGTAGGCGTTGAGGTCGTCATCCCAGAACGCCTCCGGCGCCCAGGTCATGCCCATGTTGTCGGCATTGACCTTGATGCCGGTGTCGCCATCCTCGGCGTTGGTGCGGGTCCAGTTCACCATGTCGGTGGACTCCCACGCCTCGAGCTTGAGGGAGCCGTACTGCTGGTTCTGGCCCCAGCCCTGCGAGGAGACCTTGAGGTCGGTGGCGATCATGTAGAACTTGTCGCCGTCATGGGACTTGAGCACGTACGGGTCGCGCAGACCCTTGGTGTCGGTGTTCGAGACGATGACCGGGTCGGAGCCGTTGATCTCCTTGAACGAGAAGAAGTTGTTGCCGTCGGTGGCGGACTCGTACAGGGCCTCGCCGATCTTGCCGTTGGTGGTCGCGGAGTCGGACAGGAAGGTGACGGACGCATACGCGCCGTCCGGCACGGAACGCGTCTTCTCCTTGACGGTGACTTCGACGGTCTTGGTGACCTTCTCGCCGCCGTTGTAGCTGGCGGTGGCGGTCAGCGTGACCGGCTTGGAATCGCCGTCGCCGTAGGCGGGGCGGGTCACGACGCCGGCACCCTGGTACGGATCGGCGGCCCCCACGCTCGGTGCCTTGTAGTCGGCCTTCGTGCCGGTGATGAGCTTCGGGTCGGAGGAGGTCCACGTGATCGTCGAGCCGTTCTTCGTGCCTTCGGCGACGAGCGGCAGGTTCTCGGTCGTGGTGGTCTTGAGCGCGCTGATCGCGGCGTCGAGGTCCTCGGTGGCGGCGCTCTTCGCGTCCATCGGGTTCACGGTGACGGGCAGTTCGGCCTTCACGCCGCCGATCTCGGTGGTCGCGGTGATGGTCGCGGATCCGGCCTTGACGGCGGTCACGGTGCCGTCGTCGGAGACCTTCGCCACGCCCTCGTCGGAGGACGACCAGGTGACGTTCTTGCTGACGGCGTCGTCCGGGGTGACGGTGGCGGTGAGCTTGGCGGTGGACTTCTCGGTCAGGGCGAGCTTGCCGTCGACCACGCCGCCGCCGGAGATGGTCACGCCGGTCGGCGAGGCGAGTTCGGCGCCCTTGTACACCTTGATGTCGTCGATGGCGCCGTTCCAGTACTTGTCGGCGTTGTAGAACGACTTGCCGATGTACGCGGTGGTCGCGCCGAGACCGCTCATCGTGATGCCGGTGTCGGCCTTGAAGATGACCGGGGTGCCGTCACGGTACACGGCGAGCTTGGTGCCGTCCACGACGATCTTGTAGTCGTGCCAGATGTTGTTGTTGTTCGCGACGTTGACCTCGGAACCCTGCTCGTTGTGCCAGCCGTTATCGGAGATGACTCCCTTGACGGTGCCGGTGCTGCTGTAGAACATCAGGTACTTGCTGGTGTCGTTGCCGTTGTCTTTGCCGACGCCGAGCGAGAAGTAGTTGCCGTCGTCCGCGTGACGCGTCTTGGCCGCGAACTCCAGGGTGAAGGAGTCGCCGGCGTCCTTGAACAGCTGGTCGTCGATCTGCGCGTACTTGGCGCTGTTCGCGTCGTTGTTGAGGTTCAGCGCCTCGTTGTTGGAGCGGTCGCCGAACTTGCCGACGGAGACGCCGCCGTTGAGGGTCAGGTTGTACTTGCCGGTCGAATCGGCGATAGAGCCGCTGCTGGTGCCGTTCTTGCCGGTGAAGTCCCAGCTGGCGAGCAGGGTCGGGGCGGCGTCGGCCGCGGCGGTGACGGCGGGCGCGGACTGCGCGACCGCGGTCGTCGCGTCGGCGGCGGTGGCCGCGGGCGCGAACGCCGCGAACATCGGCACCGTCGCGATCAGCGCGACTGCTTTCTTCCAATGGTTCATATGCTGCACTGCAACTTTCGTCCGGGCGCGACGTAGCGCCTCTCCTTCGTTCTCCCCGTCAGGGCCGCTTCACGGTGCTACGTCACACCACGATCCTGCCGGACGTTCCGCACGATTCCGGGTCGTTTTCGCAATCGCACGTCAGTCTATGTGCGCGCTCACATTCGAGGCGACGAATCGGCGATGACGATTCCGTGCCATGCTTTCCCGATGCCTCGCGCGTTCCTGCCACCGCTCCTCAACGATGATGTTCCGCCGATGTGAACGCTCTCATAGACGATTGCCGACTATTCTCCCACCACCATCCGACACCGCTACGTTGCTGCCAAGCCTCCGACCCTCTATTCCATTACCCCAGCCCTTGTTTCCGTCGGTTCCGCGCCACCCTTGGCACGGAACCGACACCAAGAGCGCGACCAGCGTCGTTTGCGCGCCACCCTTGGCACACAAGCGACGGCAACGTCCACCTCAGCATCGCATGCGCGCCACCCCTGGCACGCAAACGACGCCGACAGCCATCTCAGCATCGCATGCGCGCCACCCTTGGCACAGAACCGACGCTCACGGCCATCTCAGCGTCACTTGCGCGCCACGCAATGGCCAGAGCCAACGCACATGGCACACCAACGACGCCACCGGGGATATCCCCCTCGGGCGGGGAGTTACAAGGGAACCCTCTCGCCGGCGGCACATGGGATGCCCCTCGGCGGGCGGCACATGGGAATGACCCACCAATGACCATCGAAACCGAGAAGGCTTTCGCGGGGGCTGCCGGCAAGCCTTTAATTCCCCGCCCCTATTGTCGACCGAATCCTTTTGATTCTTTTGATTTCTTTGATAACGCAACGCGAAAGGCCGCCGCTCCCGATAATGGGAACGACGGCCTATTGACTTGCTCCCATCAGCGAGGAACGACGGCTCATTGATTCGCACTCACCAGTAAGGAACCGCGGCCTATTCGTTTGCCCCGTCAATGAGGAACGACGGCCTATTGACTCACTCCCACCAGTAAGGAACTGCGGCCTATTGACCTGCTCCCGCTGGCGGGAGCTGTCCCGCGAAGCGGGGCTGAGGGTGGTGTGACGGACTGTCGTAACCACCCTCAGTCGGCCTACGACCGACAGCTCCCGCCAGCGGGAGCTGATACGAGGCGAGCGCCGAGCCGAGCTCACCAAGCCCGGCTCACCGAACTTGACGTACAAGACCCGGCTCACTGGACCCGGCATCCACCTCAGCTCACTGAGACCAAGCTCACTGAACCTGGGCGCGGGCGATCTTGCCGGTGAAGGAGTTGGCCTCGTCGGCGTCCTTCACGCCGTCCTTGTTCCAGGAGAACATGGCGCGCAGCTTCGGGCCGACGGTCTCGATGCGCTCGTTGGAGTACTTCTCCTGCAGCTCCTTGAAGTGCGGGGCGCCGGCGTCCTGGTCGTCGATGAACTCCTTGGCGAAGGAGCCATCCTGGATGCGGCCCAGGTGGTACTCCATGCGCTTGCGGCAGTCCTCGTTGATGACGGTGTTGGTGTAGTCGCCGTACTGGGCGGTGTCGGAGCAGGACCAACGGGCCTTGTTGAGGCCGCCCTCGTTCATCAGGTCGACGAGCATCTTAAGCTCGTGGCAGACCTCGAAGTAGGCGATCTCCGGCTGGTAGCCGGCGTCGGTGAGGACCTCGAAGCCCATCTCGACGAGCTTGTTCACGCCGCCCATGAGGACGTTCTGCTCGCCGAACAGATCGGTCTCGGTCTCCTCCTTGAACGTGGTCTTGATGGCGCCGGCGCGCAGGGCACCGAGGGCCTTCGCGTAGGCCAGGGTCAGCGCCCAGCCGTCGCCGCGTGGATCCTGCTCGACGGCCACGACCACCGGGACGCCACGGCCGGCCGCGTACTCACGACGCACGATGTGGCCCGGGCCCTTCGGCGCGACCATGAACACCGGGTGATCCTCGCTCGGCTTGATGTAGCCGTAGTGGATGTTGAAGCCGTGGGCGAAGGCGACGGCCGCACCCGGCTTGATGTTCGGCTCGATGTCGTCCTTCCAGATGTTGCGCTGGTACTGGTCCGGCGCGAGGATCATGATGACGTCGGCCTCGGCGGCGGCTTCCGGCACGGACTTGACCTCGAGGCCCTGCTCTTTCGCGAAGTCCACGGACTTCGAGGTGGGGCGCAGGCCGACGACGACGTCGACGCCGGAATCGCGCAGGTTCAGCGCGTGGGCGTGGCCCTGCGAGCCGTAGCCGATGATCGCGACTTTCTTGCCTTCGAGCACGGAGAGATCGCCGTCATTCTCATACCAGATCTGTGCAGCCATGGTGGCACTCCTTTACTTGCGTACCGTCACGCGGCGGTCGATGCGCCGGTCCGACGACGCCCGCCGGCATCGCCCCTGCGAGGCCGCCGTCGGTCGCGTCCGACCGGTTCGACCGTTCGTGCGAACGGCACACGGTGTCGTTATGTGGTTGCGCGTTATGCGTTGGCGCATGTTGCGCGGGTGGGTGGTCCGCCGGTCGCGCGTGCGTGAGCCGCGTGCGTTGTGCGTTGACCGGATGACCTCGATCGTGCGGGATTGTGTCCCGTGAACTGCGCTCAATCCTATCGATATTGCGGTCGGATAGTGGCCCACGTCCATGATTCGGGCCATCATCCGACCCATTCCCCCGCATCGTGGACAGCCGGGGATGTTCGCATCGCGTTGCCCCCTCGCCGACCACGGCGCAACCACAGACACAGCGCAACTTTTCCCGGAAAACAACCCTGTCACCCGGAAATCGTTGCGCTGAAACACCGCCAGCACAACTTATCCCGGGAATCATCCCCATCACCCGGGAATCCTTGCGCCCCCATTCCCCAACGCAAATTCCCAGCGCAACTTTTCCCGGGAATCACCCCTGTCATCCGGGAATTGTTGCACTGAGACCGAGTCAGCACAAGAAATCCCGGAAAACAGCCCCATCACCCGGGAATTGTTGCACTGAACCGTCACCAGCACAAGAAATCCCGGGGAACAACCTCTTCGTCCGGGAATCTTCGCACTGAGACCGAGTCAGCACAAAGATTCCCGGAATATAGGCCGACTTCCCGGGATTTATCGCGCCGAGGACGGGGACGACCGACACGGGGGCAACCGACAACGGGACAACCAACAACGGGACAACCAACAACCGCCGGCAAAGAAACGAAACCCCAAAACCGAAACAACGAAAAGGCCGCCACCCGTGGTAAACGGATGGCGGCCTTTCAGCGACCGATACGGTCACCCGGCCATGTCCTCATCGGACGGGAGCCGGGGCGGACAGGCTCACTGAACCTGGGTACGAGCGATCTTGCCGTTGAAGGACTCGGCCTCGTCCTGATCCTTGGCCGGGCCGTTGTTCCAGGAGAACATGGCGCGCAGCTTCGGGCCGACGGTCTCGAGGTGCGGGTGGGAGTACTCCTCCTGCAGCTTCTTGAACTTCGGGGCGCCGGCGGCCTGATCATCCATGAACTCCTTGGCGAAGGAGCCGTCCTGGATGCGCTTGAGCTGGTACTGCATGCGCTTCTTGGTCTCCTCGGTGATGACCGTGGAGGTGTAGTCGCCGTACTGGGCGGTGTCGGAGCAGGACCAACGGGCCTTGTTCAGACCACCCTCGTTGGCGAGGTCGACGAGCATCTTCAGCTCGTGGAAGACCTCGAAGTAGGCGATCTCCGGCTGGTAGCCGGCCTCGGTCAGCACGTCGAAGCCCATGTCGCACAGGTGGTTGATGCCGCCCATGAGGACGTCCTGCTCGCCGAACAGATCGGTCTCGGTCTCCTCGGTGAACGTGGTCTTGATGGCGCCGGCGCGCAGGGCGCCGAGGGCCTTCGCGTAGGCGAGGCACAGCGGCCAGGTCTTGCCATCCGGATCCTGCTCGACGGCGACGACGACCGGGACGCCACGGCCGGCGGCGTACTCACGACGCACGATGTGGCCCGGGCCCTTCGGGGCGACCATGAAGACCGGGTGATCCTCGGACGGCTTGATGTAGCCGTAGTGGATGTTGAAGCCGTGGGCGAAGGCCAGAGCGGCGCCCGGCTTCAGGTTCGGCTCGATGTCCTTCTTGTAGACGGCGGCCTGGTACTGATCAGGCAGCAGCACCATGACCACGTCGGCCTCGGCGACGGCCTCGGCGACCGGCTTGACCTCGAGGCCCTGCTCCTTGGCGAACTCGACGGACTTGGAGGTCGGACGCAGGCCGACGACGACGTCGACGCCGGAGTCACGCAGGTTCAGCGCGTGGGCGTGGCCCTGGGAACCGTAGCCGAGGATGGCGACCTTCTTGCCTTCGAACACGGAGAGGTCGGCGTCCTTCTCGTACCAGATAGTTGCTGCCATGATAGGCACTCCTTTATGTTGTTCAGTGTGCCGAACGAAACTGCACGTCCGACAATCGGTGAGATTGCTGACGGCCTTCGGCGAGAAGGATTGTGTCCTTGTGTCGGGGAGGTCATCGGTTCACTGGGGACTATTTCTAGTCCCGCAGTGGGCGACGCGGTCGCCCGCGTCCAAATATTGAATTGAATTTTCAGTTATGGAATCAAGCCGAAATCAAACGCGATTACAGCTGGAAAGTTTGGGGGATTCGCGTTCCCTGCGTCCCCTGTCAGGGGAGCTGGTCGGCGAAGCCGGGCTGAGGGGGAGATGCCGTCCTCGGACGACTTTTCCCCTCCCGCTGGCGGGAGGTGGCGCGAAGCGCCGGAGGGTGGTTCACGGCCCGAACGGTCCGAACAATCCGAACAATCCCGAACCGGGCCACCCCCAGTCGGCTTCGCCGCCAGCCCCCGCCAGCGGGGGCCGAAAAGGGAAATCACTTCGTGAAATCGACGTCCTTCGTCTCCTTGCAGGACAGCACGGCGACGAGGCAGCACAGGGCCATCACACCGAGGTAGATGCCGACGGAGTGGACGCCCCAGTGGGAGCTCAGCCAGGTGGCGATGGTCGGCACGAAGGCCGCGCCGACGATGGCGGCGAGGTTGTAGCCGATGCCGGAGCCGGAGTAGCGCACGTTGGCGTCGAACAGCTCGGGCAGGAACGCGCCGATCGGGCCGAACGCGGTGCCCATGAGGGCGAAGCCGACGCACAGGAACACCATGTTGGCGAAGAAGTTGCGCTGGCCGACGATCTGGCCGTTCAGGAGGAACGGGAACAGCGCGGCGAACACGACGAGCAGCACGGAGGACGTGATGATGACGCGCTTGCGGCCCCACTTGTCGGCGTTCACGCAGGAGATCACGATGAACGCGGCGAACACGCAGATGGCGATCATGAGCATGAGCAGGTACTCCTGATTGGTGAAGCCGAGGCCACCGCCGCCCTCGCCCTGCTCCTTGGTGCCCCATGCGAGGGACCAGGTGGCGAGCGTGTAGAACAGCGTGTAGGTGACGGCGACGAGGAACGTGGCCTGCAGGACCTGCTTCCAGGACTTCTTGAACACTTCGACGATCGGGGCCTTGACGACCTGCTTCTTCTCCTGGGCGAGGCGGAAGATCGGGGTCTCCTCCATGTGGACTCGCACGACGAGGCCGATGATCACGAGCACCGCGGACAGCAGGAACGGCACGCGCCAGCCCCAGGCGAGCATCGCGTCGGAGTCGTTGAAGGTCTCAAGCAGGAAGTAGGTGCCGTTGGACAGGAAGAAGCCGATCGGGGCGCCGAGCTCCGGGAAGGAGCCGTACAGGGCGCGCTTGTCCTCGGGGGCGTTCTCGGTGGCGACCAGCGCGGCGCCGGACCATTCGCCGCCCAGGCCGATGCCCTGGACGAAGCGGAGCAGGCACAGGATGGCGACGGCGAAGACGCCCGCCTGGTTGTAGGTCGGCAGGCATCCGATGAGGAACGTGCCGACGCCCATGGTCATCAGGGAGACGACCAGCGTGGTCTTGCGGCCCATGCGGTCGCCGAAGTGGCCGAACACGAGGGAGCCGAGCGGGCGGGCGATGAACGCGATGGCGAAGGTCAGCAGGCTCATCAGCAGCGCGACGGTCGGGTTGTCCTTCGCGGAGAAGAAGATGTGCGGGAAGTAGTTCGCCGCGGCGGTGCCGTAGGCGTAGAAGTCGTAGAACTCGATGGCCGTACCGACCATGGAGGCGGCGATGACGGTCTTCACGGAATCGTGGGCCATCGCCTGCAGCTTGCCTTCAGCTGCGTTTTCAGTCGTTGCCTCGACTGCACTCATGGGATTGTCTCCTGAATTGGATGGGGTTTCTCTCTCTGTTTCGCAGGAATTCCATCGCGCACCCGGATCTTGTGGATCGTGGTGGACGGGCAATGAAAAAGCCCCGCATCTCATGCAGGGCTTGAAGCAACATCAATCGCTCTCGCCCTGCCTTCGCTGACGGGGCTCAAGCTTGTAAGCCGAATCATGCCGCCAGCGAAGACGGAATAATAATTCGTGCGGACAGCAGAGCGACGTTGACGAGCGTCATAGCGGACTCATCAACGGTGGTGTCGGCAGTGTATCCAGTCATCGCGGCGGCCTCCTTTCGGTCTAGAAGTTTTCCCTCCGAGCGGTTATCGCTCGAACTGGTTCCACACCATAGGAGCGCCGTTCCGCCGCCGGCCACTGATGTTCACTATGTGAACCATGCGAATTCGTCGCATTTTCCCATCACATTCACGTAACCTGCGGGACGGTCCGCGGCCATTTACCCGGCCGCGCGGCAGCCGTCACCGCGTCGAATCGGCTTTGCGCAGGACGAGCGGCACGAGCGTGACACCGCGCTCCCCCGCGCCATCGCCATCATTGACGATCGCGCCGGCGTCACCAGCACCGTCACCACCACCGGCACCCGCGACAGCCGCGTCATCGTCACCGCGGTTACCGCCGTCACCGCCACCGCGGTTACCGCCGTCACCGCCACCGCCGATCAGCGCGATCATCCGGTCGACGATCCGCTCGGCGATCGCGCCGAAATCCTGCGCGACGGCCGTGAGCCGCACACCAGCCGCGTCGACGAGATACGTGCCGTCGTACGCGACGATCTGGAGGTCGTCGGGTACGCGGATGCCGCGCCGCGCCGCCTCCTGCACGGCGAGCGCGGCGACGACGTCGTTGCCGACGATCGCGTCGACGGGCGGCACGGCGGCGTCCGTCGCGACGGGCGCGACGCCGCCGTCACCGCCGTCGACGTTACCGGCGTCACCACCGTCGACCGCGCGTCCGCGACGGTCGAACAGGCCGCGCACGGCGGCGACGTATCCGGCGAAATCGTCGACGCCGCCCGCCTCGACGTACTCGTGCGCGATGCCGGCCGCGTCCAGCTCACGTTCCAGCGTGAGGTAGTAGCGCACGGTGGGGAACGTGGATTCCGGATGCGGCGCGGCGGACGGCGACGCGGCGGACGCGACGTCCAACGAATCGACGTCCGACGGATTACGATTGCCGTCCGACAGATCATCGTCCGACAGATCGTGGAACTGGGCGCGCGGACCGCCGACCAGCGCGACATGACGCGCGCCGGACGCTATCAGCTCGCGCGCGACGATGCGGCCGCCCTGCTCGTGGTCGGAGCGCACCGACGGCACGCCCTCGCCGAGATACCGGTCGAACGCGACGATCGGACGGTCGATCGACGTCCAATAATCGGCGGGATGGCGCGTGTGCGCGGCCATGACGATGCCGTCCATCATGTGCCGGCGCAGCATGTCGATGTACTCGGATTCGTCCTTGCCGGTGTCCGCCACCGAGCACAGGACGACGCGCATGCCGCGCGCCGAGAACCCGCGCTGCAGGGCGGCGACGAACGTGGCGAAGAACGGGTGACGGACGGTCGGCACGATCACGCCGACCATGTTGGTGCGGTCGCGGTAGAAGTTGCGTGCAAGCTCGTTGGGGATGTAGCCGAGCGCGTCCATCGCGTCCTGCACACGTTTGCGCATCTCGTCGGACACGTATCCGGTGCCGTTGACGACGAGCGACACCGTGCTCACCGAGGTTCCTGCCCGACGGGCCACGTCACGCATACCGACCATGCACCACTCCCTTTTCGCGCTATGACTTCCAGGCTTCCAGCCTCCACGGCCACCGCCCCATATACGGGACTATCGTACTTCACTCTTCCGCCCCGCCCCCGCCAGCAGAACCACGAGACCCGACCATTCCCCGCTCCCGCCGGCGGGAGCTGTCGAACGCAGTGAGACTGAGGGTGGTCCCCGACCCGCACAACCACCCCCAGTCGGCTCCGCCGACAGCCCCCGCCAGCGGGGGCCGAGTCCGTTGCTCCCTCGTTACAGCCCCCGCCAGCTGGGCCGGCGCACGCCTCCTACCTGCGCAGGAACAGCGCGGCGAGCAGCACGCACGCAATCGCGGCGGGGAACACCGCCATGTAGCCGAACGACGCCGGCGCCACGGCGACCGCACCCGAGCCCAATCCCGCGCCGAGCGCCAGGCCGAGCGGCTTCGCGTTCGCATACGCGCGCAGGTATCGTCCGGCCTCGTGCGGGTCCGGCAGCGCGTCGACGACGAGCGGCTGGACGAGCACGTCGTACAATCCGCCCGCATACCCGGCCACGAACGAGAACACCATGAGGCTGCGTTCGCCGCCGATCGTCACGATTGCGAGTCCGGCGAGCAGGCCGATCGCGTACAGCACGCACGCGCACACGACGGCCACGTGCGATCCACGCCACCACGGTCCGAATCCTTCGGCGAACTTGTCGGTGACGGCGCCGGCGGAGGTCGTCGCGAGCAGCGTGCCGGCGAACGTGGCGAGCGCGAGCAGCGCGACGAGCACGCCGGCGGGCAGCGTCATCGGCGCGGCGGTGAGCGCCGGATCGTCGCCGTACACGGCGAACCGCACGACGTACCACAGGTAGACGCCGGTCGCCGCGGACGCGGCGGTCATGAACACGCGCGAGAGGAACAGGCGACGGAACCGCGCCACGTCGGCCGTCGCGGCCGCGGTTCCGCGCGGCAGGCGCAGCGACGCCGCGTCGAGCACGTCGCGCCAGCTGAACCGCACGCGCGGCTGTTCCGCGCTGGACGGTTCGCGCGGCCACACGAGCACGGCGGCCGCGCCGGACACGGCGAACATGACGGCCGCGCACAGGAACGGGTTGAACGCGCCGAAGCCGATGGCGAGGCCGCCGACCACGCCGCCCGCCGCCTGCCCGGCGATCACGCCGATCGCGTTCCAGCGTTCCGTCTCGTCGCGGAACTTGTCGGGCACGCGTTCGGCGACGGCGGCGGCGAGCGGCGCGACGAGCATCGCGTACGTGAACTGCAGGATCGTCCACAGGATGACGATGGGGACCGTGGCGGTCGTCGCGCCGAGCGCGAGCGCGGACAGCGCGGACAGCACGCCGCCGGCGACGAGCCACGGCGTGCGGCGGCCCGCGGGGATGCGCGTGCGGTCGGACAACGCGGCGACGAGCGGCGTGAACAGGAGGCTCCACGCGGCGCCGAGGATGATCATCGCGGACAGGACGGGCGCGAGGGATCCGGCGCGCAGGGCGGCTGCCGGGTCGGCGAGTCCCATGTCGAAGCCGGCGCCGCGCGCGATCTGGTTCGGCAGGCCGACGAGGTTGACGGCGGCCCACGGCGCGGCGGCGAGGAACGAGCCGACGGCGAACCCCCACTTGAGGTGGGAGAGCTGCACGGCGTCGGGGCGTTCGCCGTCGGCGGCGACCATCGGGTCGCGCATGTCGAGGAACGATGACGCGTAGTCGGGTACGGCGGCGTCGATGCGCGCGGCGGCGACGACCGACGCGGTGCCTTCCGTCGCGAGGCGGGCGGCCTGCGCGGTCGGCTGTTCGACGGACGATTCCGGGGCGATGCGATGCGGGTCTGCGGCGAGTCGGGAGACCGAGGCCTTGTCTTCGGCGCTCAACGCCTTCTCATAGTCGGGCCGGTCGTCGATGCCCGGCCGCTTGTATGGCTCCATCATGATGGACTCCTTCCCTGTTCTTCTTATATTGTCCCACTTTCGGGGTGCCGGTTCACGAAAGCCGGTCCGTTCCCAGCCACCTCACAGCCTGAGGCAAGAGAACCCCCACATTTGCCGACGTAGTGTCTTACTGTTATAGCGAAACGTGCGCGGGCCGCGGCCATGCCCGGTCGTCCCGGGCCCGGTGCCGGTCGCCCGGCCACCCCGGCCCCGACCGGAGGCCGCCCGCCCCGCGCGCATAGGGATATAGAGGACTGGAGAAGCAGCATATGTTCGTTCTCACCAACGCCTGGCGCGCCGTGTCACGCCGCTGGGCGATCTCAGTGCTGACCGTGGTGGTCACGCTGCTCGTCTCGTTCGGCACGATCGCCTCGCTCGCGATCGTGCAGGCGAGCGACACCGCCTACGGCAGCGCCTACGATGCGCAGAACCCGAACGCGGTGCTGCGCCCGACCGCCGCCACGCAGGCCACGATGAAGTCCGACGACGCGAAGTCGACCACCTCCCGCTATCTCACGCTCACCGACTACGAGCCGTACGCGGAGAAGATGCAGGAGCAGAACCTCACGTTCACGTATTCGCTGATCTCCACGGTGCCGGTGCGTCAGTCCTCGTCGATCAAGGCGATCGCCGGCAGCGCGGGCACGGAATCCTCGGCCGACAAGACGGGCGGCGAGTTCCAATTGCGCGCCTTCTACGACGACAACGCCGTGAAGGCCAACGAGTTCGGCTCCTACCATCTGACCTCCGGCAAGAAGCTCACGTTCACCGACACGACGGCGACGGGCGCGCTGATCTCCAAGGCCGTGGCCGCGAAGAACAACCTCAAGGTGGGCGACAAGTTCAAGGTCGGCGACCCGACGGACACGTCGAAGACCTACGAGTTCACCGTGCAGGGCATCTACGAGTACGACGACGCGGCCGGCTCGAACGGCGACGGCAAGTACGCGAAGGACAACCGCGACAACGTGATCTACTCCGCCTACGCCACCACGTACACGATGGGCGTCACCAAGGAGAGCGACGATCCGAAGAACGACTGGTCGAAGCCGGATCTCGACATCGTGTTCCAGTTCTCCGATACGGCCACCTACAAGAAGTTCGTCAAGCTCGTCACGAAGGCGAAGCTGCCGAAGGGCTACGAGCTCGTCTCCCCGTCGCTCGACGAGTACGAGGCGTCGATCAAGCCGCTCGGCGACGCCGCCTCCCGCACGCGCATCGTCCTGTGGGTGGTCGCGCTCGGCGGCTGCATCGTGCTCGCGGCGCTCACCATCGCACGCACCTGGTTCGGTCGCACCGACGAGATCGGCATGGCGCTCGTCTCCGGTGTGACGAAGCCGCGCCTCGGCTGGCAGTTCATGGTCGAGACGTTCATGCTCACCGTGGTTCCGGCCGTAATCGGCCTGCTCGCCGGCGGCCTGGGCGCGGGCGCGATCGGCGCCGCGCTGGCCGACGGCAACGCCACGCCCGTCACGTCCGGCATCGTCTGGCCGTTGGTCTGGCAGTCGATCGGCGTCGTCGTCGCGCTCGCGATCGTCGCGATGCTGCGGCCGGCGACGTTCCCCAACGCGAATCTGTTCAAGGCATCGGAGATTTCGGAGGACAAGGCATGAGCGAGCAGGACATCGACAAGACCGAGCCGACCGTCGAGAAGGACGACGTCACGGCCGACGAGACGGTCATCGACGAGGCCACGGAATCCGTCGAGAAGGACGGCGTCGGCGAGACATCCGACAACGCCGTGGAATCCGACGACGAGGTCGACGACGTCGACGCGCAGCCGGTCGAGTTCAGCGTCGTCTACGACGAGGACGACGACGCGGCCGACACGTCGATCGCGTTCGCCATCGACGATCTGACGGATGCCGACGCAACGGACGATGCGGACGACGAATCGTCGGACGCCGTCGACACCGACGCAGCAGACGAGACCGTGCCGGTGTCCGTTTCCGGCGAAACGGACGCCGCGGGCGAAGCCGAGGCGACGGACGATGCCGCGGAAGGCGACGCGACCGCCGCCGAACCCGCGGAAACCGCGGAAACGACCGACACCGCCGACACCGCCGCAGACAAGGCGGCCGACGCGAATCCCAAGGAGACGAGCGCGGCGGCCACGGCGGCGAACGCGCGACGCGTCAACGAGACGCTCGCGCTGGCCGCGAAGAACCACGACGTCAGCGCGAACGCCGACCCGAACGAGATCAAGGCGTCGGCGAAGCGTTCCGAACGGGCGCTCGACCGGCAGGTCGGCGACCGCGTGCTGCTCAAGTCGTACCCGACGTTCTCGCTCAACCATGCGACCACGACGAACCGCAAGACCGGGCGCCACGTGCTCGACAACGTGTCGCTCGCCTGCTACGCGGGCTCGCTATACGCAATCCGCGTGCTGCCGGACACGGACGATCCGGAGCAGCGCGTCACGCTGATGGAGGTGCTCGGCGGCTACCAGCTGCCCACGTCCGGCACGGCGATGACGAAGAGCTCGAATCTCGCGGAACTGGAGATCAACGAGCTGCGCGGGCATCGTCTCGGCATCGTGCCGCAGCGCTACGCGGTGCGCGGCGACCTCGACGCGGAATCGAACGTGCGGTACGCGATGGACGCGTCCGGACGCACGTATCTGAAGCCGAAGCCGGTCGTCGCGCGCGAACTGCTCGACCGCGTCGGATTCTCCGAGGCGACGAGCGGGCGCCCGCTGCGCGAGCTGCCGCTCGTCGAACAGCGTCGCGTGGCGATCGCCCGCGCGATCAGCTGCGAGGCGGACGTCGTGATCCTCGACGAGCCGACGAAGGGGCTGGATGAGGGGGACGCGGCCGCGATTCTGGACCTGCTCGCCTCGATCGCGCACGCCCGCGACCCGAAGCGCGCCGTCATCATCGTCACCGCCTCCGACGAGGTCGCGCAAGCCGCCGACGAGGTATTCTCCCTCGCCGACTGAAACCAATTCGAATCGGCCCCCTCTGACGAGGGGGCTCCCGGCGAAGCCGGGTGGGGGAGAGACACCGGCCGCAGGCCGCAGGAAATAGAATCGGCCTTCGGCCGATGCAGTATCTCCCGCGCCCTGCGGCCGCTCCTCTACTCTCCCCCAGTCAGCCTTCGGCTGACAGCCCGACCGCGATTACGGGCAGCCTTCGGCTGGCCTCAAATCGGCTCGCCTGCCGGCTCGCACATCGCCTACAAACGCCTCCGGCGTTTGCTCCACGGCGATGTCCCATCAGAGGGGGCCACATGTGTAGGCACAGCCCTCACACGATGACCATGCCGTATTCCTTGGCGAGGGGGCGCACGTCGACGACGCCGTACTGGTCGAGGAGTTCCAGCCAGCGGCGCTTGTTCTCCTCGCCGAAGCGGGCCGCGCGCTTCGTGTAGCTTTCCGCGGTGACGAACTTGGCGGGCAGCGACTTGCTGTTGTACTTGTCCGCCACCATCACGGTCTCCTGTTCGAGGTTTACCGGCACGTAGTCGGCCGGCGGCAGCGGCAGCTCCTGACGGATCACGTCGTCGCGCGTGAGTCCGACGCCGGTGTGGTTGCGCGCGAACTGCGCGATCTCCTCGTCCACGCCGTTCTCCAGCAGGTACTCGTAGCCGAGCAGACCGTGCTTGATGTACTTCTTGCCGGCGAATTTCAGCGGTTCGCCGTCGGTGCCGTCATGCTTGAGCACTTTGTACGTGCCGATGTCGTGCAGCAGTCCGCCGATCGTGACCAGATGCTCGTCGATGAGCCGCGGCGGCACATGCCCGCCAGTCACTCCGTCGGACGGTGGTACGGCGAGGAGGTCACGCGCGGTTGACTCCCCGGACACACCGGTCCCGGCGGCGGCGCCCTCCCCCGCCTCGATTCCGGCGAGCACCGCCTCCGCGCCTTCCGCTGACGGCGCGGCCAGTTCCGCCGCATCCTTCGGCAGCGTGCAGCGGCGCGCGAACAGCATGTTCTGGCGATGCGCGAGCATGCGGGCGATGCGCGCGACGATCACGCAATGCGTGTGGATCAGGTCGTACGCCTCTTCGGAAGGCGCGATCTTGTGGTGAAGCTCTTCGATCTGCTCAAGCGTGGGAACCATACCGCCATTGTATGGCGGCCTCGGAACGCCTTGGCCTTCCCCCGGTCAGTCGATGGAGCGCATCGACCATTCGCCGGTGCGGTTGGAGGCGACGATCATCTGGTCGTTTTCGAGCTCCTCCCAGCCGTCGGCCTCGGTCTGGTCGAAGCCGGACGACGCGACGACGATGCCCGCGGGCGCGCCCTCTTCGTCGGTGAGCGCACGGTAGCGCATCACACGGTAGTCCTGCGCCTTCTCGCCCTGGCCGTACTGGTCGTAGATCTCGACGATGCGCGACGACGTGCGTTCGCGGCCGGCCGCGTTCAACGCGATGAACTGGTCCTGCGACTGGATCATGCAGTTGTAGCTGGAACGCGGGTACGCCTGGCGCAGCTCACGCACGGCCTGCGCCACGGCCTCGTCGAGGTCGTAGCCGAAGCCGATGTATTCGAGGATCACGGCAAAGAAAATCGCGGAGTCGGAGCGGCCGCCGGTGGACAGGAACACGCTGTGGTTCACCGGGTACTGGCGGTTCGTCACGATGTTGCGGCCGTGCGAATCGGAGATGTCGCCGTTGTGGATGAAGCTCAGTCCGTTCGCGAAGAACGGCTGCTGGTTCTCGAGGATGAGCGGCAGGTTCGAGGAGGCGAGGCGCAGATGCCACAGGCCGCCTCGCGCCGGTTCGGAGGCGAGTTCGGGGAAGACCGGGTCGAGACGCGCGGCCACGGTGGTCTTGTACAGCTTGGTGCCGGTCTCGGGGGCGGGCGCGCCGCCGTCGAGTGTGCCGGGTCGTTCGATCGGCTCGTAGAGCATCGCGCAACCCCAGCCGTCGTTGTGGATCTCGCTCATCTCACGATAGGCGTCCACACCCTCCGTGCCTAGGATTGCGTTGAGGCTCAGGTTGAACCCTGCCGTCGCGTAACCCAGTAATCTGCACATAGTTGGCTACCATAACCCGCACAGGTTTCGACGCGCGGCCATCGCTATAAGCGTTGCTTATAGGTTTCACCCAAGCCGTGCGCACGGCACCGCAGACTCACCGCACCACAGGTTTCACCGCACCGGCGGCAGATCCCCGGTGATCGGCTCGATTCCGGCGGCACGTTCGATACGCTTCAACCGCGGTGGCCTGCGCGTGGACACGAACAGCGGCTGCACTTCGACGAGCGGGTTGTACGGCGCGAGTCCGAACCATTTGACCGGCGAGCCGGCCGCATGGCGGATCGCGTACTTGGTCTGCAGCGACAGCGCCCCGCGCGCGGAGACCTTCGACTCCGGCATCAGCGCCTTGTGGATCAGCACGTACCGGATCGTGCCGATGTTCGGATCGGCGTCGACCTTCGGGTACAGCGACTTCTGCTGCGGCAGCTCGCCGGTCTTCGACAGGTCGTGCATGATCTGGTGCAGGTACGCCGGAATCGACTGCGACACTTTGAATCCGAGCCGGATACGCACGCGGAACAGGAAGTCGGTGCCGAAGTTCTGCACCTCGTATTCGCGCGTGAACGGCTGGTCGGTGGTCTCCACGCTCACCGCCCACCATGCGCGGGCGCGCTTCGGGTGGTCGGCGAAGATGGAGAAGAAGATGTCGGTGTCGAGTCGTTTCGTCTCGGTATCGGACGTCAGGTAGACGATGTTGTCGGCGAAGTACGGGATGCGGAAGTCGCCGTGCAGTTTCTCCAATGTGGGCAGGAAGTCCTTCGGGCGCATGTGGCGGCGTTGCGCGCGTTCCAGCTTCGTGCCCTCGTTCCACGTGTACATGACGAACAGGATCGCGATGGTGAGCAGCATCGTGAACCAGCCGCCGTGCAGGAACTTCGCCATCGACGCGATGAAGAACAGGATCTGGATGGCGAGGAACAGCACGAGGAACACGATCGCGCCGAGCCGCCGCCCCGCGTACCAGATGTACACGGCGAGCAGGATCGTCGTCGTGATCATCGTGATGGTGAGCGCGAGCCCGTACGCGGCGGAGATGTGTTCGGAATCCTTGAACATCGCGAGCACGAGCAGCGTCGCGACGCACAGCACCGCGTTGACGACCGGGATGTACAGCTGCCCGCGCGTGCGCGCCGGGTAGCGCACCTGAAGATGCGGCATCCAGTTGAGTCGCGTCGCCTCGGAGACCATCGTGAACGCGCCGGTGATGAGCGCCTGCGACGCGATCACGCCGGCGGTGACGGACAGCACGACCGCTACGTAGCGCACGTCCGGGGTCATCATCTGGAAGAACGGGTTCAACGATCTCATCGTCGTGTAGTGCGGGTCGCGGCTGTGCGCGAGGATCCACGCGCCCTGGCCGAAGTAGCAGCAGACGAGCGCGACCTTGATGAACGGCCACGTGAAGTAGATGTTGCCGCGGCCCACATGACCCATGTCGGAGTAGAGCGCCTCGGCGCCGGTGGTCGCGAGGAACACGGTGCCCATGAGCGCGATGCCGGCGTCGTTGTGCGGGCTGAACAGGAACCGCACGCCGTACACCGGGTTGAGCGCGGCGAACACCGTCCAGTCCTGCGCGAGGTTCACGAGGCCGACGACGGCGAGGAAGCTGAACCAGACGAGCACGATCGAGCCGAACACGCGACCGATGCTCTCCGTGCCGCGCGACTGCACCATGAACAGCACGACGATGATGACCACGGTGATCATCAACGTGAGACTCGGATTCTCGTCGAAGAGATGCTCGAGCGGCGGCAGCGTCTGCAGGCCTTCGACGGCGGAGCTGATCGACACGGCCGGCGTGAGCACCGAATCGGCGAGGAACGCGGCGCCGCCGACCATCGCGGGGATCGCGAGCCATGCGCCGCGGCGGCGGATCAGCGAGTACAGCGCGAAGATGCCGCCTTCGCCGTTGTTGTCGATCTTCATCGCGATGAGCACGTATTTGACGGTGGTGATCAGCGTGATCGACCAGAAGACCAGCGAGAGCATGCCGAGCACGGCCTCGCGGTCGACGCTGCCGATACCTCCCTGCCCGGTGAGGAACGTCTGCGCGGTGTAGAGCGGCGAGGTGCCGATGTCGCCGTAGACGACGCCGAGCGCGACGATCATCATGCCCCAGCTGACCTTGTTCGGCCCGGACTGCAGGCGCGCCCACCAGCGGCCGAATCGTCCCTTCGCGGCGGTGGTGGCGAGTTTCTCGGCTTCCTTGTTCTTGGCCTCCGCCTGCTTGACGAGGACCTCGCGCTCCTCTTTGGTGAGCGTGCGGCGGGAGACCTTCGGCGCGTTGGTGAAGGTGTCGGCCCTCAGCAGCGCCTCCTTCTCCGCCTTGGCCTTCGCTTGGCGCCCGTCGTCCGGTCGGGGCTTCACCGAAGCGGCCTTGGCCTTGCCGGATTCGTTCGCGCCGGCCAGCTCGCCGGCGCCCGTACTGTTGCTCGTATTGTTCGCGGTGCCGCTTACCACCTTGCGGGCGCGTTTGGTCTGCTGATTGCGGTCAGCCATACGCTCAATCCTCCATGCGGCGCGGCCTCACACTGCCTGCCGTTCTCGATGCTCTTTCGTCTCTTGCGTCACACTCGCTTTTCTTCGGACACACATCGTAGTCCGCCGACGCAATCACCACAAATTCACCAGCAGTGCGAATCATCGCCGCGAAATCAGCGGAAATCCACCACCGCTCCCCCACTTCGCCCGATAAACCCGCGCCGCCGTGCCATCGTCACCGCCGCCGCACCCGCGTCACCGCACCGTCACCGCACGCACACGCCGCCGCGCCTCACACGCCGTAGACCGCGCGCGTGGTGGCGCGGGTGCCGCGCGCCACCGCCGCGAGCGGCAGGTCGAGCGTGTCGGCCATCGCGCGCAGCGTGTACGGGATCATGTACGGCGCGTTCGTGCGCCCGCGGTACGGCATCGGCGTGAGGTACGGCGCGTCGGTCTCCACCATCGCGTGGTCGAGTCCGACGATGCGCAATGATTCGCGGATCCCCTCGTTGCCCTTGTAGCTCACGGTGCCGGAGAAGCTCAGGTACCAGCCGTGCTTGCGCGCGATCTCGGCCATCTCGGCGTCGCCGGAGTACGAGTGGAAGACGGTGCGTTCGGGCGCGCCGTCGGCGAGCAGCGTCTCGATGACCTCTTTGTGCGAATCGCGGTCGTGGATCTGCATCGGCAGATTCAGCTCCTTGGCGAGCGCGATATGCGCGCGGAACGCCTCGCGCTGCAGTTCCAGCGCGCCCTCGCCGGTGCGGAACAGGTCCATGCCGGTCTCGCCGATCGCGACGACCTGGTCCGGGTAGGCGCGTGCGAGGCGTTCGACCTCGGCCATGGCCTCGTCGAACGGCACGTCGTGGTACGGCTTGTACGTGACGGCGAGTCCGTCCGGGCCGGCCACGGCGCGATGCCCGTGCCGCACGGCCTCGTTCGGGTGGATGGCGATGGCCGCGTGGACTTGGCCGGGGTGGTCGACGGCCATGTCGATCGCGCGTTGGAGGTTCGGGTACTCGCAGCCGCAGTCAATGATGCCGGTCACGCCGACCGTTTTCGCCTGCGCAAGCAGCTCATCGACATCGTAGACAGGGACTTCGGGTTGTCCCTTCGCGACGGCCTCGTGGCTCATCGCGCGTGCGAACGGCACGACGGATGCGACGTGTGTGTGATTGTCGATGACGTGGGCGTCTTCCGGCAATGATTCCGGTGCCGGAGCCCAACTGCGGTCGCGATGATGATGCTTGCTCATACCCGCCCAGTCTAGCGAGGCGCGCGGCGTGCCGATTCCGGTCCCTATACCCCTATAGCAATCCGGCCATGTACAACGGCAGGTATCTTCTGTCGCCGGCCACCGCCAACGGCTTGGGGTGAAGCACGTATTCCAGGCCAAATCGTTGGAAAATCAATCTTTTTCACAAAAACAGAGGTTTCAACCCAGCGTAATTTCACAAAAACAGAGGTTTCAGGCACAGTTCGTTTCACAAAAACAACGCTTTTGCATAACGCTCACCGGTTCCCGCCGTCGTTGCGCTCCACATACGCCGCGGCGCGCCACAGCGCGACGAACGAGCTCATGGTGCTTCCGGTCGCGCCGTACTCGTCGATGAGGGCGTCCAGCAGCATGTCGCTGAACGGGAACGAGTAGATGCGACCCACCTGTTCGACGGCGGTCTTGAGGTCAAACCCCACCCTGTTGGTCACACGCAGGATGCCATCGGCGTGACGCCATTCCAATTCGCCGCGGGTGAACTCGCTGACGAGCGGCTCGAGCCACTTTCTGGCGACGGCGATCTCATCGGGGTCGGTCACCTTCTCGATTGAGACCGTGTCGGCCCCGTGCTCGTCCAGGGGGACCAACCGGCGTATCCAGCCCCACTCATGTTCGTAGACGTAGAAGAAGACGGGCTTGCAATCCGACATCTCCATGAAGGAACCCTCGGAACTTCCCCAGCGGGCGATGACATCGGTGGGCTCCCCGGTGTAGGAGTTCTCGACGGTGGTTCGGAAGAAGGCCCCGGGAATGAAATGCCTGTCATCGATCATGACCGGGATGGGCTCCTCGAGAAGCTCCCCATTGCGTCCCCTCTCTTTGCGGCCGCCGGTCACGACGGTTGTCTCGGGATCGACCCAGCGGGCGGTGACCTCGACGGGCTTGCCGCTGTAGAAATCCCTGATGGTGGTTCGGAAAAGGGCGCCGACGACGACATGCTCGTCATCGGTCGTGATGGGTTCCTTATCGCCGTTCTCATTGTCGGTCATGGCAAGTGTCTTCTTGTCGTTCTCGTTGTCGGCCATGGCGGGTGTCTCCCTGCCGTTCTCGCTGTCGGCCATAATGGGTGCCTCCTTGCTGTATGTCGGTATCAGCCGCATATCCCTCGTTAATGATATACGTTCATCGGTTCCCCAGGGCGCCGATTTCGGCGCGTACGGTCTCGACGGTATTTTCCCCGGCTGCCGTCACGAACGTACGCTGAGAAATCGTCAGTGTACGTTCGTGACGATGAAGACGATTAATACCGTCACGAACGTACGCCCACGAAGGGTCGGCGGCGGCCGACGGGGAGTCGGCATGTCCGGACGCGGTCCGGACGCGGCTCCTTCGGACATGAAACCGGGAACGGACCCTCCGGACACGGGAACCGGACGGGAACAAGGAAACGGAAACCGAACGCGAGCGCGACGACGCGGCAAAAAGAAACCCGGCGGGGAGAAGCCGCCGGGTGAGAGAGAAGAGAGAAGAAGGGTTCAGTTATGGGGTCCGGGAAGAACCTCGCCAGTGATATTGACTTCGGGAGGAACTCCCAACCGCTGACATGACTAAGTTAACCGTCAATCCCTTGGAGGAATGATGCGCGTTCCTGAGAAACTTCTGTGCACTATGTAACGATTTTGTAACCGCTTAGCATCGGCCCCGCCAATCCGCCCCCGCCGGCGGAGTCTGTCGCAACCGCACAGGCAACCCCGAGACAGCGACGGAATCCGCCCCGCTGGCGGGGATGTCAAGCCTCGGCGACTGCCTCGCGAAGCTGCGTACCAATCCGCCCCCGCTGGCGGGGGCTGTCGGCCGCAGGCCGACTGGGGTGGTCCCGGCGGGTTCCCGGCGGGCGGTGGTCCCGGCGGGTGGACCCGGTGGGTTCCCGGTGAGAGTGACCACCGGCCGACATACCGGACAACCACCCTCAGTCCCGCTTCGCGGGACAGCCTCCGGCCCCTGCAATTATGGACGGCCTTCGGCCGACATCATATTTGCTCACTGTCGTTCGCCTTCGCCTACAAACGCTTCCACGTTTGCTCCACGGCTCAGCCCGCCAGCGGGAGCAAGACAAGGTTCACGGCATGCACGAACCCGCCCGCCGGCGGGAGCAAGACAACCGGTCTTACTCCGCCTTCTCCTCGGCGGCGAGCTTGGCCTTTTCGGCGGCGAGGCGCTCGGCCTCGGCGGCGCGACGGGCGGCGAGCGCCTCGTCGAAGCGGGCGAGCTCCTCCTCGACGGCCTCCTTCGGGATCTTCGCGAAGATCGGCGTCGGCTTGGCGACGGGAGCGCCCACCTCGATCGGCTCGCTCTCCCACGGGTGCACGGTCTCGCCGAGCTTGTAGTCGCCGGTGATGATCGGGTAGTTGAAGCCCGGCTTGTCGAGATCCTCGACTTCTTCGAGGCGCGGCAGCGGCGAGAACACGCCCTTGCCGCCCAGAGCCTCCCACACCTTCTGCGAAGCGTGCGGCAGGAACGGGGCGAGCAGGTGGTTCGCGTCGGAGACGGCCTGCGCGGCCACGTGCAGCACGGTGCCGAGACGCTTTTCGTCGTCCTTGATCTTCCACGGCTCGGTCGCGGAGATGTACTTGTTGATGTCGCCGACCACGCGCATCGCCTCGATGAGGCCCGCCTTCTGGTGGTGGTTCTCGATGAAGCCGCCGACCGTGGCGAACGCGCCGCGCGTCTCGTCGAGCAGGGCGCGGTCCTCGTCGGTCATCGAATCCTCGTCGAGCGCGGGGATCTCGCCGAAGTTCTTGGCGATGAGGTTGGCGACGCGGTTGACCAGGTTGCCCCACGAGGAGGCGAGCTCCTCGTTGTTGTGGCGCACGAACTCGGCCCACGTGAAGTCGGAGTCGGAGCTCTCCGGGCCGGCGATCGAGATGTAGTAGCGCACCGCGTCCACCGGGTAACGGGAGAGGATGTCCTTGACGTAGATGACGATGCCGCGCGAGGAGGAGAACTTCTTGCCTTCCATCGTCATGAACTCGGAGGCGACGACCTGCTCGGGCATGTTCAGCGGGCCGAGCTTGCCGGTCTCGCCGCCCTTGGAGCCCTGGCCGTTGTAGGCGAGCATCTCGGAGGGCCAGATCTGGGAGTGGAACGTGATGTTGTCCTTGCCCATGAAGTAGTAGGCCGGGCAGGACGGGTCATTCCACCACTGGCGCCACAGCTCCGGGTCGCCCTGGCGGCGCGCCCACTCGATCGAGGCGGACAGGTAGCCGATTACGGCGTCGAACCACACGTACAGCTTCTTGTTCGGGTTGTCGATCCAGCCCTTCACCGGCACCGGGATGCCCCAATCGATGTCGCGGGTGATGGCGCGCGGCTTGACCTCCTTGAACAGGCCCTTGGAGAAGTTGATGACGTTGGTGCGCCAGCCTTCACGGGTGTTCAGCCAGGCGAGGTTCGCCTCGGCGAGCGCCGGCAGGTCGAGGAAATAGTGTTCGGTCTCCTCGAAGCGCGGCGTCTCGCCGTTGATCTTGGAGACGGGGTTGATGAGCTCGTCCGGATCGAGCTCGTTGCCGCAGGCGTCGCACTGGTCGCCGCGCGCGCCCTCGGTGTGGCAGATCGGGCACTCGCCTTCGATGTAGCGGTCCGGCAGGGTGCGGCCGGTGGACGGGGAGATCGCCACCCGCTGCGTGCCCTTGTAGATGTAGCCGTTCTTCAGGCACTGCGTGAACATCTCCTGCACCACGTGCTCGTGGTTGCCGGTGGTGGTGCGCGTGAACAGGTCGTAGCTCAGACCCAGGTCGCACAGATCCTTGGCGATCACGCGGTTGTAGCGGTTCGCGAGCTCCTGCGCGGTCAGGCCCTCCTTCTCCGCCTCGACGAGGATCGGGGTGCCGTGCTCGTCGGTGCCGGAGACCATCAGCACGTCGTTGCCCTTCATGCGTTCGTAGCGGGCGTACACGTCGGAGGGGACGCCGAAACCGGCCACGTGGCCGATATGGCGGGGGCCGTTCGCGTACGGCCATGCAACATTCACCAGAATATGACTCATAAGACCGAATTATCCGGCGCGCCGGGGACACGCCGGGACCACCCTCCGACGTGCTCCGCACGCCACCTCCCGCCAGCGGGAGGAACACGGATGCAGCACGCGTCATCACCACCCGCCACGCCGCAGCGGGAGGAACCGCTACGCATCCCAGCCGGACGACCCACGGCCGGTGGATAACCGCGCGGCTGTCCACCGGATTATCCACCGTGGCCCTCCGGTAGCTCTCCCGGCTGGCGCGCACGACGCGTACGCCCTACGGTGTGGTCATGGAACCTTCAACGACGAACACGACAGCACTCCTCCCCGCGGGCACCGCCCCGCCCGACCACACCATCGCCGGCACGACCGACACCGCTCCAGCCACCACCGCTCCAGCCGACACCACTCCAGCCGACACCCGAACGACGGTGTATGCCACCGCCGCGGGCACTGAACCGCCTCCACCATCCCCACTATCACCCGCACCCGCACCCGCACCACCCGCATCACCCGAACCACCCGTACCCACACCGCCCAAGCCGCCGCCCAGGCTGCGCACGACGCCGCTCGTGCCGACGATCCTGCGTGAACGCGACCTGCCCGGCCCGATGAGTCTCGGCCGGCTTGCCGCCGAAGGCACGATCACCACATTGGACGACATGGAGAGCGGCTACTGGTCGGAGCATGCGGCCACCCTATACGGCCGCGCCTCGATCGTGCACCGCATCATTCCCCATTCCACGGCGGCGTGCGCGCTCACCGCCATGTGGGTGTGGATGGGCGGCGAGTTCCCGCGCACGCTCGACGTGCTGTCCCGGTCGCATTTCCGCATGCGGCATTTCGGTCATCGGGTCCGCGCGTTCACGCGTAAGGTCACGCCGCGTCATCTCGTCACGATCGGCAATCTGCGCGTCACCGATCCGACGCGCACCGCGTGCGACGTCGCCTCGCTGCATGCCACCGCCGCGCACCCGAACGACTACACGGAACGAATCGTCGACCTCATGGACGCCTACGATTTCACGCCCGACGACTGCGCCACGATCCTCGACGAGAATCCGTGCATGTCGACGATGCCGCGCACCCGCGCGTGTCTCTCCGGCGTGCGTCGCTCCTACGATCACCGGCATGTCGATAGTCGTCGCATCGACCGTCGTCACGGCGACAGTCGTCGCGTCGATGACCGCCGTCGCGTCGGAGTCGCGCCGTGAGCCGCGCGCGACTGCCGCGCGACGGCGATACGCGGCGCGCGAGACGACGCCGCGCACGCGCGTCGCATCCGTCGCGGCGCATGCGCGCGCTCAACCGCGTCGACCGGCTCGACCGGCTGGCGAGCGCGGCGGTCGGCGCGGACGCGGCACGCGCCGCCGCGCTGGAACCGCCCGCGCCGCCGCTGGAATTGACGCCGCAGGTGGCCGCCGATCCGACGACCGACGCGGACGTGCTGTGGCATATCGCGCGTGTCGCGCCGGAACTGCGACGATGGCTGGTCGCGAATCCGAAGGCGGATGCGGCGCTGCTCGAATACGTCTCGCAGGCGGGCGGGCCGGGCGTCAAACGCGCGCTCACCGTGCTGCTGGAGTCGCTGGATGAGCTGGAAGCGCGTCAGAACAACGGTTCGCCGCGGCCGTCGTCGCCGTGTTCCTCCGGGCCTCCGTCACCACCGCCCTCGACGATGCGTTCGGCCGCGGCGACGACACGGCGCGCCGCGGCGTTCAGGCTTCGCCCCTCGGCCGTCTCCGCAAACAGCGGGTGTTCGGTCAGGTCGTAGGGACGGACCAGTTGCGCCTTGCGCCCACGCTCGAACAGATACGCTCTGCCGAGCGGCATCTGCATGATGTCGGCGAGTCCGCGGTTCGCTTTGGAGCTGATCCGCTGCGCGGTGCTCACGTCCTGCCCTCCCAGATACAGCCAGTGGTCGCAGTTGTTGGCGATGCTGTCGGCGGTCGCCGCACCGTACATGCTTTCCAGCTGGGTGAGCGACTGGAGCATCACGCTGACGGAGATTCCGCGCGAACGGATCACCGCGATCACCTTGTCGAAATCGGGGATTCGGCAATTCGTCGCGAAATCGTCGAGGAACAGTCGCACCGGGACCGGCAGGTGGCTGCCTCCGCACGCATCGGCGAAGCGGCACAGCTGCTGCAGCGCCTGCGTGTAGAACAGGTTGACCATGCGGTCCATGGAACGATCGGTGTCGGAGACGTTGACGAACAGGGCCCATCGGTCGCTGGCGAGATCGACGAAGTCGATGCGGTCGGGACGGGAGAACAACCGGTCGGCGCCGTCGAAGGACAACGGCGCGAGCTTGGATTCCAGAATGCCCCGAATGCTGCTGTTCGTCTTCTCGGACTGCTGCAGGGCCTTGATGGAACGCCAGCGCCTCGCGGTCATCCCGTTGGGGTCGATGGCGGTCGCCTCATCCATCAACGTTTCGATGACGGTCTCGCCCATCATGTTGGCCATACGCACCACCGAGGAGAGCGTGCGCTCGTCGCGGGGCAGGTAGTCCATGACGTACGCGATGAAAGCGGACAGGTACATGGCGCCGGCCTGATCCCAGAAGGGGTCGTTGATGCGGGCCTCGACCGGGCTGAGCGCACTCGCGACGGTCAACACGTCCTGTTCGCTGAAGCGTTCGCCATGCGTGCGGATGAAGTCAAGCGGATTGTAGCCGAGCGTGGTCGCATGCGGGACTCCGAGCACGGGGCTGGTCCCCCAGCCGGCGGCATCGGTGAAGTCCACGCACGCCACCTTGTAGCCGTGCGCGGCGAGCACGGGGCCGATCTCACGCACCAGATTGCCTTTGGTGTCGGTAACGATGAAGGAGCCCGAGCACTGCAGCAGGTTGGGCTTGACGTACCCGCGGGTCTTGCCGGCGCCGGACGGGCCGATGATGAGGTCGTTGTTGTTGAGGTGGGAGGCATGGGTGTCGTTGGCGACGAAGTGCCCCGCCGCGAGAATGCGCGCGCCCAGATTCCCGGTCGTCCTGACCTTGATGTTGTTGGCGGTGGTACCGCTCATGTTCGTTGTTCCTTCCTTTCCGTCTTCTTCATCTCCGTCCGCCGCCGTCACGTCCATCGGCGATCAGCACCAGTCGAACATCGGGTCGGCCGGGTCGGCCCACACGTCCTCGGGGAACTCCTGCAGGTCGTTGACCAGACCGCCGCCGAAATAGACGGTGCGGGGCGAGCAGCCCTTCCGCGGGGCCGGCGCCTTCGCGGGACGCGGGGCCGGCGTCTTCGCGACGGGCTTGCCGCCCTTCTTATCGCGTTCGTCGTTCTTCATGTCGTGCTGGTTGTTCATCGGTGCATCCTTTCCTGTGTGTGCCGGTCGTTCCGGCTGTTTCTTTCTTCTCTGTTCTGTTGTGATGGCCTTTATCCTATGCACCGCATATTCAATCGTTCGTAATAATTATGAGCCAAATGACCGTATGGTTCGCCGCCGGTCACGACCATCCGCAATCGGCGAGCGCCGCCATCGGACGGACGAATGCGACCACATGCAAATCGCGGTCATGGTCCATGTAGTCGCTCAGATCCGGCGTCCCCATCGAGGAACAACTGTTGGGGTCGGAGGCGAGCGTCTGTTCGGACAGCGCGCAGCCGGGTACGGTGTCGGAATCCAGTCCCAGCACGAACATGGCGTTCGCCACGGGGCCCGACGGCGCCGCATCGACGCCGACCAGCAACTGGTATCCGGCCATCAGGTTGCTCATGGTGACATCGTGGGCGCAGCGGAATATCTGGGATCCCAGGCCATAGGCCACGACGTCGCCGTGCGATCGGCACCGGGCGTCGCTCAATCGACGCTCCAGAGGAATCCGTTCGGCGGCAGGTTCCGACGCGGCGGGTCTCGGCGCGGCGGACGCGTCAATCACACCGGTAGCGGCGTAGCTCTTGGGATGCGCGTCCGCGGCGCCCAAGGCCCCGAACGGTTCACCGTAATCCCCTTCGAAGTCCTCGGGCATTTTCTCGTAGCCGTTCTGGTCGAACTCCTCGAACGCGCGCTCCAGCGGCACCGAGAACCATTCGACCGCCAACATGATGCCGTCGGACAAGTCGCACTCCTCGTGGGAGTGCTGGCGCAGCGACATGGGGCATGCGTCGAGCAGGCCACGCAGCATGACCGCCATACGGGCCACGGTGGTGGAACCGTCGACCTGGTCGCTCGTGAATCCCGCCTTGTCGCATATGGCACCATCGATGGCGCGCAGTCGCCTGAGGAATTCCAGATATCCGTTGTCGAGGGTCTTGATGTCGGCGAAGTAGTCGTCGAGCGGCATGGCGGCCACATCGAGGATGATGCAGGCCGCGTTGGCGGGCGAGAGCCCCAGCCGTCCGGCGGCCGCCAGACGTTCCTCCAGCGGTATGCGCTTCATCAGGATGCGCTTTCGTCTGGCTTCGGTGTTCGTGTTCATGGCCCCGTCCTTTCGTCGTCGATGACCATGAGCGTATAACGGGAGGCGGCTTTAGCTCGTAATTATTATGATGCGCATATGTTCGTCATCGGCCATCGGCATAGGCTCATCGGCATAGGCTCGCGCCGAACAGCGTCGCCCATCGATCCGCCTCGCGAAAGGCTCTCGAAGGACTCTCCGAAGGACTATCAATCCCACTCGGCTTCCTCGAAGAACCACTGGTACCGTTCGGGGCGGCCTTTCGGAGGCTCACCGTTTATTCTCCTATAGCCGTTGACGACGCCGCGGGCCGGGGGCCGATTCCGATACGATCTGATTATCTCGCCCATATCGTTCTCGTCCTTCGGAGTCCGGAGATATACCTCGATCAAACGGTGAAAGGCCATGATCGATACCCAATCCAATCGCCGGTCTTCTCTCGTGAGGCTCTTCACGTATCGTCCGAACGCATCATTGTTCCCCGTTTCAAGCGCCTCCTTCATCTTCTGCAAGAGGTCCCACTTCTCGTTCATTTGCCTCAACATGTGGTGGGACATGTATCGCCCGCATTGTTCGAGTTCGTCTTTGGCGGGAATCGACTTCGCCCATGGATCGGGTTCCCAGACGATCGCAAGCACATACCGCTGCCTCGTCAGATTCCTGAGAAGGGAAGTCCAATCATCCAGATACGCCATGGCATCCCCTATGCCATATAACACGACACGCGAGCGCACACGTCTGTAAGCCAATCGCATCGCCTTCCTGTACTCGTCGACGCGTTTCGCCACGGCAGCGATGCTCGACTCCACCATCCGCCGGCCTACCTCATTCCGCCGGATTACCATCGCATAGAGCTGATCGCGGCTCAGCAGATACAGGGATCCATCGCCCATCAAGCGCCGGTCGAGAGGAATGTTCACCGGCGCATTGCGGGCGCTCTTCGCAAACGCACGGTATAACCGATATGCGTCCGCGATCGCACCGGACGGCCCGGCATCCGGATTCGGGCTCGGATTCGGATGCCCCGACTGATTATCGAACCACAGCTTCACCAGCTTCACCGGAATATCAACGACACGGATGGAACCGTTATATCGATCGCCATCATCCTCGGCGCTGAGATTGCATCCGCAATTGCTGAACCATTGACGGGCCTTGTTGATCATTTCTTTACGGATCGCTTCATCGATGCGATTGTCGAAATCAAGATCCGTCGAAGCGGTCTTTTTCGGCCATGTGCCGCTGTCGCCGCCGAACGCGTGTTCAAGGTCCTTCCTGATTCTCCGACTTTCCGTGTCGCCGCCCAGTACCGGCCCGCCATCCGACTCGGCCGGCTTGCCATCCAGTTGGAGCTCCTGTTCCAGCCGGTATACGTGCAGGGTCTCCATCACCCGCACGCTGGACTCATCCGACTTGAGATCCAGCATGGCATCTATCAGAGCACGCAACTGCCCATCGGTGATATCGCCGAGGTTCAGCTCGTCCTTGTCGGCGTTGGCCTCGCTCAACCGGCGCAGTTCCTCACGAGTCGCCCTGCTGCGCTCACGCTTCCGCATGGCGCCGATCGCGTTCGCATCGCGCCCGCCCGCGCGCACGTGCAGCAGCGGCTCGACCAGTTCCCACCGATCATTGATCACCGTGCTGAATCGGTATTCACGGTACAACCGGCCGGCGAGGTATCGGATGAGTCCGAGATTGTCGTCGCGATTCCTGTCCCTCCAGCGTTCCCGCACTCGCGCGCGGAATCCCCGTTTGATCAGATCATCGTAATATCGACCGATGATGGATCGTTTGGGTTCGGGCTCCCAATCGTCCGGGGCGGTACCCGGCTTGCGCACGGCGTCCAGAAAATCGTCGAACAGTTCCTGGACGATTTCGTCGCGCGATGGAAACGTCACGTTCTCCACGGCCATCACCGACCGTCCTCCTGCGGACGTGGCGCGCCGTTGGACGGCACGGTGTTCGGCGTCGCATCGCCGACCAACTCCTCCAACTGTTTTCTGACGTTTTGCAGCAGGCCCCTGATCGTGGCGAGCCGCGGATCGCCCAATGCCAATGGCGAAATACCAAGCTCCGCAAGCGTCAGGTCGAATGCACGGTACACGTCCATATCCAGGCCTTCGGGAAGCCCCCGCTTCTCCCACATACGACGGAATCGCTCATAACGCGCGATGAACTCATCGGGATTGATGAACCCGTCACGCCATTGCGTATAACGCTCGCATTGATCCCGGCACCCGATCTCGTAGGAATCAGGATTGAAATCCCAAGACTCCTCCCGCGCGCGAACGTCTCCCGGCACATACGTCAGCTCGCACCCGCTCAGCAATGCATAATATTGGGCCATCCTCATGGCCGCGTCATCGGCTTCGCAGAGGGGGTCGTCGAATTCATTGAGATCGAACTCGCGCTTCGTCAACGCCCGATCCAACCATCCGGCGTAATCCTTCCCCGCCGAATCGGCCGCCGGCATATAGGCGAAGTCGAAGAACACGCTGTGCTCGTCGTGGTTCAGGGGAAACTCGGGGTTCTGCGCCGCGATTCTGACCGCGCAGTAGAACAGATCGGCCAGCATCGCCTGGGTTCCGTCATCCGTTTCCCGAATCGCATCACCGTACTGCCAGGAGGGCCCCTCGATATCGTCATCGGAAGATATCCAATCGCCATTGGTGTCATCAGTGTCGAGAGGTTCCGGAACGTCAGGGAATTCGGCGGCAAGCCTGGCCCCTTCGTCGGCGGATTCCTGCCAGGCCACCATCTCGCCCCATGTCATTCCTTCGACGCGGCAGATATTCCTGAGACGCCGCACCGCGGTGCATTTGCGCGCCATGGCGTCGGCGAACCGCGCGGCCGCATCCTCGCTGTACCGCCCGTGGTCATCGCTGATCAAACGCCACAACGACACGGTACGTCCCAACGCGATTTCCTGTAATTGCGCCAGACCGCCTTCCACCACCGCGTGCCTGCCGTATAGATCAAGCAGGTCGGATTCGCTCATCGCCATGGTTCCCAGCTCCATTCATCCATCGTCATGCTCTATTATTCACCATTCGCTTCGCCGCATGATGACGCCATCGGCATCGTATACGACCGAAGTGGGGGTATGCTTCGGAACGATTCCGAAGCATACCCCCACCGTCTCATCGGGCATGCGCATCAGGCCGCGCCCCGGCCGTCGGGGCGCGGAGCCGATCCGGCGTCAGCAGTTCCCGACCGCCTCGTTGGCCAGACGATCGACCTCGTCGTTGCCGGAAGCACCGGAATGTCCCTTGACGTGGACGAACGTGATGGCGAGACCGTGCTCCTTCGCCTTCCTGCATGTCTCGATGTACTTGGAGACGCCGGCCGCACCGTTGTCCTCGTACAGGCCCGTCCCCCATGTGAAGATATTGAGATAGTCGTGAAGGATGACGAGCTTGGTCATGCCAAGCTCCATGGCCTTCTCGATGGCGACCGTGGCCCCCATGACCTCGCCGGCGGAATTACGGTCCTTCAGCATGGCCGGGTCGGCGCACGAATCCTTCCACCTATGCTCCTTCCCGTTCTGGTCGACGAGGAGGACGCCATACCCCACCTTGTCGACGTTCCCATTCGCATCCGAATGGGTCGAGCCATCGGTGAACGCATAGCACGATTCCGGCATGACGAACTCCGCGTCGCCGTAGCTCATCTCATAGGAGTCGGCGAGGAACTGTTCGGCCTCGGCACGGGTGTCGAACTTCTTGCAGAGATTGTAGGAATGGCTTTTGCACTCCTCCCAATCCTCGTAGATGCCCGTCTTCGAACCGGAGCGTCCGGCATAGAACTTCTTTCCCATGTGATTTCCTTTCAGGGTTGTTGTGGATACGATGTATTCGAGGTCTGCCTGTGGTCCGGGCGGTGTCGTTCGTTTCCGTCGACGGAAACGAACGACACCGCCGGGATGCGGGGCGCGCACGTCCATGCGCGCGGGCTCAGTAGAACCAGTAGGAACGGTCCGCGTACGAGGAGTTCGGGTTCTGGCGTGCGGCCTGGACGTTCGCGTTGTGCGCGTCCACCATCGCACGGTGCGCGGCCTGCCGCGCGGCCCTGTCCTGCGCGCGGCGCTGCGCGGCCTGCGCCTCGCGGTACGCCGCCGCGGACGCGCGACGCGCGTCGTGGCGCGCCTTGTCGCGCGCGGCCATGTCCTTGAAGAACGCGTCGTCGTCATTGGACGGTATGAGGTATCCGATGAGCATGAAAATAAGCATGACCAACATGGCGATCACCTCGCTTTCCTCTCACATCGGCTTGTTCCAGCCGGTTTGTCGTTGTTGTTTTGTTATGGCTTCATGGTATTCCCCTCATTCATCGCCATCCGTAATAATTACGAACGTCCGGAATCGCTGGAGGTGCTAAAGGTGGTAAAGACACTAAAGACGGCGAGACGGCAGCGCGACACCCCCTCACGACACCCCCTCAGTCAGCTTCGCTGACAGCTCCCCCTCAAGGGGGAGCAAAGGGATTTGAAGTCCTTGGTGGTCACGTAACGACCGATACGACAGCTCCCCCTCAAGGGGGAGCAAAGGGATGGAGCCCACCAAGGCCAGACCACAAAAGGGATGAGCCGGGCGGAGGCCCGGCTCAGAGGAGCAGAATCAGAGCGGAAGGCTACTGCTTGATGGCGAGGACGGCCTGATAGACCTGCTTGCGGTTGGCGAGCGTGCCGTCGGGCAGCGGGTGTTCGCCGACGACCTGCGTGATCGCCTCCTTGATGCGCAGGCCGTCCTCGAGCGCGCGGTCGATGGCGAGCACGGCCAGGTCCTCGATGGACAGCGCGCTCGGCGCGACGGCGGCCGCCTCCTCGTCGGAAGCGCCGGCGACGACGAGCACCATCTCGCCGCGCGGCGGATCGTCGTGCACGCTGTCGCGGATTTGGAGAATCGTGCCGCGGCGGATCTGCTCGTAGTCCTTGGTGAGCTCGCGGCACAGGGCCATGCGGCGGTTCGGGCCGAACGCGTCGAGCAGGTCGTCCATCGAATCGTCGATGCGGTGCAGCGTCTCGTAGAACACGATCGTGCGGCGTTCGCCCTGCAGCATGCGCAGATGCTGCACGCGCTCGGAGTGCTTGCGCGGCAGGAAGCCCTCGTAGCAGAAGCGGTCGGTCGGCAGGCCGGACAGGGCGAGCGCGTCGAGCACGGCGGACGGGCCGGGCGCGCAGGTGACCGGCAGACCGCGTTCGATAGCGCGGCGCACGATCGCGAGACCCGGGTCGTTGATCGTGGGCATGCCCGCGTCGGAGACGACGAGCACGGTCGCGCCGGTTTCCACGTTGTCGAGCAGGCCGTCGGCCTTGTCGCGCTCGTTGTGGTCATGGTAGGCGACGACGCGGCCGTTCACATGCACGCCCAGACGGTTCGCAAGGTCGTAGAGGCGGCGTGTGTCCTCGGCGGCGACGATGTCCGCGTGCTCGAGCAGGGCGCGCAGGCGCGCGGACGCGTCGCCCACGTTGCCGATCGGGGTGGCGGCGAGCACCACGGTGCCGGCCGGAATGGCGACAGGCACGGCGCCCGCCACGCCCGCCGTCACCACCGCGCCTGCCACGCCCGCCTCCAGGGCGCCCGCAGACTCGGCCGATTCGTTCACGTTCACATCCGCTGCATTCGTCATACCTCCAGTATCCCCCATCCCCTCGGACGCGTCGTCGCGAAGGTGAGGCGGGCACCCGGCGAACGCCCGATGGTCGTCCGACGGCCATCTGAGGGCGCCTCAGAACCTTCCGCGTCGCCTTCATCGTCACTTCTTAGGTACATTCACTGTTTCTTAGGTACGTATGCCCCGGGCCTGGGCGCCGGAACAGCCCCCTTTCGGCACCGAATCCGCGAGAACACCAACCTAAGAAACGCGCGATGTACCTAAGAAATGGGCAACGCCACCGAGTAATGTGCCCCACGGAACCGAAAACACGCCGGAGGAACGGAAAGAAGGCTGCCGAAGTGCGAACGATATGGCGTGTGTTCACCCGCGATCTGACGCGCATCCTGCGCAACCCGGTCGCCGTCGTGGTCACGTTGGGCGTGGCGATCATCCCATCGCTGTACGCATGGTTCAACATCCTCGCGAACTGGGACCCGTACTCCGCCACCGGCAACATCCAGGTGGCGGTCGTGAACAACGACAAAGGCACCACCTCGCCGCTCGTCGGCAAGCTGGACGCGGGCGCGCAGGTCGTCGCGCAGCTCAAGCGCAACCACCAGCTCGGCTGGCGGTTCGTCGACGAGACGACCGCGCTCGACGGCATGCAGACGGGCGACTACTACGCGGCCATCGTCCTGCCGAAGGACTTCAGCGCGAGTCTCGCCGACGCGCTCACTAGCCCGAAGCGGCGCCCGAAGATCACGTACTACGTGAACGAGAAGAAGAACGCGATCGCGCCGAAGATCACCGACACGGGCGCGACCACGATCGACGAGCAGATCAACCAGACGTTCGTCGCGACCGTCGGCGACACGGTCGCGAAGGCCGTGTCGCACGCCGGACGCGACCTGACCGGCGCGACCGACGCGACGCAGAGCGACGTGCTCGACGACCTCGACACCGTCGTCGACGACATCCGCGACGTGCGCGCGTCGCTCGACGACATCGCGACCACGCTCGACCAGTCCGACGGCACGATCGCGAGCGCGCGCGGCACGATCGCGAAACTCAGGAAGGCCATCGCCGCCGCGCAGCGCACGTCCTCGCAGTCGGGGTCGCTGCTCGCGCAGGCGCAGACCTCGTCGCAGCAGCTGTCCACGACAATGGTCGGCGCGCTCGACCAGGGTTCGGCCGGGTTGAGCGGCATCGGCGTGAAGGTGAACACGGCCGCGGGCAACGTGACCGGCACGCTCAACGGCGCGCAGGAATCCGTCGACCAGATCCACAACGCGATCGCGACGCCGCTCGGCCAGACCGCCGCCGCGGTCGACGACCTCAAGACGGCGCTGAGGCGCGCGGGCGTCGACGAGCACACGTCCGACCCGGCAGGTCAGCGCATCTGGAAGCAGGTGGACTCCCTCGCCGACACGGTCGCGAAGCAACAGCAGCAGGTCGACGACTTCCACAAGAACACGACCGCGTTCATCGGCGCCGGCAAGGACGCGGCCACGAACCTGTCCGATGCGACCGGCACGGCCGTCTCCGGCGGCATCACCGGACTGAACACGGCGCGCGGCACGCTCACCGGCACGGTCATGCCGAACCTCAACGCGTCGCTGGGCTCGTTCGCCGCGTTGAACGGCACGATGGCGGGCACGCTCGTCACGCTCGCCGACACCGCCGACCAGACCGACGGGCTGCTCGGTCAACTGGCCGACACGATCGGGCAGACCAAGACGACGGTGGCGGACACGCGCGACCAGCTCGACCAGCTCATCGGCGACGTGACCGGCGTGCGCACCGACGTGGCCGCGCTCGACAGCTCAGCCGCGTACACGGCCATCAAGGACCGGCTGCATCTGGACGACAAGGAGTTCGGCAGGTTCATGGGCTCGCCGGTCGCGCTCACCACGCGCACCGTGTATCCGACCGACAACTACGGATCGTCGGTCACGCCGTTCTACACGAACCTCGCGCTATGGGTGGGCGGGTTCGTGCTCATCGCCATCTACAAGCTCGAAGTGGACCGCGAGCAGCGCGGCGAACTGCGCCACCTGACCGCTACGCAGGCGTATCTGGGACGCTGGCTGCTGCTCGTCACGATCGGCCTATTGCAGGCGGTCATCGCCTGCGTGGGCGATCTCGTGCTCGGCATCCAATGCGAGCATCCACTGCTGTTCCTGCTCGCCGGGCTCGTCTGCTCGTTCGTCTACGTGAACATCATCTACGCGCTGGCGGTCGCGTTCCGGCACATCGGCAAGGCGGTGGCCGTGATCCTCGTCATCGTGCAAATCCCGGGCGCATCCGGCCTGTACCCGATCGAACTGATGCCGAACTTCTTCCGCGAACTGCACCCGTGGCTGCCGTTCACCTACGGCATCAACGCGATGCGCGGTCCGATCGCCGGCACGTACGCGAACCACTACTGGCTGGACCTGGGCCATCTGCTCTGCTACCTGCCGGTCGCGCTGTTCGTGGGCCTCGTGGTGCGCCGCTACGCGATGAACCTCAACGCGCTGTTCGACCGTCGCCTCGGCGACACCGACCTGATGATCACCGAGCACGACACGATGGTCAACGAGCGTGTGCGGCTCACCTCCACGTTCCGCGTCGCCGCGAACTCCGCCGAACTGCGCGAGTTCGTCACACGCCGCGCGCACCGGTTCTTCGACCGCTATCCGAAGATGATCGTCGCCGGACTCGTGCTGCTCACCGTGCTGCCGTTCGTCTTCCTCATCCTCCTGTTCCTCACGCAGGCGAAGATCGCGATGCTGTCCGCGTGGATCGCGTCGATCATCATCATCGACGCGTTCCTCATCATCGTCGAATACACGCGCGAGAACTATGCGCGCGAACTGGGCGTGAGCGCGCTGAGCGCCGACCAGTTCCGCGACGTGATGCTCAACGGCTACATCTGGCGGCGCCGGCGCGCGGGCGCGCACGCGGCGCCGGAAGCCGCGCCGGACGCGCCGGAACGCGCGGCGGCGCCGGAACCGGACGCCGAAACCGACGACACGAAGGGAGGCGCGCGATGAGGAACATCTGGCGGATCTTCGCCCGCGACGTGCAGCAGGCCACGCGCAACGTGATCGCGATCATCGTGGCGATGGGCCTCGTCATCGTGCCGGCGCTGTACGCGTGGTACAACATCGCCGCGAGCTGGAACCCGTACGGCAACACGAAGGCGCTCAAAGTCGCCGTCGCGAACACCGACAAAGGCTACAAATCCGACCTGATGCCGGTGCGCATCAACGTGGGCGAGACCGTGACGAGCGCATTGCGCGCCAACCACCAGCTCGACTGGCAGTTCGTCGACAGGACGAAAGCCATCGACGGCGTGTACTCCGGCGAATACTATGCGGCGCTCGTCATCCCGCAATCGTTCAGCGCCGACATGATGACCCTCTTCTCGCCGAAGATCCGCCACGCGAAACTCGACTACTACCTCAACGAGAAAATCAACCCGATCGCCCCGCACATCACCGACGCGGGCGCGAGCACGGTCGCCACGACCATCGACAAGACATTCGTCAAAACCCTCGGACAGGTGGCGCTGGGACTCGCCTCGAACGTCGCGCAATACGCCGACAGCCCGCAGATGCAACAGTACGTGACGAACGCCACGCAGCACATCACGACCATGTCGACGCGGCTGAAAGGCGCGAGCGCGCAGGCCGACTCCTACGCGAACCTGCTCGGCGCGGCCGACGGAATCATCGCGTCCACCGACCGGCTGCTCGGCTCCGCCGGCACCGGCGCGGCCGACGCGAAAAAAGCACTCAAACAGGGCACGAAAGGCGCGAAGGACCTGAACGCGGCATTATCCGGCGCGACCGACGGCGTCGGCGACGCGCTCACGCAGGCGGGCGGCGCCTACGACGGCGTCGACAAGCAGATCGATCAGGCGTTCGGCGACGTGAACACGCAAACCGGGCAGGTCGCGAGCGCGCTCACCACGCTCCAATCGAAAGTGAACGGTCAGGCCGACGCATACGGCGACTACGCGACGGCGCTACGTTCGCTCGCCGGATCGGCCACCATCCCCACGGTGCAGGACGCGTTGAACGCGGCCGCCGACCAGGCACAGAGCACGCAGACCAAGCTCGCCGCGGCCGCCGCCTCGCTCGGCGACGCGGCGAAACAAGTGACCGACGGCACGGCCGACATGGCCGCGACGCGACGCGACCTGAAGGCGCAGGTCGCGAGCGCGCGCAAAGCCGTCACCGATGCGGCCTCCACATACCAGTCGACGTTGAAGCCGCAGATCGACGCGCTCACCGCGTCTATGAGCGCGATGGTCGACCAGGCCGGCGGCGTGGTCGACGGGCTCACCGCGACCACGGCGAGCGTGCGCGGCCTGTCCGGCGGTATCTCGGACGGGCTGACGAACGTGCGCACCGCATTGGGCGAGGCCGCTTCGACGCTTGACAAGTCGGCGGCGAAACTCGACGACCTGAACGCGAAGTTCACGTCGGTGGCGGGCGGCTCCGGGGCCACCGGCGGCTCCGGGATGGACCTGTCCGCGATCACGTCCGCCGATCCGGACGCGATCGCCACGATGCTTTCCGCACCCGTCGCGGTCGACCGTGAGGCGATCTACCCAATCGCGAACTACGGTTCCGCGATGGCGCCGTTCTACACGATCCTCGCGATCTGGGTGGGCGCGATCATCCTCGTCGCGATGCTCAAGGTGGCGATCTCCGACCATGAGAAGGCGAAGATCCTCGGCCTCGGCAACGTGCTGCCGCTCGGCGAGGACGTGGGTCTGCGCGACGCGGTCATCATCGGACGGGCCGCCGGGCCGGGCGCGATGCTCGATGTGCTGCGCAAGCCGCGCTCCGAGTCGCCGGGCAACGCGCGACGGTTCGGGCTGCGTCTGCATCAGGAGTATTTCGGACGGTACATGCTGTTCGGCATGCTCGCGCTCATGCAGGGCACGCTCGTCTGCCTCGGCGACCTGCTGTATTTGGGCGTGCAATGCGAGCATCCGATCCAGTTCATGATGGTCGGATGGCTGGCGGCGCTCGTGTTCTCGAACATCGTGTACACGCTCACCGTCTCGTTCGGCGACATCGGCAAGGCGATCGCCGTGGTGCTGCTCGTCATGCAGGTGGCCGGATCGGGCGGCACGTTCCCGGTGGAGACGCTGCCCCCGTTCTTCCAGGTGGTGTCGCGGTGGCTGCTGTTCCCGTACGCGGTGGACGCGATGCACTCGGCCATGGCCGGCGCCTACGGCATGGAGTACTGGGTGGCGATGGGCAAGCTCGCCCTGTTCCTCGTGCCGTCGCTCGTGCTCGGCCTCGTACTGCGCAAGCCCGTGATCCGCCTCAACGACTGGATCATCCGCAACCTCGAAAGCACCAAAGTGATGTAACGATCCGGTCGCCTTCCGCTGAGGGCCGTCACCTTTCACGGAGGGTGACCCTCTCTCGCCCCCGCCGGCGGGGGCTGTCGGCGAAGCCGACTGGGGGTGGTCCACCCCGCCACGGCGAACGTGTACGATTCCATACCCAACGTGTACGGTTCGCAAGGCAACCTGCATGGTCTGACCGGCAACCTGTATACCCGAGGCACCAACCTGTATAAGAAAGCCACGAACCTGCGCGGTATGGCACCGAAGACCATCCTCCGATCAACGTCCCATCCTCGGCAAAAGCCCGGAATCCCGCCATTCCACATTCCCCCGACCAGCGCGGAAAGCCGTCCCTTCAGACACCCACCTCACACGTTCGGCTCCGAAGACTACACATTCCACCCCGAACCATACAGGTTCGCTCCCAAACCATACAGGTTCATACCCGGACTATGCACATAGGCCATCATCATGGTTGGCATCGGAGGCCTTCCGCTATGACAGCCCCGAAATCCGCTCTCAAAACAATGAGTGGCGAGCTTGGCATTAGCTACCAGTCTCGCCACTCATGTAATTCACTGAATCCGGTGACAGCCAATCACGGAGCCGCCCGAATGACCCCGCCCATAGACTGTCGGACAGAGAAAAGCTCACACGCCCAGTGCGCCGATGGGGATGACGTAGATTCCGTCTTCGCGACGGTATGCGTATTGGCCGATGCCAATTAGCACGGCCAGGAACTCAGGGGCACGGGTCCGGGCATCCGGGTTCCTCAGCAATTTGACCTTGAGACGATTCAGGTTCGCCGCCGCCTCGGGAACCTTGTCTTCGCTGGATTTGATTTCGATGCCACCCCATCGTCCGTCCGCCAGCTCGATGATGGCATCGCATTCCAGCCCGGAGTCGTCATGGTAGTACCGCACCGGCTCCATCCCGATATCCGGCAACGCGCGGGCGTACACTAGCAGGTCGCGCACACACAGGTTTTCGAACAGGAATCCGAAGGTCTGCCAATCCACGACCAACGCTTTCGAGTTCATGCCCAACACCGCGGCGGCAATGGACGGGTCGGCGAAGTAACGACGCGGCTTGGTCTGCAAACGCTTCGGCGAGCGAGCGGGCGGAACCCACCCCGGCACCGGATCGATGACGAACATGTTTTCGAACATGCTCACGTATTCGGAGACCGTGCGATCGGACACGAAATCGTCCGGATCCTCCTCGGATCCATACATATCCTTGCGCAAGGTCTTGAACGTAACCGCTTGGCTGACATTGCGCGACAGGGAGTTCATCAACCGTCTGGCGACATCCGGATTCCGGCCCAATCGGCCGACGCCTTCGGACAATGTCAATCGAACGTACTCGCGGATCAGCGTCTGGGCATCGGCCACTGGCATATCAATCGCTTCGGGCCATCCGCCCCGGCACACGGCATCCAGTAGTGTCTCCGTATCCATTGCGGCGCCCGTCGCCTCGAACTCATGATCGAACAGCGCTTGCAGGCTGACGGCGCCCGTGGATAGCCCGGACTCCAGCAGACTCATCGGATTCATACGAATGCGGCCGATGCGGCCCGCGCCGCTATGCTGCGGCAGGTTCCGTTGCCGCGGCGTCGATGACCCCGTCAACAGCCACTGCCCCTTCTTCCCCGAATCGTCGTCCACGTGATGCCGGACCTCATCCCAGATCGCGGGGACCAATTGCCACTCGTCGATGACATGCGGACGATCGCCCAGCAGCATCAGGGACGGATCGGCACGCGCCACGGCAAGATTGCTGCCGCGATCCACGTAGGTGATGCTTGACGCATGAGCCCGAGCCGACCACGTCTTACCGCACCATTTCGTACCCGCGACCTCGACGGCGCCGAAAATGCGTTGGTACCGTTCGATCTGGGCGTCGATGATTCGGGGACGATAACCGGAGGGCCTTATCACATCGCCGTTGTTCATGATCTCCACTGCCGTCCCTTCCACGCCTCACGATGCCGACTACCAAAATCCGAATTTTCCAACGACGAAAATCCGAATATCTCAACTACAATAATCCGAATATCTCAACTACCAAAATCCGAACTTTCCAACGACGAAAATCCGAATCGGAAGCAGGAGAGATGAAGGGGAGTTCGAGAATCCCAAGACCGGCAGCACATACATGAGGAGGACCGCATAAGAAAGGCCGGCACCTTGCGGTATCGGCCTTTCTTATGCTCTTTGCGGCTCTCAAGGGGAAAACCATCCCATACAACGGAACCGAGGGAATATCCGACTGGCACCCGACTAAGAGCGCGCAGCCCTCACGACCCGCCGGCGAGCGCTACACCCTCTGCATTCAGGAGCCTGCCGAAGACCGAGCAATGGTCCTCAGCGAATCGATTGGCACCCAGCAGCCGAGCAGCCCTTACCTCACTTCAGCGCCTTGCCGGCGGAGCCGAGCTCCTGGCAGGCTTCGACGACGCGCGCGGCCATCGAGGTCTCCGCCTCGCGGCCCCACGAACGCGGGTCGTAGAACTTCTTGTTGCCGACCTCGCCGTCGATCTTGAGGACCGCATCATAATGCGAGAACATGTGGCCGGCGATCGCGCGCGTGAACGCGTACTGGGTGTCGGTGTCGACGTTCATCTTGACGACGCCGTGGCTGACGGCCTCGGCGATCTCCTCCGGGCGGGAGCCGGAGCCGCCGTGGAACACGAGCGCGAACGGCTTGCCGGCCGGGAAATCGACCGCGCCGGCGGCGGAGGCGATGCGGCCGTCGACCACGGCGGTGGCGACCTCGCGCTGGATGTCGCCGAGCAGGTCGGGGCGCAGCTTCACGAAGCCCGGCTTGTACGCGCCGTGCACGTTGCCGAACGTGAACGCGGCCATGTAGCGGCCGCGCTCGCCGAGTCCCAGTCGCTGCGCGACCTTCACGCCGTCGGCCGGCGTCGAGTACAGCTTGTCGTTAATCTCGTGGCTGTGGCCGTCCTCTTCGCCACCGACCGCGCCGATCTCGATCTCAAGCACGGTGTGCGCCTTGACGGACTTGTCGAGCAGTTCCTCGGCGATGTCGAGGTTCTCGTCGAGCGGCACGGTGGAGCCGTCCCACATGTGCGACTGGAAGGTCGGCTCCTTGCCGTGCGCGACCTCGTCGGCCTCGTGCGCGAGCAGCGGGCGCACCCATTCGTCGAGGTACTGCTTGGCGCAGTGGTCGGTGTGGAGCGCGACGGTGATGTTCGGGTACTTCTTCGCGACCTCGTGCGCGAACGCGGCGAACGCCAGCGAACCGGTGACGCGGTCGTTCACGCTCTGACCGGAGAAGTAGGCGGAGCCGCCGACGGACACCTGGATGATGCCGTCGGATTCGGCCTCCGCGAAGCCCTGCAGCGCGGCGTTCAGGGTCTGCGTGCTCGTCACGTTGATGGCGGGGTACGCGTATCCGCCGCGACGTGCGGCGTCGAGCATTTCAGCATAACGTTCGGGAGTTGCGATAGTCATACGGCCATTATCGCGCCGCCGCCCGGAACACGCACGCCAGGTGCTCATTCCCCGCTGTGAATTCCCGCACAAGTCACGCCCCCGTCGCCTCGCGGCCACGTGCCGCAAGCCCACCCAACCCCGCACATGCCACTCCACACCTGCTACTCCGCCACGCACCCCGCCACATGCCAACCCGTCACATACCAACCTCGTCACATGTCACCCCCGCTACGTTCCATCCCATCGCATGCCAACCTGCCACGTGCCACTCCACCGCATGGCACCCCACCGCATGTCACGTGCCATGTGCCGATCCCGCCGCATGCCGCCCCACCACATGCCCCGTCACATGCCAACCTCGTCACGTGTCCCGTCACATGCCAACCCACGCCTGTTCCACGGTCCCGCCTGCCAAGCGTACGTTCGCGACGGGATTATCCCTTCTCACCGTGGAAAACGTACACTGACGATTCCTCAGCGTACGTTCTCCACGGTGGCGACCGAAAATACCGTCTCGAACGTACGCCACGCCCCCGCCGGCGGACACCATGCCGTGTGCACATGCTGGTATGCAGAGGCGTTGATCGGAGACGAGTACGCTCCCCTCTGGCGTGATTCCCGTCTCGCCCCGCCGCCGGCGGGGGGGCTCCCGCCGGAGTCGCCGCCGCCAATCACGATGACATGTATCTCGCCCCCGCCGGCGGGGGCTCCCGGCGAAGCCGGGTGGGGGTGGTCCACGCGACAGACCACGCGCCCCCTACGACGGCGCAACCCGTGCGACCACCCTCAGTCATGCTCCGCATGACAGCTCCCGCCAGCGGGAGCCGGTGGGACCGGCGCCCATCCCCCTACGAATCCCTGCAACCACCAAAGCATCGCAACGGTTCCCGTAGACCACGACAACGGAAGCGGTCTCGATACAGCTGTGACATCCCTATGACATATGCGCGGGGCTCAACACAAATCGTCCTCACCGTGTTCTCACGAGAGCCCGGACAATCCTTGAAAAAGCAAAAGAACCGTTGGTTGTCCAACGGTTCTTGATTGGAGCGGATGACGGGAGTCGAACCCGCCTTTAAAGCTTGGGAAGCTTTCGTTCTACCGATGAACTACATCCGCAAGGGTGCGTCTTTTGGACGCGAGCCCCCAGTCTAAACACGGTCCGGGACGTGACGCCCCGCCGTCTCACTACGCGGGCACACCCCGCACCTCACACCTCACCCCGCACCTCACACCTCACCCCGCACCTCACACCTCACCCCGCACCTCACGCCTCACACCGCGTCTCACGCCTCACGCCCTGGAAGCCCGAACAACCCGAATCCTCACGGGCGGCCAGCACACCGCACACCCCGCACCGTGCCTCACGCCCCGACAGCCCGAGCACCCCGCGCCTTCACAGGCAGTCAGCACCCCGCACGCTCCGCACCGCCCGCACGGCCGCGGCCACCTGCGCCGAATCGGTGCGCTCGTAGGCGCTGTCGCCGCCGCCTCCCGGCCCTCCGGCGGACCGCACCACCGTCTTGGCGGACAGGTGCAGCGCGTCGACGCCCGTCGCGGCCACGCGCGCGAAATCGGCCGGGCGCAGTCCGCCGCCGGCCATAATCTGGATGCGCCCGCCGGCCCAGTCGGCGAGTTCGGCGAGCGCGTCGACGCCGTCCGGCACGCTGGCCGCGCCGCCTGAGGTGAGCACGCGCGTGTAGCCGAGCGCGATCAGCGTCTCGAGCGCCTCGCACCGCGCCGCCGCCGGCACCATGTCGAACGCGCGGTGGAACGTCACGTCGACGTGCGCGCGTCCCAGCCGCGCCGCCTCCTCGTGCGCGCGATCGATGAGCCGTCGCGCGAAGTCCTCGTCGATCGTGCCGTCCGCGCGCAGTCCGCCGACGACGACGCCCGCCGCGCCGGCCTCCAATGCGGGTCCGATGTCGGCGAGCTGCATGGTCTGGTCGTCGGCATCGTAGACGAAGTCGCCGCCGCGGTTGCGGATGAGCGCCTGCACGCCGAGCGGGATGCGGGGCGGAACGGCATCGGCGTCGTTCGGATCATCGCCGGACGCACCATACTCACTGGACGCGCCGGACTCACCAAACGCACCGGCCGCAGCCGCCGCACAGAGCCGGATCGCGCCGTAGCTGGGCGTGAGGCCGCCGGTCGCGCCGAGTGCGGCGCACAGTTCGACGCGGTCCGCGCCGGCGGCCGCGGCGACGGCGGCGCCGCGCGCGTCCTGCACGGCGATCTCCAATACGGGCGTGGCGGGCGTCTCCGACGCATCCTTCTTCGCATTCATCGGCTTGTTCATGCCGGCGATTCTACCGGATGGATGCGGCGGCGCACGGCCGTCGCCGCCGACCGTTCACGCGCCGATGAACCGCAGCGGATCGTCGATGAACCGACGCAGGCCGCGTTCGGCCGCGCCGTACAGCGAGGGGTGTTCAGCGACGGGTGGCGTGGCGACGTGTACCGTCATGCCGTCCGGTCCGACGATCTCCTCGCGCAGGCGGTTTTCGAGCACGATGGTGAGTTCGTCGCCGAAGTGCGTCCACAGGCCGCCGAGCAGCACGGTGTCCACGTCGACGAGGTTGACGGCGGAGGCGATGGCGGAGACGAGCGCGTCGACGGCCCTGTCGATCACCGCGGTGATCTGCGAGTCGCCGGTGCGCCAGCCGTCGAGGAGCCGTTTGACGGCGTCCGATTTGGTGGCGAGGTCGCCGTCGGCGAGGCCGGCGGCTTCGACCATGGCGCGGCGGCCCGCGTACATTTCGAGGCAGCCGCGGCGGCCGCACGTGCAGCGCGGACCGTCCATCGCGACGGACAGGTGGCCGATCTCGCCGGAGAATCCGTGCGAGCCGCGGACCACTTCGCCGTCGCGCACGATGGCGCCGCCGATGCCGACGTCGGTGGAGACGTAGATGAAGGAGTCGCGTCGGTCGACGACGTTCAGGAAGTCGGCGCGTTCGGTAGCGTAGCCGGGGATCTGCGCGATGGCGGCCATTTTCGCCTCGTTGCCGGGGCCGGCGTCGAGGCGTCGCACCACGTCGAAGCGCGTGAGGTCGAGGCCGGTCCAGCCGAGGTTGCGGGCGACCGTCAGCCGGTTGCCGGTGACGACGCCGGGCAGGGCGAGACCGGCGCCGGCCACCGTGCAGCCGCGGCGGGCGAGTTGTTGTTCCAGCGATGCCGTCATGGTGTCGAGTTTCGTGAACACGTCCTGTGGGTCGCAGTCGGTCATGTCGTCGTTCACCCATTCGCGGCCGAGCGTGTCGCCGTTGATGTCGAGCGCGAGGCAGCCGTAGCCGTCGGTGTTGACCTGCAGGCCGATGCCGGCGATGCGGCCGCCGTGGATGCGCAGCGGTGTGCTGGGGCGGCCGTAGGATGCGGCGGCGATGGGCTCCCCCTCTTCGACCACGCCGGATTCGAGCAGCATCGAGACGAGCAGCGACATGGTCGCCTTGGTGAGTCCGGTTGCTTTGGCGAGGTCGGCGCGGCTCAGCGGGTCGTTCGCGCACAGCATCGCGTCGAGCGTCACGGACAGGTTGTGGTTGCGCAGGTCGTCCTGATTGATCTTCCTCAAAGCGGCCATGGTACCTGTCCCTTCGTGCTGTCGTCTTCGTCTTCTCTGTTGTCTTGGTCTTCGGGCCGTATGGCGACGTAGACTTTCATAGTAGACGCCGCGCGACGCATGCCGGCCGGCCGTCGCATGTCGTATGGCGTACGACGCGACCTCACTTGCATCTTCATGCCGGAATACAGTATAGTTTAATCGTCTAACTTATTAGGTGCGGCGCGTCGAAAGCCTTGCGCGCAGCCCTCATCGAGGAGGAAACATGACTCGCACATTGGTCGCAGGAGTCGATACATCAACCCAATCAACTAAAGTCCGCATCACGGACGCCGCCACGGGCGAACAGGTGCGTTTCGGACAGGCCAAGCACCCGGACGGCACGTCCGTCAACCCCGAATACTGGTGGGAGGCGTTCCAGACCGCCGCCGCGCAGGCCGGCGGACTCAACGACGTGGCCGCGCTGGCCGTCGGCGGACAGCAGCACGGCATGGTGATCCTGGACAAGCAGGGCAATGTGATCCGCGACGCGATGCTGTGGAACGACACCAGCTCCGCCCCGCAGGCCGCCGCGCTCATCGAGAAGCTCGGCAAGGCGGGCGCAGCGACCGCTGGCGAACCAGAGGATGTCGTCGCACGCGGCAAGCAGCGCTGGGTCAAGGCCGTCGGCTCCTCGCCGGTCGCCTCCTACACGCTCACCAAGGTCGCATGGGTCGCCGAGAACGAACCGGAGAACGCGAAGCGCATCGCCGCAATCTGCCTGCCGCACGACTGGCTGAGCTGGCGCATCGCCGGATACGGCCCGGTCGCGGAAGGCGAGGACGCGCACCTCGACAAGCTGTTCACCGACCGTTCCGACGCGTCCGGCACCATCTACTACGACGCCGCGCACGGCGAGTACCGCCGCGACCTCATCGCGATGGTGCTGGCAGCCGCCGAAGGCGAGGAGGCCGCCAAGGCCCACGCCGCATCCATCGTGCTGCCCACCGTGCTCGGCCCGCGCGAGACGGCCGCCGTGAAGGCCTCCCCCGCCATCGCCGGCAAGAACGTCGACGGCGGCTGCATCCTCGCCCCCGGCGGCGGCGACAACGCGATGGCCGCGCTCGGCCTCGGCATGGGCGTCGGCGACGTGTCGATCTCGCTCGGCACGTCCGGCGTGGCCGCCGCCATCGCCGAGAACCCGGTGTACGACCTGACCGGCGCAGTCTCCGGCTTCGCCGACTGCACCGGCCACTACCTGCCGCTCGCCTGCACGATCAACGGCTCGCGCATCATCGACGCCGGCCGCGCCGCCCTCGGCGTCGACTATGACGAGCTGGCCGAACTCGCGTTCAAGTCCGAGCCGGGCGCCGGCGGTATCACGCTCGTGCCGTACTTCGACGGCGAGCGCACGCCGAACCGCCCCGACGCCACCGCATCGCTCACCGGCCTGACCCTGCACAACACCACGCGCGAGAATCTGGCACGCGCGTTCGTCGAGGGCCTGCTGTGCTCGCAGCGCGACTGCCTTGAACTGATCCGTTCACTGGGCGCACGGATCGAGCGCATCCTGCTGATCGGCGGCGGCGCGAAGTCGGTGGCGATCCGCACGCTGGCACCGTCGATCCTCGGCATGGACGTGACCCGTCCGACCACCGACGAGTACGTGGCGATCGGCGCGGCCCGCCAGGCCGCATGGGTGCTGTCCGGCGAGGCCGAACCGCCGGAGTGGCCGCTCACCATCGACGGCGTGGAGACCGGCGAGCCCACCGAGGCCGTGTACGAGGCCTACGCGAAAGCCCGCGGCTGAAGAACCACCACCCCGCGCGGCGGGGGCTGTCGCAACACGATGGACCTCCCACCGGATACCGATGTTCACGCCCCCGCCGGCGGGGGCTGTCGGCGAAGCCGACTGGGGGTGGTCGCGGTCCGTTACCGAACCACCCTCAGACCGCCTACGGCGGCCAGCTCCCGCCAGCGGGAGCCACAGCGGGTGACGGAACAATCCGCCATATGGGATTGGCTCCCTCGATCGAGGGAGCTAATCAATCTCACGCCTCGTTCCGCAACTGCGGAGCGCTGCGCGCGCCATACGTCAGCTCGGCTTCGGCTCCCGCCTCAACCTCGCCCGAGGCTACCCGAAAGCCCACTGGGCTTTCGGCTCACGCCTCGGCCAGCGCGTCGACGATGTAGTTGTTGATGGTGGCCTTGACCTGCTCGAGGTGGTCGGACTTGGTCGCGGCGCGCAGCTCGGCCTGGGTCTTGTCGAGGCTGTACTCCTCAAGGGAGGCGAGCGTGACGTTGCCGTCCTCGATGTCCTTGCCGATGCCGGACTCGTAGGAGCTGTAGCGATCGGCCTGCAGATCCTCGATGTAGTGGTCCTCATGCATCTTGGCGGCGACCAGCAGGCCGGCGGCGTAGGAGTCCATGCCCACGATGTGCGCACGGAACAGGTCGTCGGCGGCGAAGGAGGTGCGGCGCGGCTTGGCGTCGAAGTTCAGACCGCCGTGGGGGCCGATCGAACCGTTGGCGAGGACCTCCCACATCACGGCGACGCAGTCGTACAGGTCAGACGGGAACTCGTCCATGTCCCAGCCGATGAGCTTGTCGCCCTGGTTGGCGTCAAGGGAGCCGAGGATGCCGTTCTCACGGGCGAAGCGAACCTCATGCTGGTAGGAGTGGCCGGCCAGGTTGGCGTGGTTGCCTTCGAGGTTCAGCTTGAAGACGTCGTCCAGGTCGAAGGTCTTGAGGAAGGCGAGCGCGGCGGCGGCGTCGAAGTCGTACTGGTGCGAGGTCGGCTCCTTCGGCTTCGGCTCGATGAGGAACTGGCCCTCGAAGCCGATCTCCTTGGCGTAGTCGGCGGCGAGGTGGAAGAGCTTGGCCATGTGGGCCTGCTCGCGGTGCATCTGCGTGTTCCACAGGTTCTCGTAGCCTTCACGGCCGCCCCAGAACACGTAGTTCTCGGCGCCGAGGCGCTTGGCGATTTCGAGGCTCTTCTTGACCTGGGCGCCCGAGTAGGCGAAGATGTCGGCGAACGGCGAGGTGGCGGCGCCGGAGACGAAACGCGGATTGGTGAAGAGGTTCTGGGTGTTCCACAGCAGCTTGACGCCGGTGGACTTCATGTTCTCCTCGATCTTGTCGACGACCTTGTCCAGGTTGGCGTTGGTCTCGCGCAGGGTGTCGCCCTCCGGGGCGATGTCGCGGTCGTGGAAGCAGAAGTATTCGACACCCAGCTTGGTGTAGAACTCGAAGGCGTAGTCGACCTTGGCGAGGGCCAGATCCATCGGGTTGGTGTACTTGTCGTACGGGCGCTCGGCGGTGCCGTCGCCGAACGGGTCGACGAGGCGCTGGTCGAAGGTGTGCCAGTAGGCGACCGCGAAGCGCAGCCAGTCCTTCATCTTCTTGCCGGCGACGACCTTGTCGGCGTCGTAGTAGCGGAAGCCGAGGCCTTCCTTGGCGCCGCCCTTGCGACCGACGTACTCGATCTTGTCGATATCCCACAGACCCATTGCAGTCTCCTTTGATGTTCGTGTTCACTGCGTTCTTCGTCGGATCCGCGTGGCGTCCCATCGCTGTGCGCCGCCATCCGTTTCCGATTGACGATTCAATATGTTAAATGGTTGAACAATGTTTGTCAAACGAATAAACTTAGTGGCCTTCATACGGCGTGTCTCCAATGATTCCAACGTTTTCCCGACTCAACCGATCACCGTGACGACGCGCCCCACTGCAACAGACGGCAACTCCACCATCCCTACGGCCAAGGAGCCACGCCCCCGGCGTCGTCAACCCCCGGCTCAAACACCCGTTATCTCCGATGTACAGCGCCAAACACCCGATTCAACGCCCCCGCACCCCCATTTGACGCTGTAGACAGCAAAAAACGGGTGTTTGCGCCGGGTGGGCAATCGCCGGCGCAAGACGGAGGCATGATTCGGCGCATCCCCGCCGGCACAACGCGAGGCGCGATTCGAAGTAAGGCCGCCGGCGCGATGCACGAACCTACCAGCGCACCTGCGCGGGCCCACCGAACCCGCCGGCCCCGGCACCGCCGCCATACACCTGGGCGGCGCGCATCTCCTGGGCCATCTGCATGAGGCGCTTGATGCGGTCCTCGGTCGGCGGGTGGGTGGAGAACAGCTTCGAGAATCCGGCGGCGGAGAACGGGTTGGCGATCATCATCGCGGAGACGGACTGCGTGCCGGCGGTCTTGCGCATCGGCGTGGTCTGCGCGCCGTACGAGATCTTGTTGAGCGCGGAGGCGAGCGCCTCCGGGTCGCCGGTGAGCATGCTGCCGTCCTCGTCCGCGTCGTATTCGCGCGTGCGGGAGATCGCCAGCTGCAGCAGCGACGCGGCGATCGGCGCGAGGATCGCGCTGAGCAGCACGCCGATCAGGCCGAGCCCGCCGGACGCGTTGTCGCGGTCGTCGCGCGACGTGCCGCCGCCGAAGTACATGAGCGAATAGCCGAGATACGTGATGACGGTCGCCATCGCGGAGGCGACCGCCGAGGTGAGGATGTCGCGGTTGTATACGTGCATCAGCTCGTGGCCGAGCACGCCGCGGATCTCGCGTTCGTTGAGGATCCTGAGGATGCCCTGCGTGCAGCAGACGGCGGCGTGGCGTTCGTTGCGCCCGGTGGCGAACGCGTTCGGGCTCATCGTCGGCGCGACGTAGATGCGCGGCATCGGTTTGCCGGCCTTCGCGGACAGTTCGCGGACGATCTTGTACAGCGTGGGCGCCTCCGCCTCGCTGACCTCCTGCGCCCCCATCGACGCGATGGCGAGCTTGTCGGAGAACCAGTAGGAGAAGAACGTGGAGCCGAGGCCGATGAGAATGAAGATGCCGAGGGTTCCTCGACTGCCGCCCGTGGCCCACCAGACCAGCATGACGACGCCCCACATCAACCCGAAAAGCAGGGTCGTCTTCAGGCCATTGCAATGGCCGTGCACACGCATTTTGCCGTCCATGTGGTTCACGCTATCGGGGGTATCTGAAATTTCGCTGGACATCGCCCGGACGCGCCGTCAGCACGCCGGTGCCGCCACAAACGCAGCCGCCGACCCAACGCGACACCGGTCCGCCAAGCGATGTTTCACGTGAAACACACCCCTCGCCCCGCAACCTCTCCCCCAGCCGGCTCCGCCGACAGCACTTACTTCGCCATCGCGGACGAATGGACCCCATCCAACGCCGAGACCAACCCGGCAACCAAGTCATATTGCCCGACCGCGTCGGTCATCACCGCGAGCACATAGTCGCCGGAACCGGTCGAGACGATGCCGGCGTCATTCAACGCCTTGTAGTCGCCGTCGTCGATCCATCCCGCCTTCGTGTACACGGCGTAACCGTCCGAATCGCCCAGCGCGTTGTGGATGCTGGAGTTGAGCGTGTCGGTGAACTCGCCCGCGAGCCACTGTCGCGCCTCATCGGACGTGACGGGCTTCGATCCGCGCACGGCGAGCGTCGAATCGCCGTGGAACAGGTAGCCGTATCCCATCGTCCACATGCGCGCCATGTCGGTCGACGAGATGTCGAGGTACGCGCCACTCGTCACGTCGGCGCCCACATGCGCGCGCGTCGCCCACGCGGCGAACGAGCCGGACCCGTACGTGCGGTGGAGCGCGGCGAAACTGCTGTTGTCGGACACGGTGACCGCCTGCGCGATGAGCTGGTTCACGCCCGCGCCGGTCGAGGTGAGCGTCATGTCCGACGCGATCGCCGACTCGTCCTCGCCGGACGCGGCGCCCGTCGCGCCGGTCGCGTCGCCGTCGCCGGACGACACCGGCTTGCCGTCGGCGCCGACGCCGGTCGGATCGGAGTCCGACGACTGCGCGACCGCGTCGAGGTCGACGGTGCCGGTCGCCGCGAGCGCGAGGATATACGGGCCTTTGATCGCGGAGGCGGAGTAGCGCGCGTCGCCGCCGTGCACGGCGAGCGCGCGGTAGGTCGTCATGTCGACCATCGTGACGGAGACGCCGTATCCGGCGGACGTGACGGTCGCGACGGCCTGGTCGAGGGCCGCACGGTCGTCGTCGGAAAGCGTGAATCCTTCCGTGGAGACGTCGGCCTTGCCGTCGAGTTTGCCGAGCGCCGCCACCGCGCGTTCCGCGACGGTGAGCGTGCGCGGCTTGGTCGCGGCCGCGCGGCTCAACGTGGGATGTCCGGCGGCGGCGCTCACCGCATCGTCCGCGTCGGACAGCCAGCCGGGCACGTGCGCGACGACGGCGACGACAAAGCAGATGACGGCGAGCGCGGCGGTGCCGACGACGATGCGACGGCGGCGGTAGACGGCGCGCATGCGTTTCGACGCACGCTGGTATTGCGTGGTGCGGCGGCGGCGAGCGGGCGCGCCGGAGCGGCGCGATTGCGGGAGGGAGGTCTTGCCGGAGTTGCGTGACTGCGGGAGGGAGGTCCGGCCGTTGCGGCCGCCGCGCGGCGAGCGGGCGCCGCCCGACCTGCTCCCCCGCGGAGAGCCGGCGGAACGCGACTGCTTCATGATGACCACCTTCCCGATGCGCAAACGGGCGACGGGCGTGGGGACGGACTATCGAACCGTTTGAGGAACCTGTATACGAGAATATGACGAAGCCGCGATTGGCGGGGTTTCACACGAATCATCGTGCGAAACCACCGCCGATCGCGGCTTCGGAGCGATATGCGACGCGACGCGTCACGGGGACGCGGGGACGCGGATGTTTCACGCGGTTTCACATCGTGTCACGTGAAACACGATGTGAAACGGGCCGCGCAATCACTCGGCGTGGGCAAGCTCGCGCATCTGGGCGGGCTCGATGACCTTCTTGTGCTCGCGGCCTTCCTTCGCACCCTCGGCGCGTTCGAAGGCGTCGACCTTCTTCCAGCCGGCGAAGTCGATCGGCTTGACGCCGCGGTCGGCCAGCAGACGGTCGATGGACTCGGGGTCGCGGTCAGCGGCCACGCGGCCACCCTCGGCGGCCTTGGCGAGATCCTCGAGCATGTTGGTGACGATGGCGAGCGCGTCGGACTTGGTCGAACCGATCAGGCCGACCGGGCCGCGCTTGGCCCAACCGGTGGCGTAGAGGCGCTCGCGCACTTCGCCGCCCTCGGCTTCAGCGGTGATGCGGCCGTCGCCGTTCGCGTTGGCGAGGTGGGCACCGTGGCTGTCGTAGGCGATGCCGGGGGCTTCGGCCGGCTGGTAGCCGATCGCGTGGTAGACGGCCTCGACCGGGTAGTCGGTGAACTCGCCGGTGCGGTGCATCACGCCGTCGGCGCCGGTCTCGGTGCGCTCGACGCGGATGGCCTTCACCTTGCCGTCCTCGCCGACGATCTCGGTGGGCGCGGAGTTGAAGTGGACGTAGTACTTGCGGTCGGCCGGGTTGCCCTCGTAGTCGACGTCGCCGTCGTCCTCCATGTCTTCGGCCATCTCGCGGATGGCGAACAGCTCCTCGACCATCTGGCGGGTGAGCTTGTCCTTGCCGGCGACCTCGATGGTGTCGTCGTCCAGTTCGAAGTCGTCCTCGTTGATGATGAGCTGCACGCCGGGCAGCTTCTCCATCTCGCGCAGCTCCTGCACGCTGAACTTCGCCTGGGCGACGCCGCGGCGGATGAACAGGTGGAGCACCTTGGCCTTGTTGTTCTGGATGCCCTCGTAGACGTTGTCCGGAATGTCGGTCTTGGCCTTGAGGTCGTCGGCGTTGCGCATGAGCTCGCGCGCGACGTCCATCGCCACGTTGCCGCCGCCGATCACGGCGACGTTCTCGGCGGTGAGCGGCCATTCGCGGGCGCCCGTGGGGTAGCCGTCGTACCATTCGACGAACTTGGCGGCGCCGTACACGCCGTCGAGGTCGGCGCCGGGGATGCGCAGCGGCTTGTCCTTGACGGCGCCGGTGGCGAACAGCACGGCGTCGTAGCGGGCGAGCAGGTCGTCGAGGGTGACGTCCTTGCCGAACTCCACGTCGCAGTAGAGGTGGATGTCCGGGTTGTCGAGCGTCTTCTCGAGCGCGGAGGCGATGAACTTGATGGACGGGTGGTCGGGGGCCACGCCGTAGCGGACCAGGCCGAACGGCACGGGCAGCTTCTCGAACAGGTCGATGCGGGCCTTGGTGCCGAGGCCCAGCTCCTCGCCGAGCTTCTTGAGCTGGCGCAGGAAGATGTCGGAGGAGTAGACGCCGGCGGGGCCCGCGCCGATCACGGCGATGCGGAGTTCGTTTGCAGTATTCGAAGATTCAGTCACGCGTAACAGGTTATCGCAAGCCACCGAATCGCGGTACCCCCGTTTTCCGCGTATTTCCGTGTGTTTTCGCACATTCCGCACATTCCCGCGACCCGTACGTCGTTCCGTACGCACCCCAGGGCCGCCCCGTGCGTTCCCGGAGCCGGCCCGCACACTCCCAAGACCGCACCCCACGCACTTCTTAGGTACATCGTGCGTTTCTTAGGTAGGTGTCCCGCGAACAACCGCCCCGAAATCCCGAAGCCCCGTGCAGGTCTTCACCGAAGACCTACCTAAGAAGTGGGGAATGTACCTAAGAAATGACGGAATCCGTTCACCTGAATGGTCATCAAGCGTCATATCATGTTTCCCGATCGCGCGCCATGATGCCGCGATATCGGAGCATCCACCGACACAAAGGACAGAATCATGAGTGAGAGAGAGAAGACGACAACGTCGGAGCCCGCACCCGCGAGTGCCGGCAAGAAGTCGATCAAGGAGACCGGCACGGAATCCAACACCGTCGTGCGCGATAAGGGCGACGCCGGCTACGCGAAGGAGCTCAAGCCCCGCCACATCCAGATGATCGCCATCGGCGGCTCGATCGGCACCGGCCTGTTCCTCGGCGCGGGCGGCCGTCTCGCGCAGGGCGGTGCCGGCCTGACCATCGCCTACGCGATCTGCGGCATCTTCGCGTTCCTGATGGTGCGCGCGCTGGGCGAGCTGGCGATCCGCCGCCCGTCGTCGGGCGCGTTCGTCTCCTACGCCCGCGAGTTCCTGGGCGAGAAGGGCGCGTACATCACCGGCTGGATGTTCTTCCTCGACTGGTCCACCACCGTCATGGCCGACATCACCGCCGTCGCCGTGTACTTCCACTACTGGAAGGCGTTCGCCGACGTGCCGCAGTGGCTGCTCGCGCTCGGCGCGCTGGCCCTCGTGTTCGTGCTCAACATGATGAGCGTGAAGATGTTCGGCGAGGCCGAGTTCTGGTTCGCCGCGATCAAGGTGTTCACGATCATCGCGTTCATGGTCATCGCGATCTGGGCGATCGTCACCGGCGCCCCGGTCGGCGACACGCATGCCGGCATCGCCAACATCACCGAGCATGGCGGCTTCTTCCCGATGGGCATCGCGCCCGTGTTCGCGCTGACGCTGGGCGTCGTGTTCGCATTCGGCGGCACCGAGATGGTGGGCGTCGCGGCCGGTGAGGCGCAGGAGGCCAAGGATGTGCTGCCGAAGGCCATCAACTCGATGATCATCCGCATCTTCGTGTTCTACGTGGGCTCCGTGATCCTGATGGCGCTCGTGCTGCCGTACACCGCGTACTCGTCGAACGAATCCCCGTTCGTCACGTTCTTCTCCGGCATCGGCATCCCGCACGCGGGCGACGTGATCCAGGTGGTCGTGCTCACCGCCGCCCTCTCGTCGCTGAACGCCGGCCTGTACGCCACCGGCCGCACGCTGCGTTCGATGGCCATCGCCGGCTCCGGCCCGAAGTTCGCGGCCCGCATGAACAAGCACCACATCCCGTACGGCGGCATCATCATCACGTCCGCGCTGGGCCTGATCGGCGTGGTGCTCAACGCGGTGCTGCCGTCCGACGCGTTCGACATCATCATGAACCTGGCCGGCATCGGCATCGCCGGAACGTGGGCCTCCATCCTCGTCACGCACCTCGCGTTCCTCAGGAAGGTGAAGGCCGGCGAGGAGACGCGCCCCGAATACCGCATGCCGGGCGCCCCGTACACGAACTACGTGTCGCTGGTGTTCTTCGCGATCGTCGTGATCTCGAACCTGACGAGCGCCTCCGGCCGCTGGACGCTGGCCCTGTTCGTCGTCGTCGTGATCGCCATGATCATCGGCTGGTACTACGTGCGCGGGCGTATCGACGGCAACCTGCTGGACGAGATGCTCGACGCCGACGCGGTGGACGAGGTCGAAGCCGCCAAGTAGCGGGCGGCGCGAACGGACGGACCGGACAGGACCGAATAGACCGGACAGGAGGCAATCATCATGCGCATTCACATCACGTATACGGGCGGCACGATCGGCATGGTCAACTCGCCGCACGGGCTCGCCCCCGGCGCCGACATGCTCGGCTGGCTGCACGGACTGCTTGACGGCACGCAGATCGGCACCGACGAGGTCTCGTACACCGAACTCGACCCGCTGATCGACTCGTCGTGCGCCACGCCGGACAGCTGGCAGGCGATCATCGACGACCTGCGCAGCCACCGCAACGACGCCGACGCGTTCGTCGTGCTGCACGGCACCGACACGATGAGCTACTCGTCGGCCGCGGTGTCGTATGCGCTCACCGGCTTCGGCAAACCGATCGTGTTCACCGGATCGCAGTATCCGCTGGGCATGGTCGAGACCGACGCCACGGCCAACGTGACCGGCGCGCTCAACGCGGTGATCAGCGGCCGGGCGCACGGCGTCTCGCTGTTCTTCGGCCATCATCTGATCGCCGGCAACCGCGTGAGCAAGGTGTCGTCGTGGGCGTTCGAAGGCTTCGACGCGCCGTCGGCCGGACTGCTCGCGCAGACCGGCGCGCCCTGGCACTGGGAGTCCTACGAGGGCCGCGGCGAAGGCTGGTACGACCCGCTGCCGTACGCGCGGCATGACGTGGCGGTGATCGACATGGCGCCGGGCATCACGGCCGCGCGCCTCGACGCCATGCTCACGCCGCGCCCCGAGGCGGTGCTGATTCGCGCGTACGGCGTCGGGAACGTGCCGTGCACCGAGCCCGGTCTGACCGACGTGCTCGCGAAGGTGCTGGACGAGGGCGTGCCCGTCGTGGTGGCTTCGCAGTGCCAGCAGGCGACCGTGCTGCTCGGCCACTACGAGGCCGGCGACGCGATCGCGCGCGCGGGCGCGGTCGGCACGGGCGACATGACGCTCGAAGCCGCCTACGCGAAGATCGTGTTCCTGCTCTCGCAAGGATTGACCGGCAAGGATCTCGCCGCGTGGATCCCCCGTTCCATCGCCGGCGAGATCACCGTGTGAGCGGTCTTGCGCCACCCCGCTTCTTAGGTACATCGCGCGTTTCTTAGGCCGGTGTTCCCGGGAGAACCACCCGGGAACACCGGCTTTTTCGTTCGTGAACACGCAGGAAGGCAACCTAAGAAACGGCACATGTACCTAAGAAACGGCATCTCGCTTGGGAGGGGTGCATTCTGGCCGTTCCGGAGACGTATCCGCGTTACGAGGGGTGCCTCATCACGGTCATTCCGGGCGCGAAGAGCGTTATCACGTCGTTCGAACCCGTTATCCCCTTTGCCGGATACCCCTCGTAAGACAGTTACCTCCGCGCGCAGACGACGAAGTACCCCTCCCAAGCGAGACAGCACCATGTGAAGGCGCCTTCGGAAAGCACTGCCAGCACCGCCGGCACCGCCGCCATCCGAATCCCACACACCACGCTGTGTCACCGACACAGCGCAACCGGCGGTGCCGCTGATCCCGGGATGCCGCTAATCCCGGTCCAGCACGGCGGTGAGCGCCCACAGGATGCTCACCACGTCGATGCCCTCCTGCAGGAACGCGCCGACGACCACCGGAATCAAATCGAACGCGGCCGCGACCATGCCGATGACGGCGAGCGCAAGTCCCACGACCACGGCCTGGAGCATCACGCGCTTCGTGCGCCGCGCGATGGCGATGGCGCGCGGCACGGCGGCGATGTCGTCGTTCATCACGACGACCTGCGCCGATTCGGAGGCGGCGGTGGACGTGCCGTCGGTCATCGCGACGCCGATGCCCGCGGCTGCCAGCACCGGAGCATCGTTCACCCCATCCCCCACCATCATCGTGACAGGTGCGGCGGCCGCACGGAATCGGCTGCACAGACCAGCCACGTTCCGCCGCCCGAATCCGTCGGCAACGCCTTCCCGCACGGCGTAGGCTTGACCGGCGGCCGCTTCCCCGCCGGTTTTCGCGAAACCGTTCCCGCGTTCCTCGTTTCCACCAGCGGCATCGCGCACCGCCGCCACCTTGTCCTCCGGGAACAGTTCGGCGTGCACTTCGTCGATGCCGACCTCGCGCGCGATGATTTCGGCGGAGGCCCGCTTGTCGCCGGTGAGCATCGTGAGTTTGGCGACGCCCAGTTCGTGCAGGCGTGCGAGCGCGGATTTCACGTTCGCACGCGGCACGTCGCGCAGCACGATGCGCGCGACCAGCCGCCCGTCCACCGCCACATACGACGCCATCTCGTCCGCCGCCAGCATCCCGAACCGGGCTCCACTCTTTGCACCCCGTTGAGCGGACTGCATTCCCGACACCGGCACCGCGGTCACCGCGTCCTTTGCGTCCCCTTCCAGGGGGAGCTGTCCGCGGAGCGGAGTGAGGGGGCCGGAGGCAGACCACCCCTCGGCTCGCACGGCTCGCCGGTCCCCGCCAGCGGGGACAGCCATCTCACCCCGCCCCCGCTGGCGGGAGCCGTCTCCTTGGAAGGACCCCATGGGATGTGCACGCCTTATCTCATCCCGCCCCCGCTGGCGAGGGCCGTCTCCTTGGAAGGGTCCCATGGGGCGCGCACGCCCTATCTCATCCCACCCCCGCTGGCGGGGGCTGTCGGCCGCAGGCCGACTGGGGGTGGTCGTCATCACGAACCCGTCCTCGCCCGCGGCCGCGAATGCGAGTCGCCCGACGCGCACCGCATGCCCGTTGACTTCGGCGGAGATCCCCTTGCCGGACTCCTCCTTCACGTTCGTCACGACCGGATAGTCACGCCCGTATCTGCCATGGCCGGCACCCGCCACGCTGTCGCTCGCCGCGACGCCGCCCGCAACGGCCCCCGCCTCATTCTCCGGACATTCGCGCCGCCCGGCCGCATACCGCGCATGCAGCCGCCCGAGCGCCTTGCGCCCGGCCGCCGCGATGCCTTTGGCGAGCACGTGCACCGAATAGCTTTCGACCACGCCCGCGAACATGAGCACATGGTCCTCGTCGAGCTTCGGCGCGCGCGAGCCACCTGCACCGGTACCCGAATCGGCAACTGAGCCAATCGCCCCGGCGCCCAAGCCACCGCCATCGACATCCGAATCACCGGAACCGACATTCGAACCGCCCACACCCGCAGAATCCGCGACACCATCATCATCCACCATCTCCACGCGTACGACCTGCGGCTGTTTGACGGTCAATGTGCCGGTCTTGTCGAAGAACACCTGCGTGACGCGTCCCAACTGTTCGATCACGTCCTGCGTCTTGATGAGCACGCCGGCGGCGGCGAGGCGCGACGTGCCGGCGATGTACGCGACCGGCGCGGCGATGAGCAGCGGGCAGGGCGTGGCGAGCACGAGCACTTGCGCGAATCGCAGCGGCGTGCCGGCCACCGCCCATGCGACGCCGGCGATGAGCAGCGAGAGCAGCGTGAACGGCACGGCGAGCCGGTCCGCGGTCCGCACGACCGCCGGCCGCGACTCCTGCGCCTGACTCACCATCGCGAGAATCCGCTGGTATTGCGAGTCGGCGGCGACTTCGACGGCGCGCATGGCGAGCGTCGTCGAACCGTTGACCGCGCCGGACATGACGCGCGCGCCCGCGTACACTTCACGCGGCACCGGTTCGCCGTTGATCGCGCTCAGGTCGAGCGTGGCCGCACCGGACAGCAGTTCGCCGTCGACCGGCACGGTTTCGCCGGGCAGCACGATGACCACGTCGCCGAGTCGCACCTGGTCGACGGGCACGGTGTCGAATCGCGCGTCCGCTCCCGGCCGCACGCGCGCGTCGGCGCGTGCCACGGCCGGATCGCAGGTTTCCGGGTCGCGGCCGGTGAGCGCGCACACGTCGTCCGCGGTATGATTCTCCGCCTCGACGCCGCGGCCGGACGCGTCTCGGGTGGCGGTGCCGCGGCCGGATGCGTTCCGCCCGGCGGCGTGCGCGGCGGTCACGTGACGGAATCCGTCGTCGTCGCGAATCGGCGCGATGTTGCGGGCTGCACGAGGCGCGTCATCGGCGGTGTCGGAAGTACCGGCGCGGCGGGCGTTCTCCCGACCGTCGCCGTCGCGGCCGCCTCCGTCCACTCCCCTGCCCACGCCGGGCAGGTTCGCGACGTGCGCGGTGCGCGGCGCCGCGTCGAGCAGTGCGGTGAGGCTGTGTTCCGCCTTCGACTGCGCGTATTCCTCGATCGCCTCGCCGGACGTGACCATGAGCACGACCGCCCAGGACGCCCAGTACTCCCCCACGGCGAGCGTGGACAGCATGGCGAGCACGGCGAGCAGGTCGATGCCGACCTGGCCGTGGCGGATGTCGTCGATCATGCCGATGACGGTGCCGATGACCGTGTACGCGACGAGCGCGATGACGATCCACTGGCCGAGCGAGGGATGGGTGAGCGCGGCGAGCGCGGATGACGTGAGGGATGCGAGGGATGCGAGGGATGCGGGCGACGCGGATGATGCGGATGATGCGGGCCACGAAATCACACTCCACAGGCGGATGTTCCACAGCAGGGCGACGGGAATCGCGGAGAAGATGACGACCGGCAGCATCGGCAGGCGATGGCACAGGTCGATGATCGCGGGGATGACACCGCGATGATCCGATGGGATGGATGAGGCCGCCGGGATGACGTGGGCTTGTGAATCGATACGAGAATCCGACGAGGTGGTCTGGTCGCCGGAACCGGTGGCGACGGATGGGGATGAGAGCTGGCTCATCTGATGCTCCTTACGCTGGTACGGGCCGGGCGTGCCGCTTTGCACTTACTTGGCCTTGACGGTATGCAAAACGTGACGCACGGCTGGTGCGGTCACGCCTTGTTAACCCATCGGCGGGCATCGGACGGGAGAATGGTCGCGGATTTCCGAAGCGCACGGATTGCCATGGGCACCCGTCATCCAATCGGCCATGGCCGATCATCGGAACCTGCGACTCCCACGTGATGCATCGCTCGATACACGGCGTAAAAAATCGATATTCGGTTATTGCGCTGTCACTCTAGCAGTGGCCCGCGAGCGCCGCAACCCACGGCGTGGACGCGTCCACACGCATGATGCGTCCATCTCCCGCATCTAGGCAAAAAGCCGACAGGTCACACACATGGTGCGATCCCTTGAGGGGAGCGGTCAACGTGGCCGGCGGCGTGACGGTGTATCTGTTTGCGCCCCCTTGAGGGGGAGCTGTCGGCGCAGCCGACTGAGGGGGAGTCAATAGGCACACACCGCGACGTCGTTCCCCACTTGCGGTCGGTCCGGAAACGGAAAAGCCCCGGCACTCGCGCGAAGCGAATGCCGGGGCCGGACGCTGCCGATCACCACATGTTGAACGGGAATCCGTTGTTGCCGGAGTCGCCGTTGCCGGAACCGTCAGAACCGTCCGAACCGGAGCCGTCGGAGCCGGAACCGTTGCTGCCGGTGTCGGAGCGGTTGGTGCCGTTGACGGCCTCCTCCTGCTGGTCGAGCGTCACGTCGACGTCCATGGTCTTGCCGTCGCGCACGATGGTGAGCGTCGCCTTGTCGCCGAGGGCCGCGGCGCGCACGAAGCCGAGCAGGGAGGCGTTGCTGGAGACCGCGTTGCCGTTGAACGCGACGATCGTGTCGCCTTCCTTCAGGCCGGCCTTGGCGGCCGGGGAGCCGGAGACCACCGCGGAGCCGGACGTGCCCTTGGTGATCTTCGCGCCGGCGCGGGTCACGCCGTCCGCCTCGACCGTGGAGGAGGTGATCGTGATGCCGAGCGCCACGTGCTTGACGGAACCGTTGTCGATGATCTCGTTGGCGACGCGCTTGACGAGGTTCGACGGAATCGCGAAGCCGATGCCGATCGAGCCGGAGGTGCTGGAGGACGACGAGCTGGACGTGGAGGCGATCGACGAGTTGATGCCGATCACCTGACCGGCCGCGTTGAAGGTCGGGCCGCCCGAGTTGCCCGGGTTGATGGCCGCGTCGATCTGGACCGCGTTGGTGACGATGTCGTTGTTGTTGTCGTCCATCACCGTGACCGGTCGGTTGAGCGCGGAGACGATGCCGGAGGTGGCGGTGTCGTCGTAGCCGAGCGGGTTGCCGACGGCCATGATGTTCTCGCCGACGGCGAGCTTGTCGGAGTCGGCGAATTCGACGGCCTTGAGGTCGCTCGGCGGATTGTCGAGCTTGATGACCGCGAGATCGGTGGTGGTGTCGGTACCGACGACCTGCGCGGAGTACATCTGGCCGTTGGAGAGCGTCACCTGGATCTTCTGGGCGCCGGAGATCACGTGGTTGTTGGTCACGATGTGGCCCTTGGTGTCGAGGATCGCACCGGAACCCTGCGCGGTGCCGTCGGACAGCTGGGTCTGGATGGAGACCACGGAGCCGGAGACCGCTTTGGCGACGGCCTGCCAGTCGGGGGCTTCGCCGGACTTCGCGGTGGCGGAGCCGGAGCCGGACGTGCTGGAATCCACGTTGGCGAGCGAGCTGGTGGTCGGCACCTTGACGGCGCCGCTCGTGATGGCCGCGTAGCCGACGCCGAGGCACAGGCCGGCGGACAGGAGCGCGGCGACCACGCCGATGACCACGCCGCGCACGGTGCCGTTGGAGGCCTTCGGGCGGGCGTTGGGGTTCGGGCCGTTCTGGAAGGCCGGGTCATTGGGGGCGCCCGGGGTGCCGGGGGTTCCGGTGCCGGCCGGGGCGAACGGGTTGCCGTTGTTCGGGGTGGTAGCGGCGTTCTGCTCGTTGCCCTGCGGGGCGAACGGGTTGGTGGAGGCGCCGGTCATACCGGCGTACGGGTTGCGGTCCTGCGCGGGCTGCGCGCCGCCTTGCTCGCCTTGTGCGCCCTGCGCACCGGCGGCCGGGTTGACGGGCTCACCGGGCTGCGTGGGAACCGGACCGTAGGCGCCGTATTCGGGGGCCGGACGGTACTGGCCGTACGCGGGCTGGGACGTGGGAATCGAGGTCGTCGGCGCGGCCGGGGCGGCGGAGACCACGGTCTGCTCGCCCTTCGCCGCGGCGTAGTCGGGAGCGACCTCGGGAGTGCCCGACGCGGTGGCCGGGGCGGCGGAGACCGGTGCCACGGGCGCGGTCGGGAACGTCTGGGTGGGGGCCGCGCCGGATGCGGCGGCGGCCTGCGCGCCCTGCACGGCCGCCGGGTCGATGGTTTCGGTGGGCTGCTCGTTCGCGGCAGGGGCTCCGGGGGCGGGGGCGCCGGCAGCGGGGGCACCATACTCGTATTGCGGATTCTGCGGCGTCTGCGGCTGCGCGGCCGGGGTCTGACCGCCCTGCGGCTGCGCGTTCTGGGTCGCCCTGTGGGTTCCAGCTGTTCTGCTCATCAGCCATAATCGTCTGCTCCTTCATAGGAACGGCGGCATCATCATCCATTGCCTGTACGGTTGTCTGTACGGTCTGCACTTCAGCAATCCCGCCGCCGGTTCGTATTGCTATCTAAGAGTAAAGGCAGTGGCTCTGTAAGTTTCCTGAATGTTCGTTGGAAGTGCCGAGTGAATCTTCTCCCGACTTCCCGCATACGCCCGTCCACGATCTCCCTGCAATCCGCTTGTCCGCCTAAAGTGAAGCTATGACCGACAACCCCACGAACACCACAGCCGACGCCACGGCGAACACGCACGCCCCCGCCGCGGCCGACCTCAACGAGCACCCGCGCGGAGCCGCCCCCGGCAAACCCGGCGACCGCGCTGCGTTCTCATTCGAGACCATCACCCGCCTGCCCGACGCGGCCGACGGCAAAGGCAAGGGCGGCGCACGCTACGGCCGCACCGGCATCATCCACACGCCGCACGGCGACATCCACACGCCCGCGTTCGTGCCGGTGGGCACGCAGGCCGCGATGAAGGCGGTCCTGCCCGAATCGATGCGGGACCTCGGCGCGCAATGCCTGCTCGCCAACGCGTTCCACCTGTTCGAGCGCCCCGGCGAGGACGTGCTCGACGCGGCCGGCGGCCTCGCGAAGTTCATGAACTGGCATGGTCCGACGTTCACCGATTCCGGCGGATTCCAGGTCATGTCGCTGGGTGTCGGCTTCAAGAAGACGCTCGCGATGGACGTGACCGGCATGAAATCGGACGACATCATCGCGGAAGGCAAGGAGCGTCTCGCCTGGGTGGACGAGGACGGCGTCACGTTCAAATCGCCGCTCAACGGCGACGAGCACCGGTTCTCCGCCGAGATTTCGATGGGCATCCAGCACAAGATCGGCGCCGACATCATGTTCGCGTTCGACGAGCTCACCACGCTGATGAACACGCGCTCCTACCAGGAGGAGTCGGTGGAGCGCACGTACCGTTGGGCGCAGCGCTGCGTGGCCGAGCACCAGCGGCTCACCGAAGCGCGTCTCGGCAAGCCGTACCAGGCGCTGTACGGCGTGGTTCAGGGCGCGAACTATGAGGACCTGCGCCGGCACGCGGCCGAGCAGATCGCCTCGCTCGACTTCGACGGCGTGGGCATCGGCGGCGCGATCGAGAAGCGCATCATCGGCGAGACGTGCGCGTGGATCTGCGACGCGATGCCGGAGAACCGCCCGCGCCACGTGCTCGGCATCGCGTCCGTGGACGACATCTTCGCGTGCGTGGAGAACGGCGGCGACACGTTCGATTGCGTGGCGCCCGCGCGATGCGCCCGCAACGGCGCGATCTTCACGCGCCAAGGCCGTTACAACATCAAGCGCGCGCAGCACAAGTTCGACTTCGGACCGTTGGAGGAGGGCTGCGACTGCTACACGTGCGCGCATTACTCGCGCGCCTACGTGGACCATCTGCTGCGCGCGCACGAATTCACCGGGTTCACGCTCGCCACGATCCATAACGAACGGTTCTTCGTGAAACTGCTCGACGACATCCGCGCCTCGATCGACGGCGGCTACTTCGAAGAGTTCCGCGACGAATCCCTGGCGCACTTCTACGGCAAGTAGGCGCGACCCGACCCTCGACCCAGCCCCCGAGACGCACGGCACGACCCCGAGACGCACAACACACCCCGAAACGCACGGCGCTCCCCGTCCTACTCCCCAAGTCACGCGGCGCACCCGCCCCCGATCCCACGTCACGCGGCGCCTCCATCTTTGCTCCCCCTTGAGGGGGAGCTGTCCGCGAAGCGGACTGAGGGGGTGCCACCCATCCGACCCACGCCATGCTCCCCACCCCATCCATCACCCACCCCAATCATCACAAAGGCATCACGATGAATCTTCTCGAAGCAATCGACGCGCGCCACGCAATCCGCGCCTACACGGACGAACCGGTCGCGGCGGATACACTCGCCGCGCTGCAGGCCGAAATCGACGCGTGCAACGCGGCGAGCGGCCTGCATATTCAGATGGCCGCCGGACTGGACGACGCGTTCCTCGGGTTGAAAACGCACTACGGCCGGTTCAAGGGCGTGCATAACGCGATTGCGCTGATCGGGCGCGCGGGCGAGACCGGCACGGGCGCGGATGGCGCAGGCGACGATAGGACCGCCGACGAGAGCTCCCCCACCACGCTGCAATCGTTCAAGGACGCGGACGGCACGCCGGTCTCGTCGGCCGCCGCCGCGCTGCAGGAGCGCGTCGGCTACTACGGCGAACGGCTCGTGCTGCGCGCCGTGCAGCTGGGATTGGCGACGTCGTGGGCGGTGCTGGACGGCGCGGAGACCGTGCCGTCGGCCGACGCGTGGTGGACGTTGGATGCAGGCGAATCCGTGGTGTGGGTGATCGCGTTCGGGCACGGCGCGCGCCCGGGCGGTCGGCGACGCACGAAGCCGATCGAGGAGCTGGCGAGCGCGGCGAACGGCACTGCGGCCGAGAACTGGCCGGATTGGTTCATCCACGGCATGGAGGCGGCGATGGCGGCGCCCACATCGCTCAGCCAGCAGCCGTTCCATTTCACGCTCAACGAGGATGGGTCGGTGACCGCGGAGACACTGGCTGGCCTGTTCGCGCACGTGGGCCTCGGCTGCGCCAAATACCACTTCGCGGCCGGTGCCGCTCCGCATGAGGTGGAGTGGCGCGCCGCTTAGGAGCGTCGGAACGCGACCATTCCGGCGCGACACGCCGAAGACGCGCTCAATTTGCGTCTCGCGCGGGAGCAGTGCTAAGTTATCCACTTGTCTGCGAGTGTGGCGGAATGGTAGACGCGCTGTCTTCAGGTGGCAGTGAGTGTATGCTCGTGGGGGTTCAACTCCCCCCACTCGCACCAGCAAGAAAGGGCTGGAACCGAAAGGTTCCAGCCCTTTTGCTTTGCAGGCTAATGGTCAAACGTGCCCGGGCAATGCGGGTTAAGTAAAGAAACGTGGGTCTTATCCGCGCATGTCATCGGTGTGGCGTGGATCATTTCGCTCCCGCCGGCGGGAGCTGTCATGCGAAGCATGACTGAGGGTGGCCGCGATACGCGACCACCCCCGTCCAGAAAGCCATCAATATCCCTTCACCCGTGCGCGTGCGATCTGTACGGCGGTGCCGGAGGCGGTGACCATGAGCATGGAGCCGTCGGTGCCGAGCACTTCGTAGTCGATGTCCACGCCGACGACGGCATGGGCCCCGAGTGCTTCCGCACGCTGCTGCATCTCGGCGATCGCCTCGTTGCGCGCGCTCGTCAGTTCCTCCTCATACCCCTTGCTGCGCCCGCCGAACATGTTGCGCAGCCCGGCGCCGATGTCCCGGAACATGTTCACGCCGGCGACGACCTCGCCGAACACGATGCCCTGATAGTTCGTGATCGCATACCCTTCGACCGACGGTGTTGTGGTGACGAGAATCATGATGCTCTCCTTGGCGTCCGTCCGGTGCATGTTCCGGCGCACACCCGGATTCGCATGCGCCCATAATCCCCAGAATAGCGGCACGCCATGCGAAGAATCCCCGGCACGGGATTCTCCCCTGCACCTTCAAAGCCCGACAGAGCCTCCCCGCCTGATCACCCGTCTAATCACCCCCCTATTGAACCACCCCCCCTACCCCCTTTTCTTCTTTGCGCACCCCGGCTTTGCCGAGGGAACACATGAGCACAAATACGGTCGTATCCCATTGTTTAAGCGAGTTTCGCGGAAACCCGCACATCGATACACGCATCAGTACGACCACATGGTGAATAGGGGGTATCGCCCGACATATTTACCCCCTACTTTCGGGGGCAAGAAGGGGGAAAGGAGTATTCCATACCATGTCATGCGATACCGGCTCCGAAGCCAGCGACACGACAACCTTCAATCACCGATCCGGCGATTCCGCCGACGAACGTCACTCCACGCGGCGCGCCGTTCACCGATCCACGCATCGACGACCCACGACCGTCAACGGCGGCACAAACGCGGCACCGCACGCCACGAACACCCGACGCCCCGAAGGACACACCCAACGACATACCGGGCGCAAACGAGGGCCGCATCTCTCCGCACCGACGATGGATGACCTCGCCGATCTTCACGCCTTGTTCGCCGATCCACGCACCTGGTGGAACGCGCCGAATCACCGCCACACCAGCCTCGACCAGACACGCGCGCTGCTGGAATATTGGCTCGACGACTGGGCGCATCAGGGCATCGGCTACTGGGTGATGCGCGACAACCCCACCGGCCGATTCCTCGGCGCAGGAGGCATCCGCCGCACCGGCGACATCCTGAGCATGCGCTACTACATTCCGCCGCGCTTGTGGCATCGCGGATACGGCTCGTATCTCGCGGCAAGTGCGCAGAAGGTCGCCGCGAGTTACGATGCCGCGTTGCCTATTTTCCTCGCGTCCCTCGCGCGTAACTACGCTTCCTGCCTGATCGCCGACAAGCTCGGATTCGTCGTGGTGCGACGTGACGTCGACTTCACCGCCGACGCGGCGTCCCGTCGCATCTACGCCGACCGTGCCGTAATGCCGGGGGACATCGCCGCCTATCTCAACATGCGCGAAACCATGTGACGCCGGCGATATAGCACGCTACGACGGCCATGCATGGGGCAATCCGGAGGGGGGCCGGACCGCCGCATACGTGGCCGCCTTGGCATGCCCCGCTCGCTCCCCTGCCGATGCCGACAGCATTGGCGGAAGCCGTCTCTCCAACAAGCCGCGGCCGCAACCCGACCTGAACAGCATCGCCTCGCTCCCCGCTGGCGGGAGCGAATGGTTTCCACTCAGGGCGCACGCCCTCGCAGCATCGCCTCGCTCCCGCTGGCGGGAGCTGTCCCTCACGGGTTCCCCGCTGCTCCATCTGTTCCGAACGCACCGCTCGCTCCCGCTGGCGGGAGCTGTCCCGCGAAGCGGGACTGAGGGTGGTTTCCCGTATTCCCAGATACGGACCCCCATTCCGTCTCGACAGACGGGAGCAAGCTCCTATCAGACCGCCCCCTCCGCCGGAATGTGTATGGTTCTGAGCAACATCTGTATGGTTTGACAAGCAATCTGTATAGTTCAGCATGCAATATGTAGGATTCAGCACGCAACCTGTATGAATTGATGGCGTTTCTGCGTGCCCACCCCGTGAAGACAGCCTTCCCGAAGGTTCGGCCACAATCAACAATCATTGGAATCACGCGGTTTTTGATTAGGCGAACGGTCCACCAACGGCCGCTCTTCAGCAAGCCACCCTACACGTTCGCCACCAAAGACTACACATTCCGCCCCAGACCATACAGGTTCGCCCTCGAACCATACACATCCGGCGGCGAACCATGCAGGTTCGCCCTCTCGTTCTACAGGTTCGCCCACCACGGCCCTTGCAAGACCGTTCGAGGCCATGCGAGCTGCCCTCTCGCTCTATTGCGAGCCGCCCTCTCGCCCTCTATTGCAAGCCGCCCTCTCGATCTATAAGGTTTCGCCAGCCGCAGCCCAGCCGCCTGCCTATCCCCGGCATCCCATTCACGAAAGCCCGCCGACGCTCCCCTCCCCAGCGCTTACCGGGGGCTAGGCTGGATATGGGATCGACGGCTCTCCACGAGAGCGCCCAACAGACAAGGAGAACGACGATGGTCAGCGTGGACGACATCCGCAACAAGACGTTCCAGACAGTACGGTTCAAGGAAGGCTACGACGTGGACGAAATCGACGACTTCCTTGACCAGGTCGTCGACCGCATGAAGGCAGGCCGGCCGATGACCGCGGCCGAGCTTGATGCGCAGACGTTCCACACGGTGCGTTTCAAGGAGGGGTACGACGTTGCCGACGTCGATGAGTTCCTGAACGAGCTCACCCACGACGCGATGACGCGCGGCAGCACCCCAGCCCCTGCGGCCACAGTCTCCACAGCCACAGCCCCCACAGCCGCCGGCGCCGCCACGGCAGCCCCGAGCGTCACCCCCGCGTACCCCACCGGCACCGGTACCGCCACCCCCACACCCGCACCCAGCGCCCCCTCACCTTCCGGCATCCATGATGATCCCCGCGCAAACGGATGGGACGCAGGAGCGGCATCGGTTTCGGGGAATGATCCGTTCTCGGGCGACGAGGCTCAGATTCCGTGGTGACGGTGACTGCGAAGACCCAGCAGAACGCGCAGAACGCGAAACCCCCGAAGAAACCGGAACGGTCAAAGCGTGCGAAACAACCGAAACAACCGGAGAAGTATGCGCACGGCACCCGGTCGTACACGATGTCGCATATCCGTGGCAAGGACACGTCGATCGAGGTGCTGGTGCGCAGCTACCTGTTCCGCCGTGGTCTGCGATTCCGCAAGAACGACAAACGCTACCCCGGCCATCCGGACGTGGTGTTGCCGAAGTGGCGCACGATCGTGTTTGTGAACGGGTGCTTCTGGCATGCGCATGAGGGGTGTTCGCGGCATAGCACGCCGAAGTCGAACGTGGAGTTCTGGACGGCGAAGCTGCTGCGCAATCGCGAGCGCGACCGTCGCCAGCATGCTGAACTCCGGGCGGCCGGCTGGCGCGTGATCGACGTGTGGGAGTGCGAGCTTGTGAAGTCCAAGCGCGAGGAGCGTCTCATCCGCCTCTACGACGAAATCGTCGTCGGCAGCAGCAACGGCAGCGGAGACACCGCCAGCGCCACTCCCGACGCCAGCGCGGTCAGCTCCACCACTGGCAACGCCAGCCCCGCCACCACCAACACCAGCCCCGCTACCGGCAACACCAGCCCCACCAACGCCAGCCCCACCGACAGCGTCGCCGAAGCCTACAATTCTCGCAGCGCCACCAACTAATTCCGACATCCCTCATGTTCGACCAGCAAGAGGCCAGCCGGCTACCGTTCGAGCAGCCAGTCGAGTGCGTTGACGATTGCGATGCCGTCGTCCGTCGTCCCCAGCCCGAATGTGTCCAGCGTAAGCACGATACGCCGCCCGCCGCCAACACCAACGCCGCCGCCAACACCAACGCCACCAGCACCAACACCGTCAGCACCACCAACCCCAAGCCGACGCAGCCGCTGGAGCGGCTCGAGTTCCCGCGCCCGCGTATGCGCGTCGAGGATGCTGGCACTTACTTGGATGAACAGCCGTTCCTGGGCGAGATCGTCGCCGATGCGCGTGGCGACGAAGTCGATTTCGAGATTGTCCATCTTGCCGACCTGCACGTCGTATCCGCGGGTGCGCAGCTCGTTGTGCACGACGTTTTCGAGCAGGAAGCCGAAGTCTCCAGCGGGGTATCCGAGCAGCATGTTCCGGATGCCGAGGTCGGCTGGGTAGTATTTGCTCAATCCTTGCAGGTAGCCGCCGCCTTTCACGTTGATGCGTTGCGCACGGTAGAACAGGAAGGCGTCCAGCAATCCGGAGATGTATCGTTCGATGGTTTCGTTGGCGGTGGGCCTGTGCGCGCTTTTGAGCCGGTGCTCGATGTTGCTGATGGATACGGGTGAGCCGGCGGTGTCGGCGAGGTATCGTGTCACGTCGTTGAACACCATGGGGTTGCGAATCTGCAGGTATTGTGCGATGTCGCGCATGAGGATGGTGTCGTAGATGCCGCTTAGGACGGTGTGCGCGAGCATCTGGTTCGTTCCTTGGTCGACGACGGGTGGCAGTCCGCCGTATCGCGTGTACCGTTCGAATGCGGCGGTACGGGCCGCCGGGGAATCGTCGATGCCAGCGTAGTTCAGGAATTCGCGGAACGACAGCGGGAATACACGGATTTCGACGTGGCGTCCGGACAGCAATGTGGCGAGTTGGCTGGAGAGCAGGTGAGCGTTCGATCCGGTCAGGTAGATGTCGATGTCTTTGTCGACGCGTAGCGCGTTGACTGCCTGTTCCCAGCCGTCGACGAGTTGTACTTCGTCGAGGAGGAGATAGTGGCGTCCGTCGCCTTGCGTGAGTTCGTCGATGCGGCGGTACAGCCGGTCCGCACTGTAGGCGTGGTATTGGAATGATTCGAGATTGATGGTGATGATATGGTCCTCGGGGATGCCGTCGTCGACGAGCCGTTGTGCAAGGAGTGCGAGCAGCGATGATTTGCCGCATCGACGCATGCCGGTGATGACTTTGATGAGCCCGTTGTCTTTGACGGCGAGCAGTTTGTCGAGATACGCGGGGCGGGTTTTCAACTCTTGTCGCTGTTTCATCTGACTCATCCTCGACTTCCGACTTTTACTAGTGTACTAGTAAAAGTCTAGCAGCATCTTCTACTTTTACTAGTACGCTAGTAAAAGTAGAAGCTCGGCGCATCGACGGCACCTCCCGCGACACCCACGCCATGCGAGCGAAGCAACCAGCCACGATTCCATGTCAAATTCTCAGTAGACCTTATGCCAAATTATCAGTAGGACCTATGCCAAACTGTCAGTAGAGGTTATGTTAAACTCTCAGTAGGAGTCGATAATCGTTGAGATGACGGGAAGATAATGATACCTAGGACATTGGCCACGGAGATCGACGAACTGCTCGCCGGATTCCCCGTGGTTTCCATCACAGGCCCAAGGCAAAGCGGCAAGACCACGCTGGCAAGAGAGCTACATCCGGAATTCCGATACGTCAGCCTGGAAGATACGGACACTCGGCATCTCGCCGAGGACGATCCGCGCCTGTTCTTCACCATGTACCCGAAGCACACGATCATTGATGAAGCACAACGCGTTCCCGAGCTGTTCTCGTATCTCCAAGGCATCGTCGATGCCACCAACGAACCGGGGCAGTTCATCCTCACCGGTTCCCAGAACTTCTTGCTGCTGAAGTCCATCTCGCAATCACTGGCCGGACGAGTGGGGCTCACATATCTGCTTCCTTTGACCTATTCCGAAATCGTGAAGGCAGGGCTTCAGCCCGGCAATCTCGACGAATGGCTGCTCCGAGGTGGATACCCCCGTCTATACTCCAGCCGCCTGTCTCCGAACCGCTTCTTCGACACCTATGTCAGCACTTATGTGGAACGTGATGTGCGCGGTGAACTGGGAGTGCGCAAGCTCGCCGATTTCAGGCGATTCCTCGGATTGTGCGCTTACCGCATCGGGGAACTCACCTCCGACAGCTCCCTCGCCACCGATGCCCGTATCAGTACGAACACCTCCAGTGATTGGATGTCGATTCTCGAAGCGAGTTTCGTTACATTCCGCCTGCAACCGTATTACCGCAACTTCGGCAAGCGTCTGACAAAGACGCCGAAACTGTACTTCTACGATTCCGGCCTGGCCGCGCACCTGTTGGGGTTGGAAAGTGTGGATGACCTGCGCTCGAACAATGCATTCCGTGGGCATCTATTCGAGAACATGGTCGTTTCGGAAATCGTCAAGGAGTACTACTCGCGCGGCAAGACACCACACGTCTACTATTGGCGCGACTCCAACCAGAAGGAAGCCGACCTGATTGTCGAAAAGGCGGGGCGTATACGGTATCTCGTGGAAATCAAGGCATCCTCCACTTATGATCCCCACGCGTTCGCCACGTTGGATTCCCTAGGAGAATTGATGGGATGTGATGCCAATCAAAAAGTGCTGGTCTACGGCGGTGATGATTCGTTCATGACACGGCATGGGCGGGTCATCAGTGTGCGGCAGCTACACGAATTGGTGGAGTAGACCAACACAACGGTAGCCTGACGCCGTCCGTACGCGACGGCGCAACCGTGGACGGCGAGCCGTCCGGCCGCGAGTGGTCGTTCCGCGCCGAAACGCTTGACGATGTCGCCCGCGAGACGCACCGCATCGCGGACGACGTGATGGATCCGACGGCCGTTGTGACCGGCATGCTGAACGACGGTGTGGATATCGACACCGCCTACCACCGCATGTGCACGGTCCGCGACGGCTTGCGTGAGACCAGCGCCATGGCCGACAGACTCGCCAAGATGCTGGCGGTCAGGGCGGATTAGGGGTCTTTAGCGACAGTCCATGATGGTTCCTGACGAAATACCCCACCAGCGCCCCACCGGGCATACAATGGGTTGACCGCAAAGGAGCCAAGGGATTGGGGACGACCATGAATGATGCCGCATCGGATTTCAACGAGACACGTGAATATTCGAGTCTTGACGAAGTGATGACTTCGTTGTTGTCGGCGAAAGACAAGACATTCCGCGAACTCGATAAGACCGGCAGGGCGTTGAAAGGCGGGAACAAAGGCTCTCTCGGTCAGATCATCGAGGAATCCGTTCTGGGCTACGCCATCAATTCCGATGCCGAACCCGATATCCGCATCGGAGACACCAGCTATGAGCTGAAGGTGACTCCGCTCAAGCACATCAAGAAGAGCAAAGAGACCTCGGCGAAGGAACGCCTCGTCATCGATATCATCAACTACATGGCCCTCGCCAGTGAGGTCGACTTCGAGTCATCGAAGATGTGGGACAAGGCGAAGAACATCATTCTGGTCTATTACTACGACGACCGCGCCGATAAGCAGCGGGAGCTACGCATCGACTGCAAGGTCTTGGCCTCTTATCTTCTCCGATATCAGACAAACGATTTGGAGACCATTAAGGAAGATTGGGAGACCATTCGCGCGAAGGTCGCCAGTGGCCATGCCGATCAGCTCAGTGAATCGGACACCAATTATCTGGCGGCATGCACCAAAGGCGCAAACTCGAAGCAGCTGCGGGACGCACCGGCGCCGGAAGGTGCGGACACGCCTACCATCCGCGCCAAGCAGCGTGCCTTCAGCTTCAAAACGTCGTACATGACCGCCATCGCCCGGCAACTACTGGCACAGCCCTCGGAGTTGCAGCAGCTGCCTTTGACCGAGCATCAGAGCCTCAACGGATATCTTCAAGACCGGTTCGCGCCATATATCGGTAAAACCGCCGGGGATATCGCAGCCGAACTCGGGCTCGCAATCCAGCCGACTGCAAAACAGTACAATGCAAACATTGCGCGTGCGATGCTCAGCATCAAGAAAAGCAACATCCTCAAGACCGAGGAGTTCTACAAGGCCAACGTCAGCATGGTAAAAACCGCGACCGTGTATCCGAATGGACTGCCCAAGGAGAGCATGCCGTTCAAAGCATTGACGGATGCGCAGTGGCAGCAGTGGGCGGACCCCGACATCGGTTGGGACGATTCTTTCCTGAAGGAATTCTTCGAGACGAACCGACTTCTCATTGCAGTCTCCCAATCGCCCGTTCCCCACCAAGCCGGCCATGATAAATCCAAGGATGTATTCCGCGGAGGATTCCTCTGGAACATGCCGGCGGAAGATGTCGAGCAGTACATCAAGCCGGCATGGGAATACGTACATGAGCTGCTTGTTCATAAGACGTGGCTCAATTATGGCGTCCGCGGCAAAAACAAACTACCAGGTCAAACCTTCAATAAGGTCTTTCACCTACGCCCACATACGAGCAAGGGGAAAGACAACGGCAATGCCTCCGATATCACCATACTCCCCAGCGGCGAGGCAATCACCAAGCAGGGGTTTTGGCTGGACAGACGATACATCATCAAAGCCATCAATGCCCACAATATGCTTGCCTGATTGCGTTCCCCCTGCGGTCCTGCGCTCTTGTCCATCTGGCGGGAAGCACAGGACCATACCCACGGCATGACACTCCAACTTGATCTCGGAGTCAATTTCTTGTATACTCCATCCAGAGTATAGAACGGATGTTCGGATCGAAAGGATTGCCGTGGCCAACGAGATTAGAGTCGCCGAGCTCTTCGCCGGTGTGGGCGGGTTCCGCCTTGGACTTGATGGCTACGGCAATCCCGGAGACGATTTCTACATGAAGCCCGCCGGGCCTTTCCATACCGTGTGGGCCAACCAGTGGGAACCCATGGGGCAGAAGACCAAGCAGTTCGCTTGGCGCTGCTATGAGAAGCGCTTCGGCGAAGGTTCCTGCGTGAACGAAGACATCGCCAAGGTACTGGATGAGGTCGAGGCCGGCGAACGCACCATTCCCGATTTCGACATGCTCGTCGGAGGCTTCCCTTGCCAGGATTACAGCGTCGCCAAGCCTTTGGCTCTTGCGGCCGGCATCGAGGGACGTAAGGGCGTGTTGTGGTGGAGCATCAACCGGCTTTTGGAGATGCGTCACCCCAAGTACGTGCTACTGGAGAACGTGGACCGGTTGCTGAAGTCCCCCGCCAGCCAACGCGGTCGCGATTTCGCGATTATTCTCTCTTGCCTTAACCGCTTGGGATACAACGCCGAATGGCACGTCGTGAACGCGGCCGAGTACGGCATGCCCCAACGACGCCGCAGGGTATACATCTACGCCGAGCACAATGGTTCATGGGATGAGCCGGAAACCCAACTGTTGTCGACCGGAGTCATGGCACAGGCGTTCCCCATCATCCGCAGCGTGAAGGAGAAAGAGCCCGCCAGCTTCGACATCGGTGAAGACCCCTATGAAATCACCCAGAGCTTCGGCAAGGGCGATAAGGTCAGCGTGTTCCGCAATGCGGGTGTCATGATTGACGGCCACGTGCTGACCATGCGCGTTGACGCCGTATATGACGGACCGCACAAGACGCTCGGCGATGTGCTCGTTCCCGCTTCAGAGGTGCCCGAACAGTTCTGGATCGACGACGCCAAGCTGCCGTCATGGCAGTATCTCAAGGGAGGAAAGCGCGAGGAAAGAACTACCGCAGCCGGATACACGTACACGTATTCCGAAGGCCCGGTCGCTTTCCCGGACTCGCCCTCCGCTCCCAGCCGCACCATCCTGACCGGAGAAGGCGGAGCCGGAGCCAGCCGCACCAAGCACGTGGTCGAACAGGATGGGCACCTTCGCCGCCTTGTCCCTGACGAACTGGACCAGCTCCAGATGTTCCCCAAAGGCTGGACCAACGACGGCATGACCGACGGCCACCGAGCCTTCTGCATGGGCAACGCCCTAGTCACAGAAATCCCTCATCGTATCGGTATGGTTATCATCCAACAAACGTCATCCCAAGACAAACACTATTCACATTGAACCTATGAGTTAGGTTCTTTCATTCGCTTCTCATAAATACGGAAACCCTGACGCTCAAGAATGAAATCATCTTTAATGACACCAACTCCATCTTCAGAAATAAGATACACCCCCTTGGCAATAGAGTGAAGGAGCCTTTTTTTAACTACAAGATTAATCGGCTTTTCCACATACCCATAATCACCACCATCTTTCTTATCGCGGGAAAAAATAAAACAAAAATCATCTACACCTGATTTTATTTTCTCCCCAGGCGCATAATTACGTCTAATCTCAAAAGCCTTTCTCCGAAGACGCTGCAAATCCCATCCATACGATTCAATTTTCTCAACAAGCTTGTTCCGCGAAATAAGCATGGCAGTAACTACAGTGAAATCGCGGAAGTCTAATATTCTTTTATTGCGTGTCCTTATGCAACTATCCAACCACCCCCTCTCACCTCCCGGAATACTACATCTTCCATTCGGCCACACTATGAGATAATAGTCAGTCTTGGTGTCCTCGTTGACAAACCACCCATCCACTTCGCCACATCGTTGAATTGACGACAATTCAAAGGCAAACGTGTTTAAATGGCTATTAAAGAAATGAAAAGCACCTTTTTCGTCTATGTTTTTTACATCTTCGCCATAGAACAACCTTCCATCAATACCTAGGAGCTGATCATCTCTCCCACGCTCCCTTTGCCATCGATAACCGTAATCTTTTAAATATGCATAAAAATACCGGTCAAGGAAATCTGCAAGTGCAACTTCGGCACCGGAGTCAAACCTCCTGTTGCTCTCTTGAATGTCTACACCGTTCACCATCGAACTCCTCTCACCAGTTTTGTATACAAATGTAAGAATAGCTTAACCCAGCACAACGAGAACTGTTCATCCCAAACGGGCGTATCCTGGGCAGCATGGATATACGAGGCGACACCGGAGCTCGTGGGGCAAAGTGGTCCTATGAGGAAACCCTAGCGGCATTCGGACTGTACATGCTACTAAATCGACGACAGCGCAATAACAAGAGCGCGCCGGAGATAGCACGCCTCTCCGAAGGTCTGCATCGAACGTCTGGGGCCGTGTACATGAAATTGATGAACCTCCGCACATACGACCCCAATGAACACGCGCAAGGCATTGCCGGCCTGCGACATGGAAGCCAGTACGAACCACGCATCTGGGAGGAGTATCTGGCCCAAAACGACTCACTGCTTGCCACCGCCCTGCACTATTACGCCGAGTTCCTAAAAGGAACCCAACCAATTCTGGAGCCGCGCACGCAGACGCTCTCGATAGTGGAAGATGTAACTTCGACATTCATCGCGGAATTCACATCGCATGGCACACAGTCGCAACCTCTCGGTTCGGAACGGGAAACAATCACTCTGACCCGCGTCAATCAGAACTATTTCCGCAACTCACTGGTTGCGAACTACAACGATTCCTGCTGCTTGACCGGCATTTCCTTAGAACCACTTCTTGTGGCCAGCCATATCAAGCCATGGAAGGACTCCACCGGATTCGAGAAGACGAACGCCGCCAACGGCCTACTGCTTAATGCATTCCACGACAAGGCCTTCGATCGCGGTTATATGACCGTCGATGATGATTATCGGGTACGCATCTCCAGACAGGTACCGCACACCGATGTCAATGAAAAGTGGCTATATCAATTCGAAGGGCAACACATCGTCATGCCGAAGGTGAATCCCCCGTCGCACGAATTCCTCGAATACCACCACAAGCACGTCTTCCTGACAAGCTGACGTCGGCCATGTCGCCGCGTTCGACCATCCGACGCTCACCACGAAACCCACCGCGTCCGGCGAGGGCCGCGTGAACGTGACGCTTTCCACGCTGCGGCTCGCCAAACCGCTCGACCCGGAACTCTACCGCCACCTGACCAGCTGAGGCGGATGCGGAGGGCCGGCAAGCCCCAGCGAAACGAATCGGACATCACACACCCGTACCGTTTCGCCTGCCGAATCCCGTCAGCCGATGCCACCTCGAAGAAGCCCATCAAATCGGCAGAACACGGGCGGCCAACGAGTTCGGGCACCCTCTACTCGGCATCCGGTCCCGCACCGTACCGCATGCGTTCCGCGATGATGCCGAACTGGCGACGGTAGAGATCGGCCTGACGGCGTAGCGTCTCCACCCATTGCCAATACCGGACAATCTGCCGTTGCATCTCCGGAGACACAATCGGTATCTCCAGTTCCTTCGGACTCGCCCGTCGCCCCTTAGACTTGGCGACCAGCTCACGGTTCCATCGGCCGCGCAGCATCAACGCGAGATACTCCGGGTCCGGAACGACACCGTCACGGCCGTAATCTAGATCCGCTCTCACGACATACACGCTTCTGGACACGCGGTGCCCTCCGTCCTGGTCGATGGCGACCTGAACATCACCGTTGACGGTGAGCAGGATGTCGTCGCGCTTGGTCATGATATCCGGTCTGGCCCTCGGATGGGCTTCGAGCTCCCGGAGTCTCTCATCCCAAGACGGGATGGGGGGACGCGCCACAATCCTGTCCGGCATAGGCTCATCCGGCATAAGCTCATCGGCCACGGCCCCCTCCGAGGCACCATCCGAGGTACCATCCGCCGGCTTCCCCGCGGTACCCTCCGAGGCATCTGCCGAGGGGGCATCCCCCAAGACGATCCAGTCATAGTCGCGCACATCGGATGTGCGGATCACGTCATCCGGCAGTCCTTCGCGCTCCGAACCGGGGACCGTGCCCTGCTGAATCCATGCGACATCCTTCAACGGCGCGACGGGCACGTCTTGCAACCCGCGGAACAGCTTGTCGTCCTCACCCAGCCGAACCAACTCGTCCAGAGCCGATGCGGCATCCTCCCGCATCTTGCGAATCGACTCCTCGCCGTCCCGATAGGCCGTGATCAGCGATGTGGGTTCCGGCGTCTTGCGGCGCAGCAGATCCTTGGGCAGCAACGATGCTCTGTCATGCGACGACGTCACTTCACTCACGGGGACCATCCGCGCGGCGATGCCCTTATCGCAGAATCCGCGCAACGGTCCGACGAGATAATCGGGAATCCCGCCCTCGTCCCGATACAGTCCGGCATCACCGCTCGCGTCGACCACCGCTACGCTCCCGCGCGACGGGTCCGGCGCGGACAACACCCACAGATACACGGGCACGACCGACGTGACGTACAGGTTCGCCGGGAGCGCGACGACCGCCTCCACGCAACCGGCTTTCAGCAGTTTGCGACGGAACTCCTCCTCGGCGCCCACGCGGAACAGGACTCCCGCGCTCGTCACCACGAACGCGCGTCCGCGCTTGCTCAGATGGCTGATGGCGTCCTGGATCCACGCCACCGAGGCGTCCACGACCACCGGCTTGCCGGACTGCGTGACTGTGGGGAAACAGTACTTCCACCGCGGATCATTCTTGGTTCCCTCGTCCGGCTTCCACTTGGAGTCGATGACCGGCGGCTCCTCCATGATGAGGTCGGCCTTCACCTTCGGGAACGGATCCTCCGCGAACACGTTCGCCTGACGGATGACGGACCCGTCGGATGCGGTCGGGAGCGTCACGTCGGTCGTTCCGGAAAGACCGTCCAGCAGGAGCCGGCGGGTGGCGACTTCCAGCGATCCCTTCCTGCTGTCGGCGCAATAGACGGGAGGCGTCCACATGTCGCCGTCACGCGCCTTGCGGAGAAGCGTCAGATACGATTCCATGATGCCGCACGCCGGATCGTAGACGATCGGAATGGACTCCTTCGGCAGTCCGGCGCGCCAATACGATTGCGCGAGGTCGGCGAGCAGATGCGATACGCGCGAACCCGGCATTCCGCTCTCGCCGCGCATGCGCCCCAGACTGGCGATGCTGCGCTCCAGCATCGCCGAAGACAACTGCGAGAAGGCCGTTCCGTCGACCTTGAAGAGGCTATCGACGTACATCAGCAGATCGTGCAGTTGATAGAGCGTCAACCCGCGCACTCTGTCCGTCATGGTCAACGCCATGCGGATGACCTCGTCGGCGTGCCTGCTGCCTTCCCCGCAGCCGGCGCCTTCGAGGATGCGCTTGACCAGCGGCGCCAGACGGCTGCCGATCGGCGTACTGTCATTCTGATCGTTGGTTCCATCGACCAGTTTTTTCCAACGCGCGGACAGACCGTATTCGTCGACGACGACGCGCAGGCACATCGCCCACAGCACAATCGATACGGCTTCGACCGGATCGCCGTCGCCGCGCCAGTGTTCGAGGAACGTCCACATCCCCTGTTCCAGACGGATGTCCTTATACTTGACACCCCTCGAATCGAGCCATTTGACGACTGCGCCGTAGTCGAACAACGGCCGTCCGTCCTTGGTCGCAACGGACTGGGGGAAGCCGGTGTTCGCGCGTTTTCTCCAATTGGAAACCGCCGAGGGACGCATGTTGACCATTCTGGCGATGTCCGATGAGGACAGCATATAGGAATATTTATCACCCACGACCGCATGCTCCTTGTTTGCGGCGGGTGCCGGAACCCGCCGATGTTCGTCAATGCCTGTTGGACACGAAAGCCTACCGCGCGCGACCCCCGTTTGTCAATTGTGAAACTATCTCACACAAAACTCATGTACACTGTTTCCCAGGTCGTCCCGAACGCACCGTGCATCGCGGCGCAACCACACAAGCGAGACGACCCAGCATCGGCACAGTGCCGACACGAACGTTTGGTCAAGGAGGGTCAACATGCGACACGCCGAGTGTTTCCAACGAAATCGGCCACTCTCATGGCTTTTATCCGGTTGTGAATGATGAATGGAATAGAAGGACGGAGGTCATCACCATGAACAAGTCACGTCGCACCAATCCACAGCGTAGGCGTCGTGGGGCATCCCGCAGGCGTCGCCATCCGGCATGCCCCATCGTCAACGAGCAGCTGCGCTTCTGGAAGGAGACCTATCGGCCACCGCAGCACCAGCGACCTGACTACTCCATCGGTCAGGAGATCATCGACTGCAAGGGACCGAACGAACACATCATCGCCATGCTGCTGCCCATCGCCGAGCGCTTGCTGAAGAACAAGCCCAATTTCCGCCGCCAGCTCAAGCATCTCGAATGCAATCCCAATTACGCCATGCTCAGCGAGCCTGACGGCGTGGTGATGAACCTCTGCTACCAATGCGACCGCGACGGAACCCCCATCGGATTGGGACCCAAGTTCGTCGATCTGTACGCGGAGGCGACCAGCGACGCATCATTCCTGGCGCGTGCCAGCACGGCGATGTATTGGGCGCTGCTGGACGTCTACGACGATACGGACTTCGGTCGTCTGGCCGCCACCATCAGGCATCGCCTGACCAGCGACACCAACAAGGCCTTCTTCGTTGAGAGGAAAGCCCATCATCTCGACGACCAGTCGAACCAGAACGCCTCCACAGGCACGTACTACAAGCTCCTGGGCGCCCCCGACAGAATCGTCCGAGCCCGACGCAGAACGGTGTACGAGAAGGTCTATCGCCCGTTTACAAAACTTAAAATGCCGTCCGAGGAGGAACTGCAAGCCAAGCATCGGCAGCGTATGCAGTTCCAATACCACGTGAATGACGATGGCAACGGCATCAGCATCGACAGGTGCAGAGGCTGCAATCTCGGCAAGAACAAAACAGAGGCCGAGTTGTACGGCGAATTCGACCGATGGCTGATGTTCCTGTTTCAAACCGTCCACGGGGCATTGAGCATCTACGATGTCGCCCAGGTCATGGTGGACTTTCGTCCCGACCTGATCCAGGACGGCTTCGACCCGTCCCCCAACATGGAGAAGGCGCTGGAATACGACGAACGGTACTCCGACAAACAGGATGAGTTCGAGGATCGGATATCCGATCGCGTGATGACGTTCATCGACGATACGACGTTCCCGACCTATGCGGACCCCTGGATGGCCTGAGCAAGCCAATCCGGGTGCGCGGCCCTGTGATTGCGGACGATAAAGGAAAGGAACACACCGACGACGCACCCGGATAAGACCCACGTTTCTTTACGTAACCCCAAACAGTTAGCCAAGGATGGCCAATATGCGACACGCCGAGTGTTTCCAACGAAAATAGCCCTCCAGCAACCTTTGTCCGGTTGTAATGAGCGGAAAGGAGAACGATATGCAATGCATGATATGCGGAGCGAAACTGACCGGCAACGGACGTTGCCTAGCGTGTGAGCGCCGTCAGCTCATCCGAAGCGCCACGCCGGATCGGCTCTGCTACCCGAATCGCGGTATTGACCCTCAGTTGCAGCATGAGTGGAACCAGTTCTTCATCCGCGCCTATAACGATGTCTCCGACAACGGTCACTACACAGGTGCCGAATCGTTCGGTCCGCCTATGAGGTATTTCAGTGACGATGAACGACGAATGGCCAACGCTCCCTACGAATTGCTCCAACACAGGCACTGGACGTACACGACTCGTGACCATGCAACCGTCGATTCATCCGGAGACGTGACTTTCCATCGCGGAGGCACATATAGGGCTTGGGGCACGGCCGGCATGGATCTCTACCGATTCCTCGCACAGGGGTCACTCACCGTAACCGAACACGGGTTCTATTATCTTCCCACGGCTTTGGTCAGCGGGCACTCGTTCTGGAGCGGGAAAGAGACACTCCGCCCCGCCACGACGGGATTCGCTTCCGTAGGGTTCTCCGACATCGAATCGGCAATCATCCTGAACTGGGACACCGTACAGCTCGAATACAACAACTGGACGCACTATCGCCTCATCACGCCGGTGGCGACGCTCATCTTCGCCCTATACTGCCTATGGCGCGATGCCAACAATCCACAGCTGCCCACGGTCCTGCAAGTCTGGAGTTGGGTCTGAGCAGCAGCCAGAACGGAAGGAGAACGGAATGAGCAACCCCAATCAGCAACCCACGATCCCTCTGCCGCCGCAAACCCAACAGGCGGATCCCGCGCAGTCATATGGCTATGGGTATGGTCCGTCCACCGTCCCCATGAACGCGCCGACGGCCCCGGGATATGTCGGAACTCCGATGAACGCGTCTTACCCTGCGGGGCCGGTGCCGCCGTCAGGGCCGGTGCCGCCGGCTTATTCGAACCCAGGATATCCGAATGATCCGTATCCGCCGAACGGAACTGGACCATACAACAGCTATCCGTATGTGGTACCGAATCAGGCACCGCAGAAAAAGCCGGACTCGGCCGCTGGATTAGCTCTTGCTATTGTCAGTCTCAGTATCGGCATTCTCGGCGCAATTTTCTGTTGTCTGGGAATTTCCAATCTCGACTTTTTGATTCCTGCAGCCTTCTTGGGAATCATGGGGATTGTGGCCGCCACCATATCGAAAAAGCTTGGATACAAGGGCACAGTGAGAACGGCCGGATTCGCCATCTCCGTAGTCGCACTGTCCGTCAGCGCGGTCATCCTCATCACATGCTTCGGCTGCGTTGCATCCTCCGATAGCTCTTCACGTAATACCTGATGTATCCTTATCTGATATTCGGCACGACCGTCCTATCCACATACGGCGTTTTGTTCGTCACGGCCGCGTTTGCCGCCGGCGGGTACATCACGCTCCGCACATGGCATGAACGACAATCCGTCGAAGACGCGATCTACCTGTACGCATTGACCGCGATCGGCGCAATCGTGGGAGCGAAACTTGTGTATGCACTCATCACATTCGCCAGCGGTAAGGCTCACTCTCCATCGGAGATTTTCGGAGGCTCCTCCGTCGTAGGAGGCATAACCGGTGCCGGTATCGGAGCGATAGTGACGTGCCGGTTCTTCGGCTGGAATATCTTCTCGTTCCTGCCTCGTCTGGCGCCTGCGCTGCCGTTGGCGATATCGATTATCCGCATCGGGTGCCTGTTCGAGGGATGCTGCTACGGGAAGCCGTTCGCATACGGCATCGTATTCCACGAATCCCCCGTCGCCCCCAACGGCATCCCGCTGGTTCCGACGCAAATCATCGATTCCATCATCATGTTCGTGTTGTTCGGCGTCATGCACATACTCTCCGCACGCATAACGCCAGAACGTCTGCTGACGATACTGACGTGCTGCTGCGCGGCGGCACGATTCACCGAAGACTGGCTCAGAGGGGACGCCGCCCCCGTGCCGCTGCCGTTGCTCACAATGACGCAAGTGGTGATTCTCGCGCTGATGCTGCTCGGCATGCTGATGATAAATCCGGTTAAAGCACTAGCACAGCGGCATTAATACCTGTATCAGCGCGTGACACGCCGATAAAGCCCTGTGTTTTCAACGATTCGCATGTCATTCATTGCGTTTGTCCGGTTGAGATGAGTGACAAGGAATTCGGAGGAAACGAATGGAGGTCTCGCCATGAACGGGAACCAACAGCAGCATCGGAATCGTCGAATCATGAGCATGAGCAGGTTGGTGGCGTTGGCGGCATCGGTGCTGGTCATCGCAAGCTTGTCCGCATGCACGCAGCCGTACACGTATGCATCCGGAGCCACCGACGATAGCGGCGAGCAGTCGTCCGCCGCGTCCGAGCGGAGCAACACCACTGGAGATGACGCTTCCACGGATTCCGACAATTCAGCAGGCACGTCGGATGCGTCGGAGGCCTGCCAGGCAGTGGTCGATGACACGATCAAGGCGTTCAACGCGCTCAAGGAGGAAGTCGACAACGCCGACATCAATACAGATATGCTGCTCGCCAAAGACCCGAATCTGGAAGTGCAATGGGAGATCGCCTCTGAGAATCTGACGAAACCGGATCTGTCTTGTGACGGCTCAGTCGAATCGATGCAACAGACGGTGAAGTCGGCGCAGAAACTGGAGAAGTCGTACAAGGATAAACTCATCGAAGTCAAGAAGCTCATTAGCAAGGCGGAAGACGAACTCAGCACTTCCACCGATCCATCCACGCTGCCCACCGACGACTCCCTCGAATCCCGCATCGCCCAAGCGAAAGCCGTGCTGAAAAATACGGCGAATGGCGGCCTCTGCAATCCGTATGACCGCGGTCGTCTGGCAGACGTACTCGCCGCATCACAGGATATGCTGACCAGTGGAACCGCAAGCGAGCAGGACATCAAAGCCCAATCATATAGCTTGCATCAAATCACGGAGGATGTCCGTACGAACAAGTGTCTGGCCCGGACCAACGAGTGATTCCGTACGCCACCGGACGACATTGCAGTGCTAAGCTGTTTGCCATGCTGCGTGGGATCCCGCGACGAAGGGGAATGATATGAGTTGTGCACCTCGTTATTTGGATGAGACATATGAACCACCACGCCACGATTATTCCATTGGCAGGGAAATCGCCTCCAACAGGGGCCCGGGGGAACAGACACTCGCGGCGTTGACCCGCACCGCCGAGCAAATATTGAAGGAGAACCCCAAGCTCGATAGAATCACCCAAGCTGTCTGATATCGGGCGGGGCGGGGAGCGGATGCTCGCCTTCTTCGCCCATGCGGCCCCATTCCAGGATTTGGTAGCGTACGGGCACGTTGCCGGCGCGAATTTGCATCGCCACCTCGAATGAGGCCCCAAGGACGCACCACTGGTGCGCAAGCTTGCCGATGGTCACGGCATAGTGGCGCAGGCAGTAATACCACGTATGCACGTGCAGGCAGGCGGGATCCCAACAGTATCCGCGGATGAAATACTCCGGATCCTTAATGCAGGGTATCGGCTCGGGGCCATCGTCGACGTAGACGCAGAACGGTTTACCTTTTCCCCGACCATCCGGATCCGGTGGGAAATCGACGTCAACGGGGCCTCCGGTCGTCACCTGTTCCGGCGAATCCACCGCCAGTCCCCGAGTGATGTCTCGCGTCACCGTTCCCCGCGTCATCACCGCGCCAGTCATCAACATCACACGTTCTCCCGATTCTCCGCACGCAACCGCACCAACGCCTGCGTGACAATCCCGTACCCCTCGGATTCGCGCATCATCACGAGACGATGCAACAGCGCGGAATCCTCCTCCAGCCGTGCGAGCACCTCCTCGTCGCCGACCACGTCCGGTCCCTCCGGATACCGGGAGTACACGCTGACAGCCGCCGGGTTGCCGTACCGGTACGGTTCCGAACGTTCGACGCCGATCTCCACGTCCCTGTGCATGCCGTCCGTCCTGCGTGACCGGCACGTCAGCTGCGTATCATACGTGAGCGGGAACACAAGACCGCATCGTCGTTCCGAGACCGCGCACACCCACGGCATGCATGTGCCACCGTCAGCCGTGTCATCATCGTCCTCGATCAGCAGGTTTGCATTCCGCACGTCCGCGAATGTAGGCACCATATCGATGCCGGTGATGCGGATGTCGGCAACATGCAGCGCCAGCGGATCGGCGTACGTGATATGCAGTCGCGTCGTCGAAGACCGCCTGCCCCGCTGCACGTTCGCACGCAGATACCGAACGTCGAACATACGGTGCGGACTGTGCATCGTATACGCCACCTCGCCGTACCGGTATACGAGCACAGGCAGTTGGAACCGGCAATCCCATTCGCCGTCCGGCATACGGCGCGGACGACGGAAACGGTACACATGGAAATCAGTACCGAGTCTGGCATTGATGAGACCGGCATCATGGTTCATCATACGCATGGGCCGAAAGCCCTGTGCATACCGCAAGGCAAGCACGGCCCTGCCTTCGTCGTCGTTCCCGCGCGACACACTCGACATGATGCACACGTTCCTTTCCGCTCGTCGCGACCGTCGCTCTCACTTCCTATAACCGGACAAATGGCGGGACGACAGCGGATGGCGGACGACCGGCGTGTCGATACGTCGCCGAATCGTACGAACAGTGGTTTGTCCGGTTATAAGAAGTGAGTGCGGAACGATACGGACACGACGCCCGCACGGAACGACCTCACGCGGAAAGAAGTGAATCATGCAGGAACGATCATCGTTCGACGGCATCGCCGACACGTACACGTACCGGTTCGCATGGTCGGAACGTCGATTGGAGTTCTTCATCACCTGTGACGAGATGCCGTTCCGCAATCCTGAATCATCGCCGTATGCCGACCAGCTGCTGCGACGGACAAAACAGGACATCCGTTACTATCTCACCCGTCTGCGCGATTCAATCGAACCGATCCCCAAGCCGCTCCACACGAACGCCGATGCAATCACCCGCCGGTCGATGCTGAGCGCCACGCGCGACGCCGCGTTGGCGCGATCATCCGACCCGGATCCGTGGCCGCGGTTCACCGCCGAGGAGCGGTCGCTGCTCGACGAAATCCCGCTCTGGGCTCCCGTGGACACCTGCCAGTTCAACAAGGAGCAGCTGTTCCACCGTGCCACGGATGCCTACCACGGCGCGATGGACGTGCTGCTCATCATGGCCGCGAACCGTCGCGACAGCGGAGATGTCGACGACGCCGACCGAATCGACCGGATTCGCTACGGCTACGAACGCCGATTCACCCGACTCAACCCGAACAACCGCCGCAAGGCCATCGCGTTCATGGCCGACTGCCTGCACGAGTGCGCCGCCCAACTGCAGACCATGGTCGCCGACTACTATCCCACGTCGAACCATGATCTCGCACCATGGCTGCGATCACACGCCGACACATCTCCCGTTCCGCCCACCTCGATCATGCGCGCGGCGCTGCACTTGGGCACCACCCGATACGACGCGACCGTGTTCGAGCACCAATACTGGCCGTGGCTGCCTGAGACCGGCCACCTGCAGGCCGGCTGGCACATCCGGTTCGGCGTCGACATGTATATGGACTTCCAAACCGTCCTGGACTCATTGGACCGCCCCTTCCGCATCGTGCAGTACCAGCATGTCGACGGCCTGCCGCGCTTCGTCTTCACACCAACGAACAGGGGGTCACGTCTCATGCCGGACGCACTGCCCGAATCATTGCATCTCGTCGCACGGCTTTATGAGATGCTTGCCTCGCGGACATGCTTCAGCTGCGGCACCCAGCATGACGTTCGCTGGCTCATCCGCCGCCCCCGCGACTGGCGGAAACCGCTCTGCAGGAGGTGCGTACGCACGTCGCGATACTGGAGGCGCGAATGGGACGAGTTCAAACCGATCCCCGACAACGTGCTCGACGATCAGCAGACCCGGTACATGGCCAGGCGACTTCGTGAACTCGGATTCGACGCTTTGCGCATCCACGGGCTGATTGCGACGTGTCTGAACGAAACGGGGCAATCAGAACAATCACCGAAACGGACACCGGAACGAACGCCGGAACTAGCGACGCCGGCAGAACAAACGAAACAAACGAAGACAGCGAGACCGCAGTACGATCAGCCACAAGGAAAGGAACGGAATCATGCGGATTGACGATCTCATCTTCGGCACGTACGATGCCGACGACTAAGACGGGTCTGCGGCCGTCGCCAAGGCGCGCGTATTGCCCGAACCGCCGCAGCGTGCGAAACGATGGCGGCGCGGACTTGGACAGGATGGTTCGCGCGCCGACCACATCCTCTTCTCCGGCGACATCCACTGCAAGGGCACGAAGATCTGCCCGATCATCGAGGAGGCGGCGGATCGCACTGACGCCGGCACGATCGTCCTGCTTGGCGACCTGCTCAACGAGTGGGGCATCAGCGCCGCCGGCGAGATCGCCGCGTTCGAGCGGCTTGCGGAGTGGGTGAATCGGCAACGTGAGCAGCGCGAGGTCGTCGTCCTGCTCGGCCATCACGACCTCACCTACTGGGCGGATTCCGCGATGGCCGACCATCGCGCGTTCCGCGACACCTGCCCCGGCTACAACGATGGCGCCTATCCGGACGTGCATTATCTGCTGCACATGATGCGCCCGCGACTCGCCTACGGGTTCGCGGATGCGCGGGGGAATCAGGTGCTCGCCTCGCATGCCGGCGTCACGCAGGCATGGTGGGAATGGATGATCGGCAAACTCGCCGACGCGGGCGAACCACTGCCGGGAGAACCATTGTCAAACAAGCCGCTGCCGGATGAGACACTGCCGGGCGGCGACTCCGCCGAAAAGACCGGCGCCCGCTCCCCCATCCCCGGCGCGGCACAGGTAGCCGATGCGATCGACGCGTTCGCGCAAGGGCATATCGCCGGCGGCATCCGGCCGTTCGGCGTAATGGTCGGATATGAGCGCGGCGGCTGGCCCGGATCGATTCCGTCGCCAGTCTGGACCGGCATGGAGGAGTTGGCGCTCGACCCGCTCGCCGGATACCGGCAGATCGTCGGCCACACGCCGGTCACCACGACGCTCTACCGCCGCTGTGGCATCGGCACGGGTGCGCCTGCCGCAGCCGGACGCCAGTCGGGGCGCCATCGCGCGGAACTGTGGTATTGCGACACTCATTCGCTGTATCGCAACGGACGGCCGATCGGCGACGACTCACTGCTACTGTACGACCGTGCCGCCGGCGGCGCGTGGAGCGTCACGCCGCACACGCAGTGACGCGACGACGACAGGCATCACGGCCGCGACAGGCGATGATTTCATCATGGTGTTTCACGTGAAACATCACCGCGAAAACCATCGCGCCCTACATCCACGTCGACCGGCGCAACCGCGCCCCACGCGCGCCTTATGCCGACATTCACCTCATGTCGACACTCACCCCGCATCAGATTCGCATCCACATCGAAGCAGTCCCCGCCGTGTCTCATATAGCGCATATGCTATATTAAAGACATGAAAAGCATTGAGGAGCTGCGCGAGGAGCGCCGGCGACTGCACGTCACGCAGGGCGCGGTGGCGAAGGCCATGGGGACCACCCAGTCGGCGCTGTCGCGCGCGGAACGCGAAGGGAATCCGACACAGGATTTCCTGCAACGGTACGAGCAGGCGCTCGACGCCCTCGCCAGCCCGCTCACGCCGGCCACGGCAAGCTTCACCGGCATCATCTTGCCCGATGTCGATGATGAGCCCGACGTGGCCGCATCATCAGACATCGTCACGAAAACGCCGCCCCACGAATCAGCCAAGAACATTGAACTGTACCGTTCCGAGGATGGCACCATACAACTGGAAGTCAATGTGAATGGCGACACGGTATGGCTGACTCAGGCCCAGATGGCGGAGCTGTTCGGCCGTTCCGTAGCGTCGATTTCCCGGCATATCACCAACGCCATTGCGGAAGGAGAAATCAACGGAGAAAGCAATTTGCAAAAAGTGCAAATTGCCCAATCCGACAAGCCTGTCACCTACTACGATCTCGACGTCATCATCTCCGTGGGTTATCGCGTGAAATCGCAACGCGGCGTGCAATTCCGCCGCTGGGCCACCACCGTGCTGAGGCGATATCTCATCGAGGGCTATGCGGCCAACAAGCGACGTCTGGAACAGCTGGGAAGAATCGTCAACGTGCTTGCCCGCAGCGACAACCAGCTGGCAGTCGGCATCGCGGATGTGGTATCAAGCTACCTGCCGGGATTGGACATGCTGCGCGACTACGATGCGCGCGAACTGTCTCCTGAACCGCAAACACATCCGGTCTGGAAGCTCGGGACTGATGACGTCCATGCTCTGTCGATGCGTCTGAGACAGGCATACCCCGCCGATTCGTTGCTCGGGCAGGAACGGGGCGAATCCGTGGAACGCATCATCGGCGCCATCTATCAGAGCTTCGACGGTCAGGACCTGTACCCGACAGTCGAGGAGAAAGCCGCGCATCTGCTGTATTTCATGGTCAAGGACCATCCATTCGCCGACGGCAATAAACGCATGGCCGCCGCACTGTTCGTGCGATTCCTTGAAGGAAACGCCGACGCCTTCGCCGGCGGCCATACGCCGGAAATCACCAACAACGATCTCGCGGCCATCACGTTACTCGTAGCGGTAAGCGACCCTGACGAAAAGGACGTGATGATCGATTTGGTGGAACGGATGCTGACCGAGCCGCGGCGTCACTCGCTGGTCACGCCGGCCACACCAGCCGCACCGGCACCATCACCGTCGGCATCGCCGTCGACCACCGGGATCCACTTGGCGTAGCCCTCCTCCTCCATACGGGAGAGCGGCACGAAACGCAATGCGGCGCTGTTCATGCAGTAGCGCAGGCCGCCGCGGTCGGCGGGACCGTCCTCGAACACGTGGCCGAGATGAATCTGCGTGTCCGCGGTGCGGATCTCGATGCGCGGGCGGCCGGGCACACGGTCGTCGGCATGCTCGGTCAGCGACGACGCCGCAATCGGCTTCGAGAACGCGGGCCAGCCGCAGCCGGAATCGAACTTGTCACGCGACGAGAACAGCGGCTCGCCGCTCACGATGTCCACGTAGATGCCCGGCTCGAACGTGTGGTCGTATTCGTTGACGAACGGGCGTTCGGTGGCGGCGTTCTGCGTCACCGCGAACTGTTCGAGCGTCAGATCCCAGATCTTCTCCACGTACTTCTGGCGGCGCTTCACGTTCGCGATCGCGGCGAGCGGGATATGGCAGTAGCCGCCGGGATTGTTCACCAGATAATCTTGATGATGCGCCTCCGCCGGGTAGAAGTTGCGTAGCGGCTCGATGAGCACGGCCGGACGCTGCGGCTGGCGGTCGATCAGCTGCTCGATCGCGGCGATATAGGTCGACCGCTGCGCATCGGACGTGAAGAACATGCCAGTGCGGTACTGTCGACCGGAATCCTCGCCCTGACGGTCCACGGAGAACGGGTCGATGACCTCGAGGAACAGCAGCGAAAGCGTGCGCAGGCTCACGCGCGACGGGTCGAACGTCACCTTCACGGTTTCGGCGGCGTCGGTCTGGCCCGCACACACCTGCTCGTAGGTCGGGTTCTCGACGGTGGACTGCGCGTAACCGACGGTCGTGTCGGTCACGCCGTCCACGTTCTGGAAGTAGCGTTCCAGCCCCCAGAAGCAGCCGCCCGCGAAATAGGCGACGTTCGTCGCGTTGTTCTTGTTCTCGTTCGTATCAGTCATACGCCCAAGACTACTTGCGCAGGGTCCTGAGCATGCCGGCTATCTCGCCGGGCGTGACGGACGGCACGTAGGCGTGCGTGACGGCCAGGCCGATCTGCGCGAGCTTCGCCGGATCCGGGTAGCACACGTACACGGGTTCCTCGCTCGGTTGGAACTTGCGTTTGAAGTTGAACAGCGAGTGGAAGCCGTACGCGGGTTCCATCCAGTCGGCCACGAGCTGGAGCGCATGTTGCAGCACCGCGACGCCCTCGCCGCCACCGCCCGGCAGCGTGTTGTCTCGCTCCGGATTCATGCCGGCCAGCGGCGCGGCGGACAGGCTCATGAACTCGACGGCCGAGCCCGCCCCAGCCGAAACACCAGCCCCAGCCGAAGCCGAAACCCCAGCCGAAGCCCCCTCATCCCGCAACCGTTCCGCCATGCGCGCGATCAGGAACTCCATCACGCCGTTCGGGCTGTCCGTCCGATGCCGCATGAAGTCGAGCGTCCATCCGACGATCCGCCCGTCGCGCCACGTGGGCAGCCAGCTGGTCACGCCGAGCACGCGACCGCCCGCATCCACCGCGTACAGCAGCCGCACGCGCGGGTCGCGCAGCTCCTCGACGCCGCCCAGCGTGAACTTCATCTCCGGCAGCGCCTTGCCTTGCGCCCACTCCTCGGAGATGTCCTCGATCTGCTCGCGCACGTCGAGCGGCGCATCAAGGAACGTGGAGCACACGTCCACGACGCCCTGACGCTTCGCCTTGTTGATCGCGGTGCGGATGTCCTGCCATTTCTTGCCGGTCGTCTTCCACTGCCGCGGGTCGACGACCATCTCGCCGCCCACTTCGATCGACTGCCATCCCATCGCGAGCAGTCGGTCGCGCTGTTCGCGGTGCACCGCGTAGAACGCGGGCGTCAGCGACCGCGACGCGCAATACTTCGAGAACGCGATCAGATCGTCATCCCACTCGGACGGATCACCGAACGGCCCGGTGCAGGTGAGCGCCACGCCGCCCCACACACGGTACGCGACCGCGGACCGCCCGGAATCGGACATCCAATACTCGTTGCCCTCCCACGTGGTCATGAAGCTCATCGACTCGCCGCCGGCCTCGACGAGCCGTTCCGCACGGGCGCGCGCACGCTCGTCGACCGCCGTCACGTCGCCCATCCACCGCACGACGACCACCAGCACGACGATCCAGAACACGAGTCCCACGCCCTGGTACACGATCGACGCGAGCGGCGTGACCGGCACGAACGCGAGTCGCACGTGACTGAGAAACCCGATCGGCAGGAACCGTCCCGGCAGCTCGGCGAGCAGCGTCGCGGCCGTGGCGCGCGGCGCGAACTCGCCCGGAAGCGCAAGGCCGTACAGCAGGTACACGGCCGTGCATGCGAGCAGCGCGAGCACGCACGCCGCCGCGCCGCCGGCGAGACGCCGCCATCCGACGCGCACCGGGAACCGGCGCAGGCCGACGATCAGCGCCACGGCGAATGCGAACGGCGGCAGCGCGTTCGCGACGCACGCGGCGAACGCGCCATGGTCGACGAGCGAGTAGACGCCGTCCGGCGCGAACCGCAGCGGCACGACGAGATAGTAGGCGATCGCGACGCCCGCCGTGACGAGATTGACGGCGATGGAGGCGACCGCGGCGAACCGGCGGCCGCGGTACAGGCCCCACGCGAGCACGAGCGTGACGGCGGTGGGCAGCAGCGAGCGCAGCACCGCGCCGGGCATCGACGTGCGCAGCAGGTCGAACTGGAGGAAGCAGTCGGTGCGTGTGGAGCCGGCGATGCAGCGGGCGAGCGTGCCGTCGTCGGCCGCGGCGGGGCTCATGATGAGTCCCAGCGTGCTCAACGGTCCGGCGTGCGTGTGCGCGGTGATGGCGAGCACCGGGCCGAGCGCGAGCACGACGGCGATCGCGGCGTAGAGGCGGCGAATCTCGTACGAGGTGCCGCGCAGCCAGTGCCAGCGGATTTCGGCGGATTCGTCAGAATCCTCGTCGAACGCGCGCAGCCGCCGTTCGCGCTGCCGCAGCACCACGCCGGCGACGTGTCCGATGATCGCGGCGGCGAGGATGCAGTAGCCGCCGGGATTGCCGCTGTACAGCAGCGTGACCAGAATCGCCACGTAGCCGACGAGGCGGATGCGCTGCCGCCACAGGTGCGTGCAGTACGCGCTGGCGGCCATCAGCGCGCCGACCGGCAGCGTGAGCGGGCTCAGCACGAACGAGATGCGTTCGACGATGCGGGTGTCGTGCAACAGCGACCCGGTCGCGGCGCACAGCGCCAGTCCGACGATCACGCCGCCGAACGCGCATGCGACGGCGATGCGCACGGTGCGCGCGCGGCCCAGCCATCGTTCGGCGAGGGACAGCATGACGAGCCACAGCAACGCGTCGAAGACCAACTGGATGATGCCGCGCGCGAGGAACAGCGAGCATACGAGCTTGTCGAGGCTGAACTCGGCCATGCTGGTGTGCAGTCGCAGCGGGAAGTCGAATCCGGTGATGGCCGCCACGATCCACGCGACGAGGTTCACCGCCACGAACGCGAGCGTCGCGCCGACGGCGAACCGGTGCGCGGCAACCCATCGCCGCGCGTCGCCGGCGAGCGCCTGCCACGCCTGGCTGTTCCGACGGGACTTGCCAGTCTGACGGGACTTGCCGGCCAGGCGGGGATTACCGGTCTGACGGGGATTACCGGTCTGACGGGATTGCGGTCGGCCGGTCCGGCTGGCCTGACTAGTTTGGCCGGCTCGGCTAATCTGCGTGCCCTGGGCGGCCTGGCTAGTCTGACCGGTCCGGCTGGCCTGGCCTGTCTGGGGGGCCTGACTTGTCTGGGTAGCCGGGCCTGTCTGGGTGGTCTGACTTGTCTGGCTGGTCTGCTGGGTCTCTCCGCTCATTCCTGCACCTCCGCTCATTGCTGTACCTCCACTTGCGGGTACTCCTTGATGCTCTTCGTCATCTCACCGAGTCCGGTGCGCGCGCCGAACCAATCGACACCGGGGCGCCACACGGCCTGTACCGCATGCCAGTCGTGGCCGCGCCCGGGTACGACGATCTCGGTTATATCGCTCACACCGGCCTTGCGCGCGGCCGCGGCGATTGTGCGCATGTTGCGGATGGAATCCTTGTCGCGCTCCCCCGCGCCGGCGAACAGCGCGAGCCCGCGCGCCTCGTCGGGGTCGAGCGCGGCGAGCGCGTTGACCGGCACCTGCGCGTCGTAGTCGGCGCGGCGGCCGCGGAAGTAGTTCGTCGTCATGTCGGCGACGGACCCGTTGGTCGGCTTGAGTTCGCCGTCGACGGGCAGCATCGCGCTGTACAGGTCGGGGTGGCGCGGCGCGAGCTGCGTCGTGCACGTGCCACCCTGCGAGAATCCGCCAATCGCCCACATGCGCGGAGTGGCCGCAACGGGCAGCGTGCGTTTCGTCCACGCGACGACGTCGCGCGTGAGATACGTTTCGGCGTTGCCTTGGCTGGTGTCGGCGCACAGGCTGTTGTGCGTGTCGGCACCGTTCTGGTCCGGCACGACGACGACCGGCGCGAGACCGTCATGCGCGTCGGCGTACGCGTCCATCATGCGCGCGAGTCCGGCGGCGGCGACCAGCCGCCCCGGGCTGCCCGGCTGCCCGGCGAGCAGTTCCATGACCGGCAGTCGCGGCGGCCGCTTCGCGAGCGCGGCCGGCGGCAGGTACACCATCGCCTTGCGCGCGTTGAAATGGGATTTCGTGTTCGGGATGGTCACGGACAGTATGCGGCCGTGCGCGGGATGGTCCGGCGCGGCGTGGCGCGCGGCGGCGGCGCGCCACTGCGCGACCGTCATCGCCGCGCGGTGGACGGTCACCGAGTCGAGCGACGGGTACGGCGTGTATCCGACGAGACTGCCGATGGTCTGGTATTCGCCGAAGATCGCGTCGATTCTGAGTCCGGTGGCGACGAGCGTGAGCGGGATGAGGATGACGGCGATCGCGCGGGTGATGCGGCGGGCGGCGGCGCGGGGCGCACGGCGACGGTTCGCGACGACGATTGTGGCCGCGATCGCGCCGAGACCGGCGAATCCACAGGCCGCGGTGATGATGACCGGCCAGCCGAGCGAAACGCCGAACACCATGATGCCGTCGGAAAGGAACCAGGCGAGCAGCAGGCCGGCGAGGCCGGCGATCGCTGTGGTGGCGGGGATGGCGAGAATGGGGAGGAGGAGGGCGGGTGGGGCGGCCGGGGTCGAGGTCGGAGTCGGGGCGACCGTGGTCGGAACCATCTCGGACAGAGTCGGGATGACCGTGGTCGGAACGGTCTCGGTCGGAGTGGCCGCGCGGCGGGTGGGGCTGGATGATTCGGCGGAGCCGACGGAACCGGCGCAATCAGCACCGCTGACGGAATCTACGGGCTTGCCGGGAGCTGGGCGGACGAGCGCGATGACGAGTGATATGACGAGCGCAATCGCGGCGCATGCGGTGACCGCGAACACGGTTCGTGGCAATACGCCCCGGACCAGTGACACCTGCATCAGCCATGCCGACGACGCAACCGCAGTTGAGACCGAAGCAGAACCCATCTCGATCATCCCCATGACGTACTTCACAATGCGCACGTAAGCCTAACGCGCGATTCAGGAAGAGCCGAGAAAACCCACGATTCTCCCCGACGATTCCCATAATTCCTTCAGGTAGAGTGTTGCCGCCGGCACCCCGCAGACTCCCCCCTCTCCGCTCCCGCCGGCGGAAGCCGGCATACCATTCCCCCTCCCACTGGCGGACATTGCCATACCATCCCCGCTCCCGCCGGCAGAAGCCCGCACAGTCAGACGCATCCACCATCCATTCCCGCTCCCGCTGGCGGGAGCTGTCAGACGAAGTCTGACTGAGGGTGGTTCCCGCAGGTGATTTCCCACAAGTGATTCCCCGGGGTTGTCCCCGCGGGTAGGTTTCCCGGGGCCGTCCCCGCAAGCTCAAACAAAAGAGGCCGGCACATCGGGAATCAACCCGATGCGCCGGCCTCCTGTTAGCTGGCATTGTTTCCGCGTCGCCCGTCTACTCAATCCCAAGGAAGGGGGACGTATGGGGCGGACGACGTAACGCACAGCATCTGGCGCGTCTTCAGCAACGCGTCAGTCCTGCAATTGCGGACCGGCCTACGGCCGGACTCAGACCTGCCCTCGCTCGGCTCCCGCCTCGCTCAGGCTGACGCTACGGACACCCCACCGGGGTGTCCGCTTAACGGCGTCTCCTCCGGCCCTGCAATTGCGGACCGGCCTACGGCCGGACTCAATCCTGCCCTCGCTCGGCTCCCGCCTCGCTCAGGCTGACGCTACGGACACCCCACCGGGGTGTCCGCTTAACGCGTCAGCCCTCAATCGCGATCTGGTGCTTGGACTCGACTTGGGGCTGGGCCTGCATCTTCGGAACCTGGATGCACAGCGTGCCGTTGTTGTAGCTGGCGTGGATGTCGGATTCCTTCACCTCGTCGCCCACATAGAAGCTACGAGAGCAAGAACCCATGTAGCGTTCGCGACGCAGCCAACGACCGGACTCGTCCGAACCGCAGGCGCACTGCTCGCCCTTGCCCTGGGCGTCGGAGCCGTTCGCGGACTCCGGAGCCTTGTCCTCATGCTCGCTGGAACGCGAGGCGGACACGGTCAGGTAGCCGTTGTTCAGTTCAAGCTTGATGTCGTCCTTCTTGAAGCCCGGCATATCGATGTCCACGTCGTAGCCCTTGTCGGTCTCACGCACATCCGTGGTCATCATGTTCGCCATCGTGTTCGCCGGCATCATGGAACCCATCTGGTTGTCCATGTTGCGCCAACCTTCGAAGAACGGGTCGTCGAACAGATCGGAGAACATCGTGTCATTCATCAAAGCCGGAAACATCGCCATAATCGGTACTCCTTCAACAAGGAGAGAACACGGCTTGGCTACCGTCCCACCCACCGCCCTGCCATAGGCGGCGAACGGAAGCGGATATCGTGGCCGGTTCCGGAACCCCTCCCGGGGCTCTCACCTTCGCCTTTCACTTCCCTCAATTCCCGGGGCGGCGAATCATTCCAAGGTTTTACCCACAGTGAACATGCGCGGGAATCGACGAGCGACATACCCGTGAATCCGCGAATATGACCACGAATCCGCAAACGTGTATGGTCCGCGGGGCGATGTGCATGGTTCGGAACGCAACCTGCATGATTTCCGGGGCAACCTGCATGGTTTCCGAAACAATGTGTAGTCCTCTGGGCCGAACGTGTACGGTGTGGTGCTGAAGAACGCCATGGCACAGACACAGACACCTGCGCAAAAGCCCGGAATTCCAACAAATGCCCTACCGGCCGACAGGGCAAACAGGCGGCTCTTCACGCCCCTACCCCCACAGATTCACTCGGATGGACTGCACATTCGTTCCGAAACCATGCACGTTCGTCCCGAAACCATACACAACCGGTCGAAAACCCTACACAACGCTCTGCAAACCATACACATTCGCCAGGCGGATGGTCCATGTGCCCGCCGGATATAGGTCGTCGAGGGTGAATACCCGTGCCGTGATGCCCGATGGTCTATGCGTCCGCCGGCATAAGGGATATCCCGCGGCCCAAAGGGCAACGAAGCGAAGCACCCCCGCATAATCAACACCATTCAGGCATCGGGATAGACGCGGAAGGAATCGGCCTGTTCCGCCGCGCGTCGCGAACCGCCTCCGGCACGGAAACCTCTCTTGGAACCGGCTCCGTCACCCATCCCGGCGCCGTCGTCACCCTCCGTCGGAATCTCGCGCACCTGCACATGCTCGACCTGCGACCAGCGGGGGCCGACCTTCAGCGCGCTGATCAGCTGCGCGACAGAGCCCCTCGGCCCCTGCGCCTCGACCTCCACGGACCCGTCATACCGGTTGCGCACCCATCCGGAGAGCCCGCCGATCGAACGGGTCTTCATCACCACGAAGTAGCGGAATCCCACGCCCTGCACCATGCCCGTCACCACGGCATGCACGCGGATGATCTCATCACTCATCATTAATCATTCCAATCGTTCGATAGGTCCGGTGTCCCCTTCACAAGGAAAGGAACGGGAAGGAGGAAAGGGCAGGAATCGGGAGAGGCTGCGAGGAAGGAAGAGGGAAATGCCCCGAACGCGCGCCTGTCACCGCACCAGGAACACCATGGCGAGGATGAGCACGAAGCCCACCAGATCGGTGGGCGTGAACACGGCCCCGAGGAACAATACCGACGAGACGGTGGCGGCGATCGGTTCGACCGTGCCGAGCATCGTGGCGCGCATCGCGCCGACCCGCACCACGCCCGCGAGGAACAGGCCGAACGCCCCGAACGTGCCCAGTACCACGGTGAACGCCATCAGCGCCCAGCCGAGCCCGTCGAACGCGGGCGACCCGGCCCACGGCCGCACGATCGGCAGCAGCACCAGCCCCGAGATGACGAACATCACGCCATTGACCACCATGTTGCCCCACCGCTGCACGAGCCGCATCGGCAGAATCGACATCGCACCGGTCGCCGCCGCATTGATGAGCCCCCACATGAGTCCCATGGCCGGCAGTTTCAACGTGGCGAGGTCGCCGCCGGTGGCGATGAGCACGGTGCCGGCGAACGCGAGCGCGACGCCCACGCTTTCGCGCAGCCCCGGCAACCGCCGTCCGCGGATGCAGACGAACAGCAGCACGAACAGCAGGTTCAGCGACTGCAATACCGTGGCGGTTCCGGCGTTCGTCCAGTTGATCGAGGAGAGGTAGGCGACCTGCACAGCGAGCACGCATACGAGCGAGCACACGAAGAACGACAGGTACGATTTGCGGTCGCGTACCGCGCCGGCGACGAGTTTCGGCGTGCGGATGCCGGCAGCGGCGAGGAACAGGATGCCGGCGAACAGTTCGCGCATGCAGGCGAGCCACAGCGGATCGACGTGGTACGGCCCCATCAGCACCTTCGACACGGTGGCGTTGCAGCCCCACAGCAGGCCGCCGAACAGGACGAGACCGGCGCCGATCAGGATGTCGCGTGGCGTGCGTTCGAATGTGGGGGTGTTCTTCTCACTCATGGATACCAGTATGGCACCAGCCGATTATCGGCCCGCTCCGGCATAGTGCCGTTCCGCCCGGATGCGCCGAATCGCGCCGGATACGTCGAACCGCGCCGACCGCACTGTGGGGCGGCACTATGCTGGGGCGTATGAGCGAAGCACAAGGATCCAAGCAGCAGCCACGATCTCACCCGCGGGCCGACGAGAACACGGACGAGAATGGACTCAAGCCGGTGAGCGCGAAGACGCGCACCGTCACCATCATCGCGACCGTAATCGGTCTGGTCGTCGTGTTCCTCGCATTGGGCTTCTTCGTGCATTGGGGGCTTGCGGCGATCTTCGCGATCATCATGATTCCGGGCGCGATCTCGATGGCGATCGTCGCGCGTCACCCGGAGAAGACCGGCGGGCGCAGCATGTTCGGCGTCTCGAATCCGAACACGCTGCTCGAGCCGTTCACCGGGAAGCGGAAGTAGGGCTCTTCCTGTACCCCCTCAGTCGCCTTCGGCGCCAGCTCCCCCTGAAGAGGGGCGCAAAGTGAGGTCTCTCCCTCCGTCACGCTTCGCGTGCCACCTCCCTCGTCAGAGGGAGGCAGGGGAGGCAAGGGGGCCGGTGACGGGTCACATGGCTTGGGCGTTTTCGAGGAGGGCGGTCTTGAGGTCGGATTCGATCTGACGCATCTTGATTTGCGCGGCCTCGCGGTTCGCCTTGCCCTGACGCTGGATCTGCACGGTCTCCTTCAGCGTGGCGATGAGCTCCGAGTTGATCTTCTCCAGCGTCTCGATCTCCACCACGGACCGCTGGTTCGCCTTCTCCGCGTCCACCGCGCCCTTGTGCAGGGCGGCCGCGTTGCGCTGCAGCAGCTTGTTGGTCACATCGTCGGCCTTGTTCTGCAGGTCGAGCGCCTTGCGCTGGTTGGACAGGCCGAGCGCGATCACCATCTGCGACTTCCACACCGGGATCGTCGTGGAGATGGTCGTGTCGATCTTGTCGACGATGGTCTGATCCGCGTTCTGGATGATCTTGATCTGCGGCGCGGTCTGCAACGTGACGACGGAGATGCGGTCGAGGTCGTCGAGGCGCTTCTCGAACCGGTCGAGCTTCGCCTTGAAGTCCTTGAGCAGCTGCGCCTGCATCGGGTCGCCGCTCTTCGCCGCCTCCGCTTCGAGCGCGGGCAGCTGCGTCGCACGGAAGTCAGCGAGCGCCTTCTTGCCGGCGAGCACGGTGATCTTGAGTTCGCGGTACTGCTGCGCGTTCTGCTCGTACATCGTGTTGTACATGGAGATGTCGGCGACGAGACGCGCCTGCGCGGCTTCCAGCTTGGTGATGATCTCGTCGATCTGCGAGTCGACCTTCTGGTAGCGACGGCGCAGCTTGTCGATGGAGACGGCGACCTGGCCGATGATCGGAATCTTGCGGAATCCGCCGAGTTCGGCCTCGTCGATGGTGACGAGCATCGTGCCGAGCAGTTCGCCCGCCTCGCCGGTGTCCTTCGAACGGGTTTCGGAGAGGATTTCGTCGGCGAACGTGCTGGTGGCGCGCTGCGCGTCCTTGCCGTAGCTGGATTCGATGCCGGTGCGTGTGAAGTCGATCTGGTCGGCCAGCTGCGCGACGGCCTGCTGGTCGGCGGGCGGCAGCTTCGCGATCTGCTGGTCGGGGGTGAGCTGCCGCGCGTCGGCGACGGCCTGCGCGGCGGTGGGGACGAGTTCGCCGTTCGCGGCGGCATCGCCGGGGCCGTTCAGCCCGGCGAGCGCGGGATTCGTGACCGTGTTGCCGCCGGAGAGGTCGGCGAGTGAAATCTGTTTTGCCATGATGTTTGGTTCCTTTCGGTACAAGTTCCGTCCCGGATAGCGGCTATCGCACGGCCCCGCCCCCGCTGGCGGGGGCTGTCGCGAGCGAATGGGCGGGAAAGTCACGACGCGGGGTTCCCGCCCCCGCTGGCGGGGGCTGTCGACGGTAGTCGACTGGGGGTGGTCTGTTGGGTGAGTTATGAGTGGCGATTGGGGCTGGCGGGAACCACCCTCAGTCAGCCTGCGGCTGACAGCTCCCGCCAGCGGGAGCAGGTCTCTCCCCCACCCGCTTCGCGGGAGCCCGTCCGCAATTGAGGACGGGCCTACGGCCCGACCTGACATCGGCTCGCCTGTCGGCTCACACACCGCCTACGAATGCCTCCGGCATTCGCTTCACGGCGTTGTCCCGTCAGAGGGGGCCTTGGAGTCCGTTACAGCGTCACTGCGGCTGCGGCGTCACTCCTTTGAGCGCCTCGATCAGCTCCTGCATGGCGTTGTTGCGGGGCAGTTCGGAGACGGCGGGAATCTGGTCGAGCGTGCCGTTCACCTTGAAGCGTTTGATCGAGTCGGTGCCGGTGAAGTTGGCTGCACGGAACCCATGCTTCTCCCAGGCGAGCTTCTGGATCGCGGGCGATTTGAGCACGGTGAGCAGCTTCTCCCCCTTCTTGTCGAGCGCCATGAGCGTGTGCGTGCTCCACACGGTGGGCGTCGGGTAGACGATGACCACGTCGTCCTTGATTTGCTTGAACGCGTCCGGCTGGTTGGCGGCAAGGTCGAGGATCTGCGATTCGTAGCCGACCATCATCGGCTTGGACCCGACGCCGAGCGTGAGGAACTGGTTGAACGAGTCCTCGGAGGAGGTCTCCATCCATCCGGATTTCGCGAAGATCGACTTGATGGTCTCCTTGTCGCGGGCGAGCGAGTCGGTGGTGGCGGGCTGTCCGCCGTTGAGCACGTTGGCGATGAGCGCCGCGTACTCGTTGCCGGAGTTCGATTGGACCGGGTCGGTGGAGTCGATGCGGAACTGCCCGTAGCCGGCCGTGTAGCCGACGTCCGCCCACGTCTTGTCGTGGATCATCGCGTCGACGGCCTTGGCCATGTCCATCGAGTAGACGCCGTCCTTGTTTTTGCTCATCAGTCCGCCGGAGACGAGTCCGTCGGCGACGGCCTTGTGCGTGTACAGCACGATCGGCGAGTTGAACACGATGTCGCTCTGCGCGGCCTTCACACCCTTGTCCGCGCCGTATTCGACGGCGGCGCGGGAGGAGGGGAACAGGTAGTCCATACCCTTCATGTCCGAGGTCATCATCGCGAGACTGCCGGCCTTGCGGTAGTCGATGCTGATGCCCTGCGCGGCGGCGGCCTTCTGGAAGGCCGGATCGTCGAACAGTCCGATTTTCTCGCCGCCGAGGTAGCCGTTCACCTTCACCGTTTCGACGGGTGCGGCCGGCTTGGGCTGCGCCTGCCGCCAGACGAGCGTGCCGCCGATGATGGCGACGATGGCGAGCAGCGCCACCAATCCGATGATCTTCGATTTCGACAGTTTCATTGTTGTGATTCGACTTTCTGCTCTGGCTGCTCTGATGACTCGCCGGACCACCCCCCGGCATGCGGAGCCTGCCGACCCCCGCCAGCGGGGGTGGAGAAGGAAACCGCACCATCCCGCTCCCGCCGAACCGGGGTGGAGAAGGAAACCGCACTATCCTGCTCCCCGTAAGCCGGAGTGGAGAAGGAGGCCGCGCTATCTTGCTCCCGCTGGCGGGAGCTGTCGGCCGCAGGCCGACTGAGGGTGGTTCCCGGCCCGGAGGGCGCCGCGGTCTGGTAGCCGTCCATGCTGGCGAGGCGTTGGATCGCGTCGGAGTCGGCGGCGATGCCGAGCGTCTTCGAGCTGACGGCGCGGCTCAGTTCGCCGGCCGCGGTGCGTTCCAGCACCTGCAGCGCCTCGATGGTCTCCACTCTCGCCTTCTCGGTCTGGTCCCGTGCGCCGGACGATTCGACATCCACGTAGGAGCGCAGCAGTTTCTGCGTCTGTTCGCCGTACACGGTGATGTAGTGGCGCAGGATCTGATACGCGGACGTGTCCTTGGCGACGTAGTCGACGAGGCTGCGCGTCGCGGCGACGAAATCGTCCGCCTCCGCCTTCACCTGCGGGTCGTTCACCTGCCGCGTGAGCATGGCGATCGCGTTGAGGCGCGAGTTGGCGGCGTCGATCGCGTCGGCGGCCTTCTGCCCGTTGGGCAGCGCGCTGGCAAGCATGTGTCCGATGCGCCTCTCCGGCTCGGTGAGCGTCGACCCGGCGACGTAGCCGAGCGCGGCGAGCAACAGGGAGACGATGAGTCCGACGAAGCCGCCGCCGGATACGGCGAAGCCGAGCGCGGCGAGCACGCCGCCGGCGATGATTCCGCAGATGATCTGGAGCATCAGTTGAATCCCTTGACGGTGCGGAACACGTCGGCGAGGTCGCCGGTGCGGCCGTCGAACACCTTCGCGTTCGACATCTTCGCGATCGGGTCGAGCTGCGCGGAGTCGGCGTCGCCGAACATGATCGAGAAGATCGGCACGTCGAGCTTGGAGTCCTTGTACTGGGCGAGCGCGGCGTCACGGTTGCTGACCTCGGAACGGCCGTCGGTCATCAGCACGATCGCGGTCGTGTAGTCGTTCTTCTGAGCGTCGGCCGGCAGCTGCTTATACGCGGCTTCGAGGCCCGCGTAGATGTCGGTGCCGCCGTCGGCCGCGGTCGCGTTGGCAGTGTTGAGCAGGCCGCCGGTGTTGGCGCCGTCGGCGCGGACCGGATCGTGCGGGGCGCTTTCGAACGGGATGAGGATGTTGACGTCGTTGCCGGCGGGCTGGATGTGCGCCTTCGCGGATTCGTTCGGGTCGAGCGCCGCGTTGAGGCCCTTGACGACGCCGTTCTTGCCGTCGCCGCTCATCGAACCGGAGTAGTCGACGACCCACACGGTCCAGCTGGGCTTGCGCAGCGCGGTCTGGTACACGTCGAGCGCCTTGGTGATGGTCTTCGCGGTAGGCAGCGGGATCGCCTTGAGGGTGCTCGCGTCCGTGTTGATGCCCCATTCGGCGCGGAACGACTGCCTGACCTCGCCGTCGGAGGCGTAGGTGAGGGCGCCGCCGAGTCCGGTGCGGCGGCCCGCGCGCTCGAATTCGAGCTTGGAGTCCTTGGAGCGCAGCGCCTTCGCGAACGCGTCGTACGCCTTGCGCTTGCCGGAGGCCTGGCCGCGGTCCACGTAGCCGAGTGGCGAATCGGACACCGCGATGCCATCGGACGGGTAGATGGTGAGGAGCGGATCATGGCCGTTCTTGGTGAGCGTCTTGTCGGCCTGGATGACGAGCGACTCGTAGTTGACCATCGAGTCGAAGCGGTCGGGGCTGGCGACGACCATGTCCTTCAACCAGTCGGAGGAGCCGGAGGAGCGGTCGACGCCCTTGAGCAGTTGCGCGACCGACGAGGTGAGCGAGCTGTCGGAGAGGTCGGAGTCGGTGATCGGGCCGGTGCCGCCGCGCAGCGCGGTCATGAACGCGAGGTATGCGGAGGCACCCGAGTTGGACTGCGTGGCGGAGGTCATCGAGAACTTGAGGTCGCCGCTCTGCACTTTGGCGAGCACGTCGGCGGTGGAGACGGCCTTCGTCTTGCCGGAGGAGTCCGCCCAGCCGAGCTGTTCGGCCTTCTTCTTCGCGATGCCGAACACGATCGGCGTGGTGGACGTGCTCTGCGCGTCCTTGACGAGATGCTTGGTGTCGCCCATCGAGATCCACATCGATGAGGCGGGCCAGACGGCGTCGTATTCGGCCGCGCCGGATTCGAGCACGTTCATGATGTCGAGCGAACCCATGTAGTCGACGGTCACGGTCACACCGGACTCGTCGGCGGCCTTCTGGATCGCGTCGGCCACCTCCTTGTTCTCGGAGCCGGAGGCGATGCGGATGTCGCCCGCCGAGCCGGAACCGGGCTTGAACGTCTGCGTGGTGCCGCTGTTGCTCGTCGATGAGGCGCCGGCGGGGGCGGAACCGTTGCCCGAACCATTCGATCCGTTGCCGCCCGACGCGCATCCGGTGAGCATCATGGCGGCGGCGCAGATCACTGCCGCCGCTGCGGCGATTCGACGGCGAAACCCAACTTTCTTATCCATGGTTCCATTGTCGAACGCGGTTCTTTCGTCACCGGGACCGCCAAGCGACATCAAGGTGAACAATGGATGAAAAACTACACCCGCCTACGTAGCCGGCTTTGCCGCCACTAGTCTTCGGCCAACACCTTCTCGCCGTAGAAGGCAAGGATCCGCTCCAGATACGGCTCGTAGACCTTGTTCGGCATCGAGAACACCTCATGCTCCGAATCAGGCAGATGCACGAGAGTCGCCTGGCCGGAACCGTCCTTGACGCGGCGCACGAACTCGGTCTGCGGCTGGTTGCGCACCCAGATGTCGTGCCCGCACTGGAACAGCAGGATCGGCGTCTCGATCTCGGCGCACGCGGCCGGGTTGAGCACGGCGCGGTTCATGTGCATCGCCTGCCGCACCCATTCGAACGAGGCGCAGTACGTCTGATACTCGGGATTGTCGCAGCGCAGCTGATGATACCAGCGTTCGCGCGGCTCGCTCGACAGCTGGTACGGGCCCAGGTCGAGCACGCCGTCGAAGTCCTTCTGCCCGAACACGCGGTGGCGTCCCAATCCGCACGCGCACAGCGCGCCGACGAGCGCGCGCGCCAGCCACATCGCCATGCCGGTCTGCGGCGCGATCATCGGCGCGGACAGCACGGCCCGGTCGAACAGCGACGGGTAGCGTTCCAGCACGGCCGCGCCGATGCCGCCGCCCATCGAATGACAGAACAGGTTGAGCGGGCGGCCGTCCGCATACGACTGTCCGATCGTCTCGGCGAATCCGGCGAGGTCGGCGACGTACCGCCGCCAGTCGTCGATCCACACGAGGCACGGATTGTCGACGTCGCGCGCGGACTTGCCGTGCCCGCGATGGTCGAGCACGCACACCGAGTAGCCGGCGAGCAGGAAATACCAGACGAGCTCGTCGTATTTCTCGGCGAACTCGGTGAACCCGTGGCTGATGACGATCGCGCCGCGGAAGGCGGCGGTGGCGCCGGCCTCCCGCTGGGCATCGAACTTGGCCGCGTCGTAGCACAGGTAGTGCAGCTGGCCGGAACGGCCGCCGGTGTCCATGTTGCCGGGCAACGGTTCGAGCCCGGCGGCCCGCTCGGCGGCCGACGGGTCGAACCAGCCTTCGTCGCGGCACGCCTCCAACGCGGGAATCACGGTGCCGCGCATCGTCTCGGCGTATCGGCGTTCGTCGATCATGTTCAGCTGCGTCATGCCGCCCATCCTACGCGACCTTCGCGGCGTTACGCGAGCGCGTCCTTGAGGAAGTCGCGCTGCAGCGTGAGCAGGTTCTCGGCGACGGTCTCGTCGTTGGTCATATGGGTGATGCCGGTGAGCGGGAGGAACGTATGCGGGCGTCCGGCGGCCATCAGCGCCTGGGAGAGGCGCAGACTGTGCGCGATGGTCACGTTGTCGTCGGCGAACCCGTGGATGAGCATGAGCGGGCGGCTCAGTTTCGGCGCATCCGCGATGATCGAGTTGCGTTCGTACACGGCCGGGTCGAGACCGAGATACCGCTCGGTGTAGTGGGTGTCGTAGAGCGTCCAGTCGGTGGGCGGCGCGCCGGCGCACGCGGCGGCGAACACGTCGGGCGCGTCGAGCACGGCGAGCGCGGAAAGGAACCCGCCGTACGACCACCCGATCATCGCCACCCTGTCGAGGTCCGGCACGGGGATGTACGACCGAACGAGACCACCCTCAGTCGGCTCCGCCGACAGCTCCCGCCGGCGGGAGCGGGAATCGCGGGACACGTCCTCTTCCTCCCGCTGGCGGGAGCGGGAATCGGCGTCCGCGTTGAGCGCGGCGACGGCGTCGGGCAGGGCGCGCACGGCCTCGATCTGGTCGGCGAGGGTCACGTCCTTCATGTTCTCGAAGATCTCGCGGTCCCAGCGCGGTCCGCGGCCGGTGGTGCCGCGGCCGTCCGCGGTGACGACGAGGAAGCCTTGGTCGGCCCACCATTGCGCGTCCCAGTAGAAGGACTGCGCGTCGACGACCTGCTGGAATCCGGGGCCGCCGTACGGCTTCATCAGCACGGGCAGCTTCTCGGCGCGCGCGTACGGGCTTCCGGCGCTCGGCGCGACGATCGCCGTGTACAGGCGATGCTCGCCGAGCCGCGTGAACGTCACGTTCGGCGTGAATCCAGGTTCGGCCGCGTGGTTCGCGATGCCCTGCCCGTTATGGGCCATCAACGCGTGCGCGTGGTCCATGTCGCGGCCGGAGACGACGATGCCGCGGGCGGCGCGCGACGCGGTCCACACGCCGGGCGTCGTCGTGACCGGCGTCGCCGAACCGTCGTAGCCGAGGCTCACCACGTCGAAGCTGCGGGCGTCGCGCTGGACGACGGCGAGCACGTCGTCGTCGGTCACATCGAGCACGGTGCGCACGTTCCAGCCGAGCGGCGTGAACGCGTGGCCGTCGACAGTGAGCCGGTTCGTGTCGCCGTCCATGTCGTTCCACGCGCTGACGAGCCGTCCGTCGGGCGTGAGCGCGGGCGTTCCGGCGACGAGGTCGATCCACTGGTCGTTCGCATGCTCCTCCATCACGTGGGTGGAGCCGAACGGATGGTCGGCGGTCGGGCGCGCGACCGTGATCTGGAGCACCTGGTCACGCGTCTGACGGCGGTTCTGGACGAGCACGATCGGGTCGTGGCCGCGCGTCCAACGCACGGCGGCCACGTATTCGTAGGATTCGCTGTCCCAATCGATGTCGGCGTTCGCGAGGATGCCCGTGTAGCGTCCGTCCGCGTCGAAGTCGAGCGTGAGCGCGGTCAGGTAGACGTCGGCGTTGCGGGTGAGTGCGCGCGGGTAGCGGCGGCCCGCGGCCGGCTGTTCCGGGTCGGCGGGATCGGAGATGTACCAGACGGGTTCGTCGGCGGTGTCGAAGGATTCGAAGAGCACATGATGCGAATCGGGCGCCCACCAGAAGCCGTCGTAGCGGTCCATCTCCTCGCCGGCGACGAATTCGGCGAGGCCGATCCGCCACGTGTTCTCGGCAGGATTGCCGTCCTCATCCTCGACGGAAACACCATAGATCGCGGTCACACGGTCGTCGAGCGGCTCGTAGTCGTCATCCTCATAACCACCCTCAGTCGGCTCCGCCGACAGCTCCCGCCAGCGGGAGCGGGAATCGGCCTCTTCCTCCCGCTGGCGGGAGCGGGATTCGTTGTCGTCCGGCCAGTCGCCGATGTCGACGAGCATGAGCCGTTCGCCGGTGGTGTACAGCACGTGGTCGCCGTCCGGGCTGATGCGCGGGTTGAGCACCGGCGTGTACAGCGCCGGATCCTCGGCGAGCCATGCGCCGGCGAGTTCGCGCGTGACGACGTCCGGCGCAACGGCATGGCCGCGCGTGACGACGTCCGGCGCGGACGCATGGCCGTATCGGGCCGCGCTGTCGCCGGTTCCGTCATCTTCCGGCGTCTCGTCGTTCCAGTCGATTTCGGTGAGATACAGACGGCCGTTGATGGTGAACACGACGCGGTCGCCGTCGGCGCACACCGAATAGGAGACGATGCCGGCGCCGCCTTCGCGGGCGCGTTCGCGGCGGGCCTTCTCCTCGGCTGGCACGTCCTCGCTGTCCGCGTGCGCGCCGAGCAGGTCGCGCGGGTCGGCGAGCTTCGTCTCGTGATGACGGCCGTCCGCGTCGAACCAGCTGAGCCACAGGGCGGTCACCAGATCCTCGGGGCCGTCGGAGCGGAGGAACAGGGCTTCGGAACCGTCGCCGATCACCGTGGCGGATCGCGGGGCTCCGCAGGTGAACCGCAGGGTGCGCGCCTTCGCGCGGGGGAACTCATCGATAACACTCATACGGGCCACGATACCCGTACTCGCGCGGAAGGCCGGACGACTGACCACCGGGGCCCGTTGCCGCTCCGCGGAACCACCCCCAGTCGGCTCCGCCGACAGCCCCCGCCAGCGGGGGCAAGGTTCTTATCTGCCCGGCTCCGCCGACAACCCCCCGCTAACGGAGGCCAAATCGCGGGACGTCTGCTTCCTCCCGCTGGCGGGAGGTGGCACGCAGTGCCGGAGGGTGGTCGACGGCAACCCCCGTCGCCACGCGCGAGACCACCCCCAGTCGGCTCCGCCGACAGCCCCCGCCAGCGGGGGCGAGATCCTTGGCCGTCCGTCCTCCGCCGACGCCCCCGTCGGCAGGGCGAGGAGGAAGGTGAGTGGGCACTGGGTGGGGAATCGGCCCTAAAACGATGCGGGACACGCGCCGGAACACGCCGTGATTTGTTGCTTTTGCAAGTATCGACGCGTGAAATATGGCCCGTTCCAACCCATGCGTACACTAGTCAAGGATAGAAAGGGATGACTATGAGCGTTCTCGACCGTTTTGAGAAAAGCGTGGAAGGCGCAGTGAACGGAGTGTTCTCGAAGTTCGGCTCCAAGGACCTGCAGCCCGTCGATTTGTCCAGCGCACTTGAGCGCGAGATCGACAACGAGGCCATGCCCGTGGGCCGCGACCGCACGGTCGCCCCGAACGAATACCGCTTCAAGCTGAGCACGCCCGACTTCGACCGCATCGAACAGTGGGGCAGCGAGACCCTCGCCGACGAGCTGGCCGACAACCTGACGAACTACGCGCGCACCCAGCACTACGCGTTCGTCGGCCCGGTGGTCGTGATCTTCGAGGAGGACCTCGACCTGAGCAAGGGCAGCTTCAAGCTGACCTCCGCCTCGGTGCAGGGCAACGCGGTACCGGTCACCACGAACGACCAGAACCAGGACAGCCCGCTGCTGGAGATCAACGGCAGCCAGTACCTGCTCACCAAGGAGAAGACGATCCTGGGCCGCGGCTCCGGCTGCGACATCGTCATCGACGACCCGGGCATCTCCCGCAAGCATCTCGAGATCGACATCACCCCGAACGGCGTGATCGCCCGCGATCTCGGTTCCACGAACGGCACGTACGTCGAAGGCCATCAGGTGCCCGCCGCCACGCTGCTGGACGGCAACACCATCACGATCGGCCGCACGCGCATCCTCTACTGGGCCTCCTCCCAGGAGCAGGAGTGACGCGCCCCACGGCGTGAAACCCGTGCAGGCCCGTAGAGAGTAAGGTCGAAACCGCATGACCGAACTGACATTCGCACTGCTCAAGTATGGATTCCTGATCCTGCTGTGGGTGTTCGTATGGCTGGCCGTGCGTTCTTTGCACAAGGACATCGAGTCCTTCAGTCCGCGTCCCTCGCGTTCGCGTCGCCGCAAGGAGCGCCACGCCGCCCGCAAGGCCGCCGCCCCCGCCGTTCCGGTGACGGGCGGCGCTCCCGTCGTGGCGCCCTCCTCCCCCGCCGGCGAATCGCCGCGCCGTAGCCAACGCGCTTCCGCGCCCGTGCAGCAGCGTCCTGCGGCGGCGCAGGGTCCGTCGCTGCTGGTCATCATCGACGGCCCGTTGGCGGGTTCGTCGGTGCCGTTGACCGGCGAGGCGATCACGCTCGGCCGCGCCGCGTCGAACACGGTCGTGCTCGACGACGAATTCGTCTCCTCGCATCACGCCCGCGTGTACGCCGATCCACATTCCGGCCAGTGGGCGATCGAGGATCTCGGTTCCACGAACGGAACCGTCGTCAACAACCAGCGCCTGACCGTGCCAACCGTACTTCCCGCCCGTGTGCCCGTGCGCATCGGCGCCACTACCTTCGAGCTGAGGTGATGCATCCATGACAGGATCCGCCGACCAGTCGCCCACCACGCCGATGCCGCAGCACGCCGCCGCGGAACCGTCCGCGCGCGCCGATCAGGACGCGCAGGCCACGCAGGCGCTGCACGTCAACGCGAGCGACGTCGAGACCACGACGCCGCTCGTCGTGAACGCCGCCGCGCACGACGACTACGACGATGACGGCGACACGATCGCGTCGGTCCTGCACGGCACCGCCGCCAGCCACGAGCTGTTCGACGGCGACACGATCGGCGACACGATCAACGACGCCGACGAGCGCGCCGAGACCGATCGCGCGGCCACCGCCGACACCGCCGACCAGAAGCTCTTCCTGTGCTCGACCACCGTCTCCGACGTGGGCACGGTGCGCGCGAACAACCAGGATTCCTCGTTCGCCGGCGAGCATTTCATCGCGATCTGCGACGGCATGGGCGGCCATGCGGGCGGCGACACCGCCTCGACGATCGCCATCCGCTCGCTCGCGCACATCGAACGCGACGACGTGACCGACGACGTCGCCGCCATCGCGTCGATGATGGAGACGTCGGTGATGGCCGCGCACGACGCGATCGTCGGCAAGGCCCGCCGCGAACGCAAGCTCGCCGGCATGGGCACCACGGTGACCGCCGTGGCGCTCGTCAACGGCTGGTGGGTGCTCGCGCACATCGGCGACTCCCGCGCCTACCTGCTGCGCGACGGCGTGCTCAGCCGCGCCACGCAGGACCACAGCTACGTCCAGCATCTCATCGACACGGGCCGCATCACGCCGTCCGAGGCGAAGAACCATCCGCAGCGCAACGTCGTGATGCGCGTGCTCGGCGATTTCGACATCGACCCGCATCCGGACATCGCGATCCTCAAGGCGCATCCGGCCGACCGTTGGATGCTGTGCTCCGACGGCCTGTGCGGCGTGCTCGAGGATTCCACGATCTGCGAGACGATGACGGAACTGTCCGACCCGGCCGAATGTGCCCAGCGTCTCGTCGCGATGGCGTTGCGCGCCGGCAGCACCGACAATGTGACCGCCGTGATCGGCGACGCGACGCTCGCGCTCGACGCGCACGCGTTCGCGCTGCCGCAGCAGACGCCGCTCGTCGGCGGCGCGGCAAGCGCGAGCCTCGAACCGCTCGCCGACATCGTCAACGAGCCGGTCGCGACGGCGCCCGCGCTGCGCGACGACGGCTCTCCGGCCCGTCGCGCCGCCGCGCTCACGCAGGAGGCGCACGACGCGGCCTCCGCGAACGCCCCGCAGGCGCAGGACGAGACGCCGCGCGTCGCGCAGCCGTCCATCGTGCGCGATGAGGCGGGCGAACGCAGGAACCCGGATACGGGCGAAATCCCGGTCGTCAAGAAAAGCGACGGCGAAGTCACCACCGATCCGAACGATCCGGCCGTCAGGCAGGCGATCCGCGAGGAGCAGGTCGAGAAGCGCAAGACCGAGCACGGGCGTCGCAAGCGCCGCCGCGTGGTCGTCGTCATCGTGGTGATCGCGCTGCTCGCGGCGATCGCGGGCGGCCTGTTCGGCGCGTACCGCTACAGCCAGTCGAAGTACTACGTCGGCGAGGCGGACGGCGTCGTCGCGATCTATCAGGGCGTGCCCACGAACCTCGCGGGCTTCGAACTGTCGCATGAGGTGGAGCGCACGTCGATCCAGGTGAGCAAGCTGCCGTCCACGTGGCGCACCGAGCTCAAGCAGGGCATCGTGCGCGACAGCCTCGGCGAGGCGCAGGATCATGTCAAGCTCATCCGCGACGAGTTGAAGACGATGGAGAAGGAAGGCGGATCCCAGCAATGATCGCCCTCCGTCTGCGACAGATCGCGCTGCTGCTGGCATCGCTCGCGATCTGCGGCGTCGCGTTCTATCAGATGTTCTACCGTATCGACGGCTCCTTCCCGCAGGAGTACTTGGTCGCGCTGGGCGTGGCCGTCGCGCTCTCCCTCGTGTTCTGGATCCTCGTGGACCGGTTCCAGCCGTATGCGAGCCAGGTGATCCAGCCGTGCGTGCTGCTGCTCACCGGCATCGGCGTGCTGATGATCGCGCGCATCGACCATGAGAACGAGACGTCGACCGGCCTGCGCCAGATTATGTTCGTATGCGTCGCGGTCGTGCTGTGCGCGGCGCTCGTCATCGGACTCAAGGACTACCGCGTGCTGCGCCGGTTCTCCTACGTGAGCATGGTGGTGGGCCTCGTGCTGCTGCTCTCCCCGATGCTGCCCGGTCTCGGCCAGGAGATCAACGGCGCGCGCATCTGGATCCGCATCCCCGGCATCGGGCAGATCCAGCCGGGCGAGTTCGCGAAGCTGTTCCTCGCGTTCTTCTTCGCCGCCTACCTGTTCGACCACCGCGACCAGCTGGCCGTCGGCGGCAAGAAGATTCTCGGCCTGCAGCTGCCGCGCATCAAGGACCTCGGCCCGATCATCATCGTGTGGGTGGCTTCGATGGGCGTGCTCATCATGCAGCACGACCTCGGCACCTCGCTCATGTTCTTCGCGATGTTCGTCTCGATGCTGTACGTGGCGACCGGCCGTCTGAGCTGGATCGTCATCGGCTTCATCGCGTTCGCCGCGGGCGCCGTGCTCTCCGCGAGCGTGTTCAGCCATGTGGGCGCCCGCGTGGACGCCTGGCTGCATCCGTTCGACAACGAGCTGTACAACCGCGCGTACGGCGGCTCCTACCAGATCGTGACCGGCCTGTTCGGCCTCGCCTCCGGCGGCCTGCTCGGCACCGGACTCGGCCAGGGGCATCCGAACATCACCCCGTTCGCGAACTCCGACTACATCTACGCCTCCGTCGGCGAGGAGCTGGGACTCGTCGGCTGCATGGGCGTGCTCGTGCTGTACGTCGTCATCATCGCCTCCGGCTTCATCACCGCGATGAAGATCAAGGACGGATTCGGCAAGCTGCTCGCCTCCGGTCTCGTGTTCACGATGGCGTTCCAGGTGTTCACCGTGGTCGGCGGCATCACGCTCGTCATCCCCCTGACCGGCCTCACCCTGCCGTACATGGCGGCAGGCGGCTCATCGCTCATCGCGAACTACATCCTCGCGACGCTGCTGCTCATCATCTCGAACGCGGCGAACAAGCCCGCGCCGGACACCGATTCGGAGACGTTCCAGTACGAGGCGATGGCCGTGCTGCGCGACCACGAGTTGAAGGAGCGCCAGGCGGAGCGCGCCGCGGCCGACGAGGCCGACGCGGAGCGCGAACGCCGCAACGCGCGCCGCGGCCGCCACGGCGCCTACCAGCCGGAAGGCGCGTTCGCCTACGAGATCGACGAGCCAATCGACGACACCAGTCAGGCGCCGCGCGTCGAGGCGGAGACCGAGGCGCTGCCGCGGCACGCCGGCACCCACGCGCGCAGGGGAGGCGCCCGATGAACAAGACGCTGCGCCAACTGTTCACCGCCGTGATCGTGCTGTTCACGATCCTCGGCCTCTCCACGACGATCATCACCGCGATCCGCGCGACCGAACTCAACTCGGACACGCGCAACTCGCGCGCCTTCTACCATGAGTTCGGCGCGCCGCGCGGCTCGATCCTCGCCGCCGACGGCACGGTGCTCGCGAAGTCCGACCCGTCGAACGACGCGTTCAAATACCAGCGCTCCTACTCGAACGGCCCGCTGTACGCGCCCGTGACCGGCTACTTCTCGATCAGCCAGCGCGCCGACCGCGGCATCGAGGCGTCGCGCAACTCGTTGCTCTCCGGCGAATCGGACAGCCTGTTCTGGCAGCGCATCAAGTCGACGCTCACCGGGTCCGAGAACAAGGGCGCGAACATCGAGACGTCGATCAGCACGGGCCTCCAGCAGGTCGCGTACAACGCGCTCGGCAACCAGTCCGGCTCGGTCGTCGCGATCGAACCGAAGACCGGCCGCATCCTCGCGATGGTGTCGACGCCCAGCTACGATCCGAACGTGCTCGCCACGCATGACGGCAAGACGCTGACCAAGAACTACGCGGAGCTCACGCAGGATCCGAACAATCCGATGCTCAACAACGCGACCAGCCAGCTGTTCCCGCCCGGATCGACGTTCAAGACGGTCGTCGCGGCCACCGCGCTGGAGACCGGCCAGTACCAGACGGACACGCAGATCCCGGCCGGTGCGAGCTACACGCTGCCCGGCACGGTCACGAACCTCACCAACGTCGAATACCAGGCGAACGGCTCGAACGGCACGATCAGCTTCGAGGACGCCCTCGCCTACTCGTCGAACACGGCGTTCGCGCAGCTCGGCGTCGCGCTCGGCGAGGACAAGATCGCCGACATGGCCACGAAGCTCGGCTTCGGCAGCTCGATCGTCGTGGACGGCACCGACTCAACCGGATCGCCGTCGAAGGCCGTCGCCTCGAACTTCCCGACGTCGATGACCGACGACAAGCTCGCGCTCGCCTCGATCGGCCAGGGCGACGTCACCGAAACGCCGCTGCAGAACGCGATGATCGCCGCCGCGATCGCGAACGACGGCACGCTGATACGGCCCACGCTCGTCGACCGCGTGCGCGCCAGCGACCTGTCCGTATTGTCCGAGACGAAGGCCTCGACGATGTCCGAACCGTTCAGCTCGGACACGGCGAACAAGCTCACGCAGATGATGCAGGCGGTCGTCACGAAGGATTCCCCGACGCTCGCCCCGGACGGCGTGAGCGTGGCGGCGAAGACCGGCACCGCGCAGATCGGCGCCGACAACAGCGCGATCGACGCATGGGTGATGGGCTTCGCCCCCGCCGACGATCCGAAGATCGCGATCGCCGTCGTCGTCCACAACACCACCGGCTACGGCATCACCTCCGCCGGCCCGATCTTCCGTTCCGTACTCGAGGAGGCGCTCAAGCAATGAAACTGATCGAAGGACAGCTCATCCATCGCCGATACCGCCTCGACTCGCGCATCGCGAAGGGCGGCATGGGCGAAGTGTGGAAAGGCTGGGACATCCAGCTCGGCCGGCCGGTCGCCATCAAGGCGCTGCGATCCGACCTGACGAACGCGGAGGCGAAACTGCGCAGGCTTCGCGCCGAGGCGCACAATTCCGCGAACCTCGCGCACCCGAACATCGCCGCGCTGTTCGAATACTACGAGCATGACGGCATCGGGTTCCTCATCATGGAGTACGTGCCGTCGAAATCCCTGGCGGACATCTTCCACGAGAAGGGCGCCATGGACCCGCTCGAACTGCTGCCGATCCTCATCCAGACCGCGCGCGGCCTGTTCGTCGCGCACAGCCACGGCGTGATCCACCGCGACGTGAAGCCCGCGAACATCATGGTCGCGGACAACGGCGAAGTGAAGATCACCGACTTCGGCGTCTCCTACTCCACCAACCAGGAGCAGATCACGCAGGACGGCATGGTCGTCGGCACCGCCCAGTACATCTCCCCCGAACAGGCGCAGGGCCAGCAGGCCACGCCCCAATCGGACATCTACTCGCTCGGCGTGGTCGCCTACGAGGGCCTGTGCGGGCACCGCCCGTTCACCGGCGCGACGCCCGTCGACATCGCCGCCGCGCACGTGAACGACCCGGTGCCGCCGCTTCCCGCGGACATCGACGTGCAGCTACGCGAATTCGTCATGTCGATGCTCGCCAAGGACCCGCTCGACCGCCCGAAGGACGCGCTCGTCGTCTCTCGCACGCTCGCGCGCATCGAACGCCGTCTGCTCGACCAGCAGACCGAACTCAACGACTCCACCATCATCACGGGGCGGCGCCTGCCGCGCAGGATCTCCAGCACCCCGCACATCCCCCTCGTCTCGACGCCTGACAGGCGTGCCGACGGCACGGACCGCCAAGCGCATTGGAAGGAGCAGCAATGAGCAACATGCCCTCTTCTCTCGCCCAGGGCCGCTACCAGCTGGGACAGCTGGTCGGCCGCGGCGGCATGGCCGAGGTGCACGTCGCCACGGACACGCGACTGGGACGCACCGTCGCCATCAAGATCATGCGCGCCGACCTCGCCAACGACGAGATCTTCCTCAAGCGGTTCCGCCGCGAGGCGCATTCGGTCGCGCAGATGAACAACCCGAACATCGTCAACATCTACGATTCCGGCGAAGAGACGGTGATGGGCGACAACGGTCAGGCGGAGCGCCTGCCGTACCTCGTCATGGAGTATGTGAAGGGCCAGACGCTGCGCGACATCATCCGCGTGAACGGCGCCCTGAGCCAGCGCGACGCCGAACAGGTGATGCTCGGCGTGCTCAACGCGCTCGAATACTCGCACCGCATGGGCGTCATCCACCGCGACATCAAGCCCGGCAACATCATGATCTCCGAGCAGGGCATGGTCAAGGTCATGGACTTCGGCATCGCCCGCGCGCTCGACGACTCCGCCGCCACGATGACCCAGTCGCAGGGCGTGGTCGGCACCGCGCAGTACCTCTCCCCCGAGCAGGCGCGCGGCGAGACCGTCGACATGCGCTCCGACCTGTATTCGGCCGGCTGCGTGCTGTACGAGATGCTCACCGGCCGTCCGCCGTTCACCGGCGATTCGGCGGTGGCGATCGCCTACCAGCACGTCTCCGAAGTGGCGACGCCGCCGAGCGCCGTCGTGCCGGGACTGCCGAAGATGTGGGATTCGATCTGCGCGAAGGCGATGGCGAAGGACCGTCAGAACCGCTACGCGACGGCCGCCGACTTCAAGAACGACATCCTCACGTACATGAACGGCGGCGTGCCGGTGGCCGCCGCGTTCAACCCGCTCACCGATCTGGCGAACATGAAGGCGCGCAAGCAGGCCGAGCAGGACGCCGCCACCGTGCCGCTCAACCCGAACGACAAGAACTCGACGCAGGCGTTCAACCCGGTGACCGGCCAGTTCGACCGCGTGCCGGCGAACGTCGGCGCGGGCCAGCAGACCGCCGCCGCGGCGGCCCGCACGCGCGCCGCGCAGCGCGAGGCGGCCGCGAAGGCGAAACGCAAGAAGCAGATCATCATCGGTTCGGTGATCGGCGGCCTCGTCGTCGTCGCGATCCTCATCGCCGTGTTCTTCGCGATGGGCGGCGAGAAGGCGGCCACGCAGACCGCGACCGTGCCGACGATCACCTCCGCGATGACGAAGGACCGCGCCAAGTCGACGATCGAGGCAGCCGGATTCCAGTTCCAAGCGATGGTCGACAACGATTCGACCGAACCGGAGGGCACGTTCACCAAGCAGAGCCCGAAGGGCGGCGAGAAGGCGCGCAAGGGCTCCACCGTGAAGGTGTGGTTCTCCTCGGGCCCGCAGAGCACGACCGTGCCCGATGTGAAGGGCATGTCGCAGTCGGAGGCGAAGGCCACGCTGGAGAAGGCCGGCTTCAAGGTCATGGCCAACGTGCAGACCGAAGACAGCGCCGACATCGACCAGAACGACGTGACGCGCACCGATCCGGCGGCCGGCACCTCGCAGCCGAAGGGCACCGCAATCCAGCTGTTCGTCTCCTCCGGCATGACGAAGATCCCGGACGGCATCGTCGGCCAGAACAAGGACGCGGCCACCTCCACGCTGCAATCGCTCGGCTTCACGGTGACGATCACCGAGGAGTATTCGGACACGATCGCCGCCGGCACGGTGATGAGCGTCAACCCGGGTTCGGGCTCGTCCGTCGCCCAAGGCTCCGCGGTCACGATCGTCGTGTCGAGAGGCAAGGAGCAGGTGACGGTGCCCAACGTGACCGGCCAGACGTACTCCTCCGCGAAGGCCCAGCTGGAGGCGCTCGGCTTCACCGTCGCGCAGTCCGGTTCGACCGGCACGAATGACAAGGTGACCGCACAGAACCCGCAGGCCGGTCAGGCCGAGAAGGGCGCGACGATTACGCTCACCACGCAGGGCTCCAGCTCGGGTTCCGATTCGGATGACTCCGGCGAAAACGGTTCCGGCACCACCGGTTCCAACTCCAGCAACCAGTGATTCGACGGGAGAGGGAGAGACATCGGCCGTAGGCCAACGGAAATGGAATCGGCCGTCGGCCGATGCGATATTCCCGTGCGGCCGCCAGCGGGGCTGGCGCGTAGATAGGCTTACGTGTACCCGTGCCCCCGCTGGCGGGGGCTGTCGGCCGCAGGCCGACTGGGGGTGGTCCACGACAACCCATCCAACCATCCTCAGTCCCGCTTCGCGGGACAGCTCCCGCCAGCGGGAGCACAACGGGCCGTTACTTCACTACTTTGGGCTGGAGGCCTTGGGCGTTGGCCACGGCGCTGGTCTGGCCGCAGACGGCCAGCCAGTTGGCGAGCAGGCGGTAGCCGTCCTGCGTCATCACCGATTCGGGGTGGAACTGGACCGCGAACATCGGCTTGCCCTTCACGCGGATGCCCTGCACGATGTGGTCGCCCTGCGTCCACGCGGTCACTTCGAGCGTGTCCGGCACGGAATCCGGCTCGACGGCGAGCGAATGATAGCGGGTCGCGGTCATCGGGTTCGCAACGCCCGCGAAGATCTCATCATCGACATGCTCGACGAGGCTCGTCTTGCCGTGCATGATCGTCGGCGCATGGTCGACGGTGGCGCCATACACTTCGGCGAGCGCCTGCAGTCCGAGGCACACGCCGAACATCGGTTTGCCCTGCTTGGCGCACAGTCGAATCATGTCCTCGCTGGCGCCGGAATCGGCGGGGGCACCGGGGCCGGGGCTGATGAGTACGCCGTCGTAGCCGTCGGTCACGTGCTCGTCGTGCGGATCGACGGCGTCGTTGCGCACCACGTCCACGGTCGCGCCGAGCGTCTTCAGATAGCCGACGATCGTGTAGACGAACGAATCATAGTTGTCGATCACCAGAATATGCGCGGAATCGGTCACGATGGCTCCTTTACGGCATCCTCACGGGCGTCCTGTCACAGGCTCCCGTCGCGGGAAATGGGGACGTACTGACCGACAGTCTACCGCCGCGCGCGCGACGTGGCCGCGGGATTCCCGCGCCACGGACGCGTCACGACGTCACCGCGAAATTGCTCATCTGCTGGAGGAACGGGATAGTGGTGGCCGCCCACGGGAACGTCCACTCGAACAAGGCCGCCGCGGCGGCGACGCACAGCAGCGCGAGCAGCACGACGCGCACCGGCAGCACGCCGGGCTGGAGCCGCAGCAGGCCGCCGTAGATGCTCGCGTCGGGACGCGGGCGGCGACCGGCGCGGATTGCGGCGCGCGCCGGCCAACGCCATGCGACCGCGGCGGCGATGAACAGGACGATCCAGGCGACGAGCGCGCCGATCACAACCGGCTTCATCGAGCCCATGCGCGCGGGCAGCGACATGGCGGTGGTGCTGTTGCTCGCGAACTTCACCTTGCCGGACGCGTCGGTGGTGGCAAGCTCCTGCGGGATGCCGTCGGACACCTTCGCCCAGTATTTGAGTTCGCCCCACACGATCCAACGATGCGTCGGCGTCGAGTATTTCGGCTCGCAGGTGGTGAGCGTGATCATGCGTTTCGTGGCCTGCTGGCCGCTGTTGAACGGGTCGGGGGCGATCACGTACACGTCTTCGGGCAGCACGATCTTGTACTGGGTGAACGTGTACACGTACCAGTAGTCCTTCGTGCGCACGACGATCGCGTCGCCCGTCTGGAGCTTGTCGACGTCGCCGAGCGGCTCGCCGTAGCCGTTGCGGTGTCCGGCGACGGCGAAGTTGCCGACCTGACCGGGCATCTGCGTGTTCTCGTAGTGGCCGAGACCGTGGCGGGCCAGCTGGGCGGCGTCCGTGCCTTCGACGATGTTGCGCTGCCAGCCCGAACCGAAGCGCGGCACGTACAGTTGCGCGATCAGGTCGCCGTAGCTCGCCGACTCCGGCTGCACGGGGGCGTCGCCGGACTGCGCCTTCGCGATCGTCGTCTCGCCGCCGTTCTTGGACGGGTCGGACCAGGAGACCTGCTGGCGGGTCTCGACCTGCGTGCGTTCCGCCTCGACGCCGGTCCACCACATCTGCCACACGATGTACAGCGCGCAGATCGCGGCGAGCGTGATGAGGATCTCCGCGAGGATGCCGATCGCCTGCCAGAACGGGCCGTTGCGGCGCGCGGACCTGCCGCGGGAGGCGCGGGGGCCGGGAGTGGTTCCGGTTGTTCTGGGAGCGGTGGTGGTTACGGGCGTGGTGACGGGTGTGCTGCCGCCGTGACGTGCGCTGTGCTTCATCTGTCGTTACTTCCCTTCCGTCGCGGATCGGCCTGACGCGGTGTCGCCGGACTGCGCGTCCGTCGTGTCCGTGCTGGTCTCGTCGTTCTTGCCTTTGACCACCGTCGCGTATTTGAGCGGCTGCAGCAGGGACGGCGTCTCGTCGAACGTGAGGCTCTTCTTGCGTTCCACTTTCCATCCGAGGCCGAACGCGCTCACATACTGCTTGTAGATTTCGATCGCCGGAGAATCGTCGAGCGCCTTGACGAGCTGATCCGGGTCGCCGATCGCGGAGATCGTGAACGGCGGCGAATATTTCTTGCCGTGCAACGAGACCACGTTGCCGGAACAGATGACCGCCGAATTGAACAGCATGCGCTGATCCATGAACTGCATCGAATCGGCGCCGCCCGCCCACAGGGCGTTGATGACCGCTTCGAGATCCTGCTGGTGAATCACGTACTTGTCGATATCGTCGCTGGAACCGGACGAATCGACCGCCTGCTCCCACATCGGCGAATCGTCGAGCGTGACGGCGATGCCGGGACCCTCCACTTTCGGCAGCGTGGTGCCGGTACCGGAATCCTCGCTGGTGGCCGGAATGTCGCTGTTCTTCGCGGTGAGTTCGGTGAGCGTGCTCACGTCGGAGCTGAGCTTCTTCACGTCGGCGGACAGGCCGTCGACCTCCTTGACACGCTGCTCGACCAGCTGCGCCGTGTCCGAATTGACGACGGCGGTACGGTTCGCGCGCAGATTCGTCACGAGCAGATAGCCGGTGAGCGCCACGACGACCATGACGGTGACGCTCCCCCGCAAGGATCGTTTCGCGATATGCCTGCCGCCGTGTCTGGCCATACGCTCGCCTTTCGTCTGTGCCCCGGCCGTCCCGCCATCATCCCGTCTCCGCGCGAATATCGTGCGCGAATCGTGCGATTCGCGCACGATATTCGCGCATAGGTTCCGCACCCGAGACCATCATGGCGGGCATTGTTCGCCGCTTTCGAGTGTAACCACTATGATGACTTCTAGCCTATTGAAATGGAGACTACGCTGATGGCTGACGAAGAGCTCAACGAGAACGATTCGAGGGGACAGAAGGACTGGCAGTCCGAGACCGCGACGGATGCGGCCACGACTGCGGACGCGGACGCCAAGTCCGATTCCTCTGATGAGGCTTCCACCGACAACGGGTTCACCGTGGACATGGATCAGGTCGAAGCCGTCCTGAACGCCACCGCCGACAAGTCGTCGATGACGCCGCAGATGAAGCGCATGATGGCCCGTCAGGAGGAGAACACCCGCCGCGTCGAGGAGACGATCAAGGGCACCAAGTCGAACCCACGCTGGTTCGTGCCGCTGTTCTGCATCCTCATGGTGATCGGCCTCGTGTGGGTCGTCTGCTACTACCTGACCAGCAATTACCCGATTCCGAACATCGGCGCCTGGAACCTGCTCATCGGCTTCGTGATCATCATGATCGGCTTCCTCATGACCATGTGGTGGCGCTGAACGACAGCGCGTCCAGCGTATTAGTTGTCGGGGGTGCGGCTCATTCATGCATGAATGAGCCGCACCCCTTCGTCATATCACCCGCGCGCAAATCCTTTGCGCACGGACTGCCGTGCCACAACAGCTCCGGCGGGTCTTGTGTGGCACGGCGATGCGCCACACAAGGGCGGAATCGGGCGAATGAGGGATTGTGCGGCGCGATTTCATGCCACACAAGACGCGGAATCACATTCGTGAGCTTTGTGTGGCGAACTGCCCGTGCCACAACAGGCGTCACACGGCCTTTCGGCGCTTACGTGGAGCAGTATCGCACCATACGAACGCCACGCAAGACGCAATCGACCGTTTCGGAGCTTGTGTGGCATGGGACCATGCCACACAAGCTCCAGGCGCCCCTTATGTGGCGCAATCGCCCTCGCATGCGAGCAATCCGCGTGGTTCAATCCCGTCCGAGCACGTGGACCGGACCGAAGCTCGCATCCCACCACCACAGTGGATAACTGTGGATAACAGACGGGGATAATTATCCACAGTTATCCACAGAGCCTCAGACATTGGAAATACTGGGACTGCGGACGACACTCACAGGGTTATCCACAGGTTATCCACAGTTGTGCACAACTTATCCACCGGTTGTCCACCGAAATCCACAGGTTATCCACCGCGAAGGGCCAGCATGTGCGGAAAACGGTGTAATCCACGGTGAACAACAACGTTGTGGATAACTTCGGACGCGCGTTGTCCACAACGCATAATCGTTGCGATATCAACGATTATGTGACTTATCCACGGAATCTATCCACTGTTGTCCACCGGTTATCAACTGGTTATCCCCAAGTTATCCACACGTTTTTCCACATTTGTGGAAAACTACATATGTGTGATTATCCACCGAATCACCCATATATGGGTGAGCCGTTGTGCTCACCATACCGGCGCGCAGAGCAGCATCACGGCGATCAGGAGCACGACCATCGCACCACCGTAGATCCACATGCGCTGGGTGAAGGAACGACGCCGCAGCGCCGGTACACCGGCGACGAGCAGCCAGGTGAGTGCACCGCCGACCACGAATCCGCCGACATGCGCCTGCCATGCGATGCCGCCGACCACGAACGGCAGCAGGAAGTTGACGGCCATCCAGATCATCATCGACCGAATGTCCTCGCCGACGCGACGGTACACGACGAGTACCGCGGCGAACAGGCCGAACAGCGCGCCGGACGCACCATAGGCGGCGGTCATCCAATCGCCGGTCACGCGCGACCAGACGAGCATGCCGACGGCGCCGCCGAACCCGGAGATCAGATACAGCGCGAGGAACCGCCAATGGCCCATCAGCCGTTCGAGCATCGGGCCGACCGACCAGAGCGCGATCATGTTGAACAGGATGTGCATGAAGTTCGGCGCATGCAGGAACATCGATGTGAGAATCGTCCACGGTTTGGCGAGCATCGTGAGCGGCATCACCATGCCGGAACCGACGAACGCGTTGAACGCGGCGGGCGCGACGAGACTGAGCAGCATCTCGACCGCCCACACGGCCACGCACAGACCGATGATCGTCCATGTGACGACCGGGCCGCCGTTGCGCCACTCGTATTGGATCTGCCGTTTCGTCGGGAATCGCATCTGCATGGTGTCATCGTATCGGGCGGGGAGAATCCCCGGTGTCGTTCCACCCAATCCACACATAACCGCGCCTATGATGGGTTGCAGGGTTGGCTTGAACGGACAGGCCGACGAGAATGGGAAAGGAGCCGTCATGGAGAACAAGTCTTCGAACGGTTGGAAGTTCTTTGCGCTGCTGTTCGGCGCGCTGCTCGCAGGTCTGGTGGGCCTGTACATCTACAAGCAGCAGAACCCGGATTACGATCCGTGGGAGGAGCCGTGGGAGAACAGCTCCTCGCCGGTCGATCTGGGCCTGAACAAGGGCAAGGACGAGGAGGCCGATGAGGCTCCCGCCGAGGATGCTCCGGAAGCCGCCGCCGAAGCCTGAGTGTTTCCCTCGGGAGTGTTTCCTCGGGTGGGCATCCATGCATGATATGCGTGATGACCGCCCGTGAATACCCACGTGAGCATACGGAAAGCCCCGCAACCTGATAAAGGTTGCGGGGCTTTCCTGCGTTTCCGACAGACAACGGACTCGCCCCCGCTGGCGGGGGCTTCCGCGAAGCGGGTGGGGGTGGCCGCTCCGCAAACGGAAAAGACCACCCCCAGTCGGCTACCGCCGACAGCCCCCGCCGGCGGGGGCCAGATCACACCGCGGAGGACACTCCATCATCAGGCGAGCGGGCCGGTGTGCCAGATGTCCTTGAGGTAATCCTCGATCGCGCGGTCGGAGCTGAAGAAGCCGGAGCGGGCGACGTTGAGGAGGGCCTTACGGTTCCAGTCGAGCGGGTGGGTGTACAGCTCCTCGATCTGGGCCTGGATGTTGGCGTAGGAGGAGAAGTCCGCGAGCGTCATGAACCAGTCCTTGGTCAGCCAGTCGGCGACGAGCGGCGCGTAGGCGTTGCGGTCGCCCTCGGAGAAGGTGCCGCCGGCGACGAGGTCGATGGCCTGCTTGAGGCGCGGATCGGACTCGTAGTACTTCGCCGGATCGTAGCCGGTCGCGTAGAGGGACTCGACCTCGTCGACGTTCATGCCGAAGAGGAAGAAGTTCTCGGCGCCGACGCGTTCGCGGATCTCGACGTTCGCGCCGTCGAGGGTGCCGACGGTGAGCGCGCCGTTGAGGGCGAACTTCATGTTGCCGGTGCCGGAGGCCTCCTTGCCGGCCTGGGAGATCTGCTCGTCGAGCTCGGTGGCCGGGATGAGGTTCTGGGCCATCTCGATGTTGTAGTTCGGCAGGAAGTGGACGGCCAGCTTGCCCTTAACGTCCGGATCGTTGTTGACGACGCGGGCGACGTTGTTGATGAGCTGGATGGTCATCTTGGCCAGGTAGTAGCCCGGGGCGGCCTTGGCGCCGAAGAACACGGTGCGCGGCAGCACGTCGTCGGCGTTGATGGTGCCGTTCTTGATGCCGGCGTAGCGGGAGATGACGGCGAGGATCTTCAGGCTCTGGCGCTTGTACTCGTGCAGGCGCTTGCACATCGTGTTGAACATGGTGTTCTCGTCGATGTCGATGCCGTAGTGATCCTTGGCGAAGCCGACGAAGGCGTGCTTGTTGGCCTGCTTGACGGCGGCGAACTTCTTGACGAACTCGTCGTCGTTGGCCAGCGGCTCCAGGCCTTCGAGCAGGTCGAGGTCGGAGATCCACTTGTCGGTGCCGAGGCCTTCGGTGATGAGGTCGGACAGGCGCGGGTTGGCGAGCTTGATGAAGCGACGCGGGGTGACGCCGTTGGTCACGTTGGTGAACTTGGACGGGTAGGCGTCGGAGAAGTTCTTCAGCGTCATGTCCTTGAGCAGCTGGGAGTGCAGCGCGGCCACGCCGTTGACGTAAGAGCCGCCGTAGGTGGCGAGGTAGGCCATGCGCACGGCGTCGCCGGTGTAGATCGCCATGTCGTTGATGGTCGCGTCGTCCACGCCCTTGCCCTTGAGCTCGGCCTTGAACTGGTCGCTGATCTTCTCGATGATCTCGAGGTGACGCGGCAGCAGCTCGCCGATCAGGCTGGCCGGCCAGACTTCGAGGGCTTCCGGCAGCAGCGTGTGGCAGGTGTAGTTGAACGCCTTGGTGGTGATGCTCCAGGCGGTGTCCCAGTCGTAGTCGTATTCGTCGATGAGGATGCGCATCAGCTCGGGGATGCCGATCACCGGGTGGGTGTCGTTGAGCTGGAAGCAGATCTTGTCGGCGAAGGTGGTCAGATCCGGCTTGTCCTCGCCCGGGTAGAAGAAGCGGATGGCGTCGTGCAGGGAGGCGGAGACGAAGAAGTACTGCTGCTCGAGGCGCAGCTCCTTGCCGACCTTGGTGGAATCCTCCGGGTAGAGGATCTTGGAGATGTTCTCGGCGGCGACCTGCGGCTTGACGGCCTCCATGTACTCGGAACGGTTGAAGGCGAGCAGATCGAACTCGTCGTAGGCGCGGGCGGTCCACAGGCGCAGCGTGTTCACGTTGCCGGACTTGTAGCCGGGCACGAGGTAGTCGACCGGGATGGCGCGCACCGACCAGGCCGGCTTCCACACGCGCTTGCCGTTCTCCTCGACGACCTCGCCGCCGAAGGAGACCTTCTGGTCGCGGTTGTAGTCGATGTGGCCCCACGGCTCCTCGTTCTTGAGCCAGTAGTCCGGGGTCTCCACCTGCTTGCCGTTCTCATCGAAGGTCTGCTTGAAGATGCCGTAACGGTACTGGATGCCGTAGCCGAACGCCGGCACGCCCAGCGAGGCGAGGGAGTCGACGTAGCAGGCGGCGAGACGGCCGAGGCCGCCGTTGCCGAGGCCCGGCTCGTACTCGGCGTCGACGATGTCCTTCGGCTCGAAGCCGAGGGCTTCGACGGCCTTGTCGAACTGGTCGGTCAGGCCGGCGTTGAGCAGCGCGTTCTCCAGCTGCTTGCCCATGAGGAACTCGGCGGAGAAGTAGGCGACGGTCTTGGTCTCGCCCTTGGCGGTCCTGGCCTGGGTGTCCATCCACACATCCTGCAGATGGTTGCGGACGGCCTTCGAAGCGGCGACGTACACGTCGGCGGCGGTGGCCTGCTCGACGGTAACGCCCTGGCTGTACTTCAGTTGTTCACGAATCTCATCGGCGAACTGCTCTGCCGTGACAGGAGATTTCGGAGCGGTAATCTCGGTCATAGTATTCTCGTTTCCTTCCGGGGAGGGACTTCCCTGACCATCATAAGACGCGCCGCGGGGCGCATCCCAACACATACATGAACAGTGCGTTACATTCGCACGGCATCGTGCATACGTTTTCATCGGTCAACACTGGCCACTCTACTACGTAGCCCCAACGAGAGCGCCAAGGCGCGTGTTCGCCGCGCGCATGGCACGGCAGGGGTCGCGGCACAATGGCGGTTATGGCAGTGATTCTGGAGAAGGATTTGGCGCGCGGCAGGCAGTCGTACGACGCGTGGCGCGCCGCGGCATACACGATGATGACGGACGCGCGCGCGGCAGGCGGCGACGACGACGCGACGCGCGACGCGCGGCTGTCGATCGCGCCGCGGCTGGCACGTCCGACGACGGCGATGGCCGTGCGCTACTCGCTGCACCTGCTGGAACGCAAGGCGCCCGGGCCGGGCGTGGAGGTGCGCGTGGCGCCGTGGGGCGCGGTGAAGATCCTCGACGGACCGGCATCCGATCCGCACAACCTCACGCCGCCGGATGTGATCGAACTCGATCCGGACGTGTGGCTGCGCGTCGCGACCGGCGTGACCACGTGGGCGGAGGAAAAGGACGCCGGCCGCATCAGCGCGGTCGGCGAACGTGACGATCTGGGATGGCTGCTGCCGCTGGAGGCGTGAGCTCAGGCCTTCTTGGGCTTGAGGGCGCTGGGCATCGGCATCCGAATCGGCTTGTGCGGAGGCATCGGCTTCGGCGCGGCCGGCTTGGCCGACGTCTTCGGGAATTCGCCGCTGGTCGCCTTCGCCGCGGCCTCGGCGGCCCACTTGGCGTACTCGTCGAGGTCGTCCTCGGCGGGGGCGGCGGACTTGCCGGCGGCATCATCCGCGTCGCGGGCGGAATCGCTCGAAGCGACGTCCGCATAGTGGTCATCGTAGTGATCGTCGAGGTCGGCGAACGGGTCGACCGAGCCGGTCCCCGGCTCCTGGCCGCTCAACTCCTTGGCAAGCTCGTCGTAATCGGTGTCGGTTGTCAGATACTTGAGCTTACGGGCAATTTTCTGCTGCTTGGCTTTCTGACGTCCGCGGCCCATGTGACCCCCTGAAAATAATGCTTGCTATCGATTCATCAACTAAGAAGAGTACCACTTGTTTTCCGCTGCGGGCTTGTCGGCTCGCGCTTTTACGATAAAAGCGATATTTTGCACGGTTTTGACACAACCCGCGACGGCGACACGCGCCCGATCGGGCTGCCCCCATCAATCAAAGGACGATGAGCATGACGGACGAAACGCAGGCGCAGACCACGCAGGCGCAGACCACCGAACCGCAGGTCACGGCGGCCGGCAACGAGATGAGCGCAAGCTTCCTGGCGGCGAAGAAGCGCTCGGACGCGACGCTCGCCAAGCTCGAAGCCGACCCGGGCAAGTTCACGATGCTCACCGGCGACCGCCCGACCGGCCGCCTGCACCTCGGCCACTACTTCGGCTCCATCCGCGAGCGCGTGGCCATGCAGAACAAGGGCGTGCACTCGAACATCATCATCGCCGACTACCAGGTGATCACCGACCGCGACACCACCGAACACATCCAGGACAACGTCCTCAACCTCGTGCTCGACTACATGGCCGCCGGCATCGACCCGAAGAAGACGATGATCTACGCGCACTCCGCCGTGCCGGCCGAGAACCAGCTGCTGCTGCCGTTCCTCTCCCTCGTCACCGAGGCCGAACTGCACCGCAACCCGACCGTCAAGTCGGAGATGGAGGCCTCCGGCCACGCGCTGACCGGCCTGCTGCTCACCTACCCGGTGCATCAGGCGTGCGACATCCTCTTCTGCAAGGCGAACGTCGTGCCGATCGGCAAGGACAACCTGCCGCACATCGAGATCACGCGCACGATCGCCCGCCGTTTCAACGAGCGCTACGCGAAGAAGCACCCGGTGTTCCCGGAGCCGGCCGCGATCCTGTCCGATGCCCCGGAGATTCCGGGCCTCGACGGCCGCAAGATGAGCAAGTCCTACGGCAACTCGATCATGCTGGGCGCCACCGCGGCCGAGACCGCGAAGCTCATCAAGAAGAGCAAGACCGACGCCGAGCGCACAATCACCTTCGACCCGGTCAACCGTCCGGAGGTCTCCGCGCTGCTCACCACCGCGGGCCTCGTCACCGGCCGCGACCCGAAGGACATCGCCGCCGAGATCGGCTCCGCCGGCGCCGGCGCGCTCAAGGCATACGTCACCGAGTCCGTGAACGAGTTCCTCGCCCCGCACCGCGAGCGCCGCGAAGAGCTCGCCAAGGACATGGACTACATCCGCGACGTGCTGCACGACGGCAACAAGCGCGCCAACGAGATCGCCAACGCCACCCTCGACGAGGTGCGCGAGGCGATGGGCATGAAGTACTGATCCAATTCGCCGGCCAACCTGCATTTGGGGATTCCAGGGGTTGACCGACACAACAACAAGCCGGCCAACCTCGGAAACGTATCCTCCGGAGTTGGCCGGCTTGTTTTCCATGGGTCGGATAGCAGGTGTGTGCGCTCACATCCAAGTGGCATGATGGCGTTCATGGGTACATCGCTGAACATCCTCAACGCGCTCGTCCCCGGCGGCGACGAGCGTGTGGACCTCGTCGTCCGCGACGGGAAGATCACGGCCGTCGGCCCCGCCGTCGCACGGCCCGACACGGACGAAACCATCGACGCGACCGGCCTGTGGGTCATCCCCGGGCTGGTCGACTGCCACACGCATTTCACGCAATGGTCGAAGACGCTCGGCCGTCTCGATCTCATCGACGCGAAATCCGCCACCGAGGCGATGGCGATGCTGCGCGCGCATCTCGACGCGCGCCGTGCGGCCGGCACGCTCGACCCGGACGCGTTCGTGGTGGGCATGCGCTTCCGCCACTCGCTGTGGGCCGATGACGAGCAGCCCACGCTCGCCGCGATCGATGCGGCGGCCGGCGAGCAGCCGGTGGCGCTGTCGAGCGCGGACATGCACTGCGGATGGGTGAATTCGGCGGCCGCACGCCGTCTCGGCGTGCATGCGGACGCGAAGACCGGGCTCGTCGGCGAGCTCGAATGGTTCGACGCATACACGAAGTTCGACAAGGCGCCGGGCGCGGCCGAGGAGACCGATCGGCTGCTGCGCGAGGCGGAGAAGGATGCCGCAAGCAAGGGCGTCACCGCAATCCGCGACTACGAGATGGCGGAGAACATCGACACGTGGATCGCGCGCTTCGCCGCTGGCATCGACGGACTGCGCGTGAAGGCGGGCGTCTACCCGGAACGGATGGAGGCCGCCATCGCAGCCGGCTGGCATACCGGCAAGCCGTTGCCCGGCAGCCGCGGACTCGGCGAGGTCGGCGCGATGAAGCTCATCTCCGACGGCTCGCTCAACACGCGTTCCGCCTACTGTTCCAAGCCGTATTCGGGCATCACGCCGGCCACGTACGGCACGCTCAGCTATACGCCGAGCCAGATCGCGCGCTACATGCGGCTCGCCACCGAACACGGCTTCCGTATCGCCTGCCACGCAATCGGCGACGAGGCGAACGCGGTCGTGCTCGACGCGGCGGAGCTCACGCACGCACGCGGGTCAATCGAGCACGCGCAGATGCTGCGCCGCGAGGACATCCCACGTCTGGCCGCGCTCGGCCTTGAGGCGAGCGTCCAGCCGCAGCATGCGATGGACGACCGCGACGTGATCGACCGGTTCTGGGCGAATCCGGCCGGCGTCCCGTACGCGTTCCGCTCGCTGCATGCGGCGGGCACGCGGCTTCGTCTGGGCTCCGATGCGCCGGTCGCGCCGCTCGATCCGTGGATGGCGATTTCGGCGGCCGTGTTCGCGACGGAGAGTTCCGCGCGCGAACCGTTCCAGCCGGAGCAGCGTCTGCCGCTGCGCGTCGCGCTCGCGGCATCCACCGAGGTCGGTCGCGGGTATCTGCGTTCCGGCGATGACGCGGATTTCGTGCTGCTGGACGCCGATCCGTACGCGATGGAGACGCCGGAGGCGATGCGCGCGATGCGCAACCACGTCGCGATGACGTTCCTCGCCGGACGACGGACGTACTGAGGAACGATGCCTCTCTTGGCCCCCTCTGACAGGCTGAGCCGTGAAGCGGAGAGCCCGGCGGGCTCTCCGTAGGCGAAGGCGAGCGACAGCGAGCTGATATGAAGCCAGCCGCAGGCTGTCCTTGATTGCGGTCGGGCTGTCGAACGCAGTGAGACTGGGGGAGAGATAGCCGGAACGTAACGTCGACGGTATCTCTCCCCCACCCGGCTACGCCGGGAGCCCCCTCGTCAGAGGGGGCCGAAAAGAGCCGAGGCTACTTGCCGGTGACGCAACGACTCGCCTACGGCGAGGCGATCTCCTGCCGTCGCTCGGCTATCGCCTCTCTCCGGCCGAGTCGGTGGACAGCACACCGTGCTGTCCACTCACCTCCTCGGCCATGGCCTCCATCGGCTCGTCGACGAGCACGGAACCGGATGGCAGGGTGCCGGGGAGCGGGTCGTCCATGTAGTGGTCGAACTCGTAGAGCATCCGGTCGTTCGGCTTCTCGGTGACGAGCGAGAACACGACGATGCACAGCAGCGAGACGAGGAACGCGGGCAGCAGCTCGTAGATCGCGAACACGCCGCCCAGTGGCTTGACGAGATTGTGCCAGATGAACACGGTGGCGGTGCCGGAGACCATGCCGGCGACGGCGCCCACCTTGTTCGCGCGGCGCCAGTACAGCGCGCACAGCATGAGCGGGCCGAACGAGGCGCCGAGGCCGGCCCACGCGTAGGAGACGACCTGGAAGATCGAGGAGTTCTGGTCGTAGGCGACGAGGCAGCCGAACAGGAACATGAGGACCAGCGTGATGCGCGCGACGATCATCACCTGACGGTCGGTGGCCTTCTTGTGGAGCAGGCCGCGGAAGATGTTCTCGCCCATCGCGGAGGCGCCGATGATCATGTACGAGGAGCTGGAGCTCATCGACGCGGCGAAGATGCCGGAGACGACCACGCCGCACACGAAGCTCGGCAGCAGCGTCTGCGCGAGCACGATGAAGATGGTCTCCGCGTCCGTGCCGGTGAGCAGGTGGGTCGGCATCATCGCGCGGCCGACGAGGCCGATGCACACGGCGCTGGCGAGCGACAGCACGCACCAGGAGGTGGCGATGATACGCGACTTGCGCACCTCCTCGGCGTCGCGGATCGACAGGAACCGCACGAGCACCTGCGGCATGCCGAAGTAGCCGAGACCCCACGCGAGCATCGAGACGATCGTGATGATGCCATAGTCGGTCGGAGCGCCGAACACGGCCTTGCCGGCCTCGACGATCTGCTTGCCGGTCTCGGGGTCGAGCGTCGGGGAGGCGACCTGCGTGCCGGAGATGAAGCCGGGGATCGCGCGCAGGAACGCGACGGTCTCGCCGATGCCGCCGGCGGAGGCGACCGTGCCGACGAACACGACGGCGAGCGCGAAGAACATGAGCAGACCCTGGATGAAGTCGGTCATCACGACGGACAGGTAGCCGCCGACGATCGTGTACACGAATACGACAAGCGCGCCGAGCACCATCATCAGGTGGTAGTCGAAGCCGAACAGGGCGGTGAATAGTTTGCCGACGGTCACGAAGCAGCTGCCCACGTACACGCAGAAGAAGACGAGGATGATGATCGCGGAGATCGTCGAGATGACGCCTTTCTTGTCGTGGAATCGTTTGGCGAAGAAGTCGGGGATGGTGATCGCGTCGCCGGCGACGACCGAGTAGCGGCGCAGTCGACGGGCGACAATCTTCCAGTTGAGGTAGGTGCCGATGGCGAGGCCGAGCGCGGTCCACATCGGGTCGGCGGCGCCGGTGAAGTAGGCGAGGCCGGGCAGGCCCATGAGCAGCCAGCCGGACATGTCGGAGGCTTCGGCGGACAGGGCGGTCAGCCACGGCCCGACGCCGCGGCCGCCCGCGAAGTACTCCTTGGAGGAGGAGTTGGACCGCTTCGAGTAGATGAATCCGATGGACAGCATGGCCGCGAAATAGATGACCATGGCCAGCAGAATCCAGAAATCGTTCGCCACGCTAACCGCCTTATCCGAAATATCCACGGTGCCGCGCAGACGCGTGATGCCGGCAGGTGACGACCGTGGGTTTCTCTCTGGGAATTCCTAGTACTGTCGCCGACCTTCCCCGAAAGTGCGGACAATCCCACGGCGACGTCTCGTATGCTGAGCGAATCAGATGTCGTAGCGCCAGGACTTGTCGGTGATGACGCGGGCCATCGCCAGTCCGATCGGCAGGCAGACGATGACCATGAACGCCTTGAACGCCCAGTCGAGCGCGGTCAGCGTGTCGAACGAGCCGAGGTGGAACATAGCCTGGTACATGTACAGGCCGGGCACCATGATCACGATCGACGGCACGGTCAGGCAGATGCGCGGGTAGCCGAAGTGCGGCGCGAGCCAGCCCTTGCGCACGGACGAGCGCCACGCGGTGGCGAGCAGGCCGGCGAGGAGGGCGCCGATGAACGCGCCCGCCTCGGCCGGCACGCCGTGGTCGACGAGCTCGAGTCGCAGCGTATCGGTGATGGCGCCGATGATCGCGGCGACGAGGCACATGCGCTGCGGCGAGTTGAACATCACGGAGAAGCCCCAGACACCGAGGAACGCGAACACGAAGCGCAACGCGCCGTTCACCCACACGTTGAGGCCGAGCGGCTCGAATCCGGTCGGGTTGAGGTGCACGATCGAGGCGACCATCCAGCCGGCGAGCGTGGCCATCAGCACGATGCACAGGAAGTACGTGAGACGTTGGATGCCGGACGGGAAGTCGATCTTCGCCATGTCGAGGCCGCTGGTGATGAGCGGGAATCCGGGGATGACGAACAGCATCGCGCCGATGTACGCGGTGTCGTGCTGCAATGCGATCGGGTCGAACAGGCCGATCAGACGCAGCGTGCCGGTGCAGACGAGCGCGGCGAGTGCAACGCACACGAACGTGACGAAGAACTGGTTCAGATGGTGCTTGAACAGGCGGCGGCGCAGCCAGTGGCCGAGTCCGGCGCCGAAGAACGCGCCGATCATGTCGTATGGGCCGCCGCCGAGCAGGAACACGAAGGACGCGCAGGCGATCGCGGAGGCGAGTCCGGCGAAGGCGGGCGAGTAGAGCGGCTTGCGGTGCTCGATCATGTCGAGGCGATGGTGCGCCTGACGCACGGTGATGCCGCGGCTGCCGCGGCCGTTCGCCGCGGACGAGCCGTCGGCGAAGTGTTCGGCGTATTCCTTCGGCGGTTTGCTGTCGGCCAGTTTCGACTTGCGGCGGCGCGACGGTTTGACGGCGGATTCGGCGGCGCCCGCCGTGCGTCCCGCTTCGCGCTCGGCCTCGCGCGCCTGTTCGTCGGCGGCGCGCGCGGCGAGCGACTGGGTCATCGCGGACTGCGACCAGTCGTCCTCGTGCACGCGCAGCTGGTGGGCGCGCGGATCGCCGGGATCGCTGTGGCGGCTGGCGTCCTCCAACGCGTCGAGCACGGCGTCCTGACCGGGGCGGGAGGCGACGCGCTCCTCGCGAGCCTCCTCGCGAGCCTCCTCCTTCTCTTCCTTCTCCTCTTTGCGCAACTGCTTGGAGAGGTCGGCGGAGACCTGCGAGGCGTCCTTCGCGTCGAGATGCTGCATGAGGCCCTGCGAGACCTCGGGCTGCACGTGGTACATGCTCTCCTCGCCGAGGTTCACGCTGAACCAATCGGCGAAATGCTCGAGCAGCCAGATGCGTTCGGTGTTGACGCCGGTGCTCGGCAGGTCGATGACCTCGGTGATGCGGTCCTTGCCGTCCGTGCAGGCGGCTTCGATGTCGGTGAGGTTGACGTCGGCGCGCACATGCACGCCGAGCGGGTAGGCGATGCGGTGCATCATCTCGCGCACGCGGAACGATCCGGTGCCGGCCGACAGGTCGAGCAGGCCGACGCGCACGATCACGCTGGCCTTCGCGGCGATGCCCGCCTCGGCGATCGGCTTGTCCCAATCGCGTTCGATGTCCTCCATGTCCAACGGGATGGAGTGGGTGTGGAAATGCTGGACGGCGATCGCGCCGTGCTCATGGCTGTTCCTGATGTCGGCATGCCCCTGGATCGGGGTTTCGCCGCCCTGATGCTGGCTGTGTTCTTGGCTCTCACTCACGCTGTCCATTACTACCGCGCGGCATGCCCGCAATCATCGGCACAATCGCCGTCGCCCACCACTGAGTCCACATACCGGACTTTCCGGCGTCACGATTCGACAAACGCACAAAATCCACTCACTATCGCGCACAAAAAATGGACTTCGTAACATGAAGTGCGATTACGCGTGGCTACAATGACGACCACAACCAAACGCTGCGCAGGGCTGTGGGCTCGCAACGGCCGATCTCAACAACCATGGAGGAGCCATGGACGATCGGCAGACCGAGCAACCCTCAACGTGGCAGAAGGAGGTCTGATGACAGATAACGATCAGCAGATCACGCCCGCCGACGCGACGATAGTCTCGACCGGCACCGGAACCAAGGGTCCCGAAGAGCGTCATCTTCCTGAATCACTCGCCAGCGATATGGATCTGTGCCTGCGCATTCTGCGCGACGTGCTCGGCGAGTTCGATCCCAAATTGCTCGCCACTTTCGATGAAGTGCGCCAGTATGCGGTCGAGGCCAGCGCCGAACACTTCGAAGGCGTCATGGTCGATCCCGATCCGGATCACGACGGACTGAAGAAGGCAGTGGAGACCATCGACAAGATGAAGCTCCACGACGCCCAGCTGCTGGCCCGTGCATTCGCCACCTACTTCCACCTCGCGAACCTGTGCGAGGAGGACTACCGCGTCTCCGTGCTGCACGCACGCGAGGCCAAGGTGACCGAGGACAGCGCCGTGGACCCGATCAACGAGCTCACCGTCGCCTACCACCAGCTCATCAACGAGATGGGCCCGGCGAAGGCGAAGGAACTGCTCGACCGACTCGAGTTCCACCCGGTGTTCACCGCGCACCCGACCGAAGCCCGACGCAAGGCCGTCGAAGGCAAGATCCGCCGCATCTCCGAACTGCTCACCGCGCACAAGACGCTCGGCGGCTCGGACAAGAAGGAGAACAGCCGCCGCCTCTACAACGAGATCGACGCGCTGTTCCGCACCTCGCCGATCGCGCTGAAGAAGCCGACCCCGGTCGAGGAGGCGGACACGATCCTCGACATCTTCGACAACACGCTGTTCCACACGATTCCGCAGGTCTACCGTCGTTTCGACGACTGGGTGCTGGGCGACAAGGCCGGACTCGTCGAGCCCGTCTGCCCCGCGTTCTTCCACCCGGGCAGCTGGATCGGCTCCGACCGCGACGGCAACCCGAACGTCACCGCCAAGGTGAGCCGTCAGGTGGCCCGCAAGTTCTCCGACCATGTGCTCGCCGCCCTTGAGGAGGCCACCCGCACCGTGGGCCGCAACCTCACGATGGAAGCGGAGACCACGCCGCCGAGCTCCGAGCTCAAGGTGCTGTGGAGCCACCAGAAGGAGATGAGCGAGAGGCTCACCGACAAGGCCGCGCTGATCTCCACCAAGGAGCTGCACCGCGCCGTCATGCTGGTGATCGCCGACCGCCTGCACTACACGATCGAGCGCGACGCCGACCTCATGTACCACACGTGCGAGGACTACATCGCCGATCTGAAGACGGTCCAGAAGTCGCTGGCCGACGCGGGCGCCAAGCGCTCCGCCTACGGCCCGCTGCAGGACCTCATCTGGCAGGCCGAGACCTTCGGCTTCCACATGGTCGAGATGGAGTTCCGTCAGCACTCCGTCGTACATTCGCGCGCTCTCGCGGACATCCGCGAGCACGGCCTGCACGGCGAGCGCGGCGATCTGCAGCCGATGACCCAGGAGGTGCTCGACACCTTCCGCGCCCTCGGTTCCATCCAGAAGCGCAACGGCACGAAGGCCGCCCGCCGCTACATCATCTCGTTCACGAAGAGCGCCCAGAACATCAAGGACGTCTACGAGCTGAACCGTCTCGCCTTCGCGCATCCGGAGGACGTGCCGACCATCGACGTGATTCCGCTGTTCGAGCAGCTCGAGGATCTCCAGAACTCGGTGGACGTGCTCGAGGACATGATCAAGATCCCCGAAGTGCAGGCTCGTCTCAAGGCCACCGGCAACAAGCTCGAGGTCATGCTCGGCTACTCCGACTCCTCGAAGGACGCCGGCCCGACCTCCGCGACGCTGGCCCTGCACTCCGCGCAGGAGCGCATCGCCAAGTGGGCGAAGTCGCACGACATCGACCTGACCCTGTTCCATGGCCGCGGCGGCGCCGTCGGTCGTGGCGGCGGCCCCGCCAACCGTGCGGTGCTCGCCCAGCCGGTCGGTTCCGTCAAGTGCCGCTTCAAGCTCACCGAACAGGGCGAGGTCATCTTCGCCCGCTACGGCAACCCGGTGCTGGCCATCCGCCACGTCGAGTCCGTCGCGGCGGCGACCCTGCTCCAGTCCGCGCCGAGCGTCGAGAAGCGCAACACGGACATGACCGTCAAGTACGCGGAGATGGCGCACGAGCTCGACGAGGCAGCGCACGAGCGCTTCCTCGACCTGCTGCACACGCCCGATTTCGCGCAGTGGTTCTCCACCGTGACGCCGCTGACCGAGATCGGTCTGCTGCCGATCGGCTCCCGCCCGGCCAAGCGCGGCCTCGGCGCGAAGTCGCTCGACGATCTGCGCACGATTCCGTGGATCTTCTCCTGGGCCCAGGCCCGCATCAACCTGGCCGCCTGGTACGGCCTCGGCACCGCATGCGAGAAGTTCGGCAATCTGGAGACGATGCGCCAGGCCTACGAGGAGTGGCCGCTGTTCTCCACGTTCATCGACAACATCGAGATGTCGCTCGCCAAGACCGACGAGCGCATCGCGAAGATGTACCTGGCGCTGGACGACCGCACCGATCTGCCGGAGAAGGTCATGCACGAGATGGAGCTCACCCGCAAGTGGGTGCTCGCCATCGTCGGCGACAAGTGGCCGCTCCAGCACCGTCACGTGCTCGGCCAGGCCATCCGAATCCGCTCCCCCTACGTGGACGCGCTGTCCGTCACCCAGGTGCTCGCGCTGCGTTCGCTGCGTAAGAAGGTGGACAAGGAAGAGCTCTCCAAGAGCCAGCAGGCCGAGTTCATCTATCTCATCCTCTGCACCGTGTCGGGCGTCGCCGCCGGCCTGCAGAACACGGGCTGACGTTTGCGGTCGGTTGTTGCAGCTCGCGCTGCAACAACCGGTTTGGAAGCCCAGTGGGCTTCCAAACCCGCAAACGTAGGCGGTGATTTGCGCTTGTGCGCTTCGCGCGCGCAAATCACCGCCAATACAGCAAGGGACCGCGACTCAGCGGTCCCTTTCCTTTTCCCGTCACCGCGGCGAAGCCGCGAATCAACACAGTCTCGCCGAAGGCAAGTCCACACAACCGCCCCGCCGGCGGGGGCTCCCGGCGAAGCGGGTGGGGGTGGTCCAGACGGGTGATCCGGACGGGCAATCCGGGCGGGGCCTGCACACCGGCGACGCGAACCACCCCCAGTCAGCCTTCGGCTGCCAGCCCCCGCCAGCGGGGGCGCTCCCCGGGCGCGTTGTCAGGTGCCTCCACTTCAATGCCAGCCCCAGCCGGCGGGGGCGTTTCCGGCACCGCGCCCTCACCATCCACGCCCGCACCGCCAGCCCCGCCGGCGGGGGCGTTTTCCGAGTCCGCATCACGACACGGCCACCCTTGCGAAAGCGTGTGAACTTTCTCACACGGGACACCACCGCCCTTCCGCGAGCCATGGTATGAATCCTCGTTATAGTGCTTTTTGTCGGCGTCGACAGGGGGCAAGAACGCCGGCGAAACACACATCGGAGATGTTCGGTTGAAACATCGGATATCCGCGATGCGCATGATGTGAATCATCGTGCACGTCATATGACCTATGACATGCGGATTCCGCATCATCGCACGATCAGCGTGCACGCAATCGTTTCGCATGACCGTTCCGCGCGGAACGGCTCGGCGCCCATCCACCCCTTGCGCATGCCGGCAGGCCATCGTATCCCGCTACGAAAGGAACCCCGCGCATGGCGAAGATCACCGCGAACCGTTGGACCAGCGCGATCGCACCTGCACTGCTCATCCACATCCCGATCGGCACCGTCTACTGCTGGAGCGTGTTCAAGCAGCTCATCGCCGACCAGATGCACGTCGCACCCGCTTCCGTGGAATGGGCGTTCTCGCTCGCCATCTTCTTCCTCGGCATGTCCGCCGCGTTCGCGGGGCCGATGGTGGAGAAGGACATCCGCAAGTCGGCGCTCGTCTCGATGATCTGCTTCGTGGCCGGATTCGCGGGCACGGGCGCGAGCATCGCGCTGGGCTTCCTGCCGGGCGTGTTCATCTGCTATGGCGCGATCATGGGCGTGGGACTCGGCGTCGGCTATCTGACGCCGGTCAAGAACCTGATGCTCTGGTTCGCGGACAACAAGGGCCTCGCCACGGGTATCGCGGTCGCCGGATTCGGTCTCGCCAAGGCGATCGGCAGCCCGCTGATGGAGCTCCTGATCGGCGCGGTCGGCCTCGTGAACATGTTCTACGTGCTGGCCGCGATCTACGCGGTGATGATGCTCGCCGGATTCCTGCTCATCCGCCGTCCGGCCGGCTGGACGTACGATCCGGTCACCTCGCATGTCAGCCGCCGTTCGATCCTCACGAAGCCCGTGTTCTGGGGCATCTGGATCGCGTTCTACCTCAACATCACCTGCGGTCTGGCGCTCATCAGCCAGGAGAAGGACATCCTGCACGACGTGCTGGCCGCGCTGCCCCGTTACTCCTCGCTGAGTCCGAGCGCGTTCTCCGCGGCCTCCGCGGGCGTCATCGGACTGGTGCTGGCCGTCGACTCCGTGTTCAATACGGCAGGCCGCGTGGGCTTCTCCACGCTTTCCGACCACTTGAAGCGCCGCGAGAGCGTGTATCAGGTGCTCTTCGTCATGTCGATCGCCGTCTGCCTGCTGCAGATCGCGATTAACAGCATCGACAATGCCCTGCTGTGGGCGGTGCTCGCCATGCTGTTCCTCGTCAACGCGGGCTACGGCGGCGGATTCTCCACGCTGCCGGTGCTGCTCGACCAGCACTTCGGCACGAAGACCGTCTCCACCACGCACGGACTCACGCTGAGCGCGTGGGCGTTCGCCGGCTTGTCCGGCAACCAGCTGGCTTCGTTCGTGGTGACGCACGCGCCGGATCAGGCGCATCGCTACGCCGCGCTGATCCCGGTGCTCACCGCGCTGTACGTGGTGGCGCTGGTGAGCGTCACCCTGGTCAAGGCCGCCGGCAAGCGCGTCACCGTCCGCGACGCGGCCCCGACTCCGGCCCCCGAGACGGCACGTCCCGCTCGCCCCGCCATCGGCAAGGCCGCCTGACGCGCTACTGACAATACACGGGTCGACCAGCCCAATCACGGGGTCCGTGATGCCACCATTCACGGACCCCGTGGATTACACACGCACGTATCGAGACGATGGGCCATTCCCTTCACGACGGATCGTACCGGCATCTTCGAGTTTCTTCAGCAGCCGATAAGCGCTGATGTAACTCAGACCGAACAAATCCATGACATCGGCGGTAGTGGCTATGCCATCATTGTTCTCCATGAATCCCAGAACAAGGCCCTCACGCCGTGTGGCATCGATATTGCGTTGACGCATATAGGACTTCAGCCCGTCCGAACGCTTATACACTTGGGCACTCAGCATATACGACCGATAGGCTCCCCCACCAACGGCTTCCACCAAGCCGGCCTCCACAAGCGCTTCGATGGAAGAGACGATACGTCTACGTTCAAGGTGGGAGAAGTCACACAACTGCGTCATGGTCATTCGTCGATGCTCGCGCAGCAAGGAAAGCACTATCAACGACCAAACCGACAGCGGCGCCCCCCGTCGACGTTCCTCCGCGCTGATCATGCCGATGAACGCCTCATCCGGCACTACACGGCGTAGGAACAGCACCACTTCTTCGGCGCTCGATTCGGAATAATCCGGGAAGGCCCCACCTGACGCGATGGATCCGGCATAGATGGCATCCACTCCGCGTCCGGTCCGTTCAACGTACCCGGCGGCCTTCAGAATCAGCGCAAGTTGGGGATTGCGTGAACGTGGCTGCACGGTAAGCAAGTTGTCTTCGGAAACGCCTTCGATGAATCCTCCGGGATTGGCTATGGTTAATCCATCATCGTCGATCAGGAACCTTACCGAGCCCATTTGCGCATAGTCCCGATGACAGAAGGCGTTGATCATAGCCTCGCGAAACGCCGTGTGGTCGAAGTCCGGCAAATCGACGCGAATCAGGCCGCTCATGATTTCGTGACTTGGATTCCATGGGGTCATCAACTCATCGATACGGTCAAACATGTCCACCAAAGGCCGTACGAACGGGTCGGTATTGACCTTCGGGGACATGCCCTTCATCACTTGGAATACGGCGGATGCCGCGGGGACCGAACGTCGGATGGCATCAATTGTGCCGATGGTCAACAAGCCGGCGACGGAAGGCTGCGGACCGTCCGGTCCGTCAACGACCAATTCCAACGCCCTGTCGAAATCGACATCGTCAAAAGACAGCAATGAGCTTTGGGCATTGGCGCTGCGGATACTGCTCCGTAATTTATTTCGCGCTTCCGGATTCAAATCAGACAGCCGTGCTTCGGGGGCCGGTTGCGCACTGAAATCATACGAACGTTGCTGGGATAGACGGCTGATGAACTGTGCCACGAACAGAGGAACGACTTCGGGCGTACCGTCTGCTTTCAGGCGTCGTTGCAGTGTTTTTCCTTGGCTGGTGGAGACAATCTGCTGGCTATTGTCCACTTCGATGGAAACCACCGGCAAACCGTTCTCATGGAGCAAGGAGACACGCGTTGAGAGCTGCGGAACGGTTTTGTTGAAAATGAACGCGGCCAACCCGTTGATGTTGCAATGCCGTCTGTCCGCGCCTGTTACGGTTCCCCCGTCTTCGACGCCGAGGTATAGAGCACCGCCCTTCGTGTTTGCCAATGCGACCACATTATCGACGATCTCATCATCAGTCTGAGGACGGTACTGTTCGCCCTTGAACTCCACCGTCAGGCTTTCCTTATCCGGCAGCATGCCGCCTCCTCTCATCTTTCATCTACTTGCAATAGTTCTAACATGTTAACTCTTAGTTCTTACATGTAAGAACTATTGCAAGCGGACGGAGAAGGATGCGGCACAACCTCCGTTACGCACCCAGCAAATCGAGCATCTGGGCGATGTTCTTCTTGCCGAACTCGACCTTCTGCTCGCCGCCCTTGTCGATGACGATGCAGGGCACGCTCATCGCGCCGTACTGATCACGCAGTTCCGGGAAGTGCGAGACGTCGTAGGCTTCGGCGCGCACGAGCGGGTTGAGCGAGGCGATGCGCTGCGAGGCGAGCACCGTCTCCGGGCACATCGTGCAGGTGAGCGATACGAGGATCATCACATCGGTCGTCTCGGCAATCGCCGCGGCCCGCGCCTTGAGGTCGTCGTCGAGCGGCTGGCCCGGGCCCGCCGCGTTGTACAGGCCCAGCACGAACGAGTTGAACTCGTGGCCGGACGGCACGCCATGGAAGGCGAGCCCGGTGAAGACGAGACGGGCCCCGTCACCAGCACCAGCGCCGTCACCAGCGGAATCATCGGCCACGCAGATGCGCACGGCCGGACGGGCCGCCGGCATCACGCCGGACGGGTCGAATTCGGCGCGGCCGGAATCGTCGAGCGTGCCGTACACCGGCAGCACGGCACCGGCGCTAGCCGCATCACCGGTACCAGCTGTCCCACCATCACCGGCACCGCCCGCCGAAGCGACGATCTCCAACGGCTCGCCGACGACCAGACCGGCCGGCGCCGACGCACCATCCACCGCCGTGATCACCCCGGACGCATCCACGGCCACCGAATTCAGCTTGCCGCCGGACAGCGCGATCATCTCGCCGATGAATCCCTGCAATTCCGCGGACAGCGGGGTGTCGTCGAGTTCCAACGCGAGCGTGACCGGGCGCGCCATGCGACCGAACACGACGCCGAGCTGCTGCTTGATCGCGGCGGAGAACAGCTCGCCCGGCTTGCGCTGCGACGCGGCCTTCGCGGCGGCCGCGTCGGCGCTGCGCT
>NZ_JGZP01000015.1 GCF_000741785.1 Bifidobacterium stellenboschense | reverse complement strand
CCGTGCCGCGCCCGTCGCCGTCCACCGGCCGCCACGCGCGCGTCATCGTATGACCTTCAGGTACTGTTCGGCGGTCAGCAGGTCGGGTTCGTCGTCCTCCAGCTCGATCTTCATGATCCAGCCTTCGCCGTACGGATCGTCGTTGATGACGCTCGGATCGTCGGCGACGGCCTGGTTCACGTAGCGGATCGTGCCGGCGACGGGCGCGATCAGCGGTTCGACCGCCTTCGATGATTCGAGTTCGAGGACCTCGTCGCCCGCTTCGACGCGGGTGCCGGGCTCGGGGAGGTCCACGTAGACGAGTTCGCCGAGCTTGCCGGCGGCGTACTCGGTGATGCCGACCACGGCCGGGTCGAGGGTGGTGTCCACCCACACGTGGTCGTCGGAGTATTCGAGGTGCTCGGGCACGTCGAGGTTCAGCGGCTGGTCGTCAAGTTCTTCGCTCATGGCCTCCAGCCTACCAACCCGTTACGAACACGCCCGGATACGGGAGGACCCCGCCTTGCGTGATCCGCAAGGCGGGGTCCTCGGGTAATCGTCGATCGTGCGTCGGGCGACGCTCAGCGCACGGCGCCGGTCGGCTGGGTGCCGACGACCTGGACGAGGGTGCCCTCCGGGCAGTTCTCGTAGATCCACTCGGCGTCCTGCTCGTACATGTTCACGCAGCCGTGGGAGCCGTGGTTGGCCGGATCGCCGGAGGCGATGCCGCCGTAGTTCCACGTGGCGGTGTGGAAGCCCTCGCCGCCGTTGAAGTAGCTGACCCACTTCACGCCGGGCGACAGGTACTTGGAGCCGTCGTCGTTGTAGCCGCGCATGTCCTGCACGCGGTACTTGAGGTAGATGTACCAGTTGCCGCTGTCGGTCTCGTTGCCGCCGGGGCCGCCGGTGCACACGAGGAAGCTCTTGACCTGCTGGCCGTTGTGGTAGACGACGGCGGTCTGCGAGCTCTTGTCGATGACGACACGCCACTCGCTCTGCTTCTGCTTGACATCGAACTTCTTGACGTCGGAGGCGACCTGCACGGTGCCGCCGTTGCCCTGCTTCAGGGCGTCGATCACCTGGTCGGCGGCATCGTCGGTGTTCTTGATGGTCACGCCGTCGACGCCCTTGACCTGGGCGGCGACGATCACCGAACCGTTGCCGTCGACGATGTCCTCCTGGGAGACCATGTCCTGGTTGAGCTGTCCGGGCAGCTGCTCGGACATGAACTTCTTGATGGCGGTGGTGTCGTAGGAGAGGGTGATGGAGCCCTGGTCGAGGTGGCTTTCCGTCTTGATCCAGGAGGCCACGGTGTCGGCCGGCAGCTCGAACTGCTTGGCGTCGCCGTTGGTCATCACGATCTTGTTGTTGAGGCGCTGGTTCGCGGCGTCGGCGGCCTTCTGGGCGGCGTCGAGCGCGATCGGCGCGTCGATGGTCTCGTCGGTCACGTTGATGGTCGCGGCGTCGCCGGGCTTGGCGATGGCCTGCTTGACGGCCTTGACGACCTCGCCCAGCTTCGGGGACTTGCCGGCGCGGCCCTCGGCGGCGACGAACGCGTGCGCGTTGCCGTCGTAGGTGATGGAGGATGGCACGGCGCGTTCCGCGTCGGAGACGAGTTTGGCGGACAGGTAGCTTTCCAGCACCGCGTTGTCCGGGGTGGCGGCGAGCGCCACGTCGACGTGGCCGAACGGGTTGACGCGCAGGATGTCCTCGCCGATGTTGGAGGAGGACTTCGCGTTCATGATGTCGTCGACGGTCTTGTCGACGTCGATGTCGACGCCGAGATCGGTCAGGGACGCGGTGGCGCTGGTGTTGCCGGTGGTGTCCTTGACGGTGATCGCGGAGTCCTTGATCGCCTGCTTGACGGTGGCCTTCACCTCGTCGCGGGTCTGGCCGACGATGCTGGTCGAACCGAAGCGCACGCCGGGCGCGACCTTGTCCTGATAGTAGGCGCGGGCACCGAAGAACGCGGCGACGAGCGCCACGAGCAGGGCCGCCACGACGATGAGGGTGATGATGAGCGGCTTGCGCGACTTGCGCGTGGCCACGGTGGTGCCGATGTTCAGATCCTCCGGATGCGCCGCCCCGGCGTCCGCGGCGTCCATCGTGCCGGCGAGCGGCGCGGGCGCGGTCTCGGGCAGCGGCGGCATGGCCTGCGTGGTCTCGAAATCCTCACGCATAGCGCCGTATTCCGGGGCCGGCTGCTGATTGCGTTGGTCAGTCATTCGCGATCCTTAGTCTTTTCACTACGCTTTCTCTCGTCCGCATTCCTTCGGCGGACTGCGTCCGACTGTACATCAACGCCACCCCATCGAGGAGCCCGGAACCGCCCGCGACACCCCGAAATAGCCGTGGGCGCAACGGTTTGTGGCATATATCACTATTCGAGATATGTCGTTTCGTCACTCCCACGGCCGCCGACGCCCCGTGTCCGCACGTCACAGCTCGCGGCCGAGCCACTCCTCGATCATGTAGCGCGCGATCGTCGCCTTGCCGGGCGCGCTCATGCGGCCCGTGACCAGCGCCGCCGTGTACTCGTCCGGCGTGACCCATTTCGCCTCGACGGTCTCCATGCCGTCCACGTGGACGTCGGTCGTCAGCGCATGCGCCTTGAACGCCATCATCAGGGACGCGGGGAACGGCCACGGCTGCGAGCCGAGGTACTTGACCTCGCCGAGCCGGATGCCGACCTCCTCCATCGCCTCGCGGCGGGCCGCGTGCTCCAGGTTCTCGCCGGCCTCGACGAACCCGGCGGACACCGAGTACAGCGTGGGGTTCTTCCATGCGGCGTTGTGCTGCAGGAGCGCGCGCCCCTCGGAATCCACGATGATGGTGATCACGGCGGGTTCGACGCGCGGGAACAGCAGACGGCGGCCGTCCGCGTCGTTCGTGCAGCGCTGCGCCCAGCCGCCGTTCGCCGCGGCGACGGGCGCGCCGCAGGTCGGGCAGTGGCGCTGCCGGTTGTGCCAGATGCTCAGCGTGATCGCGCTGGTCGCCTGCCCCGCCTCGCGCGCGGAGGCGTGGGGCGCGAAGCCGCGCAGGTCCACCCAGTCGAACCGGTCGACGGCCTGTTCGAGCAGGCTTGCGTGCGCGCCGCGGCCCGCGCCGAAGCCGAACGCGCCGCCCGCCGCGATCACGCCGCCGTTCGTGCCGTCCTCCGGCTCGTCGAACGCGTCGTCGGCGCCGCGTTCGCTGCCGTCGGCGATGCGCGCCACGCGCGTGACGTCGACGGCGACGACATGCTCGTCGCGACGGCCGCCGTAGCTGCCGAGGAACATGGCGACGGCCTGCGGGTGCGTGTCGAGTTCACGCGACACGTACGCGCCGGGGATGGTGGCGAGGCGCATCTTCACGTTCTCGTAGTCGGCGAGTTCGCCCTGGCCGCGCGGCACGGCGATCTTGCCGTCGCGCGTGAGGATCACCTTGGTCGCCGGCTCGGCGAGCGTCTCGGCGATGAGATGCGGTTCGACGCGGCGCTCGGTCTGATAGTCGATGTCGCCCTGAGCGAGCGGCAGGAACGGCAGCGCGCGCGTCAACGCGAGAGGACTGAACGAGACGCTCATGCGACCACCCGCTTCACCAGATCGACGAGCGCGGCGGCCACCACGTCGGGGTGTTCGACGGCGCTGAAATGACCGCAGTCGGCGATCGCGGTGAACGTGGCGTTCGCGCCGATGCGTTCGGCGAGCGGGCGCATCACGCTCGGATTCGACGTGGGGTCGAGTTCGCCGGAGACGACGGCGACCGGCACGTCCATCGTCTCCGGCACGCCGGCGAGTTCGGGACGGCCGTAGGTCATGCGCTGGCGCCAGGCGAGTCCGGCGGGGTTCTGGTCGCGGATCCACGCGGTCATCGTCTCGATGAACTCCGGGGTCTTCTTGATCGTGGAGTCGCCGTCGGCGGGCTGGGCGAAATGCATGACCGGCTCGACGGAGCCGGTGCGCTCGCACGCGTCGGAGGTTTCGAGACGCGGTTCGCCGCCGACGCCGTCCGAGGAGGCCATCGTGTCGCACAGGGCGACGCCGGCCACGGTCTCCGGGTGGAGGCGGTACAGGTCGGTGACGAGGTAGCCGCCCATCGACAGGCCCGCCCACACGGCCTTCTCGTAGCCGTTCCGGTAGAGCAGGTCCACGTAGGATTCGGCCATGCGGTCGAGCGCGTCCGGGTAGGAGCCGTTGGCGGCGCGGCGGCCGGACGCCTTGTCGCCCGGCGCGGGCGATTCGCCGGAGCCGGGCATGTCGGCGCCCAGATCGGGAAGGCGGGCAGTCCGGCCTCGTCGGCGAGCGCGGCGATGCGGGCGGCGCACGTCTCCCACATGCGCCCGTCGACCGGATACGCGTTGACGAGCACGAGCGGGGTCCCTTCCCCGTCGCGCAGCACGCGGTTATGAATTGCAAACGTCATACCATTACATCCTTTCTCTGTGGCAACAGCATGCGCCACAAGCGCATCCCCTTCCCCGCTCCCGCCGGCGTGAGCCGTCCGCGAAACCCATCCCCCATCTCGCTCCCGCTGGCGGGAGCTGTCCGGCGAAGCCGGACTGAGGGTGGTCACAACAGTCACCCCACACCGCTCCCGCCGGCGGGAGCTGTCCGGCAAAGCCGGACTGAGGGTGGTCACGCGCCGCAGTATTCGAGCGCCTTGCGCACGATCCGGTCGTGCCCGTTGGCCATCTGGTCGAGGAACGTGGCGAGCATGTCCGAGTGCGGGTCCACCCATTCCACGTCGAGCGTCTCGTCCTGCGGGTGGCAGTCGCCGGCGATCGGCACCACGTAGCACAGCGCGATCGCGTGCTGGCGCGGGTCGTAGTATTCGCTCAATCCGGGCGTCGGGAAGAATTCGGCGACGGTGAACGGCTGCAGGTTGACGGGCAGCATGGGCAGCGCGATGTCGCCGAGGTCCTTGGCGACGTTGCGGGCGATGGCCTCGCGCAGCGTCTCGTGGAAGAGTACGCGGCCGGAGATCAGCGCGCGTTCGACCGACCCGTCGTCGGTGACGCGCAGCAATGAGCCGACCTGCGCGACGCGGCCGAACTCGTCGGTGCGCACGGGCACGATCTCCACGTATGCGATGGGCATCTGGCTGCGGGCGCGGTTGATGTCCGCGGGGTCGAGCCATCCGGGGGGATTGCCGTGGCCGGAACCGCGGATGAAATCCTCCGGGGTGACGTGGTCGAATTCACCGCGCGGACGGTCGGCGTCGAAGTCACCCTCGTCCGGCACCTCATCATTCATCACTGGCATGCACCCCATTATCACGCGTCGAACTGACATGCGCCCCCTCATGCCCATATTCGCCCTCCCGCTCCCGCCGAACCTGAAACCCGCTCCCGCCGGCGGGAGCTGTCCGGCACCGCCGGGCTGAGGGTGGTCCATCCCCTCAGCCCTCAGCCCAATTCCCTTCCCCTTGTTCCCCCGTGACGGTTTACTGGATACCGACGCAGACGCGTAACCAGACGCTTATAAGAAGGAGTCCCCATGGCCACCACGCAGATCACTTCGGCCGAGTTCGAGAAGACCATCACCGGCAACGAGATCGTGTTCGTCGATTTCTGGGCGACGTGGTGCGGCCCGTGCCGCGCGTTCGGTCCGATCTACGAGGAGGCGAGCGACAAGCCGGAGAACAAGGGCATCGTGTTCGCGAAGGTCGACATCGACCAGAACCAGGATCTGGCGGCCGCCGCGGGCATCCAGGCGGTGCCGACGCTGATGATCGTCAAGGACGGCACGGTCGTGTTCCAGCAGGCGGGCGCCCTGCGCGCCGAGGATCTGGACGATCTGATCGACCAGGCGAAGAAGCTGGACGTGGCGGCCGCGAAGGCCGAATCCGCCCAGGCGTGACGCCGCGTCTACGCGCGATTTTCGTGCGCTCCACGCGCGTGTCGCGCACGAAAATCGCGCGTAGACGACCGACGTGGTGACGGGTGGTTCCCCATATACGGGGAGTCACCCGTCACGCTATGATATGGGGCAGCGATACGGGGTGTACGCGGCGCTTGCGAACACGGCGCCTACACAGTCAAGCAAGGGGTTGAGAGGAACATGGCGCGCATGGGCGACAAGAACAAGGTAGGAGACACGGCGAACGACACGAACGGACACGACGGCCGCGACGCGGACGTGCCGAATTTCGGCGATTCGTCCGTAGGATCGCTGCTCGATCCGAAGAATGACGGCGATTGGGACATCCCCGAACTCACGTTCCCGTCGATCGACGAGTCCGCCCGAAACGATCACGACGACGCATCATTGTCGTTCCCGCACGTCCCCGCCGCGGCGCAACCCGACGCGCAGCTCGACGACCTGACGGACGTGCCAGCCGTGCCCGCGCCGCAGGCGACGGCCACGTCCGAGACGACGATCCTGCCGCCGATTGGCACCGGTTCGAGCGCCGAAGTGGCCAAGCAGGCGCTCGAATCCGAGGAGACCACGGTCATCGCCCCCGGCGCCATCCCCGGCACGCTCGGCGCGGTCGCGGACGCCGCTCCGCGCGAAAGCGCCGGCCTGCGCGGCATCATCGAAGGCACCGACGACGGCGAACCGGACGTCGGAACCGACGGCACCGACGGAACCGACGAAACCGACGGCGGCGGTCGCGGCAGCGCGGATGCCGCGACCGCCGCCGCGCAGCCGGAGGTCTCGCCGCGCAAGAAGTTCCTGATCGGGCTCGGCGCGATCGCGGTGATCGCCGCCGTGGCGGGCGTCACCGCGTTCAGCTACATCCAGCGCACCGGCAACGAGGCGCGGTTCAACGCCGCGCTCGACTCGTGCGAGACCGCCGCGCACGACGCGGACAAGGCGGACGACGCACTGGCCGCCGCGCTGAAGAAGGCGAAGTCCGCGCGAAACATCACCGCCGACCAGCTCGCCGACTCGTCGACGCTCGCGAAGCTGTCCGACGCGATCGACGCGACGCAGACGTCGGACACGACGCAGACATCCGATGCGACGCAGGCGTGTTCGACGACGCTCACCGCCGCCGAACTCGACGCGCGCGCCAAGCAGAACGCGAAGGTCGCGAGCACGCTCACCTCCTCCACGAAGACGCTCGAATCGGCCACGAAGGCCGTGACCGACAGCCAGGCGAAGAAGACGCAGACGGATGCGGCCGCGCAGTCCGCGCAGGAGGACCAGTCGGAGACCGACACCCAGAGCGGATCCGACGAATCCGGATACGGCTATGACGGCAACGGCAACGGCGATGGCACCACCGGTAGCTACGGGTACGGCGGCTACGGCTACTACGGTTACGGCAACGGCTACGACAACGGAACCTATGGGTACGGCGGCTACGGGTACGGCGGCTACGGCACCGGCGACGGCACGTCGGACACCGGCGGCCAGACCGGAACGACGGGCGGCCAGCAGACGGGCGGCTCCGGCGACACGACCACGCCCGGTTCGGGCGCGACCGGCGGCACGGGCGCCGGGAGCGGAAACACCTCCGGCGGCACGGACGGCACCGGCAGCACCGGCGGCACCACGGGAGGGAACCAATGACGTTCAACCGGTATGTCGCCTTCCGCATGGCGGTCGAGGTGATCGGCGGCGTCGCATGCGCGATGCAGGCCGTCCGCGACGACGACCTGTCCGCCCTGATCGTCACGACCATCGTGGCGCTGATCTGGGTGGCGGGCGAGACCCGCGTGATCCGCATGCTCCGTCGGGAGCGGCCACGCACGGACGAACTGTCCGACCAGCACCAGCTGCAGGCCGCCCGGTTCGCGCTGCTCTCGTTCGTGGCGGTCGCCTGCGTGGCCGGATTCGTGGGCATGCTGGCCTCGCTGGCCACGGGTCGTTCATTCGTCATGCCGCCGATGGTGCTGCCCGCGCTCGCCATGTTCGCGTTGGCGTGCGCCGATGCGCGCTACCTGTGGTTGGAACGTGGCGAGGCTCCGGGAGACGGCGATGAGGACTAGTCTGCGCCTGCGCCGTCTGGAACGCGGCATGAAGCAGTCGGAACTCGCCGATCTGGTGAACGTGCGCCGTGAGACGATCGGACGGCTCGAGCAGGGCCAGTATTGTCCGTCGCTGCGTCTGGCGATGGATCTCGCGAAGGTGTTCGGCGTCACCGTGGAGGAGCTGTTCAGTTTCGACGACGAGGACTGACGCGCACCGCAAATGGGCCTGCCGCGGCCGTTTCGGCGTGTCGCGCCGCGTGAATTCCGCGTTAACGGCGCTGATGCCGCGTAATCGTTGCGATTCCGTCGATTCTTCACATTGTTCCCCCAAACGCCATGAGCAAACGTTGTCACACGATGTGACCGCGATGTCACATGCCGCGCGAACGGGCGCGCTTCCACCGGTTCGGGCGTTTCCGGACCGGTGTACAGTGGGTGCCGAACGCAAGGAGGGGACGATGACCGGGATGCCGGCAGGCGTCCGAATCCGCTCCGGATTCCCAGGTCACGGCCTTGCGCAAGGTTTTCATTCAGGAGGTAGAACAGATGAAGAAGAAGATCATGGCCATCCTGGCCACCATCGCCGCCGTGTTCGGCTTCGGTTTCGCCGCGAACACCGCCATGGCCGCCGACGCCAGCTACGCGCCGACCATCATCACCAGCGGCGTCTCGTACAACCCGACCACCGGCGTGCTGTCCGTCCCGATCTCGGCCGACGAGGCCGTCGCCCACGGCTACACCTACGTGTACGCCGGCTACGACAACGCCCAGGTCTCGAACGTGCAGTTCGCAGCCAACATCAACACCGTCAAGTACGTGGGCCAGACCGACAAGGGCCAGTTCAAGCTGGGCCTGACTCTCACCAAGGCCATGCGCGAGTCCGGCGGCACCGTCAAGATGCAGGTGTTCCTCACCAAGGACAAGGTCGACGCCTCCCAGGTGCAGGGTCTCGCCGACAAGTACGTCGTGACCGCCGACGGCTCCGACTACCTGACCTACAAGGTCCCGGTCGTCGGCGAAGGCTCCTCCACCGCCGGCAACGCGGTCGCGAAGACCGGTGCCGCGATGATGCCGTACGCCATCGCCGTGATGCTGCTCGCCGCCGCCGCCATCGCCCTGTTCGCGGTGCGTTCGACCGGCTCCAGCCGCCGCTGACGCCGTCACGTTTCGGCCGTCTTCCGGCTGAGACCTTCAAGGGATTCCGCCCAGCGGAATCCCTTTTCCGTATTCGTCCCATCCCTCCGTTCCGCCGAAAGGAACCCCATGCACATCCTGTTCGTATGCGACGGCAACGTCTGCCGTTCCGCCCTGTCCGAGTATCTGCTGCGCGCGGCGCTGCACGCGCGCGGCGTCACGGCCGCGAACGGCGGCGTGACCGTGTCCAGCTGTGGTCTGCTCCGTCTCGACGGCTACGCGATGGACGACCATTACATCAGCTTCCTCGCCTCCCGCGGCATCGACGGCAAGGCGCACGCCTCCACGCCGTTCTCCCCGGAGCTCGCCACGGGTGCCGATCTGACGATCGTGTTCACCGAGGCGCAGAGCGACGAACTGTTGGGGTATGCACCCGCCGCCGCCCGCAGAACCTATCTGATGGACGATTTCGCGAACCTGTGCGCGGCGTGCATGGCGGACGGCGACGTGCCGTCCGGCCCGTCGGTCTCTCCCGACGAGCGTCTGCAGGCGGTGCTGCTCGCCGCGCCGTTCAAACGCCCGCTCCTGCCCCGCCCGCACGACATCCGCGATCCGCATCGCCGCGATGACGCCGTCTACGCGCAGGTGGCGGACGAGATCGCCGCGCACGTCGACGTGATCGCCGACGCTCTGGCCGGATCGGTCGCATGAGCGGCGCCGACGACCGTCACGTCACGGCGGTTGCGACCGCCGATGCGAGACCGTTGCGCGACCCCACGGATCTGCTGTTCTATGCGGCGTTGGTCACGCTGCCCGTCGACGGCACCGTGTTCGGTGTGCAGATGCCCTATTATTCGCCGATCTCCCCCGTGTTCTTCGCGTTGTACGCGCTGTGCAACGCGCGATGGCTGCCGGTGCTGTTCGCGCCGTCGCGCCGTGCGCGACCGGTGTTCCCCCATGTGCTGCCGTTCGTCGTCGGCCTGCTTGCGGTGAGCGTGTTCGGCTGGCTGACGGTCGGTTTCGACGTGACGTATGCGCCGCGCACGCTGATGGCCGTGGGATTCGCCTGCGCCACGCTCGCCTCGTGCGCCGTCGTCTGGGGGTGCAAGCGTCTGCGGCTGCGCACGGCGGTGACGGTGGTGGTGTGCGCGTATGCGGCGGCGTTCCTGTTCGGCGTGTTCACGTGGGCGATCGAACCGGGTCACGTTCTCGGCACGGGGTCCATGAACGATGTGCGCAATCGCCTGCTGGGCTTGTTCCTGCGGCAGTATCTTGTTTCGCGCCCGCAGTTCCTGTTCGCCGAACCGAGTTATATCGGCATGCATCTGTTCGGCGTGCTGCTGCCCTTGTATTGGATGTCGCGTGACCGGCGGCTGCCGGTGCTGATCGGCGTGTTCGCGGCCGGCTCGCTCGCGATGGGCGCCGGCGTGCGCATCCTGTTGGATACGGCGGTGGCGGCGGTCCTGTGGATCGTGGCCGACGTGCCGTGGCGTACGGTCTGGCGCGACGTGCGTCTGCGGTGCGCGGCGATCGCCGTGATGCTGCTGGGCGTCGGGGCGTCGGCCGTCGCGTTCCTCACGCAGCCGCGGTTGCGCGCGTTGGCGTCGCGGGGGCTGTTCTCGGGCGACGCGTCGATGTCGGCGCGGCTCTTCCGCTCGCTCGCGCCGGTCGAGGCATGGCTGCACGATCCACTGCATATGGCGTTCGGATTCGGCGCGGGCAATGTGGGCGAGACGATGCGGCGCGGGTTCACGGACACGCTCGTCCGGTACCGTGCGCACGGCGGCATGATGACCGAGGAGATCCGGGAACTGCGCGACCCGTTGGGGCCGACCGGCAATCTGGCGGGCAACGCGTTCACGATGAACGCGTACGTCTCGTTCGTCACCGAGTTCGGCCTGGTGATGTTCGCGGCGGCGATCGCGCTGCTGCTCCGGCACGTGACGCGGCACCGCGCGTGGAGCCGGCGGACCGTGTGCTGGCTGCTGCTGCTCGCCTACTTGTATCTCCAGTTCGAGGCGTACGCGTTCCCGGCGTTCACGTTATTCCTATGGGCGAGCGCGAGCGTCCCGTTCGGGAGCCGGACTAACGAAGCAGGAACCATTTCCAAGCGGGTATCTGCCTGATGACGGCATCGCCCTTACGGTATTCACGTTCCTCTCCCTCGCCGGTGATGAGGGTGCCCTCGTTCAGACTCCGCTCTTCCATAAGTTCCCAGAGCGCCCGCGTTTCACGTTCCGCCGTCTTGGCATCATCCATTCGGACTGTGACCTGAATCGGTTCGAATTGTTCCTGTTCGAGGACATCGCCAATCACGAAATCGATTTCATACCCATGCGTTTTTGTCCGGTATGATGATATGCCATCGCGGCGGAAGCCTAATGTCCTGCGACGCAGTTCGAGGTACACGGCGTTCTCCAGCCTCTGGCCATCGTCCTTGACGCCTGCCATGCTCGACGCCGCCGCCAACCCCGGATCGATCGCATAGGCCTTCGGCATGGATGTGGTCCCCTCCTTCAGGGACATGGAGAACTCGCGCACGAGAAACAGCAGATACGCGTCTTCAAAATACTCAGCCAAATCACCCAGTAGCTCCCGACTGGTCTTCAGACCGATCGACCTCATATCGTTTTCGATTCGACGAACCGACAGCGTTTTGCCGTTGCAACCGAGTACGCGTCTCGCGAATGTCGAGGCGACTCTTGGACGACTGATGTCGTGACGTTCTATTACGTCTCGCAACACTACGCGTTGCACATAGGATTGGAGCAACGCCACGCGTTGGGGTACGGGGAGACCCTGAGCCGCGGGGAAACCGCCGATCTTCAGGTACATGGTCATCGCATTTGCCAGAATCAATCGTTCTTTTGTGGAATAGCCGTCGTCCTCGCTCCGATTCAGCACCTCGGCTCCGACTATTTCGTTCGAGAGGAGAAACTCGCGGAAGGAGAACGGCAGCAATTCGAAGTCCAAGGCACGCCCTCGGAACTCGCTGGAAATCTCCTTCGACAACATCTTCGACGACGATCCGGTCACGTAGATCGTGGCTTTTGTGGTATCGACGACGCGTCGAAGCCAGCCTCCCCAGTCCTGCATCTCCTGGAGTTCATCGAAGAACAGATACACCCCTTCAACCATGGCTTCCGGGTGCATGGAGAGGAACGTTTCGACCACCTCGTCACCAGTCGCGGGAGTAATATCACCTAGCCTATCGTCTTCGAAATTGAAGTAGCAGATGCGGTTCCAGCCGATGCCGGACGCATGCAGGAACTCCATCTCCTGAAACAGCCGATAGCTTTTACCGCTTCTGCGCATGCCGACGATTACCTTCACCAGATTGCCTGCCTTAGGAGGCAACGGAACACCAAGATCCAGCTCGCGCGGCGAAATAGGCTGGAAATCCTCGATGCGGAAATCCCTGAGCTTCTCCACGATAGTCTGATTCACGTCACCACCTCCATGATTGGCAAGATAATTTTACCAATATTAAAAATATTGGTCAAGTAGACTTTCCAGATACCCGAGCATGTATCGCGTTAGCCGACATGGCCGATTCGGCACGCGCGGCGCCCGCGTTTCCCGCGCCCGTCCTGTTCCTATGGGCGACGGGTCCGCACCCGCTCATCCGGCTCACGATTGGTGCGGAATCGGACGCAAGCCCTGGGGAGCGGAGATACGGTGGTCTTAATCGTGGTAATATGACGCTCGGCAAAAGACGATTCACATACATACCAATGCATACGCTCATCGCGCTCCTCACCCAAGGAGCGTCAGTTCACTGAACCGCCATATGCATGCATCACAATCCCCCTACCACATAGTTACACGGAGAAGGGTCAAGTGACACGACACCGCAACTCGAATATCGAAGTATTGCGTTTGCTGGCCATGGTGGCCATCGTGTCACATCATGCCATCGTGCATAATGCCGATGACCTCAACGTAATCGGTAGTGCTCCGAATCGTATCCTTCTTGACTTTGCAAGCATACTGGTCGGCAAGACGGCGGTCTGCCTGTTCTTCATCATCAGCATCTGGTTCCTCGCGGACCGTCAACTCACGTTCAGGGGTTCATGCCGCCGGGTATGGATTCTGGAACGTGAGATTCTGTTCTACAGCGTGCTGTGTTATCTCGTCTACGCCCCGATGCTGGGGACCTTCTCGCCCACGACATTCGCCGCCCGTTTCTTTCCCGTGATCACGGGTGAATGGTGGTTCGTCAGCGACTACGTGCTGCTCATGCTCGCGCTGCCGTTCCTCGTTACCGTGCTGAAGGCGCTGCCGGCACGCGAGCATGGCGTACTCGCCGTCTTTCTGGCTGTGTTCTTCGGGTTCGTGCAGTATCTGCCGTATGTCGGCTGGGCCTTGAAGGATTCCTCCGACATCATGGGATTGCTCGTATTGACCACCCTCACCTGCCACATCCGCTGGTACGGCATAGGGATGCAACGGCCCAGACCCTACGCCCTACTGGTCTCAGGAGCGCTGTCACTGGCATTGCCCATCCTCCTATACGTCTTGCGCATGGACGTCCGCATAGCCGGTCGTCTTTGGACGCCCATGCAGGATTGGCAAAGTCTTCCTGTCATCGTCCTGTCCTTCGTCATCTTCCTTGGCGTCGACCGGCTTACTCCACATCATTGGCCGATTATCGACCGCATGGCCTCAGGAACATTCGCCATCTATCTGATCACGGATACACCGGAAGCCGAGCTTCTCCTCTGGACGAAGCTGTTCCCGCTCCACCGTATCACCGGCATGCCAGTGCCAATCGCCGTTATCCTGCTCGTGAGCATCGGCCTATGCGCGGTGTGCATCGGTATCGATCTGATTCGTCAGGCGCTGTTCCGCGTGACCGTCGACCGGAATCCGGGAGCATGGTTCGACAGATTGTTCTTCCGTCCCTGACCGCGCAGACACACTCCATCTCGTTCCGTCCTCCGTTCCCGCATAGAATGAGACACCGATAGCGAGAGAAAGGACCTTCACAATGAAGAAGTGCGCGTTCGTCATTCCCTACTACGGCAGGTTCCCCAACTATTTCCAGCTTTTTCTGGACAGTTGCGGTAATAACCCGGACTATGACTGGCTCATCTTCACCGATGACCGCACGGATTACGACTACCCGGATAACGTGCATGTCCACTATGAGACGTTCGGGGATATGCAGGAACGCGCACAACGATGCTTCGACTTCCCCATCAGTCTGGAAAAGCCCTATAAGCTCTGCGACTACAGGCCGACGTACGGGCTTCTCTTCTCCGATTATCTGACCGATTACTCCCACTGGGGACACTGCGACTGCGACCTGATCTTCGGCAGGCTCAGCGATTTCATCACCGACGATATGTTGGACCGGTACGAGAAGATCTTCGCGCAGGGGCACTGCTCCATCTACAAGAACGACGATGCCGCCAACAAGGCGTTCATGCTGCCGTTGAACGGCGAACCGATATACCGCACGGTCCTCACGGAGAATCGGGCGTTCACGTTCGACGAAAGCTATCTGCCGACGAACGTGAACCGCATCTTCGACCAGAACGGCCTTCCCATCTTCAAATACGACCTGTCCGCGAACACCGACTCCCGCAGCGGCATATTCCGGCTGACCCATTACGATGCGGCGTTGGACACCTACATGACGGAGCGTCCGATGCGTGCGGTCTATACATGGAAGGATGGTGTGCTGAGCCGTTCATATTATCGTCTTGGCGAGTTCCGAACACGCGAGCTCATGTACATGCATCTGCAACGTCGCCATATGGACGTCGATTCCACACTGACCCGCAAGAGGGGGGATACGGTAATCCAGATTCTGCCTGGCCTGTTCACCGTCCTTCCGGTCGATAACGTAACCAAAGACAATTTCAGAACCATCAAGTGGAAGCACCGCACCAATCATCGGAGAACGATTCTCATCGGCGATTTCAAATTCCAGTATCGTCGCATCAGGCGCAAGCTCTTCCACAAATAAGCAATTGATTATGTGAAAGGCTCTTTCATGTCCTCTACCGCACCTGTTCGAATCCTGCAATGGGGAATGCTGTCCGGTCTTGGCGGCATCGAAACATTCATGATGAACCTCTACCGGAACATCGACCGGTCAAAGGTGCAATTCGATTTTCTCGCCAACCACGCTGCACCGCCTCTCGCCTTCGAGGACGAGATCCTCGCCATGGGAGGCCACATTCACCGGGTGATGTACACGGCCTCGGAGAAACCGTTCGGAGCGAACAGGGACTTGCTGGAATTCTACCGTGCCCATCCGGAGATCGCCGGTGTGCATGTCCACGCGAACTTCCCCTATGCCACACCGCTCGCCGTGGCCAAAAAGGCCGGCGTACCGCTGAGGATCCTGCATTCGCATAACGGCGGCAGCCTCGATTTCGTTGCCGGCCAATCGGCGTTGCATCGGTTGAAGGCCGGACTGCATACGATGATCGCCAACCACGAGATCGACACCGCCGTCACCGACTATTTCGCCTGCTCCGACACGGCGGCGGAATTCATGTTCCCGGGCAAGCCCTACACGTGGGTCAGGAACGGCATCGACACCAAGCACTTCGCCTTCGACGCGGCGACGCGCGACTCGATCCGCACCGAATGGGGAATCGGCGGAAACACCACGGTCATCGGGTATTGCGGCCGGTTGAAGGAGGAGAAGAATCCCCTGTTCCTCATCGACGTGTTCGCCGAATATCATGCCCTGAATCCCGATTCCGCACTCGTCGTCGTCGGCGATGGCATACTACGCGACCAAGTCATGCAGCACATCGCCGAACGGCACCTCACCGAACATGTGAAGATGCTCGGAGGGAACCACAAGGACGTCGCACCGTACTATCAGGCCATGGACGCCTTCATGCTGCCCTCCCTGCATGAGGGATTCCCCGTCGTGCTGCAGGAGGCGCAGTGTTCCGGCCTCCCCTGCCTCGCCTCGACCAATATGACCGCCACGGCGAATACCGTGGATCTTGTCACGTTCAGGAATCTGGATGACGGAGCAAAGGCGTGGGCCGCCCAGCTGCGCGACATGCTGGCGTCCGTGCCACGCACCGACCATTCAGCACAGCTGCGGGAGGCGGGATTCGACATGGTCGATGTCGCACGTTCCGTGGAACGCTTCTATCTGGAGAAGACCGCGGTCAGGCGTGGGTGAGGACAGCCGATCCGCCGACTTCACCCACGCCTGCGGCGGAGGAACCCGAGCAGCCGCTTGCGTTCCTCCCTGTTCAGCATGATGAGGCAATTCACCGCCAAGGCGACCGACATGCAGACCGCCGCCGCGATGAAGAAGTCCAGCCAGCTCGTCACCGCGAAGATCTGCTCATACGCCATGCAGATGATCACCACGGGAATCAGGCACAGCGTGCTGCGGGTCAACGTCCAGAACATGCGCGGGAACGAGTAGTCCAGGCATCTCGCCGCGTACCACGGCAGGAACAGGAAATTCTTGAGGGTGTCGAGTATCGCCTGCACGAGGATGATCGCCCAAATGCCCGCATCGGTCCATGCGAGCAACGGAATGACGATGACGATGTTCAGCATGCCGCACACGAGGAACGCCAAGGCAGGCACTTTGAGCTTGCTCGTGACGATGAACACGTTGTTCAGCACCATGCCGCCGCAGGAGAACAGGGTGGGAATCAGCGTCAGCACGGACATCCATTGCAGGAACCCCACGTTCTGGCCGGGAACCCACAAATCGAAGAACGACGTACCGAAGACGATCAGGAAACCGACCGGCAACGTGTACATGGCCGCCGTTGTCTTGAGGGAGAACGCCATGAACCGGTGGAAGTCCTCCTGCCGGTCCTTGGCATAATACTGCATGAGCTGCGGCGCAAATACACCGACCATGGTGCTGCCCAACGACACAAGCACGCTGGGAACCATCTTCGCCAGCGAATACTCGCCTCCGACCTGCGGACCGACGAATAGATTCGCCAAGTACAGGCTCAACGTGACGAGCAGCGTATAGCTGAGTGAGTCGATGGAGTTCCACACGCCGGACGACAGCAGCTCCTTGACCGCCTTGCCGCTGAACCGACCTTTACGCACACCGAGTTCCGGCGTCAACGTCCTCGTGTAATGGATGTTCGCCACGCAATTGTATACGGTGACGATCAGCATCGTGGCGGTGATGTAGTAGATCTTCGGCTGGAGCGCCGCGAACAGGCCGATCAGGACCGCCGCACGCAACAGGTTAGATTCGATGTTCCTCAGGGAGGATTTCTCCAACCGGTTGCGCACATAGTAGACGCAGCCGAACACCGATAGCACGAGCGAGATCTCCGCTCCCAGCATGGAGAAGAGGAACGCCCACCGTACATCGTCCAGCAGGTTCGCCGGCACGTTCATGATCCACTGCGGGAACGCGGAGAACAGGAATCCCGGCACCGCCAGTACGACGGCGAGCAGCGAGTTGGCGATGAACACCGACTTGAAGTACATGTTCGCCTTGTCCATGTCATCACGGTTGTATGCCAGGGCGATGTACCGGCTCGCCATGGAGTTCAGCGCGGTGGTGAGGATCGTCGTGTAGCCGATGATGTTGTTGATCAACGGCACGAACCCGTAGGCGGTCGTCCCCAGCGTGCCGACGATGTACGGCGTCAGGAAGAAATTGACGCCGAACTGCACCGCGAAGGCGATGGCCGTGGCCGCCATGTTCACGGCCAATCGTTTCTTCTCACCCATATCGGCTACTTGATGGCCTTCTTCAACTGACGCAGCGCGTTCGTGGGGAGCACCTTCTTCAGCGCCTGCTTCGCCCCCCCCTTCAGGGTGCGCGTATTGTCGATATGCAGCACCATCTCATGCGCGGCGTCCTCGTCCGCCGCCGTGGTGAAGCACTCGAACAGAATCGGGCGGTCACCGTCCTCGGCAAGGAACTCGTCGCTCACGGCGAGGAACTCCTCCTTGCTTCCGGCCGACAGGTAGCGGAATCCGAGCGACTCGGCCCACGCCTGCGCCGGCGACGGACCATGTCCTGGCTTGCCTCGGGTGAGACGATCCTCGAAATGATCGATGTTATGCCGCCCTGCGGCGATGAAATCATCGGTCTGTTCGCCGAACTGGGAGCCGATGTGGGTGGATACCTTGAATTCCGCACCGACATTGTTATTGACGAGCAAAACTCGGACATTTCGTCCCACGTAACGATTGCCAAGCGAGTTCATATCATAGAAGAACGCGAGGTCTCCCAGTACCACGAAATGCAGTCTATCGGGATGAGCAAGGCTTGCGCCAATGAGTGTGGATAATGCCCCATCGATACCAAAACCGCCGACATTGCAAGCCGTCTCAACGGAAGAATCAAATTCGAAGTTATTCCATGACCGTGCCGAGTTCAGAATACCGAAATGGACGACGCTATTCGATGGTATCTTACCGGACATTTGCTTGCCAATCCACAAATTCGAGAAAGGAAAGTCCGGAATCGTCTTACGCAGTCTCTCATCGTATTGTCTCCACGAAAGCTCATACGAATTATCCGAGAAGCTATCGCCCTGAGAATAATGCTCAAAGAAGGTTTCCTTGGAGCACTGGAACACCGCATCAAGCCGCTTGAATCGTCTCCTGAATTCACCATCATCGGATACGCGCCATACCTTAATCGGTTTGCCATCCAGATAACCCATGATCTCATACGAACTGCTTTGTTCCCCCAAGTGAATGATAAGATCCGGAAGCAGCTCCTGCGCTTTCGGATTACCTTCCACAAGCTGCTGACAGGCAAGCGCGCCACGGACAGCATGCTTCCCTCGATAACCACTCACATTGTTAGTCAGGACAACGGCGTTATGGTGCTCCACGAAAGCGTCGAGCACCGCCTCCTGCTGTTTGCTATAGGCACGCTCAGCTCCCATCACAATCGCGATTCTGCTATTGGAATCCAATTGCGGCCACTCGTCCTCCATGGTGTACCGCATGATCCTGCGCACCGACGGAAGTGTGGTAGTGGTGAACGTCGCTGCATAATTGCTGATCAACTGGATATGAACGGGACCGCCACCATTACATGACAATTCGGAAAGGGCACGGTTGACCAGCAGTTCCGCATAGGAAGCATCGGCATCATTATTCACGGGGTCGAGATTCACCGAATACTTGGCGATGTCATGCGGAATCTGAGAACGATCCAGAGTCTGCTCAGTGAGGTTGCCGACGTTCCGGGAAGAATTCATTGAAGTAACCGCCAGAACCGGAAGCTTTCGGTAATAGGCTTCGGTCAATCCCGGCATATAGTTGCGGGAAGCAGTGGCGCCAGTGCATGAGAGCACCACAGGTTCGCCCGATTCATTGGCAAGACCGCAGGCCATATATGCCGCGGAACGCTCATCGTAGGCGGAATACGTCTCGAAATACGGGTCGTTCTGGATGCTGCCAGACATCGGGATATTGGTGGTTCCCGGCGAGAGAATCACCTTCCGGATCCCGTATTCCTTCAGGAGCGCAATCAGAATCTGCGCGTTTCTTTCATCCGTATATCGGACCATTGTCGTTTCCTCCGTCTCTGCCAAACGAAATGTCTTATTGCTCGTGCCGGAAGGCGCTTGCCTCGCGCATCGTCATCAGCGAAGCGCCTGCTCCAGCCATGCACGGGAGATGGTGCGCTGCCGGGCCAGCTCGACGCCGATACGCGCATAGTCGAGTCCCGGCATCGTCACATCCGCTCCGCCCTCGATGGACGCATCGAGATCGAACAGGCGGAACAGCGTCTCCATACGCGAGTTCATCTTGTCGTTCCGCTTGATGCCTTCGCGCGCGAATACGCGGAACGGCTTGTCGAACAGCAACGAGAAGCAGCAGGCGTGATAGGAGTCGGTGCACACATACGCGGCCTTGGAGAACAGTTCGACGAAATCCTGCGGTCCGGCGATATACGTCCCGGGATCGGACGGATCCAATATCCTGCGCACCGTGCAACCGTGCGCCTTGGCGAACGCCTCGATGGCGGCGCCACGCTCCTTGGAGATGCCTCCCAGGAAGTATGTGAGCACATAGCGCTCACCCTGGGGCACGAAGCCGCGCGTGATCGTCCGCCACTGTTCGGCGGGAACCATCAACGTCGGGTCAAGCACCACGGTGGCTTTCCTGCCGGACAATTCCTCCACCAGTTCCTTCGCACGGAATTCACGCACGCCAATCATCGACATGCGTTCCAATGCCAGGCGGAAGATGCCCTCGTTCTCCTCCCTGACACGATCGACGCCGAAGCTGGCCGCATACGACATCACCCGTTCGGACGGGGCGAACATACCCAGACGAATCTTCAGATCCGCTTGGGACAGGTGACGGTCGTTCCACACCTGATCGGAGCCGAGTACGATCTTGTCGAGATCCCTTCCATTGGGGGAAAGCCCCTTGGCCTGCGAGATTGTCACCGGCGATTTGCCAATGTACTTCGCGGTGAATTTGAGTTCCTCCCACCGTCGCCGGTATTCCAGATTGGCGGGATTCGGCACATGCCCCAGCACCGCCTTCTTCACTTCCGACAGGTTCCTGCGCGCGCTGATCTTCGCAAGAGAACCACCGTCCGCCGCATCCAGATAATGCTGGATCGTCGTCGCCGTGCCGTAGCCGGACAGCAACGTCTCCAACGCGTAGTTCTGAAGACGATTGCCGTAATTGCTCGCGGTGTCGTTGATGGTCAGGATTCCATACCGTTTCGTGGCGCTTGAAGCCATATGAGTCTTTCCTTACCTCACAAACCAAGGAATGGGCCAAAGCCGTATCCAATATATCGAATGCCCCCTACCGTCCTCCTCTGCATCCCCGATTGTATCCGTCCATGCCACCATTGACGATTGGAGCATAAGAAAACTCGGTTCCGACTCTCGGAGGAGAACACCCCATGCGGCAATCACCATTGGTGTCGGTCATCGTCCCCGTATACAACGTCGAACGGTATCTGGATGCGTGCATTTCCAGCATCGTCGATCAGACATATCGGAATCTCGACATCATCATCATCGACGACGTCTCCCCCGACCGCTGCCCCGAACTGTGCGACCGGTGGGCCGCGAAGGACGCACGCATCCGTGTGATTCACCGCGAACGCAACGGCGGCCTCTCCGCGGCCCGCAACAGCGGCGTCGATGCGATGAGGGGCTCATACGTCTCCTTCGTGGACAGCGACGACGTCATCGCGCCGGAGATGATCGAGACGCTGGTGTCCGATGCTTTTGCACATGACGCGGATATCGTGTCCTGCGGCGCCAACAAGGTGACCGAGGATCTCGAGACCGTCATCACCCCGATGGCGCCGCCGACCCACACCTTCACCGGCGAACAGGCCTTGGACGAGTTCCTCCACTGCACCGGGAACATCCTGGATTGCGCGTGGGGCAAACTGTACCGGGCCGCGTTGCTGGAACGGTCCGATGCTCTCCGGTTCCCCATAGGCTCAACAGCGAGGACTTCTACTTCAACGCCATCGCCTTCCATCTCGCCAATCGGGTGCATGTCGAGGGCAAGGCCCTCTACCAGTACCGCATGCGCCCCGGATCCATCACCAACGGCACGTTCTCGCAACATTCCTTCGACCGCATCACCATCGGCGAAATGATCGTCAAGCAGCTTCGTGCTCTGGGATGCGCCAATACCGCGGGCATGGCCTACTACCGCATGCAGAAGCATTATGACGTGCTGTTCTCGCTGGTGCGGTCACACCGTCCCAAAGCCCAGATCGGCGAGTACGCCGCACGGCTACGAAAGACGGCCGACCCTGTCTATCGCGACACGAAGGTGACATTCGCGCGCAAGGCGCGCATCTTCTGCTTCAGCCACTGGCCCCGCGCCTATTACGCGCTGAATCGGCGCGTCCGCTAGGCGAGGGCGTCCCGCAAGGCCGGAGGACCACAGGGAATGGATGCCCGTCATCCACCGGCTTCGACGTCGCCCCGTCATCGGCGTCGAAGCCGTTTCAGCGTGGCGATCGACCAGCCGTAGAAGCGGCACGGTACGGTGCCGCCGCACAGACACATCGCCGCCAGCTTGTTGCGCGATCCGATGGGTCTGACCTTGCGCACGAAGTCCCTCACCGTGGCATCATCCGCGATGACACGCACCTGCTCGCGCCGATACCGGCCGCTGCGGGAACGATCCTCATACAGGAAGTTCAGGCACAGTCCCACTCCCCCCAGAAACAGGTTGTCGAACACGACGGCGAACGGGGGATTCCATCGGGCGATAATCGGCGAGACATACTCCCATACGGCTTTATGGCTGTCGAACAAGGCCGGCTGATAATGACCGGCGGCACTTCCGGAACGCACCACATAATGATAGAGCCAATCCGGCACCACGCTCACCCGTTCGACGGCGGCGTATAGAGGGAAATCGAAATAGGAATCCTCGTCGGCCACCACACCCACGGGAAACCGCGCGCCGACCGTGCGCACGAAATCCGTGCGGAACAGTTTGTTCCATGAGGGATACACGTAACGTTCCGCGGCGAGTTCCGCGAATTCCGCCGCGAAAACCGTGTTCTCCACGAATGTCAGATCGAATGAACGCGTCTCGTCGGTCTTCGTCAATGAACCATCCGGCTGCAGCGTATTCGTCTCGTACCCGCAGAACACGATCTGCGCGTCGTCGGTGATGGCTCGTGCGACCAGCGTCTCGACGAGATCCGGTTCCGCAAAATCATCGGCGTCCACGAAATACAGGTATTCGCCGTGTGCCTCGTCGATGCCGTGGTTGCGTGCGGCGGATACGCCGGCGTTCGTCTGATGGATCACCGTGACACGCGTATCCTTCGCCGCCCACGCGTCGCACATTCGCGGGCAGTCGTCCGGCGATCCATCGTCGACGAGGATGATCTCCAGATTGCGGTACGTCTGGTCGACGATGCTGCTCACACACCGGTCGAGATACCGTTCCACGCCGTATACCGGCACGATGACGGACACCAAGGGCTGCCGCTCACTCATACGGCTGTTCATACGCTCTCCTTGCGATTAACGAATTGTGCGCCGATGGCACCGGCCAGCTTGTCGAACCATTTGCCCCTGTTCCTGTCCACGGTCGCACGGAACAGCAGCCCGCGTACCTGATCGAGCAGCGTGCAGGCAAGGAACACCGCGCACGCCGCGCCGACGAGCGCCGGAATCAGCACGACCGGATGACCGGCGGCGAGCGCGGCGAAGTCGAGTCGCGGATCGCGCCAGAGCCATTGCCGTACCGTCGGATATTCGGAGATGAGGTACACGCCGAACGTGGATGAGGCGATGGCGTTGACCACCGCACTGTGGAACTCGTGCCGTTCGAACAGCACGAACAACGCCAATCCGACCATGAGCACGGGCAGGCGGAACTCCACCTTGCCGACATACACCTGCAGCATCTGCAGACGACCGGTCATCGCGTACAGGATGCCGCCGCCCACGGCTCCGGCGGCGATGAGCGCGTACCCGCCGCCGAGCAGCCACCATGCGGTGGCATCGCGCATCGGCCTCATATACCACCGGTAGTAGGTGATGAGCACGTAGATGTAGACGAAGCTCAGGTAGTTGCCGCCGGGCAGTCCCACGGCGGACAACGGCATGACCATGTCGAGGCCGGTGAACAGCACGAGCATCACGATGGCGAGCGCGCCGTGCGCGGTCCTGCCGAGCGCGCGCAATCCGGTCACGAGGAACGGGAAGAACAGCAGGAACACCGCGTAGGCGGTCGGATACCACCATAATGCGGTGATGGTGGGGAACAACGAGGAAGTGGCTAATCGGACACCGGCCTGCGAGTGGTCGAGCGCCGCCGTCGCGGCGAACAGCAGGAGCGACCAGAACAGCATCTCCCGTTCCAGGATCCATACGCGGCGCAGTCCGGCCTTCACGCCCCCGGCTTCGGACAAGTACCATGCGGAGATGGCGAAGAACGCGACCACGCCCACCTTGCCTCCGGAGTACAGGAACGTCTCGATGAGCACCTTGTTCACGCCGAACGGCAGCGCGAGCGCATCGAGGTTCGTGAACATCACGCAATGGCTGGTGACGATCATCAGCATGGCGAGGATGCGCAGCGTCTCGACGCTGGAGTTGCGTTGTGCATGTGACGCCATCGGTCACCTGCCTTCCGTGACGAGTCGGGAGAGCAGGTCATGCCATCGGGCGAGGATCTCGTCCATGCCGAACCTGTCGGCGTCGTCGAGCGCGTGGGCGGAGTAGCGTTCCCGCCTGTCCGCATCGTCGATGAGACGGTTGACCGCCTTCGCCGTGGCCTCGATGTCGCCTTCCGGCGTCAGATCGCCGTTCACGCCGTCGGTCACGATCTCCGCCGGACCGGTCATGCAGTCGAAACTCACGATGGGCAACCGGTACGCCTTGGCTTCGAGCAGCACCATCGGCAGGCCTTCGAAGCGGGAGGTCATGACGAACATGGCGGCCGTGCGGTAGTAGTCGGCCATGTTGTCGACTCGCCCTTCGAGGATGAGCCGCTCACCGAGGCCCGCCGAAGCGATCTTCTCCTCCAGCATGGGGCGGTCCTCTCCTTCGCCGAGGATGAGCCACCGCCAGTCGGGATGCCGCGGCAGCACCTTGGCCGCCACGTCGACCAGCATGTCGAAGCCCTTCTGGTAGGTGAGGCGCCCCGAGCTGATAATGGTGCAAGAAGCCGCATCGTACCGCGGTTCCGGCGTGACGACCTGCATCGGGTTGGGGATGGCGATGACCGGGCACTTGGGGTGCACGTTGGTCTCATACAACTGCTTGTCCGCTTCGGTGAGCGTGACGATGGCGTCGGCCTTGCGTGCGGCCCACCTGCGGGTGAGCTTGCGGTACGGCACGCCCGGGTTCTGCAGATAGTTGAAATGCTCCCATGAGATGACCTTCACACCGGTTCCACGCCGCAACGGCAGCGAGTACATGTCGAGGATGCCGTCGATGTCGATGAGCACATCCACATGATGGTCCACGACCAGCTTGCGCAGCCGCTTCACGGTGTCGAAATAATGCTGGATGCCGTGGGTGACGGTCGGGTACACCGTATGGCGCGCGATTCGCGGGTCGATGGCGAAGAACGGTTCGCTGCCCTCTTCGAACAGGCTGATGAACGAATACCGCATGTCCGCATCGGCGTCTTGCCCAGCCAGCGCGTTGGCGATCATGATGGACACGTTCTCAGTGCCACCGGAACGGGTGATGTCCCCGGAGAAGAACGCGACATGGGTCTTCGGAGCATGGGTCATCGTGCGCCTCCTTCCGTCACCGAATACTCCTCGTCGGGAGTCGAATCCGGCACCTGGTTGTGGCAGTAGCCTTCCGTCGCGTTCTCTCGGTGGATCACGCGGGCCGGATTGCCGACGACGATGCTGTGGTCGGGCACGTCGAAGTTCACATACGCGTTCGGCGCCACCAGCACATCGTTGCCGATGAGGACACCCCCGACGATGACCGCGTTGGAACCGATCCACACCCGATTGCCCAATTGCGGGACTCCTTTATGGCGTCCACGGTTCTCCTGCCCGATGACCACGCCCGGACTCAGGTTCACGTTGCTGCCGAGACGGGCCTCGCCGTTGACGATCACGGTGCCGCGGTGTCCGATGAACAGGCCGGCACCGATGCGGGCGCCATAGCCGATCTGGAAACCGGTCTTCCTCGACAACCGCAACAGGCGCAACCGGTACCAATAGTGCAGCAGGCCGCCGCGATGGGCCTGCGCCTTGCGCAGCACGGTGGTGTAACGGAATCCCATCTGCACGGCACGCTGTTTCGCCATGACGCTCCATGACGATCGCGCCGCATAGCGGAAGCAATCGGAACGGATCAGTTCATCCGCGCCCATCACGCACCTCCTTTAACCAGCATGCGTTCCTCCTGGGTCATGGGAATCTTCTGGAAATCGTTGAGCACCAGCAGCAACAGCACCGGGAACGTGGCCGCCTCATGGCGAGTCCATGAGCCGAAGTCCGGTTCGAAGATGAACGAGGCCATCGCATAGCCGATGTAGACGCACAAGGCGATGAACAATGTGGCATCGTTGATATGGTTGATCTGGCGGATGAGGTTCACCATGTAGAACGTCACCATGCATTGGAACATGAAGAACGGCAGATAGTTGGGCCCCCGCATCACCAGTTCCAGCGGAATCATCATGCGAAACGCGTTGATGAGATAATTGGCCATATAGATCGGCAATCCACCGCCCGGAATCCAGTTCAGAATCAGCGTGGCGGAATCCGCGCTACCGCCGAACGCCGTATCATAGCCGGCACGTAGATTCAGAATCGTGTGGTATTCGTCAGGCATGACCACATTCGCGACGACCATCATCAGGTAGACGGTGGCGAACAGCAGCACGACGATGATCAGAGTGCTGCCGACACCGATGGCGCTGCGCTGCTTGAAGAACAGCAGAATCGCATACACGGCGAGAATCAGCGCCGCGATGAGAATGTAGTACTCGCGGAAGAACGTGCTTTCGAAGTACAGGATGCCCGCGCTGCCGACCACTTTGACCAGCGAGTTGTTGAGCGGCAGGATCAGCACCACGTAGACGGCGAAGAAGAACGCGAACTGGATAATATCTTTGCCGATGGTGAAGATGTAGATGTTGAGCAGGCCGACGGTCGCCAGAATGAACAACGACTGCAGCAGGTCGGGCGAATCCGCGCGAATCACCATGAAAATCACCAGAGCGGTGAAGATGATGCCCAGACAGATCGACCAGTCCACCAGAGTGTCGATTCCGACGACATTGATGCTTCCGAACAGATTCGAAGCGGTCCGGTAGTCGCCCTCCCACGCCGCATCCCCGGCCGTGCCCAGCATCATCATGAGGATGCGGTTGTTGTCGTAGAAATACTTCGGCGGCAGCACGTACGCCACCATGATTTTGGCGGCGATCATCACGGGGAGGATGAGCGCGAGAAGCGCGTTCTTGTTGCGCAGTTCGAGGGCGAGCCTGCGCTGACGGCGCTCCTTGCGGCTCATCCTCGCCACGCGGGCGGCGTTCAGGGAACCGAAACTCATCGGGCACCGGCCTTGCCGGACCGGTTCCGCTCGGCCTTCGCCAGCGCGTCCAGATAGAAGCCCTGCAACCATGCGGCGTTCGCCGTGATGTCGAAGCCGGCCTTGGTCACGAGCTCCGGGCCCTCAGCGCGATCCTTGATCTTCGGCTCGGCGGCCTGGTCGAGTACGCGCTTCGCCCATTCGTCGGGACTTGCGGCGAGCGGCACGATCCGCACGTTGCCGGTCACATCGCACTGCTTCGGCACACGGTCGGAGATCGTGCACGGCAGACCGGCGGCCTGCGCTTCGATCATCGTGAACGGCAGACCTTCGAACAGGCTGGGCAGGATGAACGAGTCCATGCCCTGCATCACCCGGTTCACGTCCGAACGCACGCCGAGGAATCGCACCGCGTCATGCAGGCCGAGTTCGTCCACCTTGGCGCGGATGCGGTTCTTCAGCTCGTCGTTCAGCTCGCCGCCGCCGACCAGCCACAGTTCGCTGTCCGGGCGGATCTTGTGCAGGGCGGCGAAGATGTCGACGAGGAACTCATGGTTCTTCTGCGGGAAGAAGCGGCCGACGTGCCCGAGCACGAACGTGGAGTCCTTCACGTCGAACTCCCTGCGCACCTCGGCGCGCACGGCCGGGTCGAACCGGTATTGGGCGGTGTCGATGGCGTTGCGCTGCTGGATGACGCGCCCGCGGTTCTTCACGCCGAACAGCCAGTCGCCGGCCTCCTCGCCGCACGCGAACATGTGCGTCACGTACTTGGGCAGACGCAGGCGGAAGTATTCACGGAACACGGATTTGAGGTCGAAGCCCACCGGGCGGTTGTGCGCGTGCGCGATGCGCACCGGCACGCCCAGCTTGTATGCCTCGCGAAGGCCGAAGTAGCTGCGCTCCTCCAGGTTCGAGTGGATGATGCGGTACTCCGGGTGCGCCTTGAGGAATTCGCGGAACTCCTTCTTGTACCGGCCGAAGTACTGCGGGTACATCGGGCACATGCGGTAGATGTGTCCGCCGAGGCGTTCGATCTCGTCCTCGTAGGCGGCGCGGTAGTCGCGGTTGACGAGGAAGTCGTAGGTGACTTTGGTGCGGTCCATGTGGCGCATGTAGTTCATCATCATGGTCTCGGCGCCGCCGCGGTCCATCACCGTGTCGAGCACGAGCACGCGGACGGGTGCGGCTTTCCGGCTTCCCGTGAGACCACCCCCCGTCGAGCGTTGCTCGCCGGCCCCCGCCAGCGGGGGCAGAGAAGTGGCGGTCGGTTCCTTGGTGCGGATCGGGGTGACGCTGAGCGCGGCGTCCATTCTCACCACGGAGTCGGCGGGGATGTCGCCGGAAATCACGCATCCGGCGCCGATCACCGTGTTGTCGCCGATGGTCGCGCCCTTGAGGATCGTCACGTTCGAGCCGATCCAGCAGTGGCGTCCGATCGTCACCGGAGCCTCCGAATAGCCCTGATCCTTGATGGCGAGCGTCGGGTCGGCGAACCGGTGGTTGTGGTCGTACACGTGGACGTTCTCGCCGAAAATCGTCTCGTCGCCGATGGTGATGGACTTGCGCGCGTGCAGACCGCACCCGTTGTTGAAGAACACGTTGTTCCCCAGCACGATGCTGCCGCCGTTCTCCACGGTGGCCTGGAACCCCTTGCGCATGTGGAAGCCCCTGCCCCACCGCATGTGGCGGCCGTACACCACCTTGTACAGGGCCTTGAGCAGCAGACCGGTGAACCGGTACCAGACTTTGATGAGAATCACGCTCGCTCCTCCTCGTCTCGTTCGCCGCCGGTGGGCGGCACGCCCTCGTATCGGGCGGAGATGGTCTCCAGCATGCGGTCCAATGTGAACCGCTCACGATAGGTCCTCCGCACCTGTTCCGTCGGGATCGGATGCTCCAGCAGCCCCAGCACGGCCTTCGCCCCGGCTTCGGCGTCACCCACGGGGAACAGCGTGCCGTTCGCGCCGGGCGTCACCACTTCGTCGTTGCCGGTGGTGTCGGTCGCGGCGATCGGCACGCCGGCGCGCAGCGCCTCCACCAGCGAATACGGCATGCCCTCGTACAGGGAGGACAGCAGGTAGACGTCGAACGCGGCGACCACGCGTTCGGCGTCCGGACGATAACCGAGGAAATGCACATGATCGGCGATGCCGGCCGCGGCCTCGCGCGCCGCCGGTTCGAGGTCGCCGTCGCCCACCATCACCAGATGCGCGTCCGGGCGTTGCTCGACCACCCGCTTCATCACGCCGATGGCGGTCAACGGGTCCTTCTGCTCCACGAGACGCGCGGTCACACCCACCACGGGAGCGTCCGCCGGCACGCCCAGCCCGTCCAGTCCGAGCAGGGCGCGGGCTTCGGCGCGCGACGGCACGGGCACGTCCGCCACACCGTTGTACACGACTTCGAATTTCGCGGGGGTGTCAAGCCGTTCGGCGAGCGCGGCGTCGCGTTCACCCGCGCTCACGTTGAACGTCAGCGTCGTCGCATGCCGGCTCATCCACCGTTCCAGCCCGACGAACACGACGCGTTTCCTTCCGCCGAATTCGGGAGCCTGGAACGAATAGGCGTGAGGCGTGTAGAACACGCGGCGCACGCCCGAGTGGCGCCCGCACAGCAGGACCGCGAGACGGCCGATCACCCCGGCCTTCGAACTGTGGCAGTGCACCACTTCGGGGCGGAACTCCCGGATCACGCGCATGACCGCGCGCAGCGCCCTAAGCTCATGCGCGGGGCTGATCGGACGCACCAGATCGTCGCAGGGAATCAACCGCGCATGCCCTGCCATCGCGGGCAGCGCCTTGCGATAGTAGTCGTCGATGCGCGAAGTGCCGTACATCACCGTGACGTCGAACCGTTCCGGGTCGAGTCCTTCGACCAGGTCGACCACGTGGCGGCCGCAGCCGCCCATGGCCTCCTGGATGATGAGTACGCGGCGTTTCGTGGCGGTCATGTTCGCTTCCTGTCTCCCGGTTCCTCCGCTCAGGCCTGCTTGCCGTCCGTCGCGGAGCGACGTCCCTTCCTCGCCCTGCTGGACTTGCCCTTGCCGGCGTAGTCGCCGTAATAGTAGTAGCTGTTCTTGCCGCGCTTGACGTGGTCGTTGTTGAACACGGTGCCGACGGGCGCCACGCCGATCATCTCGAACTCCTGCATCGTGTCGCGCAGCTGCTTCTTGACGGTCACGCCCTGGCTGGCCACGAGGATGAGGCGCGCGCCCTCCTTCGCGAAGACGGCGGCGTCGTTGGCGACGCGCATCGGCGTGGTGTCGATGATCACATGGTCGTAGGTGGAGGCGACCTGCTTGAGCAGTTCCTGCATGGCGTGCGAGTTGATGAGGATGCTCGGGTTGGTGGTCTGGTCGCCGGCGGGCAGCACATGGAAGTTCGGCTTCCAATACTGCTGGATGGCGTCCTTGGAGCCCACCTGGCCGGCGAGCAGATGGCTCAGGCCCACCTTGCCGTTGATGTTCAGCGCCTTGGCCACGGAGGGGCGGCGCAGATCGGTGTCGATGAGCAGCACCTTCTCGCCCTTCTCGGCGAGCGCGGCGGCGAGGTTCACGGCCACGGTGGTCTTGCCCTCGTGCTGGCCTGCGGAGGAGATGACGATGACGTTGGACTGTTCGGTGCGGTCGGGCGCGATGAACATGAGGTTCAGGGCGAGACGGCGGATGCTTTCCGCGGCGCTGCCGGAAGGGGCGGAGACCACGACGGGCGCGCTGGCCTGGAAGGCGTCGTCCTTGAGGAGCACGCCGAGCGTCGGCGCGTCGGCGAGACGCTGCAGATCGGCGATCTGGCGCAGGCGCTTGTCGGCGGCTTCGATGATGAGTGCCACGCACACGGCGGCGACGATGCCGGCGAGCGTCATCTTGAACATGAACGACTTCACGTTCGGCGAGCTGGGCGTCTTCGGAACCTCGGCCTGGCGCACCACGGCGAGGTTGAGCAGGCTGAGCACGTAGGTCTTCTCGGAGGCGTAGGAGTCGGCGGAGATCTGCTTCTTGAGGCTGCGGCTCACCGCGTTGGCGATGTTCGCCGCGCGCTTCGGGTTCGTGTCGACCACGGAGACGTTCACGAAGTAGGTGGTCTGCGTGGAGACGGTGATCTTGGTTCCGAGCGCGTCGACGGTCGTGTCGAGGCCGAGGTCGTCGATCACCGGCTGGAGCACGGCGGGCGTGGTGACCAGCGTGGGCAGCGCGCCGACCTGGCCGGAGATGTAGCTGGTGTCGCCGGAGGCGTCGGCCGTGGGGCTGGACTTGGTGGAGTCGTCGCCCGACGGCTCGCCCGCCGAGGCGTCGGACGAGCCGTAGATCGCGGAATGGTTCACGCTGGCGAACATCTGCGTGGTCGCCGTGTACTGGGGCGTCTGCCGGCTCACGTAGGCGTAGCCGCCGGCCAGCACCACCAGCAGCACGGCCAGCTCCACGATGAGGTGTTTCTTCAATGCCTCCAGGATGTCGGCGACTGTCATGCTCTGCTCCTTGCCTGTCGCGTTGTGGTTCGTGGTTCTTGCGTTGGTTCTCTGACTGTGTTTCATACGGGTTCGTGGTGGAAAGTCGTGGTGCTCATTCGTTCCGGATGAGCGGCGTCTGGCGGACGACCAGACCGTTCCGCGGGTTGCCGGTGGCCAGGTTCGAGGTGCGTACGCGCACGGTGGCCTCCAGGCTCTGCCCGGGGGCGAGCTCCACGCGTTTGACGCCGACGGTGAGCCCGTCGAGCGTGAGATAGTTGTCGAACTGGCTGCCGTCGGAGAACCGCCAGGAGACCAGTCGTCCGTCGGCCGGCGCCGTCACGTACAGGAGCGTGGCGTTGCGTCCGCCCGTCAGTCCGTCGATGCCGTCGCCGAGCACGTACTGCGGGGTGGATGCCGCGTCGGCCGCGTCGAACGTGTTCGTCATGCTGATGTGCACATCATAGTCGCGGCCGCCGTCAGCCCGCGTCCCCACGTATGTCGTGGTGACGGAACGGTCGAGATACCAGTCCATCTTCGACTGGGAGGCGTTGTTCACGTACACGCCGACGGTCGGTTTGCCGGCCGCGCGGCTCAGCGTGCCGCCGATCGCCGTGTTCTCCAGCTGCCGTTGGAGGCCTTCGTCCGCGAGCCACAGTTTCACGTGGCCGTTCGAGACGGATGTGGAGAACGTGGTGAGCAGCTGCCGTGCGTCGAGCGCGTTCGACGCCATGGCGTGGCGGAACGTGGCGCCCGCCGCGTCGGCGAAGAACGCGTCCTGCGCCGCATAGTCGTCGGTCCGGTAGTATTCGTCGTGCAGGAGCGTCCGTGCGGCGTTCGTCCCGTCCAGCGTGGTGCCGTCGGCGAGCGTGACCGGTCCGGTCACGCCGATCAGCTGTTGGAGGAACACCGGGTCGACGGCGATCACGCCGTCGACGGTCTGTCCCTGCGTCTTCTGCCACATGGCGCGGGCGATGCGGCCGGTGCGCGTGAAATCGGGGGTGATGTTCACGTCGTGCGCGATGGTGGCGAGCTTGTCGCCGAACAGCGACTGCTCCTCGGCCGTGAGCGGCACGACCGGCTCCGTCTGCTGCGCGATGGCGGTGTCGGAGATGAAGTCGGAGATGGTGATGACGCCGTCGTCGACGGTCATCACGCCCCACGAGGCGGGCAGGCCGCCGCCCGCGCGCGCCTCGGCGTTGTTCTCGCCGATGATGAGGTAGCTGTGCGCTCCCGAGCCGTCGACGTCGAGCATGGCGGGCGCGACCTGCGCGAACCGCGAGGCGGCGTCCATGAGCGAGGCGGCGGAGTCGAACCGTCGCTGCGCGTCGGCGAGCATGCGGGTCAGCTGCGGGACGTGCGTGCCGCCCAGACGCTGGAATTCGGTGTTCGCCTGCGTGATGGTCTCGTTCGCGAGCCGCAGGCTTTCGGCGTTGTCCTTCAGGCCGGGCAGGGAGACCTTGCCGCCGGAGACGCCGAAATCCTTCACCTGCATGCCGGTCAATGCGGTCTCCAGCTGCGGCAGGGCATTATCGGACATGTCCGCCATGATGCGCACCGACTCGCGCACCGTCTTCACGTCGGAACCGTAATAGGGGATGAACTCCACCGGCTTCCACAACGGATTGCCGGTCTGCGCGTACGCCTTGTCGATATGGCCGCCCATCTGGTCGAGCGCCGTCTTCGCGGCGTTCGCGTCGCCGGTGACCGCGCCGGCGCCCAACGACGAGGCGGAGGCGACGGCCGCCTGGATCTCGCGTTTGGCGACCAGCGCCGAATACGCGAGATACGCGCCCCACGCGGCGAGCGCGACGAGCACGGCCAGTATGACGAGCAGGATGCGACGGCGACGACGGCGACGCCGCAGACGCGCGATATGCGCGTCGCTCATACGGCGTCGGCCGCGACGATGCGATCCCTCCGGCACATGGCTCAGATCGGGAGGCACCACACGGGCCTCGCCGGAACCGGCGTTCCCTTCGGACTCCATGTCGGACATCGGTCAGTACGCCCCCTTATGGCCGAGTACGGCCCCCACGGTACGGAACATGAGCACGATGTCGCCGCCGATCGACCAGTTCTGCACATAGGCGACGTCCAGACGTTCGCTCTCCTCCGCGGACAGGTCGGATCTTCCGGACACCTGCCACGGGCCGGTGATGCCCGGTTTGACGAGCATGCGCGTGGCGTACACCTGATTGTACCGGGCGAACTCCTCGGGCAGCGGCGGGCGCGGTCCCACGACGGACATGTCGCCCCTGAACACGTTGATGAACTGCGGCAGCTCGTCGATTGAGAAGCGGCGGATGAACCTGCCCACCTTGGTGATGCGCGGATCGTCCTTCATCTTGAAGATGAACCGGTCCTCCTGGCCGGTCTGCTCGGCGAGCTTCGCCTTGAGCGCATCCGCGTTCGTCACCATGGAACGGAACTTGATCATGCGGAACGGACGCCCGCGCAGGCCGATGCGCTCCTGCGTGTAGAACACGGGACCGCCGTCGGTGAGTTTGATCGCGATCGCGACGGGCAGCGTGACGATCAGCGAGCACACGATGGCGAGCGAGGAGATCACCAGGTCGAAGACGCGCTTGACGATGCGCGTCGCCGGCGAATACTGGGACAGGCGGATCGTGAGGATCGTCGTGTCCTGGATGGAACGCACCTGGGTCTCGTGGCCCGCGACGTCCGCGGCGGAGGAGATCAGCGCGATCTCCAGACCGAGCGACTCCATGCGCACGGAGAACGTGTTGAAGTTGTCGGAGAAACGGCGGAACACGTCGGCGACCATCACCGTCTGGATCTGCTTATGGATGAACTCCTCGGCCAAGCCACTGTCCGCATAGCGGACAAGCTCCACGTCGCGCCCCACCGCGGGAACGAGCTCGCGCAGACGCTCCAGATCGTCGTCCGCGGCGATCAGGCCGGTCCGCGGATCGATCCGCACCGGGCACACCGCGACCGGGCGGTAGTTGAGCTGCTCGCGCTTGCCGAGGAAACGCATGACGCGCGCGATCCCCTCGGGCGATCCCACCACCACCGTGGCGTACGCGTACGCGCCGTTGCGGCGGTCGCGCGTGATGAACACGCGCGCGACCACGCGCTCCACCGCCGTCAGCGCGGCGCCGGATACGACCACGAGCGTCATGCTCACCAACGTGAGATGCAGGTCGAGGAAGAACGTGAACGCGGCCAGACCCACCCAGCACCGGCACAATCCCGCGAACAGTTTGACGTTCAACTGGTAGCCGTCGCCCATCACATGACGATGGTAGATGCCGGACATCTCCAGGCAGCACACCCACACGAGCGACGCGAGGACCAGATACACGGTGATGTCCATGAAGAAATCGAAACGCAGCGAATAGAACGGACCGTCCTCGCGCCGGAGGTTGAACACGGTCACGCCGGCGATGATGAACATCGCCGCGTCGCACAGCATCAACGCCATGTTGACGAAGGAACGCCAATACAGGACGCGCGACAGCTGCTCCTGACGCATGTCGTTCAACTGGCGGACCGCGTCGCCGGCCATCCTCCCGGCCAAGGAGGCGATCTGGCTCATAGCCTGCAACCCTTTCTCCTCACACTTCTCCGCCCCGGCCCAGATCACACAGGGAGGGGGCGCAATTCCCGATAGTAGCGACGGGACGCTACCACAGGCAAGACATGCGTCGCACCGGAGAACATGGGTGTCCCGGCCCGTCCGCCTTCATCACGATACGGCGCTTCATAACGGCGCTTCATATTGTTCGGTTCGGACGCTAGACTAGTGGACTAGTGAGTGCCGCGTGCGCTGTGTGAACCATATGAGACGAACGGGCGGCACGATAACCTTGTAAGGAGCACTATGGCGAATCATCGCAAGAAGAACCCCACTCTCAAGTCCCTGAGCAGGCGCCAGTGGATGCGGGTCGCGGCCGTCGTCGCGGCGGTGGGCATGCTTGCGGGTGCCGGCGTCGTGTCGAGGAACTTCTACCAGCAGTCGGACCAGCACGCCTCCGTCACCGAATTCTCCGCCACCGATTCCAACGCGCTCGGCGTGTCGCGTGGCGGCGCACGAGGCGACCTCAACGGCGACACCTCCTACGTGACCGTCAAGATCAACGGCAAGTCCCGCACCGTGCTCGGCGACGGCTTCACCGACGTGAAGTCCGTGCTCGAAGCCGGCGACATCGTGCTCGACCCGGACGACACGGTCTCCCCCTCGCTGAACACGAAGGTCACCGAGTCCACGGTCATCACGATCGAACGCGCGGGCGCCACGCTGGAGACCAGCGACAGCGACATCGCGTTCAACACGGTGAAGAAGGAGACCGAGGCGTTGCCGAAGGGCCAGGAGAAGGTCCAGCAGGAAGGCAAGGTCGGCACGATGGAGACGACGAGCCTCGTCACCCGCGCGGGCGGCAAGATCGTCTCCTCGAACGTGTTCGCCTCCTACGTGAAGGAGGCCCCGACCGACAAGATCGTGCTCGTCGGCACCGGCTCCTCGTCGTCCTCGTCCGGTTCGTCGTCCTCCAGCTCCTCGCTCGGCACCACGGTGCCCGCCTCGGAGATGCAGACGTGGGCGCATGACTGGCTCATCGAGAACGGTTACAGCGAGGCGGACTTCACGGCCGCCGTGTACATCATCAACCACGAGTCCGGCTGGAACCCGCACGCCACGAACGCCTCCTCCGGCGCGTACGGCCTGCCGCAGGCGCTGCCCGGCTCGAAGATGGCCTCCGCCGGCGCCGACTGGGCGGACAACTACCAGACCCAGTTCAAGTGGTTCGTGAGCTACTGCAACGGCCGCTACGGCGGCATCACCGGCGCCTACAACTACTGGCTGAGCAACCACAGCTACTGATCATTGCGCTGATTCGGCTGATTCGGCTGATTCAGTGGAATCAGCGGAATCGAAATCGCGAATCATCGCGGGCGAAAGGCGGGACCTCCACGGTCCCGCCTTTCCCATATCCGTGCCGTCCCTGTCGCGTCGTTCGTGTCGTGTCATTCCGTGCCGCCTTTCCCATATCCGTGCCGCCCCTCTTCGCTCCCGCTGGCGGGAGCTGTCGGACGAAGTCCGACTGAGGGTGGTTCAGACGCGAAACAACCGCCGCACCCCGCACGGTTCATCCACATATATTCACCCACATAACCGTCCCCATATCCACCCATATCCACCCATCCATATCCACCCACACACCCACCCCCGCATCCTCATTCACTCCCCATATCCACCTACATAACCCACCCACATAACCACCCACATATGCAGGCGTATATGCGCTCGTATATACACCACTATTCCGCATGATTATCCTCCCGTATTTGCGGTACAATAGTGTCCGATAATCAAAACTGATTTCTATTCGCTATTCACCACATAAGGAGAAGCGTTATGGCATCCGTTCTGCAGGGATTTGAGGAAGTACGACTGGTCAAGCCGGTCGGCAAGATCACGATGACCGTGACCGCGAACGCGGTGCGGTTCAACAAGGCCACCGCCCAGGTGCTCGGCTTCCCCGCGTACGTGAAGGTGCTCGTCAACGAGAAGACCCGTCAGGTGGCGATCGTCCCCACCACCGCCAAGGCGGACAACGCGGTGAAGTTCAGCAAGCCGGAAGGCAAGCAGACCACGTCCGTGAGCGTGAAGGACTCCGCCCCGCTCGCCGCGGTCTCCGCGTTCTTCGAACTGCCCGAAGCCCCCGAGGGCGAGGTCGCCTACCAGCAGGTGACCGGATCGTTCTACGCGGACGACAAGGCCGCCGTCTTCGACGCCGCCTCCGCCGTCGCCGGCACGATGAAGCGCCGCGGCCGCAAGAAGGCCGCCTGAATCCGGGTTCCCGCCGGGGCCGTCACATCTCGCCCCGGCCCCGTCACGGTTCGCTCCTTGGTTCGCCACGGTTTCCCGTCGCAGACCAAGGAGCGAACCGTATCAGCGAAGAATCGAGCCACCCTTCAACGGTGAAGTTAATCATTGGCGAACATGCCGGCCATGTATATGGGCATATAGGTCACGCCGTTCTCGGTCGAAATATTGCAGGGACCAAGAACATACCCGTGATCGAGATGGTATTCGGGGCGGGCAAGCACGTTATCCATCGCGCGGTGGCGCTTATAGGATTTGCCTGACTTGACCTCGATAGGCATGACGTCATCATTGCGGTCCTGGATAAGGAAGTCGAGTTCTCGAAATCCGGCGGATGCATATCGACTTCACCGAGATACCGCGCCATATATCGCAATCTACGTTTCCCACCTGTCCATAGACCGAATCTCTACGTTTTCCAACCGGTATAAGAGATAATCCTTACGTTTTCCAACCAATATTCATGTTTATCACTACGTTTTACAACCCAAAGAAGCGCTCCTACAACACTTTTCCAACCATCAATGCGTATCTCCGCCTGAATCCGGGCTCCCGCCGGGGCCGTCACGTTTCGTCGCCGTCGTGGGCACCGCGGCCCACCGGCAGGCCCTCGCCGACGACGATCGCACGGTCGCGTTCATCGGCACCACCTCGTAATACGCCCTCCGCACACCTGCTTTTACGCCACCTCTAGGACTCCGGAGCCGTAGGAAGGCGCTCCGAGTCCGGGTTCCACCCGCACGCTCCGACCACGCCACGGTTGGTCCGGGGTTGTAATGCCTCGTCCGGTCCTGTCACGGCTCCTCCCTTGGTTCGCCACGGTTTCCCGTTGCGGATCAAGGAACGAATCGGATGCAACCGGGAGCGAGCCGTAACGGTACGTGCCGTCCCCACGCACTCACCCAATCGCCATCCTTGACGCTCTTTTGCCCGCCATTTGCATTTCGGCACGGAATCGGTGCCGCGCCGGACCTGCCGGACATCCGAAACGGCCATTTTCCAACGAAACCACAGTCATCGCCCACCCGATTCTCTTTTGCTTTTAAAAGCAAAAGAGAATCCGCGCACCGGCGCGCACGTGTCTCGCTCAGTCCCTGCGGAACAGGTCACGCGTGTAGACCTTGTCCCTCACGTCGTCGAGCACGCCGTCGTAGCGGTTCGCGAGGATCGCGTCGCTGCGCCGCTTGAACTCGTCCAGATCGTTGACGACCTCGGAGCCGAAGAACGTGGAACCGTCCGCGAGCGTCGGCTCGTAGACGATCACGGTCGCACCCTTCGCCTTGACGCGCTTCATCACACCCTGGATGGCGGACTGGCGGAAGTTGTCGGAGTTCGTCTTCATCGTCAGACGGTACACGCCGACCGTCACCGGCCGCTCGTCGGCGGCATCGTACTCGTTGTTGCCGCTGTAGCCGTACCAGCCGGCCTTCTTGAGCACGCTGTCGGCGATGAAGTCCTTGCGCGTGACGTTCGACTCCACGATCGCGCGGATGAGATTCTCCGGCACGTCCCGGTAGTTGGCGAGCAGCTGCCTCGTGTCCTTCGGCAGACAGTAACCGCCGTAGCCGAAGCTCGGATTGTTGTAGTGCGTGCCGATGCGCGGGTCGAGGCACACACCGTCGATGATCTCGCGCGCGTCCAGCCCCTTCGACTCGGCATACGTGTCCAACTCGTTGAAATAGGAGACGCGCAACGCCAGATACGTGTTGGCGAACAGCTTCACCGCCTCCGCCTCGGTGAAGCCCATGAACAGCGTGGGGATATTCTCCTCGATGGCACCCTGTTGGAGCAGTCTCGCGAACGTGCGGGCGGCCTCGACGAGATGCCCGTCGTCCGGATCGACGCCGACCACGATGCGGCTCGGATACAGGTTGTCGTACAGGGCCTTCGACTCGCGCAGGAACTCGGGGCTGAAGATGATGTTCCGCGAACCGGTCCTCTCGCGGATGGACTTCGTGTAGCCGACCGGAATCGTGGACTTGATGACCATGACCGCCTCCGGGTTCACCTTCATCACCAGATCGATGACGGCCTCCACCGCGGACGTGTCGAAGAAGTTCCGCTCGCTGTCGTAGTTCGTCGGCGTCGCGATGATCACGAAATCGGCGTCACGATACGCGGCCTCCCCGTCGAGCGTGGCGGTAAGATCCAGCTTCTTCTCCGCGAAATACTTCTCGATGTACTCGTCCCGGATCGGGGACTTGCGGGCGTTGATCATATCGACCTTCGCCGGCACGATGTCCACCGCCGTCACCTGATGATGCTGCGACAGCAACGTCGCCAGACTCAGACCCACGTAACCGGTACCCGCGACCGCGATTCTCAATGATTCGAAATCCCTCATCCCCGCCTGCTTCCCATCATGGACGCGCCCATACGCGCCCCTACCAACCGGTTCCCACTATACCGCGGTCCCGTCCAATGGTGAAGATTTCCGAGAGCTCCGACCACATTGCCGGTACGGGTTGCGATACGGCGTCGAAGCCCCATAGCGTGGATTCATGGACACCATCATCGACGATACGAACACACCGGGGATGCGCGAGACGCTCGCGCAACGCCGGCAGGACACGCTGCGCCGCTGTCATGCGGAAACGGAGCGATGCGGCAAACCGCTCCTGTTCGGCATGACCACGGCACTGTCGCTGCACGCCATACCATTGCCGGACCAGTGCACGCTCGACACCACGAAACTCCACACCGTCGCGACCACCGGCAACGGACGCACCCGCACACGCGCCACCCACGTGCAGGCGCACGTATGGCGGCACGCATCCGGCATCATACGCTTCGACGAACAGGTGCACGCGCTGCATCCGTACCACGCGTGGGCGCAACTCGCGCCGCACCTGTCATTGGAGGCACTGGTCATACTCGGCGACGCCGTGGTCTGTGCCATGCACCGCACGCCCACGCTCGCACGCAAACGGGACGCGGCGACGATTCTCGCGGGATTCCGCGCGCACATCCAGAAACTCGCACGATTCAAAGGACGAGCCAACGCGATGCGCGCCCTCCCGCTGATCATGCCGAACGTGGATTCACCCATGGAATCCAAGCAACGTCTGGCGTTGACGGCGCATGGCGTGCCGATGCCGACGACCAATTACATCGTGCCGGACGTGCAATTCGCCTCGGGCGCGCATATGACGCTGGACATGGCATGGCCCGAGCAGCAGGTCGCCGTGGAGTACGACGGCGACCATCACCGCACCGACAAACAGCAGTGGCGGCGCGACCAGGAGAAACGCAACCTGCTGCGGAGCCGATCATGGATCATCCTCGAAGCGACGGCGGGGAATCTCGCGAACGACGAGGCACGCGCATCGTTCGCGTTCCAAGTGGGACGCGAACTGGCGAAACGCGGGGCGGACGTGCCGTTCTCGCTTATGCCCCGACCACTGAGATGACGTGAGCGGGGCACATCACGTGTATGCGGGGCGCGGGCGCGCCATGCGAGCGTTCCCGCACCGTCGCACGGGGCGCGGGTGCGCCATGCACACGCTCCCGCACCGGCGCGCGGGGCGCGGGCGCGCCACACACGCATACCGGGAACGTCATGTGGAGCACGGGCGCGCCACACACGCGATCGGACCGCTCAAGCGACGAAGTGTGGAGCGTTATCGCGCCACACAATCACTCCGTAGGCATCATCCACACAAGTGTGGAGCAGGCCCGCTCCACACGCCACGCGAACCACGCGGAACCACGCATGTGTGGCGCGATAACGCTCCACACACCACGCCATCACCGGCGTACCACGCGCGTGTGGAGCACACCCGCTCCACACAACCCCTCCCACACCATCGCGTGGAGCACCATCGCGCGAACACCGTGACCACCGTCACGCCCAACACCGCTCGTCATTCGTCGTCAGCAGTCCAGACCAAGTACCTGCATCAGATGCGCCACAGACGATGAAGGATTGTTCTCGGGAAAACGATTGGCGTTATTCTCATGCAACTGATTCAGCTTCAGCGCGTTTCGGCAAGCCGTAGATACGTTCCCGACATACCAATCGCCATCGTACCTGATCTTTCCTCGCACGCCGTCAAGGCTTTTGCCTTTGCTGCCGTCAAGCTGGTGCCGCTCATCCTCGGCTTTCTCATTGAGCAGTGCACGTCGTTCGAGCTTATGATGCAAAATCAGCCACAGTTCGAAGGTGGGGTTCGACACAGCACATTCGATGCCTTTCCGGCCATCGGCATCCCTCAGGACATCCTCCACCCCGGGATGATGCGCTTTCGGATTGCTTTTCGGCCATTCCACGTCGAACACGCACCAGCACTGATCCACCTCCTTATCGGCGCGCTTCATGTGAATAGCCGCCTTCATCAGTTTGCTTGGAGCCCCATGGAGGTCTTCGATGTCCAGCCGGAAACGTTCACGGATGGCGGGGAGTCTCCTGATCGCGTTGAAGTATTCGACCTCGGTCACCTCGCCTTCAGTGAATAACGCGATTACGGTCTTCTCCTTTCGGTTTCCCCTGCTGCGCTTCAGGCTCTTTGGCTTGTCATGACGCCCCATCAGGCGATCACCCCCTTGCTACGCAGGAAATCAGCCAAATCAAGTTCCGGGATTCCTCCAAAACGACCATGCCTGTAACCGGATTCCAAGTCAATGGAATCCTTCACCCTCTGACTGTCGAAGGATGTCAACGGGTATAGCGTCGTGGCTCCATCGTGCTTTTCCGTCAGCCAGATCTCATCACTTTTCAGATACTGCATAAGACTCGTATCGTGGGACGTGAACACCAACTGGGCACCATGAGGATTCGTATCCTCATCTTGGAAGAAACGCAGCAGCTGCGCCGCCAACACCGGATGCAGACTCGCATCCAGCTCATCGAACACCAGGGGCGCTCCGGCATCCAGTGCCGCAATGGCCGGACCGATCAATCTGAACCATGCTCTTGTGCCTTCGGACTCCTGCCTGAAATCCAACGGGGAGTCGCCGTGGGGAGAAGCGTGCAGCAATTCCACTTTTTTGCGTTTACGTCCCGAATCCGCGGTATCTTCGACGACCCGCACGTCGCGAATACCCAAATCCGCCATACGCAGCCATGCCAAAGCACGCTCGCGCTGCTCCGTACCGTTCGTGTCGAACTCAGGAGAATCGAAGTCGAACAACGAGGGCTGCACAATCATGCTCTCATCGAACAGGTCACGCGTGTTTGCAGCTGTACGCAGCATGGACAGGGTGGCATATCGTGTGGAGGACTCGCCGAGGAACTGCATCGACTGAATCGCCTCCAGCAGATCGGAAAGAGAGGCTTCATCATACCGCCGCGCGATGGACATCACCAGCGTTCTCGGCGTCAACAACTCTTCAATCGCGGTCTTCCGCTGGACGCTGTCATCGAATCGTAGGCTATCCTCTTCCCTCTCGAACAGGCAGATCCGATTCCCCTCACGTGTCGCATACACGGACTCATAGTGGATGCGCTCACGATTCGCTTCCAGATAGTACTCATAGTGAACGCCGCCTACCAGCATCTCCAGTTCAAAAGCACTGGGACGACTGTCGTCGCCGGAGAAGGCGAATGGGTCAAGGGGGATGCTGTCATCCCAGAATTGCAATGAGGTCATTACGGCGCACTTCAGCCACTGAAGCGAAAGCAACACATTCGACTTGCCCGAAGCGTTGGCCCCGTATATGGCCGCCTCCGGCAGGAGTTCCACACCCAAAGACTCCTGATACAACGGTGATTCGGCGTTCTCGTCGGCCGAAACCATGGACAGCTCCATACGCTTGTCTATGGACCGGAAATTCGAAACCGCGAATCTGATAAGCATGGCATCACTCTACGCCACGGCTCATACCGGTGCAATCGGTGCAGCATTCCGGATGGCCGTCCACATTACCGGCGCATCGGCACACCACATGGTCCGGCCCGTCCCGCAGCGTCCGCGGTCGTGAGAGAATACAAGGAGACCAATCGGGAACACACAGAGAAGAGGGATCCGAGCCATGGCACTGCCGCACCGCTCCAAGTCTTCCATCCGCACAGGCATGCCCGCCGTCCCGCCCACGCCCGTGCCGACCCCGAACCGGCGACCGGCGCCACGCCCGGCCGCCGCGCCACCCGCGCCGGCGCGTCCGACCGCAACACCCGTGGCACCCACACCAACACCCGTGGCACCCACACCAACACCCGCACCCACACCCACACCGCAGCGCCGCCAAATCCCGCGACGCCCGCACACACCGCAACAGCACGACGACTCACGCGTGGTCGTACGCGTCTCGTACGGCAGACGATCGACGAAAATAAGCCTTCCCGCCACGCAACCGGTGGCCGAGCTCCTGCCCAACATCGCGAAACGGCTCGGCGTGCTCGACCCCACGCTCGTCTACGCCGGCTATCGTCTCCTGCGCGAGGACGAGACCCCGATCGACAATCCCCCGTCCCTCGCGGAACAGGGCGTGCGCGACGGCGACCGGCTCACCCTGCGCGTCAACGCGCTCGACGATCAGGACGTCGTCTACGACGACGTGGTCGAAGCGGTCGCCGATTCCGTATCCCGAGCGCACCGCCCATGGACGAACGAAAACACCACATGGACCTCGCTGATCGTCAGCTGCGTGCTGCTGGGCGTCGGCGCGGCGTGCCTGGCGTTCGCCCCGAGATCCGTCATCAACGCCGTGATCGCCGGATTGGCGGCCGTCGCGGCGCTCGCCATCGGCGGCGTATTGGCCAGCCGACGCATGAACCGGCAGGCCCTCGCCCTGTCCATGACCGCCTGCGCGCTCGCCGGCGTATCCGGATACCAGCTCATGGGAGCGTTGTTCGACGTCCCGTTCTATGGTCTTCCCGCTTTGGGCGCCGGCATCGGGCTGATGGTCTCCGGCGCATTCGCATGCCTGACGATGCCCGCGACCCGCATCCACGCCACCATCCCGACGTTGCTCGGTCTGATCGTGACGGTGCTGGGCGCGCTGTGCGCGATATTCCCGCAATGGAGCGGCCGCGTGTGGATCGCCGCCGTGGCGTTGACCGGATTGGCGGCCACGGCGCTGCCATGGCTGAGCCTGTCCGCTTCGCGTCTTTCGGTGGACAGTCCGACCAGTGAATCGGAGATTTTCGCACTGCCGAAGACCATCGACGCCCATGAGGTGCGGCGACGCTACCGGTTCGGCTCGTCGCTGTTGTTCGACCTGCGTGCCGCGACCGGCGCGATCATCGTGTTCGGCGTGCCGATGGCCGTCTCCGGACGCAATGTGGCGGGTCTGCTGCTCACGTTCGCGTTGTTCGCCGCCATGCTGCTCGATTCGCGTCGCATCTACGCGCGTTCCGAGATGCTGCTCACCGTGGTCATGGCCGGCGTCGGCATCTGCCTGGCGTGCGCGGCATGCGCGAGATCCCATCCTGAATGGACCTCGTACGTGATCGGCATGTTCTGCGTGTGTGCGCTGCTGTGCGTGATCGCCACGCAGATCACCAAACGTGATTCCATCGCGATGACGCGTCTCGCGGATACGGCGAACGTCGTGTGCGTGGTGGCCACGCTGCCGCTCGCATACCTGGCGATGGGATTGTAGGCGAGGCCGCAAGGAACGTAGGAAGGACCGGGAGCTGGATCATGGCCAACAAGAAGGATCTGCAGGACGCGCAGAACTATTCGCGTGCCCGACTCGTCACCGCGTTCACCTCGGGCATGCCGGACGGCAAGGAGCTGACGCCGAAAAAGGGGCTCATGCCCGTGGCCGTGGGTGTCGGTCTGACCGCCATCATGGTGCTGGTGAGCGTGTTCTACGGCATCATCAGTCCGGGATTGCCGTCGGATTGGAGCAACAACAAGCTGATCATCGGCAAGGACACGGCATCGCGATTCGTCAGCGTGAACGGGGTGCTCCACCCCGTCATCAACACGGCGAGCGCCCGCCTGCTCATCCCCTCGTCCGAATACAAGGTCATCACCGTGGACGACGACGAATTGGAGGGCATTCCGGTCGGTTCGAGCGTGGGCATCGTCGGCGCACCGGACATCCTGCCCAACCGTTCCCGTCTCGCGTCGCGCCATCTGGTCAGTTGTCTCGACGCGGAGCATGCGGACACGGATAATCTCATCACCGACGACGCCCTCGTCACGCCCGTCGACGCGACGCAGGCCATGGTGGTCAACGTGGACGGCACCGGATACCTGCTGGCCGACGGCACCCGTCACCGGTTGCCCCGCGAAGGACTGATCCGCGACGCCACCCTGCGTATCCTCGGCGTCGGGCAGCTCACTTTGGACGGCGCCCCCAAGGCGAGCGCGCAGTGGCTGGACCTGTTCGCCGGAGGCTCGGACATCGGCCCCATCAGCGTGCCCGGTTCCGGAACGACGATCGAGGTCGGAGGCGATTCCTATACGGTGGGCTCGCTCGTCGCCGACCCCTCATCCGAGTCGACCATGTACGTGATCCTCAAGGACGGCACGCTCGCACCGCTCACCGGGGCGGCACTGGAGATGTACAAGCTGTCGCTGCCCGCGTCGCGCAAGACGCTTTCGATGACCGCGCAGGAGCAGAGCCGGGCGGGATTCCGCAACGCCACCTCGTCGGTCGTCCCCGACGACTGGCCGAAGCGCAGGCTCACCGCCATGGCTTCGGGCGACGCCCCCTGCGTGGCTCTGGACACGCGGCTCAAGAACGGCGAGACCGGCAGGAAAGACGCCTCCGTCGGCGTGTCGATGGTGACGTTCCGTGACCCGCGGAACAGGCCGAAGCACTCGGATTCCGGCACCACGGTGCAGAACGCCACCGGCGCGCTGTTCCGCACCGTGTCCACCTCCGAAGCCAAGCAGGGCACCTTGTACGTGGTGGACGGCACGGGCGTCGCCTATCCGGTGCCCGACGACGACGAGGAGACGCTCAAACGTCTCGGCTATCAGGCGGGAGACATCACGCCCATCCCCCGCGCATGGATCAACGTGTTCCACGTGGGTGTGGCGCTGAGCAGCAAGAACGCGGGTCTTCAGGTGACCGCGCAGGACACGCGGCGGCAGACGCAGGACGCGACCAATCCCGACGGGGATTCCTCCGACGGGGATTCCTCCGGCGCCGACGGGAAGTGATGACGATGCTCCCGTATGGTCGTCCTCTTCCCCGTCGCGGATGGTTCCGCCGAACGGCCGCCGCGCTCGCCGCGGTGGCGGCCCTGTCGGCTCTGACGATCCTGCCGTCCGCCATGACGACGCCGACCGCCTCGGCCGCCGAATCGAGCTGCGAGATCGGCAAGACCAACTACATCACGGACACGCCGTGGACCGAATCGGCGTTGGGCATGAGCGCGGTACGTGCATTGGGCGACGGCTCCGGAGTCACGGTCGCCGTGGTCGATTCCGGCGTCGACACGAACAATCCGCATCTTGGCGGCGACGCGGTCCTGCCCGGAGTCAATCTGGCGGGCGACGGCGCTCCCGACGGCCGTACCGACAATTACGGCCACGGCACGGTGATCGCGGGCATCATCGCCGCGCGGCAGGTGAACGGCTCGTCGCTGGTCGGCATCGCCCCGAAGGCCACGATCCTGCCCGTACGCGTCTACGACCGCATCGACAACTCGCAGAGCCACTCCTCGGGCGGCCCGTCGGCGCAGACGCTCGCCGACGGCATCCGCTACGCCGCCGATCAGGGCGCGCAGATCATCAACATCTCGCAGAGCACGGTGACGGCGAGCGCCACATTGCAGTTCGCCGTGCAGTACGCGCAGGACAAGGGCAGTCTGGTGGTGGCCAGCGCCGGCAACCGCGCCACGTCGTCGTCCACGCAGGACGGGGTGCGGTATCCGGCCTCATGGCCGGGCGTGCTGGGCGTCGCCGCGGCGGACACGTCGTTCCATACCTCCGCCGATTCGATCAACGGCCCTCAGGTCGATATTCTCGCGCCGGGCATGTCGGTCACGTCGACGATTCCGAAAGGCGTCGACTGCGTGTTCTCCCCCGATGCCGCGTCGTCGAGCTACGCCACCGCCTATGCGAGCGGCGCTGCGGCGCTCGTCGCGCAGGCGCATCCGGACGAGGGCGCCTCGGAGTGGATGGAACGGATCGAGGCGGCGGGCAATCGTCCCGATCCGGACGCGCGCGACGACCAGCGCGGCTGGGGCATGCTCAACCCGTATGGCGCGATCACCATCACGTTGGCGAATGGTCTGCGCGGTCCGCGTGACTCCCAGTACACGACCTATGAGACGCCGCCGACCTCCGACACGCATCGCATCCGCGTCACGCCTTCGCCCGATCCCGACCGTCCGACCATGATTCTGACCGGTATCGTCGGCGTGCTGGCCGTGGTCGTAACGATCGGGCTGGTCGCGGTGCGCGTGGCGCGCGACGGGAAGCGGGACGACGACGCCCGGTCGGATGCCGCCCGATTGGATGCCGCTCAGTCGGCGGAGTCGTCCTCCGATTCGGGAATCTTGGACGCCGCATAGGCGAGCTGCGCGAGGAAGGTGCCGGAATCCCTGCTGACCACCTGCACGCGGCCGGGAACCAGCGGCTTCGGCTTCGTCTTGCCGATCAGCGCGCCCTCGTTCGGGTCGCCGGAGAACAGCAGGCCGGTCACGCCGAGATCCTGGAAGGTCTGCAGGATGGGATCGTACAGGGCTCGGCTGGCGCCTCCCATGCGTCGCACGAGGAACACGTGCAGGCCGATGTCGGAGGCCTGGGCGAGCAGCGGCTGCAGCGGCTGGATCGGATTGCCGCGCGACGTGGCGACCAGATCATAGTCGTCGATGAGCACGTAGGCGTCCGAGCCGGTCCACCAGGAGCGGGACCGCAGCTGTTCGGCGGTGACATCGGAGCCGGGGATGCGTGTGGCGAGGAATTCGGCGAGCTCGGTCATCGCCGAGGACGTCTCGTTGTGGTTGGTGAGATACTGGCCGAGATACTTGTCGCTCACCTCGTCGAGCAGCGCGCGCCGGTAGTCGACGAGGAAGATCTTCGCCTTGCCGCCGTTCGCGTCGTAGTAGCGTTCGATCTCCTGCGCGACGAGTCGCAGGAACGAGGATTTGCCGGAACGCGAGTCGCCGAACGCGAACATGTGCGGGGAGCGGCGGGGGTTGAGCAGGACGGGTTTGAGGTCAGCCTCGTCGACGCCGAGGATGAAGCGCGCGTCGAGCGTGCGCTTCGGAATCCCCTTGAGGAATCCGCCGCGTTCCAGCCGGGTGGGCAGCAGGCGCAGCTTCGGCGGCTTCGGTCCCCTCCACGCCGCGTTCACCTTGGCGATGAGGTCCTTGATGCCGTCGGCCATCGTGTCCGCCCGGTGATCGCCGTCGATGCGCGGCAGAGCGACGAGGATGTGCCGTTTGCTGGATGCGAGGCCGCGTCCCGGCATGCCTTTCGGCACGGTCACGGCGATTCTGCGGTCGATTTCGGAGTCGGCGGGGTCGCCGAGCCTCAATTCGAGACGCGTGCCCATGAGATCCTTGATGTTGGCGCGAAGATCCATCCACCGGCTGGTGGAGATGATCACGTGCACGCCGAACGTCAGACCACGTGAGACGATGTCGAGCACCTTGGCCTGCAGATCCTCGTATTCGGTCTTGAAGTTCTGCCAGCCGTCGATGAACAGGAACACCTCGCCATAGCCGTCATCCGCCTTGCCTTTGGCGCGAAGCTGCCGGTAGGTGCCGATCGAGTCGATCCGGTTGGCCTTGAAGTAGCGTTCGCGCGCGTTGATGATGCTGGTGACCTCGGCGAGCATGCGGTTGATGCGCTCGTCGTCGCCGCGCAGGGCCACGCCCGCCATGTGCGCGAGATCCTCCATGCCGGCGAACGTGCCGCCACCCAGGTCGAGGGCGTAGCACTGCACTTCGAGCGGGCTGTGGGTGAGCGCGAGCGAGGCGACCATCGTGCGCATGAACGTGCTCTTGCCCGTCAGCGGGCCGCCGGCGATGGCCACGTGGCCGCCCGCTCCGGACAGGTCGAGCCGCAGCACCTCGCGCTTCTGCTCCTTCGGCTTGTCCTCCAATGCGACCGGCACGGACAGATAGCCCGCCTTGCGGCCGGAGGCGGAGACGAGGCCGAAGCCGCGCACCGCCGCCAGATCGGGGAAGAACTCGTCGAGCGTGTTCGGCACGTTCAGCGGAGGCAGCCACACCTGATGCGCGGGCGTGCCGCCGGCACGACGCATCTGGTCGACGGCCACGTCGAAGTTCGAGGGGTTCGTGTCCGGCTCGCCCTTCGGCGGTCCGGACACGTAGGAGGCGCGGAATCGGATCATCGTGCTCGGATCGGGCTTGAGATAGCCGACGCCCGGAATGCTGGGCAACGTGTACGCGTCCGGCACGCCGAGCACGGCGCGCGACTCGGATGCGGAGAACGTGCGCAGACCGATACGGTACGACAGGTGCGAGTCGAGGCCGCGCAGCTTGCCCTCTTCGAGACGCTGGGAGGCGATGAGCAGATGCACCTCCAGCGAGCGGCCGAGTCGTCCGATGTTCACGAACGAGTCGACGATGTCGGGTTTGGCGGCGAGCAGTTCGGAGAACTCGTCGCACACCACGAACAGGGCGGGCAGCGGCTTCAGGTCGGAGCGCCCGTTGAGTCTCGCCTTCTCGTAGTCGGACACGTTGGCGAAGTTGCCGGCCTTGCGCAGCAGCTCCTGACGACGCGTCATCTCGCCGGTCAGCGCGTCCTGCATACGGTCGACGAGCGACGCCTCCTCGCCGAGGTTGGTGATGATCGACGAGATGTGCGGCATGCCCTCCATGCCGGCGAAGGTGGCGCCGCCCTTGAAGTCGATGAGCACGAAGTTGAGCTGGTCCGGACTGTGGGTGAGCGCCAGCGACAGGACGAGCGTGCGCAGCACCTCGGACTTGCCCGATCCGGTCGCGCCGACGAGCACGCCGTGCGGGCCCATGCCGAACTGGGCCGACTCCTTGATGTCGAGGTACGTGGTGCTGGTGTCCGCGTTGAGGCCGATGGGGACACGCAGACGGTCCTTGCCGGTCTTGTACGCCCAGAGCCGTTTGAGGTCGATGTGGTGGATGTCGGCGATGCCGAGCAGATCGGCCAGTTCGGACGACTTCTTGTGCGACGCCTTCTCCTTGCCTTCCTCGTCCTGTTCCGCCTGCGGCACCGTTTCGAGCCGGGACGCGACGGCGTGCGCCTCCTGCACGCTGATGGCGTCCGGTTCGCAGGTGGCCACGCGTCCGGCGGTGGTGATCGCCTCGATCTGGTTCACGGTGGACGTGCGCACCACGTTCAATCCCATTTCGATGGAGGATTGGGAGAAGATGATGCGCAGCACGTCGTCCTCCTCCAGATCGCCCCACTCCTCGGGCAGGTCGATGAGGGTCACGCCGTCGAAGCCGTCGCGACGGATGATGCTGCCGTCCTCGCCGTGCGTGATGTCGCCGACCGGCACGGAACCGTCGCGCACGACCAGCAGGTGGGGCAGCGTGGCCTCTCCGGTGCCGGTGAACCGGCTGCGATGGAGGATGTCGTCGCCGATGAGACGGTTCGCCTCCTCGACGCTGGAGGCGAGCATCGCACGACCATGACCACTGATGCCATCCTCGATCTCGTCGCTCCACGCCTGCGGCAGATCCTCGACCCAGCTCCAGGCGCGTCGCTGGGATTTCGATGCGATCACGACGATCTTCAGATATTCGGGCCCATGCCATACGGCCGCCTGGCAGAGCATCGTGCGCGCAAGACTCTGGGCTTGATCGGCGTCGCCGAGCACTTCGATGCGCTTGTACTTGCGTATGTCGATCGTGCAGGGCATGTCCTTGAGGTTCCGATGCGCCATCATGAACCTGTGGGCGGCCGAGGCGGACACCGGGTCGAGCTCCGCGAGCGGCGGCAGTTCGGGGGCTTCGAGGGTGAGGCACAACGGTTCCTCGGCGGAGCCGATGCGCACGTCGAGGAAATCCTCGTCCGTGGGAATGCGTTCCCAACGACGGACGCCCTCCTGCGCGATGGCGACCAGCGCGTCCGGGGCGGGGGCGTTCCACAGCTCCGCGCGCCGCTGTTTCTTCGCGGCGGTGCGCACGGTCGTGCGCAGGTCGGCGAGGTAGGCGAGATACTCACGCCTCGATGAGGTGAGATTCGCCTTGCGTTGGGATCGCTGGCGCACGCCGTTGACGAGCACGAATCCCACCGAGGAGAGCATGAACATGCCGCCGGTGAGGAATCCGGTGACGCCCGAATTGGACATCACCATCATCACGATGGCCGAAAGGCTGCCGAGCAACGGCACGAGCATCGTCAGCAGCGTGTTGATGCCGTCGCTCGCCTCCAATTCGGGAGGCGCCTGCAGCACGATCTTGCCGTGCGGTGCCTTCGGCTGGTCGATGCGGGATGAAACCTGCTGCTGCATGTCGCCGCTCATCATCTTCTCTCCCTGTTCTTCAACAGACTCACGCTGACCGCCGTGTCGCCGAGGAAGATGCGCGTACCGAAGGGGATCTCGGTGCGCGCGCCGGCGGCGAGACGCGTCATGCCGCCCTGATCCTCACGGGGCAGTGCCGTGCCGTTGGTGCTGTTCAGATCGGTGATCCACATCCTGCCCGCGGTGATCTCCAGCAGGGCGTGCGTGCGCGACATGGTGCCGGTGGTATCGGGCACCTGCACGGGCACGTCCTGCGGATCGGCGGGCGCGGGATAGCGTCCGAGCAGGGCGCGGCTGGGAATGTCGAGACGGACGCCCTTGCCGTTCTCGAAGTACAGCACGGCCACCTGCTTCGCCGCGGCGGCATCCGCGGCCGGAACCCCCTGCACCACGGCCCGTGCGGCGGGCAACGGTATGGACGCGGCCGACCGCATCGACGGCACCATGGGGACCGGAGTCAATCCCGAGGCGGCATCCGCCGTCCCCGTGCCATCCGGCAAAGCGGGAGGCTCGTCGTCGTCGGGCATGACGTATCTGGTGCGCACGTCGATCACGGACGTGCCGCTGATCCGATCCTGCGGACCGCGGTGACGAATCCGGTCGATTCCCGACAACGCCTCCAGACCGACCGCCACGACCAGTCCCAATGCGCATCCCAGCACAGTGATAGCCGTCCGCACCACGGCGCGCCGCATCCCGGGCGGCAACAGTCCCCCGCCCGGCTCGTCGATATGCTTCGTGGCGCGCACCACGCGCAATCCCATGACGGCCTTGCCGACCGTGAGCCCCCGCGCGGCCTCCCATCCCCAGTCGAAGGCGACCGCCTGCGCCACGCACAATCCGGTCATCGCCGGATCACGATGCGACAGCAGGAACGCCGCGACGCAGACCACGACGACGAACGCCACATCGATGAGCAACGCCGCCAAGCGTCTTCCGGTGGAGGCGTATCCGTATCCTTCGCCGATCACCGGCTGCGGCTCGGGCGATCCCGGCATCGGCGCCGCCGGGGCATGCGGCACCGGACCGGATGGCCCGGAGGGAGCGGGTACGCGCGGACGTTGCGGCACGGCGGCAGCGGTCATGACATGAACCCCCTGATCATATCCATGGCGTTCGAGGCGAGGAACGCCGCCGGTCCCATCAGCGCGACGCTCGACGCCACCAGCCAGTCGCCGATGCGCGACAGCATCAACGACTTGAACCCGGTAGACACGACGAGCGTGGTCGCCGCGACGATTACGCCGATGCCGATCACGGCGAACACGAGATACGGCATGAGCCAGTTCCATGACTCCTGCCGGGAGGCGGCGATGAGACCCATCAACGGTATGAGCGAAGCGCACGAACGCATGAGCATGCGTTCCAGCATGCTGCCCGCGGTACGCGGCTTGAACAGCAGATAGCAGGGCAGCAGCACGGAATACGCGGCGAAGCCGCCTGTGATGAACGGATCGGGATCCGCGGGCAATGTCGCGCACATCACGCCGTAGCCGCCGACCATATAGAGATGGGAGACGACGAGACCGACCGTGTACTCCGCGCCGAAGATGCGCATGTCCTCGGCGATGTCGCCGGTGCGAAGCGGCCGGGATTCCTTGGGGACGGCGCCGCGGACCGTCCACTTCTGCGTCATGTACCGCCGCCATTCCAGCAGATACCGGTCCGGCACCCGCAGGATGACGTTCGCCTGCGCGTGCATGTACCATGCGCCGCCCACCGAACAGGCGGCCGCCACCACGCTCACCGGCACGCCCGCCTCGACCGTCAACGCCACCGACACGGCGACGATGCCGCCCGCCGCGATCATGAAACGCGACAACGCGATGGTCATCCGATTCGACGCGGCGTACTGCACGTATGCGGCGTCCATGGCGCACATCGCCCCGGCGAGGAACACGGCGAACGGCACCGTCCGCGTGAACGGTCCCAGCTGGATGACGCGTGCCAGCGTCGCGCCCATTGCGATCGAAGCGCATATGGTCGCGGCGAACGATCCGGCATAATCGACGTCGTGATGCCATCGGAGCCGGACGAGCACGCCGTTCGCCCTGCACATCACGGCGAACACGAACAACGCCATGAGCAGGTCGACGACCGCCATGACGGCCATGCCGTCCGGCGTCGACGCCCAAGCCGGCAACGATGACGGCGCGGCGAGCGAGGCGAACGCCAGTGCGGCGACGAGCAGGCAAACGACGCTTACGCACGTCCAGACGACGGCACCGTCCGCCTGACGCCGCGCGTATGCATCCTTCGCCGCCACCATGGCCCCTCTCCCGATCCGTTCCGATCCGACCCGCGCATGCGCCGCGCGAACCCGCGATCCCTATCTGCCAGAATACGCCCCCACCCGCCCGACGCGTGGATTCCTCTACGCGTACGCGCCGTAACGCGGATCGGACGGCAACGGGAACCGCGGATCGCACTGATCCGGCCGCAAGACAGGCCCCGCATACGGGTAGGGCAATTCATGGCGCAGCTGCTCGTAATACACGCGATACGCACGGAACAAGGCCAACTCCATCGGAGCCGACAGACCAGACGCCAGATATTCCAGATCCGGGTCAGCGCCGGGCAGCCGGCACCAGTACATCCGGTTCACCCACACATACAGGTATCCGTCCCATACGATCCATCCCGGCTTCATCGCCATGCCGTTCATCAACTCGACCATGCGAGCCGAAGGCCTGCCCGTATAAGGAGGCATGAACGGCGGATCATCCACATGACCCAACGAACACGTGGAATGCAACGTCAACGACGAATCCACAGTCAACGGAAACGGGGCACGCAGCACGGCGAACCATGCTTCATCCGCCTCACGGTTCCGGACGGACGGCATCGGCCGGACAGGACGATAATACGGAGACACCGTCCCGTCGGTCGACGCGTCCAACCCGCCAGGCAGACGGTCGACGGAGTCGCAGGCGGCCGCCACCCAACCGTCGCGCCAAGTCAGACGCGCCCGCCAACGACGGTCCGCGGGGTCGCCCAACGACATGCCGTCATCAGGAGCGACAGGCCTATCGCGTCCCGACGTGGCCGTGAAGAACAGGCAACGCGGCAGATCGAACGAAGGACGCGCAGCGCCGCCCGTACGCCCCGGCCCAAACCAGCCGCGATGCACCCAGTGACGCGGATTCAACGCCGGAGTGTTCGACCGCCAGATGCCAAACGCACGTCTCACCACCATCGTCCTCCCGCCAGTTCGGCCATCAGCACAAGCAGGGTGATGACGGTCAGAATCCACCATGCGATACGCCCGTTCCGATACCAGTAGTTCAGCAGAAACAGGTCAGGCCCCTGTCGGTGACGTTCCTTCAGACACGCCTGACATACGAGGGTCATTGATGGCAGAAGCAACAACAGCAACACGGCCAGCAAGGCGTGAGAAGGGGCGAGTCGGCCCGCCGGAATCCGATAAGGGGTGATCAGCGCCGCCAACCACACCGCATACAACAGCCAATCCGCATGAATTCGCGTCAAACGTTCCGCCAGACGATCCACCCATTTCATAAGACGTGACACCGGCAGCCTCCTACACGTACGCGCCGTAACGTGGATCGGACGGCAACGGGAACCGCGGATCGCACTGATCCGGCCACAAGACGGGCCCCGCATACGGATACGGCAGCTCACACCGCAACTGCTCGTAATACACGCGATAGGCCTTGAACAGTTCAAGCTCCAACGTCGCGGGCACGCCGCCTATGGCGTAACGAAAATCATCGTTCGCATCCGGCAGTTGTTTCCAGTACAGGGAGTTCACCCACACGTGCAGATACCCATCCCATACGATCCAACCCGGCTTCATGCGGAACGAGTTCATCAACCGCACCATCGCCTGCGACGGATCGCCGTTGTAGGGCGGCATGAACGGCGGGTCGTCGGTATGGCCAAGCGAGCATGTGGAGAACGACGTGAGGCCGGTGTCTTCGGTGATGGGGAACGGGGCGCGCAGAATGCTGACGTCCATACGCCTGCTGCCGTCCCCCTTGTCGCCGATCTGTCTGGGGAATGGCCGCACCGGAGCGCAATACCAGCAGGACACGGTGCTTGCCCCGTGATTATTGAACGCATAACTGAGCGTGGATGCCACGATCCAATGGTCACGCCATGCGTAGGTCGTCGGGCGCGATGCCTTTTCGAACTCTCCGATGGGATTCATCAACGTGCTGCCATCGTCCGGGAACATTGGATGATCCCGTCCCGACGCGCACGTGTACAGCAATGGAATCGGCAGGTCGAATGCCTCGTGTTTGGCACCGAAACGATCGATGCTCGCATCCCAGCCGCGGTTCTTCCAATGCATCCTGCTCCAGCCCGGACGGTTCGCCCGCATATACGCCAGATAGCCCATCGCAACCACTTCCAATCATCGGGCGGACGCCCGCCGCCAATTCCTATTCCCGATCACGTCTGTACCCGCCCGACGCATGGATTCCTCTACACGTACGCGCCGTAACGGGGATCGGACGGCAACGGGAACCTCGGATCGCACTGATCCGGCCACGAGACAGGCCCCGCATACGGGTAGGGCAATTCATGGCGCAACTGCTCGTAATACACACGATACGCACGGAACAAGGCCAATTCCACGGGAACGGGAACCCCGAGCTGCTCCGTTCCTTTCCACTGCGCCCCATACCGCTTACTCCAGTACAGGTAGTTCACCCACACGTGCAAGTACCCGTCCCATACGATCCACCCCGGCTTCATCGCCATACCGTTCATCAACTCGACCATACGAGCCGACGGCCTGCCCGTATACGGCGGCATGAACGGCGGATCATCCACATGACCCAACGAACACGTCGCATGCAACGTCAACGACGAATCCGATGTCAACGGAAACGGAGCACGCAACACGGCGAACCGCGCATCCCTGCCATTGTCGAAACCCGTTCTCGGCATCAGACGGACAGGCCGATACAGCTGCTGATACATATTGCGCCGATAACTGTACATACTCAGCAGCTTCCACTCCATATCGTTACATAGATAATAGGTGTTCCACCGCTCACTGCCCTTCCACGAAATCCACGGATGCATGAGCGTTCCGCCATGGTCGTTACCCGCGGGCTTCTCACGCCCGGACACGGCAGTCCAGAACAATGCCCGCGGAAGATCGAACTTGAATGGATCCCCATCCGCTGTCGCCACGACATCATGCCATCCGCGGTTCATCCAATGATGCGGATTCGTCGCCGGATTGTTCAAAGCATATTCCGCACGAATGTTTTCGAACATGACTGTCGATCACCTCCATCTCCACATGAATCAGTGTCAAACGTTCCGCCAGACGATTCACACATTCCATATAACGTGACACCGGCAGCACCCCTACACGTACGCGCCGTAACGTGGATCGGACGGCAACGGGAACCGCGGATCGCACTGATCCGGCCACAAGACAGGCCCCGCATACGGGTACGGCAGCTCACACCGCAACTGCTCGTAATACACACGATACGCACGGAACAAGGCCAATTCCACGGGAACGGACACACCGAAAAGCGTATGAGCAGGTCGTCTGCCCATTGATTGTCGCCAGTACAGGTAGTTCACCCACACGTGCAAGTACCCGTCCCATACGATCCAACCCGGCTTCATCGCCATGCCGTTCATCAACTCGACCATGCGAGCCGACGGCCTGCCCGTATACGGCGGCATGAACGGCGGATCATCCACATGACCCAACGAACACGTCGCATGCAACGTCAACGAGGTATCCGATGTCAGCGGGAACGGAGCACGCAGCACGGCGAACAGAGCGTGTCGGGTGCGGCCATGATATCGAGGCATGGGACGTACCGGATGATAGTAACGGATGAAGCGATTCGTCACCACCTCATCCTCGCTGTCGACCCTCATCGCCAGCCAGCCGTCACGTTCGCAGAATCCCACAGGCCAATAATCACTGGCACCGGGCACCTTCGGACGAAGCATGGTGCCGCCAAGATCCCCGACCGCCGACGTCTCCCTGCCGGATACGGCCATCCAGAACAACCCCTGCGGCAAATCGAACCTGTCCAGGCATGCGCCGCCATACGAATCCACCCATCCCCTGTTGGCCCAATGATGCGGATTTGTCGCCGGATTATTCAAGACGCTTATCGCACGGATACTATCGAACACACCAGCCCCGGTTCACCGTGAATGACGACCATGCGGGGGCTGCGGCGCCTGAGCGGGCGCGGGAACCGGCGGATACCCCTGCGCAGGCTGCTGCGGCATAGGCGGCCTCGTATACGAGACTGGTGCCGGAACCACCTGAACCGGTGGAGCCGCCGGTGCCGGTGGATACGCCTGAGCCGGCGAAGACTGGACCGGATACCGTCCAGCCGGCGGATAGCCGCCCGCGGGAGCCGGCACGACGTTCCGCGGCGGACGCTGTGAACGGCGACGACGCTTCGCCAGCACGACCGCGAACACGATGCCGACCGACACCACGACCACACCGACGCCCGCGATCACACCCCACGCCCACACGGGCAATCCTGCCGCCGGCTTCGCATCCGACCGTTCGCCGGACACGGCCCCCGAACCCTTTGCGTCGGCGGTGTTCGTGGCCGAATACTTCATGCAGTCCGAACCGCCATCCGCACGGCACTGCTCGACCTTCTTCCATGCGGCCTGCTGACGCTCATATTCCTTACCAATCAGACCAGCCTCACAGGGAATCGCAAAATCGGTCAGATCGCCGTTCGGTTGGATGCCATCAGGATTTTTCGAACAATCCTGCGTATACCAATCCTTGTATTCCGGATACTGGGCCGCGGCCTTCATCTGATATTCCAGAATCGGGTTCACATCCTTGTATTGGGTTGGATCGACCGTCAGCAACGCGTTCAGATCCACTTCTCCGAAACCGCGTTTCCTCTCCGGATCGATGGTCGGCTTGCCTTTGCCTTCCTTTGTGTTACGAACCAGCGACTGGAGAATCTGGTTGCCCGTCGCATCCGGCCACTTCTGCATCGCCAATGCCAGATATGACGACAACACGGCCGCGGCGGTCGAAGTACCTCCATTGGTGGGGGTCAATGTTCCCGCCATGAGATGTTCCGCGGGGGACAATACCCCCTGCCCATAGGAAAGCACCGCGATATTGCCGTCGACCGTATCCGAAGCCTGTGAAAGAACCCCATTTCGGTCAACATTGTTTACGGTGACTACCCCGGGAAAGTAATTCATCTTCCTCGGGTCGCCAACCAAATCCCGCAATCCGGTGTCGGTGGTATTGGCGCGTGCACTGATGGTGATCACGCCGTATCTCAATGCCGTGACGAAACCCTCATAATCGTAGGACATCATCAACGATCCCTGCGAACGGTTGATAACACGAGCCCCCCATTTCACGGCCGTCGCCTCATCGACACCGTAATCCACCGAGGCCCAATCCGACTTGCCGGATTTACAGTCGTACGACAAATTGGATCCTTTGATCTCACGCCCGTTCGCGATGCTCAGCAGTTTCGCTTTCGGGGCTGCTCCCAGCACCCCCGTTTTGCCGTCATAGTCCTTGCCGTTGCCGGCAATCCAAGTCAACATATCCGTGCCATGCGTATACTGCCAGCTGTCCTCGCCCCGACGAAGAGTAGCCGTCAGGGGTTTCCCGTTAATCACACATTGGGTTTTCACTCTTTTCTTGGAATCCGCTTTCCGGAAGCTGCCCACCTGATACGTGATGTCGGCATCCGCCAGCCCCGGATACTCCCCAATCGGTTGAGTATCGATTACGGCGATCTTGACGCCGGAACCGTCGATGCCCTGCTTCCACGCGTTCTGCACCACGTCGTTCTCCACCGGCCAGCGTCCAGGCTCCTCGGCGTACACCGACGGCACCACCATGCCCAGACACGCGGCGAACGCCACAGCGCATGTGGCGGCCCGGGCCAATCGCCGTAATCCCCGTTCCAACGTCGTCGCCATATGCTGGTTCTCCCCTTCTTCACGGTCATGCGACGGATGCCCGTCGACCGACACGCCTTCGTGAATCACTATGCCTCCCATCCTACCGCCAACGATTCCGCCGTTTCACCGCACGCCCGTCCCTCGCGCCGTCGCGCGTACGGGCGGCGTCCATCCGGGAGGGCAGGCGGGCGGGTACGGGCTCATGCCCGCGCCCGGTATGCTCTCGCAGATCAACCCGCGGGATTCACGGAACATGTACTCCGCGAGCGAGACGCGCGCGGTCGCCACGTTCGCCATCAGCAGCGGCACGTCCACGAACGCCATCGCCCGGACCGTCGCATCCGCCCATCGCAACAACTCGTTCCCGCGCATGGTCAACGGGCGCATGTCCGGACCGTCCGGCGGCTGCAACGCGAAACGCGACCGGGAATCCGACCGGGCGGCCGCGTCGCCGATCGCCATGCTCGCCGCGATGTCCGCGCCCAACGGGAGCGCATGCCCGACGACCAGTTGTCCGACCGACGCGGCGAGCATCGCCTGCTCCGACTCCGCGCTCGGCATGGTGAACACCACATGCCGCCAATGCCGGGTCACGCCGTACACGTCGTTCGGCCCGGACTGCCATCCGATCAGACGGCCGTGCGTGTAGTCGAGCAGCATCCAACCGGCCGCATACGCGGACGCCAGACGGTCCACGGCGCCCGGCCCAGCCAGCCACCGTTCCGTCCGATTCGACACCATCCGCGCCGCCACGTTCCCCTGCGACAGCGGATTGTCCAGCAAGCGTCCCCTGGGTCTACGCATCGTCGCCTCGCTTTCCGATTCCGGCCGCTCCCCGATCGAGCTTCCGGTACCGTCCAGTCTACAACCACGGCCCAGCGGTCCTCACGGTCCGGCGGCTCAGTACGTCTTCAGCGCGAGGTCGATGGTGAGGACGATGCCGGCGATCACGGCGGCGGCGCGCATCACGTTCGCGGGGATGCGGCGGGTGATGGGCGGTGCGATGTAGCCGCCGATGAAGCATCCGACGCACAGCATGATCGCGGCCGGCCAGTCGACCGCGCCGCGCACGATGAACACGATGGACGCGGTGATGTTCGCGCCCGTGCCGATCAGCGTCTTCAACGCGTTGATCTTGTGGAACGGGCCGATCTTCGCCGCGTCGAGCACGGCGAGCGCGAGCGTGCCCGCGCCGGCGCCGAAGTATCCGGAGTAGACGGCGACCGCGACCACGCCGATCCACACCCACCAGGAGTCCTGCTTGAGCGGCTGCACCGGCCGTTCGAGGGAGTCCGCGCCGCGCGCGGCGATGGACGCGCCGGCCTTGCCGTCACCGTCCTGCATGCGCGTCAGCTGCGCGTGCGCGTCGGCGGCGGCCTGCTTGGCCTGCATGCGTCCACGCGGATTGACGGCGATGATGAGCGACGAGAACAGGATCAGCGCGGGCGCGGCGAATTCGAACACCTTCGGGTCGAGTTCGAGCAGCAGGTACGCGCCGGCCACGCCGCCCACCGCGCCGATGGACACGTAGACGGCGACGCGCAGCGCCTGTCCCTTGAGTTCACGGCGCGCGCCCATCACGCCGCCGATGCCGGTGCCGACCACGCCCACCGTGTTCGACGCGTTCGCAAGCACCGGCGGGATGCCGCAGGCGAGCAACGCCGGATACGACACGAGCGACGACGCGCCCACCGCGTACCCGACGAATCCCGCCCCCACCCCGGCGAGCAGGATCAGCAGCAGCGTGACGACGGAAAAACCCGCGACCATCCCTTCGGCTCCTCTCATGCAAGGCTCCACGGGCGAAGGCCCATGACCTTGTAGGGAGGATACGCCGTTGGGGGACGGGCGCGGGTTTTCTCTTGCTATGCGGACTTACGTCACAGGGTCTCGTTGTACTTGCGCACGGCGAGGGTGCGGCGCGAGGAGGCGACGTTCTCGACGACGAGACGCTTCAGGGCGGCGTCGGCGTCGGCGTGGGCGGCGAGCCAGGACTCGCCGAGCGAGACCAGCGTGGCCGGATCGGCGTAGCCCGGGTAGAGGCCGTTGAGCAGCGCCTCGGCCATGTGGTAGGTCTTGTTCGACCAGATCCAGTCGATCGTGTCGAAGTACTTCGCGGCGTACGGCTCGGCCAAGTCGGGGCGCGGCGTGGCGGCGAACCCGCGGGCCACGGCCTCCAGCTGGCTGTTGGTGAGCTCCGCGTTGTGGAGCGCCTGGTCCCACGCCCAGGCCTTCGCCTCGGCGGTGCCCTTGACCGCGTGCGCGCCGTAGGCGAACTCGCGGTTCTCGGTGGTCTCCTTGCGCTTGAGCTGCGCGTCGATGTCGTCGTCGGAGTACTCGTTCACGCTGGCGAGCGCGTTGACGATCGTCCACGTGAAGTTGTTGTCGATCTCGAGGCCGTCGAACGCGACGTCGCCGGAGAGCAGGCCGCGGGCGTTGGCGGCGAACGCGGCGTCGCCCTCCTCGCCGTAGCCGAGGTAGGCGGTGGCGAGCTGGAACTGCGCGTCGGAGCCGGGTTCGGCGGCGCGCACGAGCTCGAACAGCTCGGCGGCCACGTGCTTCAACACCTCGTCGCGGCGCGAGGCGGCCACGTAATGATGCGCGGTGGTGCTCATGCAGGCGAGCGCGTAGCGGAACGTGGTGGATTCGGTCTCGTGGGCGAGCAGGCGCAGCGTCATATCGACGAAACGCTCGGCCGGGAACTCGCCGTCGCGGGTCATGTCCCAGAAGGCGAGCCAGATGACGGCGCGGGCGAGCGCGTCGTCCACGTCCTGCAGATGCTCTTCGGCGAAGGCGAGCGAGGCGTCGTCGAAGCGGATCTTCGTGTAGGTGAGGTCCTCGTCGTTGACGAGCAGCAGCGCGGGGCGGCGCTTGCCGGCGGCCGCCTCGACGAGCGTGGTCTCGCCGTCCACGTCGAGTTCGATGCGGTCGGTGCGCACGACCTTGCCGCTCGCCTTGTCGAGATCATAGAAGCCGACGGCGAGGCGGTGCGGGCGGAGCACGGCGTGCTCGGCCGGCGCGGTCTGGGTGAGGGTGAGCGAGCCGATCACCCCGTCCTTGCCTTCCTCGACGGCGGGGAGGATCGTGTTGATGCCGGATTCCTCCAGCCACTTCGCGCTCCACGCCTTGAGGTCGCGGCCGGAGGTCGCCTCCAGCTCGCCGAGCAGGTCGGCGAGCGTCGCGTTCGCGTACGCGTGCTTGTCGAGATAGTTGTGGATGCCCTGGAAGAACTTCGTACGGCCCACGTAGAACACGAGCTGCTTCAACACGGAAGCGCCCTTTGCGTAGGTGATGCCGTCGAAGTTCACGTACGTGTCGTTGAGGTCGTTGATCGGCGCGACGATCGGATGCGTGGTGGGCAGCTGGTCCTGGCGCAGCGCCCAGCTTTTCTCGCCGGAGCAGAACGTGGCCCACGCGTCATGCCATTCAGTGGCCTCGGCGGTGGCGAGCGTGGAGGTGAACTCGGCGAAGGACTCGTTGAGCCACAGGTCGTTCCACCACTTCATCGTCACGTAGTCGCCGAACCACATGTGGGCGAGCTCGTGCAGCACGGTGACGACGCGGCGCTCGGCGAGCGCGTCCGTCACCTTGGATTCGAACACGTAGGAGTCGCGGATGGTGACCATGCCGATGTTCTCCATGGCGCCCGCGTTGTATTCCGGCACGTAAATCTGGTCGTACTTGGCGTACGGGTAGGGCACGCCCCAGGTCTTCGCGTAGAAGGCGAAGCCCTTCTTGGTGATGTCGAACAGGTAGTCGACGTCCTTGGCGAACGCCTCGGCGAGCGACTGGCGGCAGTACTGGGCCATCGGCACGATGCGGCCGTCCTCGTTCGCGTACTCGGTGTGCCATTCGGCGTACGGGCCGGCGCAGATGGCGGTCAGGTAGGAGCTCATCACCGGGGTCGGCTCGAAGCTCCACAGCTTCGTCGTCTCGTTCGGCTTCGCCTCGAGCGTGCCGTCGGCGGTCTCGCGGGCGAAGTCCTCGACGGTCCTGACCGGCATGTTGGAGGTGACGATCCAGCTCTTCGGGGCGAGCACCTTGAAGTCGAAGGTGGCCTTGAGGTCGGGCTGGTCGAACACGGCGTACACGCGGCGGGCGTCCGGAACCTCGAACTGGGAGTAGAGGTACACGTTGCCGTCGGACGGGTCGACGGAGCGGTGCAGGCCCTCGCCGGTGTTGGAGTAGCGGCACTTGGCCTCGACGACGACCTCGTTCTTGGTCTCGAGGCCGGTGAGCTCGATGCGGTCGTCGGCGAACGCCTCGGCCGGGTCGAGCGCGCGGCCGTTGAGCGTGATCGCGCTCACCTCGTCGGCGATGAGGTCGAGGAAGGTGGACGAGCCGGGCTTCGCGTTGAAGCAGATCAGGGTGTGGGAGCCGAAGGTCTTGGCGCCGACGGTCAGGTCGAGGTCCACATGGTAGTGGATGGGCGCCTCGACGATGGCCTTGCGCTCCTCGGCCTCGATGCGGGTCAGGTTCGATCCGGGCATGGTGTTCCTACTGTTCCTTTCAGTGCTGTTCGGTGACGTCGGTGGCGATGTCGGCCACGACGGGCACGATCATCGGCTTGCGGCGCAGCTGGCGGGCGATCCAGCCGCCGAGCGTGCGGCGCATGATCTGCTGCAGCTTGTACGTGTCGGTGGTGCCGGCCATGAGCGCGTCGTTCAGCTGTTCGACGATCTGGTGGCGCACCTTGTCGAACTCGCTTTCGTCCTCGGCCACGGCGTTCAGGTAGATCTTCGGGCCGGAGACGACCTCGCGGGCCTCGGAGTCGACCACGACGAACGCGGAGACGAAGCCCTCGGTGCCGAGGATGCGGCGCTTCTCCAGCTCCTCGTCGGTGAGCTCGCCGACCGAGTCGCCGTCGACGTACACGTAGCCGCACGGCACGGAGCCGACGACCGCGGCCTTGCCGTGGTACAGGTCGACGACGTCGCCGTCCTCGGCGAGCACGACGTTCTGCGGATCGACGCCGGTCTTCACGGCGATCAGGCCGTTGGCGACGAGGTGGCGGTTCTCGCCGTGGATCGGCATCGCGCACTTCGGCTTGACGATGTTGTACATGTACAGCAGCTCGCCCTCGTTGCAGTGGCCGGAGACGTGCACGGCCGCGTTGTCGCGGTTGACGACCTTCGCGCCGAGCTGGACGAGCTTGTTGATGACCTTGTACACGCCGTGCTCGTTGCCCGGGATGAGCGAGCTGGCGAGGATCACGGTGTCGAACTCGTTGATGTGGATGTCGCGGTGGTTGCCGTCGGCGATGCGGCCGAGGGCGGCCATCGGCTCGCCCTGGGAGCCGGTGCACATGTAGACGAGCTTGTCGTCCTGGATGTCGTTGGCCTGCTTGAGGTCCACGACGGTGCCTTCGGGGATGTGCAGGTAGCCGAGGTCGGCGGCGATGGACATGTTGCGCACCATCGAACGGCCGACGAACACGACCTTGCGGCCGTACTTGTGGGCGGTGTCGACGACCTGCTGCACGCGGTGCACGTGCGAGGAGAAGCTCGCGACGATGATCTTGCGGGTGGCCTGCGCGAACGCCTGGTCGAGCGCCGGGCCGATGGAGGTCTCCGGCTTGACGAAGCCCGGCACCTCGGCGTTCGTGGAGTCCATCATGAGCAGGTCCACGCCCTTCTCGCCGATCTTGCCGAACTCGACGAGGTCGGTGATCTTGTGGTCGAGCGGCAGCTGGTCGAGCTTGATGTCGCCGGTGTCGATCAGGGAGCCGGCCGGGGTCTTCACGTGCACGGCGAGCGCGTCCGGGATGGAGTGGGTCACGGTGATGAACTCGAGGTCGAACGGGCCGACCTTGAGCTTGTCGCGGCCTTCGACCTCCACCTTGGTGGGGTTGATGTGGTGCTCCTTGCACTTCGCGTCGACGAAGGCGAGGGTGAGCTTGGAGCCAATCAGCGGGATGTCCTCGCGCAGCTTGAGCAGGTAGGGCACGCCGCCGATGTGGTCTTCGTGGCCGTGGGTGAGCACGAGCGCCTCGACCTTGTCGAGACGGTCCTTGATGTAGTGGAAGTCGGGCAGGATGAGGTCGACGCCCGGCTGCTCCTCCTCGGGGAAGAGCACGCCGCAGTCGATGAGCAGCAGGTGGCCGTTGTATTCGATGACGTTCATGTTGCGGCCGATCTCGCCGAGACCGCCGAGCGGCGTGATGCGCATCGAACCCTTGCGGTACTTCGGCGGGGCGATGAGCACGGCGTCCTGCTGGGGCGCGGTGGCCTGCGTGCCGACGTTCTGGTGACGGGCGCGGGAGGCTCCGCCGCGGCCGCGGCCGGTGCCCTTGCCGCGGGTCGAGGAGCCGCGGCGGCGCGATGCGCCCGAGTTCTTGGAGGAGTTCCTGGTGTTCTTTTCTTTGTCTTGTGCCATTGCTTTCTTGTGTTTCCTGTAATTCTTGCCTTCGTGCTCTCACGAAGGCGACAGATGTGTCGGCTCGCTGCCGGCCCATGCGCGCGGGAATCCGTGTTGTTCGCTCCGTGCTTTCCGCGTATGCGTGTGAACGCGAACGGCCCCGGCTCCCCCGCGCCCGCGTCGTCGCGACGCGTGCGGACGGGGGCACCGGGGCCTCGTCGCCCGTTACAGCAGGCCGGCGGCCCGCATGCCCATCTCGGCCTTCTCGAGCTGGGTGGCGTCCGGTCCGACGTTCGGCAGACGCATGAACGTGGAGTCGAGCACGCCGCGGACCTTCAGCGCGGCCTTGGCCATGACGGCCTGGTAGCCGTCGCCGTTGAGCGCGTGAACGAGCGGTGCGAGCTGGTTGGCGAGGCGCTGCGCCTCGTGGATGTCGCCGCGGTCGAAGGCCTCGACGAGCTGGCGCATGGGGTTTGCGGCCGCATGCGCGATGACGGAGATGATGCCGACGGCGCCGATGGAGAGGAACGGCAGGAACAGGCCGTCGTCGCCCGAATACCAGGCGAGTCCGGTGCGCTGCTGCTTCTCGACGGCGGCGGCGAGGTCGCCGGTGGCGTCCTTGACGGCCACGACGTGCTCGAGTTCGGCGAGACGGTCGTAGGTGTCGATCGTCACCTTGAGTCCGGTGCGGCCGGGCACGTCGTAGACGATGATCGGCTTGTCGGTGCTTTCGTCGACGGCCTTGTAGTGGCCGAAGACGCCGTCCTGGGACGGACGGGAGTAGTAGGGCATGACGACGAGCACCGCGTCGGCGCCCGCCTCCTGGGTCTGTTCGACCATGCGCACGGTGTGCGCGGTGTCGTTGGAGCCGGCGCCGGAGATGACCGGCACGTCGACGACCTCCTTGACCGCACGGACGAGGTCGACCTTCTCGTCCATGTGGGTGACGGGCGATTCGCCGGTGGTGCCGTTGACGACGAGGCCGTCGGCGCCGTCGGCGACGAGCTGCTTGGCGAGCTTCTGCGCCGCCTCGTAATCGACGTCGCCGTTGGACTTCATCGGAGTGACCATCGCGGGCAGGATACGCCCGAACGGGGCAGGATTCAGCAGATGCATAGCGCTCTCAGTCATAGTGTTCACCGTACTTCGCATTGTGGACGCTTCTGTAACGACTCTTCCGCGGCGTCCGATCACAGGTCGAGGAACTTGTCGAGGCCGACGGTGAGGCCCGCGGGGGCGTCGCCGGCGAGCTTGCGCACGGCGAGCAGCACGCCGGGCATGAACGAGCCGCGGTCGAAGCTGTCGGCGCGGATGACGAGCTGCTCGCCGGCGTTGCCGAAGAGCACCTCCTCGTGCGCGTTGAGGCCCCTGAGGCGCACGGCGTGCACGTGGACGCCGTCGACGACCTGGCCGCGCGAGCCGCCGTCGGTCTGGGTGTTGTCCGGCACGGGGCCGAGTCCGGCGGCCTTGCGCGCGGCGGCGATGCCGGCCGCGGTGTGGATGGCGGTGCCGGAGGGGGCGTCCACCTTGTCCGGGTGGTGCAGTTCGATGACCTCCACCGATTCGAAGTACTTGGCGGCCTGCGTGGAGAAGTGGTCGGCGAGCACGGCGGAGATCGCGAAGTTCGGCGCGATGAACACCTTCTGCGTGTCCGGGCGCGGGCCGGCGGCGATGGCCTCGCGCACCTTGGCGAGCTTCTCCTCGGTCCAGCCGGTGGTGCCGACGACCACGTCGACGCCCTGCGCGACGAGCGCGAGCACGTTCGTCAGGCTCACGGCGGGAACGGTGAACTCGACGACGACGTCCGTGTTGTCTGGGCTGATGCGCGTGAGGTCGTCGCCCGCGTCGAGCGCGAGCGCGAGCTGTGTGTCGGCCGCGCCGTTCACCGCGTCGACGACGTGCGATCCCATGCGTCCCTTGGCGCCTACCACCGAAACCCTGATCATATTGTGCTCCTTGTCTTTCCATATCCCTTGCGGGTCATATCCGTCACGAGACTATCACCGGCGCCGCGGCGTCCGTCGTTTCGCCCACCTGTCAGACATCCCGGCGGCGCCGCCGACTATTCCAGCAGACCCAGCAGGTCGTCGCGGGTGAGCGAGGCGATCGACGCGGGCGCGGCCCCGGCGAGCGCGGACGCGTCGGTGAACTGGCGTGCGAGCGCGCTTTTCGTGTGCTGCAGTTCGAGGATGCGCTCCTCGATCGTGTCCTTGGCGACGATCCGGTACACGTCCACGTCGTGGCGTTGGCCGATGCGGTGCGCGCGGTCGGTGGCCTGGTCCTGCGCGGCCGCGTTCCACCACGGGTCGGCGTGGATGACGACGCTCGCGCCGACGAGGTTCAGACCCGTGTTGCCGGCTTTGAGCGAGATGAGGAACACGGGGGTGTCGTCGGCGTTGAACCGGTCGACGAGTTCGAGGCGGCGTTTCTTCGGCGTGGAGCCGTCGATCCGGTACCAGTCGACGCCCTGCGCGTCGAGCCGTTCGCCGATCAGGTCGAGGAATCCGGTGAACTGGGAGAAGACGAGCGCCTTCTTGCCTTCGGACATGCAGCTGGAGACGAGTTCGGCGATGGCGGCGAGCTTCGCCGAACGGTCCTTCGCGTTCGCGTAGAGGAGCCGCGGGTCGCAGCAGATCTGGCGCAGTCCGGTCAGTTCGGCGAGGATGCGGATCTTCGACGTGGCGAAATCGTCGTCCGCCTCGTGTTCGAGCTGTTTGCGCAGCCGCTGCTCGTGCGCCGCGTACAGCTTGCGCTGTTCGCCCTCCAGCTGCACGGTAACGGTCGTCTCGATCTTGTCGGGCAGGTCGGTGAGCACCTGCGACTTGAGCCGTCGTTTGATGAACACGCCGACGAGCGCCTGGAGACGCCGCGTCACGCGTTCGCTTTCCGGGTTGACCTGCGCGGCGGCGCGTCCTTCGGCGCTCGACGCGTCGGCGGCGCGCGCGTTCGAGATCGGCAGTTCGTAGCGTTCGTGGAACCGCTTGTACGAGCCGAGCAGCCCGGGCATGAGGAAGTCGAAGATGCTCCACAGTTCGCTCAGCCGGTTCTCGATCGGCGTGCCGGTCAATGCGAACCGGTGTTCGGCGGTCACGGCCTTGACGGCCTTCGCGATCTTGGTCGTGTGGTTCTTGATGACCTGCGCCTCGTCGAGCGCCATCACGTCGAACCGCACGCCGCGGTAGTCGTCCACGTCGCGGCGCAGCAGATCGTAGGAGGTGATGAGCACGGTGGCCGCGGCGTCGCCCGTCGCGACCGACGCATCATCGTCGCCGCCGTCCTCGCCGTCCGCCGTGCCGCCCGCGTGCCGCGCGATGGCGGCGCGGCGTTCCGACTTCGTCCCGGCGACCGTGACGGCGCGCACGCCGGGCGCGAATTTCGCGAACTCGGCGGCCCAGTTGTAGACGAGCGACGCCGGGCAGACGATGAGCGACGGCAGGGAGCGTTCCCGCGACGCGTCCGGTCCGTCGCCCCGCCGCGCTTCGGCGAGCGCGACGAGCAGGGTGATGAGCTGCACGGATTTGCCGAGTCCCATCTCGTCGGCGAGGATGCCGCCGAATCCCTTGTCGCACAGGGTGCGCAGCCACCGGTAGCCGTCCACCTGATACGGTCTGAGCACCCGGGCGAGCGACGCCGGCACCTGGTAGCGCGCCGGGTCGATGGTCTTGAGCTCGTCCACGTACTTCATGAACGAGGGCTCCTTGACGACGCCTGCGCCGGCGAGTTCGCCGTCGAGCAGGAACGCCTGCATGCCGGGCAGCGTGACCGGTCCCGCGTCGAGTTCGTTTTCGGACAAGTCGAAGTCGCCGGCGAACCGGTCGAGCGCGTCCAGGTCGGCGCCGCGCAGGTCGACGAACGTGCCGTCCTTCAACCGGTGGAAGCGTTGGCGGCGACGGTAGGCGGCGAGCAGCGAGCCGACCTCGTCGGGCGGCACCTCGTCGGCGATCGGCGAGATCTCCACGAGATTCGACGTGACGGACAGGCCGACCTTCACGCTCGGCGGCTTGGGCGCGAGCATGCGGTCGAACGCGGGCGTGGTGAACACCTTGCCCTGCGCGCGCAGCGCGTCGAGGCCTTCGTCGAACAGGGCGACGATGCGCGTCGTCTCGTCGCGGCCGATGCGCGCCGGGGCCGACGGCGAATCCACCGAGAAATACGCGCGCACCAGGTCGAGCATGGCGCGTTCGGCGCCGAAGTCACGCCCCGCGCCGACTTGGGGCGTGAGTCCCGGCGCGAAGTCGCTCCCCCGCTGCGGCACGACCGTCATCTCGCGCGAACCGTACCGGGCCTTCGCCTCGCAGGTGACGCCCCGCTCGTCGCGGTCAAGATAGAACTCGGGCTCGCATGCGACGGGCCGCAACAGCACGATCTCCTTCGGCACGTTGCCGGCCGGCAGGAGACCGCTGTCGAGCAGACGCGGCAGCAGCGTGCGCGCGAACAGGGGCGCATCATCGAAGGCGATGTGCCCGCCCGTCGGAGCATCGCCGCCGCGCGCGTTCGCCGCCGCCCCCTGCACGCCATCCGCGTCCGGCGGGGCGCAGACGACCGGCAGCAGGTCGGCGACCGGCTCCAACGCCTTCGGGCAGCGCACGAACCGGTATCCGGCGGCGCTCACATGCAGCGTCTCACGCCCGCGCCGGGAGAGCGTCGCGCCGCCGCCGCGCCCGTCCGCGGGCGGCAGCATCAGCCACATACCCCGCTCCCCCGCGATCGTGGCCGCGACCGGGGGCGTGCCGGCGAGCGCGTATCCGTCGACGCCGACGTCGCCGCTGATGCGCGTCATCGTCACGATCGGCGCGAACGCGGCTCCGTCCGCCGGGACGGGAGTCTCCACGCGCACGGTGGACGGCGACGACATGTACCACGGGTCGAGCACCAGTCCGATCTCACTGCCCGCGACCAGGTCGAGCAGGCGTGCGACCTCCGCGGCGGCGAGCGTGAGATGCCGGCCGAGCTCCACGTTGCCGAAACGGCCGTACCGCGTGTCCTGCAGGTCGACGGCGCGCCGCACGTCCGCGACGCGGTCGAGGAAGACGAGCAGCGCGCGCGACCGGTCGTCGAACATGCCGCGCGTATGCGTGAACGCGAGTTTCTTCCCATACTCCCGATACCGCTGGTACCGCACGTCGTCGAGCAGGTCGTCGATCGATTTGAGCACGTAGGAGGTGCCGCCGCGCGCGCCGACGCGGAACTGGACGCTCCACCGGCCGGACAGGCAGGCGAGGGTGGGCGTGAGCGCCACCTCGCCGGGATGCGGCGTGCGGGGGCCGGTTCCCGTGCCGCGCCCGGTGCCGGGCATGCGGCCGCCGTCCGACGTGCCGGCGGCGATCATGGCGGCGCGGCGTTTCGCCTGACGCGTCGTCTCCTCCTGCTCGTCGATGCGCTGCATCGCGGCGAGCAGGCCGCGCGACGAGCGCACCGCCGATGTCGCGCCATAGCCGGAGAAGCCTTCCGGATCGGCGACGAACGCGAGCACGAGCGCGGCCATGTGCTTGCAGATGTCGTAGCCGCGCGCGTAGGCGGGGCATGTGCAGCCGCCGCCGGTCACGTCGCCGGTGTCCGTGTGGAAGTACACGTTGACCGTGTAGCGGCTGGACGGGCTGGAGCTGCCGCGGATCCGGCCGGAGATCGTCGCGAGCCCGGTGCGCGCGTCCATCTCGTAGGCGAGGTCGTCCATCATGCGGGCGCGCGCCGCGGATATCGTGCGGGCGCGCATGAGCACCACGGGCGAGGTGTTGTCCACCAGCGAAAGACGCAGGGCGTTCAGGGGGACGCCGTCGGCGATGCCGTCGTCCGCATCCCATGAGCCGTAGTCGAATCCGCCGAACGCACCGGCGTCGTCATCGCCATACCCGTAGTCGTCGCCGTCGGCGTAACCGTCGCCGTCCACATGACCGAACACGCTGAACCCCATGCCACGGCTCCTTTCCCTCCCTGTCATTGTAGGGGGTCATTGTAGGGGACTTCCGCCGCCGGCCGTCGCACGGCCGCTATACTGGAGTGCGGCGTCGACGGGTGGTCCGCGGCGACCGCAGTGCACGGCGGCATCGGCATAGGTTCGACCGGGGTTTCCGGCCGGGAGGCTTTTCACAACCATGGCACGTATTCTTCTGGGGGTCACCGGCAGCATCGCCGCGTTCAAGGCCTGCCATCTCGCGTCCGACTGGACGAAGGCGGGACACACGGTCCGCGTGGTCGAGACGGCGGCGGCGGAACGGTTCGTCACGCCGCTGACCTTCACCTCGCTGACCGGCGAGCCGACACGCACCGCGATGTTCCCCGACTCCCCCGCCGTCCCCGGCGATGTGGCCGCGAACCCGGCCCCGGCGACCATCAACCATGTGAAGGACGCCGCATGGGCGGACCTGCTGGTCGTGGCGCCGGCGAGCGCCGACGTGATCGCGCGCATCGCCGCCGGGATGGCCGACGACACGCTCACCGCGACGATCCTCGCCTACGAGGGGCCGAAGCTTCTGTGCCCGGCGATGAACGTGCACATGTACGACAATCCGGCCACGCGGCGCAATCTCGACGTGTGCCGTGATTTCGGCTGGACGGTGCTCGATCCGGCGTCCGGCACGCTCGCCTGCGGCGACACGGGCCGCGGCCGCATGCCCGAGCCGGAGGAGATCGAACGGGCGGCCGCCACGCTGCTGGCGGGCGGGCCGGACGGACCACGGGAGGATGGGCCGCAGGAGAACGGGCCACAGGAGAGCAGGCCGCAGGGCGGCGCCGACGCGCAGGCGACCGCGTCCCTGCCGCTCATGGGGCTCAACGTGCTGGTCACGGCGGGCCCGACGCAGGAGCCGCTCGACCCGGTGCGGTACCTGACGAACCATTCGACCGGCAAGATGGGCTATGCGCTGGCCGCTTCGGCGGCCGAGCTGGGCGCGCACGTCACGCTGGTCTCCGGCCCGGTCGCACTGGAGGAGCCGGAAGGCGTGGACGTCGTGCACGTGACCACGGCGCGCGACATGTTCGAAGCGGTGTCGGATTCGTTCGCCGCGGCGGACATCACGGTGATGGCGGCGGCGGTCGGCGACTTCCGCGTCGAGGAGATCGCCCCGGAGAAGATCAAGAAGGCGGGTCGCGAGTCGATCACGCTGACGCTCGTGGCGAATCCGGACATCCTCGCGTGGGCCGGCGGCCGCAAGCGCGACGACGGCTCGCAGGTGCTGTGCGGGTTCGCGATGGAGACCGAGCACTTGGTGCGCAACGCGGCCAGGAAGCTCGCCGGCAAGCATTGCGACATGCTCGTGGCGAACGATCTGCGCGAGCCGGGCGCCGGCTTCGCGACGGACACGAACGTGGTGACGGTGCTCACGCCGGGAGGGCCGGACGAGCAGACCCCGCACATCGAGCACTGGGATCTGATGGACAAGACCACGCTCGCCAAGCGTCTCCTCCTCCGTCTCGCCGCCCTGCGCAAGTAGACGCACACCAATCCGAATCAAAGGAGATACGCATCATGCTGATGGCCGTCGATATCGGCAACACGAACATCGTGATCGGTTTTCTGGAAGACGACCGCATCGTCGGCTCCTACCGCATCACCACGAAGGCGACGCACACGTCGGACGAGTACGGTCTGATGATCACGCAGTACCTCGCGCTGAGCCACTACACGGCCCGCGACGTGGACGACGTGATCGTCTGCTCGGTGGTGCCGAAGGTCATGTACTCGTTCCGCTCGTCGATCATCAAGTTCCTCGGGCTCGAGCCGATGGTCGTCGGACCGGGCATCAAGACCGGCATGAACATCCGCCTCGATGACCCGAAGACGCTCGGCTCCGACTGCATCGCCGACTGCGCTGGCGCCTACCACACGTACGGAGGCCCGGTGCTGGTGGCCGATTTCGGTACGGCGACGACGTTCAACTACGTGGATGGGACGGGCACGATCGTCTCCGGGTTCATCACGACGGGCATCCGCACGGGCGCGGAGGCGCTGTGGGGGCAGACCGCGCAGCTGCCCGAGGTGGAGATCACGCGGCCGCAGTCGGTGCTGGCCACGAACACGCGCACGGCCATGCAGGCGGGCCTCTACTACACGTTCCTCGGCGGCATCGAACGCACGATCGCCCAATTCCGCAAGGAGATCGACGAGCCGTTCCAGGTGGTGGCGACCGGCGGGCTGAGCCGCATCTTCAAGGACGACACGGATATGATCGATGTCTACGATCCGGATCTGATCTTCAAGGGCATGGCGTACATCTATTCGCGCAACGTGTGAGCGCCAGGCTCCGACGCTCCCGCCATGCCACCGGATTCGTCGCCGGGTTCGCCGGGCTCACCGGCTCACCGGTTCAGCACGTTGAAGCCCTGGTTGGTGCCGTATTCGCGCAGATCGGCCTGCCAGGATGCGATGCCCTTGGCGAGGCTCACCTTCTCCCCCGGCAGCGCGTACGGTTCGAGCGGCTTGCCGTCGTTGTCGGTCATGCCGGCCGCGATCTGCCGCTGCCGGCGCAGATAGGACTGCCATGAGCTCTCCCACCGGTAGGCCTCGCCGACGGTGCTGCGGAAGTCGGAGCGCGCGTACACCTCGAACGGCAGGTACTGGTACCCGACCGACACGTCCTCGGCGGCTTCGGCGAGGACGCGGTTGAACTGCTGCCCGCCGAAGTAGGGGATGTCGACGCCGTTCGCGTTGCGCACCGTGGTCTTGTCGAGGAACTCCTTGCTGGACAGGGTGGCGAGATCCGCGGGGAACGATCCGCCGGCCACGCGCGCCTCGATGCCCTGCCGGTCGTGCGTGACGAAGTCGACGAAACGGTAGGAGGCTTCGGGTTTGCGCGTGGATTGGAGCACGGCCATCGCGGAACCGCCGTTCTCGGCGTTGGTGGCCTGCCCGTCGGGCGTGGGCATGGTGGAGACGCGCCATAGTCCGGCGGCACCGAGCACATCGCTGAGCAGCAGGGACGGCATCCACGCGCCGGAGAACACGGAGGCGATGGTGCCGGTGCCGAGCGCACGCTTCCAGCTGTCCGACCAAGTGGTGCGCCGCGTGTCGATGAGTCCCTCGTCGATCATCTTCTGCCAGAAGGCGGTGAACCGTTCCGTGCCGTCGTCGCCGTCGAGGTCGACGGTGACGGTCTTGCCGTCCGGGCTGGTGTGGAACGGCTGGCCGCCGGTGAGCCAGATCATCGCCGCGTAGAAGCTGGCGTCGCCCGCGTCGGCGGTGATGTAGACGCCGATGCGTTTGAGTTTCTTCGCGGCCTCGTAGTAGTCGTCCCAAGTTCTGATTTGCGAGGCGTCGACGCCGACCTGGTCGAACACGTCCTTGTTGTAGAAGAACGCCATCGGGCCGGAGTCCATCGGCAGGCCGTAGATGCGTCCGGCGAGTTGGACGCTCGACCACGTGCCGGGCGTGTAGAAGTTCGCGTAGTCGTCGCCTACATAATCGGAGATGTCGAGCAGTTGCCCGGAGACCGCGTACTGGAGGAGCGCGAAGTATTCGATCTGCGCCACGTCGGGCATGCCGTAGCCGTCCTGGATGGCGGTGTTGAGGTTGTCGTAGCCGGAGACGTCCTCCAGATCGACGGCGACGTCGGGGTTCGCCTCCTCGAACCGGTCGACGACCTCCGCCATACTCGGCTCCCAGCTCCACACGGTGATGTGCGTGCGGGTATCCGCTGCGGAGCCGCATGCGGCGGTCGCGACGACGGCGAGCGAGGCGCACGCCACGGCGGCGGCGCGTCTGATCCGTGCGACCATTCGTGATGCCATATGATCCCGCTCCTTGCCGTCATGCCGTTGTTCTGTGACAAGTCTACACACCACGTCCGCTGACGGAGGCGGACGGCGGGGATGGAGATTGACGAACATCGGGGAGCATACGGGAAAGCCCCGTCGACGAATCGACGGGGCTGTTCGCGTTGCGGTGTCGCTTCCGGCGGATGCGGCCGGAAGCGGATGGGATCACTTGACGGTGAAGCCCTGATCCTTGCCGTAGTCCTGCAGGGCCTTCTGCCAGGCGGCGACGCCGTCGCTCAGCTTCTGGTCGCCGGTGTAGGACTTGCCGAGGTAGTCGCCGAAGATGGTGCGGGCCTTGACCTCGAACGGCAGGAACTGGTAGTCGGAGGAGACGTTCTCGGCCGCCTTGGCGAGGACCTCGTTGTACTTCTGGCCGCCGAAGTAGTCGACGTCCTTGCCGTCGGAGTTCTTCACCGTGGTGGCGTTCTTGAAGGAGTCGGACTCCATCGAGGCCTTGTCGGCCGGGAAGGCGCCGCCGGCCACGCGGGTGGCCACGCCGTCGCCGTGGTTCGCGTACTCGATGAACTTGTACGCGGCGTCGGCCTTGGTGGAGGACTTCAGCACGGCGAGCGAGGAGCCGCCGTTCTCGGAGTTGGTGGCGGAGCCGTCGGCGGTCGGCATCTGGGTGACGCGCCACTTGCCGGCGCCCGCGGCGGCGGAGTTGGCGAGGTTGGCGGGCATCCACGCGCCGGTGAGCAGGGAGGCGATGGTGCCGTCGGTCATGCCCTTGAACCAATCCTCGGACCAGCCGGTGGTCTTGGTGTCGAGCAGGCCCTCGTCGAGCATCTTCTGCCAGAACTCGTTGAACTCCTTGACCTTCTCATCGCCGGTGAGGTTGATGGTCACCTCGGAGCCGTCGGAGGAGGTCTTGAACGGGGTGGCGCCGGCCAGCCAGGTCATCGAATCGTAGAAGCCGGCGTCGCCGGTGTCGGAGGTGATGTAGTAGTTGTCGCCGAGGGCGTGGATCTTCTTGGCGGCCTCGTAGTAGTCGTCCCAGGTCTTGATCTGCTCGGCGTCGACGCCGGCCTTGTCGAAGACCTCCTTGTTGTAGAAGAACGCCATCGGGCCGGAGTCCATCGGCAGGCCGTAGACCTTGCCGGCGAACTGCACGGAGGCCCACGGGCCGGGCGTGTAGAAGTCCTTGTAGCCGCTGGTCTTGTCGGTGATGTCGAGCAGGTTGCCCTTGATGGCGTACTGCGGGATCGCGTAGTACTCGATCTGGGCGACGTCGGGGGCGCCGGAGCCGGCGGAGATGGCGTTGTCGAGCTGCGTGTACTCCTTGGTGTTGGTGCCGACGTTCTTGAGGTTGACCTTGATGCCGGTCTCCTTCGTGAAGTCCTTGGCGACCTGGGTGAGCGTGGGCTCCCAGGCCCACACGGTGATCTCCTTGGCGTCCTTCTCCTGAGCCGGCTGCGAGCTGGTGTCGGAACCGCAGGCCGCGACGCTGGCGAGCATCGCGATCGCGCCGGTGAGCGCGATGGCCTTCTTCGCATTGGTGAACTTCATCGTCCTTGTGCTCCTTCCCTCCGACCGTCCGTCCGGCCGAAGACCTGTTGTGCATCGTGCCATCCGTTCGCCGGGTTTCGTCGTGTCGATGATTCCCGGCGGTGGGAATCGGTGATGGTGCTGACCGTTTCGCCATTGATGGTTGCGATGCCATTCATTATACATATGCGATTGGTTTTCGCTACAATCCCGGCGTGTTATCGCAACCACGCCGGGATCCCGCTACAGTTTGACGACGAGCACGCCGTTCGGCCGGATGGCGGCCGTGTGCTCGCTCTCGTTGACCTGCGCGAGCGAGGCGACGAGCGGCTCGCCCTCCACGTCCACGACGGCCACGTCATGCGTGCGGTTGAACAGGAACACGAAATGGTTCTCGTCGCTCGCGTCCGCGCGTTCGACGCGCAGCACCTCGCCGCGGTCGTCCTCGGCCGGGGTCTCGACGCCGAGCGCGTCGAGGATCCCCGGCAGGCTCGTCGCCAGCCCCTCGCGGCCGAGCTTCGCGCCGACGTACACGGCCTTGCCGTCGCCGAAGTCGTTGACGGTGATGGCGGGCGCGCCGTCGAAGCCGGTCCACTTGTCGGCCTTGAAGGTCTCGAGCACGCGGGTCGTCTCGGCCACGGAGCCGATCACGTCGGCGATGTCGTGCGCGACGGCGCCGTTCGAGAGGTCCAGATGGTCCATCGCGCCGGGGAAGTCGCCGCCCATCGGCGCATGCTCCTCGACGCGCACGCCGACGACGTCGCGGATCGAGCCGGGGTAGCCGCCGAGCCAGACGTGGTCGCGCTCGTCGGACAGTCCCGTGTAGTAGGTGACGATGACCTTGCCGCCGTCCGCCACGTACTCGCGCACGCGGCGCGACGTCTCCTCGGAGAGGATGTAGACGGCGGGCAGCACGACGGTGTCGTAGCCGTCCCAGTCGCCGCGCACCGGCACCACGTCGGCGGTGACGCCGACGTCGGCGAGGGCGCGGAACCAGTCGAGCGGCTCGGTCCAGTGGCGCACGTTCTGGCTGGGCGTGGCGGTGTGCTCGGTGGCCCACTGCGACTCGTAGTCGAAGACCACGGCCACCTTGGATTTGACGACCGTCGTGCCGAGCAGGCCCTTGTCGGCGAGCAGGTTCAGGTCGTCGCCGAGTTCGCACACGTCGCGGAACACCTGCGAGTCGGGGCCGGCGTGGGGCACCATCGCGGAGTGCCATTTCTCGGCGCCCGCCTTGGATTGGCGCCACTGGAAGTAGCAGATCGCGTCCGCACCCATCGCGAGATGCGCGAGCGAGTCGCGCACGAGCTCGCCCGGCTCGTTGCGGTAGTTGATCGGACGCCAGTTCACGGACGACGTGGAGTGCTCCATGAGGAACCACGGATGCTTGCGCGCGATGCCGTCGGTGAGGGACGCCGAGTAGGCGAGCTCGTCGAGATGCGCCTCGCCGGGCGTGAAGTAGTGGTCGTTGGACACGAAGTCGACGTCGTAGCCCCACTTGTCGTAGTCGAGGCCAGTGCCGCCGGCGGAAACCATGAAGTTCGTGGTCTGCGGCTTGGGCGCGATCTCGAGCAGCGTGTCGCGTTCGGCCTTGTAGAAGTCGAGCAGCGCGTCGGAGCTGAAACGCTTCCAGTCGAGCAGCTTGCCCGGGTTCATGAAGTTGCCGTCGCCGATGAAGCGCGGCGGGATGATCTCGGAGAAGTCGTTCATGTGCTGCGCCCAGAACGCGGTGCCCCACGCCTCGTTGACGGCCTCGATCGTGCCGTAGCGCTTCTCGCACCAGTCACGGAAGGCGCGCGCGGCGTCGTCCGAGTAGTCGAAGCGGTTGTGGCAGCCGTACTCGTTGCTCACATGCCAGGCGACCACGTACGGGTTGTCCTTGTAGTGCTCGGCCATCTTGCGGCACAGCTTCAGCGCGTAGTCGAGGAAGACGGGGCTGGTGGCGCGCCAATGCTGGCGGGCGCCGGGCTGGCACACGTCGCCGCGGTAGTCGACCCAGAGGATCTCCGGGTGCGCCTGCGTCATCCACATCGGCGGCGAGGCGGTGCCGGAGGCGAGGTCGACGGCGATGCCGGCCTTGCCGAGTTTGTCGATCACGCGGTCGAGCCAGTCGAAATCGTATTCGCCCTCACGCGGTTCGAGCTTCGCCCAGCTGAAGATGGCGACGGACACGAGGTTGACGCCGGCCTCCTTCATCAGGGTGATGTCCTCGTCCCACACCTCTTCGGGCCACTGGTCCGGGTTGTAGTCGCCGCCGTACCAGATGCGCGGCTTGCCGCCGGCCAGCGGCTGCGGCCATTGGAACGTCCTATGTTCGGTCATGATGGAATCCTTTGCGTCTCATTCCTTGACGGCGCCGGCGGCGAGGCCGGACTGCCAGTACTTCTGCAGGCACAGGAACGCGATCACGAGCGGGATGATCGTGATGAGCGAGCCGGTGATCACGAGGTTCTGGATCGCCTGGCCGCCCGCCGTGCTCGCCTGGTCCTTCCACTGGTTCAAACCGATGGTCAGCGGGTACCAGTCCGCGTCCTTGAGCATGATCAACGGCAGGAAGTAGTTGTTCCACGTCGCCACGATCGTGAACAGGGCCGTGGTCACGATGCCCGGGGCGAGCAGGGGCAGCGAGATCGTCCAGAACGTGCGGAACTCGGACGCGCCGTCCACGCGCGCCGCCTCCAGCAGTTCGGTCGGCACGGCCTGCTCGCTGAAGATCCACATCAGGTACAGGCCGAACGGGCTGATCAGCGACGGGATGATCATGGCCCACGGCGTGTTCGTGAGCCCGAGCTTGGCGAACAGGAGGAACTGCGGGACCGCCAGCGCGATGCCCGGCACCGAAATACTGCCGATGATGACCGCGAACACGGCCTTGCGGCCCGGGAAGCGGAACTTCGCCAGCGCGTAGCCGCCCATGATGGCGAGCAGGGTCGCGCCGCCAGCGCCGACCACCACGTAGAGGAGCGTGTTGACCAGCCAGCGGCCGAAGATGCCGTCCTGGTAGGTGAACACGGCGGCGATGTTGTCCCACAGGGCGAACGTGTGGCCGAAGCCGAGGCCGAACGTGGAGGTGAAGTCGGCCTGCGTCTTGGTCGCGTTGATCATCAGGTAGACGAACGGGAACAGGCAGTAGACGGCGAAGATCGCGCACAGGACGGTCATCAGCACGCTGCGGCGCGGGTTGTTCACGTTCGCGAAGCCGGACTTCTCGGCGCGTCTGCGTTCGGCGGCCTCGTCCTTGGCGATGCGCTTCTGTCGCGCCTTCTCGGCGGCCCTGGCGGCCTTCTCCTGGGCTTTGAGCTCGGCGGGGGTCATTGTCGTTGCGGTGGTTGCGGCGGTCATGTTACCTCATCTGCTCCTTCATGCTCTTGAGCTGCACCGCGTACGCGATGGCCATGGTGATGATCGCCATGACGATCGCCAAAGCGGCCGCGTAGTTCGCCTGGTTGCCGGAGAACGACAGGTTGTAGGCGTACATGTTCGGCGTGTAGTACGTGGTGATCGCGTTGCCGGGCACCATCGACTGCAGGATCGAAGGCTCGTTGAACAGCTGGAACGAGCCGATGATCGAGAAGATCACCGTGATCGCGAGGGACCCCCTGAGCTCGGGCAGCTTGATGGACCTGACGATCTGCCATTCGGAGGCGCCGTCGATCGACGCGGCCTCGTACAGGGAATGCGGGATCGTGGACAACGAGCTGTAGAAGATCAGCATGTTGTAGCCCGTGAACTCCCACGTGTTGATGTTGCCGATCGAGGCGAGCAGCACGTTCGGGTCGAACATGTCGATATGCGTGCCGAGCAGGTCGTTGAGGGAGCCGACGAGGCCGTACTTCGCGCCGTACACGAAGCCCCAGATCAGGGTGGACACCACCGCCGGCACCGCGTAGGGCAGGAACGTGGAGATGCGGAAGAACTTCGTGCCGTGCAGCTTCATCGAGTCGATCGCCAACGCCATCGCGGCCGCCAGGAACAGCATGATCGGCACCTGCACGACGGTGAACAGGGCGACGCGGCCGACGGACGACCAGAACTGCTGGTCGTGCATCAGCGCCGCGTAGTTGCCCAGACCGACGAACCTGGTGCCGCCGATCATCTGCTTCTTGAAGAACGAAATGTAGATGGCGTACACGATCGGGATGATGAACACGAACACGAACACCACCGCGAACGGCCACATGAACTTCCAACCACGCCAGTCCGCCTTGTGCCGGTTCTCGCGAGCCACGGCGGAATGACGCGTCGCCGCTGCGGCGGTCACATCACTTGAGGCCATACCAACCCTCTCCTTCGAAGGATCCTCCCGGGCGGCCGCCTCTGACTGCGAACCGGACACCCGTAAAAATGTTTACGCAACCATCGTAGCACCATCCGCGGTTTCGTCCAGTTTCGGCGTGGCTATTCGCACATGCGGTGTGGTATGTTTGATAACGAAAACACGAACCTTTGATGGAGAAGAAGTCATGGAACGCACATCAACGGTATCGATGCAGGACGTCGCCAGGGAGGCCGGCGTCTCACCGCAGACCGTATCACGCGTGGCCAACGGCAGCGACGCCGTGAGACCCGAGACCCGCCGGCGCGTCGAGGCGGCGATGACCAAGCTCGGCTACCGTCCGAACTACGCGGCGCGCGCGCTCAAACACGGCCGGTTCAAGGACATCGGCGTCGTCATGTTCAACATCGCCAGCTTCGGCAACTCGCGCATCCTCAAGGGGATCGCGATGGCCGCGAACGCGAGCGGCTACGCGATCACCATCCACATGATGGGCAAGGACCGGGAGCGCACGCTCACCGCGGCCGTCGAACGCATGAAGCAGCTGCCGGTCGACGGCGTGATCGTCGTCATGGAGGAGCATCTGCCCGACTTCAACGATTTCGCCCCGCCGCGCGACCTGCCGGTCGTGATCATCAGCGAGGATCCGTCGGACACGTGCGCCACGGTCGACGCCGACCAGCACGGCTGCTCCACCGCCATCGTCGACTATCTGCTGAGCAAGGGGCACAGGACCGTCTACCACATCGCCGGACCGTCCACCTCGCGTGCGGCGCAGAGCCGCGCGCAGGGGTGGCGTGACGCGCTCGAACAGCTGGGACTGCGCATCCCGCCCACCTACGTGGGCGATTGGGATGCGGACAGCGGCTATCAGGCGGGCCTCGCCCTCGCGCACGATCCGGAATGCACGGCCATCTACGCGGCGAACGACCAGATGGCGTACGGCGCGATCCTCGGTCTGCGCGCGGGCGGCCGCCGCGTGCCGGAGGACGTGAGCGTCGTCGGCGTCGACGATTCGCTCGTCGGCATGGTGCCGCGACTCGACCTGACCACGATGCGCATGAAGTTCGACGAGATCGGCCTGGAGGCGTTCTCGATGCTCAAGCGCCAGTGCGAGGGCGGGCGCGTGCCGGTCGGCGTGAAGACCGTCATCCCCACCGAGCTCGTCGAACGCGGCTCCGTGCGCGACCTCGCCGACTGACCGACCGTCTGATTGACACCAACCGGCCGTCCGACCGTCACAGCGGCACGCGCGAAACGAACTCGCGCCGCTCCCCCGTCACCGGATCGTCGAACGCGAGCCGCCGCGCCACGAGCGCGAGCGGCTCGCCGAAATCGTCGTAGGCGCGCTGCCGGATGCGCGGGTAGAAGTCGTCGCCGGCGATCGGCAATCCGATCGAGTTCATGTGCACGCGCAGCTGATGCGTCTTGCCGGTCCGCGGATGCAGCGTATACGCGCGCAACGTCGGGGGCACCGACGTCGTGCGCTGCGGGCGCACCCTCGGCACCCCCTCAGTCGGCTCCGCCGCCAGCTCCCCCTCACAGGGGGAGCAAGCCCTACCGCCCTGTCGCTCCCCCTTCGAGGGGGAGCTGTCGTCCGTAGGACGACTGAGGGGGTGTCCACACGATCCCAGCTCGATCACGGTCTCCGCGTTCACCGCGCCCGGCGTCTCGTACGCCTGCAGCACCCCGCGCTCCTTGACGATGCGGGAGCGCCGCCGCAGCGGGAACACGCGCGGCGGCTCCAACCGTTCGATCGTCCCGTACCGCGGCCGCACGATCGGCGCGCACGGTGCCAGACACTCGTACGTCTTCTCCGCGCGCCGCTCCTGGAACAGCATCTGGTACGCGCCGCGCAATGCCGGGTCCCTTACGAACACGACGATGCCGGCGGTCATCCGGTCGAGACGGTGTGCCGGCACGATCGCGTCGTCGCCGTACGCCTCGCGCAGGCGCATCAGCGCGGTCTCGCGGTACCACATGCCGCGCGGCGTGGTGGCGAGGAAATGCGGCTTGTCGACGACGATGATCCCCGCATCCTCATACACCACGTCCAACTCGAATGGAATCCGCGGCTCCTCGATCACATATCGATGACGCTTCGTCATCACTCCACGGTGACGGACTTGGCGAGGTTGCGCGGCTTGTCGACGTCGTAGCCCTTGAGCTTGGCCATGTCCATGGCGAACAGCTGCAGCGGGACCACGTCGACGAGCGGGCTCATCAGCGTCGGGCAGGCGGGGCGCCAGAACACGACGTCCGCGTAGTTCTCGACGTCCTTGTCGCCCTCCTCTGCCACGGCGATGATGTACGCGCCGCGCGCCTTCACCTCCTCGATGCCGGAGAGCACCTTGGCGTGCAGCACGTTGCGGCCGCGTTCCGGCGGCACGATGAACACGACCGGCTCGCCTTCGTCGACGAGCGCGATCGGGCCGTGCTTGAGCTCGCCGGCGGCGAAGCCCTCGGTGAACGTGTACGCGATCTCCTTGAGCTTCAACGCGCCCTCCATGGCGACCGGGTAGCCGACGTGGCGTCCGAGGAACAGGAACGACTGCGCGTTGAGCATCTGCTTCGCGGCCTTCTCGATGGCGCCGGTCTGCGTGTCGAGCACCCACTGGATCTTGCGCGGCATGTCCTTGAGCGAGTCGATGGTCTGCTGGATCTCGTCGCGGAACATCGCGCCCTTCACCTGCGCGAGGTACAGGCCGAGCACGTAGGCGGCGGTGATCTGCGCGACGAACGCCTTGGTGGAGGCGACGGCGACCTCCGGGCCGGCGTGCGTGTACAGCACGGCGTCGGATTCGCGCGGGATGGACGCGCCCTGCGTATTGCAGATGGCGAGCACCTTGGAGCCCTGTTCGCGCGCGTGGCGCAGCGCCATGAGCGTGTCCATCGTCTCGCCGGACTGGGAGATGGCGACGACGAGCGTGCGCGGCGTGAGAATCGGGTCGCGGTAGCGGAACTCGTGCGCGAGCTCCACTTCGACGGGGATGCGCACCCAATGCTCGATCGCGTACTTGGCGACCATGCCCGCGTAGGCGGCGGTGCCGCATGCGATGACGATGATCTTGTCGATGGCCTTGAAGTCATGCTCGTCGATGTGGATCTCGTCGAGCGTGACGTCGCCGTTCTTGTCGTAGCGGCCGAGGAGCGTGCGCTGCACGGCGGCCGGATCCTCGTGGATCTCCTTGTCCATGAACGAGTCCCATCCGCCCTTCTCGGCGGCGGAGGCGTCCCAGTCGACGGTGTAGGTCTTCGGGTGTTCGACCACGTTGCCGTTGAAGTCGGTGACGACGACCTTGTCGGCGCTCACGCACACGGCCTGATCCTGGTCGACCTCCATGGCGCGCTTCGTGTACGCGACGAACGCGGCCACGTCGGAGCCGAGGAAGTTCTCGCCGTCGCCGAGTCCGACGACGAGCGGCGAGTCGTGGCGTGCGCCGACGACGATGTCCGGCTGGCGGCAGTCGGTGGCGAGGATCGTGAACGCGCCCTTGAGCATGCGCGCCATGCGGCGCACCGCCTTGAACAGGTCCGGTCTGCCCTCCTCGCGGATGATGGTGTCGACGATCTTGCCGAGCAGTTTGGCGGCGACCTCCGTATCGGTGGCGGAGGCGAACCGGTAGCCTTCCGCCTGCAGGTCGAGGCGCAGCTGGGAGGCGTTCTCGATGATGCCGTTGTGGATGATGGCGACCTTGCCGTCCATGCTGGTGTGCGGGTGGGCGTTCACATCGCTCGGCACGCCGTTCGTGGCCCAGCGCGTGTGGCCGATGCCCACGGTCGCCAGCGGCATCGGCGTCCTCTCGATGCTGTCGACGAGGTTGGCGAGACGGCCCGCCTTCTTACGCACCGCCACATGGTCCATGCCGGGCGCGGTCAGTGCCACGCCGGCCGAATCATAGCCACGGTATTCGAGGCGCTTCAGGCCCTGGAGGCAGACCTCCAACGGCTTGCCGCACGCGGTTTCGACATGTCCTGCATATCCAACGATTCCACACATAGCCCCCTACCCTACCAAGAAAACGTAACGTGGGAGGACCGCTTCGCGCACGACGCAGGATGACCACGGAAACGAGCGGCGGGAGCCGGCATCCGATGTCAGACCGTAAAGACTTGGCCTGAGCGGCCCGGAGCGTGTCGGGCGTCGGATGCCGGCTCCCGTCGCGGACACCGGAAAACCATACGGAATACTTACAACTACAGCACGTGCTGCAGGAAGTCCTTGAACCTCGGTTCGGTGGGGTGGTCGATGATCTCGGGGCCGCCGGATTCGACGACCACGCCGCCGTCCATGAACACGACCTGGTCGGCGACCTCGCGCGCGAATCCGATCTCGTGCGTGACGACGACCATCGTCATGCCGGCCTTGGCGAGCGAGAGCATGACGTTGAGGACCTCGCCGACGAGCTCCGGGTCGAGCGCGGACGTGGGCTCGTCGAACAGCATGATCTCCGGCTGCATGGCGAGGGCGCGCGCGATGGCGACGCGCTGCTGCTGGCCGCCGGACAGTTCCGCCGGATAGTAGTTGAGGCGTTCGCCGAGTCCGACGCGCTCCAGCTCCTGGATGGCGAGCTGCTTGGCCTGCGCCTTGTTCATGTGCTTGACGTGGACGGGCGCCTCCATCACGTTCTCCAGCGCGGTCATGTGCGGGAACAGGTTGAAGCGCTGGAAGACCATGCCGAGCTTGGAGCGCTGGGCGGCGATCTCCTTGTCGTTGAGGGTCTGGAGCATGTCCTGGCCGTTTTTGGTCACGTGCTTGTAGCCGATGAGTTCGCCGTCGACCTCGATGGAGCCGCCGGTGATCGTCTCGAGCTGGTTGATGAGGCGCAGGAACGTGGACTTGCCGGAGCCGGAGGGGCCGAGGATCACGGTCACGGTGCCGGGCTGGACGGTCAGGTCGATGCCTTTGAGCACGTGCAGCGAGCCGAACGCCTTGTGCACCTGCGTGGCCTTGACGGCCGGGACGGCCGCGGTCGGCGTGGCGGGCGCGTTCACGGGGATGCTGGTCTGTGTCATCGTGTGTTCTCCTTCCCGCTCACGCCGTGAGCCCGCTGAACGTGGCGTCGTTGAGCTTGTCGACATTGTCCTTCGGCTCGCCTTCGGTCTTGCCGGGCAGCGGCGGCTGCTTGCCGCGCGAGCCGACCGGCCGGGCGTCGAAGCCCTTGCCGAAGTGCTTTTCGAGGCGGGACTGGATGACCATCAGGATGGACGTGATGAGCAGGTACCAGATGCAGGCCACGATGAGCAGCGGGATCGGCTTGTAGATGCGGTTGGCGATCGCGTTGGTCGCGAACTGCAGTTCGAGCGTGAACGGCACGGCGAGCACGAGGGACGTGGTCTTGAGCATGCCGATGGTCTCGTTGCCGGTGGGCGGGATGATGATGCGCATGGCCTGCGGCAGGATGATGCGGCGCATGATGAGCGTGCGGCTCATGCCGAGCGCCTGCGCCGCCTCGGTCTGGCCGGGGTCGACGGCTTCGAGGCCGGCGCGCACGATCTCGGACAGGTAGGCGGCCTCGTTGAGGGCGAGGCCGATCCATGCGGCGTTGAACGCGGTGATGACCACCGAGGAGTCGATGCTCCAGAACGCGATGTCGGTGAACGGGATGCCGAGGCTGATCTTCGGGATGAGCACGGAGAACAGGCCCCAGAACACGAGCTGCGTGTACACAGGCGTGCCGCGGAAGAACCAGATGAAGAACCAGCTCACGCCGCGCAGCACCGGGTTGACGGACTTGCGCATGATCGCGAGGATCACCGACAGGATGATCGCGACGACCATGGAGAGCACGGTGAGGATCAGCGTGTAGCCGATGCCTTCGAGCACGTTCTCGTTGAACAGGTACTTCCAGACGGTCGGCCAGTCCAGTCGCGGATTGGTGACGAGCCCCTGGATGAGCATCGCGGCGAGCAGCACGACGATCACGGCGGCCACGATGGGCCCCGGGCTTTTGACGGGCAGCGCCTTGATGCGGTTCGGGATGTTCAGTCCTTCGCCATCGACTTGTTTCTTTGCCATGTTCGGCTCCTTAGTGGTGCTTCGCTCAGCCTTCGACGTCCGGGTTGACCTCGGCGGTCTTCAGCGCGCCGGATTCGACGCCCCAGTGCTTGAGAATCTTGTCGTAGGTGCCGTCGTCCATGAGCTTCTGCATGCCCTTCTGCACGGCTTCGACGGTGCCGGCGTCGCCCTTCTTGATGGCGATAGCGTTCGGCACGGAGTCGAAGTCCTTGCCAAGCTGTTCGAGCTGGCCGTCGGTCTGGGCGATCGCGTAGCCGACGACCGGCGAGTCGGCGAAGAACACGTCGGCCTTGCCGGTGACGACGGCGGTGGTGGCGTCGGTCTGCTGCTTGGAGGACTGGATCTCGATGTCCTTCTTGCCGTCGGCCTTGCACTTCTTGGCGGTCTCGTTGATGGCGGTCTCCTCGACGGTGCCGGTCTCGACGGCGACCTTGAGGCCGCACAGGTCGTTCTCGTTCACCTTGTTCGGGTTGCCCTTCTTGACGGCGTAGCCCATGCCGGCGGTGAAGTAGGAGACGAAGTCGACGGACTTCATGCGGTCGGGGGTGATGGTGAACGCGGCGATGCCGAGGTCGTACTTGGAGCCGATGGCCGGGATGATCGTGTCGAAGTTGGAGGAGACGATCTCGGTCTTGAGGCCGAACACGTTGCCGAGGGCGCGGGCGAGGTCCATGTCGTAGCCGATCTGGGTCTTGCCGTCGGCGTCGAGGAATTCGGCCGGCGCGTAGGACGGGTTGGTGCCGATGGTGAGCTTGCCGTCCTTGGTGACGGATTCGGGCAGCAGCTTGGCGATCTCCTCGTCCTTCTTGACGCCGGAGACGTCGTAGCTGGTGATGGTGGCGGTGTCGGAGCCGGAGGCGCCGGTGCTCGCGGAATCGTCGGTGGTGCCGCAGGCGGCGAGCGGCAGCAGCACGGCGACGCTGAGCGCGGCGGCCGCGATGGTCTTCATCTTCGTGGTGAACGACATGGTGTCCTTCTTCTCTTCTGGTTCTTCTGCTTCGTTTCGTGGAACGGGAAGCGGCCGCCGCGATGATGCGTTCATCACGACGGCCGTCTTCCGTTCCGTCATGCAAGCATATATACACGATAGTGCATACATATGCAATGCGATGCGTATCGCTGTCTCGCGATGATACGGGCCGGATACTACGAAACGGTTAACCCCGCCCGCGGCGACGATCAGCCTTCCGCGTCGGTCGGGTTGATCTCGGCCTTGTCGATGGCACCGGACTTGACGCCCCAGTGGTCGAGCAGCTTCGTGTACGTGCCGTCGTCCATCAGCTTCTGGATGGCCTTCTGCACGGCTTCGGCGGTGGCGGTGTCGCCCTTCTTGATGGCGACGCCCTGCTTGGCGACACCGACGTCCTCGCCGTAGGATTCCAGCTGGTCGCCGGTCTGGCTGATCGCGTAGCCGGCGACGGGCGAGTCGGCGTAGAAGGCGACGGCCTTGCCGGTGACGACGTTGGTGGTCACGTCGGTCTGCAGCTTGTTGGAGAGGATGTCGATCTTCTTGTCGGCCGGGCACTTCTTGTCGGCGGCGGTGACCTCCTCCTCCTGGGTGGTGCCGGTCTGGACTGCGATCTTGAGGCCGCACAGGTTCGAGGAGTCGAACTTCTCGGGGTTGCCCTTCTTGACGACCCACGTGGAGCCGGCCTTGTAGTAGCTGACGAAGTCGACGGCCTGGGCGCGCTCCGGGGTGATCGTGAACGAGCTGATGCCAAGGTCGTACTTGGAGCCGACGGACGGGATGATCGAGTCGAACGTGCTGGTCACGTTCTCGGTCTTGAGTCCGAACACCTTACCGAGCGCCTTGGTGAGGTCGACGTCGTAGCCGACCGGGGTCTTGCCGTCCTCGGCGAGGAACTCGGCCGGGGCGTAGGAGGTGTCGGTGCCGACGGTGAGCACGCCGTCCTTGGTGACGGATTCGGGCAGGAGCTTGGCGATCTCCTCGTCCTTCTGGATGCCGGAGACGTCGAAGCTTTCGATCTTGGACGACGAATCGGACGAGCCGGAGCCGGACGCGGACGAGTCGGACGCGTCCGAGGTGCCGCAGGCGGCGGTGGCGAACAGCATCGCCGCGCTCAATGCCGCGGCCGTGACGGTTTTGATTCCCATGCTGAATGACATTGGTTTTCCTCTCTCAGAGAATGTCGGTCGGGCGGGTATGTTTCCCGACTGATTCGCGAGAGTAGGTTCCCTATGCTACGAACCCGTAAATCTCACCTCCACGTCCCACAACGTGGACCCCCCATCCCCTCTCCCCTCCCCGCCTCACCTCCCATGGTGCGGTCTCTCCCCCATGGTGCGGTAACACCAAACCGCACCATTGCAAGGAAACGGCGGTTTCAAGCCATTTTCGTTTACCGCACCATGGGGAGTTTGCCGCACCATGGGAGGTTGCAGTTGGGTGGTGGGTGGTGAGGAGAGAGAGCGTCAGTGGGAGCGCTTGTTGGCGTAGCGCATGGCACGCAGCGCCTCGCGCTTGTCCTGCGCCTCGCGCAGCGCCTGACGCTTGTCGAATTCGCGCTTGCCCCGCGCCAGCGCGATCTCCGCCTTGACGCGCCCGTTCTTGAAGTACAGGCTGATCGGCACGATCGTGTAGCCCTTCGCCTCGATCTGGCGGGCGAGCTTCAGGATCTCGCGCTCGTGCAGCAGCAGCTTGCGCTTGCGCTTGGGCGCATGGTTGTTCCACGTGCCGTTCAGGTATTCGGGGATGTTCGCGCCTTCCAGCCAGATCTCGTTGCGACGGTCGATGCTGACGAACGCCTCGGCGAGCGAGGCGCGCCCCTCGCGCAGCGACTTCACCTCGGTGCCGGTGAGCACGACGCCGGCCTCGTACTTGTCCTCGATGACGTAGTCGTGACGCGCCTTCTTGTTCTGGACGATGAGCTTCGTCCCCTCCTCCTTGGCCATCGGGGACCTCCCTTCCTTGTCGTCGTTGTCCCGCGAACCACAACACGATAGCACGAAGCGCCGCCGGCCGAAGCCTGGCGGCGCTTCCCCATCGCGTAGCGCGTAGCGGCCCGTTCGCGTGCGGGGTGCGACCCGCGCGCGCCGATCAACCGATCAGTAGTGGACGTACTGGTAGGCGCCCGCGTTGGAGATGGTCTCCCACGCCGGGAAGGTGGCGAAGCCGGTGCCGCCTTCGGAGATGAACACGGAGCCGTCGGAGTTGACGCGCTCGACGACCGCGACGTGGCCGTACTGCCAGTCGGCCGTCCAGTGGCCGCCGACGCTCTGGCCGGGCAGGAACACCATGGCGGCGCCGACGTGCGGCGTGTTGTTCACGTAGTAGCCCAGACCGCGTGCGGTGGCCGCCCACTGGCCGCCGTTGCCCATGTACGAGCCGACCGGCAGGCTCAGCTGGGAGCGGCGGATGTACGCCCACAGCGTGCACTGGCGGGCCGGGTAGGCGGAGCCGCCCACCGTGTTGCCGGTGTTGTGGCCGTAGCAGAAGCTGGAGCCTTCGGGGCAGCTGCCGGGCACGGCGTAGTCCATGCCGTTGGCGGTGCCGCCGCCGGTCGAGCCGCCGGAGGTCGAGCCGCCCGAGCTGGTACCGCCGGTCGACGTGGAGCCGCCGCCCGTGTATCCGCCGGTCGAACCGCCGCTGGACTGCTGCTGGCCGCCGGAACCCGGCGTGTAGTTGTTGCTGGTGCTCTGCGAGGCGAGCTGCGCCTGCAGCGAGGCGATGTCGGCCGCCTCCTTGGCCTCCTGCGTGGTCAGGCTGCTCTTCTGCGATTCGAGCGATTCGCGCGCGGCCGTGCCCTTGGCCTGCAGCGCTTCGAGCGACGCCTGCTTGGCGGCCGCGTCCTCGGCGGCGGCCTGAGCGCTGGCGGCCTGCTTGTCGGCCTGGTTCTTGAGCTGGGTGATCTGGTCCTCGATGGCGGCCAGACGGTCCTTGCGGTTCATCGACGTGTTCATCGAGATGGCCGCCTCGTTGGCCGCGTTGGCCGCGGAACGCGTGGCCGCCGCGTCGGACTGCATCTGGTTGACGAAATCGTCGGTGGTGGTCGCGTTGGTGACGACGCTCATCACCGTGGACGCCTGCGAGCCGTGGAAGCTGTCACGCGCGGATTCGGCGACGGAGTCCTTCGCGTCGTCGTATTCGATGCCCGTGTCCTTGATCTTCTGCTCGAGGTCGGCCTTGTCCTTCTTGGCCGCGTTCAGGCGCTCGGTGGTGGCGTCGGCGAGGTCCTGCGCCTGCTGCGCGGCCTGCTGCGCCTTCGTGGCGGCCTCCTGCGCGGCGGGGATCTGCTCGTTGGCCAGCGAATCCAGTTCGATGATCTGGTTGGCGAGCGCGCTATTCACGCCGGCGAGCTTGGATTTGAGATCCGCGTGGCTGGCCACCTTCTGCTGGTATTCCTGAACGGAGACGGCCTTGGCCTCGGGCACGTAGGCAGCGGTCATGGCGAGGCCGCACGCCCCCGCCAACGCGGCGGATACGATGAATCCGAGTCCGGCCTGCAACGTCTTCGAACGTTTCAACACTTCGGTCCTTCCTTCGGGTTACTCCCGCACATTGTAACGGAGGTTCCTGATACGGCAACCTCCGTCATGTCATGGGCGTAGCGCCCGGTATTCCAACGTATGCGGACGCCGTCACGCCTTGAGGTATCGGCTCAGCGAGACTGCGGACGCGATGACGGACAGCAGCACGGCGCCGGCGACGAGCGCGGGCGCGACGAGCCACACGGTGCCCTGCGTGACGAACGGCATCCAGCTGACGGACTTGGCGATGCCGTCGGTGATGAACACCTGCACGATCGCGGCGAGCGCGCCGGCGGCGAGCAGCGAGCCGACGAGCGAGGCGACCACGCCTTCGAGGATGAACGGCAGCCGGATCGTCCAGTTGGACGCGCCGACGAGGCGCATGATCTCCGTCTCGTTCTTGCGCGACGCGGCGGACATGCGGATCGTCGTGCCGGTCAGCAGGATCGCGACGACGACCATCACGACGGCGAGCACGACGGTGACGACGGTCGCGCGGTTGAGCACGGCGAACACGGGGTCGAAGATCTGCTTCTGGTCGACGACCTCCTCGACGCCGGTCTTGCCGTTGAGCACTTCGGCGACCATCTTGTACTTGGTCGGGTCCTTGAGCTTCAACTGCAGCGAGTCCTGCATGTCGGCGGCGGTGAGCGTGCGGCCCTGGTATTCGCCGTTCGGGTACTGCTTGAGGAACGTGTTCTTGAAGAAGTCCTCACGGCTCACGTAGGAGATCTTCGAGACGTTGTCGCGCAGCTCCTGGTGGATGAAGTCCTCCAGTTCGACGATCTCCTGCTGCGTGGGCGCCTTGCCGGTCGCGCAGCTGGCGGCCTGGCTGGTGCCGTCCGGGCAGAGCCACACGATCACCTCGACCTTGTCGTACCATTCGCCCTTCGCGCGAGTCACCTGCGCCTGCATGAGCGCGGACGCGCCGATGAACACGAAGGAGATGAAGGTGACGAGCATGACCGACACAATCATCGGCACGTTGCGCTTGAGGCTCGTCCAGGTTTCGGAAAGGATGAATCGCGCCCTCATCGGGTCTCCTCCTCGTTCGTCTTCTCGTCGTCGGCGGTCGCGGCGGGCGCGTCGTCGGTCTTCATGCCGGCGGCGTCGTGCGCGGCGGCGTCCGCGTCTCCGTCGGAGGCATCGGTTCCGGCATCGTTCCCGGCTGCGGTCGGTGCGACCGGCGGCGCGGGCGGCAGTCAACGGCGCCGACGCGACGGGCGGCGCGGGCGGT
>NZ_JGZP01000014.1 GCF_000741785.1 Bifidobacterium stellenboschense | reverse complement strand
GCTGGCCGCCGCGGCGATCCTCGCCGCGCTCGCCACGATGCTGACGATCGCCACGCTCGCCACGAGAGCCGGCACCCTGCGCGCCGGACTGGCCCGGACGATGCTGGCCGGGACGCGGCGCGGCGGGACGGGCGCCCGGAACCGGACGCTGCTCGTGCTCGCCGACAGCCGAAGCGGACGCGGCCGGAGCCGCCGGACGCGGACCCGGGGTCGGCGCGGCGGAAGAAGTACGGGAGGTGTGGGACGCCGCCGGGCCCGGAGTCGGGGCCGGAGACGGATGGTGCTGGCCGGGGCGCGCACCCTTGGGCGCGCCGTGCGAGCCGGCGCCGTTCTGACGGTTGCCGCCCTGGCCACCGTTGCCGCCCTGCTTCGCGAAGGCGGACCTGAGCTTGCGAGCCACCGGGGGCTCGACCGTGGAGGAGGCGGACTTGACGAACTCCCCCATATCCTTCAGCTTCTCCAGCGCGGTCTTGCTGTCGATGCCGAGTTCCTTGGCAATTTCATAAACGCGTGGTTTCGCCACTACTTGTTCTCCTATCCGTGACCACGCGCCTGCGCGGTCAAAACTTGAAGACGACGAGCCTGTTCATCGTGCGACCATGATCGTGTAATCCTCGTTCTTTGGCCGGGCATGCTTACGCCCGGCATACCGCATCAAGCATACTCAACACGCTGGATGTGGGCACGCCGGGCGCAGGCCTTCCGGTTACTTCGCTTCCGAGGCCGGTTCCGGGGCGGAGGCGGCGTCGCCGGATGCGGCACCGGCAGCCTCAGCTGCCTCAGCGGCCTCGGCGGCCTTCTCCTCGGCGACCTTCTTCGCGTGGGCCTCGGCCGACTCGATGCCGATCTTCCAACCGGTGAGCTTGGCGGCCAGACGCGCGTTCTGGCCCTCCTTGCCGATGGCGAGCGACAGCTGGTCGTCGTGGATGAACGCGATCGCGGTCTTGTTCTTCTCGCTGATCACCTGCACGCCGGTCGCGACGGCCGGGCTCAGCGCGGAGGCCACGAACTTCGCCGGATCGTCGGAGTAGTCGACGATGTCGATCTTCTCCGGTCCGAGGTTCTCCATGACGGCGCGCACGCGGGCACCGCCGGGGCCGATCAGCGCGCCCTTCGGGTTCACGCCGTCCGTGTTCGCCTTGACGGCGATCTTCGTGCGGGCGCCGGCCTCGCGCGCGATCGCCATGATCGACACGGCGCCGGAGACGAGCTCCGGGACTTCGCGCTCGAACAGCTTGCGCACGAGCTCCGGGTGAGAGCGGGAGACGATGATCTCCGGGCCCTTCACGCCGCGGCCCACGTTCACCACGTACACGCGCAGACGCTGGCCGTGACGGTAGCGCTCGCCCGGCACCTGCTCGCGACGGGGCAGGATCGCCTCGACGTCGCCGACGGCGATGTGCACGTTGGACGGGTCCTTCACGTCCTGCTGGACGATGCCGGTGATGAGCTTGCCTTTCTGGCCGGAGAACGCGCCGAACACGCGCTCGTCCTCGGCGCGGCGGAACAGCTGGGTGATGACCTGGCGCGCGGTGGCGGCGGCGAGACGGCCGAAGTCGCGCGGGGTGTCGTCGTACTCCTCGCCGAGCGTCGGCGCCGGGTGCGGATCCTCCTCGGTGGGGGTGCCCGGAATCTCGTCGGCGGCCCACACGGTGAACGTGCCGGCGCGTTCGTCGAGTTCGACGCGCGCGTGCTTGGCCGGGTGCGAGGTCTTCATGTACGCGAGGCGCAGCGCCTCGGCGAGGGCCGCATCAAGCGCCTCCGGGTCGATTCCTTGCTCCAATGCGAGCTTGTGCATGCCTTGCAGGTCCAGTTCCATCTCGCAAGACCTCCCTTGAGTTCAGTTATATCGGCTCTTGGCCCATTTGGTCATAGTCGATGTTTACTCTACTGTTTTATGCAGACACATCGTGATTCAGCCGTGGGCGTGCGGGCCGGTGGCCTCCGCGCCGTCGTCGCCCGCCTCCTGCCGCGTCACGTGTCGCGTCTCGCCGCGATCGCCGCCGCGTGCGCGCTCGTCGCGCCGCTGGCGGGATGCGCGGCGCCGCATCTCGAATCGCGCAACGCCGACGCGTCGAAGCTCGGCACCTGCGAAAGCGCGTATCTCGCCGCGCAGACCGGCACGCCCGCCCTGTCCGACGGCTACGCGGCGATGCCGACGATGATGCGCTATCTCGTCACGCGCGCCGCGGGCGAGGCGTGGATCACCGTCGCCTCCGCCTGCACGTCGCGCTTCGCCGAAGGCGCGATGCGCTCGGCGCAGGTCTCGTACGCCGCCGAGACGCTCGGCGCTGCGCTCGGTGTCGCCTCGCCCACGCCGCCGACCGTCGACTACGGCGACGTCGTGCGGCTCGACGCGGGCGCCGACGCGCTGTCGGCGATGTCGCTGGCGGAGGACCGCGCCGGATTCGCGCTCGAGGTGCTGGCGGCGCGCGGCGTCGGGAACGCCACGCTCGCCGCATCCGACAACCACAAGACCGCCGCGCAGCGCCTGTTCTCGCTGTCCGGCGCGAGCAAGGACCCGCGGCAGAAGGTGTACGCGGTCGACCAGCTCATCGCGCATCCCGACACGATCGAGGATGCCGCGGCGCCCGGCGTGACCGCGCCGACGGTGGCCGTCATCGAAATGGACTGCGCCCGCGCCTACCTCGACGCGATGCGCGGCGATGATGGGGCCGCGGGGGATTCGGGGGCATCCGGTTCGGGAACGACTTCCGGCACCGATGCCGGTTCCTCGACCACCTCCGCCGGCTCGTCCGAGGCCTCCGACTCTTCGGACGCGGCCGCATCCCCGTCACGCAAGACGCTCGACTGGCTGGCCCGCATGGCCGCCGCCCGCGCCTGGCGCGCGATGGAACTCGGCTACCCTTCCGCCGACTCCGCGCTCTTCCGCTGATTCGTCCGCCCATTGGAATCGGCACCCGGCAACGGTTATTCACCTCTCACCCACCCGACTCCACGTTCTCGTCGCTTATGATTCGCCGGCCTGTGATGCATAACGGTCATACGGACCTGCAGGGGCTCTCCGTCGGGGCCGCCGCCGCGAAAATATCCGAACCTGTCTCAACATGAAAGCGACATAATCGAACACGCAGAAGACTTTTGCTCCACATCCACTGGAGTCAGACATTACCTGTACCAACCTATTTCAGGCAGAACGCGGCGTAGAGCGGCACGCTGCGAATGCCGTTGTCGGCGCCGAAGTTCTTGACGGACAGCCGAATCGCCTCCGCAGGCTCGTATTTGCCGCGATAGACCGTGAGGCTGCGGGCCCTGGTGTTGTCGGACGACTTGACTTCGACCGGAGTGGCGACCGCAGCCCCCGGCATCTGCATGACGAAATCAACTTCGGCGGCGTTTCCGCTCGTCCAATAACGCAACGGAACACCATTCGCAGCCAACGCCTGCGCCACATAATTCTCTACGATGCCGCCCAGATCGAGTTGCCTGCGGTAATTCGCGTCCAGAACCAGCGCGGGATCCAGTTCGGAGCGTGCCGCCAGCAGACCGGTATCGCTCATATATATCTTGAACGCCGAAGCATCCTCATGCATGGCCAAAGGCAGGCGACCGCTGGAGACGCGCGCACACCGTTCCACCAATCCCGCCGCGAGCAGCCAGGCGATCGACGGGCCATATACGGATGCGCGTCCGCCGCTTCTCACCAGCTTGTACTGGAACTTGTGGTTCTCCTTGGCGAGCTGGGCGGGGATGCTGTTCCATGTGTCGCGGATGCGCGCGGTCTCCACCGGCGTCGCATATTTCGCCATGTCGGCGACGTACAGGTCGGCGATCGTCGACTGCACCGTGCGGACCGCGGCAAAGTCGCCGTCTTGCGCGAACCGTTCGACGGCTTCGGGCATGCCTCCGACGATGACATACTGCCAGAATCGTTCCAGCATCGATTCATGCAGGTAGAACGGCCGCGACTGCGCGTGGCATTCACGAATCTCGGAAACGAGAGCCCCCTCCCCCATAGCGTCGAGGAATTCGTCGAATCCCATCGGATACAGCGTCAGCGTCTCCACCTTGCCGACCGGCATGCTGAACCCCTGCCGGTTGACCGCCACTCCCAGCAGACTGCCGGCCGCGGCCACATGCAGCTGCGGCATATCCTCCTGGAAATACTTCAACGCCACCAGCGCGCGGTTCGACGCCTGGATCTCGTCGAGAATCAGAAGAGTCCGTCCGGGAACGATGGGCTGCCCCGACACCTGCGACAACCGGCGCACCACGAATTGCGGATCCAGATCCATCTCGAACGCCTGCCTCGCGCGCAGGTCCCGTTCCAGATCGAAGCGCACGCAATTCCCCGGGAAGACCGTTTTCGCCAATTCCGTCAGGAGATAGGTCTTCCCCGTCTGGCGTGCGCCATACAGCAGCAAGGGCTTGCGATCCCGCGACACCGCCCATTCGACCAGTTGTTCCAGCATGTTCCGTCGCATCGCACAGCCCTCCTTATCTATGGAAAAATGTTGTAGAATACATTTTTATCCACCTAAAAATGTATTCTATGACATTTTTTGGCACTTAACATCTCACCGGCGGGGAGAAAGAAAGGGATCATCATGTTCAGAATCCATCGTCATGGAATGGACGCACGAAACGTCGCGACGTCACGTGCGTTCGCGACGTCGCTCATCGCGGCGGTCGCGATGGCGGCGACGATGCTGGTCGCGCCGGCACCGGCACTCGCCGCGGACGGCACGGACGCGAGCGCCGCCACAATCGCGACGTCCGACACCACCGCTTCCACCGATTTCGAAGGCAAGGCGGCGACCGAGGTGCTGGCGTCGCTCAAGACGAAGGGACGCGCGCCGAAGACCGGGTACGCGCGCACGCAGTTCGGCGCGGCGTGGGCGGACGTCGACCACAACGGCTGCGATACGCGCAACGACATCCTCAAGCGTGACATGACCGACGTGACGTTCAAGGCGGGCACGCATGACTGCATCGTCACGTCGGGCACGCTCGCCGACCCGTACACGGGCAAGACGATCAGCTTCAAGCGCGGCAACAAGACGAGCAGCGCCGTGCAGATCGACCATGTGGTCGCCCTGTCCGACGCGTGGCAGAAGGGCGCGCAGAAACTGTCCGCCTCGCAGCGCAAGCAGCTCGCCAACGACCCGTACAACCTGCTCGCGGTCGACGGTCCGTCGAACCAGCAGAAGAGCGACGGCGACGCGGCCACCTGGCTGCCGAAGAACAAGTCGTTCCGCTGCGCGTACGTGGCGCGGCAGATCGGCGTGAAGGCGAAGTATTCGCTGTGGGTCACGAAGGCGGAGCGCAAGGCGATGACGAAGGTGCTCGACACCTGCCCGACGCAGACCGTGCCGCTGAACGACGAGGCGCAGGCCACCGCCGACACCGAAGCGGCGGAGGCGCAGCGCAAGGCGGCCGCCGAGGAAGCGCAGCGCCAGGCGGAAGCGCAGGCGCAGCAGCAGGCCCAACAGCAGCAACAGCAACAGGACGCGAACGTCTACTACCCGAACTGCGCGGCCGTGCGCGCCGCCGGCAAGGCTCCGCTCTATCAGGGCCAGCCCGGCTACTCGACCAAGCTCGACCGCGACCGCGACGGCGTGGCCTGCGAATAGAACCGGCGGTCACAGGCCCGCCGGTTCGTGCCTCCGTTCGAATCGCAGCGCGAACGTCGTGAGCAGCAATACCGCGACCACGGTGAACGGCATGCCGGCCAGACCGGTCATGTGGTAGTCCATGCCGGAGGCGTTGAGCGCCATGCCGCCGACGAGCGATCCGACCGCGTTGCCGCCGTTGAAGCCGATTTGCACGGCCGCGCCGCCGATGAGTTCGCCGCCGCCCTTGCCCGCGTCGGCCATGAGCAGCTGCTGCGGCCCGTTGATGAAGAACAGGCCGAACGCGATCCAGAACGTGAGGATCGCACAGGTCACGAGATTGCCGGGCAGCAGGAACACGAGCAGCAGTCCGACCGCGGAGATCGACTGGCCGACGGCGGCGGTCGCCGCGTGCAGCCATCGGTCGGCGAGATGGCCTCCGGCGAGGCCGCCGACCACCATGCCGAATCCGGCGAGCATCATCAGCAGCGGCACGAACCGCGAATCGTAGCCGCCGGTCTTCTGCAGCCACGGGCTCACATAGCTCCACCAGCAGAAGACGCCGGTGTTGCCGATGAACACGGCGCCGAGCACCAGCCACGGTCCGGGCTTGGCGAGGAAGCGGAACTGTCCGGCGAGACCCGCGTCCGGAACGGCGGGGACGAGCGGCATCCACGCGAGCGTAAGCACGATGGTGAGAGCGGCGCCGATCGCCAAGATCGTGAACGCGAGACGCCAGTTCAGGTATTCGGCGAGCAACGTTCCAGCGGGCACGCCGAACATGTTGGCGATGGTCTGCCCGGTCACCATCACGGCGACCGCCTTGCCTTCCTTGCCTTTGTCGGCGAGCGTCTTCGCGATCACGGTTCCGGTGCCGAAGAACGCACCGTGCGGGAGCCCTGCGATGAATCGTGCGGCGACGAGCACGCCGGCGGTGGGCGCGACGGCGCTCAACGCGTTGCCGACGAACGCCAGCGCCATGAACAGGATGACGAGATGCTTCGGACTCGTCTTGCGCCCGAACACGAGCATGGCGACGCCCACGCACACGCCGATCGCGTACGCGGAGATGAAATGGCCGGCGGTCGGGATGGACACGCGCGTGGCCGCCGCGGCCTGGGGCAGGATGCCCATCATCACGAATTCGGCGGCGCCGAGCACGAACGCCCCGGCGGCGACGGCCAGCAGACTTTTCTTCATCGGTGGTTCCCCTCATTGCGGCATCAGGCGGACGATTCCCCGCCATACTCACTGCTGAAATCGCAGTCAGGCTATCACACGCTCCGCCATGACCGGACCGCCACGCGTACCGCCATGGACGCGTGAAGCGGGTAGGCTTGGGAAGCATGGAACTGCATGTTTTGAATCATCCGCTCGTCGAGCACAAGCTGACCGTGCTCCGCGACAAGAACACCCCGTCCTCCACCTTCCGCGAGCTCGTCTCCGAACTTGTCATGCTCGAAGCGTACGAGGCGACGCGCGACCTGTCCGTCGTGGCCACGCCGATCGAGACCCCGGTCGCGCCGATGACCGGCAAGAAGCTCGCCGAGCCGCGCCCGATCATCGTGCCCGTGCTGCGTGCCGGGCTCGGCATGCTCGACGGCATGACCCGTCTGCTGCCCACCGCCGAAGTCGGATTCCTCGGTATGAAGCGCGACGAGGATCACCCCACCCAGCAGATCACGTACGCGAACCGTCTGCCCGATGATCTGACCGGCCGCCAGTGCTTCCTCATCGACCCGATGCTCGCCACCGGCGGCACGCTCGTCGCCGCCACGCACTATCTGGCCGAGCGCGGCGCGAAGGACGTCACCGCGATCAACATCATCGCCGCGCCGGAAGGCATCAAGTACGTCGAGGAGCACATCGACCCGTCCATCGATTTCAAGGTCGTGGTGTGCGCCGTCGACGAGAAGCTCAACGACAAGTGCTACATCGTGCCGGGGCTCGGCGACGCCGGCGACCGCCTCTACGGAGTGATCGACTGACGGAGCGTTATCCGCATCACTCCTCGGAAATCCCGCTCCCGCTGGCGGGAGCCCATCCTACGGAATCACCATGCAAATCGACATCATTGCGCCGGGACGCGTGAAGGAACGCTACCTGCGCGACGCCATCGACGAATACTCGAAACGACTGTCGCGCTACTGCAAGCTCAACATCATCGAAGTCGCCGACGAGAAGACACCCGAACACGCCTCGGCGGGCGTGGAACGCCAGATCAAAGCGAAGGAGGGCGAACGCATCGCCAAGCATTTGCGTGACAATGCGTTCGTCATCGCTTTGGCGATCGACGGCAAGCAGTTGTCCAGCGAGGAGCTTGCCGCGAAGATCGACGATCTCGGTCTGCGCGGCACCAGCCACATCCAGCTGGTCATCGGCGGTTCGATCGGATTGGACGACGCGATTTTGCGCCGGGCCGATTTCCGTTTAAGCTTCTCGAAGATGACGTTCCCGCACCAGCTCATGCGCGTCATCCTGCTGGAGCAGATCTACCGGGCGTACAAGATCAACGCGGGAGAGCCGTACCACAAATAGGATTCGACCCTCTACCCCGTGTAGGCTGGGTCGCATGACGGGACGGTTCGCACCTACGCCTTCGGGGCGCATGCATATCGGCAATATGACGGCGATGCTGGCCGCGTGGCTCGATTCACGGGCGCGCGGCCAGCGCATGCTGCTGCGCATCGAGGACATCGACACCCCACGCGTGCTGCCGGACGCCGACCGATGGATCATGGACGATCTCGACTGGCTCGGCCTCGACTGGGACGGCGAACCCGTCTACCAGTCGCAGCGCATCGACCTGTACGAACAGGCGTTGCGCACGTTCGACGGCCAATGCGCCGACGATTCCCCTATCGAAATCGACATGGTTCCACGTGAAACACCCACGGGCGTCCGATCTGATGACGTCGCACCGGACACCGCACGCATCCCGCTCGTCTATCCGTGCTTCTGCTCGCGCGCGGACATCCGCGCCGCGTCGGCGCCGCAGGAGGGCGACGGCTTCCAGATCTACCCCGGCACCTGCCGCCGCCTCATGCGCGATCGCCCCGATATGGTGCGCGAACGGCTCGCGCGCGGCGACCGTCACTCCCTGCGCATCGCGATGCCCGATATCGCGGTCTCATTCGACGATGCGGTGTTCGGTCCGCAGTCGTTCGATCTCGCGCACGACATCGGCGACTCGGTGATCCGCCGCTCCGACGGTCTGTTCGGCTACCAGTTCGTCGTCACCGTGGACGACCTCGCGATGGGCGTCGATTCGATCGTGCGCGGCCGCGACCTGCTGCACTCCACCGCCCTCCAGACCTACATCCGCGAACGTCTCATCGCCGCCGGCCGGGATGACGGCGCCGCGCACCCCGCCTACGCGCACATCCCGCTCATCGACAACGCGGCGGGGCGGCGTCTCGCCAAGCGCGAACGTTCGCTGGACATGGGCGCGCTGCGGTCGCGCGGCGTGACGGCGGCGCAGGTGACGGGCGTGTGCGCGTGGCTGCTGCGGCTCGCCGAAACGCCGGAACCGATCGCCGCACACGACCTGCTCGACGTGTTCCGCGCGGACGGCTGGAAGCCGCTGCGCGCGGAACACGCGGACCGTCGCCTCGACCCGGACGATCCGCTCCTCCCCCGCTGGCTCGCCGACGCGGTGTAGTCTGGGACGCATATGGACGTCATCACGTATGGGAGGATCGCCATGTCGAAAGCCTTGAGAAACGTTCTGATCGGCGGCGTCGCGGCCGCGGGCACCGCCGCGTGGGCCTTGGCGCCGCGCTCGTTCAACGACAAACGCCGCAACTACGTGCCCGTCATCCCCGACGTCTGGTATGCGCACCGCGGTCTGCACGACGCGGGTTCGGGACTTGTGAACGTCACGGACATCCCCGACTACGGCGGAGACAATCCGGTCAGCGCGAAGGCGGACGCAACCGACGCCTCGATCGCCGAAAACGCCGATTACGTGGCGCTCGCCCGGCGCATGGCCCTCAAAGCCGGGTACGGCACGGCGGATGAGACCGGTCCGCTCGCGCCGGAGAACTCGCTCGCCGCGTTCGCCGCGGCCTGCGAAGCCGGCTACGGCATCGAACTCGATCTGCAGCTGACGCTCGACGGTCAGGTGGTCGTCGTGCATGATCCGGACCTGCTGCGCGTGGCGGGCGACCCGCGCCGCATCGAGGATCTCACCTACGACGAGCTGACGCGCATCCCCCTGTTCCCCGCCGCCCGCGGTTCGAAGCCGGGCGATCTCAAGGCGCATCCGCTGCCGGGCGCGGACGAGAATCCGCCGCTGGTCGTCACGCCGGCCGCCGCGCCGGAAGGCTACTACCAGCATGTGCCGCTGTTCGCCGATGTGCTCAAGGTGGTGGCGGGCCGCGCGCCGCTCATCGTCGAATACAAGTTCAACGACAACGCCGCGTGGGGCGAGCGCGAGACCGAACTCATGGAGAAGGGCCACGCGCTGCTCGAAGCGTACGCGGGACCGTACGTCATCGAATCGTTCAACCCGGGCGCGGTGCACTGGTACAAGGAGCATCATCCGGAGGTGTGCCGCGGCCAGCTGAGCTGGCCCGCCTCGCTCACGAAGAACGGTCCGGCCGAGTTCGCCGCAGGTCTGCTCGCCTTCGACTGGCTGTCCCGCCCCGACTTCGTCGCCTACGACTGGACGGGCGGCGCGCTGCCGCAGGTGCGTCTCGCCCGTTCGATGGGCGCGATCGCCGTCTCGTGGACGGTGCGTTCCAGCGACGAGCTCGCGCAGTGCGACCGATACTTCGACCACCACATCTTCGAAGCGTTCGTTCCGCCGGAGCACTGAGCGGCATCGACGTCTCCGCCCCCCCCCCCGCCGGCGGGGGCTGTCGGTCGAAGACCGACTGGGGGTGGTCACGGCACAAGCCGACCGGCGACCACCCTCAGTCCCGCTACGCGGGCCAGCTCCCGCCGGCGGGAGCATGCATCACTCATCCTCGCCGCCGGCGAGCATATGTCACTCGCCAACGGGAGCATGCGTCACTCGTCGGTCTTGACGTCCTCGACGTTGACGTCGGGGTCGTCGGGCGCGCCGGAACCCGCAAGCGGGTCCTCGGGCATGGCGGTGAGCTCCAGGTGTTCGCCGCCGGTCTGGTCGACGAGCACCGTGTCGCCGTCGTGCACCTTGCCGGCGAGCAGCATGCGGGCCAGCTGGTCGCCGACCTCGGTCTGCACGAGGCGGCGCAGCGGACGGGCGCCGTACGCCGGATCGTAGCCCATGTTGGCGAGCCACTCGCGGGCGGCGGTGGTCACGTCGAGCTTGATGCGGCGGTCGGTGAGGCGCGCGGCCACGCTCTTCACCTGGATGTCGACGATGCCGCCGAGTTCCTCGCGGGTGAGCGGGTGGAACATCACGATGTCGTCGAGACGGTTCAGGAACTCCGGCTTGAAGTTCATGTGCACCGCGTCCATCACGGCCTTCTTCTTGGCGTCGGCGTCCATATCCTCGTTGACGAGGAACTGGGAGCCGAGGTTGGAGGTCATGATGAGGATCGTGTTCTTGAAGTCCACGGTCCTGCCCTGACCGTCGGTCAGACGGCCGTCGTCGAGCACCTGCAGCAGCACGTCGAAGATCTCCGGATTCGCCTTCTCGACCTCGTCGAACAGCACGACGGAGTACGGGCGACGACGCACGGCCTCGGTGAGCTGGCCGCCCTGCTCGTAGCCGACGTAGCCCGGCGCGGCGCCGATCAGACGGCTCACGCTCGCCTTCTCCATGTACTCGGACATGTCGATGCGCACCATGGCCTTCTCGTCGTCAAACAGGAAGTCCGCGAGCGCCTTGGCGAGCTCGGTCTTGCCGACGCCGGTGGGGCCGAGGAACAGGAACGAGCCGGTCGGACGGTTCGGGTCCGAGATGCCGGCACGCGAGCGGCGCACCGCGTCGGACACGGCCTGGATGGCTTCCTTCTGGCCGATCACGCGCTTGCCGAGGTAGTTCTCCATGTGGAGCAGCTTCTCGTTCTCGCCCTGCATGAGGCGGCCGACGGGGATGCCGGTCCAGTCGGAGACGATCTCCGCGACGGAGTCGGCGTCCACATGGTCCGGGACCATCGGCTCGGGCTTGTTCGCGTTCTCGCCGCCTTCCTTCGACTCGGCGTCCGCCTTCTCGGCGGCGGCGAGCTCCTTCTGGATGGCCGGGATCTCGCCGTACAGGATGCGGCTCGCCTCGGCGAGGTTGCCCTCACGGGTGAACTTGTCCGCCTGGACGCGCAGCGAGTCGAGCTTGGCGCGCAGGTCGCCGACCTTGTTGTGGCCGGCCTTCTCCGCGTCCCAACGGGCCTTGAGCCCCGCGAGCTTCTCGCGCGCGTCGGCCATTTCGGCCTGCAGCTTCTCCAAACGCTCCTTGGACGCCGGATCCTCGGCCTTCTTGAGCTGCATCTCCTCCATCTCGTAGCGGGTCACCTTGCGCTGGAGCTCGTCGATCTCCTCCGGGGAGGAGTCGAGTTCCATACGAAGATGAGCGGCCGCCTCGTCGACCAGGTCGATGGCCTTGTCGGGCAGCTGACGGCCGGAGATGTACCGGTTGGACAGGGTCGCGGCGGCCACGAGCGCATCGTCGCCGATCGTCACCTTGTGGTGCGCCTCGTAACGCTGCTTCAGGCCGCGCAGGATCGCGATCGTATCCTCCACGGAGGGCTCGCCGACGAACACCTGCTGGAAACGACGCTCCAGCGCCGGATCCTTCTCGATGTTCTCGCGGTACTCGTCGAGCGTGGTCGCGCCGATCAGGCGCAGTTCGCCGCGGGCGAGCATCGGCTTCAACATGTTGCCGGCGTCCATCGAGCCTTCGGCCGCGCCGGCGCCGACGATCGTGTGGATCTCGTCGATGAACGTGATGATCTGGCCGTTCGCGTTCTTGATCTCGTTGAGGACCGCCTTCAGACGCTCCTCGAACTCGCCACGGTACTTCGATCCGGCCACCATGGAGCCGAGGTCGAGGCTGATGAGCTTCTTGCCCTGCAGCGTGGTCGGCACGTCGCCGGCGACGATGCGCTGCGCGAGGCCTTCGACGACGGCGGTCTTGCCGACGCCCGGCTCGCCGATCAGCACCGGGTTGTTCTTCGTACGACGCGAAAGGATCTGGATGACGCGGCGGATCTCCCGATCGCGGCCGATCACCGGGTCGAGCTTGCCTTCCTTCGCGGCGGCGGTCAGGTCGGTGGAGTACTTCTCCAACGCCTTGTAGCTGCCTTCCGCGTCCGGGCTGGTCACCTTCGCGCCGCCGCGCACGCCGGGCACGGCCTTGCGCAGGGCCTCGGGCGTGACGCCGTTCTTCTTCAGGATCTCGGCCGACTGGTTCGGGGCCGATGCGGCGATGCCGATGAGCAGGTGTTCGGTGGAGACGTACTCGTCCCCCATCTGCTGCATCTCCTTCTCGGCCTGCGCGAGCGCGGCGGTCAACTGGCGGCTCGCCTGCGGCTGCGACGTGGTCGAGCCGGACGCGCTCGGCAGCGCCACCAATGCGTTGCGCACGGCCGCGCCGATGGCCTGCGGGTCGCCGCCCGCAGCCTGGATGAGCCCGCGCACGACGCCCTGCTCCTGACGCAGCAGCGCGTCCATCACGTGCAGGGTCTCGACCTGCGCGTTGCCCGCGGCGGCAGCGCTCTGGATGGCGTCGCCGATGGCCTCCTGGGCCATGGTCGTGAACTTCTGTTCCATAAGTCTGTCCTCCAAGTCTTGTGGTTGTTCGTGTTTCTGACACGTTCAACCGACCCGGAGGACATTCTATTCCCAAAACTTGAGCGCTCGTGGCTCAAGTTTGTGATTCGGGCGACGAAGACGCCACAGGCGACTCGGGCGGCCTGATCGCCGTGAGCTATTGCCGGTTCCCGCCGCCCAGCGCCTGCGCGGCCCGCTGCTCGTATGCCGCCTCGCGCTTCATGGCCCGTTCGCTCGGCGTGAGCGGGAACCAGTCGAACCGTTCGCGGACGGACAGGTGGATGGCGTGGCGACGGTAGAAGTCGCAGATGCCCGGGAACCATATGCCGATGGTCACGCCGAGAATCGCCACGACCGTACCCCATACGAACGTGCCGAAGTCGGCCGGCGTGTTCGTCGCCCGGATCATCATGCCGATGATCGGGAACAGGTACGGTATCGACGTCACACTCCAGACGATCAGCGTCAGGAGGAACAGGAACAGCAGGTTCAGCAGCGACAGCAGGAACGCCAGCGGACCGGGGGCGGGGCTCCTCACGTATCCGCCGCCATACTGGTTTCCCCAGCGGCGTCCCGGATCCTCGGTGGCGTTGCTGGCGGCCATGACCACGCCAGACAGCGCGCCGCCCAGCAGAATCTTCGCCTTGTTCCTGAATATCCAACCGAACACCAAACGAATCAGCCACGTCCACAGCCGTCCGGGCAGGTTGACGAACACGGCGAACCGGCCGAGCAGCGAGGGCCGCAGCGAGCCGCCCTGCGCGCTTTTGCCGGTGAGCAGGGCGAGGACGAACGCAAGCACGGCGAACGGCACCCAGAGCATCACCATGAACAGCGCCATTCCCAGCGGATCGGTGAACAGCGGCGTCAGATCGTCCAGCACGGCCGGCCTGGGGTTGCCGGTCACCGCCAGCGGCAGGCCCGCGGCCCACATCATGTATGCGTGGATGGGCCCCCAGATGGGCGAGGAATCCTCCGGAATCACCGCATCCAATCCCAGTACCGCGATGAGCAGGAACGCGATCAGCGTGAACACGGAATTGACCATGCATACCAGCGTGTAGACCACGCCGCCTTGCATCCTCGCCAACATGGACTCGAATCCGGTCATAGCCGGGGGTGCGGGCTGCGGCCACACGAACGACGGCCCCGGCGCCCCGCAGGTTTCGTGATATTCGGCATGGCACCACTCATGACGCCCTCCTTCTCTTCTCTTGCGCGGAGTCTTTCACTATGGCTCTGCTGCACTCATCCTACGGCAGCGGCATGGCGGTTGGACCACCACCGCGGTCATTGCGATTGCCGGCCGTCACTCCCGTTGTTTCCATTGCCTCCGTTGCCCTTGTTGGAGACCACCTTGCCGGCCACGATGAGGACGACGGCAAGGACCAGCATCCACAGCTTCGCGCCGCCGAACAGCAACAGGACCACCCACAGCACCGCCAGCACGATGCCGAGCACCACCAGCACCCGTCCCAGGCCACTCTGTTTCGCAGGAGCGGCGTTCTTCGCAGCCGGGGCGGCCTGACCCGGCTGCGGCGTCTGGCCGGGCGCCCAAGGCTGGCCGGGCTGCCAGTTCGACGGCTGCGGCGCCGCCCCACCCGCGGGCGCGGCGGGCCGCGGCGGCATCGGCACGGATTGCTTCGCACTCGGATTCGCCGTCGACCCTCCGTGCGTGGACGAACCGCCGGAGGCGCCACCACCCTTCTTCCCGTAACGGTCCAGAACCGCCTGCTGCTTGTCTTCCAACGGATAGCCGTTGGCTTGGGCACGGGCGTACATGGCGGCGGCGACGTGCATGTTGGGTTCGCCGTGATCCATGGTCCCCTGCGCGTTCAAATCGCCGAGCATCACGGCCGCGGTTCCATGACCATGTTTGCTGGCGAGCGAAAGCCAGTGGGAGGCCGAATACAGGCCCGTCTTGATGTCCAAGGACTGGAGTCGCCGGGCCTGGTCCCTGGTGAACGCCATCCCCATGGCGTGAAGGCATCCCATGCCGAGCGCGTATTCCGCACGCGCCACGCCCTGTTCCGCAGGCCCCTGCAGCATGTACATGGCGGTCAGGAACTGCTCGGGGTCGTCACTTTCGGCCATCTTCTCGGCCATTCGGATGTCCTTCAGGTACGGGGTCGGATCAGTACCGTACGACTTGGCCTCACCGGTTCCTCCCACGGTCGTCATAGGGCCGACCGCCTTGACATTGAGCTCGGCCTGCATCGCCTTCTCGGACCACTGACGGGTTTCGGACGGAGACAGCGTGTGGTACATCCTCGGATCGCCCAGATCCTCCATGGCGTCCAGGAACCCGTTCTCCGCGGACTTCCGGCACCAGAAGAGGGCCAGATCGTAGTTCTTCGGCACGCCGTCGCCGTCATGGAAGGCCCGGCTCATCTGCCATTGGGCGTACTTGTTGCCGTTCTGTGCGCGGCGCTGGATCATGTTCATGTCATGGGGCCATTCGGCGGGACTGAGCATCATTCACCTTTCCTTTGTCGTTCTCTGTTGTTCTCTCATCGTTGATGCGAAGCGATGTGAAACATCGACCGAATCCGCAACGTCTCGGCCAACGTCACACCCGGCCGCCGCAGTTGGGGCATGCCGTCTGATGGTCGGCGGGCACCAGCCACGTCCTGCCGCAGGAGCCGCACGTACGGTTGACGTACAGCAGTTCCTTGCGGATGTAGTCCAGGGTCTGCGTGGTGGCCGCGTCCGCCTCGCCTTTGAGCAGGTGGGTCATGTAACGGTCCGATTCGATGTACACGAACTTGCCGCGGCGGATCACGCGCCGGATGAAATCGGCGAGGACCGTGATCATCGGCACCACGAGCAGTATAGCCAGCGCCACGGTGAACACCCATTTGACACCGGTGATCATATACCGCCCGTAGTCGGTATACACGTCGTCACCCACGATCGGCTGCAGGGCGCCCACCAGGGCGTCGCCCCACACGGCCTTGCGGAACACGACGACGGTCACGGCGGCCAACGCCACGTACAGCACCGACAGCACGCCGTACGCGCGCAGGTACTTGCGGTCGCGTTGGCGCGCGGTCAGCTGCACGTCGTCCTCGGGACGACCCTTGCGGATGGTCGGCGCCGGCCCGGCAGCAGGCTGCGGACGCCGCACGGGCCCATTGGCGAAGGCGCTCATCGCACATCTCCTCCCCTTGGCGGAACGCACCGCGGCACGTCGGACTCGCCGATGACATGCCCGCACGTCGCACACGTGTACGGACGGTTGAGCGGTCCGCTCCCCACGGCGCCGCATGTCGGACAGACGATCGTCACGCGGCCGCCGGCGGCGACCGCGGACGCCGCCGCGGCCCGCGCGGAATCGACCTGCGCGGTGGCGCCGTAACGGTCGGCGACGATGTCGGACACCGTCAGCGGACGGCCGCAACGCGGACACGCCGGCGGCCGATCGGCGCGTCCTTGGACGGTCGCGGCGCACCGGCGGCAGCGGAACGTCACGTCGGCGGCGTCGCCCCAGATGGCACGGCCGTCCACGGCATGCACCGGACGCAACGTACCCAGGTCGCGTTCGGTCACGCCGACGCCGTCCCGCAGCAGCTCGTCATCGTGTGCGACGCCGCGTCCGACGATGCCGGTGGCGGTGGCCGTCGCCTGCGCGGCGAACGAGATCGGATTGCCGCAGGCGGCGCACAGGATGGCGTGCCCCATCGGCAGGAGGCATTCGCTGCCGCAGGACGGGCAGACGACCGCCTTGTCCATGTCCGAGGCGTTGACTCCGGCCGCGCGATGCATGTCCGTGGAGTACCGCGTCTCCTCGGCGATGCGACGGTCCACGCGCCGATCGAGTTCCCGGCGGGTGGCCAGCATGGCGGCCGCGTCACGCCACTCCTCGAACACGCAACGCAGGATCAGCACGATGCCGGCGCCCATGCCGACCAGACCTTTGACGGTGTTCACGGTCCCGCCGTCCGTGAACGTGCCGTACCCCCACGACAGCAGGAATATGGCGCCGCAGGGCAGCAGGAAGTACCAGATCTTGAAGCGTGCGCCGGCGATGGCCGACGACCGCTTCACCAGCTTGACGATGAGGATGACGGCCACGACCGGCATGACGATGGTGGCCAGCAACAGCAGCACGATGGTGACGACCATCGATGATCCGGATACGGTCATGACGCCTCCCCGTTACGTGATGGACGCGACGGATATGGCGGGTACGGCGGAGCAGGCATGCCGTCTGCGGGCGCGCCGGCGGGGACCGAAGCCCCGGGTACCCCGGACGCGGCGCCCATGGTGCGATCCAGCGTCTCGCGCGTGCGGGCCATCGTCGGCTCATACCCCATGTTCGCGGCGATCTTGGCGGAGGTCAGCGTATAGGTGCGATGGCTATAGGTGTCGCGGATGTCCTGCGACATGGTCATCGTGGAGGCCATGCCGAGCAGCGAGGTGACCGTCAGCAGCACGTAGACCGGCAGCACGCCGTCGAAGAACGCGGACATGCCGCGGAACACCGCCACCGTCTGCGGATCGAACTGTTCGGCGACCCCCGGCTGGTTCACGAAGAACGTCATGCCCTGCAACGTGAGCACCCCGAACGACGCGAGCACCAGCCATGCCGCCACCACGATCCATACGCCCGTGGCCAGGCGCACGAACAACCGCTTGGCGAACAACGCCTTCATCAGAAGCCGCCCTGCTTGGGCGTGAACCGGTTGGCGGAATCCTGCGCGTAGTATGCGTTGGCCGCGTCATTGCGCCGTTCCGTGTAGGAGACGGCCAACGCGATGCCGCTGACGGCCAACAGCGCAAGCAGCTCGACAATCAGCGTGACGCGCCACCAGCCCGTGTTGGAGAAGAACGTGAGCACGATCTGCAGCACGTAATTCGCGCCGAGCGCCACGAACGCCGGCAGACGCGTGGTGTAATCGGTGGCGGGCCGGACCAGCGCGGGGATGAGGAACGCCAGGCCGCTCAGGGTGAGCATGACGAACGCCAGCCAGAACGACAGCACGTTGGCATGCGGGATGACGAGCATGATGACGTCGACGACGACCGTGGCCAGCACGGCGAAGATGATGGGTTGCTTGTTGTTCATGGATGGTTCCTTTTCCTGCTTTTGTGCTCTTGTGCTCTCGGATGGCATGGAACGGGCGGCCGGGCGGCCGATGCCTACATGCGCGCGAGAATCTCCTGCTGCTTGGCGGCGAATTGGTCGTCGCTGATCAGACCCAGGTCGTGAGCCTTCTTCAACGTGGACAATGCCTCGATGGGGTCCGACACCGGTTGCGCGGGTTGCGCGGGTTGCGCATGCCGTTCGGCTTGCGTGGGCCGGGCCGACTGAGCCGGTTGCACCGGTCGGGAGACGGAGGCGGCCTGCGCCGCGGCCGCGGCCGTCGCGGCCTGGACGTCCGAAGCCGCGGCGTCGGGGGTCAACGGCTGATGCGCCGGCGGCTGACGCCGGCTCGCGTCCGCCGACCCCACGCCGGACGCGCCGGCACCGGATGCGGCCGTCGTGCCGGATGCGGCCGCAGGGGTGAAGTCCGTCACGCCCAGCGAGGAGATGGCGGAGTTCAGCCCCTTGACGAGGGAGCCGCCCACGCCGAGGCCCACGCCCAGCCCGATGCCGCCGTTCATCAGATCGGAACCGGAACCGGTGTTGCCGGCCGCGGTCTGGAGCACGTCCAACGTGTGCTCCTGCTGGAAGGTGTATCCACGCTGGTTCTGGTCGTAGGCCTTGGCGTCGGTGTGGGCCATGCGGCCCATCGCGTCGAGACGCTCCCGCATGAGCTTCGTCTGGGCGTCCATGACGCCCGTGTACTGACGCGCCTCCGCCTCGCTGACCTGGTCCTCGAACGCCTGGGCGCGCTTGGCGTACTGCAGGTAGGCGCGGCTCGACTTGTCGATGACGATCGCGTTGAGCATGAAATCGAAGACCCTGACGCCGTATTGCTGTTCCATACGGGCGAACGGTTCCTGAAGACGACGACGCATCTCGTCGGCGATCTCGGACTTCCTGGCGTCGATCATGTTGATCTGAATGCCGGAGCCGATGAGCACCTTGCCCAGCTCGTCGCCGATGATCTCGTTGATCTTCTGCCGCAGCACCGCCACCACGTCATCCACGGAGGTGACTTCACGGTCCGAAACGAACTGGTGGAAGAACGCATCGATGTGCGCGGCGTTGGCCTGCTCGGTCTGCGGTCCCGAATACACGTCCGGATCGAAGTAGGACAGGGCGATCGAGTATTCGCCGTTGGCCCCCGCGGGCAGGGTCAGGCCGCCGCTGCGCGGCCCCACGTTGCCCACCACCGGAATGTTGATCGGCGAAGGGGTGCCCCACTTCACATTGGTCTTGTCGGTGAGATTGATGAAGTACACGCGCGCGTCGTTCGGGTTGACCCCGCCGGTGAACATCTTGGTCACGCCCGTCAGCAACGGCGCGCTGTTGCCTTCGATGACGTGCGCACCCTCGCGGAACGTCTGCGCTATCCGGCCGTTCTTGACGAATACGGCGATCTGATGGGGCATCACCGTGAGCTTGGTGCCGGCCTTGAGCTCGGTGCCCGGATGCCTCCACGCGAAGATGTCCTTGGTATCGCCGCCGCCGTAGCGGACCACATCGATGAAATTGAATGGCATACGGTACCTTCTCCCTCATATCAAGCCCTCGATGGCTGAAAACCAGCATCCCCCCCCCCCGGTAGACACAACGGCGCGTTCGCCCCTTATCCGGCGTCATCGCCGGCATCCGTCCGCAAGCCGCCGGCATGCGAAAGGGCGCCCTCCCAGCTGGGAAGGCGCCCTCATCGTCGCAGGACTTCGCCCGCCTACGCGCGCACGATCACGTTGCGCAGGTCGCCGACGCCTTCGACGTGGACGATGGTCTCGTCGCCGGGGTCGAGGTGGCCGGAGGCGTTCGGCGTGCCGGTCATGATGACGTCGCCGGGCAGGAGCGTCGAGAACGAGCTGATCGCGGCGATCTGCTCGGGGATGCCGTGGATGAGGTTTGCGGTCGTGCCGGACGCCATCGCCACGTCCTCGCCGTTGAGCGTGAACGAGATCTTCGCGTCCTTCCAGTTCACGTCGTCGCGCGTGACGATCCACGGGCCGAGCGGGCAGGACGTGTCGAAGCCCTTGGCGCGCGTCCACGTCGGGTCGAGACCCTGCAGGTCGCGCAGCGTCACGTCGTTAACGCAGGTGAAGCCGAGCACGTAGTCCATGGCCTTCTCGACCGGCACGTTCTTGGCGACGCGGCCCATCACGACGGCGAGTTCCGGCTCGAAGTTCATGTCCTTCGAGCAGGCCGGGTACACGATCGGATCGTCCGGGCCGATCACCGAAGTGGACGGCTTGGTGAAGATGACCATGTCCTCGGGGGCGTGCGAGATCTCGGAGTGACCGGCCTCGTGCATGTACTGCGCGTGCGCCTCATAGTTCTTGGCGAGTCCGTACACCTTGCTCGGCAGGACCGGCGAAAGCAGGCGGATGCCGTCGGCGTCGAGCGCGTAGCGCTTGCCGGTCGGGGCGACCTTGCCGCCGAGCAGCGGGTGGCCGTCGAGTTCGACGAGATAATCCTTGCCGTCCGATTCATCCTTCTGCACGAAGGCGTATCGCGGCGTGTCATTCAATGAAAAACGTGCGATTCTCATGCTGCCCAGTCTAGTCCCGCATACGTGGCGGCGATGATCGCGTCCAGCCGCGCGGTCGCGCTGTCCGGCGCGGCGGCGAGACAGTCGGCGGCGTCCATCACGTCGTCGCCGTCGTCGTAATACCCGTAGCCGTCGTCGCCGTCGTCGTACGAATAGTCGTAGTCGTACGACGATGACGACGCGTTGGCGATGAGCACGACGAACAGGACGATGAACGCGATCCACATCGCGGTGAACAAGGCGCCGATGATGATGCCGGCGATCGCGAGCCCCTTGCCCTTCTCGCCGGTCCGTCTGATCTGAACGAGGCCGATGATGCTGAGGACCAGGCCAACAATCGAGAACAGCAGCGAGCCGATGAACCCGGCGATGGCCATCGCGTTCCAGCGCGGTTCCGGCTGGTAGTACGGCTGGTACGGCCCCGCGGGCACGCCCGGAACACCGCCATACGCGCCGCCCGGCGTGCCGCCGTACGCGGGCGGCACGGGCGCGGCGGTCTGCGTGTACGGGTTGTATCCGCCGCCGTACGGCGCGTACGGCACCTGCGCAGGGGCGCTGTTCGCGCCGTTCCCATTCGCGCCGTCGGGAACGGTCCCGTCCAGTATCGTCGCGTCGGGATTCCCGCCGCCGTGCGGATCGCCCCCGTACGGGTTCGCGTTGTATGGTTCGGTCATTGCGCCCCTCCTCGTCGACCGTGTCGACTCGCCGGATCATCGCCGAACCGTCTCGGACGCGTTCCGGATGATGATGCTTCTCCCTCAGCTTACCGCGCGGCGGACGGACGCGCGCGGCCCGGGGCACGGCATAATGGGATACGGCAAGCAACCACATCAGCCGCCGGCATGTCCGAGGAACGAACACGCCGGCGGCCACCCATGGAAGGGACTCATCATGGCCATCGCGGATAAGAAGGTTCTCATCATCGTCAACAACTGGGGCATCGAGGAGACGGAGCTCACCCGTCCGCTGCGCGACCTCAAGGCCGCGGGCGCGCAGGTGACGCTCGCCGCGACCGAGCTGGCGCCGTGCGAGACCGTGCAGCACGACCGTTACGAGGGCGAGACGCTCACCCCGGACACGACGCTCTCCGACGTGCAGGCCGCCGACTACGACCTGCTGGTCGTGCCCGGCGGCACCTGCAACGTGGACCGCATCCGCGTGAACGAGGACGCGATCACGCTCGCGCAGGAGTTCGCGCACGAAGGCAAGCCGATCGCGACGATCTGCCATGGCGCATGGCTGCTGGTGAACGCGGGCCTCGTGGCCGGCAAGACCGCCGCGCCGTGCCGCTACATCGCCGCCGACATCGAGAACGCGGGCGGCCACTACGTCGACGAGCAGCTGCACGTCGACGACAACAACGGATGGAAGCTCATCTCCTCCCGCAAGCCCGCCGACCTTGACTACTTCGTCGGCGCGATCAAGGAGACGCTGGAGGCCTGATCGGCCACCTTCCCGTCAGATGAAGGCGCGGGGCCCGAAGATGGCGGTGCCGACGCGCACGATCGTCGAGCCCTCTTCGATGGCAATCGCCATGTCCTGCGTCATGCCCATCGACAGTTCCGTGCAGCCTTCGGTGCCTTGCGCGCCGGAGGCGAGGATCTGGTCGCGGGTGCGGCGCAGGTGGGCGAATCCGGCGCGGATCGTCGCCTCGTCGTCCACGTGCGCGCCGATCGTCATCAGCCCCTGAAGCTCCAGTCCGCCCATCGCGCCGATGCGCTTGGCGAGGTCGATGGCGTGGCTGGGCGCGCATCCGGACTTCGACGCCTCGCCGGATTCGTTGACTTCGAGCAGCACGCCGACGGTCATGTTCCGCATGACCGCGCGGCGGGCGATTTTCTCCGCCAGTTCGATCGAATCCACCGATTCGATGGTGTTGACGACGGGCAGCACCTTGCCGATCTTGTTGGATTGCAGCTGGCCGATCAGGTGGAACGGCACGTCGCGGCCGAGTTCGAGACCGCGTGCGGCGCACTGTCGCGCCAATCCCTCGGCCTTCGCCTGCACTTCCTGCGGACGGTTCTCACCGATCATGCGCACGCCCGCGTCGATCGCGGCCATGATCTCGCCCACGTCGCGCGTCTTCGTCGCGGCGAGCAGCCTCACCGAGCCGGCGTCGCGCCCGGCGGCCTGTTCCGCCGCCGCGATGCCGTCGAGCACGCGCTTGACGCCGTCGGCGATCTCGCGCGTGCGCGTCTCGTCGATCGTCTCGTTCGCCAAATCCTTGTGGTCCATGTATGCCGTCATGTCCGCCGCTCCCCTCGTCATCATCCGTTTTCCGTAACGCTACTGTACGCGTGAAGCCGCCCGCGCGCACGACGTGCGTCACGGGCGGCACGCGCGTCAGTAGGCGGCGGCGATGGCTTGGTCGAGGTCGGCGATCAGATCGGCGGCGTCCTCCAGTCCGATGGACAGTCGGATCAGATTGTCGGTCACGCCGGCGGCGACGCGCGCCTCGGCCGGCACCTCGCGGTGCGTGATGTGCGCCGGATCGACGATGAGCGAACGCGCGTCGCCGATGTTCGGCACGTAGGAGAACAGCCGCGTGCCGTCGATGATGCGGCGCACGTTGTCGGCGCTGCCGTCGACGAGGAACGACAGGATCTGACCGACGCCGTTCGGGAAGTACTTGCCGACCAGATCGAACTGCGGCGTGTTGCCGAGACCGGAGTAATTGACCTTGACGACGTGCGGGGTGCGCGTCAGATGCGCGGCGATGCGTCGCGCGGACTCGACCTGACGCGAGACGCGCTGCGGCAGCGTCTCCAATCCGACGAGCGACAGATACGCGTTGAACGGGCTCGCGACCGCGCCGAACGTGCGCAGGTACTTGATGCGGATGCGTTTGATGAACGCCGCCTTGCCGTACTTCTCGGCGAAGCTGTGCCATTCGCCGTTGCGGTCGTCGCTGATGACCTGCTGGCGTGCGGTGAACTGCGGGAACCGGCCGTTCGCCCAATCGAACGTGCCGCCGGAGACCACGATGCCGCCGATCGCGTTGCCGTGCCCGGTGATGCCCTTCGTGGTCGAATGGACGACCACGTCGGCGCCGAATTCGATCGGACGCAGCAGGTACGGCGTGGGCACCGTGTTGTCGACGATGAGCGCGACGCCATGCTCGTGCGCGAGACGCGCCAACGGTTCGATGTCGAGCAGCTCGGTGGACGGGTTGGCGACGGTCTCGGCGAAGATGGCGCGCGTGTCGGGGCCGATCTTCGAGGCGACCTCGTCGAGGTCGTTCACGTTCTTCACGAAATCCGTGTGGATGCCGAACTGTGGGAGGAAGTCGCCGAGCGCGTCGACGCTCGCGCCGTACAGGTTGGAGGGGGCGATGATGCGGCCGCCGCCCTCGCCCGCGCACATGAGCGCGTACGTGACGGCCGCCATGCCGGAACCGACCGCGACCGCGCCGATGCCGCCTTCGAGCGCGGCGACGCGGCGTTCCAACGCGTCGACGGTGGGGTTGGCGACGCGCGAGTATTCGAATCCGTCGAGTTCGCCGGCCGCGAGCGCGTCGCCGCGCGACGCGTCGCCCAGGTCGAATGCGGCGGACGCGTAGATGGGCGGCACGGCGGCACGGCCGTTGTCGGCCGGGACGTAGCCCGCGTGGATGGCGCGCGTGGCGAAGGCCGCGTCGGCGGGAAGCTCGCCGGTGATGGCGGTTGCAGTGGAGGCGGTTGCGGTGGAGGCCGCCGCACCGCCTGACTTGCCGTTACCCGAATTGACCGACACATTGACCGCCATGGATGATTCCCTTCACTTGGCACCGACTCGAATCGGCGGGCATGATCCGACCGCCCGCGATAACACTGTTTCGAACGCTATCAGACAACGTACTCGCGAATCGTCGCACAGGTATCGCGATTTCCGGTGCGCGACTATAAGGGTTGGTTATGGGGTTGGTCATGGGAAGAGCTGGCAGCGCCATACCGTCGGTTTCGTGGCAAATCCGGTGGCGCCATACCGTCGGTTTCGTGCATGGCGCCGCGAAGTCGGAGGTGAACTCGGCGGAGTTCCCGGCTTGCCACCGTCCCTTTGCGCGTTTCTTAGGCACATCCGACGCTTCTTAGGTACCTCCGTCGCGAAAACGGGGCCGGAATCCTCTTGATTCCGGCCCCGCTCCGCCGGGAATACCTACCTAAGAAATGACCGATGTACCTAAGAAATGTGCGCTAGGGAATGCCTACGAGCGTTCTACGTCTTCCTTACGCCTCGCGCGGGTAGGGATCCTCCGGCAGGCGCAGGGACGGCTTCGCACCGCGCGCAAGTCGCGCCGCCTCGACGAGCACGGCGACGATGCCTGCCACACCGGCCAGGTAGGAGCTGCGCGACGACACGTAATCCGGTTCGACGCGCACGAACGCGTCCGGCCAGTGCGCCGGCCCGTTCTCCAGGAAGGATTCGCCGGCGAGCTGCCGCGCAGCCCCCAAGGCGAAGTCCCGATGCGCGTCGCCGCCGGTCGCCGACCAGAGCGCGATGCCGAAGTGCGCGATGGCCGCCGTGCCGCAGCACAACGTGGACGTGTGCCAGTAACCCACGGAATGGGTCTGCGGCGCACCGGTGGCGACGAGCCCGCGGTACAGGTCGTCACGCCAATCGAGGTACTGCGATTCGCCGGTGGCGACGGCCAGCTCCTGCGCGAAGCGCGACGTGCCCGAAGGACCGTGGCAGTTGCCGAGATAGAACAGGTCGCCGCGGTCCGTGCGGTACGGGATCAGACGCCCCTTCCCCACGGGTACGGCGATGGAGTCGAGGTAGGCTTTGCCGGCGAGCGCGGCGTCGAGGAACTCCCTACGTCCGGTGACCTGCCATGCGCGCGTGAGCAGGAAGCCGACGCCCGCGGTACCGAATTCGAATCCGGGCCATTCGACGGAGGCCGGCGCGCCGAGTGTGGTGGAGTTCAAGCCCTGCCAGGAGAGGACGGCATGCCCCTGCCCGTCCTCACCATGATGAATCGCTTTGGCGAGCACGGCTTCGGCGGCATGCTCGATGACCGTCGCATACTCCTTGCGCCCGAACGTCTCATACGCCCACGCGAGCACGACGATGATGCCGCCATCGAGCAGGATTCCCGGTTCTCCGGACCATTGCACGCCTTCGCCGTCGTTTCCGGCGGGCTGTGCATGTGCGATGACGTCGTCGAGGATCGCCAGTCCCGCGTCGACCAGATCACGCCGTTCGGCGTTGCGTCCGACTTCGAGCACGACGTAGGCGGGACCGGTGACGCCGAGATAGTAGCTCCACTCGTTGCCCGGGATCTTCTCCAGCCCGGCGAGACCGCGTTGCGCCCGTTCCGGGGCCAACGTGCCACGCCGGTACCGCTTCACATGTGCTTCGGCCTGCTCGACGGCGACATCCAGATAATGCCGTTCACCGGTCTCCTGCCAAAGCTGGAGGAACGCCAACGCCACTCCGCCGTCGCCGCTGAACAATGAGTGTCCGCCGGGGGTGCCCGCCTCCGGCTCGTAGTCCCAGTAGATGCCGTCTTCATCGCGCTTGGCGTGCGTTTCCAGCCATTGCGCGCCGGAACGTGCGAGTCCGAGGAACTCGTTCAGATAGTCGAAGGGACGGGTGCTGTCGATGATGGTGTCCGCCATGGCTGAACTCCTGTGTTGTCGTGGTGTGGATCGTGATGCGATGCGCGCAGTCATGAGACGCCGGCGCTGTGCATGGCCGAAACGACCGTATGGGTTGAATGATGATGGGTGAAGAGGCGACGGGAAAGGAAACCGGAGCCGGTCCGATCGACGACTCAGCCGAGCAATGACTGGCCGATGCGCCGTGACCCTTCGATGAGGTCCTCTTCGGGGAGGAACGAGAACGCGAGTCGCAACGCCCGCGACCCGGTGTCGTACGGATAGAAGGAGTCGCCCTGCACGACGCGGACGTTGCGTCGGGCCAGTTCCCGACGGCGCCCGTCAGCCGCCGGATCCAACCGTTCCGGGAACTGCGCCCACAGGAAGTATCCGCCTTCCGGACGCCTTACGACGATGTCCGCGCCGAAGACGTCGATGAGGGTGTCGTAGAGGGCGTACGCCTTGCGCCGGTAGGTTTCGCGTTGTTTCGCGACGAGCCCGTCATACCAGCCGTCCCATCCGAGCAGGGTGGAGACGATGGATTGGGCGACTCCGGAGGGATGGACTTCGGCGCTGGTGCGGTAGGCGGCGAAGCGTTCCACCGTGGCGGCGTCGGCGATGTTCCAGCCGACGCGCCACCCGGGGCCGAGCGTTTTGGAGAACGAACCGATCTCGACGAGATGGCCTCCGTCCTTGAGCTCACGCTCTTCCTGGGGGAATTCCGCCGGCGGCTGGTCGAACCAGAGGTCGCGGTACGGGCTGTCGGCGGCGATGACGAAATCGTATCGTTCCGCCAGATCCAGCAGTCGCGCCTTGGACCTGGCGGACAAGGTCACGCCCGTGGGGTTCTGGAAGTCGGACACCGTGTAGACGAGTCTGACGTTCACACCGGATTCGAGAAGCTCCTCCAACGCATCCACATCCAATCCCCGCGGTCCGGTGGGTACGGTGCGGATATCCGCGCCGGCGAGCCTGAGCGCCTTCAACGCGAACGGGAACGTGGGATTCTCGACCACGACCACGTCGCCGGGATCGACGTACGCGGATATGGTCAGGAAGATGCCTTGCGTGGCGCCGGTCGTGATGAACACGTTCTCGACGTTCGTATGGCGGCGCAGCGCCACCTGTTCGCGTAGCCGTGTGATGCCCTCGTACGCCGAATAGGAGACCGCTTCATTGAACCGTGGGCCGCCGAACACTTCGGCCGCGGCCCGTGCGTAATCGTCGCCGGGGAGCAGGGAGAGATCCGGGATGCCGATGTCGAACGGCAGCAGCTTGGTTTCGATGGGATCGATGTCGTTGCCGGACGAGAACGGCGACTTGGCGTCGAGACGCCGGAACAGTGCGGAATACTCTGCCATGGTCACAGCCACTTTCCGGGGTTGAGAATCCCCTTCGGGTCGTATACGCGTTTGATGGCGCGCTGCAGTTCGAGATTGCGTTCGCCGATCTGGTCGGCGAGGTACGCCTTCAGTTCCAGACCGATGCCGTGCTCCCCGGTGAGGGTGCCGCCGATGGCGAGCGCCTCCTGGACCATTTCGCGATGCGCCTCGTTGAGGATCTCCGGATAGGTGTCGTATTCGCTCTTCGGCGCGAAGAACGCGGAGTGGAGGTTGCCGTCGCCCACGTGCGCGACGATCTGGTAAGTCAATCCGCGTCGTTCGGCGATGCCGGTGATCGTTGCGAGGAATCCGGCGAGTTTCGACAGCGGCACCGCGACGTCGCCGCCTGCGAGCCACGCGTCGGTCGGATACGGTTTTCCGGAACGGCGCAGTTCGAACAGCCAGTCGACCTCGTCCGGATCGGTGACCTGTACCGCGGTGGCGCCGACGCTCTCCAATGCGGCCGTGAGCTTGGCGGCGTCCGCGGCCGCGCCTTCGCCGTCGGTCTGGATGAGCAGCATCCACTGCGCGTCGCCGACGACCGGCGCGAACCGCGCGGATTCACGGATCTGCGGCAGGAATTCGAGCATCTCGCACACCGACGGCTGCACGCGGCTGCCGACCACGGCCTCCACGCCTTTGCCGGTGTCTTCGATGCGCGGCACGAATCCGACGACCGTCGCGGTGGTGGTCGGACGCGGACGCAGTCGCAGCGTGGCCTGGACGACCACGCCCAGCAGCCCCTCCGACCCGACGAACAGGGATGTCACGTCGAGCCCGGACACGTTCTTGATGGTGTGGCGCCCGGTGGTGATGACGCTGCCGTCGGCGAGCACCACGGTGAGGGACAGCACGGAATCCTTGGTCACTCCGTATTTGACGCAATGGAATCCCCCGGCGTTGGTGGCGATGTTGCCTCCGATGCTGGAGATCGCGGCGCTGGCCGGATCGGGCGCGTAGAACAGTCCGTATCGTTCGACGGCCTTGTTGATGTCCGCGGTGATGACGCCGGCTTCGACGGTGACGGTCTCGTCGACCGTGTTGATGTCGAGAATGCGGTTGAGGCGTTCGGTGGACAGGATGAAGCCGTCGCGCGTAGGTGTGGCGCTGCCCGCCATGCCGGTTCCACGCCCCCACGTGAATACCGGCACCGCATGCTTGTTGGCGATGGCGAGTATCCGCCGCACCTGATCCACGGTCTCCGGCAGGAGCAACGCGGACGTGCGGTGCGGCGAGAAGATCGAGAAGTCCTGCGCGTGCGCGGCGATGTCGTCGCCCCATACGGAGATGACGCCTTCGGGCAGCGCGTCGTACAGTTCGTGCAGCGCGGCGTCCACGGCGGTGGTGGTCTGCCGCTTCACCGCGGTCGTTTCGTCGGCGATGGTCATGATTTATCCCCTTCTGCGGTATGTCTCGGATATGCGCGATATAGGAGGCCGGCGTTCAGGCAGCCTTGGCGGTGGCCACCGGGATGCCGGAGGCGGCCGGCACGCCGCTCACGCGCTGCAGGAACTCGCGCGTACGCTCCTGCCTGGCATGGTTGAAGATCCGGTCGGGGGTCCCCTCCTCGACCACGACGCCGCCTTCCATGAACAGCACCTTGTCGGCCACGTTGCGGGCGAAGCCCATCTCGTGCGTGACGACGATCATCGTGGTACCCGATTGGGCGAGATCCTGCATGACGGCGAGCACTTCGCCGATCAGTTCGGGGTCGAGTGCCGACGTGGGCTCGTCGAACAGGATCACCTCGGGATTCGTGGCGATGGCACGCGCGATGCTCACACGCTGCTGCTGGCCTCCGGACAGTTGGGCGGGATAGTAGTCGTAGCGGTCGGAGAGCCCTACCTTGTCAAGCGCCTCCTTGGCGATGCGCTCCGCCTCCTTCTTCGGCACTTTGCGCGCGGTGACGAGTCCTTCCATGACGTTGCCCAGCGCGGTCATGTTGGCGAACAGGTTGTAGTGCTGGAACACGAATCCGGTCTTGCGGCGGACTTCAAGCACCTGCTTCTTGTTGGCGGAATGCAGGTCGTAGACGTCGTCGCCGAGACGCAGGGTTCCGCTGTCGGCGCGCTCCAGGAAGTTGAGGCTCCTGAGGAACGTGGTCTTGCCCGAGCCGGACGGGCCGAGGATCGCGACCACCTGGCCGTGTTCAAGACTCAGACTGACGTCCTTCAATACTTGGTTGCCGCCGAATGACTTGCTGACATGCTGGATTTCGATCATGGTGTTCTGTCTCGCTTTCCGCATCGGCCCGGTTCAGGCGGCCAACGCCTTTTTGAATCGTCCGGCGCGCAATTCCGCGGCCTTCATCAGCAGTTCGATGCCCACGGCGAGCCCCCAGTACAGCAGGGCCGCGGCCAGATACGCTTCGAGCAGGTTGTAGTTGTAGCTGGCGGAGCGGATGGACTCGTTGAGGATGTCCATCACGCCGATGGCGCTAGTGAGCGCCGACGCCTTGATGAGGGAGATCAGCATGTTGGAGATGCTGGGGATGGCTTCGGGAATCATCTGTGGAATCACGATTCTGCGCAGGATCTGCAACCGGGTGAGTCCGGAGGCGTAGCCGGCCTCGTACTGGCTTGCCGGCACTGCGAGCATCGCGCCGCGGAGGAATTCGGCGGCCGCCGGGATGAACGCGATGCTCAGGATGACGATGGACAGGTTCAGCAGTCCCGCGCCTGATTTGCGCGCCGCCCATCCGAAATGCTCGGCGATCGTGTCGAAATACAGGTCGTACAGAAGGTTGGCGATGACCAACAGCAGGTAGACGGGAATGCCGCGGATGATGGTCGTGAGCACTTGGAGGACCGGCGCAAGGACGGGAATCCGCCAGACGCGGATCACGGCGACGACGAATCCGATCGCGATGCTCACGACGAACGGCACCGCGATGAGCAGCAACGTCTGCGGGATGAAATGGCTCGCGGCGACGAGACTGTCGACGAACTGCTGACTGGAGAACGGTCTCATGCCGTCTGCCTCCTTCCGAAGACCACGCGCTTGTTGAGCTGCCGGAACAGCAGCTCCAACGCGATGCTGATGACGAGGAAGATCACCGTCGCCGCCACATACGGTTCGAGATAGTGGTAGGTGGCGGCGCCGATGAGACCGGCCTTGCCCATCATGTCGGCGACGCCGAGCGTGGCGGCGATCGACGTGTTGCGGAACAGGGCGATGATGGTGATGCCGAGACCGGGGATGATGAGCTGCACGGCCTGGGGGACGATCACCCGGCGGAACGTCTGGAATCTGGTCAGGCCGACGGCATCACCCGCCTCGTATTGGCCGGCGGGGACCGCCTCGAAACCGCCACGGAACAATTCCGCGAGATAGGCCGACTGGTTGATGCCGAAGGCGATGAGCACGAAGTACAATGCCTCGACCGCGCTCAGGTCCACGCCGGTCAGCGCCTGCGCGATGAGCGGCACCCCATAGTAGACGATGAACAGCTGGACGATTTCGGGGGTGCTGCGCACGAACGAAATGTAGACGACGGCCAGCTGGTCCAGTACGGGAATGTGATGCACGCGCACGAAGGCAATGAACAGACCAAGCAGGCCTCCGATGGCGAGCGCCGTCACCACGATGAGCAACGTGACCGGCAAGGCCCCGAGGACTTTGGGGAACACGTTCTCAAGCCGATCGAACGAGAACAATTGCACTTCGCCGCCCATCAGTACTCCTCGGACGCGCTCAGCTGCTGGGAGAAGTCGCCGCCGAGATACTGCTCGCCGAGCTTCTTGAGCGTGCCGTCGGCGCGCAGCTCCTTCAGGGCTCCGTCGATGGCGTTGGTGAGCTTGGTCTGCTTTTCGCCCTTCTGGGTGAAGAACGTGGTGTTCTTCTGTTCCAGCGGCTTGCCGACGGCCTTGAGCCCGCCGCCGAAGTTCTTGTTCATGTCGTTGAGGACCGGTTCGGGGCAGTACCAGGCATCCACCTTGCCCTGCGCGAGCGCCGTGTAGCGTTGTTCGGTGGTGACGTTCGCGTTGGCGTATACGATCTTAATCGGGTTGTCCGGGTGCTGCTTGTTGTACTCCTCCATCTGCTGCGACGTGGACTCGCCCACCGCCGCGTACACGGAGTGCCCGGCGAAGTCGGCGATGCTGTTGTACTTCACCTTGCTCTTCTTCGAGGTGACGATGCGCACCACACTGCGCAAATCGGACTGCTTGGTCCAGTTGTACTTCTTCTCACGCTGTTCGTTGAGACGCCACGTGTGCGCGATGAGATCCAGTTTGCCGGCGTCGAGCGAGACCAGCAGCGTGTCGAAGGCGGCCGGCTGGATGTCGAACTTGTATTCGGGCAGTTTCTCGTCGATCTTCTTGAGCACTTCGACCTCGTAGCCCGCGGCCTTGCCGTTCTCGTCCACATAGTCGTAGGGGGCCCAGGCGTTGCCGACGCCGACGCGGATGGTCTGTGCGTTGCTCTCCTCCGCGTTGGCGGAGGTGCCGCAGCCGCTCAGACCGCCGACGACCAGCAGGGTGGCGAGCGCCGCCGCGGCCGTCTTCTTGAGGTTCCAGTTGAGAATCGCCATGATGTGGTTGTCCTTTGTCCGTATATGTCTCGTTGATGTCTCGGAGTCTCGGGCCCGGTCTCAGACCAGCGAGTAGCCGCCGTCGACGATGATGAACTGTCCCTGCACGTAGTCGGAGGCGTGGGAGGAGAGGAACAGTACAGTGCCGTTCAGTTCCCCGTCGCGCCCGTAACGGCCGGAGGGATTGACCTTGTTGTAGGCTTCGGCGAAGCCCTCCGCCTCGAAGTTGTTCGCGGTGATTCCGGTCTTGAACAATCCCGGTCCGATGGCGTTCACGGTTACGCCGTACTTGGCGTATCGTGCGGCCAGCGCTCGGGTGAGACCAAGCACGGCGGCTTTGGACGAATAGTAGGAGTCACGCACATAGGTGTCGTCGGCCTCCACGTACCGCGCGTTCACGGAGGAGATGTTGACGATCTTGCCGTATCCGCGTGCCTTGAACCCGTCGATCACGTATCGCGTGGTGAGCAGGATGCTCTTGAGGTTGACGGCGAAGACGCGGTCCCACTCCTCGTCGGTGAACGTCTCGGCGCTGTCACGGGCGAAGATGCCGGCGTCGTTGAGGACGATGTCGATGTCGCCGAGCGTCTCCTTCGCGGTGTCAATCGCATCGCGCACCTGCTCCTCGGAGGCTACGTCGGTGGTGATGGCGAGCGCACGATGCCCCGCATCCGTCAGTTCCCTTTCCAAGGCGTTGATGCCGTCCGTGTTGACGTCGAGCAGCGCCACGGCCGCGCCGGAGGCGGCGTACGCGCGTGCCGCGTCGCGACCGAGCCCGGAGCCGGCGCCGGTGACGAGCGCCACCTGACCGGTCAGGTCGAAGAGTTGGTTCTGTGCCATGAGTGTGTTGTGTCCCCGTATGTGTCGTTGTCGTCGCCGGTCGTGATGACTGTGCGATGACTGTGCGTGTGATGCGTGATGTGTGATGCGCCGTTGCGGATCGTCGCGCGACTCCTCGCGCGGCGTGCTCACGCCAAGGCCCTGCGCGGGTATGGCTCGCGCAGGGCCTTGCAGCGTACACGGCTGGATTTGAAGTCGGAATCGTCGCGAGGATTCCCCTCGTATGGTGTCCCGCGACGCCGGCTCCTGCGCATGGGATGGGAACGGAAATGATCGTCTTCCGGCTCCCCTTACGCCGGAAAGCCCGTCCCATGCTTGGGATTCGTCTGGTTTACCGCCCGCGGCCCGGAGGATTGGTTCCCCGGCCGCAGGCCATCACATTCGTGCGGTGCGACATGGTATGGCGGATATGCCGATACGGTTCGTGCCTTTCATGGTGACCCCCTGTCCCCGATTCCGCCCGAACGTCCCCCGTCGGCCGGAATCCTTGTGTTTCCAACGCGTTTTCCGCGTGTACCTAGAAGGTACCATGCCGCAACAGGCGAAATCACGGCGTGGCTATACGGCCTCCTTATGGACCGCTATCCCCGCTATCCACCCCGTTTATGAACCGCTATCCGCGCCCGACGCCATGGCCGAACAACACGACAGGAGGCCTAATCCCCGTATGGCCCCATGAAGCGTGACCCGTCGAAGTGCATCATATGGTCGGGGGTATCCGCGCACCACGCTTCCGTTTCCCAAGCGATCAGGGCGAGATACTTCTGCATGGTCCTACGGTCAGGGAAGCAGGAGACGAGCACGACCTTGTCCCATTGCTCCGTGAACAGGTCATGCAGCTCGGCCTTGCGAGTCACATCAACTGGCCCGTGCGTGCTGGCGGCTTCCATGAGGAACAACCAGCCGCGCTTCGCGTCCCATGCAATCACATCGGGGGCTTTCTCACGGGCTTTGAGACCGATGCCCAGCTGGTCCATGAGTTCGGCATCAATCACGCCATGCTTATGGTCGGTGTCATCGATATAGACGATCTGACATCCGGGAGCGAATCGCGGCAGCATCTCCTCCACCATCGCCTTGATGAGCACCGACTGTCCTCCGGGCGACAGCTCCAGCGCCGAACCGGACGGCAGCGTCACCGGTGTCTTCGGCAGATTGCGCCGTTCTTCGATCAGCGACGCATAGGAGACATGTTCAAGGAGAAACCGTTCAAGGTCCGACTTGAACGCCGTGGCATCGTGATTGCGGAGCACCTCAAGCGCCGCATCCGTGACACGATAGTTCCATTTCGGTGAATTGATGGGACGATCGGGCCGGTCGGCGTTCTCCTCGACGATTCCGGCCATGACGAACTGATGCAGTGTGAATCGTCGAATCGTCTCACGCGTGTTCGGCTTGTAATCCACGCCGAACTCATCGCGAATCCAGTCCATGATCGCCCGCGTGCCCATCATCGGATTCGTGGCCTGCTCCCACGAATCGCTCTCCTTAAGATGCAGCAACGCCAGCAAGGTCATGGCGCTGCGCTCGTTCAGCTGGTCCTTGCCGACTTCGAAATCACGCAATGCTTCCAGCGCTTCATCGATCAGCTTGCTTGCACCCATGAGAACAGCCTTCCAATCGTCTCGTCGATACGGCTCTGACTTACGTCATTATCGACAGGCAAGCTATCGGCCAACACAGCCAGTTGAGCCTTCGATGGGCACGGCAGCTGCCGCAGATCGGTCGCGTTGACCTGCGTGCTGCCGGATACCTGCCGGTACCATTCATCGACGATCGAGGACGACAACCACAACGTCAGGCCACGCGCGACTCTATCGTCCAATGGCACCGTATGCCGTGACGTGCCCTGATGCACGTAATTCAGCTTGTTGTCGGCCACGAACTCCACGCCACTATGCAAGTACGACGCATGAATGCGGCGCTGCTGCTCCTTGGCGGAAAAACGGTTCACCAGACAATAGCTGCCAGCCGGCAACACGATATTGCGCGTATCGGCTTTCTCGGTCACCCACTGCTCGCGGTCACACTCGACCGGATGCAGGGTCATCATGCCGTTCTGGTTATCCGACCAATATAACGGGTGCCCGTTCGGGTCCTCGACATCCGACAGCACATCACGATTGCGGAACCATACCAGTTTGCCCGTGGACACCCACAAACCCTGATCGGCCATCGTCTTGAAACCGGATAGCCGCGGATCCTGTTGCCGGACGCGAACGATGCGGTCACGCCCCATGAGCAACGCTTTCAACGCCACCGACTCATGCGGCTGATCTTCCAGCGGCTCGACAGGAGAAGCTTCGGCATACACCGTGACCTTCTCGGCCTGTTGACGCTTGGACATCTTCACCAGCATGATCTCCTGCAGGATGTTCATGTCCTTGAAATGCTCGTGACGCGACCCATATACGGCCAGCACGTCGAGACTGCACTCGTTCAGCATCCACTTGCGGAAATCCTTGAAGTAGTCACCGTTCATCCATGAACGCGGGATGATGGCGACGCACTCGCCGCCATCATCCATCGCCTGAATCGCCATCACCAGAAACGCCGTGTACAGGTTCGTGACCTTCACGCCACCGCCGCTTGTGGAGATAACGGTCGGGCTGATCTTCTTATACGGCGGGTTCAGGATCACGCGGTCGAACCGAGCATCCAGCAGCACGTCGAACACCGATTTGTTGATGACCTCGACATCGTCGCAGACCTGACGCAACGATGATTCGGAAGCCCGCGCAAGCTCGGTGTCCTGTTCGATGGCGACGACGCTGCTGCCACTCGCCGACCGGCTGGCTGTCACCGCACTGAGAATGCCCGAACCGGAACCCAGGTCGAGGATCCGTACCGGATCATCGGTCGGAGTGAACAGACCCACCGCCTGTTCGGCAACGGGCATGGGAGTCAGAAACTGCTCCCACTGCTGCTGCCGCTTCGGCGAAAGCGACGCCGCAGCCTCGTTGCGGATCTGCGCGATGGTCTTTGAAGTCATACCAACAGAATAAGCGGTAGACACGAGTGCCGGCACATATGCACCGGAGAGCAAACCGCCTCATGCTTGGAATTCGTCTGGCTTACCGCCCGCGGCCCGGAGAGAAGACGCCCCCCGGCACCTTCTCGTCTCTGGACGCACATGCTCACAGTGCTCAACGATCGATCACAACATCGCGTACAAGGCCGGAGAACGATTTCGTCATGGACATTATCGCGCCGTGCAACCACACCAGCCCACTGATGAATCCGCATGCTTTCCACTGATGAATCATCAGCAATCCCACTTCCTGATTATCATAAGTCCCACTTCCCGATTATCATAAGTCCCACTTCCGAATCTACATATCCATTCTCGGCAATCGACGAACCTGCAGGAAAGGCATCAGCGATGATCCCACGCACGCTTACGGCACGCGCACGCCAGATGGCGACATGGTTCCCCGTGGTATCGGTCATGGGCCCAAGGCAAAGCGGCAAATCCACGCTGCTCCGCCATGCGTTCCCTGATTACGACTATCTCAATCTGGAGACCAGGAACATCCGGACAGGCGCACAGGAGGATCCGGTCGGATTCATCCGATCCCGTCCCTCGCATCTGTTCATCGACGAAGCGCAATACGCTCCCGACCTGTTCCCGGAAATCCAGGCCGCATCCGATGAACGACATGACATGGGCCAATATCTCCTGTCCGGTTCCCAGAATTTTCTCATGCTCAAGCATGTGGACGAATCACTGGCCGGCAGGGTCGGCATCATGCAGCTGCTGCCGTTGAGCTATGCCGAAGCCACTCAGGCCAACCCCTCGCTTACCGTCGACGCGTTCATGTTCCGCGGCGGATACCCTCACCTGTACGAGGTGGACATCCCCGAATCCGTGTATTACCGCAGCTACATCACCACCTATATACAGCGCGACGTGGCGGATATCCTCGACGTACGCAACCTGCAATCGTTCCGCACGTTTCTGCGCCTGTGCGCGCAGAGCGCCGGTCAGCTCGTCAATTTCAGCAAACTGGGGGCGGAAGCCGGTGTCAGCAGTAAAACCGCGAAGGCGTGGCTATCCATTCTCACATCCAGCTACATCGTTTTCCTGCTAGCACCATACGCGTCGAACGCGCGCAAACGTCTGATCAAGACACCGAAACTCTACTTCCACGACACCGGACTGCTGAATTACCTGCTCGGCATCGACAGCGCGGAGACGCTCATCCATCATCCACAGCGCGGCGAAGTGTTCGAGAACCTCATCATCGGGGAGACCATCAAACGGTACTTCAACGCGGACAAGGAGCCTCACCTGTTCTTCTACCGCGACACCAACGGCGTGGAAATCGACCTCATGGACATGACCGACGCCCTGCATCCGCGGCTCATCGAAATCAAATCCGGACAGACGGCCCGCGATGATTTCTGCAAGAATCTCACGCCCGTGGGAGACGGACTCGGCATCCCGCCGGAACAGCGTTCCGTGGTCTATCGTGGAGATGTGGATTTCCGAGGGAAGCACGCCTCGTTCATTTCCGCACACACCTATCTGACGAACGAAAACTAGCCGACGGCATCACCCCATGCCACACACCGCTCACACACCGCACCATCCACCCATCCTCAACGAATCGAGTCGCTTATGACGGAACTGAACCCGCAGTCGCTGGTCACCCTGTGGCAGATCGAACGCTACGGTTCGTTCTCGGCCACGGCGAAGGCGCTCGGCTGGTCGCAGCCGGCGATCAGCCAGCAGATCAAGAAGCTGGAGGCGCAATGCGGCACGACACTCGTGGAACGCACGTCGCACGGCGTGCGGCTCACGGCGACGGGCGCGATGCTCGCCCGCCACGGCGAGTCGATCGCGGAACGCCTCGAACACGCCTCGCGCGAATTGGAGGACTATCGCGAACGCCGCTACTCGCATCTGTCGCTGATCGCGCCGCCGTCGATCTGTTCGACGATCGCGGCGCGCGCCGTGGTCAAACTGGGCATGTTCACCGACGTGAAGCTGAGCCTCACGCAGATGGAGCCGCCGGAGGCGATCGTGCAAGTGGCGCGCGGCAAGGCGGACGCGGCCGCCGTGTTCCGCTACAGTTCCATCCCGTCGTTCCTCCCGTTGGGCGACGACCTCACGTTCCATTCGCTCGGCGCGGACCCGCTGCGTCTGCTCGTGCGCCGGTCGAGCGACGTGGCGCGCCGCTACGAGGAGGACCGCAAGCCGGTCTCGCTGGCGGCCGCGAAGGATGAATCATGGATCGCCGGCTGTCCGACCTGCCGTGCGAATCTCGTCAAACTCGCGTCGCGCGCCGGGTTCACGCCGGACGTCGTCCATGCGACGGACGACTACTGGGCGACGCAGAATCTCGTCGAAGTGGGCATGGGCGTCTCGCTCGTGCCGGAACTCGACACGCACATCAATCTGGGCGAGGATCTGGTCGCCTGCCCGATCGCCGACGACTACGCGACACGCGAAGTGGGCGTGGTGACGCGCACCGGCGACCACCGCCCGGCGGTGGACGCGCTGGTGCGCGAGCTCAAACGCACGGCGGTCACGTATCTGACCGCGCAGTGACGTCACGGCGATGCCGCGTCGCGTCTACCGCGCCCGTCACGTTCGTCGCGATAAGCAATTGCGCGAACGCCATCACGATTCCTCGGTGCGGCGGCGTTGAACGGCATCGTCGTCGCGCGGACAATGGACGCCATGAGCATGAACGGCACCATCATCGACGAGGCGCGCACGGCCGCCGACGTCACGGAATCTCACGACACCATCACCGCCGGAACCGCCGGCTGCGGCGCGCACGCACGCACGTGCGGCGCGACCATGCCGGCGTTCGACGCGGCGGCGATCGACGCGCTCACGGCGGACGACCTCGCGCGCATCGGCTCGGACAAGTGGACGCGGTTCCCGGGCGCGATCGGCGCGTTCATCGCGGAAATGGACTTCGGTCTCGCGCCGTGCGTCGCACGCGCGATCGCCGACGCGGCGACGCGCGGCGCGACCGGCTACCTGTCGGACCCGTTGAAGCGCGAGGTGGCGCGCGCGTGCGCCGCATGGCAGCTGCGTTACGACTGGACCGTCGACCCGGCGGTCATCCGCACCGTGCCGGACGTGATGGAGGCGTATGAGGTCTTCCTGAACGAGATCGTCGGCGAGGGCAACGCGATCGTCGTGCCGACGCCCGCGTACATGCCGTTCCTGAGCGTGCCGGGACTGTGCGGCGTCGACGTGATCGAGATTCCGATGCTGCGTGACGGCGAGGACGGCGGCGACGGCGCGGGATGGCTGTTCGATTTCGACGCGATCGAACGCGCGTTCGCGGGCGGCTGCCACGCGTTCGTGCTGTGCAACCCGCATAATCCGATTGGCAAGGTGCTGACGCGCGACGAGATGCTGCGGCTGTCCGCGCTCGCCGACCGGTACGACGTGCGCATCTTCTCCGACGAGATCCACGCGCCGTTCGTCTACGATGGTGCCCGGCACGTGCCGTTCGCATCGATCGACGAACGCACGGCGATGCAGGCGTTCACGGCGACGAGCGCGTCGAAGGCGTTCAACATCGCCGGAACGAAATGCGCGCAGGTGATCCTCACGAATCCGGCGGATATGGCGATGTGGATCCGCGACGCGGAGATGTCCGAACACCAGACGGCCACGATCGGCGCGTATGCGGCGGTCGCCGCCTATGACGGCGGGTCGGCATGGCTGGACGGCGTGCTCGATTATCTGAAAGGCAATTTCGACGTGGTCGATGCCGCGATGCGCGGGCGGCTCTCGGCGGTGCGGTATGCGCGGCCGCAGGGCACGTACATCGCATGGCTCGACTTCTCGCCGCTCGGATTGGACGATCCTGCTGGGTATTTCCTGAAGCGCGCTCACGTGGCGCTCACCGACGGACGCGAATGCGGCGAGGCCGGGCGCGGCTGCGTGCGGTTCAACGTCGCGATGCCGCGCCCGCTGCTCGTCGAGGCGTTCGACCGCATGGCCGCCGCGCTCGAAGAGGACGGGCTGATCTGAGAAAACCAACGTGCCGCAGCTGGACCATAGCCGGACCACGGAAACCGCCCGCTGGTAGCCGTTGGCCGCCGAGGACGTGCCGCGCATAATCAAGAGACCGCCCCCGCTGGCGGGGGCTCCCGGCATGGCCGGGTGGGGGTGGTTGCGCGTACGTTTCCCGCCAGACCACCCTCAGTCCGCTTCGCGGCCAGCTCCCGCCGGCGGGAGCGCAAACGCTAGGCGAGACTAGGCGAGGACGCCGGCGGTGAGTTCGCCGAACACGTCGACGTCGGCGTGACGCCTGATGTACTGCTCGTAGGCGATGTCGAACGCCTGGCCGAGATCCTCGATCAGGTCGGCCGCATCCTCGATGCCGATGGACAGGCGCACCAGTTCGTCGGTGATGCCGACCTTGAGACGCTCCTCGCGCGGCAGTTCGAAATGCGTCATGCGACACGGCAGCTCCGCGAGGCTTTCGACCGCGCCGAGCGAGACGGCCAGACGGAACACGTGCAGGTTGTCGAGCACGTCGGCCGGGTCGACGCCGGGCACGACCTCGAAGCTCAGCACGCCGCCCGCGCCCCTCAGGCCCTTGGCGGCGAGCTCACGTTCGCGGCCGGGCAGCCCCGGATAGTTGACGGTCTTGACGAGCGGATGCGCGAGCAGATACTGGGCGACGGCCTTCGCGTTCGCCTGCTGGCGGTCCATACGCAGGGCAAGCGTCTGGATGCCGCGGCGCACCGCGTCGCATTCGGCCGGCGCGAGCACGCCGCCGAAACGGTTCTGTGCGAAGTAGATCTGCTGGCCGATCTTCTCGCCGAGCGTGACCACAAGACCCGCGTTCACGTCGGAATGGCCGGCGAGATACTTGGTCGCGGAGTGGAGGACCACGTCGGCGCCCAAGTCGAGCGGACGCTGCAGGTACGGGGTGACGAACGTATTGTCGACGATGGCGATCGCGCCGTGACGGTGCGCGATGTTCGCGATGGCGCGCACGTCGTTCACGTCGAGCAGCGGATTGGTGAGTACCTCGAAGTAGACGGCCTTCGCGGGCTGGACGCCCTGGGCGCGGTCGCCGGCGACGGCGGCCTCCAGCGCGGCGGCGTCATGGGTGTCGACCGCGTCGAACGTGAGGCCACGGTCGGCGAAGTATTCATGGAACAGCGAATAGGTGCCGCCGTAGATGTTCTTGCCGACGACGATGCGGTCGCCCGGCTTGAACACGCTCAGCACGGCGTGGATCGCGGCCAGGCCGGACGCGAACGCGAAACCGCGCGTGCCGTGCTCGAGCTGCGCGATCTGGTTCTCCAGGAACTCGCGGGTCGGGTTGCCGCTGCGCGCGTAATCGTAGCGGGGCATGGACCCGACCTTCTCGAAGGCATATGTCGTGGAGTTGTAGATCGGCGGGTTCACGGCGCCGGTGGCGTTATCGCCGACCGGAAGGCCGTGGACGAGCTGAGTGTTGAACCTGGTCATTGCGCACCCCCTATCGTGTTCGCGTGGCATTGCGCGGGGCCGTTCCCCGCACGGCTGCTACCGAGCATAACCAACGTTTTCGCGTAATCCCACGGCGTTGCTATACGGCTTCCTTATGGGTTGTTATCGTCGGATCGGTTCCCCGCACGCACGGTTCCCCGCACGCACGGTTCTTCGCACGCCCGGTTTCTCACACACCCCACCGGCAAGGCTCCCGGCGCAGCAGCGGATTCACGCGCACGCCCCCGCCGGCGGGGGCTCCCGGCGGCAGCCGGGTGGGGGTGGTCCCGATGCGAACCGGCGTCCACCACCCTCAGTCCCGCTTCGCGGGCCAGCTCCCGCCGGCGGGAGCGGGGCGAGGCTACCGCCGGCCTACACTGGGAGGCATGAAGATCACGAAGGCTTTGACGCGTCTGAACGGCGCCGGCTCGGGCTCCGGCGCCACCGGCTCCCCCGTGTTCGTGCTGCTGCACGGATGGGGTTCCAACGAATACGATCTGCCCGACCTGCTGCGCTACTGCGGCGCCGGTTCCGCCGACTACGCGAGCCTCAGGGCCCCGATCCCCTACGGCATGGGCGGCACCTGGTTCGGCGACTGGGCGCACGAGGGCGTGCCGGAGGGCGAATCCCTGACCCGTCAGGCGAAGGAGGCGGCGCAGGCGATCGACGACTGGGTGCGCGCGAACATCCCCGCCGACCGCACGGTCGTCACGATGGGCTTCTCGCAGGGCGGCCTGCTCGCCGCGCACATGCTGCGCTTCGACCCGGCGCGCTACGCGGCGGCCGTCAGCTTCTCCGGCTGGCTCGCCCCCGGCGACCTGCCCGGCGACGCGACGCTCGCTGGCGCGGGCGCGAAGCCGCCGGTCTTCTACGGCCACGGCGCGATCGACGACATCTTCCCCAAGTCGGATGTGACGGCGATGAGCGCGTTCTGGCGCACGCACGGCACGCTCGACGAGCACGTGTACCCGGGCATGGCGCACTCCATCAACATGGACGAGCTGCGCGACGTGCAGCGGTTCCTCGAACGCCACGGGTTCGTGCGGCCGCAGATCTGGTAGGACGCGGGGAGCCTGACAAAGGAATCCTGAAAGAGCTCTACAGGGCGGTCGCGTAGTCGACGTGGGCGAATTCGGGGACTTTGTACCATTTGACCGGGTATCCGGCGCCGTGCGCGCAGAACACCGAATCGGGTGTGTTCTCCACATCGGATTCCGGGTCGTACGCGGTCTCCTCGATCACGCGCGCCGCGTCATGGCACGGCTTGTATCCGCCGAATGTGGCGGAGAACCGTCCACGGCCGTGCGTGTACGCGTTCACGTCCATCGCATAGTCGCGCATCTCGCTCACCGGCGCCTCGCCTTCGACGACCGCATAGTCGCCGTCGTCCGCGGGCGCCTCGAACGTGCCGGACATGCGCTGGATGTCGGCCATCGCGCGCCCGATCATGTCGGACGGCACTTCGAGACGGAACCGGTACCACGGTTCCAGCAGCACGCAGTTGCCCGGATCGGCGGCGACGGCCTTCACCATCGCGGCGACGTCGCGGTCGCCGACGCCGCCGCTGCCCTTGCCGCGGGCCTTGTCGTTCTCGCCGTCGTCCGTCTCGTCCTCCTCCGGCGACTCGTACGCAGGCCGCGCCGTGTCCTCGCCGATGACCGGGCGGCCGGCCACGCCGGCGCGCGCCTCCATCAGCCCCTGCCGGATGGCACGGTAGGTGGCCTGCCGGAAGTCGCCGCCCTCCGTGTGCTTCAGGTGCGCTCGGGCGGCGACGAGCGTCATTTTCACGTCCGTGAGCGGCGAGCCGGTGAGTACGCCCAGATGCTCGCGTTCGGTCAGATGCGTGAGGATGAGCCGCTGCCAGTTGCGGTCGAGTTCGTTGACGCTCAACGCGGACGCCACCGTGACGCCGCTGCCCGGTTCGCCCGGTTCGAGCAGGATGTGCGCCTCCGCGTAATGGCGTAGCGGCTCGAAATGACCGACGCCTTCGATGGGCTTGGTGATGGTCTCGCGGTAGAGGATCGAACCGGGGCCGAACGCCACGTCGAGGCCGAACCGGTCGTGGAGGGTCTGCTGGATGATCTCGAGCTGCACGGCGCCCATCAGCTGCACGTGGAGCTCCTGCAGCCGTTCCACCCACACGACGTGGAGCAGCGGGTCCTCGTCCTCGAGCTCACGTAGCGCGGCGATCACCTTGTGCAGGGTGAGATCGTCGAAGCGTGGGGTCGGGGCGGTGGACTCGGGGCCGGAGGTGCCGCCGATGGCGGTCTGGGAGGTATCCGCAGTGTAGCCGGGGCCTGTTCCCATGGCGGTCTTGTCGCCCGTCGCGCCCGCGGCGTCCGGAGGCAGCACCGTGTAGGTGAGGACCGGCTGCATTTCGGGGCTTTCCGCCGCCGGCTCCGCACCGAGCCCGGCACCCGGGAACGTGCGTTCGAGACCAGTGACCGCGCATACCGCGCCAGCCGGCAGTTCGGTGGCGATTTCGAAGCGCGCGCCGTTGTAGACGCGCACCTGGTCGATCTTCTCGGGGGTGGGTTCAGCCGTCGTCGCGTCGCCGGCATCAGCAGGCGCGTTGTCGGTGTTGGCACCGCCGCCGAGCGTGACCATCGACTTGGCCTTCAGCGTGCCGCCGGTCACGCGCAGCCAGGTGAGCCGGTTGTGCTTGTCGTCATGCGAGATCTTGAACACACGCGCGCCGAACGCATCCGGCCACGCGGTCTCGCGCGTGTACGCGTCGAGCGAGTCGAGGAATTCCCTCACGCCGTCGAGCTTCAACGCGGAGCCGAAGCTCACGGGGAACAACTCACGATTCGCGATCATGCCGCGCAGCGTGCCGACGGTCAACATACCGGTCTCGAGGTATTCGTCCATCGCGGATTCGTCAAGCGTGGCGATGTCCTCGGCGGCGTCGCCAAGGTCGACGGGGGTGACGTCAGAAATCATAGCGTCGATTCCAGTGCCGGCAGCATCCGTGATTCCACCATGCTCGTCATCGATTTCATTGGCCGAACCGGGCAGCGGCAACGGGTACACCGCGTCGCCGAGACGGCGGCGCAGGTCTGCGAGCGCCGCGCCACGGTCGAATCCGGCGGCGTCGCATTTGTTGACGAAGACGAACGTGGGCACTTGGTAGCGGGCGAGCAGCCGCCAGAGCGTTTCGGTGTGGCCCTGCACGCCGTCGGTGCCGGAGACGACGAGGATCGCGTAGTCGAGGGCGCGCAGCACGCGTTCGGTTTCGGCGGCGAAGTCGACGTGGCCGGGGGTGTCGAGCAGGGTGAGTTTCAGGTCGCCGTAGTCGACGAGCGCCTGATGCGCGGAGATGGTGATGCCGCGCGCTTTTTCAAGGCTGTCGGTGTCGAGGAAGGCGTCGCCGTGGTCGACGCGGCCGAGTTTGCGGATTTCGCCGGTGCGGTAGAGCAACGCTTCGGAGAGTGTGGTCTTACCGGCGTCCACATGCGCCACGATTCCCGCCACGATCCGTTTCATTGCTCGCCTTTCGCTTTGGCCGTCTCCGTTTGCGCGCCGTCTGCCGGTGACGGCAGCATGACATTCCAACTATAGGAGGTGCCGGCGCATCATATCGTCCGTCGTCGGGACCGATGCCAGTTCGAATAATCCGGATTATATGGATGACGCGTGTGGTTAAGGACGCGAATGGGCATTAGGAACCAACCTGCATGGTTTCGGCACGAACCTGCATGGTTTCGACATGAACGTGTAGTCCGGTGGAGGCAACCTGTATGGTGTGGGTCTGAAGAACGGCATCCACGCATCGGCAGACGGAACGTGGATTGTCGGAATTCCGGGCTTTTGCGTAGGCAGCTACTCCTCCGTAACAGCGCTCTTCAGCACCGCACCCCGCACGTTCGTTCCAACGGCCTGCACAAGGCCTCCCGAACCATGCACAAGGCCTCGGAAACCATACACGTCACACCTTGGACCATACACGTTCGCCTCAAAACCATGCACGTTCGCCGTCTCGACGGGCCAGGAAAGGGAATACCGGCATGAACGACGCCGCATCTCACACGGTTTTCCCAGATGATTCGCATATGTCGTTGAATATCGCGCGGTTGTATGGGTTCAGGCCATTCAAGGCCACATAACTGAACCCCTTCTTCTCTTCTTCTCTCTCAAAGCCCGGCATTCCCGCCGGGCTTTTCTTTTGTCGTGCCGGACCGCGTTGCCACCGGCACCGCGACCGTACAATGCCGCGAGTGACACGCGGTGCCGGCGAGAACCGGTACAGGTGTTCCGTGTCCCGGTGGCTCGTCTACCATGGAGTGCGCATGATAGGCCGTCGTGATAGCGGATGGTCCGCGACCGCGCAGGCGTGCGTGACGGCGTGAACGGCCTGACCCGCGCATAACTGACGCGCGTGACCAGTGCATACGACTTGATGAATATGACCTTGTGAGTAAGGAGCAGCCGTGACCGTTTCCGGCACCACCGTTTTCGACCAGCATTCCGATCTCGAGGCAGCCGCCGCGGATTCCTCCCGTGTGGCGGGCTTCCCGTCCGATTATGTGGCGCTCGATCTGGAGACGACCGGCTTCTACCCGAACAGCTGCGCGATCACGGAGATCGGCGCGGTGCGTGTGCGTGACCGTCGCATCGTGGACCGTTTCCAGCGTCTGGTGAACCCGCTGCGTCCGATTCCCGCGGCGGTGGTGAAGCTCACCGGCATCACCGATGATATGGTCGCGGGCCTCGACCCGATCGACCAGGTGCTGCCCGAGTTCGTTGCCTGGCTCGCGCAGGGCGCGGAGGATACAGAAAACGGCGGGGAAACCAACGAACGCATCACGACCGGAACGGGCGTGGCCGTGGCCGAGCCGCTGATCGGTCACAACATCCGCTTCGATCTGAGCTTCCTTGACTGGAACGCGCGCAAGGTGCTGGACGGCCCGTTCTCCTGCGTGGATTTCGATACGATGCAGATCAGCCGCACGCTGTTCACGCGTGAACGCCATCATCGTCTGCTCGATCTGATCCAGCGCTTCGACATCGCCGAGAACGAGGAACACCGCGCCCTGAGCGATGCGATCCAGACGCAGCAGTGCTTCGAATGGATGCGCAAGTACGTGGACCGTCACGCGGGTCACGGCGATTTCGGTTCGGTCGATTGGAAGACAGTGCCGACGAAGAACAACGACGCGATCCTCAACCGTCAGATCGTCCTCCTGTAGCGGCCCCGCTCCCCCTGTCACTGCCCCAGCCGGCGGAAGCCGGCTCGCGCTCTGGAGTGGTGAAATGGGCGGTATACACCCCGCCCCGCTCCAGCCAGCTCCCGCCCTGCCCGTCCCGCTCCCGCTGGCGGGAGCTGGCTCGCGTAGCGAGACTGAGGGTGGTTCCCAAACCGCGGGCGGTTCCAAGCCCGAGGGCGCCCACACAATGATTCACCCATTGTTCATCCGCCGCGCCGGCCCGCCTCCCTGTCGGCGCGGCGGAATCGTGGGATAGTAGGAGCACGCACGAAGTCGGTGCGGCAACGACGAGACGACGAAGGAGCGTGTCTCATGGGATGGGGAGCAGGTAAGTCGATCACGGTGGCGTTCACGCAGCAGCCGAAGGAGGTGTTCGACGCACTGGCGCAAATCAGCCAGTCGTTGGACGGCTTCGAGCCGGGCGCGGCCGATTCGAACACGTGGACGGTCACATACGTCAAGGGCATCAGTCTCACCTCGTGGGGTGAGAAGGCGTGGGCGCAGGTGACGCAGGGGCCTGACGGCCGCACGTGGGTCACGGTCACGTCGAAGCTGAATTTCGGTCTCATCGACTACGGCAAGAACACGAAGAACGTGAACGCGATCGTCGAAGCGGTGTCCGCGCGTCTCGGCCAAGCCGACGTCGTCAAGCCGCTCGCGGGCGTCTGACGGCCCGCCGGCGGCGCACCGACTAGGCTTGGCCCTATGAGTGAAACATCTGCAACCGCCGCCGGCGCGCTCAAGTCCGGCATCGACCCGGCGTCGTTCTCCGGCGTCGTCAAGCCTTCCGACGATCTGTTCCGTTACGTGAACGGCCCGTGGATCGACACGTATCGTCTGCCCGACGACCGTTCCCGCTACGGTTCGTTCGACAAGCTCGCCGAGGATGCGGAGAACCAGATCCGCGACATCCTCGAGGATGAGAACGCGGCCGGCGTCGACATTGCCGCGCCGGGTGCTAAGTCGCGCGCCCTGTACCGTTCGTTCCTCAATACCGAGGCGATCGAGAAGGCCGGCATCGCGCCGATCAAGCCGGCGCTCGACATCATCGACGCCGTGACGAGCAAGGCCGAGATGACGCGCGCGCTCGGCGAGCTCAACGCCGAGGGCGGTTCGGACATCCTCGGCGTCGCCGTCTACGGCGATCCGGGCGATCCGGACCACAACATCCTGCACATCGAGCAGGCCGGTCTGCTGCTGCCGGACGAGGCATACTATCGTGAGGACCATTACGCGCCGGTGCGCGAGGCGTACGTGCGCATGGTCGCCACCCAGCTCGTGAACGCCGGCTACGCGCCGGCGGCCGAGGACAATCCGAATGTCGACGACGAGATTCCGACGCACGGCGACGTCTCCGATGAGGATGCCGACGAGGCGCCGATTCCGACGCCGAGCGAGGCCGCTCTCGACATGGCCCGCCGTTTCCTCGACGTGGAGACCCGCATCGCCGCGAACCATTGGGACAATGTGGCGACGCGCGATTCGGTGAAGACCTACAATCCCACCAATTTCGCCGATCTGGCCACGATGCTCACGCACTTCGACATCGGCGCGTGGATCGACGCCTGTCAGGCAGGTTACGACGCCAAGCCAGCGGCGAGCGTGCAGCCGCTCGACTTCCGCGCGATCTTCGGCCGCGTGATCGTGCACGAGCCGAGCTTCCTGACGGGTCTCGACGCGTTCTGGGATGCGGCCGATCTGGAGGACCTCAAGCTGTGGGCGCGCGTCCATATGATCGTCGGCGCGGCCTCCTACCTGTCGCATGAGTTCGACAGGACGAACTTCGACTTCTTCGGCAAGGTATTGTCCGGTCAGAAGAAGCAGCGTGTGCGTTGGAAGCGCGGCGTGAGCATGGTCAACGGCGTGTGCGGCGAGGATGTGGGCCGCGAATACGTAAAGCGTCACTTCCCGGAAAGCTCGAAGCAGCGCATGGAGCAGCTGGTCGCGAATCTGATCGACGCATACCGCGTGTCGATCACGAATTCGGATTGGCTGGGCGAGGACACGAAGGCGAAGGCGTTGGAGAAGCTCTCCAAGTTCACGCCGAAGATCGGTTACACGAACCATTGGCGCGATTACGCGGCGCTGGACGTGCACGAGGATGCGGTGTTCGCCGACAACATGAAGGCCGTGGCCCTGTACGTGATGGGCTACGAGCTGGGCAAGGCCGGCAAGCCTGTCGACAAGGACGAGTGGCTGATGAACCCGCAGACGGTGAACGCCTACTATGAGCCGACGATGAACGTAATCGTGTTCCCCGCGGCGATCCTGCAGCCCCCGTTCTTCGACCCGGATGCGGAGGATGCGGCCAACTACGGCGGCATCGGCGCGGTGATCGGCCACGAGATCGGTCATGGGTTCGACGATCAGGGCGCGCAGTACGACGGCGACGGCAAGCTCAACGACTGGTGGACCGCGGAGGACAAGGCGAACTTCGAAGCGCGCACGAAGGCACTGATCGAACAGTACAACGCGTTCGTGCCTCGCCAGTTGGCGGAGAAGTACGCGGACGAGCCGGACAAGGCCCCGCACGTGAACGGCGCGTTGACGATCGGAGAGAACATCGGCGATCTGGGCGGCGTGAACATCGCGTTGAAGGCGTACGCGTTCGCGCTGGACAAGGCCGCCGGCCGCCCCGAGGACGGTTCCGCCGCGGCGATCGAGACATCGCTCGCGACCGCGCCGGAGCTCGACGGCTTCACCGGCCTGCAGCGCTTCTTCCTGAGCTACGCCTCGATCTGGCGCACCAAGAACCGCGACGAACTCGCCGAACAGTACCTCCAAATCGATCCGCACTCCCCCGCCGAGTGCCGCACGAACGGCATCGTGCGCAACGTGGACCTGTTCTACAAGGCCTTCGACGTGAAGCCGGGCGATGCGATGTACCTCGCGCCGGAGTCGCGCGTGCGCATCTGGTAAAACAATGAGACGCGGCGGACACCGCTCCCCGTTAAGGGAGCCTGACTCACCATATCCACGTATGTTGGATTCCGGTGAGCATACTCCGCGGGCATACTCCGCGGGCCGATGGGAATCCGCGCCATTCGCATTCCCATCGGCTCTTGACCCGGGGAGTCGTGCCACACTATGGGTCGGTGCGGGAAGTGTGGCACGGTGGTGTGCCACACTTCCGCCCAAAACGCCGTACGGGCGTTGCGTGGCTTGCTATATCGTGCATTCTCGCGTTTTTCGTGCCATGCAACGCGAATCCGAGGGATTCGGGGATTGCGTGGCACGGTGCGATGCCACACTACCGGTGAATTGAACGATTCGCACTTGTGTGGCACGGTTTTCGCCTGATAGCGCGCCACGCAAGCGCGAATCACGCGAAATGACCGTTGCGTGGCGCATCACCGTGCCATGCAACGGTCCGGAACAGCTTGTGTGGCACGCGGCCGTGCAACGCAACGGTCCGAGACGGCTTGCGTTGACATTGTGTGACACGACGGCGCGGCAAAACAGGGCAACGGAATGTCAACCATGCCTCGAAACATGCATCAATCATCCGCTGAAGGCGATCAGTCGGCGATACATGCCCGCAATGTGTGCGGCACCCACCCCGACGATAAGCAAATCGGGCGAGTCAGTAGGCAACAAAGTGCAGACGTCAGCGTACGTATGTGACGCATGTTCGAACGTTTGCCCCCTCAGTCCGGCTTTCCGGGGCTCCCGGGTGGAGGGGGCGTCGCCTACTCGGTCACGAGCGGTTGCTGTGGGACCAGCGGCTGGATGTTCTCCACCGTGGAGGGGTCGAAGGTGAAGATCTCGTAGTCGCGCTGGAGGTTCATCCAGAATTCGGCGGAGGTGTTGAGCGCCTTGCCGAGCCGGTGGGCCATCGCCACGCTGATGCCGCGCTTGCCCTTGATGATCTCCCCCACCGCGGTTTCGGAGACGCCGATTGCCTTGGCGAGCCGATAGTTGCTGATGCCCAGCGGCTCCATGAACTCCTCCTTGAGGATCTCGCCGGGCGTGGCGAGCAAATCCCTACCGGTGATAGTCGTCGAAGTAGACATCATAGGCCTCCTTTTCCACTGCGTCCCATCGGAAGATGAGACGACGATATTGCCGATTTACCCGGATACTCCAGTAGCCCTTCAGATTTCCGCTTAACCGTTCCAGCCTATTGCCTGGCGGCGTACGAAGATCGTTCAGCGTCTGGGCAGATTTGAGTAACTGCAGGCGCCATGCCAATTGGCGCGCGCATTCGATGGGATACCATTTCGGGTATTCGCCGCCGAATAGGAAATCCTTCAGTTTCTTGTCTCGAGTCTGTATATACATACTATCGCCACCCGTTAGTATCGTCAAGCGTTAGTATCGCTGAGCATTAGTGGTGTGGACGGCGGCACCACGACAAAGCGATGCCGCCGTCCACGGATAGGCGATCACATCGCCGGAGTGTCGAAATCGTCGGGCTCATCCGGTTCACCCACCTCGCCGGTGGCGGGGTCGACGGCGACTCCACCATCACCGGACGTGGAGGAAACGCTGGTCGCCGAGCCGACAGGCGCGCCGGCGCCGTTCCCGTTGCCCGTGGCATCGCCCGTCGCGGCGGCCCCGGCGACACCACCGCCGACGCCGCTCGTGTCGATGGTCACGCCCGCCACGGCAGCGCCCATGCTGGCTCGGTTCGGCGGAATCGCGGGGTTCATCGGATCCGCGATGCCGTTCGCCGGCACGCTCCCGTTCGCCGGCATGCCGCCGTTCGCAGGAGGCGCCACGCCGCCGGCACCACCGCCGTTCGCCGATGCGTCCGCACTGGGCTGGTTGCGGTTGAGCTTGTTGATTCGCGCGATGCCTTGACTCAGGTCTGGACCGACTGCCGACGCGTCGATGACGGGCGAGCTGCGGTCGGCGCCGTCCTTCTGCCAACGTTCGACGCGCAGCGTGCCGGTGACGATCGCCGGATCGCCTTTGTTGAGCGAGCCGAGGATGTTCTTCGCGAGCGAGCGGTAGGCGCATACGCCCACCCATGAGGTGCCGCGGTCGCGCCATTGCCCGGCGTTCTGGTCGTAGAACCGCGGCGTGACGCCGAGACGGAACGAGCATGCGGGGACTCCCGCGCCCGTGGTGAAGGGGACGGGGTCCGCCCCGAGATTGCCGGTGACGGTCACCAGCGCTTGTTGGATGCCCATGTGAGGTCCTTTCCGGCCGGCTTCCTCGCCGGCGCCGTTGCTGTCCGCGGGCGCGTGCCCGCGATGGTCGTGTGGTGGCTGTTCGGTTATGGACCGAGGGAAACGATCCGGCCGGGATTCGCCGTCCCGGTCCCGCCGATTTCCTCGGCTCCTCCAGCGTGCGCCTTCGCGCGCCTGCGCCGCCATCGCGAACGGGCGTTGTGGAAAGAGCCCCCGCCTCCGGGCGTGTTGTGGATGGCGTGTGGATGGAAGCGGGTTATCCACCGTCATGTCAAGAACGTTGACCGTCAAAAACATCGACCGTCAGAAACACTGACCATCAAGAACGCCGACGGAACATTCGCACGGAAGTGCGAAAAAACACGCGAAAAGTTTTCACAGCCCCCGGCGCAGGCGATACAATGGAGGCCAATATCACCACCGTCACGCCGCAAAGGAACCATACCGATGAATGCCGCCGAACGTAGACGCGAGAACGCCTCCCCGCGCAAAACCACCTTGGCTGACGTGGCCGCGGCCGCGGGGGTTTCGCTGGCGACGGCGTCGAAGGCTCTGAACCACCAGCCCCGTGTCAGCGAAACGACGCGTGCGAAAGTACTCGCCACGGCACAGCGTATCGGATACATCCCGGCATCGTCCGCAGCCTCCCCGGAAAACCCCACAGCCTCGGACGATACGACGCGTTCAGGTTCAATCGGCGTGATCACCTCCGATCTGGTGGGACGCTGGAGCATACCGATCCTCATCGGGGCGGAGGACGAGCTCGCCGGCACCTCGAACACGGTGATGCTCAACAACGCGCGAGGCGACACGCAGCTGGAGCGCAACGGCCTCGCCTTCTTCGCGTCCAGGAACGCTGACGGCATCCTCATGGCCGGACAGGAGACCAACCCGCGCCCGTCGGTGAGGCAGGAAACCGACATTCCGGTCGTTTATGCTCTCGCCCCCAGCGAAGATCCGGATGAGTGTTCGGTGACCTGCGACAACGTGCAGGCGGGGCGGCTTGCCGTCGAGCATCTCCTCTCCTGCGGCAAAAGCAGAATCGCGGTCATCGGCGGCAACGAGACGTTCGACGCCGCCACGGACCGTCTCAAGGGAACGATGCAGGCGCTGCACGACGCCGGACTGGAACCGGCGGGACCGGTGCGTTTCAACGAATGGTCGGAAAGCTGGGGCCGCGCAGCCACACGACTGCTCATCGACCAGCATGTCGACTTCGACGGCGTGGTCTGCCAGAACGACCAAATCGCGCGCGGATGCCTCACCGTATTGCGGCAGGAGGGGCTTGAGGTACCGCGCGACGTGGCGGTGATCGGCCACGACGACTGGCAGGTGCTCACACTCGATTCCGTACCGCCACTCACCTCGATTGTCAATCCGGTGGAGGAGATCGGGCATATCGCGGCACGCAAGCTGCTCGATGCGATCAACGGACACCCGCATCACGGCATCGAATACGTGCCGTGCCGTCTGATCCAGCGCGAATCCACGTTGCCGCTGCGGTAGCGAGCCCGTGCCGTCCGACAGCACGACAGCACGCAGGCGTACGCCGACGACGGTCATTTTCATCCCTACCGTCGCGAACGTACGCTGAGTCACACTCAGCGTACGTTCGCGACGGTAGGCAAGGTGGCCGTCTCGCCACACAGACGTGACGGCCACCATCCGGCGGATTACCTGCGCTGGAACACGCACATCTGGCCGACCTCGCGGTTCGCCCACGAGTAGTACGGCACCAGCCTGAGCGTCGCGGCCTCGCCATGGCGCGGCTCATCGGCAGGCAGGTAGAGCGGGGCATCGTCGTCATCGGCCGCCTCGCGCACCGCGGGCAGCGCGATCGTGTCCACGCCGCCCAATAGGCCCGGTTCGAACGCCACGTCGGCGGACGCGCCGGTCACGCCGTCGGCCAGACGATACGACCACAGGTCGCCCTCGTTGTCGACCTGCTCGGCGCAGTAGACGAGCGGACCGCGCATCACGGCCACCTGTCCGGCATCGGAGCGCACGTGCGAGTTGGCGCGCACGAATTTCACCGACATGTCCAGTTCGAGCGTAAGGCCGAACGCGTCGCCCGGCGCGACGTCGAAGTAGACGAAACCGTCCTGCACGGAAGCGGCGACGGGCTCGCCGTCCCGCTGCAGCGTGAACGCGGACGCGGACCACGCGGGGACGCGCACGCCGAACCGCACCGGAGTGGCGGCGTCCGCCGGCAGGGACACGTGGAAGGCCACGTGGCCGTCCCACGGGAAGTTCGACTCCTGCGTCACGGCGAGACCGTTCCCGAACGACGCCTCGTTCGCGATGAACTGGTGGCTGAGCACCGTGGCGCCGCCGTCGCGCACCGTATAGATGTAGCGGTCCACGGAGGCGATGAGGCGGGCGATGTTCGCCGGGCAGCAGGCGCAGCCGAACCAATCGACGCGGTGCGAGAGCACGTGGTGACGGTCCGGGTTGGCCAGGCCATCGGGCGTGGTCTCCAACGCGTTGACGTAGTAGTACTGTTTGCCGTCGAGCGAAATGCCGGCGATGGCACCGTTGAACAGCTCCTTCTCCAGCACGTCCGCATATTCGCCTTTTGGCTCGGCGAGCAGCATCTGCCGCGCGAACATACTCATCGCGACGGACGCGCACGTCTCGCCGTACATCGTGTCGTTCGGCAAATCGTAGTCGTAGGTGAACGATTCGCCGACGTGCGTGGATCCGATCGCGCCGGTCACGTACATGCGCCTGGTGACGATGTTGCGCCAAAAACGCTTCGCCGTCTCCATGAGCCCCTCGTCGCCGGTCAGGCGGGCGACGTGCGCGATGCCGGTGCACAGGTAGCCGACGCGCACCGCGTGGCCGTTCGCGGCCTGCTGCTCGCGGACCGGCTCGGCGGCCTGGAAGTATTCGGGCTTGTAGAAACCGAGATCGGGGAAGATGTTGTCGCCGTGCATGGCTTCGCGCTGCTTGTCGTAGAACTTCGGGTCCTGACCGCGCACGTCGATGAGGTACCGCGCGAGCGTAAGATACCGCGGTTCCCCGGTCGCATCGTACAGTTTGGCGAGGGCCAGCTCGATCTCCGGATGGCCGTCGGCACCGTGGATCTTGCCGTCTTCGGGGCCGAAGTTGGCATCGAGGCAGTCGGCCATGCGTCTGGCCACGTCGAGGGCCTGCTCGTTGCCGGTGACCTCATGGTAGGCGACGGCCGCTTCGATGTAGTGGCCCATGACGTACATCTCATGGCTCTGCTGGATCAGCGAGAAGCGGGGGCGTTTCGCCCAGATGCCCGACCTGATCTGGTACGGGGTGTCCAGATAGCCGTCGGGCTGCTGGGCGCGGGCGATGAGGTCCACCGTCCTGTCGCACAGGGCCTTGAGCTCCGGGTCCGGATGGTAGGCGAGCGCGTACGCGGCCTCCTCCAGCCACTTGTAGACGTCGGAATCCTGGAACACCATGCCGTGGAACTCGTCGTCGAGTTCGCCCGCGGCCACCTTGAGGTTCGCGACCGCATGGCTTTTGTTGTCGGAAAGCTGGTTGCCGGCGGGATCGTCGGGAACGACGGTATCGATCTCGTCGTTCATGACGCCCCACTGGTACGGAATCACCGATTCGACGATCTGGTCGCGACGCTGCTTCCAGAACGGTGAGGTGATGGTTACCTTCATGATTGACCTTTCATGAATGACGGCGGCGGCACGCGGCGTATCGCACGCCACAGCCGTGTGGAGATAGGGATTGGATATGCGTGGATGGCCGCTGAAGTCCACCGGGGAACGGACCGGCCTGCGGAGGGGCTGGTTTGTCAGCCTTGACGGCACCGCCTCCGGCCCTGCGATTACGGACTCGCCTTCGGCGAGGCTCAGACCTGGCCTCGGCGCTGTCGCGCCTCGGCCCGGTGCCTGGGAACAGCCCACCGGGCTGTTCCCGAAGGGATGATGACGTCAGTCATCATCCCTTCACGGCACCGGCCATGAAGCCCTTCACGTAGTACTTCTGGAGTGCGAGGAAGAGGATGGCGCAGGGGATGAGGAGGACGACGACGCCGGCTTCGGTGGCGCCGTAGTCGATGACGCCCATCGTCTGCTGGCGCATGTTCACCATCGCGAGCGGCAGGGTGCTCTTCGCGGAGGAGCTCAGGTACAGCGGGATCATGAAGTTGTTCCACGCTTCGAGGAAGGCGAGCAGTCCGACGGTGACCATCGAGGGCTTGACGACCGGCACGAGGATCTTGACCAACGCCTGGAAGGAATTGCAGCCGTCGACCATGGCGGCCTCCTCCATGTCCTTCGGGATGGCGTCGAACGCGTTGCGCATGATGAACGTCGACATCGGCAGCTGGAACAACGTGATGACGAGGCCCACGCCGAGCAGGGTGTCGTTGAGGCCGATGTCCTTGAACCACACCATCAACGGGATCAGCAGCGAGGCGTACGGCACCATGAGGATGGACAGCGTGACCATGAAGCCGAGGTTGCGGCCCGGATAGTCGAATCGGGAGAAGGAGTAGCCCGCCAGCGTGCAGACGACCACGGAGAAGACCACGGCGACGAGGCTGACGACGATCGAGTTGAACAGGTACTTCGGCAGTCCCTCCTGATAGCCGAACAGCGTGAGGTAGTTGGCCACACCCCAGCCTTCCGACTGGGCGGAGCCTTTCTGCGGGCTGAACGAGCTGACGACGACCCAGAGCAGCGGGCTGATGAAGATAATGGCCAGAACGGCTTCGAGGACGCGGGCGATGACGCGCTTCCACAACGGGGTAGTCATGATGTGTTACCTCCCCTTTCTCACTTGGTGTTGTCGCGCATGCCGCGCATCTGGATGGAGTTGATGATCACGAGGGCGACGAGCACGATCAGCGACAGCGCCGCGGCCATGCCGAGGTCCTTCTTGGAGTCGAACGCGAAGTTGTAGATGAGCTGCACGACGGTCATCGTGGAGTTGTTCGGGCCGCCCTTGGTCAGGATGAAGAACTGGTCGAAGGCGAGGATCGAACCGGTGACGCAGTAGACGAGGCACATCACGATGGTCGGCTTCATCAGCGGCAGGGTGATGGAGCGGAAGATGCGCCAGGTGCCGGCGCCGTCCATGCGGGCCGCCTCGTAAAGGTCGCCGGGGATGGCCTGCAGGCCGATCATCATGAGCAGCATGTAGTAGCCGGAGAAGCGCCAGACGATGACGACGATCGTGGCCCACAGCGCGGATTGGCCGGTGGCGAGCACGGAGCCGCCGTCCTGGATGAGGCCGAGCGAGCTCAGGATCTTGGTCAGCGGGCCGACCTGCGGCGAGTACAGCGCGTAGAACAGCAGCGACGCGGAGGCGAGACCGGTGGCGGAGGGCAGCAGGAAGCAGGTCCTCAGCACGTTGTTCCACTTGGTGCTCTCCTGCACGATGAGGGCCATGCCGAGGCCGAGCGCGAGCAGGAAGATCGTGACGATCACCGTGTATTCGAGGGTGAACCAGATCGACGGCCAGAACAGTTTGTTGTTGACGACCTCGACGAAGTTGTCCGGGAAGTTGACGCCGCGGTTGCCGCCCAGCAGGCTCCAGCGCGAGCAGGCCATGATGACCAGCAGCACGATCGGCACGAAGAACAGGACGACGATCATGACCCAGTCGGGCAGCGCGTACAGGATGCCGCGTTTGAACGCCTGCGCCTTGGCCGTGGACTTGTGCTCGGGCACGGCGGATTTGGAAACACTTGACATGCTTCGCTCCTTTATGGATATGGAAGTGGTGATCGGAAGGGATCGGATGGCCGGATCGACGCGGTTCGGCGGATGACGAATCGGATGCAATCCGTTATCAGGGCTGATTCCCGGAGGAGAATGAAGGAGAGTGCACAACAGGAAGTTGTGGAATCAGCCCCGGCAGCGGAACACATACGCGGGAACGGAGGGGACCGGCAGCCCCCGCCGGCGGGCGGGGAGCTGCGGTCGTTACCGGATTATCGGATTATCGAATCATCGGAGCTATCGGATCAGTTGCCGGCGAGGACGTCGGTGACGGCCTGGTTGTCGGCCTTGAGGTTCGACTTGCCCCAGACGGCGTTCTGCACGAGCAGCTGCCACGGGGAGCCGGCCGCGTTGAAGCCTTCGTTGAAGGCCGCGGACTTCGGGGTCTGGCCGTTGCCGTCGATGATCGTGGAGTTGATGGTCTGGATGCGCGGATCGGCGTCCTTGTAGGCGGTCTTCAGGGTCTCGATGTTGGAGGCGGTGTAGCCGTTGTCGGCGAAGACTTCCTTCTGGGTGTCGGACTGCATGAGCCAGTAGAGGAAGTTCCACGCCTGCGCGACGTGCTTGGAGTCCTTGGAGATGCCCATGGCGTCGCCACCGAGGAACGTCGAGGTCTTGCCTTCCTTGGTGCCCGGGATCGGGGTCACGCCGACCTCGAAGCCGCCGGACTTCTCAGCGTCGAAGATGTCGTTGAGGGAGGTGTTCGGGTAGGGCATGACACCGATCTTGCCGTTCGCGAACGGAGCGGTCCAGGTCGCGCCGGTCTCTTCCTTGGAGCCCGCGCCGAGACCGTTCTTGGTGTTGGCCAGCTCCTTGTAGGATTCGAGGACGGCCTTCATGGAGTCGTTGTTCAGCGTGGCGGCGGTACCGTCGGCGTTCATGACGGATTCGCCGTCGGCCCACACGGACGGGAAGAGGTCGAACACGAGGGCGCCGCCGGATTGGCCGGCGAGGTAGGAGCCCGCGACGCCATCCTTATCGAGGGCGGCGACCTTCTTGGCCTGCTCGGTGAACTGTTCGATGGACTTCGGGCCCTGCTCCGGGTCGAGTCCGGCCTCCTTGTAGAGGTTCTTGTTCCACACCATCACGGAGACGTCGGTGATGAACGGCAACGTGTGCTTGGCTCCGTCCACGGTGCCCGCCTCGATATGGCCCTGCTGCAGGTCCTTGAGGTTGTCGAGACCGTCGATCTGCTTGGTGATGTCGGCGAAGATGCCTTCGGAGGCCCAGTACGGGATGCGCACGACATCGCCGGCGAGGATGTCCGGCAGGGAGTCGGTCTGCGTGGCGCCGCCGACCTTGCCTTCCATGTCGTCGTTCGGGATGATCTCAAGCTTGACCTGGTTCTTGTGGCTCTTGTTGTAGGCTTCGACGACGCCCTTGGCTTGACGTTCCAGCGGGGAACGGGTCCACATGGTGATCGTGGTGCCGTCGTCGGTGCCCTTGGCCGGGATGTCGGAGGTGTCGGCGGCGTTCGAGCTGCCGCCGCCGCATGCGGCCAGCGGGATCAGCATAGCGGCGGCGGCGATGCCGGCCAGCGTGCGCGTGATCTTCTTATTGAAAGACATGATCGCTTCTTTCTCTATGGTTCCGCTCATCTGTGAGAGGCGGTGGCGGACCTTCCGCCTCCTGTCTTTCGCCGTCCCGTCCGGTCCTTCTTCGACTTGACGAAACTCTGCGAAAGCCTTTTCACAATATAGCGCACTTTTCGCAAAAACGCAAAAACGCTTTCGCACATTCGCCACGCATCCCCACACACGCCCGCGAACACCGCCACAACGGCAAAAATCGCGGCAGTAAACCGGTTCGACTACGCCATAATCACGTGACATCCGCATCACAATCGCCTCACATCCGCGAAAAATGAGGCGTGTCGCGCATCGATCCACAGCCCCGCGCATTCCAATTGAGAAAACCGGACATTCCCGCACATTTATCCAGAGAAACGCACACCATCAATCACGTCACCACGACCAACACCCCTTGCGAAAATTTCGCAGTATGGCCTATACTGGAACGGTCATATGGAGATACACGGAACGGGCGCGCGGAACGGATACACGGAACGGCCACGGCGGCCGGACGGCAAAAGGAGGAACGAGATGACCGAGGACAGACGGCAGATCGTTCGCCTCGAGGATGTGGCGGCCATGGCGGGCGTCTCGTTGGCCACCGCGTCGAAGGCCCTGCACAACAAACCCCGCATCAGCGACGAGACGCGCCGACGCGTACTCGACGCGGCCCGTCGCCTCAACTACTCCCCCAACAAGCTCGCGCAGTCGCTGGCGCGTGGCACATCCGGACTCATCGGACTGGTCACCTCCGACCTGCAGGGACGATTCTCCACCCCCATCCTCATCGGCGCGGAGAACGAGCTGCGTACACGATCGACCTCGGTCCTCCTCGCCAATGCGCGCGGCGACGCGCAGCTGGAACGCGCGCACGTGGAGAAGCTGCTGTCGCTCAAGGTCGACGGATTGCTCATCGTGCAACGCGGCACCAATCCCCGCCCATCGCTCGGACAGGATTGGGGCGTGCCGCTCGTCTACGTCTACGGCCCTTCCATGGATCAGAACGATTGCTCGGTGACCTGCGACAACGTGGAGGCCGGCCGCATCGCGGTCAATCATCTCATCTCCTGCGGCAGGCGGCGCATCGCGATCATCGCCGGCGATGAAAGCTACACGGCCGCCACGGACCGTTACAGGGGAGCGATCGAGGCGCTGTCCGAATTCGGCATGGAGCCCGCCGGTCCGGTGCGATTCGGCCCATGGAACGAGGGGTGGGGCCGCGCCGCCACCCGACTACTGCTCGACCAGCATGTCGACTTCGACGCGGTGGTGTGCCAGAGCGATCAGATCGCCCGCGGCTGCATCGACGCGCTCAAGCAGGAGGGCGTCTCCATCCCCGACGACGTCGCGGTGATCGGCCACGACAATTGGGATGTCCTCGCCTCGAACTCGCGCCCCTCACTCACCAGCGTCGACAACGAGACGCAGGCGATTGGCCAGGTCGCGGCGCGCTGCCTGATGGATGCGATCGGCGGCCGGCCGCATCACGGCACGACGTACGTCCACTGCCGTCTCGTCCAGCGCGAGTCGACGCTTCCGCTCGACTGAGCAACGCGCGGCCCGACCGTCAGACGCGCGGCGCGGCGGCCGAGGCGCGGATGACGAGCTCGCCGGGCAGTTCAACGAATCTGGGCGGCATGTCGGCGCCGGAGACGCCGGAAAGATCCGAAACACCGGGGTCGTCCGGCGCGCCCTGACCCGGAACGGCCGTTTCGATGCGCTCGATGAGCAATGCGGCGGCGCGGCGGCCCGCGGCGGCGAAGTCCTGACGGCAGGTGGTGATCGCCGGCGACCATACGTCGGCGAGCGGATGATCGTCGAAGCCGACGACGCTCACGTCCTCCGGAACGCGCACGCCTTCGTCCGCGAGACCGCGGATGATGCCCATCGCGATCTCGTCGTTGCCGGCGAACACGGCGGTCGCACGGCGCGCGGCACCGGCGTCGCCACGCGCGGCGGCGTCGCCGTGCGCAAGTCTGCGCCCGATGGCGCGGGCGTCCTTCGGATCCCACGTGCAGTGCAGCACGTCGGGAATCGGACGCCCGGCGGCACGCAGCGCCTCCTCCCAGCCGGCGGTGCGGCTGTAGCCGCCTCCGCCGCCGGGGATCGTCACGTGCGTGACGGTCGCATGCCCGAGTCCCAGCAGGTATTCGGTGAGCTCGCGGCCGGCGCGGTTCTCGCACAGGTCGATCTGGTCGAGCCGCGCCACGCCCTCCACGCGGTCGCCGGCGATCGCGATTTTCGCGACCACGTCCGGCAGCATGCCGAGCGCCTCGTGCGCGGCGGCGTCGTAGTTGAGCACGACTACGCCGCTGGGATTGAAGTCCATGACCATGTCGACCGACGCGCGCAGCGCCTCCGTCGAACCGCCGTCCAGTTTGGCGATGGTGACCGGATAGCCGTGGGCGCGGGCCTCGTCCTCGACGCCCTGGATCGTCATCGCGGAACCGTACAGCGTGGTGTTGCTCGACAGCACGGCGATCGATTTCATCGCCGAGGTGACGAGTCCGCGCGCGACGCGGCTGGGACGGTAGCCGAGCAGGGCGATGGCGTGGGCGATGCGCGCGCGGGCGTCGTCGCTGAGCTTCGGCGAATCGTTGAGATAGCGCGACACGGTCGACACCGACACTTCGGCGAGCGCGGCGACGTCCTTGATGACGGGCGCGCGTTTTCCCTGCTGTTTGCGTTCCATCATCCGCCAGTATACGACCGGCCTCCACACCTCCCCCGCCTCCGTCTCCCCCATGCCGCCCGCCGGGAGGAAGCCGCCGACTCAACCATCCGACGGAGTTCCACACGCTATTGTGTGGTACCGATACCATCCCCACAAAATCACCATACGAAAACACCTGTTACGATTTTGTGGTATCGATTCCACGCGCTATGATGAGTGCCGTCACACGTCATCGACGATTCATCCCTGACAACACTCCACGACAACGAGGTACCACCATGCAGATGACCACCATCACCATCAGCCAGCCGTCGTCGGCCGGCGACGACCACACGGGAGCACATGCGGCCGCGACGCCGGTGCGCATGACGATCGGATTGGAGGAGCGCCGACTCCCCCACATCGTCGCAATCACGCGCGCCACGTCGCCGGTCTCCGCCGCGGCCGAGACGCCGCTCGCCGCCGACCCGCAGTTCCCGCAGACGCTCGACGCGGGACTCGCGACCGGCGAGGCGCCGACCATCCTGCCCACGCAGTCGGAGGGCTGGACCGGCACGCCCGCCATCCAGCTGTCGCGCGGCGGCGTGGAGCTGTTCCCCGCATTCGCCGTCACGCACACCGCGCATACGGCGGATTCGTTCACGTTCACCGCGGAGGACGCCGAGGCGCGGCTCACGTTGACGGGCACGCTCGCGATCGGCCCGGAAGGCCTCGTCCACGTCGACACCGCGATCACCAACGACGCCACGGCCGACAACGACGCCGTCGGCGCAACCGACGGCCGCGCCGAAGCGACGCTTGTCGTCAACCGTCTCGCCCCGGTCGTCCCGCTGCCTCCGCAGGTGAGCGAGGTCGAATCCTGCACCGGGCATCATCTGCGCGAACGCGCGCTGCAACGCCAGAAGCTCACCGAAGGCGTGTTCGCCAAGGAATCGCGCATGGGCCGCCCGAACTTCAACGCGACGACGCTGCTCACCGCCGGCGAGCGCGGCTTCGGGTTCGAGCACGGTCTGGTCGTCTCGGCGCATGTCGCGTTCAGCGGCAACAGCGTGACGTTCGTGGAGCGCACGCCGTACACGCATGGCGTGATCGGCGGCGGCGAGCTCGTCTACGCGGGCGAGATCACGCTCAAGCCGGGCGAGACGTATCACGCGCCGTGCCTGCTGGTCGCGCTTGGCGACGGTCTCAACGACGTCGCCTCGCGCTTCCACGCGTACCTGCGCGCGCGGCATCCGGAGCTCGCGAAGCCGCGTCCGGTGATGCTCAACACGTGGGAGGCGATGTACTTCGCGCAGAGCGAGGGCAAGGTGATCGCGTTGGCCGATCATGCTGCCGAAGTGGGCGTGGAGCGCTTCGTGATCGACGACGGCTGGTTCAAGGGCCGTCGCGACGACACGAAGGCGCTCGGCGACTGGCAGGTGGATGAGACGCTGTGGCCGGAGGGTCTGGGCACGGTGGCGCACCACGTGCATGATCTGGGCATGGAGTTCGGCCTGTGGTTCGAGCCGGAGATGGTCAGCCCGGATTCGGATGTGGCGCGCGCCCACCCGGATTGGATGCTCAAGCCCACGGCGACGCGTCTGCCGATGGCGTCACGCGCACAGCAGGTCATCGATCTGACGAATCCGGCGGCCGCACGGTACGTGGAGGCGGCGATCGACACGCTCGTCTCCGAATACCACATCGACTACATCAAGTGGGATCACAACCGGTTCCTCACCGAGCCGATCTCCCCCGCGTCGGGCCGTCCGGCCGTGCACGCGCAGACGGAGGCGTTCTACGGCATCGTGGACCGGCTGCGCGCCCGCCATCCGGGATTGGAGATCGAATCCTGCTCGTCGGGCGGCGGCCGCATCGACGCGGGCGTGCTGGAACGCTGCTCGCGCGTGTGGGCGTCGGACTGCACGGATCCGGTGGAGCGCGCGGACATCCAGCGCGGCACGTCGCTCATCGTACCGCCGGAGATGATCGGCGAACACATCTCGGAATCCCCGAACCATGCGACCCGTCGCGCCACGTCGCTGACCACGCGTGCGGCGATGGCGTTCTTCGGCCATCTCGGCATCGAATGGAACATCATGAAGCTGGACGACTCGGGTCTCGCGCGGCTCAAGCGTTGGGTGGAACTGTACAAGGAGCGTCGCGAGGCCCTGCCGCAGGCGACGCTCGTCCACGCGGACACGCCGGATCCGGCGGTGCGCGTCGACGGCCTGGTCGCGCCGGACCGTTCGCGCGCGGTGTTCCGGTTCGCGGCGGTCGCCTCCTCCGAGGAGTATCCGTACGGCCTGATCCGTCTTCCCGGACTCGACCCGGCCGCCCGCTACCGGATCCGCCCGCTCGGCGGCGTCGACTTGTACGCCGACGAGTTCAGCCCGAACTGCCGCACCACACTCGGCTGGTGGACGGACGAGGGCGTGGTCGTGGACGGCGCGACGCTCGCGCAGTGGGGCGTACGCCCGCCGCAGCTCGCGCCGGAGCACGCGGTGCTCATCGACGTGACGCGCGCCTAGCGCCTTGTGCCTCGAATCCTAGCGCCGTCTACCGCCGCGCGGGTCCGGTGGATTCACGTTCGACGAGCTCACCGGCGAGCTCGTCGAACGTGGTCCACGCCTCGCCGCGCGGTCGTTCGTTCATCACGTCGTCGATCTGCTGTTTGAGCAGTTCCACCGCGCGTGCGCCCGCGTCGCCGAAGCGTTGGCGCACGGTGGTGAGCGGCGGGTTCCATACTTTTGCAAGCGTGTGGTCGTCGAATCCGGCCACGCTCACATCGTCCGGCACGCGACGGCCGGCGAGCGTGAGGCCGCGCATGAGTCCCATCGCCACCTCGTCGTTGCCGGCGAAGATCGCGGTGACGTCGTCGTCACCGCCGAGTTCGCGGCCGATCGCGATCGCGTCCTCCGGATTCCACGTGGTGGCGACGGGCGCGGGCGCGGGCACCTGGGCGTCGCTCAACGCCATGCGCCAGCCGTCGGCGCGCGCGTCCACGTCCGCGGGGACGGACACGTAATGGACGGTCCTGTGGCCGAGTTCCAGCAATCGTTTCGTCATCGCGTAGGCGCTGTCGTATTCGCACAAATGGATTTGCGCACGATCCACGTGGCGTGGGCCGCCGACGATTGTCATCGGCGTGGATGCGGGGATATGCGAGATGACGCTGTCGGTCAGCCGGTCGTAGTCGATGAGGACGACGCCGGCAGGGCTGCGGTCGAGGCAGTCGCGGACGCTGGAGAGCAGCTGGTCGCCGCCGCGCGCGTCGAGCACGCAGATGGAGATCGAGTAGCCGATCTCCTGCGCCATGCGTTCGACGCCGGCGATGGTCTGGGTGCGACCGTACAGCGTGGTGTCGGCGGTCATCACGGCGATGGATTCGCTCATGTCGAGCGCGAGGGCGCGCGCGATCGGGTTGGGCCGGTAGTTGAGCTTCTCGATGGCGGCGGCGATGGCGGTGCGTTTCTTCTCGCTCACCCGGTCCGGATCCTTCAGGTACCGTGACATCGTCGGCACGGAGACGCCCGCCACGGCGGCGACGTCGCGGATGGATGGGGCATTGCCGCGTTTGCCTCTGGGCATGGGGTGCGTGTTCCTTCCTGGTATTCGGTACGGGCGACCATTCTACGCGACCCGCGCTACCGATTTATACCGGTGTAAATCCGGTGCGGGGTGGTGGCTGGCGGCCGGCGGTTGCGGGGACACCGGGTGAACGTACCGATCGTTCGTATGGAAAAGGGCGCTCCCCTGAATGGGGGAACGCCCTGAATGAAGGGGATGGAGGCGGTATCACATGGACGCCGCGTAGGCGGACGTCACGTTGCCGGAGGTCACGAGGCGGACGTCACGCGGCGGCGACGGCGGCCTTGGCGGCGGGCTTCTTGTGGGTCAGCTGCCAGACGGCGACCGCGGCGATCATGATCGCGAAGCCGACGGTGAACCACGGGAACGGGGCGGCCGGATCGGTGGAGCCGGTGATCGTGGCGATGGCCTTCATGGCGAGCGGCGAGGCGAACACGCCCACGTGGAACGACAGGATGATCATCGTGGACCAGAACGCCTGGGAGCTCTTGGTGGCGTACTTCGGGATGCGGTTGCACAGGAACGGTCCGAGGATCGGGCCGGGGAAGTTGAACAGGAAGAACCCGGCGACGAGCACGGCGTAGTTGTTGCCGGCGAAGGAGACGAGCAGACAGCCGAGGAAGTAGATGCCCATGCCCACGTAGTAGGTGTTGTCGCCGAACTTCTTCTCCAGGAAGCCGTAGACGAAGCCGGCCACGACGGCGAACAGGATGCCGATGGAGATGATCACGGAGGAGTCGTGGTGCGGGTCGTTGAGGATCTTCTGGGCGATCTCGGCGAAGCGCACGTTGATGGAGTTGAAGAACACCATGTACAGGGCGGCGCACACGCAGAACGCGCCGAGCATCGGGCTGGTCTTGTCCGGGTAGGTGTTGACGTTCTCCTCGGCGTCCATGTCGGTGGAGCCGGTCTTGTCGAGGTGCACGTCCGGGACCTGGAGCCAGAACCAGATGAGGACCGGGAAGGCGAACAGGTAGACGATGAAGGCGCCCTGCCAGCCGGCGATGAGCACGAACACGGAGACGAGGGCGGTCATGATGGCCTGGCCGAGGTTCTCGGTGGCGCCGCGGATGCCGAGCAGCGTGGCGCGGCGGTTGCCGGAGTACAGCATCTGGATGAGCGTGATGACCAGCGAGTTGTAGAGGCCGAGGCCCATGCCGAACAGCACGCGGGCCGCCATGACGACGGCGAAGTTGGTGGCGAACATCGGCACGAACGCGGTGATGCCGACGAGGAACAGGCCGGCGCCGATGACCTTCTTCAGACCGAAGAAGCGGGCGAGCGCCGGGGAGATGAGCAGCGTGATGAGCGCGGTGAGCGACGGCGTGGTGGAGAGCAGCTCGGCGGACGTGTTGTCGACGTTGAGCGCGCGGCCCAGCTGCGGGATGACGCCGTTGACGACGCTGTAGCTGGTGAGGAACAGGGAGGCGGACAGCATCGGCAGGATGACCGCCAGGCTGTTCACGTCCTTCTTTTTGGTTGACATGGTTGCTGTGTCCTTGTTGTTGGTTGGGTTGATGGTTGGGTTGATGCAAGTCGTCGCCCCCGCCGGCGGGGGCTCCCGCGAAGCGGGTGGGGGTGGTCCGGCGATCCGAATCAGTTCTCCGGCCGGATCAGGAACGTGCGCGAGGCGTACCCGTCTCCGGGAACCTGCACGCCCGCCGTACCGTGGACCGCGTCCCAGTGGACGGGCCACGTCTCGACGCCATGATCGGGGAAGATCGGCGTGATCGTCGCCTTGCGGCCCGCGTAGCGCGCGAGGTCGAGCGCGACGGTGCCGCCGTCGGAGTCGCGGTCCCATACGGTGACGAGCGCGTAGTCGGGCGCGGCGAGACCGTAGGCGAGGACCTTGTCGTTCCAGCCGGGCAGGCCGAGCGGCCAGAACGGCGTGGCGTGCGCGATGACCGGCTGCACGTACGTCTTGTACCGCGCGATCGATTCCTCGACGAGCGTGCGCTGTTCGTCGCTCATGCGGTTGATGTATCCGGACAGGAAGTAGCGGCCGAGGAACGTGGTGTTGATGTTGACGGCGCTTTCCTCGACGCCCATCGTGGACTGCGGGTAGGCCCAGCTGCCGGCCTGTTCGGGCAGGACCATCATCGGCGCGGTGGCGGCGATCGTCGGGTAGAGGCGGAAATCCTGCTGGTCGGAGGTGGACTGCACCTGGAAGCGGGAGGTCTGCGCGAAGTCCTCGCGCATGCCGCCGGACGAGCAGTTCTCGAGGATCAGGTCGGGGTGGCGGCGGTGCACGCCGTCCACCCAGTCGAGGTAGGCGCGGTTGTGGCCGAGCAGTCCGTCGCCGAGCGAGTCGGAGTCGACGTCGGTGCCCATGCCGGGCTGCACGTTGTAGTCGAATTTGAAGTAGCCGACGCCGTAGTCGTCGACGAGCCGGTCGACGACCGTGTCGAGGTGGCGGCGCGCCTCGGGGCTGCGCAGGTCGAGCACGTAGCGTTCCTGTTCAACGACGCGGTGGCCGTTGCGCTGGAAGAACGCGGAGTCGGGGAGCTTCGCCGCCATCGGGCTCTTCACGCCGATGACCTCGGGCTCCAGCCACAGTCCGGGCACCATGCCGGCGTCGCGGATCGCGTCGATGACCTCCTTCATGCCGCCCTTGCCGGGGAAACGGGTCGTGCTCGGCAGCCATTCGCCGACGGACGGCCACCAGTTGCCGGTGTCGTCGTACCAGCCGCAGTCGATGCAGAAGATCTCGATGCCGACCTTCGCGGCGGCCGCGATGAGCGGCAGTTCCTTGGCGGTGGTCGGGTCGCCGTAGATCGTGTTCATGTAGTCGTTGAAGATGACGCGCGGCTTGTCGTTGTCGATGTGGTTCGGCTGCGTGCGCATCGCGCGGCGGTAGGCGGTCACGGCGCGTACGACGCCGTCGAAGTCGGCGGCGAGCGCGACGGACGCGGGCACGGTGGTGAAGCTTTCGCCGGGACCGAGGTTCTTCGCCCAGCCGTGGTCGACGTTGGTCGGGCCGGTCAGGGCCATGTAGGCGTCTTCGGTGTCTTCGCCGATGTCCCAGCGCCAGGCGCCGTTGTGTTCGATCTGGAACAGCCATGCGAGGCCGAATCGCTTGGATTCCATGACGGCGAGCGGCGCGAAGCGGCCGGTGGACCAGGTGCTGGTGGAGACGACGCGGTGTTCGCCGCGCGGGTCGACGTTGGTGAGCTGCTGCGCCATGACGGGGAAGTAGTCGCGCAGCGGCGTGGCATGCCAGCGGCCTTCGGCGAGCCAGTCGTACTTGCCTTCGATGGACTCCCATGCGGCGAGGTCGGCCTTCTGTCCTTCGGGTGCGCCGAACGCACTCGCCCAGTTGGTGACCTGTTCGATGCTCAGCGGCACGTCGGCGCGGGTCGCGGTCGGGTTGACGGTGCCGGTCGGGTCGATGGTGTCGGCGGCGGCCGCGGCGGCGGTGTTGGTGATGGTCGCGTAGGTGCGGAACATCGGCACGCCGACGGGCAGCTCGTAGGTGACGGTCACGTCGACGTGCGCGGCGGTGTCGGCCACGTCGATGTCGAGGCGCTTGACGCCGCGCTCCTCGCTTTCGTGATGGCCGACGTAGCGCAGGTCGCGGCCGAGCGTGGTGTGGATGAGCTTGTCGCACGCGATCCAGTGGCCGGTGCCGGCGACCTCCAGCTCCACGATCGGGATGCGGTGGTCGAGCACGGAGGTCACCGTATTCGCACCGTCCTTCGCCGTGACCGACGCGATGGTCACGGGCGCGTCGTCGCCCCATTCGAACCGTAGGGTGAGCGCATCGTCGCCCCACGAGAAACCGTTCGCCATTGTGTTCCTCCCTGCGCGTAGGCGTCGGCGTCGCCGCCCACACCTGCGCGCACCCGATCGGGTTCCGTCCCGCGGCCGTACCTCCCGACGTGTCGTCGTCCGGAGACATGGCGTACATTGCGGCGCTTCACCCGATGCCGTGTTCACGTTTGTTGAGGAACACTATATTTTTATACCGGTATAAAGTCAAATTGACAGGGCCGCTTTGGCTTTATTTGCGGCGTTTCTTGACTTATTGACATGGTGTTATTTTCACCGTTTTCATTATTGCAAACGAGTGCAGGGTGGTATATGACACCCAACGCAGGTCGCGGCAGGCGGGGCACCCGCTTCGGGAAGCGCAGTGGCGGACACATTCCACTGCCGCGCATCATGACATTCGACCGCCCGTCACTTGCGGTCGGCGGCATAGTGGTATCATCAACGATATGAGTGGAAACAGGAAGACCGAATCTCGGAAAACCGCCGCGCGCGCGGACGGCGCGGCCGTCATCGCGGCGCAAACGGCCATGGCCACGGCATCGGATGCCGGCGCCACCGCCCCCGCCAATATCCCGGACGTCAACCATTACGCGTACCGCATCCGCTGGGACGGCAAGTCCGAGCGTTTCGTCGCCTCGTGCGCCGAACTGCCGGACGTGACGTTCGAAAGCGATTCGCAGCTGGAGGCGTTCGTCGGCATCCGCAACGCGGCGGAGGCCGAGGTCAAGCGGCTGGCGAAGGCCGGCGAGGAGGCACCGGAACCGCTGTCGGAACGCCGGTTCTCCGGCCGCATCCTCGTGCGCATCCCCCCGGAGCTGCACCGCGCGCTGACCATCGAGGCCGCCGAACAGCACATCAGCCTCAACCGCCTCATCTCCAACCGCCTCGCCGGCTGATTCCTCCTCCGCCAGCCGCTCTCGTCCCCGCCGGCAGGGTGGAGGTGGCCCGGAGACCGTACCGATTCTCCCCGCCCCCGCCGGCGGGGGCTCCCGCACAACAGGTGAAGGCGGCGGAGAAAACCGGCTGATACCTTCTCGCCCCCGCCGGCGGGGGCTCCCGCGAAGCGGGTGGGGGTGGTCCCGGGCTGATCCGGAGACCGTGTCGCCCACGCGCCCCCGACAAGCCCGCTCACCGTCGCTTCTGTTTGCGCCCCTTCAGGTAGATGTCGGCGACGATCCAGCAGCCGAGCACGAACGCCACCACGTATCCCATGAATCCGACGATCGGAATGCCGAAGATGATCGGCTTCATGCCCGCGTAGTACACGATCGACGATCCGATGAACAGGCCGACCACGATCAGCGCCATCGTGAGCCTGTTCACCATGTCGCTCAGCAGCTGGAACGGCTCCTGCGAGCCGACGAGCTCGATGTTGGTGCGCAGCTGCCCGCGGGTGAGCATGCGGGCGGCCACGTTGAGCTCGCTCATCGCGCCGAGCGCGCTGTGCAGCGCCTCATGCCCCTCCACGCCGAGGGATTTCAGCTCGTCCGTGACCATCTGCTTGGGGCTTTTCGACGTGGCGATGTGCTTGGAGATGATCTCGATCATGTTCACGTTGGGGATGAACTCGTCGAGCAGTCCCTCCAACGTGACGAGCGCACGCCCCACCGTGGTGACGGTGCTCGGCACTTCGATGCCATGCCGGGCGGCGAGGTTGGTGAGTGCCGTGATGAACGCGGCGATGTCCAGATCGGCGAGGTCGACGGTGCCGTACTCCTTGACGATCGTGTCGAGGTCGGCGAGCAGCGACGGATAGTCGGCCGGGTCGGCTTCGGCGCCGGCGAAGCGCAGGAGGCCGTCGGCGAGTTGCGGCGAATCCTGTTTGGCGACGGCGAAGATCATCTCCTTCATCACGGCACGCGTCTTCGCGTCGAGCCGGCCGGTCATGCCGAGGTCGATGAGCACGATCTGCCCGCCGCGGATGATGATGTTGCCCGGGTGCGGGTCGGCGTGGAAGAAGCCGTCGTCGAGGATCTGCGTGGCGTAGTTGTCGACGAGCTTGGTGCCGATGTCGTTGAGGTCGTACCCGGCGGCGATGAGCTTGCCCGGATGGGAGACGGAGATGCCCTCCACGTATTCCATGACGACCACATGCTCAGTGCACAGGTCCGGGTAGGGCGTCGGGCAGTCCATGTATTTGAAGGGCGCGGCGAACCGTTTGAATTCGGCGAGGTTGCGCGCCTCCACGAGGAAGTCGGTTTCGGACTGGAATGTGTCCCACAGCTCTTCGACCACGCCCTTCAGGTCGACGATCTGCGTGTTGCGGAACACCTTGGTCGCGCCTTTGGCGATGGAACGCATGATGGACACGTCCTGCGCCATGGTCTCGCGCACGCCGGGGCGCTGCACCTTGACGGCCACATCCTCGCCGGTGACGAGCGTGGCGCGATGCACCTGGGCGAGCGAGGCGGAACCAAGGGGCTTGGAGTCGATGTGGCTGAAGATCTCGTCCACGGGTCTGCCGTATTCAGCGGCCAACGTGTCGAGCACGGTCTCGTAGGGCATGGGGTCGGCGTCGGCGCGCAGTTTGGCGAGTTCGTCGCAGAAGCTCTGCGGCAGCATTTCGGAACGCATCGAGAGAATCTGGCCGACCTTGACGAACGTGGGGCCGAGCGCTTCGAACATAAGACGCATTTTGACGGGCGTGAGGCCTTTGAGCGCGTCGAAATGATTGACGATGCGCACGATCTGCGCGAGTCGTTTCGCCTTGCCTCGCCGCGTGAGATGGTAGCGTGCGGCGAAATCGTCGCGACGCGGCCCGAACAGTCCGATGGTCTCGTTCTGGGTGGTGTCCCACACCGGCACGGGCACGGGGATGTCCGGGGAGATGCGCGAGGCGCCGGTCTCCTGCAGCGGCGGCTGTTCCGCCGACTGTGCCGTCTCGGACGACCGCGACGGCGAGGCCTCTGCCGGTCCGCCGTTCGCCCTGCTCGTCTTCCGCTTCGACGATGCGTTCGTGTTCGTCACGGTGCGTCTCCTTGATCGGGCTTGAATCGCGGCGACCGCCGGCGGATTCCCCCACATGGGTGGAGAATCATCCGCCGGCGGTCGTCAGCGCAACTGGATGGGAAGCTGTCGGCGCTCAGGCCTCGTCGCTCGGCTTGTCCGCCGGCTCCTCCGGCTCTTCGGCCGGAGCGTCGGCGGCCGCGGCCTTGGCGGCGCGTTTCTCGTCGTCCTTGGCAGCGTCGTTGACGAGCGACTCGCCCACCTTGCGCTTGAGCTCGGTGTTGAGGCTCTTGCCCTGTTCGACGGTCAGCTCGCCTTTCTTGACGAGATCGTCGACGAGTTCGCTGCCCTTCTCGTATCCGGTGGCGAGGGCGCCGATGCCCGCCAGCACGACCTTGCGCAGGCCGTCACCCAAATCGAAGTCTGCCATAGTGTCCCTCCTTCGTGAAGGTCGCGCACGGCTCGATGCCATGCGCACGTACTCTTAGCCTACTACTACCGCGTACTACCGAGGTCGTGCCGCGGCCACTTTGCGCGCCTGTTCGGCGATTTCGTCGATGCGTTCGAGTTCCTCGCGCTGCTCGCGGGTCTGGTCGGCGGTGCCGAATTCGCCGTACCGGCGTTCGGCGGCCACGCGGATGAGATAGTCGGCGATGGCGGGGTTCTTCGGCAGGAGCGAGCCGTGCATGTACGTGCCGATCACGTTGTTCATGCGCGCGCCTTCCGTATGGTCCTCGCCATTGTTGCCACGGCCCTCCTCGTCCACGCGGCCGAGCGGGTCGACGCCGGCGCGCAGGAACGTCTGCCCGGAATGGTTCTCGTAGCCGATGATGTCCCCGAATTCGTCGGAATGTTCGACGAGGTTGCCGATCATGCGAACGTCGCGGCCGACGGTGTGCGCCTGAATCACGCCGATGCCGTCGAGACGTGTGCCGTCCACGGTCTCGAAGTATTCGCCGAACAGCTGGTACATGCCGCAGATCATCAGCATGGGCACGCCGTCGGTGGCGAGCGCGCGCAGTAAGTCGGCGCGGCGGAAGAAGTCGTCGATGATCTTCTTCTGGCCGGTGTCCTGCCCGCCGCCGCCGAGGATCATGTCCACGTGTTCGGGCCATTCGTCGCCCTGGTTGTAGGCGGTGACGCGCGGCTCGTAGCCGTAGAGCGCGAGCCGGCGCGTGATGGTGAGCACGTTGCCGGAGTCGCCGTAGATGTTCATGTCCTTCGGGTAGAGGGACATCACGTCGATTACCTTGCCCATGTCTTCATTCCTTCCATCCAAGTCTTCCGTCCCCGCTGGCGGGAGGCATCTCCCGGCTGTCGCCTTTCCACCGGAAACCGAGCCGGCTTTGTTTGCCCCTCCCGCTGGCGGGAGGCATCTCCCGGCTGTCACCTTCTACCGGCGACCGGGCCGGCTTTGTTTGTTCCTCCCGCTGGCGGGAGGTGGCGCGAAGCGCCGGAGGGTGGTCACGGTGCCGATTACGGCCCCGGCCGTTCACTCCCCCACGCCGGCGTCCGCCACGTCGGCGATGCGGCCGAGCGCGGCACGCACCTTGAGCATCGCCGTGTACGTGCAGTAGATGTGTTTCGGCGTGCCCGGGTTCGCGTGTACGAACAGGTTCAGCGCGGATTCGATGTCGGTGTCGGTCGCGGCGACCGGCACCTGATCGTAGGCGAGGCGCAGCGCCATGTCCCATGCGCGCACGCCGGACACCTGCGCGACGCCGGTCCCGCGCAGCGAGGTGAAGTCCACGTCCCACAGCCAGCTCATGTCGCGACCGTCCGCGTATTCGTCGTTGATGACGATCATCGTGTCCGCGCCTTCGGGCGGGAAGCTCGCCAGGGAGAGGCGGAAGCCCATCGGGTTCTTGACGAGCAGCAGTTCGACCGGACTGCCGGCCGCTTCGATGACCTCACCGCGACCGAACGCGGGCGTGACGCGGGCGACCGCGCGGATGAGCGCGTCCGTGCCCGAGTCGGCGACGTGCCTGAGACGTTCGCGGAACGCCTCGCCGCCGGCGGGCGCAGCCGCCGTGCGCGCTCGCGGCGCGTCGGCGACGACCGCGCGCACGACGGCGAGCGCGGCGGCCGCGTTGTACAGGTTGTACACGCCTTCGAGCTTCACGTCGGTCGTGTGCTCGTCGCCGTCCAACCGGAACGTGGCCCGATGGTCGCCGAACGCCGTAAACGTCACGTCCGCCGGCAACTCCACCGCCTCGCCCTCATCCTCCGACTTCCGGACCGTCTCGGCCTTCTCTTCTCGCCCCCGCTGGCGGGGGCTGTCGGTCGCAGACCGACTGGGGGTGGTCTCGGCGGCCTCTCCTTCCACGCTCACGGTGGTGGCCATGTCGTCGTCGGAGGGGAAGAGCTTCTTCAACTCGTCGGACAAGCCGAAGTAGCGTACCTGCGTGCCTGCGGGCGTCAACGCGGCGAGCGCGGCGATGCGCGGATCCTCGCGGTTGAGCACGACGGTGCCGGTTGTGGTCTTGGCGACTTCGCCGAGCAGTCGCGCCGTGTTGTCGATTTCGCCGAAGCGGTCGAGCTGGTCGCGCATCACGTTGAGCAGGAGCGCGTAGCGGGGTTTGACCTGTTTGACGAAGTGCACGGCGTACGCCTCGTCGAGTTCGAGGACGGCGATGTCGGCGTCGAGACGGCCGCCCAGCGTGACCTGCTGGAGCAGCGCGGAGACGACGCCGCGCGTGAAGTTCGAGCCGGTCGGATTGGTGAACACCTTGAGGCCGAGGTCGGAGAGCATCGAGGCGACCATGCGCGTGGTCGTGGTCTTGCCGTTCGTGCCGGAGACGAGCACGACGCCGAGCGGAAGACACCCGAGCGTGCGCGCGAGGAAGCCCGGGTCGATGGTCTCGATGACCTTGCCGGGGAATGCGGATCCGCCGTGGTGCAGCAGGCGGGACGCCCAGCGTACGCCTTTGCCGATGGCGGGTGTGGCGAACGAATTCCATGCCATGTGTCTCATACCCCCTGTCCGCCGGAGTTGTAGTCCTGCGGCATGTCCTTGAATTTCGATGTGGCGCCGAGGAACGCCAGGTGGAAGGTCTCGGTCGGTCCGTTACGGTGCTTCGCCATGATGATGTCGGCCTCGCCCGGGCGGTCCTCCTTGTCGTAGAAGTCGGGTCGGTGCACGAGGAACACCACGTCGGCGTCCTGCTCGATCGAACCGGATTCACGCAGGTCGGAGAGCTGCGGCTTCTTGTCGTTGCGCATTTCGGGGCCTCGGTTCAGCTGGGAGAGCGCCACGACCGGCACTTCCAGCTCCTTGGCGAGGAGCTTCAGCGCGCGGGAGAACTCGGAGACCTCCTGCTGGCGGCTTTCGACCTGCTTGCCGGAGGTCATGAGCTGCAGGTAGTCGATGACGACGAGTTTCAGATCATTGGTCTGTTTGAGCCGGCGGCATTTCGCGCGAATCTCCATGAGGCTCATGTTCGGCGAATCGTCGATGAACAGCGGGGCGTCGTCGAGTTTCGACCAGAAGCCGTTCAGTGTGTTCCAGCGTTCCGGCGTGATCTCGTCGGCACGGCGCAGGGCGCCGAGCGGGATGTTCGTCTCGGCGGAGATGATGCGCTGGGCGAGCTCCACCTTGCTCATCTCCAAGCTGAACACGATGGTGGTCATGTGGTGGTGGAGGGCGGCGGCGCGGGCGAAGTCGATGCCGAGCGTCGACTTGCCCATGGCGGGGCGGCCGGCGACGACGACCATCTGGCCGGGTTGGAGGCCCTGCGTGAGGTCGTCGATGTCGCGGAAGCCGGTGGGCACGCCCTTGTTGACGAGTCCCTGCTGGAGCTTGTCGAGCTGGTCGAGCGCGTCGTGCACGACCGGGCCGATCGCGGCGTAGTCCTGGCGCACCTTGCCGACGCTCATCTCGTATACTTCGGCCTGCGCGAGGTTGACGACGTCCTCCGCCTGTGAGCCTTCGGCGGAGTAGCCGAGCTGCGCGATCTTGGTGCCGGCGGCGATCACGTTCCTGAGAATCGCGCGCTGATGCACGATTTCGGCGTAGTACGTGGCGTTCGCCGCGGTGGGTACGGAGGCGACGAGCGAATGGAGGTAGTCGGTGCCGCCGACCTTCTCCAGTTCGCCGCTTTTGAGCAGTTCGTTCGCCACGAGCACCGCGTCGACGGGCTGCGAGGCGGAGAACAGGTTGATGATCGCCTCGTAGATGGTCTGGTGCTTCGGCTGGTAGAAGTCGGTGACCTCGATCATCTGGGAGACTTCGCCGATGGCGTCCTTGCTCATGAGCATGCCGCCGAGCACTGCCATCTCCGCGTCGTCGTCGTGCGGGGGCACACGGTCGAACAACGCGTCCCTCACCGGCGTGCCGGTCGCACCGGGCACGTAGCCGCGACCGTTCCCGCGGCGCGCGCGACCGCCACGGTCGCCGCCGCGGTAGGGGCGGTCCGCGGGCTCGTCGCCGCCGTCGTACGCGCGACCGGCGCCTGCACCGTCGGCGGGTTCGTCGAAGCCGCCGTCCGCACCGCCGAAATCCTCTTCGGGAGGTGCGAAACCGGCGTCGCCGTCGTCATGCGGTTCGTCGTTCCAAGGTTCCTCAGCCATAGGGCACAGTATAGATATGTTGACATATATGTCGTAACCGATGGAACAGATGTCATATCTTCGCTGATATTCAATGAAGATACGGTATAATCTTCATTGAATATCAGTGAAGAATGAGGTCCGCCATGTCGTTGTCGTCATTGATCGCCGAGTATCTGGACTTCGCCGTCCCCACGTACATCGAGAGGCCAAGCGCGACACTCGACGTCCCCGCCCCCGCACGCAACAATGTGATACATACCATCACCGGCGTGCGCCGGTGTGGCAAGACCTACGCCATGTACCAGCTGATGAATCGTCTCATCGAAGCCGGGGTGCCACGCAACCGAATACTCCACTTCTCGTTCGATGACGACCGCATCATGCCGTTCTCCGACCACACACTCGCCGACCTGTTGGACGAATACTATCGCATGGTGCCCGAGGCGCTTGACGGATGCTATCTGCTGTTCGATGAGATACAGGAGGCACCGTATTGGACGAACTTCGTGCGTAGGGTCGCCGAACAGCATAACGTCACCATCGTGCTGACCGGATCATCGTCGAAGCTCCTTTCCTCCGACATCCCCACCAATTTCCGCGGCCGTTCGCTATCCCGCGAGATGTGGCCTCTGAGTTTCCGGGAGTACTGTCTCTTCCAGAACATCGACACGACCGACATCGGCGGAGAATATCCGTCTTCGGTGCGTCGACCGCTGCAGACGGCTTTCGCCGAATACCTGAACGTCGGAGGGTTCCCCGCAGTTCAGCATATGGGCGCATTGGATCGCATGCGTCTGTTGCAGGGATACGCGGATGAAATCGTCACCAAGGACGTGCTGGAACGATTCGAGACCACGTCATTGCGCGTAGCGACGCGTTTCTCACGCAGCGCACTGCGCTCCACGGGGTTGAAATTCTCGGTGAACGCCCAGGTCAAGGCGCTGCGCGGCATGCGAGTGCCGATTTCGGGGAACAAACTCTACGATCTCCTCGACGACTTCGAAGATGCCCATCTGCTGTTCAAGGTCGGCGATTTCACGCTCTCCATCAAAGACAATCCACGATCCTCCAGCAAAGTCTACGCAGTGGATCCGGGATTGTCGTTGGCCGTCGCCCCGGCGAACCACATGGCTATAGGACAGCGACTGGAGACGGCCGTGTTCGTGGAACTGAAACGACGATACGGCGGCAACCGCAGCAACACCATCGCCACGTATTCGGCTGCGAATTGTCCTGAAGTGGATTTTGTCGTCGGCGACGAGGCGACCGGCGAACCGTATCAACTGATTCAGGTAGCCGCGCAGACCGGCTTGGATGCCACGACGGTCACCGATTTCGCCGAGCAGAATCTGAGCGCCAAATTCCGCAGCGAAATCGGCAACCTCGACGCCGCCATGCGCAACGCCGGTCTCTCCACGGGAACCCTGATCTCATTGGAAGAGGAAGGTCTGGTGACCGTGCCGGCCGGCACCATCGAAGTGGTTCCGGCATGGAAGTGGTGTCTGCGACGATAGAATCGTCAAACGTCTCCCCAGTGCGGACCGGCAACGGCTTGCAGGGATTTCTCGGGGAATCGCATCGCTCTTCCATGGGTCCCGCATCGTCGCATACATGTTCGCGAGGTTATATGTAGTCACCGGCGAACGACAGGCCGCCACGACGGAACAGACCATCGGACGGACGAAAGCGAACCGGCGAGGCCGAATAACTACGCACACATCCGTGAGCAACCTATACGATCATCGGAGATCGGGGCTCCGAAGAAGGGGACGGCCATCATGTCATACGAATCCATCGACAGCATCCAGGAGGCACTTGCCGGCAGGGAATTCGCCGATCGCGCCATCGGACACGACGCGGGGTTCACGCTGCATGCGACCACCAAACGGCCACGATTCCTCATCATGGCGACGATCGAACCGCATAGGACATCCGAACGAAATGATTTTGGTTTGCCTGTTTGACATCTCATAACTTAGGATTCGTGCAGATAGAGCAAATATTCAACTTGAGACTCGTGCAATTTTTCCATCGTCCTAAGTTAGGAATCGTGATATGATAGTCGTCATATTCCAATATTCCCAACGATTGCGAGCCGATATGTTCAAGCGTAAAATCTATGCTGCACTGAAACGCTGGAAGGACGAGTCGGCCGGCTCCACCGCGATGATGATCGAAGGAGCCCGACGCGTAGGGAAGAGCACAATCGCCGAGACATTCGCCCGCAACGAATACCGGTCACATGTGCTGATTGATTGGCAAAAGGCACCGCAGGCCGTAAAAGATTCCTTCCTGAACAACATGGATGACCTCGACGCTCTCTTCATGGACCTCTCCGTGTATTACGGGGTACGCCTGTACGAGCGAGAGACACTGTTCATATTCGACGAAGTGCAGCTGTTCCCCTTCGCCCGTAGCGCGGTGAAGCATCTCGTGGCAGATGGTCGATACGATTTCATGGAGACCGGCTCACTGATTTCAATCAAACGAAACGTCGACGACATCCTGATCCCCTCGGAAGAGGAATCCGTCAGCATGTTCCCACTGGACTTCGAGGAATTCCTTTGGGCAAAGGGGGAGGAGCTCCTCGCCGAGGCGGTACGACATTCATTCGATTCACGCCGCGCGCTATCCCCTTTGCTGGACAATAAGGCCGAACGTCTCTTCCGCGAATACATGTTGGTCGGAGGCATGCCACAGGCCGTGGAGCGTTATCTCGATACAGCCGACATGGGCAAAGCGGATCGGGCGAAGCGGCAGATTCTGCGCTTGTATACGCAAGACATCGAAAAATATGGGGGATCCGATAAAGAACGGGTCCGTCGCATCTTCGACGAGATTCCCAGTCAACTGTCCAAACACGAGAAGAAATTCACCTTGGCCGACCTGGGGGAGAACGCACGCGGTAGAGAATACCGCGACGCTTTTTTCTGGCTGGACGAGTCATATCTGGTCAATCGCTGCGTAAACGCAACCGACCCACATGTGGGTCTCAGCCTTCACAGCGAGGATTCATCCATGAAATGCTACATGGGCGATACCGGCCTACTGGTCACGCACGTGTTCGCCGACCGTACATACACATCAAACGAACTGTATCGGGATGTGCTGTTCGGCAAACTGGAAGTCAATGAGGGCATGTTGGTAGAGAACGTGGTGGCTCAGCAATTGCGCGCCTCCGGTCATCGTCTGTTTTTCTACTCGCGGTATTCACGCCAAGCCGAGGACCGGATGGAAATCGACTTCCTACTGGTCGGCGAATATGAAAACGCCGCGATGAAGGCCCGTATCTGCCCGGTGGAGGTCAAGTCCACGAAACGGTATAAGACCGTTTCCCTCGATAAGTTCAAAGCCAAGTTTGACAAACGTATCGGAACGCAATATGTTCTGCATCCCCGCCCCATGCGCGTGGACGGCGACAGGCTGTATCTGCCGCTGTATATGGCTCACTGCCTATGACGGCACGAATGGGAGGAGAGAAGCTAAGGTACAGACCAATGCGACTTGCCGGCTTTTCCCAGTGAATCGCATTGGTCTTCCATGGGTCCCGCATCGTCGCATACAGGTTCACGCGGTTATATGTAGTCACCGGCGAACGACAGGCTGCCACGACGGAACAGACCATCGGACGGACAAGAGCGAACCGGCGAGGCCGAACCCCTTCCGGCCCCATAACCATAACTGAACAACCTTTCTTCTTCCTCTCTCTCCTTCGCGGAAGGCCCGACGGTTCGTTGTGAACCGTCGGGCCTTCCGTTTCATCCGCGCCGCTTACCGGCGCGGGGTTACATTGCCGTGCGAACCGTCACGCGTGCAGGGCGCGCTTGGTGGCGCGGGACTTCGCGAACACGGTGCCGGCCGGCGGCGCATCATTGTCCTTCGCACCACCGTTGGTCGGTTCGACGACGCGCTTCATCCGTTGGACACGCAAGGCCACGCGCCACCCTAATGGTATGGGACAATTGACTACGCACACATCCGTGAGCAACCTATACGATCATCGGAGATCGGGGCTCCGAAGAGGGGGACGGCCATCATGTCATACGAATCCATCGACAGCATCCAGGAGGCACTTGCCGGCAGGGAATTCGCCAACCGCAAAGACGCCAAGAAAACCGCCGGACGGGCATTGGGAACCGTTCTGGAAATCATCACGTTCTATCTGCTGAAAGACTACGGATTGGAGTACAACACCGCCATCGAACGTTCTCTCAGCGAATACGCGAATCCCTCCATCGGGCACAACGTGGAGTTCACGCTGCATGCGGCCACCAAACTGGCCACTATCACTCATCGTGGCGATGACCGAACCGCACGGGCAGCCGAAAGGAACGATTTTGAGGCGGCCGTCAGCGGATTGCTGAGCGACGGCGCCCAGAAAAAGAGCAATCGTCCCTTCGCCGGTGATTCCATACGCAATGCGGCGACCGTCTTCGACGACACGGTGAACCAGAAATTCCCGTCCATTGTCAACGCGTACCCGAATACCTCCAACGACACCATCGACATCTATCAGCTCGCCAGTCAGCCGTTCGCCATGGTCGAGTGCAAACGCGTGGGCGTCGAAAGAGGGATGAGGAAAGGTCCCCAAACCATCGAAAAAGCCAAGCAAGGAGCGTATGTCGCCCTGGCGGCATCCAGATTGCAGAAGTTCCGCCGATCCGACGGAACACAAATGGGCATTCTGGAGAACTCCGACGGCGACTTCCTGATCGAGCCTTACGACGAACTGCTGCGGCACGCGCTCACGGAGTTGGAACGCGACGAAATCGACGGCATCGTACTCTCCATAGGCGTGATCAGCGATCATGGCAACTGGTTCACCAGCGACAACAAGAACAAAGAGACGCAGGTGCTCGCCGACGCCTACGACTGGCTCCTGTTTCTCACGGACGAGGGTCTTTCCACATTCATCCGCGAGGTGTTGGTTCGCGACGATGGGCAAGAAGACTCCGACGGTGAGGATTCGATGGCGGACGTGCGAGATGCGTTCAGACATTGCGTCATAGACAGACAAGGCACATTCACCAAAACCGTGATGCCGGCCAAAGCCGATGCCGCACTCACGCGATACTTCGCGGAGAACCGCGAGCTCATCGCAGGATGGTTCAATATCATCACCCCCGAGAATGGTACGCTGGAACAGCTCTTCACCATGTTGAAGACGCTCGCCGCAAAGGAACAATCACAGTAAAGGATCTTGTTCAGTGACCGCAGGAAGACAACCGGTATCCGTCACCAAACATTGGTGCACCCCGCAGAAATATGTCGATGCGGTCACTGAAGTGTTCGGCGGCACCATCGATTTGGATCCTTGTTCGAACGAGTATTCCACTGTGAACGCCCGAGTCGAGTATCGTCTGCCAGAGCATGACGGACTTCGGGATTCGTGGGATTATCCACGCATCTATGTGAATCCTCCATATGGGCGGGATAAAGAACATGGCACCACGATCGCCGATTGGTTCGTCCGGATCGCCGAAGCGGCACGCAATGGCTCGGAGGTCATGGCGCTGGTACCGGTAGCCACGAATACCGCGCACTGGAAGGAATACGTGTATCCGGTGGCTTCCGCCGTGTGCTTCCTCTACGATACCCGTCTGCATTTCGTCATCAACGGCAATGAGGACACCAAGGGAGCGCCGATGAGCTGCGCGATGATCTACTACGGCAATCACCCGCAGGAATTCGGCAGAGTGTTCTCACGCTATGGTGCCGTCGTGTTCCTGAATGACGCGGTGATGCCCAAAACCGTCAACGGGAAAATCGTAGATGCCGCGTTATTCTGACTGACAGGCCGCCACGACGGAACAGACCATCGGACGGACGAAAGCGAACCGGCTGGGACCGAACCCCTTCCGGCCCCATAACCATAACTGAACAACCTTTCTTCTTCCTCTCTCTCCTTCTCAAAGGGCCCGACGGTTCGTTGTGAACCGTCGGGCCTTCCGTTCATGCGTGGACTATGCGGCCCTTGCCCCCATCCCCGCCCCATCAGCACACTATTGAATACATTCGACGCATGTGACAAAAATTTTCAATAGAATATAATCTTATTGAAAATAGTTGACGCATATGCCGCTGATTTTCAATCGCAGGATATTGCCTTGGGAAGGAGACCCTCATGCGTATCTCCAGAGACCGGTATCTGGACAAGCTCATTGCGCGTATGGGCAATGGCATGATCAAGGTAGTCACCGGAGCAAGACGTTGCGGCAAAACGTTCCTGCTGTTCGAACTGTTCGAAGACTATCTCCGCTCGCAAGGCGTAGACGACACCCATATCGTCGAGGTCGTGCTCGACGACATGGCCTACGCGGACATGCGCGATCCGGAACGGCTGTACGCATATGTGAAATCGAGGATCACGAACCCCACCGACCGGTACTACGTGCTGCTCGATGAAGTACAGTATGCGATTTCGAACGAGGAGATGCACGGCGACGAACCTCCACGACTGTACGGCGTGCTCAACGGCCTGCTACGCATGCGCAATGTGGACGTGTACGTGACCGGCAGCAATTCGAGGATGCTCTCCACCGACGTGATGACCGAGTTCCGCGGACGCGGCGACGAAATTCGCGTACGCCCGTTGTCGTTCGCGGAGTTCATGCAGGCATACGACGGCGATGCGCAGCACGGATGGGCGGAATACGTGATGTTCGGAGGCATGCCCCTCACCCTGTCCATGCGCACCGACGAACAGAAGACACGGTATCTGGAAAGCCTGTTCTCGGAGACCTATCTCAAAGATATCGTCGCACGGAACGGCCTACGCAAATCACAGGAGCTGGATGACCTGACGGATGTTCTGGCATCGTCGATCGGCGCATTGACCAACCCTTCCAGAATCAGGGCCACCTTCGACAGCGTGCTGCACTCAAGCATCAGCGTGAACACCATTACGCAATACATCGGCTATCTTGAAGAGGCATTCATCATCGAGGAGGCGCGTCGATACGATGTCAAAGGTCGTAAGTACATCGGCAGCCCGAAGAAATACTATTTCGAGGACATGGGACTGCGCAACGCCCGTCTGGGATTTCGCCAGGTCGAGCAGACGCACATCATGGAGAACATCGTATACAACGAGCTGCGCACGCGCGGCTATAACGTCGATGTGGGCGTGGTCGAACAACGCAGCCGCCACGATGGCGAACAGTACCGCAAGCAGTTGGAAGTGGACTTCGTGGCGAATCTGGGCAGCCAACGTTATTACATCCAATCCGCCTACCAGTTGCCCACCGAGGAAAAGATCACCCAAGAGAAAGCCTCATTGCTCGGCATCGATGACAGCTTCAAGAAGATCATACTCGTCCGGGATGTCGTCAAACCCGCGAGGGATGACCGCGGCATACTCACGATGAGCGTCTATGATTTCCTACTTGACGCGAACAGCCTGACGATATGACGAATCGACGGAAACATCCGGCCGGCTTTGCGCCTCGCAGGTTTTCCCCAGTGAATCGCATCGCTCTTCCATGGGTCCCGCATCATCGCATACAGGTTCACGAGGTTATATGTAGTCACCGGCAAACGACAGGCCGCCACGACGGAACAGACCATCGGACGGACGAAAGCGAACCGGCTGGGACCGAACCCCTTCCTGCCCCATAACCATAACTGAACAACCTTTCTTCTTCCTCTCTCTCCTTCGCGGAAGGCCCGACGGTTCGTTCTGAACCGTCGGGCCTTCCGTTTTCTCATGCACCTCCCTGACGCTCCGCTATGTCCTCTTTCCGAGACGCGACGACCGCTTACCCGTGAATTCGATTACAACGGCCATTATACTTTTTTATAAGTTTTATATCTTTTATATTTTTAATCGCATGATAGGAGTCCATTCATGAGCAATCCGTTCAAACCCACCGCCGGCATGACTCCTCCGGTGTTGGTCGGACGCAAGGAAGACCTCGAGGATTTCTCATACGCCCTAGACGACGGGGTCGGAGCGCCGGGGCGACTCATGTACGTCACCGGGGCCCGTGGCGTCGGCAAAACCGTCATGTTGAATGCGCTCGGCGACATCGCCCGCAAGCAAGGATGGCTCGTCATCGACGAAACGGCGGAATCAGGCTTTCTCAACCGGCTGATCGGAGCATTGCAGGATGATGGGAAACCGCGTGTCGGCGCTATCACCATGCCATCCGGGTCGTTGACGATTCCCGGCACGCCGGTGGACGCCTCGTTGAATCTGGGATCCATCCAATTCTCACCGTCCGAACGGGCTCTTGACTTCCGCAGAGTGATGTCACAACGGCTCGACCGATTGGAAAAACACCATCTGGGCATCCTCATCACGCTTGACGAAGTCCAGGCCTCCAGCATCAAGGAGATACGGGCGCTGGCCACCGCCGTACAGCATCTGATTCGGGAACAACGCAATATCGCGTTTGTGTTCGCGGGTCTTCCCTCCATGGTGGAGGATGTCATCAACGATAATGTCCTCACGTTCCTCCGTCGCGCCGAGCGGAGGCATCTGGGGGATGTCGCCCTCGACGATGTGCGTCAGGCATTTGCGACCACCATCGCTCTCAACGGCAAGCACGCCTCCGAAAACGTGCTCGACCGTCTCGCTCAAGCCACCAACGGATACCCGCTCATGATTCAACTCGTCGGGTATTGGACGTGGCGCGCTTCCGAAGCCGGACCGCAGGCGGACGACAACGACATCACCATCACGGCGGCGGAACGCGGCATAGCTCAAGCCAAGATCAAACTCGGTGATATGGTGCACGGACCGGCCGTGGACAAACTGTCCGCCATGAGCCGCGACTACCTGCTTGCGATGGCACAGGACGACGGCCCCTCATCCACGAGCGTCATCGCGAAACGACTGGAACGCGGGCTAATCTACGCGAACGTGTACCGTACGCAGCTCATCAAGGAGGACATCATCTACCAGTCCTCATACGGGTACGTCGATTTCAAACTCCCTTATCTGCGTGATTACCTGCGTGAACACGGCGCTTATCATCAGATGCGCCGCACCATCGCCGGGCTACGGTAGCCGGACGGATTCCTCCTCTCTCCTTCGTGGAAGGCCCGACGGTTCATTCGTTCTGAACCGTCGGGCCTTCCGTTTCATCCGCGCCGCTTACCGGCACGGGTTACATTGCCGTGCGAACCGTCACGCGTGCAGGGCGCGCTTGGTGGCGCGGGACTTCGCGAACACGGTGCCGGCCGCGCCCGCGAGCAGCAGGCCGACCACGGCGAACAGGACGATGCCCGCCGCACCGGTCTTCGGCAGCTCGGTCACATTGCGCACGTTGATCACCGAATAGTCGGTGATCTCGTCGCCGTTGAGGTCCGCGTTGCCGGAGTCCTGGGAGAGACCGTAGAGGTCGGCGTGCTTGAAGTACACGGCCTTGCCGCCCTTGATGGTGACCTCGAACTCGGCGTGCACCTGCTGGAGGAATCCGTCGGGCACGCGAGTCTCGGTGACCTTGTACACGCCGTCGGCAAGACCGGTGAATGTGACCTTGCCGTCCTTGTCGGAGGTCTGGACCGCATCGGCCGGGGTGACCGGAACGGTCTTGTCGCTAGCATCATCATCGGCGGCGCTGATGGTGAACTCCGCACCCGCCAGCGCGGTGCCGTCCGCCGCCTTCTTGACGAAGCCGAACTTGCCGAGCGTGAGCTTGGTCTGATCGGTGGCCTTCGCGTTGTTGTCGTTGACCTCGACCTTGTTGGTCACGGCGGGCGTATCACCGTTCTGATCGGGCGTGGCGGTGATCTTCGCGGCATACGTGATCTCCACGTACTTGCCGGCGTACTTGGTCTGATAGTCGGCGGACTGCACCAGCTTGGCGAAATCGAAGTCGAACCATGCGGCGTCATCGGCCGCGCCCGCGACGACCGGGTTCAGCTGCTGTCCCTGCTGCGTGGTGGACGTGGTCACCGTGAACGTGGCGTCGCCGGCCGTCAGCGTGGTGCCGTCGCCGGTCTTGCCGCCGTTCGCGTCGACGTCGTAGATCTTGACCGTGTAGGCGCCCGTGTTGGATTCCACAGGCTGGCCGTCATCACCCAGGAAGCCGTTGAGGTTCACTTCCTGGCCCGCACCCGGGTAATCCTTCAGGGAGAACTGGTAGTCGGTGAACCCGGTGGTGAACGACGGCAGCTGGGAGCCCAGCGTGTACCGCACGTACTGCGAGCTCGACACGGTGCCGTCCTTGTCGTCATACGTCTTGATGACCGGGGTCACATGGTTCTTGAAGTCGATGGTGTTGAAGCCGGTACCGTCCTCCGGCTGCGCCCAGTTCTTGATCTGGCCGTCCTTGACGTATCCGGAGGCGAGCACGATCGGCGCGGATTGGGTGACGACCTTGCCGCCGACCGTATTATCGACGTCACCGCTGTTCTGTTCGGTGCCGTTCTGGATGGTGCTCTTGCTTGAACCCTGATCGTTCACATCGGTGTTCTTCACCGTGTCCACGAACAGGTAGACGCCCGCAGGCAGTCTGACCCAACGGTTCTTGTATCCGTGGCCCTCCTGCGAGGTCCCGCCCTGATACGTCGGCCACGTGATGGTCGTGAAGTTCGTCGCGTCACCGGTGACCTTCGCATCGGCGGCGAGCGCGTCCGCGAACTTGCGGGTGGAACCGGTCCACGGCGTCGATTCGCTATCCAGGGCGCCCTGCTGCAGCGCCCACGCCATCAGATCGGTTCCGCTGTCGGCTGACGGGACCTGGCCGTCGAGCTTGGTGCCCTTGACCGCGGCATCCAGTGCGGATTTAATCGCCGTCTTGTTCGCGGTCTGCGTTGTCTGCACGCCGAAAGGACCCGACGTGGTGTAGTCCACATAATCGGCGAGCTTGTAGTACTTGACCTCGCGATTCGCCCACTGATCGGCGTCGTCGGCCATGAACTGGAATACGACGTCGGTGTCGATCACCCGAGACGCGGCATTCGCGGTACCGGCCCCGAACGCCATGCCTCCAAGCAGCGTCGCCGCGGCGGCGAGACCGGCGAACAGTTTCCTCATCTTCATGAGATGATTCCTTCCTTCTTTGGTTTCCTCTATGAACGGCTACGATTTACGGAGTCGGGCCAACCATGAGCGGCCTCGACCACCCCCAGTCGGCTTCGCCGACAGCCCCCGCCAGCGGGGGCGAAACGAGAGTACGGACGATTCGTCCGATCCCCCACGGTGCCTCTGCCGGGTGAAAGGAACCATCGACGATGGCCAACTCCCACCCGGCGGGGCGAAGAGTTGTCAGGCGAGCCCCTTCCTCTTGCGGTACTCGTTGACGAGGGCAAGCGCCAACGCTGCGGCGACCGCCGTGACGCCGCCGATCAGCAGCCAGTCACGCGCATCCAAGCCGCCGGTGAGCGGCAGAGAGGCCACGGTCTTGGCGTTGAGGAGCGTGTTCGTTCCGGCGATGCAGCCGTCCTTGGAGGCGCTGCCGTTGGCCGGGCAGAGCACGATCTTCGAATCGGCCTGGCCGGCGGCGATGGTGAACGTGTAGGTCTTGCCGAACTTCACGTAGTCCTTCGGCGCGGTCTTCTCGGTCAGCTCGTACGTGTACGTGACGCCGTCTTTCGCGTCCTCGCCAGTGGGCGCGGTGAGGCCGAGCACGGTGAATTGGCCTTCGATGCGATCCACGTCCGCATAGGTCGGGGCATCGCCGTCGAGCTTGTTCACCTGCTTGTCGCAGGCCTGGTCGGTGGTGTCGCCGGTCTCGCTCACGCAGTCGGTGACGGTCGCGGTCTTGGTCACGTTCCTGATTTCCGTGGCTTTGCCGTTCTCCATCTTCAGCGGGCCGCGGATCGTCCATTCGGAACCGCCGAGCAGCTTCGAGGTGTCGCTCGCGTCGGCCTTCGTCCAGCTGATGCCGGGGCGCGTGTTGAAGATGTCGTTCGTCTCCATGGCGGTCGTCTTGCCGTCCTTCACCTTGGACATGGTCACACCGCTATCGGTGACCGTCACCTGATAGGAGACGGACGTGTCCGGAGCCCAGTAGCCGGTGGGGGCTGCGGTCTCCTTCAACGTGTATGCGCCGTTCCTGAGACCGGTCACGAGGAATCCACCGGCCGTGGGATCGGAATCGTGGTAGGCGGCGCCGTTCTCGGCGACGCACTTGTCCGCGGAATCCGCCTTGCAATCGGTGATCTTCGTGGCCGTACCGTCCTTCGGGGTCAGCGTCCACGTGGAGCCGCCGATCTGGCTGGACAGGAACGAGTCGCGCTTCGTCCATGCGAGATCATGCAGAGGCTTGTTGCCGATGCTGATATCGGTGTCCGTCTCGTCGCCTGACACTTGGCCATCGCCGTTCTTGTCCCAATGGGCCTGCGCGTTGTTCACCTTGAACGTGTACGTCTTGGCCGTACCGTCGGTGTTCATCTCCTGCTGGTAACCGGATGGTGCTTTCGTTTCCTCCAGCGTGTATGTACCGTTGTGGAGGTTGTTGAGGTCGAAGCCGCCGGCCTCCGGATTGTTGTCGAAACCGACATACGTGGCGCCGGACGCCTTCGTGCTGTCCGTGGAGACGTCGCTCGCGGTCGTGTTGTCGAGCACACGCGCCGAACGCGTCACCGTGAACGTCGTGACACCGTCCTTGGTCTCGCTGGTCGTCTCCGTCTTCCAGCATCGACCGGCCTTCCACGCGGCGGTGCCGGCATCAGTGAGATTGCCTTTTTTGTCGACTTCGCACATGCCGGGGAAGTAGTCCGGGTTGTACGGACCACCCAAATCGGCATTCGCGGCGGCGGCTTCGGCCGTCGCGCCGGTGCCGGTGGTGGACAACGTCCACTCCGAACCCGAGAGCGGCGTCGTGGTACCGGCCTTCACCTTGCTCCACGAAGCCGTGTACGGCGTGGAGAACTTCACCGTGCCGTTTGTGCCGAACGCGCCACCGGACAGACGCGCGGCGTTGTTGGTGAAGGACACTGCCGATGCATCCTTCGCCGACTGCTCCTCGTCGTCCACGGAACCGTTCTGGTTGTTGTCCTTCACGATAGCCGTCAGCGCCACACCGGTCTTGTAGGCATTCTGGGTGCCGTTCTTGGTCAATACCAGCGTGTTGGTGTGATCGGCATCCATATCGATACGCTTCTTCGGCGTATCGGTTTCGTATCGGCCACCGGTCTTCGTCACAGCCAATGCACCGGCCTTGGCGCCATGGGAGGCATATGCGCCGGGGTTCTGGTATCCGTCCTCGTATCCGCTGGCCTCGCGTACCGGAATGCCGTCCTGATACCAGTCCACGGCGGATTCGCTACGGTCGGTGAACCACGTGTCCATGAGCACGAAGCTGCGGTCGCCCTTGTTTTTCCACGCTGGGTTCATCATCGCGAAATCGGCGCCGGCCTCGGTACCGTCGGTGTTGTTCGCATCGTACGTGCCGGAGACCGGGGTGTGATTCCAGCTCGGCAAGTAGGCGTCGCCATGGTACGGCTCATCGTTGTCCGTATTCGCGTCAATGGATTTGCTGACCGAATTGCCGAACATGGCGATGTTGCCGCCTTTGGAGGCTTCGCCTTCACCGGACGGGCACAGCCACAGGCCACCGCCGAAGTGTCCGGCGATATTCTTGTATGCGACTGTCTTGCCGACGTATGAGGTCGAATCCTCTTCGGTGTAGACGGCGCCTCCCAAATATCCGGAGGTGTTGTTCTCGAATCTGCCGCCCATGAAGTATGCGGTGGACCCGCTATTCTGCACGAAAATCGCGCCACCGGCACCACCGACGGGGAGCTTATGGTCGGACGTGTACTGGGTATCCAGCACACCGGACCAGTTGCCTATGAATTGAGGCGCACGGCCATCCGCGCCATTCTTAATCCAGAGCGTTCCCTTGATATATATGGCGCCGCCACCGTTCATCCAGCCCCAAGCCTTGGAATGGTTGCCCTCGAAACGCACGTCACCGCCCGTGATGTTCAAGGTTCCGGCATCAACGTGGATGGCTCCGCCACCAGCTTGCTCATTGTCGTGCCTGCACTTGCTGCCCGAGGGATCATCGGCTGCGCAATCACCCTGGTCCTGCACATTGTTCGCGAACGTGCCGCCGTTGATGATGGTGGTATGAGAACTTTGATACACCACTCCACCACCATCACCGCCGGTGGCTTTGTTGTTCTCGAACGTGCCGCCATTGATGGTCAGCGTACCGTCGTTGAACACGATGGCGCCGCGGCCGGATGCGCTGTCTTTAAACGTGCCGCCGTTGATGATCACGGTGCCGTAGCTGTGGAACAGCGGGTTGGTTGCACCACTGGGATTGGTCTTGGCATTGCCGTTGTTGGTGAACGTGAGGTTGTTGGCCGTGGCGTCGTCGGTCTTGCCGATGGTGACCGTACGGCCGTTTTGCGGCTGAAGCACCGACCCGCTGCCACTCCATGTGATGGCGTGCGGATTGCCGTCGGAGACGATGACGAGGTCGCACTGGGGTACGATGCCTGTCTCCGTGATGGCGATGTCGGCGGTCACGGTGATGACCCGCTCGGTCTGTCCCGCAGCGCATGCACTCTTCAGATCGGCCACGAATTGCGCACTGGCCTGCGCATCCGCATCAGCCGTCGCGGCGGCGGAATCATCCGACTGGGCATCGGTGGAAGCTCCATCATCCGTACCGGTAGCGGAGGAATCGGTCGAACCTGACTGACCTGCATCGGAAGCGCCGGAATCAACGTTCCCGGAACCGGTGCCGTTCTGCGTCGTGGAACCGTCAGCACCGGAGGCACCGCCGTTCTGCGTGCCGTTCGTGGCGGCGCCGGTGTCACCGGCCGCATCGCCGGTAGCCTGCTGGGACGTTCCCGCACCGGTGTTGCCGCTCGCGTCGGCGATGCCGATGGCTGTGTTGTCGGCCATGGCGGGGGCGGAACCGACGAACATCATCGCGATCGCCGCCACGATGGCGCAGAAAGCCCATACGATATTGCGCACCATGCCACGCATGCGACTACCGGATATGTCTTCCGATCCACGGTCTGCGCGGCGCGTCCTCTGCGACCTGCTGTGCATAATCACTGCCTTACTGCTCTTCACTACCTCACTCGCGAATCCGAACCGGCGACCCACAAAACCTCGCAATGCGATACGTCGACCGGTGAAAATCCGCTCTATTGGCCTTACTACCCTCTTCCCCATAGCCGTGTCAAACAGTGAACATGGGTCCGAATCTTGGTTTGGTAGAACGGTATACCATTAGAATTTGGCGGAAATCACCCCCCCCCCTCGCGAAAACAGGGCGGCAAATTGTTATCAAATCGTTATCGTTCACACATCGACACGCCGACCCCACGCCGGCGAACCGGTTCGATTGTTGACACACTGTCAGCAAATTCGATATGGCAAGAGCCACCACATGGCACCCCATGAACCGCTCACATCCGCACAAAACCGGACTTTCCGTGCGCCGGCTCACATGCCTCAACATGCCTCAGCCCGGGAGTACCATGACCACAGACAAAGGAACGGAACAGAACATACAAGGCGCATCAGGCATGGGTAATCACGCAGACAATCGGACGACATCGCATCGCAGTCATCGTGAGGCACCCCACACACATACTCGGAAGCCCACAGCGAAGACCGCACGGCCCGCCACCATCACGACGGCATCCGCGGAGACCACGGCCCACGCGAAAACCACGTCTTCCACGGAGCCCACGGCCCCTGCCGAACCGTTCACTCCGCAACCGTTCGCCGCCGCCATCGACGTCACCGACCTCACCGCCGAACGCCGCCGCCTCGCACGCAACCTGCTCGCGATGCGCATCATCACCATCCTGCTGCTCGTCGCCGCCGTCGTCGTCGCCGCGTTCCCGTTCGTCCTCCAATTCAAATCCGGCACCGAACTCGCCGCCACCACCGCCACCACCGCACGCAACGTGGCGAACTGGCCATACCCGAAAGCGAAGGATGCGCTCGCCGCGGCACGCGCCTACAATGCGAAGCTCGCGCAATCCGGCCAACCCGTGCTTGGCGAGGCGGTCGACCCGTTCACCGCCGCCACCGGCGGCTCACGCGCAAGCGGCGACGACTCCGCATCCAGCAAAGACAAGGAATACCAGTCGCTGCTCGACTCCGGCGACGGCGTGATGGGCTCCATCAAAGTGCCGAAGCAGTCCATCGACCTGCCGATCTACCACGGCACGTCCGAAAAGGCATTGGCCTCCGGCGCGGGCCATCTGTACGGTTCGTCGCTGCCCGTCGGCGGTGAATCCACCCACTCAGTGATCACCGGCCACCGCGGCCTCGTCAACGCGATGATGTTCACCCGTCTCGACGAAGTCAAGAAAGGCGACTTCTTCTACATCGAAGTGATGGGCGAGACGCTCGGCTACAAGGTGGACCGCATCTCCGTAATCCTGCCGAACGACACTTCCAAACTGAAGATCGTACCCGGCGAAGACCGCGTCACCCTGATGACCTGCACGCCGTACGGCGTGAACACGCACCGACTGCTCATCTCCGGCCATCGCGTCGCCATCCCCCTGCCCGCCCCCGAACCGGGCGACGTGCACGACGGGCGCATGATCGGCATCGGCGTAGGAGCCGCCGTGCTATTCGCAGGATGGTTGGCGACGATTCCGCTGCGACGGCGCGATGGGATGCGCATCATGCGGCATGCCGCGTTCTGGCCGTATGATCGGCCGGTTGAGCGCGGGAGCGCGAATGATCCGCTGGAGGCCGGGGAGAGCTGCGAGACCGCCGCTGAGGCCGCTGGCGAGACCACCGCTAAGACCACCCCCACCCGCTCCGCGGGAGCCCCCGCCAGCGGGGGCGAATAGGTTAAGTAGTTAGGCTTCGCGGCGGCCGGATAGGGCGCGGCCTAGCGTGATTTCGTCGGCGTATTCGAGATCGGAGCCGACGGGCAGACCGCTGGCGAGACGCGTCACCTTGATGCCGAGCGGTGAGAGCAGCCGGCTCAGATACGTGGTGGTCGCCTCGCCCTCGATGTTCGGGTCGAGCGCGAGGATGATCTCCTTGACCGTGTCGTCCTTCAACCGTTCCAGCAGTTTCGCGATATTGAGATCGCTGGGGCCCACGTTCGCCATCGGGTTGATGGCGCCGCCGAGCACGTGGTAGAGGCCTCGGTATTCGCGCGTACGCTCGATGCTCATCACGTCTTTCGGCTCCTCGACCACGCAGATCACCGTATGGTCGCGGCGCGGGTCCGCGCACACCGGGCACGGACTCGCCTCGCACACGTTGCCGCACACGTCGCAGAACCGCACCTTCGCCTTCACTTCGGTAATCGCGTCCGTCAGGTCGGCCGCCTCCTGCTCGTCGGCGCTGAGCAGATAGAACGCGATGCGCTGCGCGCCCTTCGGCCCGATGCCAGGCAGCTTGTTGAACGCGTCGATGAGACGCTGAATCGCGCCGTCATACGCCAATGCCATGTGGTCATCTTCCTTCCGTCATCTACTCGTCGTGCTTGGGCGCGGCGTGCATGTTGCGCGGGTTGCGCGGGTCATCGGCCGCAAACGTCTCGACCTTCTTCACTTCGAACAGTCTGCGCAGTTCGTCGCGGTTCATCGCCACGGCGCTGCCGAGCGATTCGTCGTCCATCGAATACTCGTCATCGTCCGCGTCTACCTGCGGTTTCGCGGAGCCCGCGGATTGCACCGGCGGAGTGTTCCACGGGTCGTTCGCCCGCCCGTCCTGCCCGGACTGCACACCGGACATACCGGGCATGCCGGATTGCGGCGATGCCGCGGAGCCGTTCCCCATGCCGCCCGCGTTCCGCGCCGGCATGGACGCATTCCACGGATCATCGGGTTCGGCCGGCGGCGGCACGTCCTTCCACGGGTCGTCCGGTTCGACCGGTTCCGCCGGCCCGTTCGACGCGCCCGGATCGCGTACCGCGGGTTGTCCGCCGTTTTGTCCCATGACGGGAGCCGACCGGCCCCCGTTCGCAAAGCCGCCGTTCGCCGGAAGCGGCGTATTCCATGGATCGGCGGAATCCGACGCGGCCGCGGACCGTGCTCTCCGGTCGTTCGTCGCAGCGGGCGCGGGCTGCGCCCACGGGTCCGTGTCGTCGCTCAAATCGGGCACCGCCACCTGCTTGCGGTGATGCTCCGGTTCCTGAGCCGCTGACGATCCACCCTGCTTCGGCAGAGGATGCGCCCACGGGTCATCATCCCGCGATGTCGTCGCCGGCTGCGCCCATGGGTCGTCGTTCACGGATGCGGTTCGCGCCGAGGTGCCGGGCGACGCCGGACCGGATGCCGCGCCTCGGTGGCTGTCGTCGTCCTCCGCCTGGTCGGGTGCCGAGGAGGCCGCGGACTGCTCACGCGCCCCTTCCTTGGCGCCACCGGCGTTCGTCTCGCCGGACTGCGCCTTCGCGGCGGCCGCCTGCAGGTTCTCCTGCAACAGTTGAGCCTTGATCTTCTGCTGCTCGCCCTGCGACAGTTTGCTGAACGGCGGCGTCTTCTGACCGTCGTCCGTGGTGGGCGTGGGAGCGAGATCGGCCTGCGGGCCGAACAGCTTGCGCACTTCGGCGCGCACGATCGACACCACCTTGTTCGTGCCGTCCACCGGCTCGGAGGCCACGGCGAGCGCGAACGCGTACTTGTTCAACGCGGTGTCGAAGCGCAGCCACACGCGCGGGCGGCCGGTCTTCGCATAGGTGGGGACGAACTTGATGCGCGCCCTGTCGCGAGCCACGTAGCGGCGCACATCCTCGGGCAGCGAGGAGAGCATCGCATCCCACTTCTGATCGGGCGTGCGGTTGTCGGGCTGGGCGGGCGCGGAAGGCTGTACGGTCGCAGAAGACTGAACAGGTGCGGAAGGCTGCGCGGCGGGTTGTGCGGTCGTCGTTTCCGCCCCGGTCACGCCGGACGAAGACCGGCCGGGCGTTCCCGTGGTCGCGCCCTGCACGACGACACTACCGGTTTCGGGGTGCTGGTTGCGGGCCGACCCCGCGAAACCGCTACCGGCCGCCTGACTCGTAGAGGCGGTGGACCGCCCCGAATCCTGCGATTGGCCGTCTGCCGCATCGTGATGCTGGTTGCGGGCGGCACCGGCGAAACCGCCGCCACGCGAGCCCGACGTCGCTCCGGCGAAACCGCCACGCGCACCGGTCGTGCCGGATGCGGTGCCGGAACCGGAGACAGAAGTCCCCGCGCCGGAACCGGACGTAGCACTGGCACCCGGCATACCGGCACCCGGCGCACCGACACTGGCCACCGGTGCCGCGAAACCGTTCTCACGGCCGGCGAGCAGTCTCGCGGCCAACAGTTCCAAGCGCATGCGCGGCGAGATCGCGCCGGTCATCTGGCCGAGTGTCGCGTTGATGATGTCCGCCATCGCGGTGAGCTGAGACAGTCCGAGCGCCACCGCCTGACGGTGCAGATCGTCCATGTCCTCCACTTCGGCGGTGTCGGAGAGCACGGTCTCCGCACGGTCGCCGGCCAAGGTGAGCACGAGCAGATCGCGCACGCGGGCGAGCAGGTCCTCGACGAACCGGCGCGGGTCGAATCCGCCGACCACGACCTTCTGAATCACGCCGTACAGGTTCCCGCCGCTCGCGTCGATCACCGCGTCGATGGCCTCGCCGATCAGCGCCTCCGGCGTGAAGCCGAGCAACGCCACGGACGCGTCGTGCGTGATCACGCCGTCCACCGCGCCGACCATGAGCTGGTCCAGCACGGAGAGCGTGTCTCGCACGGAGCCGCCGCCGGCGCGCATCGCCAGTTTGAGCACGCCCGGCTCCGCCGTGATGTGTTCCTTCTCGCAGATCTGTTCCAGATACGGCCCCATGACTTCGGCGGGCACGAGTCGGAACGGGTAGTGGTGGGTGCGCGAGCGGATCGTGCCGATCACCTTGTCCGGCTCGGTCGTCGCGAAGATGAACATGACGTGCTCCGGCGGCTCCTCCACGATCTTGAGGAGCGCGTTGAAGCCCTGCGGCGTGACCATGTGGGCCTCGTCGAGGATGAAGATCTTGTAGCGGTCGCGTGCGGGGGCGAATCCGGCGCGTTCGCGCAGTTCGCGGGCGTCATCCACGCCGTTGTGCGAGGCGGCGTCGATCTCCACTACGTCGATGGAGCCGGGGCCGCCGGTGGCGAGATCCTTGCAGGATTCACATTCGCCGCACGGATGCGAGGTGGGGCCCTTCGCGCAGTTCACGCATCGGGCGAGGATGCGCGCCGAACTGGTCTTGCCGCAGCCTCGCGGGCCGGAGAACAGGTAGGCGTGCGTGAGCTTGCCCTCGTCGAGGGCGCGCATGAGCGGGACCGTGACCTGGTCCTGACCGATCACCCCCGCGAAGGTGTCGGGTCGATAACGGCGGTATAGCGCCAAAGCCATCGCTGGTTCCTACTTTCTTCCGATCGGATCGTCCGGGCCGCGCCCGCATCGCATACAGCGGGCCGGCGCACCGACGGACGTCCATTGCACTGTCCTCTAATCTATCCCAACCGGCGCACGCCACGCACGCCGCACGGCCGCACGAGCAGCCATTCGACGGCCACGCGCACGACCGCAACACGAGCGCACGCACAGCCGCACGAGCAGCCAATGTCCAACGAACCGGTTCGCTACCGCGCGTGTCCGCCGTGATGCCGCGCATACACTGGGATGTATGAGCATTGACACAACGTCAACAACGACGGTCAAGGGAGACGCGAGACGGCTCGCGATCGTGCGCGCCGCGAGGGAGATCTGTCTGGAGAAGGGCTTCTCCAAAATCACCGTGAGCGACATCGCCGGACGAGTCCACATGACCAGATCGCTGTTCTACCATTACTTCCCCGATAAGGACGCGGTGGCGGACGCCGTCCTCGACGACGTGGTCGAAGACATCCTGGCCAAGCTGTCCGCGTGGGACGCCGCCCGCGAGACCGGCAACATCGGCAAGGCGCTCGACGACGTCGTGCGTCTCACCCGCGCGCTGATCGCCGACGAGAGCCCGTTCTCCGCACGCATGATTCACGAGGGCAACGCCGAACTGTACATCCGGTTCATCGACCGCATCGCCGACCGCATCGCCGACATGTTCGAACGGACCACGGTACGCGACTTCGAAATGCGTCACGGCCTGCCCATCACGAACGTGCACGAGACGTTCTTCACGCTGATCGTGGGCCTCATCTCGTTGCTGCGATCCCACCCGGAAACGCCGGACACGACGGTGAAGAGCGTGATCGCACAGACCCTGCACCTCACCGGCTACATCGCGGCATACCCATCCGCCATTCCGGACGCGACGACCGCACCGGGTGCGGAGTCGGCATCGGACGCGACGGCGCCGACGGTCGCACGCTAGACGAACTCCCCGGTGACCGGGTCGCGTCCATCCCGCCTCAGCATGGCGAGCACGCGATTCTCGCCATGCTCACGCTCCTGGAGCCGGGCGACTGCGGGCGGCACGAGCACGCGCAACGCGCGGTCGCACGCCTTCACCGTGACCGGCAGCCGGCCGATGTACTCGCCGTCCGCCATGAGCACTGGCGGTTCGTCGCCTTCCGCGGCGCGCGTGATCTCGATGTCGCGCACGCGCTTCCAGCCGAATATCTTCGAACCGAGCAGTTTGCCGTTGTAGCCTTTCGAAATCGCGTCGGCGATCTCCACCGCGTTCGGCATGTGGTCGATCCAGATCAGGTCAAGCAGACCGTCATCGAACCGCGAATACGGGGAGACTTCCAATCCGCCGCCGATATGCCGCGAATTCGCCACGGTGAGCATCGGCGAGATGATGTCTAGCTCCTCCGTCGTACCGTCCGCCAGCGTGGCCTTCACGTGGTAGCCGTACCGTTTGAGATGCCTGACCTCCACGAGTACGGCCGCGAAGTAGCGCAGCGAGCCGCCCGGCAGCCGCGAATGGTTGGCGCGGTCGTTGATGCTCGCATCCAATCCGCACGACAGCATGCCCGCATAGTAGCGGTCGAAGGAGGGAGCCATCCCGGCACGTACCTCCTGCGACGGTTCCGTCTCCTCGCCGGTGGTCGGGTCGGTGGCGACGGCGCCGGGCAGCGCCGTCACATGCCCCATGTCCACATCGATGTGCGAACCGCGTACGATCGCGCCGACGATGCCTTCCACCGCCGTGTCGATGCGGTTCACCGGCAGCTTCAGCCCGCGCGCGAAATCGTTGCCGGAACCGGTGGCGACGATGCCGAGCGGCTTGCCGCTGGAGCCGACCGCGTTCGCGCCGAGAGCGATCATGCCATCGCCTCCGACCACGACGAGATGGTCATAGCCGTCGATGTGCTCACGCGCGTTGGCGAGGGAGTCGTCGAAACTGTCGCCGGTCAGGTCGATCACGTCGAACCCGTACCGTTCGCCCGCCTCCGTCAACAGCCCGCGCACGCGCTCGTCGACCGCCGCTCCCCTGCCCTTGTCGGACGTGGGATTGCCGACCATCGCGACCACGCCGTAATCCATGCTCTCCGTCATACCTTTCACGATAACCGGAAAGAGAACGGAACCGCCAGTGCGGGCGAAGCCGCGACGGGACATGTCCGGCGGACCGCGTCACATGACACGTGCGAGGCGTCAGCCGTCGCACGGCACCGGTCCGGCGCGCGCGTCGACGGCGATTTCCGGCATGAACGGCACGTCGGTGGCGAGCGCAACGCGCACGGTCACGTCGCCGGCGTCGCCGCCGCTGGCCGTGGCGTCGGTCGCGCATGAGGAGAGACGGCCGGCGTGCGCCGCGGCGACGACCGCCGCGACGGCGCACGGCTCGGCATCGCCGTCACGCAGCGGACAGTGCGGCCAGGTCGGCGGCGGAGCGGGCGACGGCACGACGTGCCAGCAGGTGTCCGGCGGTCGCTGCGGTGGACAGCAGCACGGCGACGAGCATGATGAGCGCGACGCCAGCCATCGTTCCGGAGCCTTCGTCCGCGCGGGCGAACGCGACTCCGTGCGGCCGCCGCATGGCGCGTCCGTCCGCGCCCCGACGAGCCGTCCCATGATTCCTTATGGTGATGCGGCTCATGCGATCACCCCCACGGCACGACCTTCAACCCGCGTGGGCAGGACGCCCAACGGATCGGGGATGACCGGGCAGTGCGTCGTCACGGTCACGCGGTCGCCGTCTCGACTCACCTGCACCGTGATGTCTCCGCCGCCGACGGCATGAGCGGCCGACGCCGGGTCGGCGGCGTCGCCGGCGGCGACCACGGTACGGGCTGCGGCCGAGGCGGCGTCCTGGCATCCGATGGACACCATCACCGTGCGTGAGAGCGCGAGCAGCAGCAGGGCGAGCGCCACGACGGCGGGCAGCACCGTGGCGAACTCCGCCGTGACCGCGCCGGGATCGGCGGCTTTGTCCGGCGGCGGCCGTCTGGCGCGACGGCGTGAATATCGTGCGATCATGGCGATCAGCCTCCCATCATCAGCGCCTTCTTGACGATGTCGAGCAGCAGCTTGCGCACGGCATCGGATTTGAGGATGGCGACGAGCAGGGCGGCGAATCCGGTGGCGGCGACCAGCACGACCGCGTATTCGGCGGTGGCGGCGCCCTCCTCGGGTTCCGCGGCGAGCGTGCGCATGCGCGCGTCCATGACGCACAGGCGGGCGCGGCACGTCTCGCGCAGGCGTTCGGCGCGAGCGCGGGCGTATGCGAAGATGCCGGCCTGTCCCTCGCCGTTGACGGGGATGTCGGTGTTCATGGGAGTTCCTTTCTTGAGATGGCGGATGAGGTCGGGTGAGTGTCGGGTGGAATGGTTGGGGAATGGTGGATATGTCGGGTGGAGTGGCCTAGGCCGGGGTGGAATCGGGTGACTGGCGGTCACGGTGGCAGCTGCCAAAGGATTGACGTGAAAGTCGGCGCGAACGCCGGAGGAGACACGATATTGAGTTATGGACCGATCGGTGGTTCCACTGTGCGCGATGGGCCCCGAAGCGCGCAACGCGTTCCGGGCAATGTGGTCAGTACCCCCTGGTTATCCACATCCCGGGCGTGTCGTCCACATCGTTGTGGACAACACGACATGTGATATCACAAGCTGCCTGTCCGGGCTATAGCCCCCGGGCAACACGGCCTATAGGGCACGGGCATCGACTGGGACGACTTCCATCCGAAAGTTCCGGAGCAAACGAAAAGGCCCGCCGGAGCGGGCCTTTTCGACAAGTCCAACCTAGGAGCAGAATCTCAACACAACATCATCGTTGCAACGGTAAGTCTTTCCAATGCCCGTCCAACGTATCAGTCCTCGTGACCATTACTCTTTGTGGGCTCTGCTCTGTTCGGTTTTCCTTGTAGTTCATAATCTAGGCGCATCAGCGACCATGCGCAACTTGGGAAGGAACCTTGTTCGTTTCTTTGCGCAATTGGTCGTTCGCGCACTCGAACCGCACCGGATTGGCGCGTCCTGTGCGTTTAGGAACGTTTGCATGTGTCGTCATGTGCGATTCGGACAGCACGGCGGCGTGTCGTCTGATTCTTCTCACGACATCACGGCAACGGCAATCCACCACCCGACTTCGCATCAGCTTCGTATCTACTTACCACCAACTTCGTACTTACTTACCACCGATAATAAGTTGATACGAAGTTCTGGTAAGTTGATACGAAGCTCCGGCAAGCATCCCGCAGACCTGGCATGAATCTCGCCAGGCCGCAACAGCGTCCACGGTACGGATGCAGCCCGGCCGTTCTCCTTTCCTACAGCCACACCGCCCGATTGTGGATAACCGTCACCCAAGATTGTGGATAACCGCCGCCGATTCCGCCGGAATTGTGGATAATCTCTCCCGACACGCCGTCTGCCGGTAGGCTCTGTCCACATTGCCCGTACAGGTTGTGTCCCGCTGCCCCGACCCGGTTCAATCGAACCATGAGCACGCGAACCATGACCATGAACCCGTCGCCGGAGGCGCCTCCTCCCCCGGCAATCGCGCGTGTCGCCACCTCGGCCCACCGGCCGAAGCCGCGACACCACCTGTCCCCCGCGCCGGCCGGTGCGCCACCGGCACCGGCCCCGTCACGCCGCACGCCACCGGCATCGCCTCCGCTGCCGGCACGCCTCCCGGCATCCTCTCCGCCGCGACCCCGCACACGGGTCATCACCGTGCCGGCACGTCCCGTAGACGGAACCGCCGCACCGCATGACCCATCGCCCATGACCCCGCGGACGCCGCCCCAGCACGCGGCACGGTCGCGGGCGACGCCGCGACGCTACGTCCCCGCACGCACGGATTCCCATGCGGAGGCACCGTCGCGGCCACAGTCCGGCGTCACCGTCGCCCCCGCCAATCTCGTCGTGTTCTCCGCACCCAGCGGCGGCATCGGCACGAGCACGCTCACGGCGCTCGTCGGACTGGCCCTGTCCTCCCGAAACGTCACCTGCGCGTTGCTCGACGCGGATCTGGACGGAGGCGGACTCGATGTGCTCCTCGGCATCGAGCACGAGCCGGGACTCACCCTGCAGGATCTCGATGCGCCGCTCGGCCACATCGAGGGCGAGGCCCTGAACCGTGAGATTCCCGAATGGGAGGGCATACGCGTGCTCGCTCACACGCCGTGGCGTGGCGCGAATCCGGAATGGTGGGAATTGGAGGCGACGGCGGGCGCGTTGGCCGAGGCGAACGATGTCGTGCTGGTGGATGCGGGCCGCGGCTCGGTCATCGGCCATATACCCGGTTTCGCCACCGCCCGGCAAGTCATGGTCGTGGACCTGTCCGTGCTCGGCATGGCGCGCGCGAAATCGCACGCCATCCTGCTCGACCGGCTGCGTGGCGCCGCGGAGGACGCCACGGGCGGCCGGGCCAAGCGGGCGGGACGAACCGACATGACGGATGCCTCCGCGGAGCCTCCGATCATCGTCGGTGTCGAACCGCGCGGCGTCGCGCGACGGCAATCCGCCTCCTCGGTGGCGGTGGCGGAGGCCGTCGCCTATCTCGGCGAGGACGTGCTGGGACCTGTCCGCTGCGCGCCGTCATTGTGCTCGGACATGCTCGCCGGATTGGGCATCCGCGCAGTGCCGAAACGCAATCGTCGCGTGGTCGACGCGCTGGCCGACGGAATTCTCGCCGCGGCGGGAATCCGCGCGCCGAGCGAGAAACGGAGGCCATCATGAGCGGCAACCATGTGACGGGCATGGCGGTGGACGGCACGGCGATCGCGTTCGGACCGCTCGAAACCATCGTGCGCGACCCGCAGGTCACCGACGTGGCAGTGACCTGCGACGGGCGGGTCTGGGCGGACGACGGCGACGGCATGCGCGAGCGCCGTCCGCGCATACCGTTCCGCGACGCGCGGACCGTACGCGACTACGCGGTACGGCTGTGCGCGCAGCTCGGCCGTCGTCTCGACGACGCGCGCCCCATCGCCGACGCGTCCAGCGGCGACGGCGTCCGCGTGCATGCGGTGATCCCGCCGATCGTGCCGTATGGCGCATCCCTGTCGATCCGTCTGCCGGACCGGACCGCCGCCACACTGCCGGACCTGTGCCGCCGGGGGCTGTTCCCAGCGTCGTGGCTGCCCGTGCTGCGCGGCCTGGTCGTGCGACGCGCCACGCTGCTCATCACCGGCGGCACGGGTGCCGGCAAGACGACGCTGCTCAAGGCGCTGCTCGCCGAGTGCGCGCCCACGGAGCGCGTCGTCACGGTGGAGGAGGTGCGCGAGCTGGGCGCGTTGCCGATCGACGACCACGTGTCGATGGTCACGCGCGAAGCGAACGTGGAGGGCGCGGGCGCGGTCGGATTGCCGGAGCTGGTGAAGGCGACGCTGCGCATGCGGCCCGACCGCGTGGTGTTGGGCGAGTGCCGTGGCGAGGAGATCGCCGACCTGCTGCGCGCCTACAATTCCGGCCATCACGGCGGCATGACCACGCTGCATGCCGACGGCGTCGCACGCGTGCCGTCGCGTCTGGTGGCGCTCGGTCTGCTCGCGGGTCTCGCCCCCGAGGCGACGGCCCTGCTCGCCCGCGACGCGTTCGACGCGGTCCTCCACCTGGAGCGCGTCGACGGGCGGCGTCATATCGCGCAGATCGGGCTGCTGGGAGTCACGCGGGACACGGTCGCAGGTGGGGCGGCGGACCGGGCTGCCGCCAACCCGTCTGACGGGACGACGGCCGGCTCATCGCACGGTGGCGGCGTGCCGGCCGGACTGCCGTTGGCCGTATGGACGGGTTCGGGGCAACCGTCGTACGCGCCGCATTGGCCACGATTCGCGGATCGATGGAGGCTGACATGAGCATCGCATGGAACACCATCGGCCCGCTCATCGCGACGATCGCGACATTCGCGGTCATCGCGGTCATCACACCGGTCGTCATGCCCGTCATGACACGAATCCTCATGCGCGTCTTCAGAGCGGAGAGCGCGCATGGCACGAAGCGCGCCGGCATACGCGACAGCACGCGCGACGGCATACGCGACGGCGGCGTAGACAGGGCGCCGGACGGCGCGCGCGGCGACCGGCAGGGTCACGGCGCGCCGGTCGCCCCCGTCGCGCGTCTGCCGCCGCGCATCGGCATCGACGCGACGATCGCCGCGGTCATCGCACGCGTGAAAGGCGGGGGCGACGCCGCCGAGGCGTTCGAGGAGCAGGGCGGCGTACGGTTCGCGACGCCGCGCGTGACCGCCGCGCGCGCCGCGACCGTGCTGCGCATGCGCGCCACAACCGACGAGTCCGAGGCGGATGTCGCGACGGCCGCGCGACATCTCGCCGCCGCATGCCGGTTGAGCGAGCGCACGGGATGCGCACTGTCGCACTGTCTGGAAGCGGTGGCCGACGACCAGCGTCGGGCGCGTCGCGCCGCCGAGCTGAAACGACAGACGTTCGCGATGCCGAAGGCGACGATACGGCTGCTCTCCGCGCTGCCTGCCGTGACCGTGGCGCTCGGCGAGCTGCTGGGGGCTCGGCCGGTCGCGTTCCTGTTCGGTTCGCCGCAGGGTCTGCTGTGTCTGGGATTGGGCGGATTGTGGTACATGGCGGGTCTGGCGTGGACACACCGACTGCTGGCGACGTTCAACGATGCGGGCGGGGGTACGGGCGACGGCCATGGTTGCAACGCGGATGGGGCCGGCGCACGCGTGCGGCGACGGCGCACGGACGAGAGGCGGAACGTCGACCTGCCGATCACGCTCGCCATGCTCCACGCCACGCTCAGGCAAGGCGCGTCCATTCCCGGGGCGCTGATCGCCGTGGGGGAGGCGCTCGCCGAGGAGGGAAGCGATGGGCGGATGCGACGGAACGCGCATGCCAGGGCGTGCTCCCCGGTCCGGCAGGTACCGCCCGCCGGATTCCGGAAAGACCGGTTCGCACGGGATCTGCCCGCGTGCCTGCAAGCGGCCGGGTACGCGCTCACGCGTGGCGCGACCTGGCATGAGGCGTGGGTCGGTGCCGGAACGGAAGACCCGTCCCTCGCATCAATCCGCGACTGTCTCGGCGAGGCGTGGACGCACGGCGTCTCGCCGACGGCGCGGCTGGAGCTCGCCATCGAGCGGTACAGACGGGACGAGACGGCGGCCATCGAGCAGGCGGCAGCCGGCCTCTCGGTGCGTCTGCTCGCGCCCACCGGATTGTGCTTCCTTCCCGCGTTCGTGCTTATCGGCGTGCTGCCGGCGATCGTCTCGTTCGCGATGTGAGACGTTCGCGACGCGAGACGGTCACGGAACGGACGGTCGCGAGACCGGGCGCCCACGTGCGGCCGGCGAACCGCGTCCACCATGCGGCCGCCGGCCACGCGACCACGCGTTACCGTTCACAACACCATCGCCCGTCTGCCGGGCGACGCCCAAAATGTGAACTCGCGTTGAACTTTGGCGCGTATACTCGCAACCCAACCGTCTCAAGGCCTAGGATGACAATCATGGCACAGATTTTTGACGCACCATCGAAAGCGATCCTGCGAAGCCAAATCGCAGAGCACATCGCCGAAACCGACAAGAACGATCGGCGCGAGACCCTTGAAGGCGAGGCCCCGCTGCCGACCGACCGCTTCTTCGACCGCGAGCTGAGCTGGCTCAAGTTCAACAAGCGCGTCCTCGAACTCGCCGAAGACAAGGACCAGCCGCTGCTGGAACGCACCAGCTTCGCGGCGATTTTCGCCAACAACCTCGACGAGTTCTTCATGGTCCGTGTGGCCGGCCTCAAGCGCCGCATCGACTCCGGCATCGCCGTGCCCTCGGCCGCCGGCCTGAGCCCGCGCCAGCTGCTGCGCTCGATCAGCGAGCAGGCGCACGCGCTCCAGAACGAGCACGCCCACTACGTGATCGACGAGCTGTTCCCGGCCCTCGCTGAACAGCACATCGTGCTGCTCAGCTGGGACAAGCTCACCACCGCCGAGCAGGAGCGCCTGTCGCGCTACTACCGCCAGCAGGTGTTCCCCGTGCTCACCCCGCTCGCCGTGGATCCGGCCCACCCGTTCCCGTACATCTCCGGCGGCTCCATCAACCTCGCCGTAATCGTCGAGAACCCTGCCTCCGGCAAGTCCCACTTCGCGCGCGTGAAGATCCCGGGCAACCTCAACCGTCTCGTGCCGGTCGACGACATGACCGACGAGGAGTCCAAGGAGGAGCGCTACGGGTTCATCACGATGGAGAACCTCATCATCGCCCATCTGGAATCCCTGTTCCCGGGCATGATCATCAAGGAGGCCCGCTCCTTCCGCGTCACCCGCAACGAGGACATCGACGTCGAAGAGGATGATGCCGAGAACCTGCTCAACGCGATGGAGAAGGAACTGCTGCGCCGTCGCTTCGGACCGCCGATCCGCCTCGAGATCTCCGACCAGACCAGCCCGTTCCTCTCCCAGCTGCTCGCCGACCAGCTCGGCGTCACGCCGGAGGAGGTGTACCGCCTGCCGGCCCCGCTCGACATGACCGTGCTGTTCGAGCTCGGCGGCATCGACCGTCCGGACCTCAAGAACCGCCCGTTCATCCCGACCACGAACCGTCAGATCGCCGAGGTCGAGTCGAGCCGTGCGCAGGACATCTTCGCCGCGATCCGCGAGCGCGACATCCTGCTGCATCACCCCTACGACTCGTTCTCCACGTCCGTTCAGGCGTTTCTGGCGCAGGCTGCTGCGGATCCCAAGGTTCTGGCCATCAAGCAGACGCTCTACCGCACCAGCTCCAACTCGCCGATCATCGACGCGCTGATCGACGCGGCGCATGCCGGCAAGCAGGTGCTGGCGCTGGTCGAGATCAAGGCCCGCTTCGACGAGGACGCGAACATCGCGTGGGCTCGCAAGCTGGAACGCGCCGGCGTGCACGTCGTGTACGGCATCGTGGGCCTCAAGACCCACTGCAAGCTCATCGAGGTGGTGCGTCAGGAGGCCGACGGCCTGCGTCGCTACTGCCATGTGGGCACCGGCAACTACAACCCGAAGACGGCCCGCATCTACACCGATCTGGGTCTGCTCACCTGCGACCCGGTGGTCGGGCAGGATCTCACCCGCCTGTTCAACCAGCTGTCCGGCTACGCGCCGAAGTCGAGCTTCCACCGTCTGCTCGTCGCGCCGCGCACCATCCGCACCGGCCTGATTCAGCGCATCCGCCGCGAGGAGGACGCCGCCCGCGCCGGCAAGGAGGCGTGGATCAAGATCAAGGTCAACTCCGTGGTGGACGAGAAGACCATCGACGCCCTGTACCGCGCCTCGCAGGCGGGCGTGAAGATCGACATCGTCGAGCGTGGCATCTGCTCACTCAAGCCCGGCGTTCCCGGCCTGTCCGAGAACATCCGCGTGCGTTCGATCCTCGGCCGCTTCCTCGAGCACAGCCGCATCTACGCGTTCTGCAACGCGGACGGCCCGCAGATCGGCGAGGGCCCGCTGTCCGGCCCGGAGGTGTGGATCGGTTCCGCCGATCTGATGCACCGCAACCTCGACCGTCGTGTCGAGGCGCTGGTGCGCATCACCGCGCCCGAGCAGATTCAGGAGCTGCTGGACTACATCGACCTGCAGATGGCCGATTCCACCTCCAGCTGGCACATGCTGCCGGACGGCTCCTACGAGCGCCACTCGAAGGACGAGGAGGGACGCCCGCTGGTGGACTGCCAGGAGTACCTGATCCGCAGGCACACGCGTCGCCGCGGCAACCACAGCTGACGGCGCAGTCGGGCGACGGATTCCGTATGAGATTCGCCGCCCGACGTTCGCATGCCGGTCGCGCCGGTGGAACCTTTGGCCACCGGCGCGACGAATCGCCGCAAAGCGGCGTATGATGGAAACCGGAATTTGTGAACGTTAACGCAAGCGAAGGCCGACCCACAACGGGTCGGCCTTCGTCGTTGCAGCGGAAAAACTACGTAGAGACCTACGCGAGCCCCCGCACGCAACCCTGCGTACAATCGAAGGGTGAACAAGAAAATGAGCAAGATCGTGGAAGCGGCAGGAGGCATCCTCTACCGACGTCGCCGGCTCCCTGACGACGTTGCGCGACGACGCGCCGACGAAGGCTCCTCCGTGATCACGACCGCGGCCGCAACCGACGCCGCAGCATCATCAGCATCATCAGCAACCGCAACGACCGCGGCCCCCGCAGACATCTCCGCGGACACCGCGGCGGCACCCGCAACCGCCACCTTCGGCACCCCGCGGTTCGACGACATCGAAGTCTGTCTCGTCCACCGCCCGAAATACGACGACTGGAGCTGGCCGAAAGGCAAAGTCGACCCGAACGAATCGCATATGCACGCCGCCGTGCGCGAGATCGGCGAGGAGACCGGCGTGCCCGTCGCGCTCGGCCCCTACCTCGGCGACGTCGAATACCCGCAGTCCGAGGAGGGCAGCAAGCAGCGACACACGAAGAACTACGCGCCCAACGTGAACACGAAGCACATCCGCTTCTGGATGGCCACCGCCATCTCCCCCGTCGACAAGCTCAAGCGCACCGCGGCGCTCGGCCCGGTCCACCGCGCCGATGTGGGCGAAATCGACGACGTGATCTGGCTCACCCCGGACAAGGCGCGCAAGAAGCTCACCCATTCCACGGACAAGGAGATCCTCGCCCTGTTCATCGACCGTCTCCAGGAGGGCGCGGCCGACGCGGTGCCGGTCATCCTCATCCGTCACGGCAAGGCGGAGGCCCGCAAATCCTGGAAGGGCACGGACGCGAACCGCCCGATCACGCCGCGCGGAGCCGCGGCCGCGTTCGCCCTGAGCCACGAACTCGCCTGCTTTAACCCGGTGCGTCTCACCACCTCGCCGTGGATCCGCTGCATGGAGACGCTGGAGACGTTCTCCTGGCAGACCGGCCGCGACATGATCAAGCTCGACCCGCTCACCGAGGACGCGTTCGCCGCGGACCCGCAGGCCGCATGGGAGTGCTTCAAGTCCGAGATCGACTATGCGCTCAAACACCGCAACCCCGCCGCGATCTGCATGCATCGGCCGGTGATCGGTGGTATATTCGACCATCTGCGCGCCTTGTGCGTCTCCGATTCGCTCGCGAAGCGTCTGATCGCCAAGTCGCCCTACATGCCCACCGGCAGTGCGCTCGCGCTGTTCGCCGTCGCCACACCGAAGGGCCCCCGCATCATCGATATCCAGAAGGTCATTCCGCTTGTCTACTAGGTCCGCCAACTACGCCGCCGCAGGAACCGGCAACACGGGCAACGGCTCCGTGCTCGCCTCCCGCTCCGGCTTCGTGCCCACGCCAGGCTCCGCGCCGCGCCCGTCGCGCCCCGGCCAGCTCGCCCCCGCCCTGCTCGAACAGATGGCGGGTGGCAGCGATCCGGGCATCGTCAACGAGATCGCCCACTCCTCCGCCTCCGCCCTGCTCGATCGCGTGCGCCACAGCGAGGATCCGGCGGTCGTCGCGCGCGTGCTCACCGTCGTCGAACGCGAAGGCGTGGACGACATCGCCGAACTGTGGAGCTCCTCGCCGGCGGACACACTGCCCGGCGTGTTGTGGCGCCTGTACATGCTGCGCACGTGGATGCGCACGCATCGTGACGCGATCGCGCGACTGTGGCGCGTCGGCGAGCCGGTCGCGACGTCCGCCTCCGCAATCGCCGGCGTCGATCAGGCGCCCACTGAGGACGATATCGCGCGTCTCGCCGATTCGATCCTGTCCGGTGCGTTCACCGGCGATTTCGCCGTGGCGATGGAACGCGCGGCCGCGTTCACCGACGTGGTGGCGTTGGGATTGCGCATCGAGGCGAAGCATCTCGCCGGACAGGCCGCCACGCTGGATGCCAAATCGAACGCCGGCAAGGCGGCGCGGCTCATGCACACGGCCGCGAACCTGTTCGTCACCGCCAAGGACTTCCACCACGCCGCGAACCTCTGGCGTCGCGGCAAACTGGAGTAGCGGAGCCGCAAACGGTCGGACGACGCCAGAGACCCCCGGAAAGGAAAGTGGGGGTAAATACCAAGGACTCCGGAGCGGACAAGCAGGAAAACACCGGATAAGAACGAAGAAGAAGCGCCGAACCGTGAAAGCGCCTGTCGGCGCAAGGGCCGCTCGCGGCGGCAAAAAATGGAGCCCGGGGCTTAAGCACGGCCCGACGCGGATAACAGTATAACCCATCGGCGGGCCCATGCCACGCCGCGGATGAGGAATCCGCCGTCACGCATGTGAGGCATCTCGGCCGTATTCGGGCGATTGCGGGCCCGCAAACCGGCCGGCAAAAGCTACACTGGGGTTATGTCCGAGACTGTGAACGAATTCGAGTTCGAGCGGAGGTTCTTCTGCAGGGAACTGCCCCCCGAATACGATGACGGCGATACGCCCGCCCTCATCGTGCAAAGCTATTTCGTCTACGAGGACAATTACGCGCTGCGTGTGCGGCTGAAGACCCGCCGCGTGGCGCTCGACATGACGCCCGATCTCGATCCGCGCGAAGTGCTCGAAGAGCATTGCGACGATTTCACACGCGCCTACGTCACCGTGAAGGGCCCGTCCGTGGGCGGAACCCGCTACGAGGCGGAACGGGAGATCGACACGCGCATCGCCGTCGAACTGGTGCGACGCGGCGGCAAGCCGATCATCAAGAACCGCTATTCCGTATGGATCGCCGAGGACGGGTGGAGCGTGGACGTGTTCGGCGGGGCGAACGCGCCGCTCATCGTCGCCGAGGCGGAACGCGCCACACCCGTTACGAACCTCACAATTCCGAAGTTCTGCGTCACCGAAATCACCGATCAGCCGCGCTTCAACAACGACGGATTGGCGGGCCGGCCGTTCGGCGAGTGGAAGGATGACTTCGAACGCGAACTCGCCGCCACCGGCCCCCAATTCCAACAGTTCTTCGGCAAAAACCGCATGGAGTGAACGGCCGATCATGCCTCCCTCTGATGAGGGAGGTGTCCGCCGAAGGCGGACGGAGGGAGAGACATACGTAATCTCTCCCCCCACCCGGCTTCGCCGGGAGCCCCCTCGTCAGAGGGGGCCGATTCCACGGAAATCAGTACATGAGCGTGGCGAGGCGACGGCGGGCGGCCTTGAGACGCGCGTCGGTCGGCTCGGGAATCGCGAAGTATTCGAGCAGGCGCTTGCGCACCGGCTCGATGTCGGCCTTGTGACCGGCGGCCACGAAGTCGAGCAGGCGGTCGAACGCGTCCTGGATCTGCCCGCCGATCATGTCGATGTCGGCCACGGCGAGCTGCGCTTCCACGTCATCCGGCGCGGCCGCGGCGGCGGCGCGCACCTCGCGCACGTCGGCGTCGGCCGAACGCGCGAGCAGCAGCGCCTTGGCACGTTCGCGCGCGGCGAGCGCATCGTTCGGATCGGATTCGAGCACCCTGCCGTACGCGGCGGCGGCACCCGCGTAGTCGCCGGCCTGCGCCAGCTGGTGCGCCTCCTGGTGCTCCGGCGGCACGACGGCGGCCGCGGCGGCACCCGCGCCGTCCGCGCCGGCGCCCTCCGCCGACGGGTCGCCCGAATACGGCGCGGTGCCGGTCACACCGGCCTGCTGCGCCATCGCGACGATCTTCGGCAATACCTGCTCCTTGATCTGCGTGAGCTCGTCATCGGAGGGCAGGCCTTGCAGCAGCGGCATCGGGCGGCCGCCGATCAGGGCGAACAGGGCGGGCGCGCCCTGCACCTGCAACGCCTGGGCGATCGACGGGTTCTCGTTGATGTCGATGCGGGAGAGCTGAATCTGGCCGTTCATCGCATTCACCGCGTCGGCGAGCGCGCGAGCCATCGGGAAGAGCCGGTCGTCGGTGGGAATCCACAGGAGCAGTAGGATCGGGAACGTGGCGGAGGTCTGGACCATCGCCTGGAACGTGTTCTCCGTCGTGTCGATCACGTAGCCGCCGGCCGCGGGCGCGCCGCCCGCCTGTCCGGGCTCGGCCTTCACCTGATGTGCGAGCGCTTCGAGATCGACGGCCCCCGCCAGTGAGACTCCGGGATTGAACTTCGGCTGATCGGCCATGCCACGCCTCCAATGTGATTGTGCAACGTCATTCCAACATACAAAAGATGCCGTCACTCATCTTAGTGACGGCATCCCCGATTCGCCTACAGCGTTCACTACAAGGCTTCGACCTTGACCGGCTGGCGTTCGGCGCCGACGGCGGTGATCTTCGCGGCGGCACCGGTGGATCCGGCCGGCGGGATGTACATGGCGATCACATTCACGTAGGTGACCTTCATCGTGCTCGTGGCCTTGCCGTCGCCGAACAGCGCCTTCTCGGCGTCCGAGGCGGGCAGCGATTCGCGCCCCTCGCCCGCCTGGCGCGTCCACGTCGAATCGATGCGCGCGACGACCAGATCGCCGCCATCCGTGGACCGCATGATCTTCAGCTGGTCCTTGGCGACGGTGAACTCCTGCTCCTGCGTGCCCTTGTTCGCCTCCATGCCCTGCTGCACGGTGGCGTCCAGCTTCTGGAGGTCGGAGCGGAACAGGTCGTCGGCGAACTTGTCCTTGTACTTGCTGGAGTCGCCGTTGTTGAGCAGATCGGTGTACCAGGCCACCGCGTCCGCCGGCGTGGCGACGAGCTTCGCATCCTTCGCGGTGCCCATTTCGGTGCCGAGCTTCGGCACTTCGAACTTCGGCAGTTTCGCGCCTTGGAACAGTCGGGCCACACCCCACAGCTTGTAGTTCTGGCGGGCGGAATCCTGCGTCATGACGAGCAGTCGCTTCGACTGCTGATCCTCGGTGGTCGTGGTGATCGTGAACACGGTGCGCGGCCATCCGTCGTCGACGGGAATGACGGTCTGCGTGATCTTGCGCGGGATCGCGGCCTTCGCGTCGAGTGTGCCGGTGGCCTGCGCGATGGCGAGTTCGCTGACACGCACCTCAAGCTGCGGTCCGGTCAGCCGCGCGTCGAGACCGTCCGTGCTCTTCGACTGGTTCGCCGCGTCGATCACGTCGAGGATGCTCGTGCGGATCTTCTTCTCCTGCGCGACGGTCAGATCGGGCGTGCGGTCCGCGGATTCCGCGGTCGAGGTCTTCGGCACCTGTCCTTCGCACGCGGCGAGCGAGACGAGCATGCCGGCGGACAGGACGAGCGCCGTGAGTTTCGCGGCAATGGTTCCCTTGCGTGTCATCGGTTGTCCTCCTCGTTCGTGTCGTTCGCGGTTCCGCCGACGGATGTCGTATCGCCGTCGCCGACCTCCTGCGCGAGACGCGCGAAATACGCCTGCAGCTCGTCCGGCGAGATCACGGACGTCGCCTCGTCGTTGACGGACGGCTGCGGCGCCGCGGCCGGTTCCGGCGCGGCGGCGGCACCGGTCACGCCAGCCGCGTCGGCGACGAGATTGCGCGACGACGGATCGACGACGACCGGCGACTCCACCTTGATCGGCTCCATCGTGCCCGTATCGGCGCCGACGGCGTGGCGACGGCGACGGCCGCCGCGCTTCGTCTTCGGCTCGTAGCTCGGGCTGATGCCGAAACTGCCGGCGACGGCGGCGCCGAACGACACCTCCTCCTCGGGTTCGACCGGAGCGCTTTCGACGTGGCGCTTGCGACGCTTGTGCGGCGGCATCGCGAAGACGGTGGCGGTGAACACGGCGAGCACGACGAGCAGTCCGCCGACGAAGTACAGCGGCGTCGCATAGTCGGGCAGCGTCTGGCGCGTCCACGTGAACGACACGTCGGCGGCACCGCTCTTCTCGCCGAGATCAACGATCGCAACGTCCGTGGAGGTGGCCTGCGTCGCCTTCATCGACACCTCGCCCTTGCCGCATTTGACGGAACGCCACATGTCGGAGTCCTTGAATGCGACATCCGCGGACGCTCCGTCGGCATCGGACGAATCACCGGAAGCATCACCCGAAGCGCCCTCGTCCTGGCCGCCGGACGCCTTCTGCGTCGACAACGTCGACCAGTCGGACAATCCGGTCAGCCGCGTATACGACGAACCGGACAGCCAGCCGGACGCGTCCTTCGACGACGTGACGGCGATGCACACGTCACCATTGCCGCCCGCGTCCACGTTCATCTCCACGACGCTGTCGACCAGCCCCAGCACATTCGGGTCGGTGACGATGTACCGTGAGCCGTTCACCTTCGCATCGGCGGTGATGATGCGACTCGGTTGCCAGATCGTGGCGTTCAGCACGCCGACGACGATCGCCGCGACGGCCAGCAGGCCGACGAGCGGCGTGACGACACCGCGCATGATCGTGGCGCGGCGACGATCGCGCGGGCTACGGCCGCCCTTGCGTTCGGCTCCGTCCGCGCGCTCGCTTCCGTTCTTGGATTCCTCAACACTCATAATGACCACCATTCTACAATCCGGGCCTGAAAGTCCGGTGGGAGCGACGGCAAAATCGCGGTTGACGGCTAGGGTGGTGCCCATGCGCAACACTTCCCATTCCGTTATCCGCACCGCACTGGCCGCCGTCTGCTCGCTGGCCATGTGCGCGACGCTCGCCGCATGCGGCGGCTCGAACTCCGATTCGAAGGACTCCTCGAAGTCCTCCGGTTCCTCCAGCTCCTCGTCGACGAAGATGGACCAGATCGCGGGCGTGACCGCGACCGGCGACCTCGGCTCGAAGCCGACCCTCAAGTTCAAGACGCCGATGACCGTGCAGAACAACACGTATGCGGTCGTGCAGCAGGGCAACGGCGAAACCATCGAGAAGGGCGACCGCGTGTGCGCCCAGGGCATCGCGGTCAACGCGAAGGACGGCTCCGAGCTGATGAGCTCGTGGGAGAAGAACACGCCCGACTGCTCGATTCAGCTGTCCGACTCGAATCTCAAGCAGATTCCGCCGTACACGAAGATGGTGGGCCTGAAGCTCAACTCGACGATCGTGTTCGGCGTCAACGACTCGAACAGCTCCGGCACGTCCTACCTGCTCGCCTACACGCTCGTCTCCCGTTCCAAGGATCTGACCAAGGCCACCGGCGACGTGGTGACCGACGTGCCGGCGAACCTGCCGAAGGTGACTCGCGCGAAGAACGGCAAGCCGTCCATCGACATGAACGGCCAAGGCTCCGTGGATTCTCTGGTCGTGCAGACGCTCGTCAAGGGCAAGGGCAAGGAGCTCACCGAGAACAACACCGCCGTGGTCAAGTACACGGGCTGGCTGACCGACGGCACGCAGTTCGACTCCTCGTGGACGAAGAACACGACGCTCGACGCGGACCTGTACAGCGATTCGACGAACGGCCAGCATCAGGTGATTACCGGCTGGCAGGAGGGTCTGCGCGGCCAGACCGTCGGCTCGCAGGTGCTGCTCATCATCCCGCCGGACAAGGCGTATGGTTCGACCGCCCAAGGGTCGATTCCCGCGAATTCGACCCTCGTCTTCGTCATCGATATCCTCGGCGCCTACTGATCGGAGGATAGCGAGGTCGCATTCCACGTGTCGGCCCCCTCTGATGAGGGGGCTGCCGAACGGAGTGAGGCTGGGGGAGAGATAGCTGGAACGTGACGGTTCACGATATCTCTCCCCCAGTCCGCTCCGCGGACAGCCCCCTCGTCAGAGGGGGGCTTCGTGTTGGAACCGGGCCGTGACGCGCCACCGTCCGCGATGCGCGTGGCGGCAAGGCGCACCGAGGGAAGGCGTGCGAAGGCACGTCGACCGAGGAGCAACGCCGCCGACGCGCCATCACGGCGTGGTCAGAACAGGCGCAGGGAGTCGTCTTCGGTACCCTTCATCTCCTCGTAGTCGAGGATCAGGCAGCGGAAGCCGCGGTCTTCGGCGAGGACTCGCGCCTGCGGGGTGATGGTCTGCGCGGCGAAGATGCCGTGCACGGGGGCGAGCAGCGGGTCGCGGTTCAGCAGTTCGCAGTATCGGGTGAGCTGTTCGACGCCGTCGATGCCGCCGTGGCGTTTGATTTCGATGGCGACGTGTTCGCCGTCCGCGTTCAGCGCCATGATGTCGACCGGGCCGATGGCGGTCGGGTATTCACGGCGCACGAGTTTCGCGCCTTCGCCGATGCGGTGGATCTGTTCGGCGAGATACCGCTGCAGATGATCCTCGACGCCGTCCTTGACGAGACCGGGGTCGACGCCCAGATCATAGCTTTCGTCCGAATACACGTGGTACAGCGTGACTTCAAGGATGTCCGACGACTTGTCCGCCGTGACGCGCAGCACCTTCTGCGGCACGGGCCCGTCATGCTCGCCGTCGGTGATGTCATCGCCGTCCCTTACCCCCGTATCCGGGACGATCTCGCGGATCGTGCAGGGGGCGGTCATCCAGTTCAGCGGCTTGTACGAGCCGAGTTCGGAGAAGATCAGCAGGCTGTTGTCCGCCTTGATGAGCAGGACGCGCCTGGCGAACGGCAGGGATGCATTAAGTCGTCCGGAGTATTCCGCCGAGCAGTCGGCCACAAGAATGCGCATAACGGCTCACTGTACCGTATCCTCCCTATCCCACCTTGTCCATCTCCCCGGCGCAATTCCCATGGTGCGGTAAAACTCCCATGGTGCGGTCGCCGAAAACCGCATGATTCCGGGGATATGGAGAAGGTGTGTTGCCGCACCATGGGACGAAAAAGCCCTCTTCGGGATTCCTTGAATCCTGAAGAGGGCTTCGCGATGCCGAATCAGCGAATCAGCGGAGGCGAATAGTCTCCGAACTCACTGCTCGGGACCGGAGTACTGCACGTCGTGGCCGCGTTCGACCGCGACGGTCAGCTTGTTCGAGTCGAAGGAGATGAATCCGTCGGTCACCTCGAACGTGTGACGGGCATCGTCGGGCTCGACCACAGTGAGCGTACCCTGCTTGATGACCGTGAGCACCGGCTCATGGTTCGGCAGGATGCCCATGCCGCCTTCGGAGGCGGGGATGGTCACGCTTTTCGCCTCGCCGTGCCACACGGGGTGGTCGGCCGCGACGATGTTCACCTTCATCGTGGTCTTTTCCGATCCTGCCATCACGCACCCAGTTCCTTCTGCATCTTGTGCCACTTCTCTTCGAGGTCGTCGATGCCGCCGATGCCGGAGAACGCCTGCTCCGGGACGTCGTCGTACACGCCGTCGCAGATGCGGGTGAAGGCCTCGATGGTCTCGTCGGCCGGCACGTAGGAGCCCGGGCGACCGGTGAACTTCTCGGCAACGTAGAAGTTCTGGCCGAGGAACTGCTCGATGCGGCGGGCGCGGTTGACGGTGGTCTTGTCCTCTTCGGAGAGTTCGTCGATACCGATCAGGGCGATGATGTCCTGCAGCTCCTTGTTACGCTGCAGGATCGCCTTGACGCGGTTGGCGCACTCGTAGTGCTTCTGGCCGACATAGCGCGGATCGAGGATTCGCGACGTGGAGCTCAGCGGATCCACGGCCGGGTAGATGCCCTTCGAGGCGATGTCACGGGAAAGCTCGGTCGTCGCGTCGAGGTGGGCGAAGGTCGTGGCCGGAGCCGGGTCGGTGTAATCATCGGCCGGCACGTAGATGGCCTGCAGCGAGGTGATGGAGTGGCCTCGCGTCGAGGTGATGCGCTCCTGGAGGGCGCCCATCTCGTCGGCCAGGTTCGGCTGGTAGCCCACGGCGGAAGGCATACGGCCCAGCAGCGTGGACACCTCGGAACCGGCCTGCGTGAAGCGGAAGATGTTGTCGATGAACAGCAGCACGTCCTGGTTCTGCACGTCGCGGAAGTACTCGGCCATGGTCAGTGCGGTCAGCGGCACGCGCAGACGGGTGCCCGGCTGCTCGTCCATCTGGCCGAAGACCAGGGCGGTCTTCTCGAGAACGCCGGCCTCGTCCATCTCGCCGATCAGATCGTTGCCCTCACGGGTACGCTCGCCGACGCCGGCGAACACGGAGACGCCGCCGTGGTTCTGCGCCACGCGCTGAATCATCTCCTGAATGAGGACGGTCTTGCCGACGCCTGCGCCGCCGAACAGACCGATCTTGCCACCCTGCACGTACGGGGTCAGGAGGTCGATGACCTTGATGCCGGTCTCGAACATCTGGGTCTTGGACTCCAGCTGGTCGAACGCCGGCGGGTTGCGGTGGATCGGCCAACGCTCGGTCACGGTGATGGTCTCGTCCGGCTTCTTGTTGAGCACGTTGCCCGCGACGTCGAAGACGTGGCCCTTGGTCACGTCGCCGACCGGCACGGAGATTGGCGCGCCGGTGTCGAACACGGAGGCGCCGCGCACCAGGCCGTCGGTCGGCTTCAGTGCGACGCAGCGCACGGTGGAGTCGCCGAGGTGCTGTTCGACCTCGAGGGTGATCGTGGTCGACTTGGCCTCGCCTTCCTCCTTGGCGCCCGTGTTGACGATCGTCACCTTGAGGGCGTTGTAGATGTCGGGCAGATGGCCCACCGGGAACTCAACGTCGATGACCGAACCCTGGACTCGGGTGACGCGTCCGTGAATCGGCTCGCCGTTGCTCTCGGAAGCCACAGTGGTCTGATTCTCAGCCATAGTGCGTTCCTACTCTTCCTTTGTATTCAGCGCGTCGGCGCTGCCGATGATCTCGGTAAGTTCCTGCGTGATCGAGGCCTGACGCGAGGCGTTGAGCTTGCGCGTGAGGTCGTCGATCAGATTGCGTGCGTTGTCCGTAGCCGTGTGCATGGCGTTCTGGCGGCTCGCCGTCTCGGAGGCGGCGGCGGTCAGCAGGCACTCGTGGATGCGGGACTGGATGTACTTCGGCAGAATCGCATCCAGCACCTCGTCCAGGCTCGGTTCGAAGGCGTACAGCGGCGAGATGTCGTCCGAATCGGAGGACTCCTCCTCGGACGCGCGCGCCGTCGGCGCGCCCACGATCTCGACGGGCAGCATGCGCAGCACGCGAACCTTCTGGACCACCATGTTGATGAACTCGGTGTAGACGATGTAGAGTTCGGAGACTCCGCCCTGGTCCGCCGGCTTCATGTAGGCGTCCATCAGAGCGTTGGAGATCGTCTCAGCGATTTCCACGCCGGGCTGGTCGGTGTCGCCCTCCCATGTGGCCGCGACGTCGCGGTTGCGGTACTTGTAGTACGTCGAACCGCGACGCCCGTACACGAACAGCTCCGGCTTCTTGCCGGCATCCTCGAGACGAGCCAGCAGCGACTCGGTCTCGCGGATGATCGAAGAGGTGTACGGGCCGGCCATGCCACGATCCGAGGTGAGGGCGAGAACGGCCACGCGCGGGTTGTTCTCGTCCTTCACCGCGATCGGATGCGTGATATGGGTGTGTGCCACCAACGCTTGCACGGCATCGAAAATCGCATCGGTGTACGGCTTCGCGTTCAAGGCGACGTCACGGGCCTTGGCGATGTGCGAAGACGCGATCATCTCCTGGGCGTTGAAGATCTTCTCCAACGACTCGGTGGAGTGGATGCGTGATTTCAATGCGAGTTGCGAGCCCATGGCTTACTTCTCTCCCGCCACGATCTTTTCCTGCTCGACCGGGGCGGCCTTGGACACGTCCGGCTTCTTGTCGACCAGCGGCTTGCCGGCGGACGACACGAAGGTCGCACGGAACGCATCGACGGCCTTGGCCAGCTCCGCCTCGGTGTCGGCGGTGAAGTCCTCGGTCTCGCGGATGGTCTTGAGGATGTCGGTGTTGTGATCGAGGTAGTCCAGCAGACCCTGCTCGAAGGGCAGCACGTCCTTCAGGTCGAGGTCGTCGAGCTTGCCGTGGGTGCCGGTCCAGACGGACACGACCTCCTGCTCCATCGAGTACGGATGGAACTGCGGCTGCTTCAACAGCTCGGTCAGGTGGGCGCCACGGGTCAGCTGGGCCTTGGACGCCGCATCCAGATCGGACGCGAACATGGCGAAGGATTCCAGCGAACGGTACTGCGCCAGGGAGATCTTCAGCGTGCCGGAGACCTTCTTGAGAGCCTTGGTCTGCGCGGCGCCGCCGACTCGGGAGACCGAGATGCCGACGTCCACGGCGGGACGCTGGTTGGCGTTGAACAGATCGGACTGGAGGAAGATCTGACCGTCGGTGATGGAGATCACGTTGGTCGGGATGTAGGCGGACACGTCGTTCGCCTTCGTCTCGACGATCGGCAGACCCGTCATCGAGCCGCCGCCGAGGTCGTCGGAGACCTTCGCGCAGCGTTCGAGCAGACGGGAGTGCAGGTAGAAGACATCACCCGGGTAGGCCTCGCGCCCCGGCGGACGACGGAGCAGCAGGGAGATCGATCGGTACGCCTCGGCCTGCTTCGACAGATCGTCGAAGACGATGAGGACGTGCTTGCCGTTGTACATCCAGTGCTGGCCGATGGCCGAGCCGGTGTACGGGGCGATGTACTTGAAGCCTGCGGAATCGGAGGCCGGGGAGGCCACGATGGTGGTGTACTCCATGGCGCCCGCGTCTTCGAGGCTCTGCTTCACGGAGGCGATGGTGGAGCCCTTCTGGCCGACCGCGACGTAGATGCAGCGCACCTGCTTCTTCGGGTCGCCGGATTCCCAGTTCGCCTTCTGGTTGATGATCGTGTCGATCGCGATGGCGGTCTTGCCGGTCTGGCGGTCGCCGATGATGAGCTGGCGCTGGCCACGGCCGATCGGCGTCATCGCGTCGATGGCCTTGAGGCCGGTGGACAGCGGCTCGTCGACCGGGTGGCGGTGCATCACGTCCGGAGCCTGGGCTTCGAGGATGCGGCGGCCTTCGCTCTTGATCGCGCCGAGGCCGTCGATCGGCTTGCCCAGCGGGTCCACGACGCGGCCGAGGTAGCCGTCGCCGACGGGCACGGAGAGCACTTCGCCGGTGCGGCGCACTTCCTGGCCTTCCTCGATTCCAGCGAAATCGCCGAGGATAACCACGCCGATCTCACGGGCGTCAAGGTTGAACGCCAGGCCGAGCGTGCCGTCTTCGAACGTCAGCAGCTCATTGGCCATGCAACCAGGCAACCCCGTCACGTGCGCGATGCCGTCACCGGCCGTGGCGACATAGCCCACTTCCTGGGTGGGGGTGTCGCTCGGCTGGTAGGACGACACGAAGTCGTCCAAGGCCTTGCGTACCGAGGCGGGATCGATGGTCAGTTCTGCCATGATCACTCCTTCATTTGGTTCATTGTTCAGTGCAAGTCTTTGCTTGTGTATTCAGCCGCGCGGCGCTTGCGGAAGGGGAAGGGCCCCATCCCGACGCACGTGGCGTGTTCAGTTCGTGCCGGCCTTCACCGTGCGGTGGAGATGTTCGAGCTGCGCGACCACGGTGTTGTCCGTGACCTCGTCGCCGACCTGGATGCGCATGCCGCCCAGCACGGACGGGTCGACCACGGCGTTGATGTGCACCGGGCGTCCGACCTTCGCCGTGTAGATCTTCACCAGTCGCAGGATCTGCTCCTTCACCAGCGGGGTGGCGGTGGTCACGGTGACCATCGACTCGCCCATGTGGCGGGAGAACTTGTTGATCAGCCACTGGATGGTCTCCAGGTAGCGGCGGCGACGCAGGTTGCACGTGGCGTGCTCGGCGAGACGCATCGTGACCTTGTTGAGGCCCTTGCCGCCGAACAGCTGGCGGAACAGCGCGACGCGCATCTGGCTCGTGGCCTGATCGTCGTACAGCTTGGCACGCACGACCGGCAGAGTCAGCAGCGCCGAGTTCAGCTGCGACAGTTCGATGGACACCTTGAGCGTCGCTCCGGTGGCGTCCGCGTAGTACATCATCGCGTCGACGCCGAAGTCCTCGACGGCGTTCGCGATGTGGCGGGCCTTGCTCCACGTGCGACCGACCAGATCGGTCAGGATCTCCATCGTCATCGGATGCACGCGGTCGCCGACGATCTCCTTGAGCACGGCCACCTTGTCGGCGACCGGGCGGGACGGGTCGGTCAGCGCACGTTCGAGCGCGATGTTGTCATCCAGCACACGGGTGATCGTGAACAGTTCGTTGCCGATCCGCCACGCGTCCTCACGGGTGTCGCGAAGCTTCGGGGCCAGCGAATCACGCGACTCGCGGTCTGCAATACGAGATGCCTCTCCTCGCATGGTCACCTCCCTTTCTCGTTGCGGATGTTCACTTCTTGGCGTCCAGATCGTCGAGCATCGAATCGATCATCGACGACTGCACGTCCTTGTCCTCGAGCTTGGCGCCGAGGATCTTGCCGGCCAGCGCGGTGGCGAGCGTGCCGACCTCCCCCTTGAGGGAGACGAGGGCCTGCTGCTGCTGCGATTCGAGGGAACGCTGGGCGTTGGCGGTGATCTGCGCCGCATCGGCCTCGGCGCGGGTGCGCGCGTCGGCGACGATGTGGGAGGCTTCCGCACGCGCGTCGTCGCGAATCTTCGCGGCCTCGACGCGGGCCTCGCTCATCTGGGCCTCGTACTTGGCCTTGGCGGCGTTGGCGTCCTTCTGGGCCTGCTCGGCCTTGGCGATGCCGCCTTCGATCTTGGCGGCGCGCTCATCGAACACGGCCTGGAACTTCGGCAGGAAGAACTTGTAGAAGAATACGGCGACGATGACGAGGATGATCAGCGACCACACCACGTCGTAGGTTTCCGGCAGGAACAGCGAGACACCGTTTGCTGCTTCAGTCACCATAACGTCTTCCTCCTTTCATGTCCTTGGGATTCGTTTCGGATGGGCTATCGATCACTGGAAGATGAAGGCGGCGACGAAGCCGAGCAGCGCCAGCACCTCGACGAACGCCAGACCAAGGAACATCAGCGTCTGCAGGCGGCCGCCGAGCTCGGGCTGGCGGGCCGTGCTCTCGATGGTCTTGCCGATCAGGATGCCCAGACCGATGCCGGGGCCGATGGCCGCGAGGCCGTAGCCGACGACGTTCAGGTTGCCCGCAACCGCAGCGAGGGTAACGATATCCATGGTTGTTTCCTTTCTGGTTATTGCCGTGATAGCAACAGTTTGTTGTCCCTGGGTCAGTCGGCCTCGGGGAAGCTCATATTGATGTACGCGGTCGTCAGGATCGCGAAGATGTAGGCCTGCAGGCAGGCGACCAGCGCCTCGAACAGGAACATGAACATGCCGGCGGCGAAGGTGATCACGCCGAACGGCGCCATCGCCTTGTTGGCGATGTCGATGAGGAAGAACTGGGTGGCCGACAGGCACAGGCCGAGGATGAGGTGGCCGGAGACCATGTTGGCGAAGAGTCGGATCGTCAGCGAGAACGGGCGGATGACGAGCAGCTCGAGCAGCTGGATCGGCGACAGCAGGATGTAGATCGGCGCGGGCACGCCCTTCGGGAAGAGCTCGTCGCGCAGGAAGTGGCCGAGGCCCTTCTCGCGGATGCCGGCGATCCAGTACTGGCAGAAGCACCACATGGCGAACACCAGCGGCAGGGTGATCGTCGCGGAGGCGGCGATGTTGAAACCGGGGATGATGCCGCACAGGTTGAACACGAGCAGCGTGCAGAACACGGTGGTGATCATCGGCACGTAGCGCTTGCCGCGCAGCTCGCCCATCACCTGGTAGACGATCTGGTCGCGCACGAATTCGATGAGCCATTCGACCGCGCCCTGCCAGCGTCCCGGGATCAGCTTCACACGGTGCGCAGTGACGCCGAGCACGATCAGCATGATGATGGTCGCAAGAATGCGGACCAGGATGATTCGGTTGATGGCGAACGGGGTTCCCTGGAACAGCAGTTCCGGAGGGAGAAAATCGTCGATGCTCGGATACTCCGGTTGCGTGGCACTCGCCAACGTCAGCGAGTTGAGTGCAGCACCAATCATTCGCGCCTCCTGCTTCTTCTAGTCAGGTGTCAGTTTAGACCAACTGGGTCGGCGAATGTGACGTATCGGTAACGTTCGTCTTCCGTCTTCCCTCATCGGAGCCGTCGGGCCGGCGTGGAGCCGGACCGGCATTCGACCCCGAATGACTGAAGAGTGATTATTAGCCCGTCTTGGGACAAAACCAAATGGCCGCGGCACCGGCGTGTTGTCGTATTACAACGTTGGAACGACGCGGCTTTCCGGCTTTTCCAAACGGTTTTGCGGAAGCAATCTGTTGCCATATTGTGACCATCCATACGTCCGCATAGTGGTCACACAACATCCGCATCGCGAGCAAAATGAACCCATGACGACCAAGGAGCCGGCCCCAAGCCACCCCGGACCAGCCGGTTCGGCCGGACCGGCCCCGGCTCAGCCCCGGATCACGCCGTAGCCGTCGTGCGCGAACGGCGCGAACCCGTCCTTGCGCGGCCCTCCCGGCTCATGACGGATCGACCGGTCCGTGCCGAGGCGCTTCTCGGCACGCAGCTGCGGCACCTCCGTCAGGTCGTACGGCGTGGTCTGGTACACCCAGTTGAGCCAGTTGCGCCACAGCAGGTTCGCGTGCGCGCGCCACGCGAACAGCGGCTCGATCGACGGGTCGTCGTGCGGGAAGTAGTTCTTCGGGAACGGCACGTTGCTCATGCCCTTCGCCATGTCGCGCTCGTACTCCTCGGCGAGCGTGTACTTGCCGTACTCCCAATGCCCGAGCGCGAACACCTCGGAGAAGTCGCGCGTGGCGATGAGCCCCGGCCCCGACTCCGGTCCCCATGTGAGGATCTGCAGATCCGGGTTGGCGCGCACGTCGCGCTCGTCGACGCCGGCGAGACGGGAGTGCGGCTGCAGCGCGATCTCGTCGAAGCCGTTCGTCAGGAAGCAGTATTCGTCCTGCAGATACTGCGGGAACACGCCGAACACCTTCTCGGCGTAGTCGACCTTGCGCACGCCGTAGCGCTGGTAGAGCGCGCCCATCGCGCCCCAGCACAGGTACATGGTGGAGAACACGTGCGTGGACGCCCAGTCGAGGATCGTCTTGAACTCCTCCCAGTAGTCCACCTCCTCGAACGGCATGTGCTCGACCGGCGCGCCGGTGACGACGAAGCCGTCATAGTAGTTGTCGGCGAACGCGTCGAGGTTCTCGTAGAACTTGAGCAGATGGTCGGCCGACACGTGCGTGGACTCGTGCGTCGAGGTCTTCATGAAGTCGACCTCGACCTGCAGCGGGGATTTCGAGATGAGACGCAGCAGCTGGGTCTCCGTCTCGATCTTCTTGGGCATGAGGTTCAGGATCACCAGCTTGAGCGGGCGGACGCGTTGACGCTCCGCCTCGGGCTTCTCGAGCGCGAAGATGCGCTCCGAGTCGAGGATGGCTCTGGCCGGCAGGCCGCTGGGAATCTTGATAGGCATGTCTTCATTATGGCCGCAACGCGGATTTGCCGCACGTCGCCGGCTCCCCCGCGCCATACTTCTTTCTTATCGCGGATTATCAGACCACGCATAGTCCCCACGCTTGCAGGGAAACGGAATACGCCTTGCGACACATGCGTTTCCCCACTGCGACGCTCGCGACGCTATCGCTGCTCGCCATGCCGGAAGGCCCACCGGGCTTCCCGACACGCCGACGCGCCCACGATTTGACGTATTCCGATTCGCCGGTATCTTAGATAGAGCTGTCGCACAGACAAGCCGACGCGGGGTGGAGCAGCTCGGTAGCTCGCTGGGCTCATAACCCAGAGGTCCATGGTTCAAATCCATGCCCCGCTACCACGATAAAACGCTAGGAATCACAACGATTCCTAGCGTTTTTCATTATATCCGGCCGGGGCCTTTGAGGACTGTGTTTCGTACGGGGAAATGGGTTAGACCACCCTCAGTCATGCTCCGCATGACAGCTCCCGCCAGCGGGAGCCAGTGAGACGCCGTCAACCATCCCCCGCCCCGCTAACGAGAGTCAGCGGTAACCAGCGGCCATCCCCCGCCAACGAGAGCCAGCGGGGTGCGGGCGACCATTTCCTGCCCCCGCCGGCGGGGGCTGTCGGCGTAGCCGACTGGGGGTGGTCGCCGGCACGCCCTACAGGCTTCGCCGCCGGATCACCGCGAGCATGAATGCGCCGACGGCGAGCGCGCAGATGCTCACGCCGAACACGAGTCCCACGTCCACGCCGGTCACGGGCATCGGCTCCTCCGGCTCGGAAGGTTCCTCCGGTTCGCACGGCTCCTCCGGCTCGCACGGTTCCTCGGGCTCCTCCGGCTCCTCGATGGTCACGCGCGTGTGCTCCCATTTGTCGTCGTAGCGGCTGGCGGCGGGCATGACGCGGTCGTCGCCGGCGAATTTCCATACGAACACGTACCAGCCGTGGGTCTCCGCCGTGATTTCGACCGGGTTCCCGTGCGCGTCGGGTGTGCCGGCGCCTACGCGTATCCGCCCGTTGACGGCCGGATACTCCCATGTTCCGATGAGCCGATGGTTGGCGTCCTCGGCGGGCTCTTCGGCGCCTTTCGGCTCGTATGCGTCGTCGTTCGCGGGGTCGTCCGGGTCGCCGGACCACCAGACGCTCACCTGTGCGATTGGCTGGTCGGCGCCGATGCTGTAGGTCTCGTCGCCGGCGAACGTGCCGTGCCCGTCGGGGAATCCGCTCACCGTGATCGTGTCGCTCAGGTGCGAGCCGACCTGCGCCGCATGTTCGGTGACGGTCGATTCGACCTCCACCTTCGCGCGGTTCGAGTTGCTTTCGGCGGCGTCGAGGAACGGCGTGACCACGTCGGCGAGCACGTATTCCTTCGCCGTGTCGCTCTGCTTCGACGCGTCGATCGCCCACACCCAGGTGCCGATGCCGCCGCGCGCGGGCGTGCGATACGGTTCGCCGTCGCCGTCGACCGCCGCGACCGTCGCCTGTTGTCCGGGACCGGTGAACGTCGCGCTCCCCCATGCGGCGGGCTCGTAGCCGCGTCGTTTCACGCGTGCGAGGAAGTCCTCGATGCTTTCGCCGTCCTTCGGTTCCATGCGGTCGACGAGACGGTCGGCGGGGATGTCGTCGAAGTAGTACCCGCGCGCGACGAGCTCCAGTCCGGCCGGCCAGTGGCTGTCGTCGCCGCTCACGCCGGACGTCACCTGATCGGCGACCTCCTGCCCGGCGTCGACGATCTTCGCCGCGGCGACGGTGGCGATCGACGGCGTGAAGTCCTTGCGCACGCGGAAGGCGACGCCGACGTTGGAGACGCTTTCCTGCCGGCCGAATCCGATGTAGTCCTGATTGCTGACGAACTGTTCGACGCGCGGAGCATCGTAGCTGGAATGTACCTTCACGTCGCCGGCGCCGGTGGCGTTCCACGTGTGCCGGATGGGTTTGAGGTCGGTCGTGCCGCTGACGACCGCGGCCGCCGCGCCGCCGTCGGCCGCGTCGAACAGCGCGGGGCCTTCGATGCGCAGTTCGTAGCGGATGCCGGCGATGTGCTCGCCGCGCGCGTTGGTCACGCCCACGTCGACCCATCCGCTGCGGATGCCGTCGACCATGTCGGATTCGACGCGGATGCCCGCCGGCACGCGCGACTCCGCCTCCTGCCAGAGTTCGGCGGCGCGCGCGTCCAATCCGGGATGCTGTTGGAGGATGGCGGCGTAGTGGCGCTGCCATGCGCCCGGATCGGCGTCGAAATGCTCGTGGACGAGCACGCCGATGGCGGCGTGGGTGCGCGCGTCGCGATGCTCCCGGTAGTGGTCGGCGAGCCAGCCGACGCGTCGCGCAGCCTCGCCGTCCTCGCGGATGCGCGACGACGAGTAGGAGGTTTCGGCGTCCTTGCCGGCCTCCATGCAGTAGACGAGACGCCCGTCGCCGGTGCGCGTGAGCGCGCCGATGCGCAGTCCCCGCTTGCCGTCGGCGTCGTATGTCAGATACGTGTGTTCCGGAGCCCATTGCATCGTTCCGGCGGCGAGCGCGGCGGGCGCAGCCGCCAGCATCGCCGCCAGCGCCATCGCGGCCGTCGCGACGGCCGCGGCGAGGCGCGCGCGGATCGTGCGCGGCGATGTTCCCGTGCCGTCGCGCGGTCCTCCCCGTGCGGGGATTCCGGTGCGGTTCTCCGCGTGAATCTCACCATGTGATTGCGTGGTCTGATCGTCGGTCATGTTCTTGGTCCTTCCCTGTCCCGGGTACGCGCGGACGTCGCGCGCACCCTGCCGTCGCCGTCCGCCGCAACCGGTGGACGGACGCCTTTCATCATGGCCGGTTTCGGCTTCACGCCAACGGTTTTCCGGGGCCTGTGGTCGGAGCCCCCGCCGCCGGGCGTGTTGTGGATAAGTTCAAACGTTTGCTTGTCCACATTCCGCCGATTCGGGGTGGCCCGCGGCCGGGTTGTCCACAAACGTTGTCGCCCGTCCACCGGGTTATCCACCGCGACGGGCCGAAAAGGCTGTATTTCCGGCATACCCGCCCCTACAATGGGTGCCGTGGCACATCCAAGTCGTGCGACCGCACCACATCATGGCCGCGCGATACGCGTGAGAAGTAAGGAGGAGGTCGCCATGTCGAAGACGACCAGCAGCGAGATGAACAACGCCATGGCCGATACGAAGGCAGAGGAGAAGAACGAGGTCGAGGCGGAGAAGGGCGCCAAGACCAAGACCACGAGGAAGAGGACCACCGCGCGCCGTCGCAAGGCCGCGAAGCCCACCCAAGTCGCGGTGACCGTCGTGGGCGAGACTCCGGCGCAGTCGATTCCGGTCACCGAACCGGGCCAGTTCGGCCGCATCAACATCCTGGACGTCACGCCGAACGAGGAGCGCGGCGTGTACCCGGCGCGCGTCGAGCTGGGCGAGCCGTTCGAGGTCACCGCGCAGGTGTTCATCGAGGGCCGTACCAAGGTGGGCGCCACCGCTGTCGTGCGCAACCACCGCGGCAAGGAGATGCAGCGCATCCCGATGACCTGCGTCAACCCGGGCCTCGACCGTTGGGCCGTGACCCTCACCTGCGGCGAGCACTCCGACGTGAAGCCGTGGGAGCCGGAGTTCGCGCAGATCAAGCGTCAGCTGGGCGAATGGTCCGTCACCGTCGAAGGCTGGGAGGACACCTACCGTTCCTGGCTGCACGACGCCACCATCAAGGTGAAGGTGAACGACGACGTCGAGAACGCGCTGATCTCCGGCGCGCAGCTGCTCGACCGCTGGGCGCACACCCCGGACGCGAAGCTCAAGGCCGCCCAGCGCAAGGTGCTCGAGGCCGCCGCGAAGACGATGGCCGACGAGACCCTCTCCCCCGAGGATCGTCTCGCCGCCGCCACGACCGCCGAGGTCGCCGAGCTGCATGAGACGAACCCGCTGCGCGACGGCCTGTCGGAGAGCGCCCCGCAGCGCTTCCTGGTCCAGCGCCCGAAGTCCAGCTTCGCCGCCTGGTACCAGTTCTTCCCGCGTTCCGAAGGCGCGTACGTGGACGAGGAGACCGGCAAGATCGTGCAGGGCACGCTGAAGACCTCCGTCTCCGGCCTGGAGCGCGCGAAGGCCGAGGGCTTCGACATCGTGTACCTGCCGCCGATCTTCCCGATCGGCGTGACGAACCGCAAGGGCAAGGACAACTCGCTGAACGCCGGCCCGGACGATCCGGGTTCGCCGTTCGGCATCGGCAGCTCGCTCGGCGGCCACGACACCGTCGACCCGCTGCTCGGCACGATGGACGACTTCAAGGCCCTGTGCGCGAAGGCGCATGAGCTGGGTCTGGAGGTCGCGCTCGACTTCGCTCTCCAGTGCTCGCCCGACCACCCGTGGGTGAAGGCGCATCCGAACTGGTTCCGCACCAAGCCGGACGGCACGATCGCGTTCGCCGAGAACCCGCCGAAGAAGTACCAGGACATCTACCCGATCGACTTCAACGCGGATATGCCGGGCATCGAACGCGAGGTCGAACGCGTCATGGATCTGTGGATCGAGGCGGGCGTGACGATCTTCCGCGTCGACAACCCGCACACGAAGCCGGTGCGCTTCTGGCAGGACGTCATCGCCGCGGTCACGAAGAAGCATCCGGAGGTGCTGTTCCTCGCCGAGGCGTTCACCCGCCCGGGCATGATGCGCGCGCTGAGCTACGTGGGCTTCACCCAGTCGCACTGCTACTTCCCGTGGCGCAACACGAAGGAGGAGCTGGAGGAGTACCTCGGCACCACGAACGGCGACGACGGCTACTACCAGCACAACACGTTCTGGCCGACCACGCCGGACATCCTCACCGCCTACGTGCGCGACAACGGCATCGCCGGCCACGCGGTGCGCGCCGTGCTCGCCGCGATGGGCTCGCCGAGCTGGGGCATCTACAACGGCTTCGAGCTGATCGAGAACCAGCAGCGCGACGGCTTCGAGGAGCAGCGCAACAACGAGAAGTACGAGATCAAGGTGCGCGACTGGTCCGAGGCCGACAAGTTCGGCATCGCCGAGCTGCTCACCTCACTGAACCGCATCCGCCGCGAGCACGTGGAGGCGTTCAGCTACCACAACCTGCACGTGCTGGAGACCAGCGACCCAAACATCCTCGCATTCGCCCGCCACACGCCGGCCAACCTGACGAAGTCCGGCAAGCCGGAGACCTTGATCGTGGTCGTCAACCTCGACTGCCACAACGCGCATCAGGCGATGGTCCACTTCGAGATGCCCGAGTTCGACGTCGATCCGAAGTGGGGCGCGCACCTGCGCGACGAGTTGACCGGCCGCGACTTCGCCTGGAGCTGGGACAACTTCGTCTCGCTCGCCCCGTGGGCGGACGTCGCGCACGTGTTCACCGTCGTGCACGAGTACGGCGAGTGATTCCGTCCGCCGCGTGACCCGGGCCGACCCGTCCGATGCGGGCCGGCCCGGGTTACGTCCGCCGCGTGTTTCGCGGTAAGGTGATTAGCGAACAACAACCAATCAAGGAGAAACCGAAAATGGCTGAAACCTTCAACGTCGTGGTCGAGATCCCGCGCGGTTCGAAGAACAAGTACGAAGTCGACCAGGAGACGGGCCGCGTCTTCCTGGACCGCGAGCTGTTCACCGCCATGGGCTACCCGGATGATTACGGCTACATCGAGGGCACGCTGGGCGAGGATGGCGATCCGCTGGACGCGCTCGTCATGGTCCGCAACTCCGTGTTCCCGGGCTGCGTCATCGAGTGCCGCGCCGTGGGCCTGTACCACATGGAGGACGAAGAGGGCGGCGACGACAAGGTGCTGTGCGTGCCGGCCGACGTCCGCTACGACGACATCCAGGACGTCAAGGACGTCAACGAGTACCACCTCAAGGAGATCAAGCACTTCTTCGAGCAGTACAAGGCCCTTGAGCCCAACAAGGAAGTCCTCCCGGGCGACTACTGGACCGGCGCGGACGTCGCCGAGAAGGAGATCAAGGAAGCGCGCGAGCGCCTCGCCAACTCCGCCAAGTGACGCCGATTGATTAGGCTTCCCTTGCAGGGGAGCTGGCCCGCAAAGCGGGACTGAGGGGTAGCACGGATCCAAGCATCCGGCTACCCCTCAGTCGTTTGTTGCCGGCGATTCCCATGGCCCCAAACCATGACCTCTCAACCGACTCGTCGTGTTTGGACGTGTACGCCCCATGCGGCTCTGGCTCTCCCCATCCGCCTCCCGCTCTGGCGGGAGGCGACGCGCAGCGCCGAAGGGTGGTCGGCGATGGCATACCGCCGTCGTGTCCGGCCGATACTGGCGGTGTCGTTGACGCCCACCCCCCCATCCGGCTCACGCCGGGAGCCCCGCCGGCGGGGGCAAAGGGATTGGCGGCATGCCATCCCCTCCCACCGGAAGGAGGCGACGCGCACGAGCAGCTCCTCGTTTCTTCCCTCCCGCTGGCGGGAGGTGGCGCGCGGCGCCGGAGGGTGGTCCCGCCACGGCGGGACGATATCCGCCGATATCCGCCCCGGCGTCACAAATCTCGGAGAACAATGGCCTCGTCCGTAATCCGGGATGCTGAGCCGCTCCCAACGTCTCTCCCAACGTCCCCAATTCGGGAAATGAGCGGCCTCGTCCGTAACCCGGGATGCTGAGCCGCTCCCAACGTCCCCAATTCGGGAAACGGGCGGCATCATCCGTAATCCGGGATGCTGAGACGCTCTCAGCATCACATATTCCGGAGAATGGCCCCGTCGTCCGGGATTTCTGACGCTGAGTTCCGCGCTCAATGTCCCGGATTCAGGAGATGAGCGGCATCATCCGTAACCCGGGACGCTGAGCCTTTCCCAGTGTCCCAGATTCGGGAAATGAGCGGCATCATCCGTAACCCGGGACGCTGAGCCTTTCCCAGTGTCCCAGATTCGGGAAATGAGCGGCCTCGTCCGTAATCCGGGATGCTGAGCCCTCTCCCAGCGTCCCGGATTCAGGAGATGAGCGGCTTCGTCCGTAACCCGGGACGCTGAGCCCCTCCCAACGTCCCCAATTCGGGAAACGGGCGGCGTCGTCCGTAACCCGGGACGCTGAGCCGCTCCCAACGTCCCGGATTACGGAGATGAGCGGCTTCGTCCGGGATTTGTGACGCTGAGACGCTCCCAGCGTCAGGAATCCCGGACGATGGGGCTGTTCTCCGGGATTTGTGACGCCGGTGGCGAACGCCTGGGGTGATGCGGTGGGCAGCCTTCGGGCCGGGCGTTCTCGGGCTGGGACGTTCTCAGGCCAGGTGGCGTTCTTGGACCGGGGGCGTTCTTGGACCGGGGGCGTTCTCGGGCCAGGGCGTTCTCGAGCCGGGGGGTGTTCTCGGGCCAGGGGGCGTTTTCGAGCTCCACTCGCTGTGTCGATTCGTGCCGCGGGGCGCGGCGATGCTCCACTACACGACGTGCGGAATTCATGCCGTGGGGCGGTCGTAGGGGTGACGGTGCTCCACAACGGCATGCGGGGATCGTGTTGTGGCACGGTGGCGCTCCACAACACGGCCGTGGAAGGCGGTTCGTGGGAGTTGTGGCGCGATTTGAGGGCCCGGCTGCTCCACAACATGCGGTGGGAACGATACCGGCGGCTGTTGTGGAGCGGGCCCGCTCCACAACAGGGGCGGGAACCGGGATTCCGGTGAGTTGTGGCGCACCATACGGGCCCGGAACGCTGAGAACAGGGGTTTCCGCGGGAGTTGCGGCGGAATGCCGCTCCACAACAGGCTCTCCGGCGCGTGTTGTGGAGCAGTACCGGATGGGACGCGGGTTCGGGAGCCACGCGCCGCGCGCATCCGCCGCACACGCCCCGAAAACGACCAGCCCCATTAACCGAAACGGCCGGCCCATAACCGAAATGAACCGGCCACATCCGAAACAACCGGCCCACGCGCGAACAACCAGTCCCATGCCGGCGGACGCATCGGACTCCGACTCGTGACCACCCTCCGGCGCTGCGCGCCACCTCCCACCAGCGGGAGGAAGATAAGAAAGCTGCAGCCGTATGGTCCGGCACCACAGCACCACGATTCCTTTGCCCCACCGGCGGGGCTCCCGGCGTGAACCGGGTGGAGGTGGCTACGTCAACGAACACCGCCGGTATCGGCCGGACACGACGGCGGTATGCCATCGCCGGCCACCCTCCGGAGCCATGCGCCGCCTCCCGCTAGTGGGAGGGGAATGCTCATCATCCGCAGTACATCTGCGGATAATCGCCACTTCCCGCCGGCAGGAGGAGAGACGGAAATCACAGCCACACGGCCACACAGCCACACAGCCACACGGTCAAACGACCACACAGTCACACGCCACAATGCGAAGAGCCCTGTAATCCCGTATATAATCGAGTACCGTAATTTCACCTAGGCGTAGGCGGCGTGTGGGAACGCTGGTCGAGGCCCATCCTGCGGGACGGCGGAGAACCGCCGCGGGATGAACCATTCACGCACACACCATGATTTCGATGATCATCCAATCGTTGCTGATTTCCGTTTCCGTCGCGATGGACGCGTTCGCCGTGTCCATCGGCAAGGGCCTGACCGTGAAGAAGGCGCGGTTCGTGGACGCCCTCAAATGCGGCCTGTGGTTCGGTGGTTTCCAGGCGCTGTTCCCGCTGCTCGGCATCTTCGCCGCCTCCACGTTCGCCTCCTATGTGACGAGCGTGGATCATTGGATCATCTTCATCCTGCTGGCCGTGATCGGCGGCAACATGATCCGCGAGGCGTTCGAGGAGCCTGAGGAGGATGCGAAGGAGACCCCCGACTTTGACTGGAAGCACATGCTGCCGCTTGCGGTGGCGTGCAGCATCGACGCGTTCGCGGTCGGCGTGAGCCTGGGATTGATGAAGATCAACATCGCGTTCACGGTCGCCGCGATGGGTGTGGTGACGGGCCTGTTTTCGATTGCCGGCATCTACATCGGCCGCGTGTTCGGCTCCCGTTGGCAGATTCCGGCGCAGATCGCCGGCGGCGTCGTGCTGATTCTCATCGGCGTCAAGGTGCTGCTCGAGCACCTGGGCATCATCGCGTTCTGAGTGCCGGTTTCCCCCTCCCCCTGACAAGGGAGGCACCGAAGGCGACGGAGGGAGAGATCGTGCGCGAATCGCTTCTCAGCCGACGATCTGGAGGAACAGGGCGGCGGCGAAGGAGACGAGTCCGAAGAACATGACGGGCAGCAGCGCGACGCCGATCCACGGGGCGCGCTGCGCCGGATCGGCGTCAAGCTCCCTGAGCCACCACACGGAAGCGTAGGCGAGCACGAGCGCGAACAGCACCATCACCGCGACCACGCCCGCGAACAGGATCGTCGGCGCGGTGATTGCCCCGGCCACCACGTAGGGGAAGAACAACCAGCCGGCCAGCGAGATCGCCGCAGCACCGCCGGTCACGCAATGCGACAGGGCGCGGATGAGGTGAGAACGCTCCTCGCGCAGCATCTGCCGTCCGAACGAGACGATGGTGAGGACGACGAGCAGTCCGGCGACGGCGGCCGCCCAGCGGATTTCGGCGGAGTTGGCGTCGAACAGGACGGCGCGGGAATCGTCGTTCACCATGAACAGTTTTCCTGCTGCGGGGAAGGTGACGAATACGAGCGACAGTGCTCCGGCGACCAGTCCGATCACACGATCGATGATGGTCGCGCGGAACGGCCAGTACACGTGGAACAGCACGAGCACGACCGCCAGCAGCACAGTCGCGATCATCATCGCGATGATGCCGGCACCGGTGTCGGCCAAGGCCCATACGGCGCCGATTACGATAAGCAACGCGTACGCGAACACCTGCACGCCGAGCATCGCCCCGCGCTTGGCGTTCCACTGGCTGACGGTTTCGCCGTTCATATCCACACTCCCGAATCCACAACTCGACCTCGTTGACCGCACCAATCCTACCCGCCGCGCCGGATGCAGCCCCACGCGCGCCACCTCCGGTCCGCGGCCACCCTCCGACGCCGCGCGCCACCTCCCGCCGGCGGGAGGGAGATGAAGGCCGCTCAACCGCGCGGCCCATGCGCGCCAGAATGCGAAGAGACCGCATAGTGGACATGACCACATGGTGGATGGTCTTCCATCGCAATTTCCATGATTTTCGCAGCGGATTTTCCGACGGGACCGTTGTGCGACCCGTCCGCCACCGACGATTCTCCCTCGTCAGCTCTCACCGGCCCCCATAGCCCCACGGAAACCGCGGTTTCCGGCACAAGTTCGTACGCATATTGCCTCTTGTTGTCATAGAAGTTAACATCATGTGTCCCATCTGTGCGCGTAGAATGAGGCGCAGTATTCGTAAGGGTTTCCATCACGAATCTCCGATCCGGCGCACGACCGGCTCGGTCATTCCCGCAACGGACGTCATCGCCCCGGTGAGGTTTTCCGGTCCGACCAGCGTCCGAACCATGCGCCCGAGCCATGAGAGGGGCAAGACGTGACTGATCTGACGTTGATGACGTTCGCAAGCAACCCCGCGTCCGTGCTGCCGTCGCTCGCTCTGCTCTCCCACCGCGTGCGCGTGCTGCCGATGGACGCGGCGAGCCTGGTGAAGATGCCGGAGAACACGATTCTGTTCCTCGACGCCCGTGACGATCTGGCCACCGCGAAGACCCTGTGCAATCTCATTCACGCGTCCGGACTATCCACGCCGATCGTACTGATCCTCACCGAAGGCGGCTTCACCGTCGTCAACTCGCAGTGGGGCATCGCCGACGTGGTCGTCTCGACCGCATCGCCGGCGGAGGTCGAGGGCCGTCTGCGTCTCGTCTCCGAACGCGGCAACGCGCCCGCCGTGAGCGCGAACGCCGCCGCGGGCGACAAGGGCGTGACCACCGAGGACGGCCAGATCCGTTCCGGCGACCTCATCGTGGACACGAACGGCTACACCGCCTCCCTGCACGGCCGCCCGATTGATCTGGCGTACAAGGAGTTCGAACTGCTCAAGTATCTCGTGCAGCATCCGGGCCGCGTGTTCACGCGCGCGCAGCTGCTGCAGGAGGTGTGGGGCTACGACTACTACGGCGGCACGCGCACCGTCGACGTGCACATCCGTCGTCTGCGCGCCAAGCTCGGCGGCGAATACGAGCATCTCATCGGCACCGTGCGCAACGTCGGCTACCGGTTCGACCCGCCGGACGAGGAGTCCGAGGAGTCGGCCGCCAAGTCCGCCGCGCGCAACGCGCCGAAGGACGAGTGACCGGTCCGGTCCGTCACCGCTCCAGCCCAATCACACCAGTCACATCGATCACACTGATTCCCCCATCATCCGAGCATCCCGATATGCCACGCGAATCGAAACGGGCCCGCATCGCCCGCATGCACGACGAATACGCGATCCTCACCGGACTGTTCCCCGAACCGAAGTGCGCGCTCGACTTCTCGACGCCGCTGCAACTGCTCATCGCGACGGTGCTGAGCGCGCAAACCACCGACAAACGCGTCAACACGGTCACGCCGGAGCTCTTCACCCGCTATCCGGACGCCGCCGCGCTGGCCGTCGCGAATCCCGAGGACGTGGAGGACATCATCCACCCGCTCGGCTTCTACCGGTCCAAGACGAAGCATCTGCTGGGACTCGCCGCCGCGCTCGACGAGCGTTTCGGCGGCGAAGTGCCACGCACGATGGCGGAACTCACGAGCCTGCCGGGCGTGGGCCGCAAAACGGCGAACGTCGTGCTCGGCAACGCGTTCGGCGTGCCCGGATTCCCCGTCGACACGCACGTGATGCGCGTGACCGGACGCCTGCGCTGGCGCAGTGACTGGCGCGAACGTCACCCCGATCCGGTGGCCGTCGAGAAGGAGATCACCGCGTGCTTCCCGCCCGAGGAGTGGACGGATCTGAGCCACCGTCTCATCCTGTTCGGACGCGCGATCTGCCACGCGCGCACGCCCGACTGCGCCGACTGCCCGCTCGCCGCCACCTGCCCGTCCGCACCGTCCGTCGCGTAACCAGGTCCTCTCCCTGTCCCCGCCGGCGGGGGCTGTCACTTCGCATGGCGGTTCCAGCGGTTCCACTCCCGCCGGCGGGGGCTGTCAGCCACAGGCTGACTGGGGGTGGTCGACGCACAGCAACCGACGAACTGGAATTCCCCATCACGCGTAGACTGAGCCACATGGCGAATCACGGCAACGGCACACGCGCATCCCACACCTCACACGGAAACGGCAACACCCTCGGCGAGCTTGCGCGCTGGGGCGTCTTCCTCGGCGTCGCGATCGCGCTCTCCGCGCTCGTGTGGATCGGCTGGGCGCTGGTGCAGCATCGCAGCGTCGTCCCCGGTCTCGGCGGCGGCGCATCGTCGGGCGACTCCGTGACGATCGGCCTGACCGGCGTGCCTGATTCGCTCGACATCCGCACCGCGTCCGGCACGCAGTCCGACCGCCTGAGCCGCGTGCTCATCGGCAACGTGTACGAGACGCTGCTCGACGTGGACGACAAGAACCAGATCACCGGCGGTCTCGCGTCGAAGTGGGAGACGTCGGCGGACGGCAAGACGTTGACGCTCACGATGCGTTCCGGTCTCACGTTCGCGAACGGCGACACGCTCGACTCGACCGACGCCGTATGGTCGATCCAGCAGGCCGTGGAAGGCAAGTGGCCGGATGCGGACGCGAAGTTCAAGCGTCTCGCCTCCGTCACGAATCCGAATCCGACGACGGTGGTCATCACACTCAGCGAGCCGGATCCGACGCTCACGCGCACGCTCACCGGCCGCCTCGGCATCGTCTACGATGCGGACGCGAACGTGAACTACGCGAAGCAGACCGCCGGTTCCGGCCCGTTCACCGTCTCGTCGTTCAAGGACGGCGTGATGACGCTCAAGGCGCGTTCCGGCGGCGGCGCGAAAATCGGCACCATCACGCTCAAGTATTTCGCCGACGACGACACGTTGATGAAGCAGGCCGATTTCGGCGGGTTCGACATGATCCTGCCGGATTCCGCCGTCTCCGCCGACACACTCAAGGACGATTCGTCGTTCACGACGGCGACCGGCGCGAGCACGCGCAAAGTGTCACTGCTGTACAACAACGACGCCGACTCGATCCTCTCCGACGTGCAGGCGCGTCAGGCGATGCGCCTCATGCTCGACAAGTCCGCGCTCGCGAACGGACGCGCGGACGTCGCGCAGGTGCTCGGCGGACCGATCGGGCCGCTCGAACCCGGCTACGAGGATCTCACGTCCGTGCTGGCGTACGACAGTGCGAAGGGCCAGTCGATGATGAGCTACTTCTACTCCAGCTATGTCGGCACGGTGAAGCTCGTCGCCCCGACCCGTTATCAGGCGCTCGCGCAGGCGATCGCCGACCAGTACAACGCCCAGAACGTGAAGGTCACCGTCGAGACGCTGGACGACGACCAGCTCGACCAACGTGCGCAGTCACGCGACTTCCAGCTCATGCTCACCGAACTCGACGGCGAAGACGGATCGGCGATCTTCTCGACGCCCGACTCGACGCCGCACTATACGAACGCGGACGCGCAGTCGCAGTACGCGGCGGCGGCGACGGCCGCGAACGCGACCGACTACGCGAACGGATTGAAGACGTACGCGCGCACGGTGAGCGAGGACGCGGCCAGCGACTGGCTGTACGCGAAGCGCAACGCGGTCGTCGCGCGCAAGACGCTGAGCGGCTACCCCACCCAGCTCACCGATACGCGACTGCCGCTGAAGAACCTCGCAAAACAGTAGGCGTTGTCACCTAAGCCGCATAAACTCGCGTGTATGACTGAAGCCAAATCCATCACGGCCAACCTCACCCCGCTGCCCGACCGCGTGGGCGTGGACGGCCTCGAAGACAAGTGGCGTGCCGTCTGGGACGAACAGGGCACCTACAAGTTCAACGACACCCGCGACCGCAAGGCCGTGTACTCCATCGACACCCCGCCGCCCACCGTGTCCGGTCACCTGCACGTGGGCCACGTGTTCTCCTACACGCACACGGACGTGATCGCCCGCTTCAAGCGTATGCAGGGCTTCGACGTGTTCTACCCGATGGGCTGGGACGACAACGGCCTGCCGACCGAGCGCCGCGTGCAGAACTACTACGGCGTGCGCGTCGACACCTCCCTCAAGTACGATCCCGACTTCAAGCCGCCGTTCGAAGGCACCGATGGCAAGAAGATCGACGCCAAGGATCAGGTGCCGTGCTCCCGCCAGAACTTCATCGAACTGTGCGAGAAGCTCACCGCCGAGGACGAGAAGCTGTTCGAGGCGCTGTGGCGCAAGCTGGGCCTGTCGATCGACTGGTCGCAGACCTACCACACCATCGGCGAGCACCCGCGCCGCGTGGCCCAGAAGGCGTTCCTGCGCAACCTTGCGCACGGCGAGGCCTACCAGAAGGACGCCCCGGGCCTGTGGGACGTGACCTTCCAGACCGCCGTGGCCCAGGCCGAGCTCGAATCCCGTGAATACCCGGGCTTCTACCACAAGATCGCGTTCCGTTTCGAGGACGGCACCCCGATCTACATCGAGACGACCCGCCCCGAGCTGCTGGCCGCCTGTGGCGCGCTGATCGCGCACCCGGACGACGAGCGCTACAAGCAGTACTTCGGCCAGTACGTGTACTCCCCGCTGTTCAAGGTGAAGGTGCCGATCCTCGCGCACCCGGCCGCCGAGATGGACAAGGGCGCCGGCATCGCCATGTGCTGCACCTTCGGCGACGTGACCGACGTGCAGTGGTGGCGTGACCTGAACCTGCCGACCCGTTCCATCATCCAGCGCAACGGCCGCATCATCATGGACGTGCCGGACTGGATCGAGGACGAAGGCGGCAAGGCCATCTTCGAGGAGACCGAAGGCAAGACCACGTTCTCCGCCCGCAAGATCATCGTCGACCACCTGCGCGAGTCCGGCGATCTGGACGGCGAGCCGACGCCGACGAAGCGTATGACGAACTTCTACGAGAAGGGCGACAAGCCGCTCGAGATCGTCACCTCCCGCCAGTGGTACCTGAAGAACGGCGGCACCGACCAGAAGCTGAACGCCGAGCTCATCGAGCGCGGCCGCGAGCTCGAGTTCCACCCGGACTTCATGCGCGTGCGCTACGAGAACTGGGTGCACGGCCTCAACGGCGACTGGCTGATCTCCCGCCAGCGCTTCTTCGGCGTGCCGTTCCCGCTGTGGTACCCGGTCAAGGAGGACGGTTCGGCCGACTACGACCACCCGATCACCCCGTCCGAGGACATCCTGCCGATCGACCCGACCACCGACGTGCCTGCCGGCTACACCGAGGACCAGCGTGACGTGCCCGGCGGCTTCACCGCCGAGAAGGACATCATGGACACGTGGGCGACCTCCTCGCTCACCCCGCAGATCGTGACCCGCTGGGAGGAGCCCGGCGAGGAGAACCAGGCGCTGTTCAAGGCCACGTTCCCGATGGATCTGCGCCCGCAGGGCCAGGACATCATCCGCACCTGGCTGTTCAGCTCCGTGGACCGCGCGCACCTCGAGAACAAGTGCCTGCCGTGGAAGCACACGACGCTCTCCGGCTGGATCCTCGACCCGGACCACAAGAAGATGTCGAAGTCCAAGGGCAACGTCGTCGTGCCGAACAAGCCGATCGAGCAGTTCGGCGCCGACGCGGTGCGCTACTGGGCCGCCGCCGCGCGCCTCGGCCTCGACGCCACCTACGACGAAGGCCAGATGAAGATCGGCCGCCGCCTCGCGATCAAGCTGCTCAACGCGACGAAGTTCGCACTGGCCATCGGCCGCGAGGACGAGAACCATCACGTCTCCGAGGGCGCCGAGGCAGTCTGGGATCCGGCCGACGTGACCGAGCCGCTCGACCGCGCCGCCATGGCCCGCATGGCGCTCGTGGTGCGCGAGGCGACCGCCGCGCTGAACAACTACGAGCACTCCAAGGCGCTTGAGGCCATCGAGAACTACTTCTGGCAGTTCTGCGACGACTACATCGAGCTGGTGAAGAACCGTGCCTACGGCACCGCCGACGCGACCGGCCACGTGCCGAGCGAGGCGGCCGTCAAGTCCGCGCGCACCGCGCTGGGCCTCGGCCTCGACGCGTTCACCCGCCTGCTCGCGCCGTTCCTGCCGTACGCCACCGAAGAGGTGTGGAGCTGGATGCACGCCGGTTCCGGTTCGGTGCACCGCGCCGCATGGCCGACCCCGGACGTGTACGAAGCGGCCGCGTTCAAGGTGGCCCCGGAGCTGCTGAACCACGCCGGCGAGGCGCTGGCCGCGCTGCGCGGCATCAAGTCCAAGGCGAAGGTCTCGATGAAGACGCCGATCCTGTCCGTCACGCTGGGCGTGGCCGACGACGTGCGCGAATCGCTGGCCGGCGCGCTGGACGACATCGCCGAGGCCGGCCGCGTGGTGGGCAAGATCCACTTCGCCGCCGCAGCTGCAGCCGTCAAGGCCGCCAAGGAGACCGTCGAGGCCGCAGCCGCAGCCGCGAAGGACGCCGCCAAGGAGGCCAAGGCCGAGACCGAAGCCGCAGCCGAAATCATCGTCGAGCAGTCCGAGCTCGGCGAACCCCCGGCCAAGAAGCCGCGCAAGTAGCAGCGCAAGCGGCAGCGGTCTCCCGCGCGAGTACCCACCAAGGGGCTCCGGCCACATCCGGTCGGAGCCCCTCTTGTACTCCCATGGTGCGGTAACACACTTTCTCCACAACGGCGGAATTCCGCGGTTTTCGGCGATTGCACCATGGGAGTTTCACCGCACCATGGGGATTTCACCGCACCATGGGCCCTCTCCGCGGACCCGCGGGAGGGCGACACAGCCGTCCGCCACAGCCGCCCGGTTCAAACACCCGGTTCAAACACCCGGCTCGATGATGAGGAAACGGGTGGCGGCGTCCGTAGATGCGGTTCCCGCGGCCGACGCGCCGCCCACTCCCAGCTTCGCCTGCACGGTCGTATCGGCGAGCAGCGAACGCAGCAGCGTGCCGGCGTCACCGAACGCGGTGGCGTCGTCGATGAGCTGCGTGGTGTCGTTGACAAGACGCGTGCCGGAACCACCGACACCGCCCGTCGAGCCCGTCGCACCGGCGGCACCGTCCATGCCGATATACGGTGACAGCTGCGCCAGTGCGGACGCTGACGCCGTGGACGACGTCGCCCCGGAACCGGAACCCGCGGACGAGCCACCCGCCGAACCGCCCGAACCAGCCGAGTTCCCCGAACCGGAGCCACCGGAACCACCGGACGCCGACGTTCCCGATGCCACTCCCGCCGCCGCACCCGACTTGCCGCCGACCCCCGGCACGCCGCCGGCGAACTTCATCACGTCGCCGGCATCGGTCTTGCCCGCGTTCTCGTCGATCACCGTGGTCGTCACGTCGCCGCTCGACGCCTTCGCGGCGCGCCGCTCGGCCGCGGCCTGCCGCCGCGACCGCGACGCTTCGGCGCGCGCGACGAGCGAATCGTCGCCGGCCATGCCGCGACCGACGAACCGGCCCGCAGCCACGGCACCGGACACACCAGCGACACCACCGACACCCGAACCACCCGAACCGGAACCACCGGAATCCGCACCGCCCGCAACACCGACGCCACCGGAATCCGCTCCACTCAACTCGCCCGCGAACCGCAACAGCACCTGCCGGTACGCGCTGCCGGCGCCGGTGCGTTCGCGCGCGGCGGCGAGCGCGGCCATCGCCGCATCCACCTTCGCGACGTCGTCCGCATGCGCGCCGCCGGAACCCGCCGCGAACTCCTTCGCGGTCGCCGCGTTCGCCTCGTCCGCATGCGCGGCAGCGCCCGCGGACGTACCGCCGGTCAGTTCGCTCAGGTGTTTCGTATACGCGTCCGTGTACGCCATCGAATACGGGATCATCGCCTGCGACAGCTGCGATTGTCCGGCCGAATACGCCTTCGCGCCTTCGGTGGTCTCTTCGCCGGCGCGGCGACGCAGCGTGTCCGCAAGACCGTCGGTGCCCTGCGCGCGCACCATGCGGATCACCTGGTCGATCGCGTCGGCGGCGCCCGTGTGCTGGTGCGCGGAGGCGAGCGCGTCGGTCGCGTTCGCCTCGTCGAGGACGGCGGCGGCGAGCGGGGTGTCGCCGCTGAGCTCGCCGGCCGTGCCCATGAGCGCGGTCAGCTGCGTGCTCGATCCGATCGACCCGGACAGGTGGTTCGTGTACGACCCGACGTAGGCGGCCATGTAGGCGGCGAACGCCTTGTCGTAGTCGGCTTGTTTCGCGGCGATCGTGCTGGAGGCGAGCGACCGTTCGAGGTCGCGCAGCTTCGTGAGCTTGTCGATGAGGTCCTGATGCGCGCCGGCGCCACCCGTGCCGCCACCCGTGCCGATGCCCGCGGACCCCGACCCGGCACCGCTCGCACCTCCCATGTCGATCGACCCGTCGCCCATCGCGGCGGCGGTATCGGCGAGCGCGGCCACGTCGTCGGCGGAGACGACGGTCACGTCGCCCATCGTGAACTTCTTCGCGGTCATGTAGCAGTCGAGCCGTTCGCCGACGCGCATCACGGCGGCGACGACCGTGTTCGAGCCGTTCGTGGTGACGACGGCGCCGTCGCCCACGTTCACGTCGTCGGCGACGCGTGTCGGCACGGTGAACGTGACGAGCATGCGTTGCGAGCGTGCGGCGCGCGGCAGGTCATCGCCGAGCGTTTCGGCTTCGAGTGTGACGTGTACGCCGACGAGGCCGCTTGCGCCGGCGATGGCGGCACGGCCCACGTTCGGACCGTCGAGCGAGTAGGTGACGTGCGCGGCGATCGGCAGTTCGCGCACGCCTGCCGGCACGCGCGTCACCGTGCGCGCCGCGGACTGCGACGATGCGGACTCGGCCGTCGACTGCGACGATGCGTCACCGTTCGCCGAATCGTTCACCAGATACAGTGCGCCGTCGGCGCCGTCCGATCCGGTCACGGTGAACACGTCACGGCCGTCGAGCGATGGGACGGCGGTGCGCGTGCCGGCGAGCGACGCGGCGACGGAGCCGCCCAGAACGAGCGATGATGCGACGGCGAGCGCGATCGCGCACGCCAGCGCCTTCCGCCGATGGCTCATATCAGGCGAACACGTCCAGCACGCCCGGGTCGCCGCCGGCTTCGGCGATGCGCTGGTGGCGCTTCTTCGCTTCGGTGACGACGAATTCGCGGTACATCTCGGCGATGTCCGGGTCGAGGCCTGCGGCCACGGCGATGCGGTGGAGACGTTCGATCTGGTAGTCCTCGCGCTTGTAGTCGGCGGGCGCGAAGCCGGCGCGCGCCTTGAGCACGCCGACCTGCGACGTGTATTTGAAGCGTTCGGCGAGCAGGGAGACGATGGCCGTGTCCACGTTGTCGATGGACTGGCGCAGCGCTTTGATCTTCGCCACGGTTTCGGCGGTCTCGGGATTCTCCGCGGCCTTCGCGGAGTCGATGACGGTGGCGTGTTCGCCGGGATTGCGGGTGACGGTGGCGCTCAGCCAGTCGCCGCCGTCTTCGGATGCGGTCGTGCTCGTCGTTTCAGTCATACGAGCTACCTTACTCCACCCGGTCTGTCGGAACACCCCCTCAGTCCGGCGTATGCCGGACAGCTCCCCCTCAGGGGCGCAACACTCCCGAACGGCCGGGAACCCTCAGTACCGGTAATCGGGGCCGATGGAGAGGGCGTCGTCGTGGGTGCGGCCGGAATGGATCGCCTCGTTGGCCTGGGCGATCTCGTCGGCCGAATAGTCGAGTGTGCGGCCGTCGAGCTCGTTGACGGGGATGATCCAGCCACCATGCGTCATGTACAGGCGGTCGGCCTCGCGCAGTTCGGCGATCGGCAGCTTGCGGTATTCGATGGACTTGCCCTCCTGGCGCGCCCATGCGAACAGTTCGCGCTGGGACGTGCCGTTGAGGATGCCGATCGACGGGTCGGGGGTCACGAACGTGTCGCCGTAGCGAGCCACGATCGACGAGTTCGGGCATTCGAGCGTGTAGCCGTCCTCGGTGTAGAGCACGGCGTCGCCGACGCCGCGGCGCGCGCACTCGCGGTGCACGGCGCAGTTGAACGCGTAGCTGAGCGTCTTCGCGCCGTTGAGCAGCCACGGCGCGCGTTCGGTGATGTCGGACGGGTAGCCGCGGGTCATCGAGGCCATCGTGATCGGGTCGGTCTCGTGCAGCGTGCCCTTCGCGTCGAGGAAGATGAAGACGGTGGGCGTGCGGTCGGACGCCTTGCCCACGCCGGTGTCCGGATCGAGGCCGCGCGAGACGATGATGCGCAGCAGCGGGCCGGGTTCGGGGTCGTCGTATGCGTCGATGACCTGTTCGACGCCGCGCGTGATCGCGTCGAAGTTCGGCTTGGGCAGGTCGACCATCGCGGCGGACTGGGCGAGACGGCGCAGATGGTTCTCCAGCGAGACCGGGTAGCCCTTCCATACGGTCGTCGCCTCGAAGATGCCGTCGCCGCGCAGCACGCTCAGGTCGAACGCGTTGATGTTGAGCCCGTTCGGGTCGACCAACGTGATGAGGTCGGCGTCGCTCACCTTCTCATCGCCGAACATCGCCTTGCCGTTGCCCATGCCCAACACGATCGAACTCATCACATTCCCCTTTCTCCGTGACCGTTCACGATCACCGTGACGACACCCCGGCATCTCCGGGGGCCGGCGAAACCGCCGCGATCGCACACGACCGGCACGGCTTCCGCTTTCCCGACCAACCTAACCGCGCATTGTTTCACGTGGAACAGCGACTGTAGCACGGCGGAAACGCAACCGTCACAAACGGACATGAACCGTAACGCGGCACGGCCCTATCGTGGCGGACAGCATAGGAATGGGGGATGTCATGACCGAAACCGCAGACAAAACCGGAATCACGGAAACCACAGCGACCATGGGAGCCACAACCGCAACCACCACCGCGACACCCGCACCGAACGCCGATTCCACGCCGGAGGCCGCGCGCCTCGCCTTCCGCGACGGACTCGTGCGCCCGACCTGCGGCATCGCGAAAGGCTACGCGCAGGCAAACCTGATGATTCTGCCGAAGGACCTCGCCTTCGACTTCCTGCTGTTCGCGCAGCGTAATCCGAAACCATGCCCGCTGCTCGAGGTGATGGAGGCGGGCGAGACCGAGCCCGCCACCTGTCCCGGCGCGGACATCCGCACCGACGTGCCGCTCTACCGCGTGTGGGAGCACGGCGAGCTCGTCGCCGAGGTGCCGGACATCACCGATTATTGGCGCGACGACCTCGTCACATTCGTGATCGGATGCAGCTTCACGTTCGAATTCCCGCTGATGGAGGCGGGCGTGCCGGTGCGGCACATCACCGCCGGCCGCAACGTGCCGATGTACGACACGTCGATCGTCTGCCGCCCGGCCGGCGCGTTCCACTCGAACATGGTCGTCTCGATGCGCGGCATCCCGTCCACGCAGGTCTCCGACGCGGTGCGCATCTCCGGCTACTACCCGTCCGTGCACGGCGCGCCCGTATGCGTCGGCGACCCGGCAGCGATCGGCGTCACCGACCTCATGCACCCCGACTACGGCGACGCCCCAATCCTCGAAGACGGCGACGTGCCGGTCTTCTGGGCGTGCGGCGTGACCCCGCAGGCCGCCGCGATGGCATCGAAACCGCCGTTCGCGATCACGCACGCGCCCGGCCACATGCTCATCACCTCGAAGCGCGACCTCGACTACATGGTGTGACCGGCGCGGCATCGGAAAGGACGAACAGATATGACCACCATCGATCTGAACAGCGACATGGGCGAAAGCTTCGGACGCTGGAAGCTCGGCGACGACGAATCGCTGCTCACCGTCGTCTCCAGTGCGAACATCGCCTGCGGCTTCCACGCCGGCGACCCGAGCGTGATGCGCCATACGCTGGAAAACGCGGCGGCGAACGGCGTCGCGGTAGGCGCGCACGTCGCCTACCGCGATCTCGCCGGATTCGGCCGCCGGTACGTCGACGTCGCGCCCGCCGAACTCACCGCGGACGTGATGTACCAGCTGGCCGCGCTGGAAGGCATGGCGAAGGCCGCCGGCACGCGCGTGCGGTACGTGAAACCGCACGGCGCGCTCTACAACCGGATCGTCGCCGACGAGTCGCAGGCGACGGCGGTGGTCGAGGCGATCCTCGCCGTCGACCCCGCGCTCGCACTGCTCACGTTGCCCGGTTCCACGGTGGGCCGCGTGGCCGAGGCCGCCGGACTGCGCGTGTTCCGCGAGGCGTTCGCCGACCGCGCGTACACGCCCGACGGCACGCTCGTCTCGCGCCGCCTGCCGGGCGCGGTCATCGCCGATCCGGACGCGGTCGCCGCGCGCGTCTCGCGCATGGTGGCCGACGGTACAGTCGAGGCGATCGATGGCACGACGGTGCCGATCCACGCGGATTCGGTGTGCGTGCACGGCGACTCACCTGCCGCCGTCGCGCTTGCAAAGGCCGTCCGCAAGCGCCTTACCGCCGACGGCGTGACGATCCGTCCGTTCGCGGCGTGAGGGGACGGTGGATGCGATGACCGACGCAGGGGGCTACGTTGCGACCGGCACTGAGACCGGTACGGAGGCCGACACTGAAGCCAATGCCACGACCGCCGCGCTGCGGTTCCTACCGTGCGGCGAATCGGCGATGATCGTCGAATGTGCCGACCTGGACGCCGCGCTGCGTTTGTACGCGGCGATCGATGCGGCCGTGGACACAGCACGGTCGGCTTTTCGCGGAAGTTGTCGTGATTCCGCCGCAACCACCCCCACCCGGCTCACGCCGGGAGCATCCGCGATTACGGACGGCCTTCGGCCGACTGCGAATCGGCTCGCCTGTCGGCTCGCACATCGCCTGCAAACGCCCCCGGCGTTCGCTATACGGCGATGTCCCGCCGGCGGGGGCGAGATGATGCCGTTTGCGGCGGTGACGACGGTGCTGCCAGCGGCGCGCACGGTGTATGTGGCGTTCGATCCGCTGCTTGCGGCGATGAATATGCATGGTTCCCATGCGAACGTGTATGAATTGGGGACGGACGTGCATGGTTTGGGGACGGATGTGCAGGATTCCCGTGCGGATGTGCAGGATTTCCGGAGCATCCTGCAGTCGGAAATCACGAACCTGCACGGTGGGGCGCTGAAGACCCGTGATTCGCGGGTCGTGGAGATTCCGGTCGTGTATGACGGCGAGGATCTTGGGAACGTTGCCAAATTGCTCGGAATCAGCCTCGAACAGGTGGTCGCACGGCACTCCGGGCACCCGTGGAAGGTCGCGTTCGGCGGGTTCGCCCCCGGCTTCGACTACCTCGTAGACGGCGATCCGATCTTCGATGTACCCCGCCGGAAAGCGCCGCGTTTGGCCGTTCCCGCGGGGTCGGTGGGGCTCGCCGGCACGTTCTCCGGCGTCTATCCGCGAGCCAGTTCGGGCGGCTGGCAGCTCATCGGAAGGACCTCCGTCCCGATGTGGAACGATGCCATGGATCCGCCCGCGCTCCTCCGACCCGGCGACACCGTCCGCTTCACACCGACCCGCGCCGAAGCCACGATCCAGCGCGCTCTTCAGCCTGACACCCCACACGTTGTGCCGAAAAAACTACACAATGCATCGGAAACCCTACACGATGCGCCCTCGACCGTACAGGTTGACGGCTCGACCATGCACAACGCCCCTTTCTCCGCCCCCGCTGGCGGGACATCGCCGTATAGCGAACGCCGGGGGCGTTTGCAGGCGATGTGCGAGCCGACAGGCGAGCCAATGCACAGTCGGCCGAAGGCCGTCCATAATCGCGGATGCTCCCGCGAAGCGGGTGGGGGTGGTCAGTTGGCCAGCCCCACCCGTACCGCATCTGCCACTTCCTCTGCCCCCGCCCTTGAAGTCGTCAATCCCGGCATTCTCGCCACGTTCCAAGACGAGGGCCGCAACGCGCCCGAGATGGGCGTCACCGGTTCGGGCGCGGCCGACCCGCGGGCCTTCCGTCTGGCGAACGAACTGGTCGGGAACCCCGCGCACGCCCCGGTCATCGAATTGACCGCCGGCAACGCCTCGTTCACCGCCCACGGCGACCTCACCATCGCCGTCACCGGCGCCCCGGTCCCCATCACAATTACCGCCGCCGATCCCACCCCCGCTGGCGGATGCTCCCGCGAAGCGGGTGGGGGTGGTCATCGGACCGGCATCCGCCGCACCCCGCAACCCGCTTTCCCCATCACCCGTCAGGAGGCGTTCCTGCTGCGCGACGGCGAGACCGTGACGATCGGCACGCCCACCGCGGGCCTGCGCAACTACATCGCCGTGCGCGGCGGCTTCCAAGTCCCCACGATCCTCGATTCCGCCTCCACCGACACGATGAGCGGCATCGGGCCCGCCCCGCTCAAGCACGGCGACCTCCTCCCCGTCCGCCCCGTCTCCCGGCTCCACTCCCCTGTCACCACAATCGGCCTGCCCCAGCCGTGGCCGGACGACCTGCCGCGCGTCGCCACCGGAACCAGCACTAGCACCGCCACCGGAACCGCCGCACCCGCCCCCACCGAGCTCGCCGTCACCCTTGGCCCGCGTGATGACTGGTTCACCGACGCAGGCATCGCCACGTTCCTCGGCACCACGTGGACCGTCACCGCCCAGTCGAACCGCGTCGGCCTCCGCCTCGCCGCACCGTCTTCCGTACCAGCGGCAGCCTCCGCACCAGCTGCCACATCGGCCGTACCGTCCGTGCTCTCCCCCAGTCGGCTTCGCCGACAGCCCCCTCGACAGAGGGGGCCGATCCCAGCGTCCGCGCCGCACATGTCAGCCGCACCCGCCGCATCACCCACCGCACCCGCCACACCGGCCGCATCACTCGCCTCCCCCACCATCGAGCGCCGCGACCCGCATGCCGAACTGAAGAGCGAGGCAACGATTCCCGGCAGCATCGAAGTGCCGGGCAACGGACTGCCGCTCATCTTCCTGCGCGACCAACCGGTGACCGGCGGCTACCCGGTGATCGCCGTGCTCACCCGCGCGGCTCTCGTCACCGCCGGACAGCTCCCGCCCGGCACCCAAGTCCGCTTCATCATCAACACCCCCGCCCACAACCCGGCTCCCCTTGACAGGGGAGCTGTCCGGCGAAAGCCGGACTGAGGGGTAGACCGCCGCACCGGTCAGCCGGTCTCTCCCCCAGTCCGCTTCGCGGACAGCCCCCTCGTCAGAGGGGGCCGATTCCGCCCACAGCACCAGCCCATGTCACACCCCCGCGAAAGAAGCACCTTCCGATGCCCGCTACATCCACCACACCAGCACCCACCACACCCACACCCACCACACCACCCACCACACCAACCGCCACACCAACCGCCACCCGCTCCCGCATCTCCCGCGTCCTCGTCGCGAACCGCGGCGAGATCGCGGTTCGCATCATCCACGCGTGCCATGACACGGGCCGCACGGCCATCGCCGTCTACGCCGACCCGGACGCGGACGCCCTGTTCGTCCATCTCGCCGACGAAGCCTACGCGCTCGACGGCGCGACCTCCAAAACCACGTATCTCGACATCGCGAAGATCGTCGACATCGCGAAGAACAAGGCCCATGCGGACGCCGTGCACCCCGGCTACGGTTTCCTTTCCGAGAACGCGGATTTCGCGCAGGCGGTCATCGACGCCGGTCTTGCGTGGATCGGCCCGAGCCCGGAGACGATCCGCATGCTCGGCTCGAAGGTGGAGGCCCGCCATATCGCCGCCGAAGTGGGCGCGCCGATGGCCCCGGGCACGACGGAACCGGTGCACGACCCGGCGCAGGTGGTCGCGTTCGCGCGCGAGCATGGCCTGCCGCTTGCCATCAAGGCCGTGTACGGCGGCGGCGGTCGCGGTCTCAAGGTCGTTCACGAGCTCAAGGACGTCGAGGAGGCGTTCGTCTCCGCCACGCATGAGGCGGAGGTCGCGTTCGGCAACGGCGACTGCTTCATCGAGCGTTTCCTCGCCCGCCCGCGTCACGTGGAGGTGCAGGTACTCGGCGACGCGCATGGCCGCGTGGTCGCGGTCGGCACGCGCGACTGTTCGCTGCAACGCCGCAATCAGAAGCTCATCGAGGAGGCGCCCGCCCCGTTCCTCACGCCCGAAACCGAGGACCGGCTCAAGCACGCGGCGGTCGCGATCTGCGAGCGCGCGCGGTACACGAGCGCCGGCACGGTCGAGTTTCTGGTCGATCCGGACGGCACGATGTCGTTCATGGAGGTGAACACGCGCATCCAGGTGGAGCATCCGGTCACCGAAGTGACGAACGGCGTCGACCTGGTGGCCGCGCAGTTCGCAATCGCCGAGGGCGCGAGCGTCGGCGACGTCGTGGATGCCGACGCCGCGCCCCGCGGCCACGCGATCGAGTTCCGCATCAACGCGGAGGATCCGTCGCGCGGGTTCGTCCCGTTCCCCGGCACGATCGACGGCCTGCGCGCGCCGAGCGGTCCCGGCATCCGGTTCGATACGGGCGTCGCGGCGGGCTCGATCGTGCCGGACCAGTTCGATTCGATGCTGGCGAAGCTCGTCGTGTGGGCGCCGACGCGCGCCGCGTGCCTGGCACGCGCGCGTCGCGCCCTCGCCGAGCTGAAGATCGACGGCGTTCCGACGGTCAAGGCGTTCGACGAGACGGTCATCAACGACCCCGATTTCACCGCGATGCCCGCCGGTGCACGTGACACCGCCGTCACACGCAGTTCCCGCGATACCGCAGATGTGCGCGATGCCGCCGTCCCCTCCCCCGACCGTTTCCGCGTCTACACGCGATGGATCGAGGAGGATCTGCTGCCGCGCACGGACGCCGCGACGCTCGCGTCCGGCGCTCCCGCGCGCGCGGCGTCGCGCCGCGGCCGGTCAACGCGTGGATCGAGCTGGACGGCAGGCGCATGCGGCTCGGCCTGCCCGCCACGCTCGCCGCGTCGCTCGCGGGCGTCGGCGGCATCGGCGGCGCAATCGGCGTGGCCGGTTCCGCGGGTTCCGGCTCACCCGCGTCCGGCGTCGCGGGTGCGACCGCCGCCGACGCGCGACCGGCCGGCGCGATCCGTTCGACGATCACCGGCACGGTGGTCCGTTGGCTCGTCGATGACAGCGCGACGGTCGCCGCCGGCGATCCGGTGGTCGTGGTCGAAGCGATGAAGATGGAGACCGAAATCGACGCCCCCATCGCCGGAACCGTCCACCAGCAGGCCAAACCCGGCGACACGGTCGCCTTCGACGATCAATTGGGCGAGGTCCGCTGACCGGAGCATCTCACACACCACAAGAGAAGGGAATCATCATGGACAGCAATACCGCTTCAATCGCGAATCTCGCGAGCTGGCGCTTCTACCCGCGCATCGCACGCATCGCGAACCTGGCGGGCCGCGACGTGGGCCGCGGCTCGGAGACGCTGATGACGTTCTCGCGCGGCGACCTGTTCCGCGCGGCGCGCCAGCTCGTCACCGGCAAACCGGCGCGCGCACTCGTCGTCACCGGTTTCTACATCCCGAAGGCCGAGGTGCCGGCCGCCGAGACGGACGGCCCGCTGGGCGCGCTGGAGGTGTGCATGGCGTTGCGCGCGATCGGCGGCGACGCGTGGCTCGTCACGGACGACTGCTGCGAACCGGTGATTCGGCCGAGCGCGGCGACGATGCTGCCGGACGACCATATCCTCATCGCGCCGGTGCATGACCGGTTCGACGGCTGGATGAACGGCGTCATCGATCTGGCGAAGGCGAACAACATCGACACAATCATCTACATCGAACGCGTCGGGCCCGCGGCGGACGGCCATCCGCGCAACATGCGCGGCATCGACATCACCGAGTGGACGGCGCCGCTGAGCCGGCTCACGCAGCTGCAACTGCATACGATCGGCGTAGGCGACGGCGGCAACGAGATCGGCATGGGCCGCGTCGCCGAATACGCGATCGAGGGCGTCGTCGACCATGGCGAGAAGATCGCGTGCCGTGTGGCGACGGACGAGCTCATCGTGTCCGGAACGTCGAACTGGGGCGCGCACGCGCTCGTCTGCGCGATGCGCGCGATGGGGCAGCCGGCGATCGACCCGTATCTCAAGTCCGCGTGGCATCGCGAGACGTTGGAGACAATCGTCGCGCACGGCGGCCTCGACGGCGTCCACATGACCAACGTCGCCACCGTCGACGGTCTCGACCCGGACCGCTACTACGCCGAAATCGACGCGCTCAGCGACCTCGCGGCGTGAGCGGCCCGTGTTGTGGCCGCCCGTTTCCATTACACGTGGGTGACACACGTCCCCGCCCATACGTAGCGTACGTTCGTGACGGTATTTTCCGATTTCATCGTCGCCAACGTACACTGACGATTCCTCAGCGTACGTTGCGACGATGGTCGCCCGAAATACCGTCGCAAACGTACGCCGAGACATCATTCCGACACGACGAGGGGTGGGTTCCGGAACGTCGTCCGGAACCCACCCCCTGTCCATTACGTCTACGTCCGCGGAACTCACTACGGCCGCAAACTCCCGAAACCTCACGCCTTCGGCACGGAGCCTTCCTGCGCGTGGTCGAACACCGGCTTGTTGTCGGCGCCGAACTTGTAGATGCCGATCGACGCGGTGGACGGGTCGTGCGCGTCGTTGAACGGTCCGATGCTGGCCTGGCCCTTGTACTGGATGTCCTTGCCGTCCTTCAGCAGCGCGAGGCACGCCTTGTACGAGTCGCACTTCTCGCCGCCGCCCACGCCGGACACGGCGGGCAGGTTCTTGGCCACGGTCTTGCCGTCGGTCGCACCGCCCTTCTGCGCGGCGAGCGCGGCGAGCACCACCGCGTCATACGTTTCGGCCGCGTAGGTGAAGTCCTTGACCTTCGGATCGATCTTCTTCACGCGCGCCTGGAATTCGTCGGTCGGATGCGCGCCCGGGATGGTGCCGATGGTGCCTTCGAGGAGCCCCGCGTCGAAGTCCTCGGAATGGTCGACGGTGTTGCCATCGGTCATGTACAGCTTGTGCGTGTCGACGCCGGCGGTCTTCAACGCCTTGACGAGCGAGACGGTCTGATCGAACGCGATGACGAGCACCGCGTCCGGGTTGGACGCCTTCACGGCGGTGGCGATCGACGAGAAGTTCGTCTCGGTCGGGTCGAAGGTGTCCTTCTCGCCGTAGACGACGTTCACGCCCGCGTCCTCGACGGTCTTGACGACCACGTCACGCAACGACGTGCCGTATTCGTCGTTGAACACCGTGATGGCGAGGTTCTTCACGCCCGCCTGGGCGATGACCTGGCCGAGCACGGCGCCCTGCACGGTGTCCGGCGGAATCGTGCGGAAGAAGAGCTTGTCGAGTCCGCTGAACGCGGTGGAGGTGGCGCCGTTGGAGATCATCGGCACGCCGGCCGCGGTCACCTGCTTGTAGCTGTTCTTGACGACGGAGCTGGACGGCGGGCCGATCACGACGGACGGGTTCTTCGTGAGCACGGATTGCGCGGCGGCCGTGTTCTGGTCGGCGTGGTCCGCGTCGGAGGTGTCGGCGGTGGTGCTCGACGCGTCCTTGCCGAGCACGCCGCCGGCCGCATTGATGTCCTCCACGGCGAGTTTCAGCGTCGCCACGTTGGACGGTCCGATGTACGCCATCGAGCCGGTGGACGGGAACAGTCCGGCCGCCAGGAACGTGCCGGAGCCGCCCGAATCGCCGCTCGCGCTCGACCCGGACGAACCGCAGCCCGCCAGCGCCATCGATGCGGCGGCGACCAGCGCCGTCAACGCCATGATCCGCGTATGTGTCTTCTTCGTTCGTACCTGCTTCATAACCTCATCACGTTCCTCTCTATACGCCGTGACGCCGCCTGCCGATTGCTGCCAATCGCCGCCGTGTCGATGGTTCGACACGGTTGCGGCGATCGTTGCGATGGGATTCCCCGACCGGATGGCCGGGATTGCAGATGGTGTCCACGACTGGTGATGTCGGGATTCTCGCTGTGATTCGTATGAACCGTTTCGCTTGAATCTTGGTTCCCGACGGTACGAGTCGCGTGATTCGGCCACATTGTTCCCGTGTAACCGCCCGGTGACGCCCGAAAACCCGCGGAAACGCGGTGTACTCACCGGTAATCGGCCCGAAACGAACGAGCCCCGTCCGTAACACAGTTACGAACAGGGCTGTGGAATGGCGGTCATCCGCCCCCGGCGCGGGGCTGTCGCGGATAAAGGCTGTCCCGGTCCGGCTCGTTCGACATCCGCCCCGCTGGCGGGGGCTGTCGGCGAAGCCGACTGGGGGTGGTCAGTCGGTCGGCCAATCAGACATCAGCCGACCAGCCAACCGACTCCCCCACTCAGTTGCCGTTGACCGTGCCGCCGCCGGTCTGCTGCACGATCGCGGCGAGGAAGTCGCGGTTCGTGGCGGTCTTCTTGAGGCGCGGCACGAGCGTCTGGTACGCCTGCTCGGGCTCCATGCCGCCGAGCAGTCGGCGCAGTCGGTAGACGACCGGCAGTTCCTGCGGCGCAGTGATGAGCTCCTCGCGGCGCGTGCCGGACGCGTTGATGTCGATGGCCGGGAAGAGTCGCTTGTCCGCGAGTTCGCGCGACAGGCGCAGCTCCATGTTGCCGGTGCCCTTGAACTCCTCGAAGATCACCTCGTCCATCTTGGAGCCGGTTTCGACCAGCGCGGAGGCGATGATGGTCAGCGAGCCGCCGTTCTCGATGTTGCGGGCCGCGCCGAAGAACTTCTTCGGCGGGTACAGGGCCTGCGCGTCGACGCCGCCGGAGAGGATGCGGCCGGAGGCGGGCGCGGCGATGTTGTAGGCGCGCGCGAGTCGGGTCATCGAGTCGAGCAGCACGACCACGTCCTGGCCGAGTTCCACGAGTCGCTTCGCGCGTTCGATGGCGAGTTCGGCGACGGTGGTGTGGTCGGAGGCGGGGCGGTCGAAGGTCGAGGAGATGACCTCGCCCTGCACGGTGCGCTCCATGTCGGTGACTTCCTCGGGGCGCTCGTCCACGAGCACGACCATCAGGTGGACTTCCGGGTTGTTCGCGGTGATCGAGTTGGCGATGTTCTGCAGCGTGATCGTCTTGCCGGCCTTCGGCGGGGAGACGATCAGGCCGCGCTGGCCCTTGCCGATCGGCGAGACGATGTCCATGATGCGGCCGGTCAGCTTGTTCGGCGTGGTCTCCTGCTTGAGGCGCTCCTGCGGGTACAGCGGCGTCAGCTTGTTGAACTGCGGGCGGTTCAGCGCCTGTTCGACGGTCATCCCGTTGATCGAATCGATGGACTGCAGCGGCACGAACTTCTGACGCTGGTTGCGGCGGTCGCCCTCACGCGGCGCGCGGATGGCGCCATGCACGGCGTCGCCCTTGCGAAGGCCGTACTCCTTGACCTGTCCCATCGAGACGTACACGTCGTTCGGGCCCGGCAGGTAGCCGGACGTGCGCACGAACGCGTAGGAGTCGAGCACGTCGACGATGCCGGCGACCGGCACGAGATCGTTCTGGTCGCCGCGCATGTTGCGGTCGCCGCGATCGTCGAACCGCAGGTCGCGCACGTCGCGGTCGTTGCGGTCCATGTCGCGGCGGTCGTCACGGTTGTTGCGGCGGTCGTCGCGCTCGTCGAAGTCGCGTCCGCGACCGCGCAGACGACGGCCGCGACGATCCGCGTGATCGTCGCGCGCGTCGCCGCGGTCGCGACGGTCGTTGCGATTGGCGCGGTCGTTGCGGCCACGACGCGGCTCCTCGTCGTCGTCCTTGCGCGGCGCGTTGTCCTGCGTGGGGAGCGTGGCGAGGATGTCGTCGAGGTCGCGCACGACCTCCTCCTGCGGCTCCTTCTCCTCGGACGGGCGACGGCGGCGACGCACGTTCGCGACGATGATCTCGTCGCCGTTCTCGTCGATGGTGTGGCGGCGGCCGCGCGGATGCTCCGGCTCCTCGGTCGCCTTGCCGAGGTCGAGCGTGTCGAGCAGATGCGTGGTGTCGATGAGCGGCGTGTCGGCCGCGGCGTTGGTGCGGCGGTCGCGGCGGGCCGGACGGTCCTCGGCATCGTCCTTGCGCGCATTGCGACGGGACTTCGGCGCGGGGAAGTCGATGGCGTCGATCGCGGATTCCGCGGTCTTGTCGGCGGTAGACTCGGCGGGTGCCGCGGGCGCGTCGGCGTTCTGTGCGGCGGCGTTCTGTTCGACGGGGGCCGGGGCGGCGGCCTGCTCGGTCGCGGCGGTCTTCGGCTCGGCGGCGGTCTGCTCGCCGGTCTTCGCCGCGATCTTCGCGCTCTTGGCGGTCGACTTCGCGGCCTTCGTGGTCTTCTTCGGCGCGCGCACGGTGACGCCTTCGGGGGCCGCACCGCCGGATCGGGCCGCCTGCAGCGTGGCGAGCAACTCCGGCTTGCGCATGGTGGACGTACCGCGCAGACCCATCTGCTTGGCGAGCTCCTTGAGCTCCGGCAGCTTCATATCCTCAAGATTCTGGCTATTGGCCACGGTGTTCTTACCTTTCCACAGCGCCCACCGTTACGGCATACCGCACCGGCACGCGCCTGAAATGTGATTGCGGCCTCGGCCGCTACGAAACGTTCGCCGCAATGCAATGCCCGCGAACTGCACTCACTCTACAACGTCGAGCCGACCAACGCAAAAGCCCCCTCGGAGAACCGAGGGGGCTTCAACGGGATGCGTCTACCGACTACTTCTGTTCATGATAACTTTTATCCGTGTTGACGGACCACACGTTCTTCTTCGAGGTCTTGCCGGACTTGATGTTGCCGACGGCCTCGATGGCGGTGGCCATGGAGTGATCCATGTTGTTGTAGCGGTGCTGGCCGTTGCGGCCGACGCAGTAGAGGTTGCCGAATCCGTCGAGGTATTCGACGAGCTCGTCCATGCGCGAGTAGGTGTCGAAGTAGGCGGGGTACGCCTTCTTGACGCGTTCGCGGTGCGAGTCGAGCACGTCGGCGGGGCCGGCGATGACGTGCATGCGGGTGAGCTCGGCGATGGCGAACTTGGTGGCCTCCTCCTCGCTCATGTTCCAGAAGGCGTCGCCTTCCTCGCAGAAGTATTCGAGGCCGATCCACACGGTGTCGTCGACGTCCTTGACGAGGTACGGGCTCCAGTTGTTGAAGATCTGGAGGCGACCGACCTTGTAGCCCGGGTCCTGCACATAGATCCAGCAGTCCGGCACGATCGGCGGGTTGCCGAGGGTGGGGATGTCGGTGGTGTTCTTGAGGCGCAGGTGCTTGACGAGCAGGCCGACGGTGACGAAGTCGCGGTACGGCAGGCCGTTGGCGACCTCGACCATGTCGGCGGGGGCGTGCGTGCCGTCGACGGACTCGCGGCCGGCGTCGATCGCGTTGACGAGGTCCTTGACCGGCATCGAGGAGATGAACTGGTCGGCGGTGAGCTCCTTGCGGTTGCCTTCGGAATCCTCGGTCACGACGGACGTGATGTGGCCGCCGTCCTGACGGACCTCGACGACCTTCGCATCGGTGACGACCTTGACGCCGGCGGCCTCGCAGTTGTGCTCGACGGTCTCCCACAGCTGGCCGGGACCGTACTTCGGGTACCAGAACTCCTCGATGAGGGAGGTCTCCACTTCGGCGTTGGAACGCTTCTTGGGCATGAGCTTCTGGAACGCGTTCTTGAGCACGCCCAGGATGGACAGGCCCTTGACGCGCTGCGCGCCCCAGTCGGCGGAGATCTGGGAGGGGTGGCGTCCCCACAGCTTCTCCGTGTAGCCCTCGAAGAACATCGAGTACAGCTTGCGGCCGAAGCGGTTGATGTAGAAGTTCTCCAGATTGTCTTCGGGGAGCTTGTGGATCATCGACTTGAGGTAGGAGAAGCCGGCGACCATGGTCAGCTTGAAGCCCATCGCCTTGAGCGTGTTGGGGCTCAGGGAGATCGGGTAGTCGAAGAAGTGGCGGTTCCAGTAGATGCGGGAGACGCGGTGACGCTTGAGCATCACCTTGTCTTCCTTCTCCGGATCGGGGCCGCCCGGCTCCATGTCGTGCTCGCGGCCGAGCTTCTTGTCGTCGTAGGAGGGCGCGCCCTGCAGCGGCAGGACGTCCTTCCACCAGTCCATGATGCGGTCGTCCTTCGAGAAGAAACGGTGGCCGCCGATGTCCATGCGGTTGCCGTTATGCTTCACGGTACGCGAGATACCGCCGAATTCGCGGGTCTCCTCCAGAACGGTGACGTCATACTTGTCGGCGCCGCCGTCCTTGATGAGCTCCCATGCCGCGGTCAGGCCCGCCGGGCCGCCGCCGATGATCACCACGGATTGCTTGTCGGTCACGTTCATCTCCTTAAAACAAAAATCACGCATATCCTACCGGAGCGCCCGGAACCGCACGCCGCTCCTGTGCATTTCCTCACATATGCCCCAACTTGTGCACGTTCTCAATGCGCTCCGGCATCCAGGAAAAGGCATCGGCGCACAACCAGCCCGCACACCCAGCGTCGCATCCCGTGCCGCGCCCTTCGCGCCGCACCTGTATCGTCGGTGGATGCCGTCAGTGGATGTCGTCCGGAATGTCGATGTCGGTCTTCTGCACTTCCTCCACGTTGACGTCCTTGAACGTCACGATGCGCACGTTCTTCACGAACCTGCTCGGACGGTACACGTCCCACACCCACGCGTCGGTGAGCTGCACGTCGAAGTAGACGTCCTGCCCGGCGGAACGCACGTTGAAGTCCACCTTGTTCGCCAGATAGAAGCGGCGCTCGGTCTCCACCACGTAGGTGAACAGCTTGATGACGTCGCGGTATTCCTTGTACAGCGCCAGTTCGGCGTCGGTTTCGTAGTTGTCGAGATCCTCGGCACTCATGTCTATCGCTTGTCCTTCGATGCTTGGGTCGTCCGGTCCGGCGCGGCTCCGTGCCGCACCGTCCCTCGCAAACCAACGGACCGCATCGCGGCAATCCCGTCGCCGATGCGGCCCGTCTCGTTCTGTCGTACTCTACCGGCTACCACTGTAGCGGTAGCCCGCCCTATCCGTCGTTGCCGTCATTTCTCCGACTCGCGTTTGCGCCCGCGGCCGAGCGTGCGCCACCACGCGTCCTTGGACGTCTTGCGTTCGCTCTGCCCGTACGGCCAGTTGCTTTCCTCGTCCGGTTCGGCGGCGTGCGCGGCCGTCGCCGGTTCCGTGTGCTTCGGCGGCAGTCCGAGGCGTGCGCGCGCCTCGTCGGGCGTCATGTGGTGCGCGTCGTCGCGACTCGGCGCGTCCGTGGCGGCGGTGCGCCGCGCGTCCCGTCGGTCCGCGTCGGCGTCCTGCGCCGCGCCGTCGGTACGCTGCTGGATGGCGATCGAGTGTTCGCGCGCGCTCAGCGCCTCCTTCACGCCGGGATTGTCCTCGATGACGTGCATGCCGAACGCGTCGAGCGAGCGGATCGGATCGTATTCGTCGACGAGCGTGTCCATGACGATGAGGTCCTGGTATTTGCCGCTGACCGGATCCCACAGCGCGTCGCGCGACGTGCCGGACGGCTCGAATCCGAGCGACTGGTAGACGGACACGGACCGCGAGTTCTGCTCGGGCACGGCCACCCAGATGCGGTGCATGCCGAGGCCGGCGGGTTCGGGCGCGAAACCGTAGGTCATGACGCGCGGCATCGCGTCACGCGAGTAGCCGCGGCCGCGGTAGTCCTCGCCGAGGATGACCTGGATGCGCGCGGACTTGGACCAGCCGTCGATGTCGATGAGGAAGATCATGCCGATGACGTTGCCGGTGGATGCGGCGTCGGTCTTGTGGTCCATGTCGTGGTCGGCGTCGGTGAGCAACGCCCACGCCATCGTGCGACGGGATTCCGGATCACCCACGCCGGATTCGCTGGGCGCCCGGCCTTCCGTCCAGGCGACGGAACGACGGACCCACGCGTGGACGACGGCGCGTTCGGCGGCCGCATCCTTGCCGGTGATCTTGGTGGCGCCGCTGAAGGCCTCCAGCTCGTCGAGCTTGGGGAGATCCTCCACGGTGGCGGGACGCAGATGCACCATTTCGCCGCGGATGGGCGGAATCACGATGCGCTCCGGCAGGTCTCGCCGCGGCTCGGCCACCGTTGCTTCCGTGTGCTCAGTCATTTCCTTGTCCAATCCCTCGCATTCGTTCGCCTGATCGGTATCGCCTCATTGAAACCAATCATTGACGAAACTATCCTACTCGTCTGCATAAACCCTGAAAGCCCCCTGACCGCTTTTCCGCACCTCACCCTTTGCTCCCGCCGGCGGGAGCTGTCGGCAAAGCCGACTGAGGGTGGTCCCGGTCCGCCGCATCGGGGGCCACAGACGCAGCTATCCATGCGATGCCCCTTCTCCTCACATGACAAAGGGGCCGAGCGGTTTCCCGCTCGACCCCTTCAGCCGACCGAACCAGCCAATCAGCCCTTGATCTTGCCCATGACGATCTTGGTGACGGCCTTCGCGTCGGCCTGGCCGCGCGTCGCCCGCATCACGGCGCCGATGATCACGCCCATCGGCTTCATGTTGCCGCTCTTGAGCTTCTCGACGACGTCCGGGTTGGCCTCGAACGCCGCGTCCACCGCCGCCTCGATGGCACCGGAGTCCTCGACGATCTTGTAGCCGTGCTTCTTGACGACCTCGTCCGGCGTGCCTTCACCGGCGAGCACGCCGGCGATGGTCTGCTTGGCGAGCTTGTCGTTGAGCTTGCCGTCGGCGATGAGCTTCTCGACCTCGGCCACGTCGGCCGGGGTGACGGGCAGCTCTTCGAGCGAAACGCCCTTCGCGTTGGCTTCGCGGGAGAGCTCGCCGAGCCACCACTTGCGCGCGCCGCCGGCGGTCGCGCCGGCCTTGACGGTCTCCTCGATCAGGTCGAGGGCGTCGGCGTTGAGAATGTCGCGCAGCTGCAGGTCGGTCAGACCCCATTCGGCCTTGAGACGGTTGCGGCGTTCGCGCGGCATCTCCGGCATCTGCGCCTCCATCTCGGCGATGTGCTCCTTGGTGATGTGGAGCATGACCAGATCCGGATCCGGGAAGTAGCGGTAGTCGTCGGCGTCGGACTTGAGACGGCCGCCAGCGGTGGTCTGCGTGGCCTCGTCCCAGTGACGGGTCTCCTGCAGGATCTCCTTGCCTTCGTCGAGGCGCGCGGCCTGACGGCGGATCTCGTACTGGATGGTCTTCTCGATGCCACGGAACGAGTTCACGTTCTTGGTCTCGGAACGGGTGCCGTACGGGGCGTCCGCGGAGGGGCGCAGCGACACGTTCACGTCGGCGCGCATGTTGCCCTGCTCCATGCGGGCGTGGGAGATGCCCAGCGCGCGCACGATGTCGCGGATGGCGCGCATGTACGCGCCGGCGATCTCCGGAGCGCGGTCGCCCGCGCCCTCGATCGGCTTGGTCACGATCTCGATGAGCGGCACGCCGGCGCGGTTGTAGTCGACCAGCGAGTGGTCGGCGCCTTCGATACGGCCGTCGGCGCCACCCACGTGGGTGTTCTTGCCGGCGTCGTCCTCGATGTGGGCGCGCTCGATCGGCACGCGGAAGACGGTGCCGTCCTCCAGCTCGACGTCCAGGTAGCCGTTGCCGTTGGTCGGCTTGTCGTACTGGGAGATCTGGTAGTCGCGCGGCATGTCCGGGTAGAAGTAGTTCTTGCGGGCGAACTGGCTCCACTCGGCGATTTCGCAGTGCAGGGCGAGACCCAGCTTGATCGCGTAGTCGACGGCCGTCTTGTTGACGACCGGCAGCGAGCCGGGCAGGCCGAGGCTCACCGGGGTGAGCTGGGTGTTCGGCTCGCCGCCGAAGCTTACTTCGGCCGGGCAGAACAGCTTGGTCTTCGTGCACAGCTCGACGTGCGTCTCCAGGCCGAACACCACATCGTACTTCTTGGTGGCATCGGCGTACTTCATCAGTTTTTCAGCCATGATGTTGCTTTCCTGTTCCTTCCGATGCGGGTCACTTGGCAGAACCGGCGAGACCGTCGAGCCACGGGGCCTTGAGGTCCTTCCAGATCGGACCGTTCCAGTCCTCTTCGAGCGCGGCTTCGAGCGCGGCGGCGGGCTTGTACATGACCTCGTCGCGCTGCTGCGGCGCGATGAACTGGAAGCCGACCGGCAGGCCGTCGTCGGACAGGCCGGCCGGGATCGACATGGCGGGCACGCCGGCGAGGTTCGCCGGGATGGTCGCGATGTCGTTCATGTACATGGCCAGCGGGTCGGACGTCTTCTCGCCGAGCTTGAACGCGGTGGTCGGGCTGGTCGGGCAGACGAGCACGTCGACCTGTTCGAACGCCTTCTTGAAGTCCTCGATGATAAGTGTGCGCACCTTCTGCGCGGAGCCGTACCAGGCGTCGTAGTAGCCGGCGGACAGCGCGTAGGTGCCGAGGATGATGCGGCGCTTGACCTCGTCGCCGAAGCCGGCCTCACGCGTGTAGGCCATCATGTTGGCGGCGGTCTGCGGCACGCCGGCCGGCGGCATCACGCGCAGGCCGTAGCGCATGCCGTCGTAGCGGGCCAGGTTGGAGCTGACCTCGGACGGCATGATGATGTAGTACGCGCCGAGCGCGTATTCGAGGCGCGGGCAGGAGACCTCGACGACTTCGGCGCCCATCTCCTTGAGCTTGTCGACGGCCTCGTTGAAGCGAGCCGAGACGCCGGCCTGGAAGCCGTCGCCGCTGAGCTCCTTGATGAGGCCGACCTTCACGCCCTTGAGGTCGCGCTTCGCGCCTTCGCGCGCGGCGGCGACCATCGGACGCGGGCCCTCCGGGATGGAGGTGGAGTCGCGGCGGTCGTTGCCGCCGATGATCTCCTGCAGCAGCGCGGAGTCGAGCACAGTGCGGGAGACCGGGCCGATCTGGTCGAGCGAGGAGGCCATGGCGATCGCGCCGAAGCGGGAGACGCCGCCGTAGGTCGGCTTCACGCCGACGGTGCCGGTCAGCGCGCCCGGCTGGCGGATGGAGCCGCCGGTGTCGGTGCCGAGGGCGAGCGGGGCCTCGAACGCGGCCACCGCGGAGGCGGAGCCGCCGCCGGAACCGCCGGGCACGCGGTCGGTATCCCACGGGTTGTGGGTGGTCTGGTAGGCGGAGTGCTCGGTGGAGGAGCCCTGCGCGAACTCGTCCAGGTTGGTCTTGCCGAGAATCGGCATGCCGGCGGCCTTGAGCTTCTCGATCACGGTCGCGTCGTACGGCGGAACCCAGCCTTCGAGGATCTTCGAGGCGGCGGTCGTCTCGATGCCCTTGGTGACGATCATGTCCTTGATGGCGATCGGCACGCCGGCCAGCTGCGGCAGGGCGGCCTTCTCGTCCGCGGACTTCGCGTCGAAGGCGTCGGCCTGTTCGCGGGCCACGTCGCCGGAGACCTTGAGGAACGCCTTGATGCTCGGCTCGGCGGCCTCGATCACGGCGAGGTGCGCGTCGACCAGCTCACGGCTGGAGACGTCGCCCTTCTTGATGGCCGCGCCCATCTCGGCGGCGGACAGCTTGACGAGTTCGTTGGTTGCTTCGGTCATATCGGCTCACTCCTCGCTTCCCAGGATGCGCGGCGCGACGAACATGCCGGCCTCGGTCTTCGGGCCGCCGGCGAGCGCCTCGGTCTGCGTCAGCGGCGTGACCGGCACGTCCGGGCGCAGGTACGCCTCAAGCGGGACCGGGTTGGCGGTCGGTTCGACGTCGTCGGAGGCGACCTCCTGGACCTTGTTGATGGAATCGGCGATGACGTTCAGCTCGCCCTGCAGACGGGTGATCTCCTCATCGGTGAGCGCGATTCGGGCCAGATCGCCCAAATGCACGATTTCTTCGCGTGTGAATGTAGGCATGCGCCTAACTATACGAGCAATTTATGACACGCGAAGGCCCGGTACCGTGCATCACGGCACCGGGCCTTTCCTATCGTCCGGTCACGTCCCGGCGCACCGTCACGTCACTCGCGTTCCGGTGCGCCGTCGCATTCAGCGACGCTTGCGCGAGACGGCGGTCATGCCGCCGGCGACGGCGAGCAGCGCGATCGCCGCGACGGCGATCTGCAGGACGCTGGAGCCGGTGGCGGACAGCTTGTTCGCCGGCTTGGAGGCGGGCTTGTTCGCCTCCGGCTTGTTCTCCGGCTTGGTCGGCTGCTCCGGGGTGGTCTTCTTCACGCCGAACGTGCCGTCGGCGTTCTCCGTCACCTCGTAGCCGTCGGCGAGGTAGCCGGCGTCCGGCTTGACGGTGAACGTGCCGCCGCTGATGGCGAATCCGGCGTCGGCCGCATCCGCATCGGCATCGGATTGGGAGATCGGGCCCTGCACGGTGCCGCCGGTGATGGCGATCGCGCCGGTGCCTTGGCTCTGATCCTGGTAGATCGCGGTTTGGCTGCCGGTCGCGGTGATGGTGCCGCCGCTGACGGTCAGCTTGCCGGGCGCGCTGGTGGCCGACTTGTCGATGCGGATGTTCCATACGACGCGCGCCTTGTCGTTCGTCGCGGTGAGCGTGCCGCCGGCGATCTCGTCGGTGCCGTAGTTGAGCACGGCCGCCGATGTGCCGGTGATCGTGCCGCCGTTGACGGTCAGCTTGCCGTATTCGTCGTTCTTGATGTACAGGCCGCCGGTGATGGTGCCGCCGTTGATGGTGAGTTCGGCGGTCTTCTCGTCCGGGTTGTCCTTGATGCCGTTGTAGAAGCCGTTGGCGATGACGCTGGAGAACTTGGACGGGGTGCCGTCGGCGAGCTTGGATTCGACGGTGACACCGTCGTTGATGGTCATCGTTCCCATGTTCTGCAGCGTGTAGAACGAGTTACCGCCGTTGTTCTTCGGGTCGGAGCCGGCCTCCTTGGAGCGGCGGAACGTGCCGCCGTCCAGCGTGGCGGTCGCGCCGATCGTGTTCTTGACCGCGGCCTTGCCGTGCGTCACGTTGTCGACGACGCCGGTCTTCTTGGCGCTGGAGTCGGTGACGGTGAGCGTGCCGTTGTTGACGATCGTGTCGGCGGTCTTGTTGGTGAGCGTGTAGCCGTTGAGGTCGATGGTGACGGTCTTGCCGGCGGCGATCGTCACGTCCTCGGCGACGTTGTGCAGCAGCGTGACCGTGGTCGCGCCCGCGGCGAGCGCGGCGGCGACGGAACCGTACGCCACGCCGTCCTGATCGGTGACGGCCGCGTTCGCGTGCTGGTCGACCACCGGAATCTGGGTGTTCTCGCCGAAGGTGTTGCCCTTGACGGTCAGGCCCTTCTCGGTGACCTTGTCGCCGAGGAACACGCCGGCGTAGGAGTCGAGCGTGTTGCCGCTGATGGTCACGCCGTCGTTCGGGCCCTGGCTCGGCCACACGCTGTAGGAGACGGCCAAGTAGCCTTCGATCGTGTTGCTGCTGATGGTGGTGTTCTTCGTGGCGGTGACGGCGACGCCGTAGACCCTGGACTTGTCAGCGGACAAACCGGTGGCGTTCTTCACCGTGTTGCCGGTGACGGTGGTGTCGGTGATGCCGTAGGAGCCGGCCGCGGTGTTGCCGTTGCCGACGACGAACATCATCGAGCCGGAGGCGCCGTTGCCGGAAATCGGGCCGGCGGTGACGGTGTTGTTCTCGATCTTGGTGCCGCTGATCGGGTTCGTGCCGTTGCCGACGATGTTCACGCCGACGGCCGAGTTGTTGACGACCTGGCCGAGCTTGAACGTGTTGCCGCTGATGACGGTGCCGTTCGCGCCGCCCTCAAGCCACACGGAGCTGGGCTGCCAGTCCTTGTTCTGCGAGGCGCCGGTCGCCGGGTCGCCCGCGGCGATGACGAACGTGTTGCCGGTGATGGTCACGCCGGTCGCCTTGTTGCTGACGATCACGTTCTGCGCGTTCTTGTTCGTGGCCGGGTCGAGCGTGAACGTCACGCCCTTCACGGTCACGCCGGAGGCGTTGATGCGCAGGCTGCCGGTGAACACGGTGCCTTCCGCGGCGGTGATGGTGATCTTCTTCTTGACGACCAGGCTGTCGGCGATGGTGCCGCTCAGCGTGACCGTGTCACCGTCGTTGGCGGCGTCGAGCTTGGCCTGCCAGCTGTCGGCCTGATCGGCGGCCGGCGCGGGCGTGGCGGCGAGCGTCGTCGCCGGAGCCGGTTCGAGGGCCGCATCGCCGTCGGCCGCCCAGGCGGCGGGCGCGCCGACGCCCAATGTCGCCGCGGCGGCAAGCACCGCGATGCCGATACGCCATGATCGCTTCGATTGCTTCATCATGATTCTCGTTCTTCCTGCAGGAATCCCTGCGTTCATCTCCTGACGGGAATAGCGGGAATCGTCGAAATCAACAACAGCGTCTTCGGCGTTTCCGCACTCCCCCCACCACGCACTTTACCCGTCATGCGCGCGGGGCACAAACCGCGTGCTGCGCGATCCAGCTGTGCATGGCGACGGCGGCCGCCGCGCCCGCGTTGATCGAACGCACCGAACCGAACTGCGAGATGTACACGACGTCGTCGGCGAGATCGAGCGCCGTCTCGGTCAGTCCCGGACCTTCCGCGCCGAACAGCAGCAGGCAGCGTTTCGGGAACGTGTACCGCTCCATCGGCACGGCGCCGGGCACGATGTCCATCGCGACGACGCGCGCCGCCTCCAGCTCTCGGATGCGTGCCTCAGCGGCGTCGAGTTCCGCGAGGAACGGCGCCTGCGCGGCGCGCACGTCGGCCGGACGCGCCACGGCGCCGTCCGCCGCGACCGTCATGTCCGTCGCGTCACGCACGGCGGCCGTCGCGCGTGCGGCGGTCTCGTGCGCGTGGAACGCGGCCGCCGCGGCGCGCGCACGTTCCGCCGCGATCTCGCCGGCGATGCGCATGCGCCAGCAGCGCACCATCGCCGCGATCGACGCGTGGTGCTCCATGTGCTGGTACAGTTCGGTCATCAGCGCGCCGTTGCGGTTCCACTTGTGCGGCCCGACGATGTGCACGCGACGCGCTTGGAACGCGTTGGCGGTGCGCACCATCGAGCCGATGTTGAAGTCGTGCGTCCAGTTCTCGATGGCGACCTCGAAATCGTGGCGTCCATGCGCGTCCAGGTCCGCCTTGATCGCGGCGACCGTCCAGTACCGGTAGCGGTCGAGCACGTTGCGCCGGTCGCCTTGGTCGAGCAGCTTCGGGTCGTAGCGGAGGCGGTCGGCATACAGCGGCGACGACGGATCGTCCGGCCGTGGCTCGCCGAGATGGGCCTCGGCCCACGGCCCGACGCCCACTTCGCGGAACACCGGCTCCCCGGACCGCTCGCCTTCGACATCAATAGGATTACGAGGATGCATATCTGCTTTCGTCTTCACACGATTACTCTGCGCCCCCTTTAGGGGGAGCTGTCCGGCTATGCCGGACTGAGGGGGTTTCCGCCGCCGACCTACTCCGCCAGATCCGACTCGTGGAACACCTGAATGAACGGCACCTCGTGCCGCGCACCGTCGACCGGGCTGATGACGGTGATCTCGTGCTCGTCCGCGCCCTTGCCGACGCCGCCGACCAGCGAGGCGACGGCCACGACGCTCGCGCCCTCATGCTCGACGATCGAGAAGTCGAGGCTCAGCTCGTTGCCGTTGCGCAATGTGACGAGCGAACTGGTCTGCACGTAGGATTTCTCGGACAGCCACGCGTCGAGCAGCAGCACGCGCTTGCCCTTGATCGACGGCCCCTTGATCGACGGGAACACGAAGTCCATGACGAATCCGTCGAGGTTCTCGCCGCGGGAGGCGGCGGCCTGGATCATCGAACCGACGAGCGGCACGGAGGCGGCGGTGAGCGCGCCGACCGCATCGTAATCGTCGATGGAATAGCCGGCGTCCTCCAACGTGTCGAGCAGGACGTGGCCCATCACGGCCGCACCGTGATGGTCGAGCGTCACCGCGTACAGTTCGGAGAACGGCTTGCCGGCGACGCGCTCGCGCAGCAGGGCGCACAGCTGCTCGCGCGGGTCGAGCGCGGCGAAATCGATGGGCTCGTTGTGCAGGTCGGCGGGGCCGGTGGCGCGGAATCCTGAATCACTCATATCCCATAGGGTACGGCGCGCCCTCGTCACGAACGCACGAGGCGGGCGATGGCGGCGGACGCCTCGGCGAGCTTCTCGTCGGCGACGTCGCCGCCTTCGGCGGACGCCTGCCGCACGCAATGATTGAGATGGTCGTCGAGCAGCAACAGCGCCACGGATTTGAGCGCCGAATTCGCGGCGGAGATCTGCGTGAGCACGTCGATACAGTACTTGCCGTCATCCACCATCTGCTCGATGGCGCGCACCTGACCTTCGATGCGCTTCAACCGCGCCAGCACCTTCGTCTTGTCATCGCCGTAGCCGTGCATCGCGAGTCTCCTTTCATCACCGCGCCGCTGTCGTTCCATCGACCCGCCGTTCCATCGTCCCGCCATTCCGCGTCGGGCCGTGCCAGCGGGTCCGTGCCAGCGGGTCCGTGCCGTTCGCCGTCCGGAAACACCATCCAGTATATACCCCATAGGGGTATTGGGTATACACTGTGATGCGGTATACGATGGACTGAGACGAGAACGAGGAGCGGACATGGAACTGAACATCTTCACGTGCGTCGCCGCACTGGTCGTCGCAGCGCTCGCGACGTGGCTCATCCTGAGGTTCTTCTTCGGCGAGCGCAAGGGCGTGGCCGGCGAGCTGCACGAAGGCGTCCAGCGCGCCACCATCACCGTGAAGGGCGGCTACTCCCCCGACGTGGTGACGATGCGCGCCGGCATGCCGATCACCCTGAACTTCGACCGGCAGGAGACCGGCGAATGCACATCGCACGTGGTGTTCGGCGACCTGGGACTCGACGCGATGCTGCCCGGCAACACGGCCACCGAAGTGAAACTGCCCGCGCTGCCGGCCGGCGACTACCCGTTCGCCTGCGGCATGAACATGGTGCACGGTCTGCTGCGCGTCGAGGGCGACGGGACGGGCGCCGGCGAAGCGGCAAGTGCCGTCGAAACGGATGGAGCGGGAGCCGGGTCCACGGGTGCGCCCGCCGCCGACGTGGCCGGGCGCACGGCGCATCATGGCATGGCGGGCGCACCGTCCCTCGGCAGCGCCGATACGCCGTCGGACGTCTCCGCGACGGATTACGCGGCGAACGAGGCGCGCGAAGCCGAGGAACGACGGAACGAGATCCGCAACCTCACCCGTCTGGTCGCGATCGGCACGGTGCTGACGCTCCCGGTGTTCGTGGTGATGATGATCCACATGGCGAACCACATGCTGCTGCCGGACTGGCTCACGAACCCGTGGTGGCAGGCGATCCTCATCACGCCGGTCATGTTCTACTGCGGCGCGCCGATCCACCAGGTCGGTTTCCCCGCGCTGCGCCATCGCGCGCCGGACATGAACTCGCTCGTCTCGCTGGGCACGAGCGCCGCCTACCTGTACAGTCTGCTCGTGTGCATCGCGCCGTGGCTGCTGCCGGAGGGCTCGCGCGAACCGTATTTCGAATCGGTGGGCGTGGTCATCACGCTTGTGCTCGTCGGCCGCCTGCTGGAGACGAAGGCGCGCGAAGGCACCGGCAAGGCGGTGCAGAGCCTCATCAAGCTCCGCCCGCGCGTCGCGCACCGGCTTGAGGGGGCCGAAGAGGCCGCCACGCAGGTTTCGGGAGCCGGAGACCCCGCGGCCCGGACGAACGTGCATGATTCCGAAGGTATTGTGCATGGTTCGGACGGCAATGTGTATGGTTCGGCATCCAACGTGCATGATTCCGAGGGCAACGTGCAGTATTCCGATGCGAACCTGCACGCCCCGGTCCTGAAGACCCCTTCGCGGACGGACGAAAGCTGGCTCAATCCGAGCGCGTTCCATGACGTCGATATCGACGAGGTGGAACCCGGCGACCTGCTCGTAATCAAGGCGGGAGAACGCATCCCGGCCGATGGCGTGGTCGTCGCGGGCGAGGCCGAAGTGGACGAGTCGATGATCACCGGCGAATCCCGTCCGGTGCGCAAAACCCCGGTCTTCACGACCACACCCCGCACGTTCGCAAAAATCGACTACACATCCGGCCCGGATTCCTGCACGTCGGGTGCCGAACCATACACTTTCGACGCCGAACCCCACACAACACCCTCCAAACCATACACATTCGCCGACGATGACGGCGATGCCACGACTTCCGAGGGTTCCGCTCCCGCCCGCCCGTCTATGCTTACCGGTGCGACCGTGGTGCTGCGCGGCAATCTGCTCATGCGCGTCACGCAGACCGGCGGCGACACCGTGCTCTCGCAGATCGTCGCGATGGTGGCGCGCGCCCAGGCGACGAAGGCGCCGGTGCAGCGTCTCGCCGACCGCATCGCCCGCGTGTTCGTGCCGGCGGTGTTCATCATCGCCGTGTGGACGTTCGCGATCTGGCTGGCGCTCGGCCCGGATCCGAAGCTCGCGCACGCGCTGGTCACGGCGGTGAGCGTGCTCATCATCGCATGCCCGTGCGCGCTGGGACTCGCGACGCCGCTGTCGGTCACGGCGGCGACCGGCGTGGGTGCGACGAACGGCGTGCTCGTGACCAGCGCGAAGGCGCTGGAGCGGGCGCGCGAAATCGGCACGGTCGTGTTCGACAAGACCGGCACGATCACACGCGGCGTGGCCGACGCGGATTCCGCGGATTGGAGCCGGCCCAGCTACGAGCGCGACACGGTCAAGCCCGGTTCGAAGGAGGCGGTGGCCGCGTTGCGCACAGCCGGCATCCGCACGGTCATGTTGTCCGGTGACAAGGCCGAGGTGGCGGCCGGCATCGCGCGCGAGGTCGGCATCGACACGGTGATCGCGCAGGTCAGGCCCGACGGGAAGGCGTATTGGATCGAACGGCTGCAGCATGAGCCGCATGAGGGTCTGATCGCGATGGTCGGCGACGGCATCAACGATGCGCCCGCGCTCACGCAGGCGGATCTGGGATTCGCGATCGGCACCGGCACGGACGTGGCGATGCAGTCCGCGGACGTGACGCTGATGAGCGGCGACCTGCGCGGCGTGATCCGCGCGATCAACCTCTCGCAGGCGACGATGCGCAACATCCGGCAGAACCTCGGGTGGGCGTTCGGCTACAACGTGATCGGCATCCCGATCGCGGCGGGCGTGCTCTACCCGTTCACCGGATGGCTGCTGAGCCCGATGATCGCCGGTCTCGCGATGGCCCTGAGCTCCGTCTGCCTAGTCCTCAACGCCAACCGCCTCAACCGCATCACCCTGAGCGACACGGCCTTAAAGGACCCCTACCCCGCCAGTTCCGACCGCGCCACGCCCGCCCGAGCGAAGGCGTCGGTCTCCCCCATCCAACCGTCGGCAGTTATTTCCCGCTCCCCCTCCGAGGGGGAGCTGTCGGCGAAGCCGACTGAGGGGGTGTCCGGAGACGGAGCCAGCACCAATACGGACACCGATGCCTCCCGAGCTGAGGAGCCGTCGGCCTCCCCCATCCAGCCGTCAGCAGTTATTTCCCGCTCCCCCTCCGAGGGGGAGCTGTCGGCGAAGCCGACTGAGGGGGTGTCTGATACGGACACGGACAGCGCCGGCATCGCCGCCGCCGACCTCATCCCCCGCGTCATCATCGACGAACGTACCTCCCTCACCACCAGCGCTTCCCCATCAACCACAACCAAGGAGAACACCATGGAAATGAACCACATGCACCACGACCACATGGCCATGCACCACGCCGCCCCCACCGAGGGCGAGACCGCCACCGATCCGGTGTGCGGCATGACGGTCGCGGTGAACGCGGACGCGATCACCCGCGAGTACGAGGGCAAGACCTACTACTTCTGCGGCGAGCACTGCGCCAACAACTTCGCCAAGGCTCCCCAGATTTTCCTCGAGCACTGACCCCCCACTACCCTCAGCCCCGGCACCCGGTCCTTTGCGTTCCCCTTCAGAGGAAACTGCAAGGCTGGCATGGTGCATGCATGCCAGCGAGAACTTTTGCGCCCCCTTCAGGGGGAGCTGTCCGGCGAAGCCGGACTGAGGGGGCATCGAGGCACCCGAGCCGGCGGCTTGGATCTCCGGCCCCCTCTGACGGGACATCGCCATCAAGCAAACGCCAGAGGTGTTTGTAGGCGATGTGCGAGCCGACAGGCGAGCCAATAGAAAGCCAGCCGGAGGCTGACCTCAAGACAGGATGGGCTGTCAGCCGAAGGCTGACTGGGGGAGAGATAGCTGGAACGTAGCTTCATCCCCACTCCCGGTGCCCCCTCAGTCACCCGCTGCAGTCGGACCGAAGGAGGGAAAACCACATAACGAAACCGGCCCGTCGCCCCGCAATACGCGGGAGCCGACGGGCCGGTTTTATTATGTGCGACTACGTGTCACGCCCTGTTCATGCAGCGTTCGCGACGTTTCGCCGATCATTGCCGCGAACAGCCCACTAGGCTGTTCGTCACGCGAAGAACGCCTTGAACAGCCAGGCGCCGACGATCGCGCCCACGATCGGGGCGACGACCGGAATCCACGCCTCGTTCCAACGGGACGTGCCCTTGGACGGGATCGGCAGGATGGCGTGCAGGACGCGCGGCATGAGGTCGCGGGCCGGGTTCAGGCCAGGGCCGGTCGGGCCGCCCATGGAGGTGACGAGGCCCCACACGATGAAGCCGACGACGATCGCGGCGGCGGCCGGGTCCTTCACGCCCCACGGGTCCATCAGGCAGCACAGCGCGCCGAAGACGAGCACGAGCGTGCCGAACATCTCGTTGAGGAAGTAGTTGAGCTTCTTGTTGTCCGCGTCGGTGGTGCAGAAGGTGGCGAGGATGGCCTCGGCGTCATCGGTGTCCTTGTAGTGCGGGTAGTACGTGAGGTACACGATGAACTGGCCGAGCGCGGCGCCGAGCAGCTGCGCGATGATGTACGGCAGCACCTCGTTCCACGGGAACATGCCGTTGATGGCCTGCGCGAGGGTCATGGCCGGGTTGATGTGGGCGCCGGAGACCGCTCCGAACATGAGCACCGGGAACATGACGCCGAAGCCGTAGCCCATGGCGATGTTGAGCCAGCCGGCGTGGTGGCCCTTCGTGTTCTTGAGCTCGACGTTGGCGACGGAGCCGTTGCCGAAGATCATCAGGATGGCGGTGCCGAAGAACTCGGCGGCCAGCTTGGTAAAGAGGGAGTATTCCACTGCTTCTTCTTTTCTTCTTGTTCTTGTCTGGATTGATGATGCGGCCGCCCGAAAGGCGGGAGACAAACAAACGAGCCAAGCATACGCCGAGGGATGAACCGGCCAACCCCGTCATCCCACCTTCCGGCCCCCTCCGACAGGAGCCTCAAACGAAGTCCAGGAAGGCCGTCAGCGCCCACCCTCCCCGCTCTCACCAGCGAGAAGTCCGGGAAGGTCTTCAACGCCGTCCCTTCCCGCTCCCGCTGGCGGGAGCTGTCAGACGGAGTCCGACTGAGGGTGGTTGAAACGAGCACACATTACCAACCCCTTTTCGCTCCCACCAGTGAGAACCATCAACCGTCCTGCGACAGCACCCGCACCACGCCCGGGAATTCTAAAACACCACGTTTGGTTCCTATAGCTCGCTCCCGCTGGCGGGAGCTGTCGGACGGAGTCCGACTGAGGGTGGTTGAAAATACAAAAAGACCGGAATCTTACGATTCCGGTCTTGTCTGTGCCCCCGCAGGGATTCGAACCCTGGACACGCTGATTAAGAGTCAGCTGCTCTAACCAACTGAGCTACAGGGGCGTTGGTTAGTTGTTGAAGTGTTCCTTGCAACGAGTGATAAATATACTCGTATTTGATTCCGACGCAACCCTCGGCGTGTCGCCCAGAATTCCAACGTTTTCAAACTTGCCGATTCGCCGCCTGTGCGTCCCGCACGATCCGTCTCAGACACCTCAGGAACCGCTCTTCACATAATCATCACATTGATGCCTGATGGCATAGCTGTTTTTTCGATTGCGCCTCACAACAGCCATGCTTCCATATGCCGAGTCCTCGAACAGCACGATTTCGGTCAGCCTCATCTTCCATCTCCCGGCGGTCCCATACCGCAAGCCCACCCCGGCACGCCAAGTCGCCATACCTGAACAGCCGAAGCCGCGCGGAACCGTCGGAACCGCGCCAATACCGTCGGAACCGCGCCAGCCTTGGTGCAACACAGCCGCAATCAAGCCTTCCAGCGTCGCACCCGCGCCACTACTGGCACGTAACCGACGCAACAGCCACCCTATGCGTATCCACCGCGCCAACCTTGGCACGGAACTGACACAAAGCCCCTTCGGAGCGTCGTTTCCGCGCCACCCATGGCACGCAACCGACGCCAAGGCCGTCCCACGCATCGCCATCATGCCAACCTTGGCACGGAACCGACGCAAACCCAAGCGAGCGCAGCATCACAATCCCGTGGCCCCACAACATCCGCAGCCCCACAACATCCGCAGCCCCACACCATCCGCAACACCACAACACCACAACACCACAACACCACAACCCCGCAACATACGAGAACCCCGTGCCCCGCGTGAACAACACTCACGCGCGGCACGGGGTTCTCAGTGCTTAAGCTCAGACTTCAATGACTTCACTGACTTCAATCAGATCAAGTCAGTCTGATGGGGGCCGGCGGCGACCATCGATAACTCACCCGATGACCACCGCCGGAAACGTCACTCGGCGACGACCTTCACGAAGAAGTTCGCGGAGATCTCCGGGTGGAGCTGGACCGTGGCCGGGAATTCGCCGGTGGTCTTGATGGTCTCGACGGTGATAGCCTTCGGGTCGACCGGGGCCTTGTCGAGCAGCGCCATGGCGATGGCTTCCTTGGAGATGCCACCGAACAGCTTGCCGGACTCGGACACCTTGGCGGCGATCTCGACGGCGGAACCCTCGATGGCCTCCTTGGCGGCGACGGCGTCTTCACGGGTGGCGACGGCCTGGGCCAGACGGGCGCGCTTCATGGCGACGATCTGGGCCTCAGCGCCCTTGTTCCACGCGAAGGCGAGCTTCTGCGGGAGCAGGTAGTTGCGGGCGTAGCCGGCCTTGACGGTGACGACGTCACCGGAGTGGCCGAGGTTCGCGACGGTCTTGGTGAGAATAACCTTGGTTTCAGCCATTTCAGATGCCTCCTAGAACTCAGCGGCCGGAAGTGGCGTACGGCAGCAGGGCCATCTCGCGGGCGTTCTTGATCGCCTTGGAGATCTTGCGCTGTTCCTGCACGGTCACGCCGGTGATGCGACGGGAACGGATCTTGCCGCGATCGGAGATGAACTTGCGCAGCAGCGCGACGTCCTTGTAATCGATCTCGGTGACCTTCGCCGCCTTCAGCGGGTTCGGCTTCTTCTTGAACGGCTTGACCGGCGGTTGCGGCCTCTTGCGGGACATGATGTTCTCCTTGTTTACGATGTGATGTGTTTCGCTTGGCGCGGCCGGCTGTGATCGGAATCGATCGTCCGCCGGCATCGCGCGGATCGTGCGGTCGTGCAGACCGTGTGCGTCGTTACGTTATGTGTCGTTATGCGTCGATGAGCGGGAATGTGCCCGGACGGGACTCAGAACTCCGGATCGTCGTCGGAGCCGCCGCCGAAATCGGAGGAGCCGCCGAACGTGGAGAAGCTGTTGCCCGAGTCGGAGCCGCTGCTCCACGGATCCGCGGCAGGCTGCTGTCCGCCCGCGGGCGCGCCGGATTGGCCGCCGCCGAAGCTGGAACCGCCACCCTGGTAGCCGCTGCCACCCGAGTAGCCGCCGCCATTGCCGCCGTTACCGTTGCCATAACCGCCGTTACCGCCGTTCTGGCCGTAACCACCGCCGTTCTGGCCGTAGCCGTTACCACCGCCGTTGCCGCCGTAGCCGCCCTGATTGCGGCCTGCGAAGCCGCCGTTGCCGGACGACTGGCGGGTCACTTCGGCGGTGGCGTAACGCAGCGACGGGCCGATCTCGTCGACCGTCATCTCGACGACGGTGCGGTTGGATCCGTCATTCGCCTGGTAGGAGCGCTGCTGGAGGCGACCCTGCGCAATCACACGCATGCCCTTGTGCAGGGACTGCGCGCAATGCTGCGCGAGGTCACGCCATGCGGAGCAGCGCATGAACAGCGCCTGTCCGTCCTCGAACTGGCCGGACTGGCGGTTGTACGTGCGCGGCGTCGACGCGATGGTGAAGCTCGCCACGGTCGCGCCGGAACCGATGGTGCGCAGTTCCGGATCCGCGGTGAGGTTGCCGACGATGGTGATCGTGGTTTCGCCTGCCATGATGGCCGCCTTCCTACGTCAGCGCCGTTCCGGCGCCTCGGCATTTCGACACTTGTTTGCGTCCGTCCCCGCGCGGCGAGGTTCCGCCGCGGGAGTCGGTCGACTTCAAACGCTTACTTGACGTCCTTACGAAGGATCTTCGTACGGATCACGGATTCGTTGAGGTTGAGGACACGGTCGAGCTCATCGCTGGTAGCGGGCTCGGCGGCGTAGGTCACCACGACGTAGTTGCCTTCGGTCTTGCCGTTGATCTCGTAGGCGAGCTTGCGACGGCCCCAGAAATCGGGCTCATCGACGGAACCGCCTTCCTTGGTGACCAGCTCGAGGTACTGCTCGGTCAGCTTCTTGAGATCACGCTCATTCAGCTCAGGATCGGCGATGAACATCAGTTCGTACTTATGCGCAGACATCACCCACCTCCTTCGGACTATGTGGCCACGGACCTTCCGTGGCAGGAGTGTGTATGCGTGCTGCATCATCCGGGTCGCATGCGCGCGCGACGATATGCCGAACACGCCTATGACCCCAACAAAGCAACCTCACAAGGGTAACGCCGAGCCGCGACAGCACGGCTGCGCCACACGCCAGCCGCACGCATCGCCACACGCCAGCCACACGCCCGGCTTCACGCATCACCGCACGCCCGCCCGCACGCCGCCCACACCGTTCCACACTCCCCCGAACCGCCCACGGAACGGGCATCTTCCCCACCTCCGGCAAACACCACTAGAATAAAGGACTATCGACCAGAGAAGCCGAGCAGAAAGAAGGGATTCTCATGTTCTGTCCTCATTGCGGAGCGGGCGTGCGCGAAGGGGCGAAATTCTGCCCCGCGTGCGGCCAGGCGATCGCCGCCGCCAACGCGGCGCAGCCGGGCCGAGCCCAGCAGCCGGCCGCCGCCCAGTCCAACCAGCCCTCCTATGACGCGACCGTCATCGGCCAGCGCGGCGCCGCCCCGGCGCCCGGCGTGCAGATGCCGCAGGCCACGCCGTCGGCCCGCCAGTTCTCGCCGTCCGCCGGCGCCGCCCCGTCGCAGCCGATGGCCGCTCCCGGAGTGAACGGCACGCCGTCCGGCGCCACTCCGATCAACGTCCAGCCGATCACCGCCGACCCGTTGGTCAAGGAGATGGTCAGCCCGCGCAACATCCAGGCGATCTTCGCATCCGCCGGTTTCGGCCTGCTCGCCGCGATCGTGTTCTCCATCTTCCCGGCGATCGCCTTCACGCAGATGACCTCCGCCAGCGAGGAATCCGGCATGTCCCTGTTCAACGGACTCAGCTCCTCCTACAACCCGTTCGGCGAGTTCGTGGGCGTGGATGGTCCCAACTTCTTCCACTATCTGCTGCTCAACGTCGCGTTCGGTATCTCCGGAAGCGTCGCCCCTCAGGCCGCGGAAGCCGGCTCCACTTCCGCCGAGGCCGCCGTGTCGATTCCTCTGGGACTGACCGGCATCGCGCTAATCATCGGCGCCGCGTTCGGCGCGTATCTGCTGGCCCGCAAGGGAGCGATTCGCTTCAAGTGGGCGGGAATCATCAGCTCGGCGCTCTCCGGCGTGGTCGCCGCCGCGGTGTTCACCCTCATCGCAGCCATCTTCCGCGCGCCGCTCGGCGTCGGCGATGAGCTGCGCGGCTATTTCTCCGCCGGCACGTTCCGCACGTTCCTGATGATGTTCCTGCTGACGTTCCTCGGCGCGGGATTCGGCTACATGCTCGCGCAGTACGCCCCCGACTCCACGAACGTGTTCACGGCCGCGTGGCGCTGGCACCACCGCACCCGCGGATTCGTCCGCTCGTTCATCGAGGTGGTGAACCTGCAGATCGCGCTCATCACCATCATGGGCATCGTCATCCTGCTCATCGCGACCTTCAAGACGAATACCGGCCAGCTGATCCTGTTCTTCCCGATCATGGCATTGATGCTCGGCACGTGGCTGTTCGTCATCAGCACGTTCGGCGCGATCACGTTGTCGATTCCGAGCCAGCTGCCGATCAACGTGAGCCTGTTCGGCAAGAAGCTTCCCATCGACGCGATCATGAAGCCGTGGATCGTGTGGGTGCTGTTCCTGGTGATTCTCGTGCTCCTGTTCTACGTGGCGCTGCGCGCCTCCGCCCGCAATCTGTACGATCCGGCGTTCAAGGGGTGGGGCCACAGCTGGAAGATGCCCGTCGCCGTCATGGTGTTCTGGCTGATCGCCGGCATCCTGTTCTGCACCGTGACGCTCAGCTATAGCGACGATTCGTCCAAGGGCGCCGTGACCATCGGCCCCGCGCTCTGGTACTTCCTCGTGATGGGCATTTGGGCGTATCTGGTCGAGGCCGTGGCGAACTCGTTCGGCCCGTCCGTGATCATGTCGATGCAGGGCGTGTGGAAGCTGTTCGCCGGCGGCACCGTCCAGCCCACGCCGCAGGAGGTCGTCGACTACGTGGCCGGCTGCAACGGCCGCTGGTTCAAGAAGTACCCGTCCTCCGGAGTGCCGTCCGCCTCCGCTCTGGCTGCCGCGCAGGCCGCGAAGGAACAGGCCGCCAAGGTGCGCGCCGCCGCGCAGGCGCAGGCCGCCGCGGCTCAGGCGCAGTTCGCGGCGAACGGTCCGCAGTCCGCCGCGGTCCCGCCGATTCCGGGCGCCGCGCCCGCCGCCCAGCCGGCCTACGGTCAGCAGCCGCAGTACGGTGCTGCTCCGGCCGCCCCGGCACCTGCCGCGCCGCAGTACGGCGCGCAGCCCGGCTACGGCGCCCCGGCGGCTCCCGCCGCACCGGCATCGCAGCAGCCGCAGCAGTACGGCCAGCAGGGCGGTCCGAGCCTGCCGCTGCCGCCGCGCCAGTGACATCGGTCATGTAGTGACATCGGCCGTCACGCGCGACCGATCCGCGATGGCCGGTGCACGCCGATAACGCGCACGACGGCCGGTAGCGCACGCACACACCGACCGTCGATGAAGGAGGTCGTGGAACCCAACCGGTTCCACGACCTCCTTCTCGTTTCCGCACCATATCCGCCCCGCAGCCGCTCCTGCAGCCCACCCGCATCCCCCATATCCCCCGTACCTCTCGCAACCGCCGCAACCGCCGCGGTCTCCGCAGCCGACCCGCAACCACCCCCGCGACCCCGCTCGCAACCACCCCGCTGCCGCCCCACGAGACAACCCGCCTTCTTCCTATCCCCTAGTACACTTGACTGAGGTTCATCGTGCGCCCGCCGCACCGCCCGTCCGCGGGCCCGGCCATGTGCGCGATGCGAGAGAAAACGACATACAAAGGACGGGTACGAGAAACATGACGTCGCTGCTCGAAGGCACTCCGGACAAGCGTATGGCGGTGGTCACCGGCCGCGCCTACCCCGAACTGGCCGATCAGGTCGCCGCATGTCTGGGCACGAAGGTGTTGGAGACCACCGCCTACGATTTCGCGAACGGCGAGATGTACGTGCGGTTCACCGAGCCGGTGCGCGGCGCCGACGTGTTCGTGCTGCAATGCCATTCCGGCAAGATCAACAAGTGGATCATGGAGCAGCTCATCATGATCGATGCCCTGAAGCGCGCCTCCGCCCGCACGATCACCGTGGTCGCGCCGTTCATGGGCTACTCCCGTCAGGACAAGAAGCATCAGGGCCGCGAGCCGATCACCGCGCGTCTCATCTACGATCTGTTCCGCACGGCCGGTGCCGACCGCATCATGACGGTCGACCTGCACGCCTCCCAGGAGCAGGGCTTCTTCAACGCGCCGGTCGATCATCTGACCGCCACGCCGGTGCTCATCGACTACGTGCACAATCATCTGCCGCTTGAGAACACGACGATCGTCTCGCCGGACGCGGGCCGCATCAAGGTGTCGGAGCGTTGGGCGGCGAAGCTCGGCAACCTGCCGCTCGCGTTCATCCACAAGACGCGCGACACGACGCGCCCGAACCATGCCGTCGCGCACGGCATCATCGGCGACGTGCTCGACCGCGACTGCGTGGTCGTCGACGACATGATCGACACGGCCGGCACGATCTGCGAGGCGGTGCACGCCCTGCGCGGCGCCGGCGCGCGCTCGGTCACGCTGGTCGCGACGCATGGACTGCTGTCCGGTCCGGCCGTCGAGCGCCTGTCACAGTGCGGCGCGCGCGAAATCGTCCTGATGGACACGGTGCCGGTGCCGGAGGAGAAGCGCCTGCCGAACATGACGGTTCTGTCGGTCGCGCCGCTGCTGGCCGCCGGCATCCGTTCCGTCTTCGAGGAGGGTTCCGTCCAGACCCTGCTCGAAGGCCTTCCGGAGGACATGCGCCCCCGCAACATCTACGCCTGATTCCGCCATCCTCAGGCTATCCTCGCGCGAAGCACCTGACGCGTATGTCCGCAAGGCGCGCCCCGCAAAGGCGTACGAAGGTGCGTCGCTGCAAGCGGCGACGCACCGGACGCTCCGTCATCAGGCGACCCGCCCCGCCAATCTCACGCCACCGGCGCGAACTGGCTGTTGTACAGGTCCGCGTAGAACCCGCCGGCCTTGAGCAGCTCCTCGTGCGTGCCGCGTTCGATCACGTCGCCGTGGTTCATCACGAGAATCATGTCGGCGTCGCGGATCGTCGAAAGCCGGTGCGCGATCACGAACGACGTGCGCCCCACGGTGAGCGCGTCCATGGCCTTCTGGATCAGCTCCTCGGTGCGCGTGTCCACGGACGAGGTCGCCTCGTCCAGGATCAGGATCGGCGCGTCCTGCACCATCGCGCGCGCGATGGTGAGGAGCTGCTTCTGCCCGGCGGACAGCGACGTGTTCTCGTCGAGCACCGTGTCGTACCCGTCGGGCAGCGACATGATGTAGTGGTCGAGCCCCACCGCCCGGCACGCCTCGCGGATCTGTTCGTCGGTCACGCCCGGCTTCGAGTACGCGATGTTCTCGCGCACGGTCCCGTGGAACACCCACGTGTCCTGCAATACCATCGAGAACTGTTCGTGCACGTTCCAGCGCGGCACGCTCGCCGTGTCGACGCCGTCGATCGCGATCCGCCCGCCGGCGATGTCGTAGAAGCGCATGAGCAGGTTGACCATGGTGGTTTTGCCCGCGCCGGTCGGCCCGACGATCGCGACCTTCTGTCCGGCCTTCACGTCGGCGCTGAAATCGTTGATGATCGGCTTGCCGGGTTCGTATTCGAAGCGCACGTGGTCGAACGTCACGTCGCCGCGTACCGGCGCGTCGGCGCGAGCGCCGAGCAGCGCCGGTTTCGCGCTTTCGTCGGTCATCTCCGGCTCTTCGAGGAAGCCGAACACGCGCTCGGATGCGGCGGCGCAGCGTTGCAGGTTCTGGAACGCCTGCGCGAACTGCGAGAGTGGTTGCGTGAACAGTCGGATGTACATCATGAACGCGACGATGACGCCGAATTCGATGTCGCCGTTCATCGCGAGCGCCGCGCCGACGACGCACACGACGACGTAGCCGAAGTTGCCGATGAACTGCATGAGCGGCATCATCAGTCCGGAGAGGAACTGCGACTTCCAGCCGGAGTCGTAGAGGTCCGCGTTGTAGCGTTCGAAGTCGCGGATCGCGGCGGCCTCGCCGTTGTACGCCTTGACGATGAGGTGTCCGGAGTACATTTCCTCGACGTGGCCGTTGACTTGGCCGAGCGCGACCTGCTGGCGGGTGAAGTAGCGTTGCGACGCCTTCATGATCGCCATCATCAGCACGAGGCCGACGAGGCTCGCGCCGATCGCGCACAGGGTCATGATGACGTTGTTGTAGAACATCATGACGAGTGCGCCGACGAACAGCGTGACGGACGTGATGAGCGAGCCGAGCGACTGACCGAGCGTCTGGCCGATCGCGTCGACGTCGTTGGTGATGCGGCTCAACACGTCGCCGTAGCTGACTTTGTCGAAGTAGCTCAATGGGAGCTTGTTGATCTTCTGCGAGATCGATTCGCGCAGGCGCTGGGCGGTGCGCTGGGTGACGTTCGCCATCAGCCAGCTCTGCACGTAGCTCAACACCGCGTACCCGACGTACAGTGCGACGAGCGTGAATCCGATGCGCGAGACCGCGTCGAAGTCGACGGCACCCATGACCGGACGGCCGTGGACCATCGCGGGCAGGCCCTTGACGAGCTCGTTGGTCATGTCCTTGAGTTTGTCCGGTCCGATGATCTGGAAGATCGTTCCGGTCGCGCCGAGCACGAGCGCGATGATGATGACGGGGATGTAGCTCCTGCAATACCGCACGAGCTTGCCCATCACCTCCCCGAAGTTCTGCGGTTTCTCGACGGCACCGCGCCCCGGCCCGCCATGTCCCATAGGTCCTGGCATTATTCCATTCCTTTCACAAAGTCTGTCGTCTAGCCTCCCTCTGATGAGGGAGGTGTCATCGCGAAGCGATGACGGAGGGAGAGACCCGAGCGGCCAGCAGGCCGCGGGCAAATCGAATCGGCCGAAGGCCGATACCGCTATATAAAGCGGCTGCCGCCGAGGCACCCCCTCAGTCCGGCCTCCGGCCGGCCAGCTCCCCCTAAAGGGGGCGCAATCCTCTTTCCCCGCTCCCCCTAAAGGGGGCGCAGGTTCCCTCTTTCCTTGCTCCCCCTTCAGGGGGAGCTGTCGCGCTCTGCGCGACTGAGGGGGTGACTGGAGGTCACGGCCGCCCGCCTCTCACGCCGTCAGCTCGGTCTGGCTGAGCTGGGATTCGGCGATCTGCCTGTACACGTCGCAGTCCTTCAGCAGTTCGCGATGCGTGCCCTGACCGACGACCTTGCCGTCGTCGAGCACGACGATCCGGTCCGCGTTCATGATCGTGCCGATGCGTTGCGCGACGATCAGCTTGGTCGCGCCTTTCGCATGGGTCGCGAGCGCGTCGCGCACTTCGCGGTCGGTTTTGAAGTCGAGCGCGCTGAACGAGTCGTCGAAGATGAGGATTTCCGGATTGCGGTAGACGGCACGTGCGATGGAGAGTCGCTGCTTCTGTCCGCCGGACACGTTGGAGCCGCCCTGTGCGATGGCTGCGTCGAATCCACCGTCCATCCGCGAGACGAATTCCGTGGCCTGCGCCACGTCCGCCGCAGCCCTGACCCGAGCCATATCGACGGTCTGGTTCCGGGGACCACCCCCAGTCCGCGTCGCGGACAGTCCCCGCCGGCGGGGGCCGGAAGCCGCGTCGCCGGCGACGGTGCCCGCCTCACTGCCTCCCGCCAGTGGAAGGGACCGACCGTCCATCCCACCGCCTCCCGCTGGCGGGAGAGAACGACCGCCCATTCCACTGCCTCCCGCTGGCGGGAGGTGGCGCGAAGCGCCGGAGGGTGGTTCGGCGGCGCCAGCCGCCGCCCGCACACCGGCGGTACCAGCGCACGACGCGTCGCCGTGTCCCGCCGCCATACGCCCATCATCGCCGTACGCGATGTTGCTCGCGACGGTGCCTTTGAACAGCACGGATTTCTGCGGCACGTAGCCGATGCGGTCGCGCAGGTCGGTCACGTTCCAGTCGCGCACGTCGACGCCGTCGACGAGCACCTGACCGGCGGACACGTCGTAGAAACGCGGGACGAGGTTGATGAGCGACGACTTGCCGGAGCCGGTGGAGCCGATGAACGCGACCGTCTGCCCTTGTTTCGCCGTGAACGTGACGTGTTCGAGGATCGGTTCGCGCGAATCCGGGTAGGTGAAGCTCACGTCGCGGAATTCGACGACGCCGTGCGCGTCTTGGCCGAGGCGCGTCACGTCGGCGGGCGTGTCCGCACCGTCTGTGACGAGCGGGTCGGTGTCGAGGACTTCCATGACGCGCTGCGCGGACACGTCGGCGCGCGGCCAGAGCACGAACACCATGCTCATCAGGAGGAAGCTCATGATGACCTGCACGGAGTAGCTGGAGAAGACGACCATGTTGGAGAACACGGTGAGCTTGTCGGTGAGGGCGGCCGCGTCGATCAGGTAGGCGCCGATCCAGTAGACGGCGAGCATGAGGCCGTTCATCACGGTGTTCATCAGCGGCATCATGACGGCCATCGCGCGGTTGGTGAACAGCTGCGTGTCGGTGAGGGCTTTGTTCGCCTTGGTGAACTTGGCTTCCTGGTAGTCCTCGGCGTTGTAGGCGCGCACCACGCGCAGGCCGGTGAGGTTTTCGCGGGCGACGAGGTTGATGTCGTCGGTGAGGGCTTGCATGGCCTTGAATTTCGGCATGACCATCGCCATGAGGACGACGATGGCGACGAGCAGGACGACCACGGCGATGCCGGTGGCGAGCGTCCATTCGAAGCCGTCGCCGGCGATCTTCGCGATGGCCCACACGGCCATGATCGGCGATTTGACGATGAGCTGCAGGCCCATCGTGATGAACATCTGGATCTGCGTGATGTCGTTGGTGGAGCGGGTGATGAGGCTCGCGGTCGAGAAGCGGCTCATCTCCGCCGGGCCGAACGATTCGACCTTCGCGAATTCGAGCGAGCGCAGACGCTGGCCGAAGCTGGCGGCGACGCGCGCGGCGATGAAGCCGGTGACGACGGCGCAGGCGACCGAACCGAGCGAGACGAGCAGCATCTTGCCGCCGGCGATCCAGATGTCCTCCATCTCGCTGCCCGGCGTTTCGACGAGCGTGGTGATGTCGGACATGTAGTCGGGCAGCTTCAGGTCGAAGAAGACCTGCCCCACGATGGTCACGAGGGCGACGAGCATCTGCCCGACCTCCCCCTTGGATAGATATCTCATCACACGAAACATGATCTGCAATTCCCCTTATCTGACTGACAACACAATCGGCGGCCACGGCTCGGTGAGTCCGCGCCTCGGCCTCCCTCCGACGAGGGAGACAGCCGGCACTCTCCCCACCTCATCTCGATGAGAAGCAGCCTCCCTCTGACGAGGGAGGTGGCGCGAAGCGCCGGGGGAGAGACCACCGCCGAGCGAAGGAGGCATACCGCCACCCCGCACTCTGCTCCCCCTTGAGGGAAAGCCGTCCGTCACGCTGGACTTGGCGTCGCACTTCTCAATCTCTGCTCCCCCTTGAGGGGGGAGCTGTCCGCGAAGCGGACTGAGGGGGTGTCACCGGCACCGACCGATTGATTTATCTTTGCCTCATAAATTACTTACACTATAAGATATTTCCAAACCCAACGGCGTGTCCCCTACACCGCATCGCACGGAAGCGGGCGGAAAGACGGGGCAACGGGGGGGGGGGCGGATGGGCGCCCTACTCGTTCTCTTCGAACGCCTTGCGCACCTCTTCCGGCGTGGGCCTCGGCCCACCGGGGTTGCAGATCGACATGTACGTCATGAACTCGCGCATCAGCTCGACGAATTCGCGCGTGCGCCGCTCCCCCATCTGCGAGAAGATCCAGCGCACGGCCGAACGCATCTTCTCCATGTCGCACTCGATCTCCGCACGCCCGGCGTCGGTGAGCGCGACGCGCACCACGCGACGGTCGTCCGGATCGGGCTTGCGCGTGACGAATCCCTTCTTCTCCAACGACGACAGCACCGACGAAACCCGCCCGGAGCTTACCCGCAGCAATTCGGCCAGCTTCGACGGCGTCATCTCTCCGTGGAAGGCGAGCTGGCGGAGTGCGAAGACCTCGCCGTGGGCGCCGCGGTTGAGTTCGCGCTGCATCGCGGACCGATGACTCCACACTTTGGAGTACAGCTCCTCCACTGCTTCTTCCTCAAACCCCATCGTCGTCCCTTTCCTTGCGCACTTCACCCATTTTCTCAACCAATATATCTCTCACTATCAACAATTTACCCCGCAAACAACTCGGATGACGACGATTCCCCTCCCACCGGCACGCGCCAAATACGCGCCGAACACGCGCCGGCAACGCCCCAATTCCCAACCTCGCCGACACGCACTGCGCCAAGCCTCAGCCAACAACCCGAAATAGCAGACAAACTATCTCGACACGCCCAAAACCGTTATTTAAATGTGACATAGCTTACACAACCACCCACTTTCCTAGATTTTGGACGATATCGAGCGTATATTGGACGCTGAAACGTTGGCACGGAGGCTGGCGGCCACCACGGCACGGAAGCTGAAGGCCCAAGGAAGGGGAACATGATGACTCGTAATCTATGCAGTATCGCAGGATGCACGCATGAAGCGGAAGAGGCCGGCATGTGCGGCATGCATTTCACCGCCGCGCTCGTGCACGGCGCATTCCAGTACACCGCCACCAGCCGTTCCCACAGCTGAGATAGCCGAGTAGTCGGCAGCGGCTGAACACCGGTGCCGGCTCACCCACACACCAATCGATAATTTCAGACGGCACGAATCAGTCAAGAGGTACAGCATTACGGGCCCACAACGTCACAGCAGACGTATGGGGGTACGCGCAGTGGTTGTTCAGCTCGTAATCATGGTTCGTGCCGTTTTCTTATTTGCGGAGGTAAGCGCGGTTCCTTCCTAGCTCCCCTCGGTGTAGGTACGGTTCCTTCCTAGCTCCCCCCCGGGCAGACGCGAATCCTTCCCCGCTCCCCCTGCGGGGGAGCTGGACGCCGCCAGGCGGACTGAGGGGGCAATCACGCGGAACCCCACGTCAGGCGCGAGACGAAACCCTCACGGTTCTCCCCGAACCTGCACGGTCTGGAGCGGGACCTGTATAAATCATGATGCAACCTGCAGGATTTCGCACCTAACCTGTAGGTTTATTCCGCGAACCTGCGTACACCCCTCCTGAAGACAGGGCGATCACCCTCGACTGAGCAACGCATAATCCGCGGAATTCCGCCGTTCTTGAATCAGCACAACATCCCGGAAAGGTCCATCCACCAAGCCCGACCCCGCAGGTTCGGCTCAAATTCCTACAGGTTCGGGTCCGAACCATGCAGGTTTGGACCAAAGCCATGCAGGTTCGCCGTCAAACCATGCAGGTTCGCACGGAAAACGGTCATGCGTCTAGGGGCCGTAGCCCGGTTCCCCCTCAACCCGGCCGAAGGCCGGACAGCTCCCCCCACATCCGTGGGGGAGCAAAGTCCACGGTGCCCACGCCCCAACGGCGCGAGTCGAGGCAGCCCCCCTACATCAGGGAGCAAGGAGCATGCCACACCCATTCAGCTGCGCCCATTAGCCCGGTCGTCACCAAGCCATCGCCACCGGGCCTCAGTCCAACGCCGCGAGCGTCGCCAGTTCCTCGTCAGACAACTGCAGGTCGACCGCGGCGAAGGAGTCGCGGATCTCGTGCGGGTTGCGGGCGCTGGGGATGGTGAACAGCCGGCCGTAGCGCGTGAGCTCCCATGCGAGCACTACCCGCTGGTAGGAGATGCCACGCGCCGCGGCGACCGCGCGGAACGGGTCGTAGGCGTGGCTGTCGAACGGGTCGAGGAACCCGCCGAGCGGCGACCAGCAGACAAAGTCGAGCCCGAGCGAAGCACAATGCTCCATCGTGTGCTCCGGATCGGGGTGCGACGGCGAGAACTGGTTCTGCACGGCGACGAGCTTGCTCCCGAGAATCCGACGCGCCACGTCGATCTGCTCGTTGTTCACGCGCGAGATGCCCGCATAGCGGATCACGCCTTCGTCAAGCAGCGTCTTCAGTGCGCCGACCTGGTCCTCGTAGGGCACGGCAGGGTCCGGCCCGTGCGAATACAGCAGGTCGAGCGCGTCCACACCGAGGTGCCGCGCGGATTCCTTCGCGTCACGAATCATCGTCTCCGGCCGCGAATCCGCCATCCACCCGTACCGGCTCCCCTCCGCCTGCAAATGCTGACGGGGCGCCGCGTCCTCGCCCGGCACCTCGATCGTCCGCCGATATCCGGTCTTCGTGGCGACGAGCACCTCGTCGCGCGGCCCGTCCCATGTGGCGAGCGCGTCGCGCACGAGCTTCTCGCCATACCCGAAGTCGCCCGGCCCCCCCGTGCCGTCCACTCCCAGCGCCGACGGCAGATAGTACGACCATGCAGTGTCGAGGTACCGCACGCCCGCGTCGAGTCCGGCGTGAATCGTCGCGATCGCGGTCTCGCGGTCGGGCCGCCCTTCGATGGCGAGCGCCATCGTCCCCATGCCGAGCCGCGGCACGCGCGCCTTCCCTGCGAACCGAACGATATTCGGCGATTCACCGCCTAACTCCTGCCGTTCCTGCGGTTCTTGCTGTCCCTGCTTCACTGCAATTGCACTCATGCTCCCATCATCGCACAGTTCGGCTCGCCAAGCACCCCCAGAGCACCGCCAAGCAAGGCAACGACACGCCGTCTATCCCGCAACCTTGCATAAAGATGAAGAATCGCTTATGTTATCAATTTTGCCCATATGTTGTGGTATCCTCGAGTCTTAATTTTAAAGACACGTATGACGGGGAAAGAGACCATGACCACTTCAGGAATCACCAACCCTATGCGCCGGTGGCAGCGGAGCCAGCATTATCGTCCGGGATTGAAGTATGCGACCGTGTCGAACAATCAGACAACTACGCCGAAACCCATGACTCGGCGAAGCACTGATGAATCCGGTTTGTTGGATTCCTGCATCGAGACAGTGCGCATCCGTAGGAAGCGTGGAGAGGAAATCGCAAAACTGCCGTTCAACGCGTACAAGACTCTGTAGCGGGAAGACCCTGCAGCACACAGATACTCATTGAGCGGTATGTCACCTTGTCTGCGGCATGCCACTCAATGAGACGGTGACCGTCTAGGCATCGGTGCTCATCAGCACCCATCAACACCCAATAGGCAGAGAAGCCTATGTATCAGCGCAGAAGTCGCCGCGGTCATGCGCCTCCCAATTGGAAAAAAAGGGGAGCGTATGAGGAAAGGAGGGGGCATGGTCGCCCAATTCGAGCATTTTGCTTCCGGAGAATACATGTCCGAGCATTGCCAGTCGTTGCTGTCGTCGAAGGAAATGGAGTTCCTATACAGGCTGCAAGTGGATGAGTGTCTCCGTTATAGCGACAGACATGTTCCGTTCGATAGGGAGCGGCCTTGGCTGAAACAGCAGCGCCGTACCATCGATATCAGCAATCTGGGCCGACAGGATGAAACCTGGACATTCGAAATCGATTGGTCTGTCGTGCAGGGCATTGCACAGGATTGCGGTTTGGGACGACTCGACGAGGGCGAGCTGGTTCCTCTTCCGCTGCTTCTTATTCGAAGGTACGTCGCCACCGACTATATGTGCGCTTCCGACGGCGATGGCTCATATATGACGCACCGCGGAGCCAATAATGCTTTCGCCGCATTAATTGCCGCGTATTTCCTTTCCGCAAGATACGAACTCAGCTATCACAAGAAGCTGCCGGTCGGGGAACTCAATGAGATCTACCATGGCTGGGACCACATTTTCAATCTGGGCGGCAACCTGCCGACGGCAGACAGGAATGCGCAGATAGAACGGTCCTATGCCGATTTCGATGCGTTTTTCTGGCATCTCGATGACAACTATCTGATATCTGCGGACAGTGTGGCCGCTTGGAAGGACGCGGCCAATAAGGAAAAGGATAAGGACGCGCTGGGAGCGATACGGCACTATGAGGAAGACCGTTATGGGACCGTGGCGCCAAATCGACGAGAAACAGAGTTTAAAAGGATTCTGCAGGCTCCGAATGGTCCACTGCTCGGAGGCGACTGTGTCCATCACAACGCGGCGCAGCAGAGCGCCGAAAATCTGGACGATCTGAAGTATCGTCTGTCCATCTTGTTTCAGTATCAGGATCTATTGCAACAATTCAAGGAGCATTATCCCGTTCTTGTCTTCATTCCCGCACAGACGTCCGGAAGACGCACATATCAGTTCACTCTTTCACGATACGAACGATTGGACGGCGTACGAGATGAGATCCATCAAATCAATAAGGCGATAGACCAGGAAACGGCACCAAAACCGAGACCCGGCACCCAGTCCGAGAACAAAGCCGGCAGAATCGCCGGCTTCAAGTCTTGTCTTGCCTCCGTCCGCGCATTCGTCGTCAAAGCCGGCAGAATCACCCTCGCCATGATGTTGTTCAGGGAATTCAACAAGCCGTACATATGGCTACGCTCATCCACATTTCTGGTTCATCGTTTCGCCAAGGATGTACGTCCTGTTCTCGTACGTGATCATTACGAAGGCGATGAACAAAGCATCATCAGCGATACGGAGCTCTTCACGTCACTGCACATGCGGGAACACGATGACGAGGAGCCGGAGGATGCGCCGGAACGTATCACCTACGTCTCCGGACTGCTGATTCCCCGTCTCCGTAACATCATTCCAATGGTGACGTTCTTCGCCATTCAAATGGTGCTATTGGTGCTGTATGCATCGTTGACGCATTTAACAACGGTAACAATTCTGTCACCGTCCACCACAACGGCCACAGCGCTGCCCAACACTCCAGCCGGCATCCTGTTCCGCACGATGATACTCGCCCAGCTCGGCGTCACGTTCTTCATCGCGCCACGTGATGAGAGCAGCACGGCGACTAGGATGCTCCGCATTCCACGGTATTCGGCATTGTCTCTTTTGCCGTTCCAGCTGTGGATGCTGTATAACGTCACGTGCGGCAATTCACAATTGTCTTTCATTCAGTATACGAATCAGCACCCTAAGATAGTCGCTGGAGTCACAGTCGGATTCGCCATCGCAGCGGTGATTGCGGGGATGCTGATTCGCACCGAGATGGGCTGGCTGAGGAAAATCGCTATAATAGTATTGAGTGTAATAGCAGCATTGTGCGCGTTCTGTGCCGCCAATAATGCGGACGGCCTAATCATCCTCCCGTTCTTTTGCGCTTCGGCACTGTGCGTCATCTTAGGATTATGGCTACTGATTTACGGCGTCCTTCGCCTCATAGCACCTCAAAACCTCCCAAATCAATAAACAAAAACGAATGAAGTATTGAAAGTATGATAAACAATCTATCACAAGTCATTAAATTAATGATACAAGGACTATCTTCACTCCCCGAGTATGTGAAAATAATTTCACCATTTATTTTCCTATGCATCTTCATTCCATTTATTAAAGAAATAATGCGAAATACGGCATATTGCATTAATGGACTGAGAAGATATAAATTCTACGCCAGAATGAAATATATATTATCCGATATGAACATTAGGGCTATTTTTATATTTTGCATCACAGCAGCCGTAATTACAGATATTCCAAAAGTAGTATTTGATAAAATACTGCCATCAGACGAACGTTATCTTCAAAGCACATTGCAATTCACCATGGGGCTGACAGCACTAATTTCGCTATCAATCTCATTCATTAACTCGTTCGTCAAGGACAATGACAATGACACCTACCTCATGTCCAATCGAAGTAAAATACTGCTCAATGAGCATATAGGTTTTCAACTCATTCAATCCAAAACATTTGGAATAGCACTCACACTTCTTTACATATTACCGATTTCCTCAACAGTCAAAATGCCCTCCCTAATAGCAAAATCTGGACTGCTGAAATTTGACACCAAATCCCCATTGTTCTATTTATGGACATCTCTATACTGTTTTTGCGTACTATGTCTCCTATTAACAGTCAACGGCTGTCTTTCCTTACTTTGGATTAGAGGCGATTCTTCAAAAATCGCTCAACAATATGCGGAGTATCAAATCGAGAAGGCATATAAAAACAATTACGTATATCATTACTCACAATATATAAAAACGGGCCAAACTAATCCAATAGACCGGTTCGCAAGAAAATTCCTCACAACGTCCGATCAAGTCACCTACTGGAATATAGTCCTTAGTGAAATTAGGTATTTTAACCTCTACAATCTTTTTTTCAGCCAAAAGTCCATGGCAATCTACGAAAACCATAAGCAAAAAGATTGCCAATCTTCGAGATTATACATTAAGTAAGTGGCGATTGTTTGATTCAATGATGTCTTCCGCGCTTGAGCAATCGGAAGATACAGAGGTTACTAAAATACTCGTTTTAAGCAAGGTAGAGCGCAATGCAGATTTACAACTATGGCTTGACATATGTTCGAAACATCCGACACAGTGCAAAGACCTTATCTATGGTCATCCGCTTCCAGTTGACAGAAATCATATTAACTTCTTTCATGGAGATACCACAAACAGAATAAACCAAATGGCATTATTTGTCACGACAGCAGCTAACCGCATCGTCACAATGAGCGACAATATCGAAGAAGCTATAGAAGCGGTACAAACTACGAACTCTACGCTCTACGACTACACCGAAGACGAGAAAACATGTCAAGAGCTACGCGCAAATACACTTCGACTCATAACCGATATCCTCACAAACCACTCTTGGGAAAATGCGCATGAGGCCTCAAGATGGATAGACAGGTTACCCAGCGAACTCTTTGGCACAGCGCTCGAACAATGCCTCCTGCAAATTGCGCAAAACAATAGAAGCCCCATTATCGTTGAAGCGATTTTTGACAATCTTCCATCCAAAGGCATCCTTTGCGATGCAATTTTCCAGTGCGCCCATGATATGCGGACCCATTCAAGTGAAAGGCAGATTGCTACTTTTTACAGGCAATACTATAACCACTTAAACGTTATAACATATGACATGTTATCCACCGACATTGATAACACCGTTTCCTATATCGGCAACTATATATTCAACACAAGAATTTCGCATTTCTTCAAAGCCGATGACGTTGCCTATGTCATCAAATCAATGAATGACGATACGCCAATCACAATCAATACTATCAGAAATATGGACCGCATAGAATTTGGTTTCATCAATTTCCTTCTTTTATATTCCATAGTCGCATCGGAATCCCAAGTCATGCGAAATCTTTCATTTACCATTTCCTCTCGACAGGATTCAGATTATGCCCATAGCGCATTGGATTCTTTGGATACATTCCAAGAGAATAACCCCATGTTGATTCACGATTTAATCTGCAGAGCGCAAAACAAATTGCATATTGCTATCAAACAATACGAAGACGAACCGGAGGAGAACGATCTTCCTCACGTCTGAAATCGTATCTGATGGCGTGGCGGACGGCAACTGCTGCAAACGGCACGTTCCGGCTATCTCTCCCCCAGTCCGCTCCGCGGACAGCCCCCTCGTCAGAGGGGGCCAGGAATCAGATCTCTACGCGGGCCAACCGTCCGACAATTATGGACAGCCTTCGGCTGACCATATATCAGCTCGCCGGCCGGCTCGCACATCGCCTACAAACGCCGCTGGCGTTTGCTTGACGGCGATGTCCCGTTAGAGAGGGCCGATTTTCACGGCCGGACTGAGGTCCGGATACTCCCTCAGTCGACCTGCGGCCGCCAGCTCCCCCTAAAGGGGGCGCAAAGCCAGTACCGCTCTCCTAGTCGCTGACGTCGCGCAGCTGGTCGCCGAGGTCGGGGTCAGGGTGGGTGTCGTGCGCGCCTCCCGTGCTCCGCACCGTCCGCACACCACCGCCAGTCGCAGTGGCCGCCGCAACAGCGCCGCCACCGTCGCCCGTTTCTCGGCCCCCGCTGGCGGGGGCTGTCGGCGTAGCCGATTGGGGGTGGTCATCACCAGCTCTTCCGGCACCAGCGTGCTTCCCGCGGCCGCAACCACCAGCGGACGGCGTGTCACACTGTGAAATCTCATACAGAATCTGCCCTCTTTCCCGGACGTGTCAGCGCTTACACGTGACACACGTGACGTGCGCACCCACGCAACGAACACGGAAGCCCGCCACGGTGGGAACCACCGGGCGGGCTTCCATACTCCCACTCATGCAACACCGCACAAACGGCGACATGACGGGCGTCAACGCCGCAACGCGGCCTTGAGGTCACGGTTCTGGAACCGGTCGTGAAGCAGGCAGTAGCCGCCGAACACGGCGAGCCACACGAGTCCGGCGATGCCGGAGCCGATCGTGTCGGACGCGAGGAACAGCGTCACGTAGATGAACACGAAGAACACGATGGCGAAGGTGTTCGTGAACTTGTACGCGGGCATGATGAATCCGTCGCTGATGAAGTCGGCGGAGCGACGGTACTTCTGGTGCGCGACCATCGTCAGAATATAGATGAAGATGATCACCGCGCTGGATGCGGACGAGAACAGCACGAACGCGCTGTGCACCTGCGGGAACGCGTTGATGACGGGCGACATGAGCACGCATGCGGCGGAGATCAGGATCGCGCGCGCCGGCACGCGGCGTTTCGACACGACGCCGATCTTCGAGAACGCGGGCGAGTCGGATTCGCTCGCGAGCTGGTAGAGGTGGCGTCCGGCCGAGTAGAGGAGCGAGTTGAGCGACGACGACGCGGCGGTGATGACGACGAAGAAGACGAGCGCGGATGCCCAGTTGAGTCCGGCGTACTGGAACACCATGATGAACGGGGATGCGAAGGAGCCGTCCTTGTTCGGCGTGAACGAGGTCCACGGCACGATGCACATGATGGCGACGAGCGCGCCCACGTAGAAGATGAGGATGCGCATGATGATTTCGTTGATGGCCTTCGGCAGCACCTTGCGCGGGTTCTGCGTTTCGGACACGGTGACGCCGACGAATTCGATGGCCTCGTAGGCGAAGAACACCATCTGGAAGCTCATGAGGAATGCGAGCCAGCCGTTGGGCGCGATGGAGAAGTCGTGGAACAGGTTGGCGAGGCTGGCGGTGCCGGCGGGCGAGACGCCGTCGTGGCCGGGGATGTGCACCGCGCCGTAGTGGTAGCCGACGATGACCATGACGACGGCGGTGACGATCATCGCGCAGATCAGCGTGATCTTGATCATCGAGAACCAGAATTCGGCTTCTCCGAACGCTTTCACGGCGATGAGGTTGATGGTGGCGAGCACGACGAGGAACACGAGTTCGATGAGCCATTTCCATGGCGTCAGGTCGATGTCGAACGTGTTGAAGAACGTGATGAAATACGTGGATACGGCGGTGATCTCGGTCATGCCGATGAGCACGAGCACGATCCAGTACGACCACCCGGCGAACTTGCCCCACCCGTTGCCGAGGTAGCGGGTGATGAAGTTGATGAACGTGTGCTGGCTCGGGTCGCGGTACATCATCTCGCCGATGGCGCGCATCAGCATGAACATCACGAGGCCGACGCCGATGTACACGAACACGATGCTCGGGCCGGTCAGGGCGATGGATTTGCCGGATCCGAGGAACAGGCCGGTGCCGATGGTGCCGCCGATGGCGATGAACTGCACGTGGCGGTTGTTGAGGCCACGGTCCATCTCGTTGCCGGCGTCGAGGGATTCGACGGATTCCAAGGTGGAGGAGGTACCGGTGGAGGCGCCGGCGTTACTACTACCGGGCGCGCCGGCCGCGCCCATACTGCTTGTGCTCTTCTCGTCAGACATAGCCCGCGAGTTTACCGTCAGTTTGTTTCAAAGAAAAGAGCCGAATCCGCTCCGATCATTATGCCCGGTTTCGGTTCGGCTGTTTCCGGCGGGCAAAAGCCCCGTCGTCACTTCCGTAACCAGTCCATCGCGTTGAGGATGCGGATTCCCTCTTCGGTGACGCCTTCGCTGAACCGGTCGAGGGTGAGCACGGTCCGCGGGAATGCGTCGTCGAGCTTGCGCAACGGCGTCAACTCGCGTTCGCGCGTCTGCTCCTCCGTCATGTTCAACGTGACCTGAATATACTGCCGTTCCGCGCCACGCCGCGCCACGAAGTCGATTTCGCCGCCCGGCAACGCTCCGATGGTCACGTTCCAGCCGCGTCTGCGCAACTCCATGTAGACGATGCCTTCGAGCTGCGCGCCACGGTCCGCCCCGTTGAAGCCGTTGGCGAGGTTGCGGAACCCGTTGTCGACGGGATAGTACTTGCGTTGCGGTCGCAGCAGCTGCCGCCCGCGGATGCGCGACTGTTCGCACCCGTATACGATGAACGCCTTCTCCAACGCGTCGATCTGGTTGTCGACGGTGGCGTATGTCACCTTTAGTCCGGCGCTGTTGAGCGTGTTCACCACATTGTTGGTGGAGAACAGGTTGCCGGAGGTCGCGAACAGGTACCGGCTCAGCTTCTCCAACGTCGCGAGGTCGCGGATGCCGTAACGTCGCGCCACGTCCTTGACCACCACGGACTCGTAGACGGCGTCGAGCACCTCGCCTGCCCGCGCGCGGTCCGGTTCGACGGTTCCGGTTGCGTAGAGGCCCGGCATGCCGCCGAACATCATGTAGTCGGCGAACAGCAGATCCTCGCTCGCGCCGGGCCGCCGTTTCGCCATATGCGTCGCGTATTCGTCGTAGGACAGCGGGTACACGGGGATTTCGACGTATCGTCCGGTCAGGTACGTGGCGAGTTCGCCGGACAGCAGTCTTGCGTTCGATCCTGTGATGTAGACGTCCGTGTCGGCGCGTGTGTGCAACCGCCGCACGACCTGCTCCCAGCCGGGCACGTCCTGGATCTCGTCAAGCAGCACGACGAACGGCCCCGACCCGGCGGTGTCAAACGCACGGCGGAGATCGTCGTACAGGTCCGTGGCGGAGTACCCGATGGGCGTATCGAAGGAGTCGAAGCGACGATGGTAGATGTTGCGCTCCGGCAGCCCCTGATCCAGCAATGATTGCGCATACCGATCCAGCAGCGTGCTCTTGCCGCAGCGACGAACACCAGTGAGCACCTTGATTTCGGGCGTATTCCGGTGACTCTCCAGCGCAGACATCAGTTTCTCACGTGCAATATAATCCACAACCATGCCGCCTCCTTATTTTCAGTATACTGAAAATAAGGAGGCGGAGAAAACAATACATCCATGCAATCACGCCCCATTCCGCAAAACGTTACGATTGCACCTCGCAAAAAGAGAAAAACGTTACACCCATTCACGGAAAAGCGGCAAGACACGCTGAGACGCAAGGCACAGCACGTTCATCGCCCCCGAACAGCTGCCGGCGACATTGCCGTTCACCGTGGATCTGAGCGCACTGCAATGATGACTGTCTCCTTGGCCCGGCGGAATTCGGACCAAGGAGACAGTCATCGCATAACCGGCCTACTTGGCCGAATCGGCGAGGAGCGGGGCGACCTGCTCCTCATAGGCGGTGAGGGCGGTGTCGATCACGTTGTGCATGTCGTAGTACTTGTACGTGCCGAGACGGCCGCCGAACACGGTCTTCGGCTCGGCCTTGGCCTTCGCCTCGTACTCGGCGTACAGCTTCTTGTCGGCGTCCGTGTTGATCGGGTAGTACGGCTCGTCACCGCGCTCGGCGAAGCGGGAGTACTCCTCCCACACCACGGTCTTGTTCGGGTTCTGCTGCTCGCGACGCTCCGGGTTGAAGTTCTTGAACTCGATGGCGCGGGTGTACGGCACGTCCGCGTCGGAGAAGTTCATGACCGGGCAGCCGAAGTGGTCGCCCTCGTCGTAGCGGACCTCCTTGAAGTTCACGGTGCGCCACTTGAGATCGCCCAGCTCGTAGTCGAAGTAGCGGTCGATCGGACCCGTGTACACGACCGGCACGCCCGCCGCCTGCAGCGCCTTCTTGTTGTACGGCTGCGACTCGTCGAAGAAGTCGATGCCCAGCTCCACGGTGATGCGCGGATCGTCGATCATGCGCTCCATCCACTTCGTGTAGCCGTCCTTCGGCAGACCCTCCCACGTGTCCTTGAAGTAGCGGTTGTCGTAGTTGAAGCGCACCGGCAAGCGCTTGATGATCGACGCGGGCAGCTCCGAGGGATCGGTCTGCCACTGCTTGCCCGTATAGTTCTTGATGAACGCCTCGTACAGCGGGCGGCCGATCAGCTGGATGCCCTTGTCGTTGAGGTTCTGCGGATCGGTGCCGGCCAGCTCGCCGGCCTGCTCCTCGATCACCGCGCGCGCCTCGGCCGGCGTGTACGCCTTGCCGAAGAACTGGTTGATCGTGCCCAGGTTGATCGGCAGCGGGTAGACGACGCCGTCATGCGTCGCGTACACGCGGTGCACGTAGTCGGTGAACTCGGTGAAACGGTTCACGTAATCCCACACGCGCTTGTTGGAGGTGTGGAACAGGTGGGCTCCGTACTTGTGGATCTCCGCGCCCGTCTCCTCGTCGAAGTACGAGTACGCGTTGCCGCCGATATGATCGCGCACGTCGATGATGTGCACGCGCACGCCCGTGTGCTCCGCCGCCTGCTGCGCGACCGTCAGACCGAACAGGCCCGCGCCCACGATCACCAGATCCGGGTACTTGTTCTCCAGCGTATTATCCACCATGGCTTCAAACCTTTCACCGTCCATGTGCGTTTCGTACCATCCTACCGAGCATGCTATATTGCGAATTCCTCACCGACGTGCCCGACGTATCTCTCGTTATACTGGACGTGTCCACACAATATTGTTTTTCACGGGAAGGCCCGATTCCATCATGCCGCAGGGTTCCACGCAGCATCCGCTTGTCTCCATCATCGTGCCGGTGTACAACGCTGAAGAGTATCTGCGGTATTGCGTGGATTCGATTCTCCACCAGTCGTACCCGCATCTGGAGGTCATCCTCGTCGACGACGGCGCGACGGACGCGAGCCCGCGCATTCTGGACGACTACCAGCGCCGCGACAACCGCGTGCGCGTGATCCATCAGAAGAACGGCGGCATCGCGAAGGCGCAGAACGCGGGATTGGACGCGGCGCACGGCGCGTACATCGCGTTCGCCGACAACGACGACATCCTCGACCGGCGCAACATCGAACTGCTGCTGCATGCGCTGCTCTCGACGGGCGCGGACATGAGCAAGGCGCGGTGGCGCCAGTTCGGCGTCTCGCAGATCGACGACGTGGCCGCGGAGGCGGCGGAAGGCGCGGCCGAGCCGGCGCACGTGACCGTGTTCACCGAGCCGCTGCGCGCCTACCAGACCGTGTTCTGCAAGAGCCTGCGACTGATCGGCGACAAGCTCGGCCACAGCACGGAGGCCCGCTACTTCAACGAGGCGAACTGGTGCCGCCTGTACCGTCGCGAACTGTGGGACGGCGTGCGCTTCCCGGAGGGCATGTACGCGCAGGACGTGATGGTCGCCGGCGACCTGTACTCGCGCATGAAGAAGGTCGTCGACCTGAACGTGAACCTGTACAATTGGCTGCAATCCGCCGGCTCCGTCACGCACAAGGAGCGCAGCTTCGGCTTCTACCATGACAACTTCGCCGCCGGCGCCCACAACTTCCGCCTCTGCCTGGACAAGGGAATCCTGCCGATGCGCAGCTACTACACGATGGTCGGCGCCGTCAACGAGCAGCGCACCGCCCCCGACTTCCGCACCCCGGAAAGCCAGACGCAGCACACCGCCGACCAAGCGGAACTCAACGAACTGCTCGGCAAAATCACGCGTAAGCAACGTCTGGAGTGCGCCGTCACCCAGCACATCCGCCTACTCGAAAAGCACGTCTACGACCATAAAATCAAGAACATGCAATAAGCAATAGTGGAAGATATGATTGGTCATGACCACTAGCATTAGATTTATTGTTATAAACAACAATATAATACTTGCCTATTCTCCAATCAATGGAACAGATTGGATTGCCGAAAGACTGTCCAACAGCGGCATTATCACCATTGCGCGAACTTTTTCATTTGCAGCAGCAGATAAATATAATCTGGAAGACACTCCTGAAATCAACGATGAATATGACGACACTGCTTATTTCAAAATCGGAACAATCGAGGGAGAGTATTATAAAATCAATGCGCACATACTTGAACTTCATCATGATTTACTAATCTCCAACGACATTAGACTCGAAAGAAAGCTATTTACTACCGTAGACAATATATCCATATTCGCCAAAATAGACAGCATTATCGATGGGCCAATTATTATAGGGGGAAGCTCGGAAAACGCAATTCCGAAGCAGATCTTTCTCGAATTGCTTTCGCAGTTCCCTACACGAAATATTTTACGCCGGTATTCTGAGGCCTGCATAGCACGAGCGATATCGGATTACATTCCCTGCAAACCTGATACAGAGCAACGACTTGAGGCCGCTTGGCGTAGGATACGCAGAAAAACAACAGTCCCCACTACCCCAGCCCTTCCCTCAACGCTTACGGAGATGGAAACATCAAAATTTGTCTACATCCGCGATACGCTGAAAGCTATGCTGGCCGACGCGGACAGCTATCCCGAAGCGACATGGCAGACTGAGGTGTCAAAGTTATTCTTATTAATTTATCCACAATATATCACCTTAATCAATCAGGTCACCATACCTGATTCAATATCAACCGAGTCGTCGCAACGGCGCATTGATATGCTCTTGGTCGATGCAAACGGCTTTATCGACGTATTGGAAATCAAGAAACCGTTTGCACATTCCCTTGTCAGAAGAGGCCGCTACAGAGATAACTATCTTTTAGGGCATGAAACCGAAGGTGCAATCATGCAAACGGAAAAATATCTTCATAATCTTGTTCGGTGGGGAGCCAGCGGGGAACAGTTATTAGGCACCAAATATTCCTCTCAAATCCCCGATGATATGAAGCTGAATCTGACAAATCCAAGAGGAATAGTCCTGATAGGACGCGACGATTTATCACAAGAAGAGCGTGCAGATTTTGAAATTATGAAGCGGCGCTATTCCGACATATCCGATATCATTACCTATGATGAATTATTGAAACGGGTCGACAATATCCTCTTCTCACTCAATCGACATACAGCCGCTCCTTTGCCGACAAAACAATAGAACCAGCTACAGCAATTTTATTGGCTTTGAATCGATTCTCATAATACAGAGGCATCTTGTTTGCCTGAGTATGACTATGCCAGAGATCGCACGACAACGATTTTGCTTGTGGCAAAACAAATGACATTCCAAGAATAGGTTGAATTACGTGTGCTATCTTCCAAGCAACGTGACAGTCTCAGAGCAGGGCTGTCTAGGGACAGAAAGGGCGCCATATGGGTGGACACACCGTGAATCCACTCAAGAAAACGCTGGACTCCTTGCAACGTGGAAGCAGTCGAGCAAGGCGGTAGAAGCCGTCGTGTTCACCGTCAACGGGGAGACGGGAAGAACCGTCTGGGAAGAGTATGCGATGACCGCCGCACGCGAGAATTACGACGAAGCATTCAAGGACGAAGAGACTGAAATCAACCCGTCGTTGAAAATAATCCTCAATAACGGACACATGCTCCACCGACTCGAGCACAACGGCGCCGAACTGTTTGAATACGTCCCTTCCGATGCTACCGAATGGGAGCAACTGCCACGGCTGACCTTCGACCACGCAGCAGCGCGTGCAATTGAATAATTCTGCCCGAACGATTCAGACAATTGCTGGGATTCTGTATATGGTCATACGGCCGAGGTCATGTGAACATCGAGTGAATTCGTCCTGAACCTGCGTTTACAATGTGCCGGTACGTTGCCGGATAGGAACAGGTGGAGCACGTGGACGAACCACAGAATCAGGGCAAGGGCGTGGACGTCGTCTCCGTGGAGCAGAAACAGCCGACGGAGGCCGAGCATCTGGTCGTATCCACACATCCCGCGATGCTTGGCTCCGTCGATTTCAGGCGCCGCACGCATACGACCATAACCGATGCCGCGTCCGATGCCATGATTGCCTCCATCGCGTCCATCACGGCTTCGGACGCGTTCGTCGCCGTCACGAATCCTCCGATCCGACTGCTGCTCGCGGCACTCAAACCACTGCGCGACCTGTGGAGGAAACGCCCGAAGTGCCCGTACACCCTGTACGTCGTCGTCATGGCGCTGATGACCGCCGCCGCCACGATCTTCATCCAGTGGGGCATGTACTCGGAGCCTTCGTACGACGATTCGAACGCGGTGGACGACACCACGAAGGCCCTCAACAGCGTGAACGGCCAGTTGACGCGCTTCGTCGCGCAGATGTGGCTGTCGGGCGACGGCACAGACGACACCATCAAGCTCAACTGGCTACTCAACTTCTGCGCACTCGGCATGATTTATCTGGTGCTCGTATTCGTACTGAACCGGTTCTGGGTGGCGACGGCCGTCTTTGCAATCGTGATGAGCGTGTACGCAGTGGCGAACAGCATCAAGATGGACCTGCGCAACGAGCCGATCATCCCTTCGGACCTGAGTTTCATCTTCAGCGGCAATGGCGGCGAAATCGCCTCGTTCATTCCGGAGGACAGCCAGCCGCTGGTCGACGGCACGATCACGATGCTCGTCTGGCTGACCGTGATCTGTCTGGTTCTCCAGCTCGTGGATGGCCGCCGCTGCGTAATCCCGTTCCACTGGTGGCGCCCTTTCCGCAATGTGAAGACCATCGCGGGCAATGTCACACGTCTCGTCGCCGCCGGAACGAGCATCGCGCTGCTGTGCTCGTTCACGTGGACGTTGAGCATTCCCGGCGCGTGGTGGTATGAGTGGGCGAAAAGCTGGGGCGACTCTCCGCAGCCGTGGAGCGTTACCGGTGACGCGACGAACAACGGCGCGGCGATCAACTTCCTTCGTCTCACGCATCCGAAGATCATGGACAAGCCGGAGGGCTACAATCGGGAGACGATGGAGGCGCTGGCGAAGAAGTACGCCAAGCAGGCGCAGACCACGAACCGGACGCGCGTGAACAATCTCACCGACAGCACGGTCATCATGATTTTGTCGGAGACGTTCTCTGATCCGACGCGCGTACCCGGCATCAGCGTACTTGAAGATCCGATGCCGAACATCCGTGCCGTCAAGGATTCCACGACCTCCGGCCTCATGCTCTCCCCCGGTTACGGGGGGGGGACGGCGAATATCGAATACCAGACGCTGACCGGTCTGGACCTCGCGCTGTTCGACGATTCGATGCAGTCCATGTACCAGGAGCTCGTCCCCCATCAAAAGAGCCCGTACTCGTTCAACCAGATTTGGAACGCGCACTACGGCAAGACCGGCTCCACCGCGTTCCACCCGTATTACAAAAACATGTATCTGCGCGATTCGGTCTACAAGAAGTTCGGTTTCGACCACCTCTATACGTTGGACAGCGCCCCGGCCATCGCCCATCAGGACACGATCGACGGCAACCCGTATGTGAGCGATGCGGCTGCTTATCAGAACGTAATCGATCAAGTCAACAAGGAACAGCATCCGCAGTTCCTGCAGCTGGTCACGATACAGAATCATTCCCCGCACAGCGGCTGGTATAGCGACAATCAGTTCGACTGGGCGAACGTCTCCGAGAATCTTGGGGATGACGAGCGCTATGCGGTGAACACGTACATGAAGGGCGTGAACATCACCGATCAGGCGACGGCGGATTTCCTGAATCAGTTGAACGCCATGGACAAGCCGGTCACCGTGATCTTCTACGGCGACCATCTCTCCGGCGACTACGTGACCGCCGCATCGGACAAGAACAACACGCTCGCCCTGCACGAGACCGACTATTTCATCTGGTCGAACCAGGCGTCCGGCGCGGCCGGTTCCGGCGTAAAGCTCGATCCTGCCACGGCCAACACGAACTACACGTCGCCGAACTATTTCATGACGCTGGCCAGCGAGCACATGAACGCGAAGATCTCCCCGTATCTGCAGTTCCTGTCCGCCGTGCGCGCCGATCTGCCTGCCGTGGAGCGTCTGGTACTCGGCGCGGGCGGATTCGCCGATGACACGTCCACCACGTATCTGGACGGCAACGGCAATCCCATCAGGCGCAGGAGCCTCTCCAAGGAACAAAAGCAGCTGCTCAAGGAGTACCGTCTCGTCCAGTACGACATGACCGCCGGCAAGAACTACCTGGCCGACGACACCACTTTCTTCGATGTGAAGTAGCGAGCGTTATTTCGAACAGGATTATGCCTATCCGGCACAATCCTTGTCTCGCTAACCGAACATTCTTCTTGCACGACGGGCCGGGGCATCCCAGCGGCAGATACCCGTCCCTTGCTATACTGTCGTTACTATGGGTAATCCTCTACAACGATTGAAGTCCAAATACCGGTATTCGCTGGTTGTGTTCAAGGAACTGGTGAAAACCGACTTCCAGCTCCGGTATCAAGGGTCGTTCCTGGGCATGGCTTGGTCGGTTCTTAAACCGTTGATGCTGTTTGCGGTGATGTATGTGGTGTTCGTCCGATTCCTGAAGTTCTCGGATGGAACTCCGACTTTCGCCATCTCGTTGCTATGCGGCACCTGCTTGTGGTCGTTCTTCAATGAGGCGACCACCACGGGCATGCGTGGCATCGTCGACCGCGGTGATTTGATGCGTAAGGTCCATTTCCCCAGTTACATCATTGTGGCGTCGAACACCATGGGATCGATGATTTCCCTTGGCATCAATCTGGTAGTCGTCATCTGCTTCGGATTCTTCTCCCACGCCCACTACACATGGCGATTGTTGCTGGTACCGCTCAACATCCTTCAATTGTATCTGCTTGCCCTCGGAATCGCTTTGCTGTTGAGCACCTTATACGTATATTTCCGTGATGTGGCTCATATTTGGGAAGTACTGATGCAGGCGATGTTCTACGCCACCCCGATTATCTACCCAATAAGCATGGTGGGTCAGCGTGCACCGGAATTCGCTTGGGCGGCCAAATATATGATGATGGTCCCCAGCACGCAGGCGATTATGGATGTGCGCCACAACCTGCTGTCTCCTGAGGACATACCTACCGTATGGACGTTTGTGGGTTCCCCGGTGCTTTCGATTCTTCCATATATTTTGACCGTAGTTATTCTATTCGCCGGAATCACAGTGTTCCGCAAGCATAGTGCCCGATTCGCGGAGGTACTGTAGACCATGACTGATATGCAACAAAACGTGATGAGCGACGGCGATGTCGTGCTGCGTGTCGACCATGTATCCAAGTCCTTCAGGCTTCCCACCGAACAGGCTACCGGACTGAAAATGGCGTTCCTTAATTGGACGAAAGGCATTAAAGGGTACACGGAGCAGCACGTACTCAACGATATTTCATTCGAAGTGCATCGCGGCGATTTCTTCGGTATTGTCGGACGCAACGGCTCCGGCAAATCAACGCTGTTGAAAATCATCTCGCAAATCTATCAGCCGGAACACGGTTCGGTCGAAGTCAACGGCAAATTGGTGCCGTTCATCGAGTTGGGTGTCGGTTTCAATCCGGAACTGACCGGTCGTGAAAACGTGTATCTCAACGGTGCGTTGCTCGGTTTCAGCCATGCGCAAGTTGATGCCATGTATGATGACATCGTGGAATTCGCCGAACTGGGTGATTTCATGGATCAGAAACTGAAGAACTACTCCAGCGGTATGCAGGTACGTCTCGCGTTCTCCGTGGCGATCAAGGCGCAGGGCGATATTCTGGTGCTGGACGAGGTGCTCGCAGTGGGCGATGAGGCATTTCAGAAGAAGTGCGACCAGTTCTTCAAAAGCGTCAAAGAGGATCCGTCCAAAACGGTGATTCTGGTGACCCATAGCATGGCATCAATGAAGCGATACTGCAACAAGGCCGTACTCATCAAGGAAGGCTATGTGGCCGAATCCGGTGATCCCAAAAAGGTCGCGGACCAATACAGTCTGGAGAACGCACAGCACAATACCATTTTCCAGACCCAGTCCAAGCAGGAGCACAAGCATCCCACCGGCTTGAACTCCCGCGTCCCCGTTCTTAAGGTGCTGAACCACGGGAACACCATTGTGGACGGCTCGCAGGACTACGATTTCGACATCGAGTATCAGTTCAACGAGCAGGTTCCCGCCTATCTCGGCGTCATTCTCCAAGACGCGCGCCGCGGCGGTCAGGTCTACGACATCGATAGCCAGACCAACGGCAAGGGGACTCCCATCCAGCCTGGTCATCATACGGTTCATTTCTCCATCCCATTGAATCTGATGAACAATGGCGAATACCGTCTGTTCGCCACTTTGCGTGTGGACGACAAGGACGATGCGGACCGTATCGAATATGTCGCCTTCACCAATGACGACAACTGCGCGTATTTTGCAATCCGTAACGAGCATAACGGCGAGAACGGCATACTCAATGATACGGCCATGCAGTTCTCCGTCATCACTGCGTAGCGGTGAACGAGTAAGAGCTACAGGAGGAAACCGACATGTCTCGTATAGCGCTTTGCGGAGTGTTCGACATCCCGAATTATGGCGATCATCTGTTCCCACTAGTATGCCGGAACGAGCTGACACGACGAGGATATCAAGGCGAAGTGGTGCTGTTCTCCCCGTTCGAGGCCCAGGAGAGTTTTGTGGAAAACTCTCTGGTACATTCGCTGGACGATTTGGAGCATATGCATCAGGAACATCCGTTTGATGCGATTATCGTCGGAGGCGGTGAAATCATCCACTGGCATCGTTTCGGACAGAAACGCGATTTCTCCAGTACGACATTCACCCAGTATCCGATGGATAAAGTGTGGATGATTCCCTCATTCATGAAATTGAAGTATGGGGTACCGCTGCTGTGGAACGCCCCGGGCATTCCATTCGTCTTCGATTCAGGCGCCGATGCGGCACATATGCTCATCGATGGCGTTGACTATATCAGCGTGAGAAACGAATTCTCTGCCGATGTGCTACGCGATATCGACATTGATGATGCTCGCATTCATCTTGTACCGGATACCGGCTTCTCCCTGAAATCGATAGCTTCACAGCAACAACTGAACGCAGCGAAGGAAGAGGTGTTCCCGGAACTGGGCCACTACGCCGTGTTCCATTGCAATCGGTTTATTCCCGAAGATGCCGTTGCCGATGTGGTCGATACGCTTAACACGGTTCACGACGCGGGCTACCGTGTGGTGCTGCTGCCACTGGCTTATACCCACGGTGATGAAAACGCTTTGCGCTCAATCAGCGCAGCGCTTCCATTTGAAGCACTGCTACCGGATAAGCCGCTTTCGTTACTGCAGATCATCGGCATTCTCGCCAACTGCGACCTGTATATCGGTACGAGTCTGCACGGCTCGGTCACCGCTTCAGTTTTCGGCAAGACAATCGTCAGTTTCGATTACCAACAAACGAAGAAAACAAAGGATCTCTATCATCTGCTTGGCTTCGATGATTATTATGTCACCGATGCAAAGCTGCTGAAGGCGACCGTGCAGAATGCCATGGATTATCACACGCGTTTGATTTTTCCAACATTCAGTCACGCATCGACGCGCATTTCGATGCCTTGTATGCATTCATCGATGGAGAACGAACAGCCTCCCCTGCTCCGGTACCAACATCCGTCGAACTATCGAATATGACTCAGGCATATTTCGAACGGCAGGATCAGTGCGGTCGTCTATTGCAGCGCCAACATGAATTGGAAGAAGCGTTGCAGACGAATATTGACCTCGTCACGCTGTTCAAAGCGCGTTCGGAATCCTATGCCCATGATGTCGAACAACTGCGTCAGATAATCCACGAGCTTCAGCAGCAAAACGAGGGCTTGCAGAGACGAGTTATCAGGCGTCCTGTCAGGACATACCTCAATATTCTCAATATCCCGTATCAAATCTCGCAAATGATTTATTTTTAGGAGAATCGAATCATGCGTATTCACGAAGACACCTGCAAACGCTTGGGCATTTTCTTCTTCTACGATAAAGATGGCGTAGTAGATGATTATGTTCCAACACTGCTGAATGGGTTCAAGCCGTTCTTCTCCGAAATGGCCATTGTAGTCAACGGCAAGCTGAATGAGGAAGGTCGGGCTACATTTCTGACCTACACCGATAAGCTCATCGTTCGCGAGAACAAAGGCTTTGACGTGTGGGCGTATAAAACCGCTCTGGACTCCTACGGTTGGGACAAACTCTCGGAGTTCGACGAAATCGTATTGTTCAATGCGACTATCATGGGCCCGGTCTACCCGTTCGCTGAAATGTTCGAAGCAATGGATCAGCGAGATCTGGACTTCTGGGGCATTACCAAATTCCATAAGGTACCGAACGATCCCTTTGGACGCAGTCCTTTCGGCTATCTCCCCGAGCACATCCAATCGCATTTCCACGCCTACCGCAAGAGTCTGCACACCAGTCAGGCGTTCCGCGAGTATTGGGATAATATGCCGGCAATCAACAACTACTTCGACTCGGTCGGTCTTCACGAGTCGCTGTTCACCAAGCGTTTCGCTGATAAGGGATTCAAATGGGACGTGTATGTGAACACGGACGATCTGGAGGGGTTCTCCTCTGGCCCCATCACATATGCTGCGAAAACTTTGGTGGCGGAAAAGCGCTGCCCGATTTTCAAGCGTCGTTCCTTCTTCCACGAGTATCGTGACGTTATGACACAGGCGGTCGGCAACGCCGCACTCGATCTTTTCGAGTATCTCCGTGACCATACCGATTACGACACCGACCTGATTTGGCAGAACGCCATTCGCACGATGAATATGGCTGATTTGCAGAAGAATCTGCATCTCGACTATGTATTGCCACAGTCAATGGGCGTCTCGATTCCTCAACAGCGACGCATCGCATTAGTGATTCACGTGTATTACATGGATCTGCTCGACAAAACCATTGGCTATATTCGATCGATGCCTGAAGGCTGCGACGTGATCATCACCGTCGGTTCGGAAGAGAACAAGCATGTGGTCGAGAGCCGCTGCAGCGGATTGCCGTACCATGTTGATGTGCGTCTGATTCAGAACCGCGGCCGTGATGTCAGCGCGCTGTTGATTGGCGGCGGCAAGGATCTCATGCAATATGACTACGTATGCTTCGCCCATGATAAGAAGGTGACGCAGCTCTCGCCCTATAGCATTGGTGATGGTTTCGCCTACAAATGCTTCGAGAACATTCTTGCCTCGAAAGAGTACGTGAGCAACGTGGTCAAGCTGTTTGAAGACAATCCGCGTCTCGGCATCGCCATGCCCACACCTCCCAACCATGCCGACTACTTCCCCAGCTACACGTTCCCGTGGGGACCTAATTTCGAGGGAACGAAGAAGATCCTCGAAGATCTCGGCTTCGACAACATTCCACTTGATGTGATGAAGGAACCTGTCGCGCCTATGGGAACGATGTTCTGGTTCCGTCCGAAGGCCTTCCACGGACTGTTGGATCGTGAATGGAAATATGAGGATTTCCCACCAGAGCCGAACAAGGTTGATGGCACTATGCTGCATTTCATCGAGCGGGCCTATGGCTATGTTCCCCAAGGCAACGGCTACTATTCGGCGTATATCTTCTCTGATCGATTCGCCAGAATCGAGCTTACGAATCTCTCGTACGAACTTCGTGAAATGACCAAGTCGGTTACCGATCCGTGGATTCGGCCGAACCTCTTCCAAACCACGGTCGCGGTTGCCGAAGGCAAGCGTTTCCGCAATACGGTGTTGCGTATCGTCAAGAACATCATTAAGAGGACACCCGTGATCGGCCCGACTTTGGTCAAAGCACATGAGCACCAGCTGGAACGGAAGGAGCATAAGAAGTGACGACGTCTCAGACTCAGGCTCCTATCAAAACCCATAGGCCGAGACTCTTCTATTTGGATTTGGTGCGTGCTCTTGCAGCCGTGCTGATTGTGATTACGCATTTCAACAATCCTTTTTTGACGCAGCATCCGATACTCGTCAATCAACCATTCGGTATTTATATCGGCGGCCTTGGCGTTTCACTGTTCCTCATTATTTCGGGTGCCGCGTTGATGTATACGCATGATGAGCCTGAGCATTTGGATTTGCGTACATTCTATTGGAAGCGATTCAAGGCGATTTACCCTATGTTCTGGGTCGCTTTCATCATTGCAAATGCATACCTGTTTTTGTGTCACGGAGCCATCGTCGAAGCACAGGCCCCGAAGTGGAGCTTGATATTCTCCCTATTGGCTGTTGACGGGTTTTTAGCCAATGCCGCGATTCCGACATTCTACACATTGGGCGAATGGTTCCTTGGATTCATCATCATCTTCTATATCTTCTTCCCTTTGCTGCGCTGGGGCGTGAAGAGATTCCCATTCTGGACCGCGGGAATTGCACTGGCCTGCTATGCGATTACTCTTGCGGCTAATCTGCAGTTGCATGGTATGCCGAAGGATCTTCTTCTCACCACTCGCTTGCCTGAGCTGTTGTTCGGCATGTATTTCGTCAAATACATCAAGCAGGTGCCTCATTACATCGGAGCAGGCTCCATCGTTGTACTCGCGCTTCAGCAGATATTCCATCCCCTGACCGGCAATATCGCGGTAACCGTGGTGGGCATATTGTTCTTCCTTGTGTTGGTGTGGATTGCCCAGTGGATTAATATACAACCGGTTCGCGTTGTTGTCGGATCGATTTCGAAGTATTCATATCCGATCTTCCTGGTTCATCATCAGGTAATCATTCAGGTGTTCAGTAAGTTGGATTTCGCCCATATGGGTATGGCGAATGCCTATATATTGTTCATCGTCGACTTCATGATTATCATGGCGCTCTCTGTCCTGCTGTTGCGTCTCAACAAGGCGACTCTTGCCTATGTGCGCCGGATGTTCGTACGAGGTTCCGCCAAATAATCCATAACACATACACAATGAGGCGGTGTCCATTACGATATGGACACCGCCTCATTCAATTGTGCATCAATCAGCGGGAAGCGAGAATCCGCCGAATCTTCGTGGCATCGCCCCACACGCCCGGAGAATCGTATGGGCGGTCGGGGAACGCACCGTAATCGAGCTTGATATTCAGGTTATTGTCCTTGATGTACTTTTCCACTCGTTCGGCGAGGGTGATCGGCTCACCTGTGCAGCAATTGATCACGCCGTTCACTTCATCCTGGGACACTACGGCGGCGATCTGTCGGGCGAGCTCGTCGACGTTGATGAAATCGTACTTGTTCTTGCCCGTGGTGAAGGGGAACGTGGGCTTGCCTTCATGCGCGGCCTGCAGCAGTTTGGAGAAGATGGAGTTGCCGCGAGCGTCATCGCCCACAATGTAGTAGGCGCGAATCCACTGAGCCACCGCGTCATGCTCTTTGGCGAGCATCAAAGTCGCCTCACGCAGGGCGTTCTTGGCGATGCCGTACATGGAGGCCGGGTGGCAAGGCGTGTTCTCGTCGATGGCGCCTTCCCAATAGCCGACCTCATGCATGGTTCCCATCACGGCGATCTGCTTCAGCCCACCGTCGAGCATCGTCTTGATGAACCGATAATGGTTGGAAAGATCGCCCATATGGTTGTCGGAATTGTGCTTGAAGCCGTCCCGCCATGCCATGTGCAGGCAGACATCGGGGGAACCGAGCTTGCTGAACAGTGCGTCATCCGGTTCGAAGATGTTCGCCTCGATCTTCGTGGCCCTATCGTCCACATCGTTCAGGCGCAGATCGGAAGCGATGACCTTCTGTCCCGCATCCAGCAACGCCTTGACGACGTGGCGACCGATGTAACCGCCGGCTCCGGTGACCAGTATTGTTTTGCTCATAATCATTTACCTTCCACGTTCACTTTACTCACTGCTGCGGGTCATCCGACGGCCTGCTGATGATCTTGTTCTCCGCCACGCTCTTCAGGTGCTGCCCATATGGCGACTTCCCATACTTGACGGCGGCTTCCATCAGCTCGTCGCGGGAGATCCAACCGTTCTCGAACGCGATTTCCTCGGCGACCGCGATAGGCAGACCCTGCGCACGCTGCACCGTACGCACGAATTCACCGGCCTCATACAAGGAGTCCATGGTGCCGGTGTCCAGCCATGCATAGCCGCGTCCAAGCGTCTGAACGGTAAGGGAACCGTCCTTGAGGTACATTTCGTTGAGATCGGTGATTTCCAATTCGCCACGGGCGGATGGCTTCACCTGCTTGGCGAAGTCCGTCACGCGGTCGTCGTAGAAATACAGGCCGGTCACGGCATAGTTGCTCGCGGGATGTTCCGGCTTTTCCACAATGGAGATGGCCTTATGGTTCTCGTCGAATTCGACCACGCCGTAGCGTTCCGGATCGTCGACGTAATAGCCGAACACCGTGGCGCCGTGTTTCACGGACGCGGCTCGACGCAACGTCTTGCCCAGACCATTGCCGTAGAAGATGTTGTCGCCCAACACCAATGCGCAAGGCTCACCGGCGATGAACTCCTCGCCGATGATGAACGCCTGGGCGAGGCCGTCGGGCGAGGGCTGCACCTTGTAGCTAAAGTTCACGCCATACTGGGAGCCGTCACCCAACAGGCGTTCGAAGTTCGGCAGATCTTTCGGCGTGGAAATGATGAGGATGTCCCTGATACCCGCCATCATCAGCACGCTGAGCGGGTAATAGATCATCGGCTTGTCGTATACCGGCAGCAACTGCTTGGAGGTGACGGTCGTCAACGGGTACAGACGCGTGCCGGAACCACCGGCCAGAATAATGCCTTTCACTTGCCCAGCTCCTTCGCCAGATAATTATCGAGCAGTTCTTCCCAATCCGCGGGATGGTAACCTGCAGCCTCAAGTTTTCCAAGGTTGAGGGAGCAGTTGCGCGGACGCAGAGCGGCATGATGCGTGCGCGCGTATTCCGCCACGGAATTGGCGACGATGCGGCTTGGGTCGGCGCCGGCCGCCTTGAATACCGCGGTAGCGATGTCATACCAGCTGGCGACCCGACCTGAACCCGTCATATTGTAGGTGCCGTATGGTGCGTTGTTGGTGAGCAGATGGAAAATCGCCCCGGCCATATCGCTCGTGAACGTAAGCCGGCCGAACTGGTCGGAGGGAGCCTCGGCGTGTTCACCGCTTTTGGCGAGGCCGAGCATGCGGGTGACGAAATTCCGTCCTTCGCCGATCACCCAGCTGGAACGAAGCAGGTAATGGCGTGGCACGTTGTCGACCAATGCGTCACCGGCGGCTTTGGTCTGTCCGTACACGCCGAGAGGCGCGAACTCCTCATCTTCGACGTGCATTTCCTTGTCGCCGTCGAACACGTAATCGCTGGAGATATGCACCAATGTGATGCGGTGTTCCGTCGCCACTTTCGCCAAGTTCCTGACACCGACGACGTTGGACCGCCAAGCGGCTTTGCGTCCTTCCGGCGTTTCCGCGGCGTCGACGGACGTGAAGGCTGCTGCGTTGATGATCGTGCCGTACAGGTCCCAGTCGATGCCCTCATAGGCGGCCGGGTCGGCGATATCGAACGTATCGGTGTCGTGGTATTCGAACCCTTGCAGCTGGTGCTCTTCCGCGTATTGGCGGATGGCGCGGCCGAGCTTGCCGTTGCTGCCGAAGACCATGGTGCGCTTCGGCGCCATCGGCTTGGCGTCCTTGAGCATCGGGTGGTGCAGATCGGCCTCGGAACGCTCCGACTCCTCCAGAGGAATGGGCCACTGGATATTGAGTTCCGGGTCGGCGAGGTTCACGAACGTGTAGGTCTTCTTTTGTTCGAGGCTCCAGTGCGCGTTCACCAGATACGTGTATGCCGTGCCGTCCTCCAATGCCTGGAAGCTGTTGCCGACGCCACGCGGCACGTAGATCGCCTTCGACGGGTCAAGACGGGTTGTGAAGACCTGGCCGAAGCTTTCACCCGGACGCAGGTCGACCCATGCGCCGAATACCGCGCCGGTCGCGATGGAGATGTATTTGTCCCACGGTTCGGCGTGAATGCCGCGGGTCACGCCCTTCTTCGCGTTGAAACTGATGTTGTTCTGCACAGGACCGAAATCCGGCAGTCCCAGCGCGGTCATTTTCGCGCGCTGCCAGTTCTCCTTGAACCAGCCTCGATTGTCGCCGTGTACCGGCAGATCAAACACCAAAAGTCCCGGAATATTCGTTTCCGTGACTTTCAGCTCCTTTTCGAACTCAAATGCCATAATTACTCCTCGTTTACGGCTTGCAAGTTGGACTTTCTGCAACGAGTTGCCGCTGAAAGCAACTGAGGGTGGGGCGAGTGAAAGACGCTCGCCCCACCCTATGCGATCACTGGCCTTGCTGCTTGTACTTGGCTTCGGTGGCGGCCTTGGCGGGCTCCCACCAGGCGCGGTTGTCCGTGTACCACTTGATGGTCTTCTCCAGGCCCTTCTGGAAGTCCGTGTGCGTCGGCTCCCAGCCAAGCTCGGTACGAAGCTTTGTCGAATCGATCGCGTAGCGGCGGTCATGGCCCGGACGGTCCTTCACCCAGTCGAAATCGTCCGGGTCCTTGCCCATCACCTCGAGGATGTCGCGCAGTACGGTGATGTTGTTGCGTTCGCCGTTCGCGCCGATCAGGTACGTCTCGCCGATACGTCCCTTCGTCAGAATCGTCCACACGCCGGTCGAATGGTCGTCCGTGTGGATCCAGTCGCGCACGTTGCGGCCGTCGCCGTACAGCTTCGGGCGCAATCCGTCCAGAATGTTGGTGATCTGACGCGGGATGAACTTCTCCACGTGCTGGAACGGACCATAGTTGTTCGAGCAGTTCGAAATCGTAGCCTTGACGCCGAACGTGCGGTGCCACGCGCGCACCAGCAGGTCCGACGAGGCCTTCGTGGAGCTGTACGGGCTGGACGGATGGTACGGGGTTTCCTCGGTGAACTTCGCCGGATCGTCCAACGCGAGATCGCCGTACACCTCGTCCGTGGAGACGTGATGGTAGCGCACGTCGTACTTGCGCGCCGCCTCCAAAAGCCGGAACGTGCCCTCCACGTTCGTCTTCAGGAACGGCTCCGGATTCGCGATCGAATTGTCGTTATGCGACTCGGCCGCGTAATGCACAATCGCGTCATGCCCCGGCACGAGCCTGTCGAGCAGCTCCGCATCGCAGATGTTGCCGTGCACGAACTCCACGCGGTCGCCGAGGATGCCCTTGATGTTCTCCAGGTTGCCCGCGTAGGTGAGCGCGTCCAGGACCGTGACGTGCACGTCCGGATGGTTGTTGTACACGTAGTGCACGAAGTTCGACCCGATGAACCCGCAGCCACCGGTCACAATGATGTTATGAGGAGTAAACACTTCATCAGCCATAGCCTCAATCATACCGGCAGGGTAGCCGCTAGACAAAAACCTCGTCGCATCTCGTCAAGGGATAAAGGAAGACAGACATTAGCACACCGCTCAGATAGTCATATGACATGAAGTGAACGCAAATGCGATGCCGCGTACATAAAAAAAACTCATCGAAATGATGCGCAACACATTGACTCAGGCAATCGATGCAGAGGATATGATAGAAAAGGAAAAGGTTGACTGAGATTAGAAAGGTAACATTGATGGCAGCATCCGCAGAAATTTCTCCAACGAAGTATCAGTATTCAATAACCGGTTTTCTTCGGTTCATCAAAGAATACGTTGGGCAGATCACCATTTCAATGTTTTTCCTGTTGCTAGCTTTTGGGCAAAAATTATTTAGCAATACTTTTTCCATTGACACCCAAGCCTTGATTAACAATAGGGAGGCGCTTTATACATCGTGGTTCGAACTTGAGCGTTTTGGGCTTGTGGTTACAAAAAAAATTTTTGGCGTGTACCAATATAATAATGCACTTGCCTCCTTCACCATGGTCACGTTCTTCGGCATTTCCGCAATCATATGGGCTTATCTGATTTGCCGACCTGACAATTCCAGAACGTTACAACCGGCATTCTTTATAATACCTTACGTCGCTTCTCCAATCTTTGCGGAAATGCTTGGCTTCCTACTGCTGGGCCCTGAAATATCTGTGGCGAGCACGTTGATTGCCGTCGCACTCATGCAATGGAGCAATGCGCTATCCGCCACCGGAAGAAAAGAAATAGCGCTCCTTGCTATAGGAGCAATTATCTGCACCGTGGTTTCTTTTACCATGTACCTTGCCATGGTAACATTCTTCATCACCGGCACCGCAATCCTCTTCGTCCTTAATTATTCAAATAAAGAGCATGTGAAAAAAACAAAACGAGAATCCTTGACATTCCTCGCAGGAAGCATACTGATTTTCGCAATTTCCTATGTTTCCTATAAATTGTTAAACTCTCTAGCGATGCACATTAAGGGAGTAACAACCAATGCGTACATCACCGATCAGTCGCACTGGGGGAAAGATTCGCTCCGAACAATAATTCATAATATCGGCAGGCACGCGATTGAACTGTATTCCGGGAACGGGATTTTTTATAGCGCTCTCTTCACCTTCACTACGATTGTGGTTCTTATTGCAGCGGTTATCCTTGTAGTCAACAAGCGTATTACCATTTTTGCTGGAGTAGTCTCCTTCCTTATCGCACTTTCACCGATGATCATGTCATTTGTGTTGGGCGGGAATCCTTCAGTACGTACAGAAATGACCTACCCCTTGGCATTTTCGTTCGCTACTGTGATGGCGATTTCAGGTGTAGAGAAGGTCAAACTCCCCATTTTGAACCAGCTCAGTATCAATGCACGAAAAACTTTGGCATGGGTACTCATCATTGCGATAGGTTGGAATCAGGCGTTAATCACAAGTCGTATTTTTTATACCGAGAATGTGGTTTTTACCCAAGATGTGCTGACCGCACAAGAAATTAAAACACGTATCGACGCTTTGGGTCTTGGAGAGCATCCGAATGAACCCGTTGTATTCGTTGGAAACCATACCGCTAAGTGCAACTCGGATTGTTATCCCACAAGCCAGCTCGGTCTTACCGGCCGTTCCATGCTCGAAATCGGGTTCTCAACAGCCCATGGAACGGGTGTGAAAACGCAATTCATGAACGATGTTTTAGGTGTCTCCTACAACGGTGCAACGGAAACTCAAATCAAAAAAAGCGAAATTAACGCTACCACCATGCCCCACTGGCCGAATCCGGGTAGCGTGGCCAAAAAGGATGGTGTCATCATAGTCAATTTCTGATATTGAGGCATGATATGACCTGTTTTTGTTCCGTGTTTTCTCATTGATGGGAGACTAGGAACATGACCGGAAAGACCCGTTACACGAAGGAGTTCCAGGCGAGGGCGCTCAGGCTTCTGGAGGAATCACGAGCCAATCATTCGTCGGAGACGAAGGCCGTGGACGCGTTCGCGCAGAGCCTGGGCATCGCCCCGGAGCCGTTGCGCAGGTGACGGAACAAAGCCGACTGGGCGGCCGGGAAGTGGTCCGCAATCAGTGCGGAGTAGACGGCCGCCGAGTTGAGACGCTTGCGCGCCGAAGTCGCGGAGCCGAGAAAGGCTGTGTTTCAAGTTGCCAATGTCGGGGCCGATTCGTCTGACGCGCCGCGCGGTGCGGGACGCATCGTGCACGTGGCGCGGCTGGACGCGTGTTTTAGTAAGTTGGCGTCCGCGTTGGGAGGTGGTGTTTTCCCGCCCCATCAACTAACCCACAAAAACAACAGAAGCCTCTCGTCTACAGTGTGGTCTCGATACGGTACCGCGGGCGGTGCTTGGATTCCATGTAGATCTTGCCGACGTATTCGCCGACGATGCCGAGGGAGACCATGATGAGTCCGCCGATGAGCCAGACGGAAATCATCATGGAACCCCAGCCGGCGATGGCGTGGCCGAAGCCGAGCGAGACAAGCACGTAGATGAACATGGCGACCGCCACGAGGATGGAGATGATGCCGGCCCCGGTGACGAAGCTCAATGGCTTCGTAGAGAACGAGGTGATGCCTTGGATGGCGAAGGAGATCATCTTCTTCAGCGGGTATTTGGATTCGCCGGCTTCACGTTCGCCACGCTCATAGTAGACCTTGCTGGTCTGGTAGCCGAGCGTGGGGACGATACCGCGCAGGAACAGGTTGACCTCATGGTATTCGGAGAGGGCGTCGAGGGCCTCACGGCTCATGAGGCGGTAGTCGGCGTGGTCGGGGACGGTTTCGGCACCCATCCATTCGAATACCTTGTAGAACGCCTCGGCGGTGTTGCGCTTGAACCACGTGTCCTTCTTGCGTGCGGAACGCACACCGTAGACGACCTCGTCACCGTTCTTGAAGTTGCGGATGAACTCGTCCACCGCGTTGACGTCGTCCTGCAGGTCGGCGTCCATCGAGATGGCGGCGTCGCAGCCTTGTGCGAGGGCGGTCATCAGCCCGGCGAGCAGCGCGTTCTGATGACCGCGGTTGTGGGAGAGCTTGACCCCGCCGAACACGGTTTCGTCGGATTCGTGGAGCTTGCGAATGATGCTCCAAGTGGCGTCCTTCGACCCGTCGTCCACGAATAGGATGCGGCTCGCCTTGCTGATTTCGCCGGTGTTGACGAGACTGTGGTACTTGGCGAGCAGTACTTCGGCCGTGTGCTCAAGGCCTTCGGCCTCGTTGTAGCAGGGAAGCACAAAGTAGATAGTGGGCATCTTCCGGTTCATAGGCCCGGTGAGAACGCTCGCCGTGGGAGCAGCGAAACCTGCATCACGTGTGCTAGTGTTGAAGGTCATCTTCTCTTCCTCTTATCTATTCATACCTATGCGCTACGCACAGTCTACCTGCAAAAACGGAAAAACCGTCGCGACAAACAAATGAGTCTTCGCCAGTTTGTGTGGTGAGGTTGTGGGCCTCGGCGTCGTTGCCGGGGTCCTTTCCGTGGGTGGGTATGGAAGGGGCGTTCGCCTGTTAGGTTTGTTTCCGCCAAGAAATAGAACCGAAGAACAGGGGGAACGCCTGTGCCCACCATATCAGCCGGCGCGCTCAAGCGCATGCTCAACCTGCCCGCCAACGTCGTGATCGGCAAGCCCCGCATCGAACGGGACCGCGGCGGCGCCGACGTGGCCGTCGTCCCGGTGCGCCCGTACGCGAGGGACCTGAACAGGTGCGCCGAATGCGGCGGGCATGGCCGGCCGTACGACCGTCTGCCCGCGCGGCGTTGGCGTCATCTCGACGTCGGGTGCGCGAAACTCCTGCTGGAGTACGCGCCACCGCGCGTCGACTGCGCGGAGCATGGGGTGACGGTCGCGATGGTGCCGTGGGCGAGACGGAAAAGCGCATACACGCGTGACTTCGAACGACAGGTCGCCTGGTTGAGCGTGCACGCGCCCAGAAGCGCCGTGTCGGCGCTGATGCGCATCGACTGGAAGAGCGTGGGGCCGGTCTGCCGGCGCGTCGCCGACGAGCTTCGCGCCAGGCAGGGCGCCGGCCTGTTCGACCGGCTGCGCTCGATCGGCGTGGACGAGACCAGCTACAAGCGCGGGCACAAGTACATGACGGTCGTCGTCGACCACGACCGCGGGCGCGTGATCTGGATGCACCAGGGCCACGGGGAGAGGGTGTTCGACCTGTTCTTCCGGGAGCTCACGCCCGAACAGCGCGCATCCATCCGGGTGGCCACCGGGGACGGGGCGCGGTGGATCGACGAGTGCGCGTTCCGCTGGTGCCCCACGGCTGAACGCATCCTCGACGGGTTCCGCATCGTCAGCTGGGCCACCGACGCGCTCGACAAGGTCCGCACCGCCGCATGGCGCGAGGCGAGGAGGAAAGGCGTCGCCGGGAAAGGCGCGAAGGACCCGATTAAGGGCGCCCGGTGGGCGCTGCTGAAGAACGAATCGGACCTGACGGCCGGCCAGAAGGCGCAATTGGAGTGCGTGGCGAACACCAACGAGACCCTCTGGGAGGCGTACAAACTCAAGGAACGACTCAGGATGATCCTCACAAACAGACGCCGGAGGATGCCGCGCCCCTGCTGCGCCGATGGGCCGCGGACGCGTTCCTCTCAGGCATCCCGGGATTCGTCCCGCTCGGCGAGAAGATCGCCAGACGCCACTTCGACATCCTCAGGACCATCCACAGCGGACTATCCAACGCCAGACTCGAGGCCGTCAACAACAAGATCAAGACCACCATCAAGATCGGCTACGGATACCGCAAACTCGACAACCTCATCGGCCTCGTCATGCCCGAATGCGGAGGACTCAACCTCAAACTCCCCGGACGCAATAACCAGTAAGCCAGACAGATGACTCACACCCACACAAACACCCGAAGAGCCATAAACAAGCAACCGCAAAGCGCCTGATGAACAGCATATTCAACCAGCTCCTCAACGTCAAAAACACGGTGGTCGAGACCGTGCGGATCGTCGACTCGCCATTGCGTCCCACGCCCGTGCTCGAAATCCGCGTGCGCCCGCGCAGGGGCCCGATGCTCCCGCTGCGGGCGGAGACGCCATGGATAGACCGGGAGGCGGCGTGCGTCGCTGGAGGCATCAGGACTTCGGCTGCTGGCGGGTCGAGCTGGTGGCCGCGATGCCTGTATCACTAGGATTACGGCTCGCAGTACGTCAGCCTCGTGTACTCCACGCACGTGGCTGATGCGGGCATGCTCCCCTCGACCGGCACGGTCGGCGACTCGTACGACAACGCGCTGGCGGAACGCACGAACAGCACGTACAAACGCGAGCTGATCTGGGTCAACAAACCCTACCGGAGTGTGGCCGAGCTGGAGTATGCGACGATGCGGTGGGTCTCATGGTACAACTCGAAGCGGCTGCACGCCTCCCTGGGCTACAGGACACCGGAACAGGTCGAGAACGAGTATTATCAAGCACAGACGGCACAAGCCGTCTCATAGCAGAGACGTGCCACACAAGCCCGCAAAGTGCGGAATCCTCCCAAGTGTGGCGCGGCCCTGAGCCACACTATCTGCCGGAACCGCGTTTCGCGGGCTTTTGTGGTACGTTTTCGCCCCTTCGGCACGCCACTTCACGCGCCCACCCACCGATTCCGGTGGAGTGTGGCACGTTCATGCGCCACACTTCACCGCCGTACCCCTTGTGTGGCACGAAGACCCCGATCCTGATGGTGACGGTATTCCGTGATTCTCTCGTCGTCTGCTGATCCGGGACTGGTGATTCTGTTTGGTTCCCGCGCGAAGGGAACGAACCGTCCGAAGAGCGACATCGATGTCTGAGTAGTTGACACCGAAGGCCGGTATCCTGAGGGGTATGAATTCCGAATCCATCGCGCAGATCCGAGACGAGGCCGCGGCGTCGCTTGTTCCCGAGCGGCAGCAGCAGTGGGAGCAGTTTCTGACGCCCATGCCCGTCGCCGAGCAGGCGGTGGGATTGTTCACGGAATCCGATGAGCCGCAGCGGATCCTCGACCTCGGGTCGGGTTCCGGCATTCTGGGCGCGGTCACGGCGAAACGGTTCTCGGCAGGTGGCAGCGTGCTCGCCATCGAGCGGGACGCCGCGTTGGCGCGGGCTTCCGAAACGTCGTTGCGTCAGGTATGCGACGATGTCATGGTTCTCAATGATTCGGTCTCCGATGTCGCGTTGGAGCCTCGCTTCAGCAGGGTGATTCTCAATCCGCCGTACAAGAAGATCGCTCCGACCGTCATCGCGATGGACAGTGGCGACGTCAAAGTGACGAACCTGTATACGGCGTTCCTGGTCATCGCGATTCAGGCGCTTGCCGCGGGAGGTGAGTGCGTGGCGATCATTCCCCGATCGTGGATGAACGGCGACTATTTCAAGGATTTCCGCAAGTGGATGCTGCGTGAATGCAGTCTGGACGCGATGGTCGTGTATGGCTCGCGGCAGGAGCATTTCAAGGATATGGGCATTCTGCAGGAGATCATGCTGCTGAAGGTGTCGAAGCGCGCGCAGGTGAAGAAGGTCACCGTGTTCCCCGACGCATCGCCGGCGACGCCGCTGGAACGGCAGTCGCAGGAGATGGTCGCGCTTCGTGCGCTCAGCATGGGGCGTGACCGCATCCTGCGCATCCAACGGCAGGATGCGCGTCTTGCCGGGTTCAAGACGATGGCCGACGAGGGATTGTGGGTGTCCACCGGCAAACTGGTGTGGTTCCGGAACCGTGATGTGCTGTCGGATGACGAGGTGGTCGGCGGGCATCCGTTGTACTGGGCGGACAATCAGGATGGTCTGCGCATGGAACATCCGGTCGAGTGCGACCGCGCACAATGGGTGACCGGTGCGGCCGACAATCGGCATGTCGTGTTGCCCGCTGGCGGCTACTGCATGGTGAACCGGTTCTCCGCGAAGGAGCAGCGGCACCGCATCTATGCCTCGTATCTCAATAGCGATGTGGATTTCGTGGTGGACAACAAGCTCAATTACGTGCATCAGGGGACGTCGCGCAAGACGATTCCACTGGACGATGCGGTCGCACGTGGGCTGACGTTGTGGCTGTCGTCGTCGATCGTCGACGAATGGTATCGACAGGTGTCCGGCAGCACACAGGTCAACGCCACGGATCTGAGGCAGATGCCGTGCCCGTCGAAGCAACAGCTCGCCGTGTTGGCTGGTATGCTGTCAGTCAACGATGCACCGGACCAGAGTCTCGTTGACGAGACGATTGGGGGATTGTTCGAATGGGCGAAGGCGAGCTGATCGACGAGGCCATGGAGCTGCTGCGCCGATTCGAACTCGGTGACCAGCAGCTCAATGAACGTAGCGCAATGACGCTTCTCGCATTGTTGCAACTGGGGAATGGAGATTCTTGGGATAAGGCCGAGAACCCGATGCTGGGCACTCGCGCGATTATGGATTGGATTCGTGACGAGTTCGGTGTCGCTTATAAGCCGAACACACGTGAGACCATCCGACGACTCTCGCTGCACCAGTTCGTCATCGCGGGACTCGTGGAGGAGAATGCAGATCAGCCGAATAGGCCGATCAACTCGCCGAAATGGAACTACCGGGTGACCGATGATGCGCTGAAGGTGATTCGTAAATACGGTACGGAGCGGTTCTCTTCCGAGCTTGATGTGTTTCTGACCGCCCACACGTCGTACCGGTCGCTTGCCGAGGAGCGACGCCATATGCCGAAGACTCCGGTGACGTTGCCTTCCGGCCGTGATATCCGCTTGTCTCCGCAAGGTCAGTCCACGCTCATCAAGGCGATGGTGGAGGAGATGCTGCCGAGATTCGCGCCAGGGTGTCAGGTCGCGTTCATCGATGACACCGACCATCAGCATGGCGTTGTGGACGCCGCGCTGATGGATGAGTTGGGTATTACGCTTCGGGCGCGGGAGAAAGCGCCTGATGTGATTGCATGGGATGGTGAACGCGGCTGGTTGTTCCTGATGGAGGCGGCCAGCACGCACGGCCCCGTGGATGTGACCCGCAAAGTCGAGTTGCAGATCTGTTCGCCGACCAGTGGGACAAGGTGGTGCCGGTCTCCTGCTTCCCGAACCGTTCGGTCATGCAACGCTACTGCGCTCAGCTCGCATGGGAGACCGAAGTCCGGTGCGCCGACACCCCCGACCACATAATCCACCTCAACGGCTCCAGATTCATGGGGCCGTATAGCCCCGTTTAAGAGCGACTCTGCCTTTCTGTGAGACGCATAGCTTTGGGATTGGAAAATAGAAGGAGTAAATTTAAATGAAGATTGCAAGTATGTCTGTTTCGAATTATAGATCCATTGGGAAACAGACTACATTTAAAATTGGTAGTATGACTACGCTTGTTGGTCCCAATAATGAAGGTAAGACAAACCTCATTAGAGCACTTGTTGTCGGTATGAATTTAATACGTCTGAGAGCAGATTACTCAAATTCTGATTGGAGTAAATCGGTGTATTCTCCATGGAAGAGGTACAATTTTTCGCATCAATCATTGGGGGATGAAGGGTATGATTGGGAATTCGACTTCCCGCTCTCAAAGCAAAAAAATAAAAGCGGTGCGACGCGCATTAGGATTACCTTCAGCTTGAATGAAACTGAAGTTGATGAATTTGTCCAATCGACTGGGATTCGAACAAACGGCACTTTGCCTATTCAAATTGATTTGAGGCGGGATTCGGCCACTCTTAGTATTGTAAAACAAGGTAATAGTAAGCGGAACTATGAGAATAAGGCTCAGAGCATAGCTAAATTCATTTCCGAAAAGATAAATGTAATATATGTACCTGCGATTAGGACGGAAGAGCAAGCTCGTAGATTGCTGAATAACCTGCTGTCGATAAAAATGAGGTCGTTGTTTGATGATCCTCAATATAATAAACTGATTGAAGAGATTAATGGTAAAAGAAATGCCATTATTGAAGAAATAGAAAGCACCATTCAGAGTTCGGTCAGTGAATATATGACTTCGGTGAAGCGAGTTCATATATTGACTGATCGTTTGGAGTCGTTTTCCAGCCGCGTTCTAGATGTTGGTATTGATGATGGTTTTTTAACTCCTCTTGACCAAAAGGGCGACGGTATTAAAAGTTTGTTCACGCTTGCTCTAATGCAAGAGCTGTCTACGGAAAAATCCTCTGCACATAGTTACTTATTGATAGTCGATGAGCCTGAGGCTCATTTACATCCTAATGCAGTTCGTGAGTTGCAGAGAATTCTGGAAATTTTTTCGGATACTCAGCAGGTGTTGGTTGCGACGCATAATCCAATTATGGTTAATAGGGAAGATGTGTCTTCGAATGTTCTTGTTGCGAATAGTACAGCCAAGCCTGTGCAGAAATTGGCGAAAATTCGCGAATCTCTTGGGGTTCAAGTTTCTGACAATTTGTCATCTGCTGAAATTGTGGTTCTCGTTGAAGGGCCTTCTGATGTGCGGATTATTTCCAATGTTCTAAAAAAGAAGAGTACTTTATTTGCAAATAATCTTTTGCATCATAATATCGTGATTCAAGATGTCGGTGGGACGCATGTAATGATAAATGAAATTAAACGTCAGAAGAGCAACATTTGCAGAATTATTTCTGTTCTGGATAACGATGGTGCTGGCAGGCAGACGCGCGATGCCATATTAGCAAGCGGTTTGCTTCCTGAGAGAGATGTTTTTATGATGGGTTTTCATAGAGGCGATAATGAAATAGAGAATTCTCTGAATCCAGATGTATATTGTAAGTCTTTGACTGATGAATTCGGCAGAGAGTTTCTTCCTGATAAATTTAGAAATCCGGCTATTAAATGGTCTGATAAATTTGCAAACTTCTGTCTTGAAGTTGGATTGGGGGATTCTAGTGAAGACAGAATCAACCGAGCAAAGGAAATTGTTGCGAATTCTGTGGTTCGGTATAGCGGAGATCCGCTCATTGAAGATGCTAAGCCCCTTTTTAAGGCATTATTGGAGGTTATTCTCCCCTCTAGGTCTTAGTTGTCTTTAAATTGAAACATACTGTTTTCACTAAGGGAATATGCTTCATGGCGCTATTGCTGTTTTCGTGGGTGTGGGTTCGTTGTTGAGTCGTTGAGGGAGTAAGAGAAGAGCGCTTTCCGGGTAGGATGTTTTCGACCAAGATAAACAAACAACCGCAAAGCGCCTGATGAACAGCATATTCAACCGGCTCCTCAACGTCAAAAACATGGTGGTCGAGGACGCGCGGATCGTCGACTCGCCGCTGCGTCCCGTGCCCGTGCTCGAGATCCGCGTGCGCCCGCGCAAGGGCATGCTCCGATGCTCGAGGTGCGGCCGGAGACGCCGCGGCTATGACCGTGGTGGCGGCGTGCGCCGCTGGCGGCATCAGGACTTCGGCTGCTGGCGGGTCGAGCTGGTCGCCATGATGCCGCGCGTGGACTGCCCGGAATACGGGGTCGTGATCGCCCGGGTGCCGTGGGCGGAGCCCGGTTCGAGGTTCACGCGTGACTTCGAGTCGGAGTGCGCGTGGCTGATGACCGTCGCCAACCAGAAGACCGTCAGCGGGTTCCTGCATGTCGCGTGGAGGACCGCGGGCGACATCGCCCATAGGGTCGCCGAGCGGTTGAAAGCGTCGATGCCGTCGCCGTTCGACGGGCTCACCGCGATCGGCGTGGACGAGACCAGCTACCGGAAGGGCCACACGTATTTGACCGTCGTCGTCGACCATGAGCGCCACCGCGTGATCTGGGCGCACGACGGGTACGGCAAAGACGTGTTCGACCTGTTCTTCCGGCCGCTGACCGACGAGCAGAAGAAGTCCATCAGGGTCGTCACCGGCGACGGGGGGCGCGCTGGATCGACTCATGCGTCGCCGAGCACTGCCCGAACGCGCAGCGCGTGCTCGACGGCTTCCACATCGTCTCCTGGATGACCGGCGCGCTCGACAAGGTCAGGAAACGCCTGTGGAACCAGACCAGACACGAACACGACGAGGAAGCCGCCAAGCGCATGCGCGGCGTCAAATACGCCATCCTGAAGAACCCCGACGACCTGACCGGCAGGCGGAGCGAGGCGTTCGACGCGTTGAGGAACACGGATCCGAGGGGCCAGCTCTACCGTTCATGGCAGCTCAAGGAACTCCTCAGGACCCTGCTCGGACACCCCCTCGACCAAGCCAGGACCGAGTTGAACCACTGGGTGTTCTGGGCGTCCCACAGCCGGATCCCCGAGATCGTCGAGCTCTCCAGGAAGATCAGGAGGCGCCGTCCCGACATCCTGCGCACGATCGAACTGGGATGCTCCAACGCCAGGCTCGAGGCGTTCAACAACAGAATCAAGGTCACCATCCGCATGGCCTACGGCTTCCACCACGTCGACAACCTCATCGCGCTCGTCATGCTCAGATGCGGCGGACTCGACATCCAACTACCAACACCGACGATCTAACCCACGAAAACAGCAGAAGCCTCTACTTTATTTGTTCCTTTATGCTAATGCGACGAGGGGAGCCTGATGAGACTTACACCACGGGAGACGATAAGCTGATGCCGTACTTGGCGAGGCAGCTCGCCGAGGACCGCAAGACTCGGGGCGTCAAACTGAACTATGTGGAGGCGATCGCGCTGATCTCCTCCGAGCGCGTGGAACGGGCGCACGAAGGCCCGACCGTCGCCGAACTCATGCAGTACGGTCGCACGCTGCTCAAGAGCGAGGACGTGATGGACGGCGTGGCCGAGACGCTCGAAGTCGTCGAAGTCAAGACCACGTTCCCCGACGGCACGAAGCTCATGCCCATCCACAACCCCATCGAATCGACCGAAAAGCTCGTGCCCGGCGAATACCCGCTCGCCGACGGCGACCTCACCATCAACGAAGGCAAGGACGCCATCGAACTCGACGTGGTCAACAACCACCGACCGACCCATCCAGATCGGTCCCCACTTCCACTTCTTCGAAGTCAACAAATACTTAAATATCAATGACTCGGCCGTGAGGAAGCGGCGTTCAGAAAGGCGAGGGAGGAGGAGCCCTGAGGGTTTGATGGTCCCCTCAGTCCGCCGGAGGCAGACAGCTCTCCGTGGGCACAGAGCCCTACCTCTCAGCCTGCTGCGTGGACAGATTGAAGTGGCTTGATTTTTGTTCCGTCTCTACTGTGAGACGGAACAAAAAATCAGGCCACTTCACAGTCCAAGCACGTTGCATTTCGACCGCACGCCGACACCCCTTGCACACCTCGCCATGGCAGACCTCCTCGGATCACATCCCCAATAATGACACCACCCCGAACGGCCCCACCTCAACTTGACACAGGCATCATTGCGCCTCGTCCCATAAACATGCGGTTAGGTTGAACTGTCCCAGCAAGAAGATGCACGAACGTACGGCAGCCCAGTCGATGCCCATCCCACGACAAAAACCGCGATTACACCTATGGAGACACGCTACACTGAGTCGTATCATTCCCTGCGATATAGGAAATCAGCCATGGCAGACAAAAACAACGAGCATCAGATAACCTTCACCATCTCCATTACCAAAGACGGCATTGCCGCCGGAGACCTTATAGCACGAGCAATGTGGAACGTCTCCGAAGAACAAAACGAGACGACATTTTGGAAAACATATCTAGAGCAGCATCATGAAGATACGCTCATTAAAGCATATCGAATAGAAAACAAGAACTATAACGCCAAGGAAGAGCATTCAGCAACTTGGCTCTGCCGGCAAGCAACGGAAGCACTTGCAACCAAGGAAAACATAGACTCTATTATTGACAAATTGGCCTCCGCCAAGCCAGGTTGCAATGTGATGAAATGCCTTGACAATTGGGAAAATGAGGCAAATAAAAACAAAGCCAAAGAAACCGAAGGAAAATCGACAACTATCCTCGGCAAGGAACTCTTGTTTAAGTATATTAAACATCGATCAACGCTCATCGCATGCCTGTATCTACAACAGCTATTCCAAGCGATTGGAAGTGGAAATACGGTAATATCTATTGCGACAACAATTACAGATAAAGAATCGAGGCAACTACCCTCCCAGATAAAGGCGTTAGTCACCGCAAGTAATGTGATTCTTCACGGAGCTCCGGGAACGGGAAAAACCTATACCGCCCAGCATCTTGCCCACGCCATTACCGGCAAACCTGTCGGTGGAGACAATGAACAATACGGTTTCGTGCAGTTCCATCCAAGTTATGATTACACGGATTTCGTAGAGGGACTTCGTCCGGTCAATCGCGGCAATAACAACATCGGATTCGCCCTGCGACCGGGTATCTTCATGGAATTCGTCGATAAGGCACGTAGGAATCCAAGCAAGCAATACGTTTTCGTCATTGACGAAATCAACCGCGGCGATATCTCCAAAATCTTCGGCGAGCTGTTCTTCTCCATCGACCCCGGGTATCGTGGAGAAAAAGGTGAAGTCACAACCCAGTACGCCAATATGCATGATACCAACGTTCCCGAATCCAAGCAGGGCGAATGGAACGACGACCATACCTACAACTTCTTCCCGAAATTCTATATTCCGGACAACGTGTACATCATCGGTACGATGAACGACATCGACCGCAGCGTCGATACCTTCGACTTCGCCATGCGCCGCCGCTTCCGCTTCATCGAAATCACAGCTGAAGATAGCCAAGCCATGCTTAACGACAAGCCCAAAGCTGAAGATGCCAAAACGCTGATGAATGACATCAACAACGCACTGGATTCTTACAAGTTGGACGGTGGTTACCATATCGGCGCCAGCTACTTCCTCGATCTCGCCGATGGACAACTCACGAAGGAAGATCTATGGTCCGATAAACTACGCCCGCTCATCATCGAATATCTGCGCGGCACCGGCGAGAAGCTCGATTCGAATATTAGTCTGGATGACTTCCTGAAAGATAAGCAATCCACCAATTAATCTTGATCCGATAGACGATAACTATGGCCAGATTCTCTCTTATCGACAACACCTCGTACACAACGGAAAAACACCCAATACCCGAAGGATTCCTCAACTCCAGGATTTATAAGGAGCTGAGGAATACAACACTGGATAGTTTGCGCGATAAAGGTGTCATCATATTCCCTTTGAAAGAGACGGCCACCGCGGGTGAGAAGAAAGCGTTCTTCGACGACGCATCCGATTCGGGTTTTCGCACAACCAATCTGATGGGGTTTCTCAGCACCAGCGACAGCAAGGAGACACTCGTCATGAACTCCCGCTTCGCGGAAAAGGACTCTTCTGCATATTTCCTCCACTACATGTTGGAACGGGTGTTCCATTTCAATGTGTTCACATGCCCCAATGCATACAGCGACCGGGATGCAATCCACGATCTGATGATGCTCGCCTTCCCATACGTATTGCACGAAGCCTGCCGACAAGGCCTGTACCGCACCTATGTGCGTCGGCAGATGAACGATTCACGGGTCCGCGGCACCATCGATATCGCCCGTCATATCCGGCTCAATACCCCATTCACGGGCGACATCGCCTATACCGTCCGCGACTTCGACGTGGATAATCCGGTGAATGAGCTCATTCGGCACACCATCGAATATATTCGGCAGCACCCGCTTGCCGGCATCCTCGAATCATCGGCCATTGACGATGTGACCCACATCAGACGTCACGTCAGCGATCTTCGCCAATCAACGCCACAATACCGGCTGCAGGACCGACGGAATATCATCGCGTGGAATGCGACGCATCCGCTGAGACACCCGTTGTACACCGGATACCAGGATCTGCAGCGACTATGCCTCGACATTCTCACGCATCACCGCATCTCCATCGGCGAAGGGAAACGGAATCATATCTACGGACTGGTATTCGACGGTTCCTGGCTATGGGAGGAATACGTCGCGACACTGTTGCGTGACCGGTTCTTTCATCCAAATAATACGGCCAATTACGGCACACAGCATCTCTTTGAAGACGGCAACGACATCGTGTACCCTGACTTCATCTCACGAGATGGCAACCCGCGGATTATCGCCGATGCCAAATACAAAAGGGCACCCAAGTTTTCGTCCGGCAAATCCCATATCAATCGCAATGACCGATTCCAGATACTGGCCTACATGCTCCGCTTCGACGCTCCTCATGGCGTATTCATCCACCCGCTGACCGATGCTGATATAACAACGCGAAAGGACTACACATTGGCCTCCGGAGTGAACCTCTATGGCGAACACGGCGAATCCGACACGTCATCCCACACGCAACAAGTGCATATACGAGGCATCGTCATTCCCCAACAACCAGGTAACGCTGGCGAATGGACGTACGCCGACTTCAACAAAGCAATCGCAGACAATGAGCAAGTGTTCCTGAAAAGCATACGATTCCATAGTTAGGTCCACCAGCATCGTCAGCCACGCCACAACAGATGCCGGTGAACCTTGCCATCTAATGAACGACTCGCACATGACTTGAAGTGGCGTGGATGCCTTCGCCGGGAACTCTATCTACACACCGAACGCATACGTCTTGGTATCCGCAAGTCTTCCGTCGGAAGTATATACCTCATAATGGGTCCAATATATACCCTTCTTAGGCTTCCAAATCGCCCACTGTCCTTTGAAACCTTGCACCCATTTACTACGTTTCACATCGTAGATTTTCATTTCGTAATGGGCGGACGCATTATTCGAGCTTTCTCCCAGCAGCACATGGCCGTTCTGCCACCCCGCATATGTTGCCGCCACACGTGTGGTACCTGGTGCATACCTGAAAGCGATCGTCTGCGATCCGATAATCTTGTGAGTTCGAGAGTCACGGGCTTCCAGATGAAGCCAATAGTCTCCCAACGAGTCGACCCAACTCGCCCAATTCGCACCCGTCCAATCGGCAATTGTTTTCCAACGTTTAGTGGATAAATTGTACGCTTGCCATTTGTAATCGATATTCGATGAGGAATAATCGGCCGACGCTCCGACAGCAATATCCTCAGAGCGATAAACCCAAGTCATTTGAACTGCAGGAGTGAATTGATAGTTGCCGAACGCGTTCAGGTCCACGCGGCCGCTGATGCCGTTGATGGTGCCGCCGCTGGTGTACTGCCAACCGCGATCGTTCGTGGGGAACGCGGTGTACTGCATCGTCGAACCGTACTGGGCGACCCAACGGGTCTTCGCGTGGATGCTCGCACTGTTGAGCTCGTTGTTCAGGAAGCTGGTGTACGAGTAGACGCTCAGATTGCTGTAGCCGGCGGCCTGCAGCTTCGCATACCAGGCGTTCACCATGCCGTCGTACACGTTCGGATTCGTCGGGTTCTTATGCCCCGTATACGTCCACGTCTCCAAGTCGTAGAACACCGGATAGCTCAAGTCGCCCGGATTCACGCCCGCCTGACGCAGCAGGTTCACCACGTCCGCGCCCTCGGACGCGCCGTCCGCAGCGCTCTCCGCATACGAGAACACGTACACGCCGAACGGGATCCCCAGACGCTTGCACTCGGAGATGTTGCGGCGCGCCTGCGCGTCGAACCCATTACCCCAACCGAAGCTCAGACGAATGATCGCGCCCTCGACGCCCGCGTTCTTCGCGGCCTGCCAGTCGATCGTCCCCTGCCACGTCGACACGTCGATCACGCCCTTCGCCTGCTGGGCGAACAGGTTATTATGCGCGTCGAAGAACGCCTGCGTCCCGTTGTACGACCCCCAGTGCGCGCCATACTCGTTGTTCTGGAGCGCGGCCAACTTCACCGAGGAACGAGAGCCGGCGGCGCCATCGGCGGCACCGCTCCGGCGCTGTGCGGACGGGTCGACGGACTGCTGCGAGGCGGAATCATCCTGCTGCATCGTCGCGTCGCCATCGGCGTTGCCGGACGCGCCGGCATCCGCATTGCCGTTGCCATCCGCATTGCCGGCACCATCCGCATCATTCGCGCCATTCGCATCGTCAGTGGCATCGGCGTCGGCGTTCACGTCACCGCCGTTCGCGGCGACCTTCTCCTTCACGTCCGCGGCGCTCACCGGGATGAACGACTCGCCATCCGTCTTCGCCAACGGATCCGGCTGCTTACTCTCCGTACCCACGATCTTCGGATCGGTGACGGTTTCACCCGTCTCGATGTCCTTCAACTCGCCCTCGGGCGTCGCCGCATACTGCTCCGACACGACCGTCGCATCATCGGAAATCTCCGACGACACCTTATCCGGCAGGGCGGCGTTCGGATTCTCCGGCATCGCGTCGGCGTCATCGGAGGCATCGGCGACCGTCTGCGTCTTAAAGGCGGAGACGGTCGCGCCGGCGACGGACGCATCGGTCGTCGACTGCGCGCCGTTTATGGTGGACGCAGTCGCGCCGGATGCCACGCCGGTAGCGGTGGTCGCGGCATCCGCGTTCACGTCGGCGAGCGCGCTGGCCGGCGCGACGCACACCGCACCCAGCATCGCCGCAGCAGCGACGGACGCGACCGTCACACGCACCGCACGCGCCATACGTGACATACGCGGCTCCGCCGGACCATGTTCCGCGGGGCTATGCTCCCGCACCTGCTCCAGCGCGTCCACCGCATGTGCCAGCGCACCGAACCGTTTCTTTCCCACCATGTGCAGACTCCTTGACGCACCCTTTGCCGTGCCGATCATCGCGTCGACCGGCGTGTGGCGGCGTTGCCGTCCGCCGCACACCACACGTCGACGCCCGCTCGCCGAACCATCACAGACCAATCGGGATCCTGCGGGACTCGTACGCAAACCGGCGCAATCGCAACGTTTTCAACCGTGGTTCAGTCTAACCGGCGAGGCGGATAAGGTGGGAGGGAGACGAGACGGTAAAGGTGCTCTGAGTGGAGCCCGGCGGCTCTCGGCGCCCTCTGGGCCTCCGTACACTCCAAGCGGCGAACGGAAGCAAATACCAGGCAAATAAAATTTTGGCGGAATTCCAACGATTCTTGGGCCTGACGCTCCGAAAAGGCAATTACGGAGCAAATAACGGGCATATACCGGCCACCTTTCGCGGAGGGTATACGCGCTACTCGCTCTACGCCCTACGCGCGCTCACGCACTCATGTGCTCGCGCACTACGTCCCCCGGCAGAGCGGCGCGAAGGGGGCCATCACGACCAGGGCGAAGACGGCGGTGACGGCGGGGTGACGGTCAGGACGGCGGGATGGCGATGTGCAGGGAGGAAAGTTCTACTATCTGAAGCGGTAGAACTTCACAAAAACCTATATAATTATCAGAAAACTGATAGGTTTTGGCGAAGGCCACAGTGGACGACATCCATAAGGGGAAGGACGACCGCATCATGATCGAACGACCGGCATACATGGACTGGCTGGAACGTTGGCGAGACAAAGATGTCATCAAAGTCATCACCGGGCTGCGCCGCTGCGGCAAATCCACCGTGCTCAGACTCTTCCGAGAACGGCTCCTCGCCAAAGGAGTGGCCCCGAATCGCATCATCGCCATCAACTTCGAAAGCCTGGAGGAGGACTATCCCACCGAGGCAAAACCCCTCTACGATTACATCGTCTCCCGTCTGGCACCGGGCGTCGTGAACTACGTGTTCCTGGATGAAATCCAACACGTACACGAATTCGAGCGCACCGCCGACGGCCTCTACGTGCGCGACGACGTGGACCTCTACCTCACCGGGTCGAACGCGGACCTGCTCTCCAGCGAACTGGCCACACGACTCACCGGCAGATACGTGGAACTCCGCATGCTCCCCCTGTCGTTCAAGGAATACCGCAGCACCCGTCCCCAATCGGAATCCCCCGAACAGTCCTTCAACCGGTATCTGCTGTACGGCGGACTGCCATACGCGGCCACGCTCGAACACGACCAAGATATCGCCGACTATCTGGGCGGCGTGTTCAACACCATCCTGGTCAAGGACATCGCGCAACGTCATCCTCGCATCGACACCATCGCATTCGACGAAGTCGCCTCATTCCTCGCGGACAACGTCGGCAACATCACCTCCATAAAAGGCATCGCAGACGCCATGAAACAAACCCATCGCGGCATCTCCCCCACAACGGTAGGCGAATACATCGTGGCACTACGCGAGAACTACCTGCTGTTCCGAGCCGACAGATACGACATCAAAGGCAAGAGCTATCTGAAAACCCTTGAGAAATACTATCTGGGAGACCCCGGGTTCCGGTTCTGGTTCCTCGGCAAGACCGGCGGCGACCTCGGCCACCGCATCGAGAACGTCATCTATCTCGAACTGCTCCGACGCTACCGAACCGTCCACATCGGCAAAGTAGGCACCACCGAAGTGGACTTCTACACGCCGGACCCGCAAGGCGACCGTTATTACCAGGTCTCGTTGAGCGTGATGGACGAATCCACGCTCTCCCGAGAACTCAGACCATTGCAGTCCATCAACGACAATCATCCCAAGACCCTACTCACCATGGACCGCATCGGGAACGGGAATCACGCCGGCATCAAGCAGATCAACATCATCGACTGGCTGCTGGAGTAGGCGACGCAATCAGGCACGGAACGTGAAGGCACAAATGTGGAACGTGAGTGACCGCGCTCACGTTCCGCACTCACGCGCCTGGGAGGGCGGCATGAAGGGCGGTCATCACGATTAGGGAGATGACGGCGGTGACGGTCAGGGAGAAACCGGCGAGCTTCGCATTGCCGGTCAGGGAGTCCGTGAACTTCGTCGAGAAAATCGTGATCGGGGCGAACGCGCCAAGCACGATGATCTCGCGGATACGCATGTCGAACGGAAGCAGGAACCAGGCGGCGAGCGCAATCAGCACGCCGAACAGCGCGCGCCAGGAAATCACCTTGGCGAGCTCAATCTTGTCCTTGCGATTGTCCGGAATCTCCATCATCAGGCCGATCATCGCCATCGCGCAGAACGCGTTCGCATTGGCGAACGGCGTGATCAGCGTGACGATCGGCCGCGGGATGGTGATGTGCAGGAACATGAACACGAGCATCAGCATGTAGATGTCGAAACTGATCGAACCGAGGAAATCACGCGCGATGTTGCGCAGACGCAGGATCATCGGCAGGCTCTTGAAATTGTCGTCCATGTGCAGCAGCGTGCGCGTGATCGTGAGCGAACCGGCCGTCGCGACCGTCGCGTTACCGATGTCCAGCATGATGACCGGCAGACCCGCCGACGCGCCCATGAACGTCTGCACCACAGGCAGGCAGAACGCGCCCAGATTCAGGCCGGACGCGTTGAGCATCTGGAACGCACGGTAGTTGCGCTCGTCGCCGCGCGAACCCGCGTAGACGACGAACAGCGGGACGGCGCACGCGAAGAAGCCGAACAGCACGATCCACAGCATGCGCATGTCATGCTTGTTCGTGGCGAACGAAAGGATGATCGCGCACGGCAGGGTCAGGTTGAACACGAGGCCCTGCGCCACCTTGTAGTCGCGGTCGCCGAACACGTGCAGATGCTTGAGCGCGTACGGGCCGATGATGGCGAGCAGCAGCGCGCCGGATTGGAACAACATGGATTTGGCCTACCTGAGGTTTGGTTTTGGCTTGGTTTGGGATACGCAAGACACGATAGGCGCATGCGGAGCCGGCGGCGGCGGGACGGTCACATGGCGTTCATCGTTGGCGCTGACGCTGGCTCAGCACCAGCGCGGTCAGCCGGATCAGGAACTCACGCCACTGTTCGGCATCCTTCAACGTGTCATTGTGCGCGGTCAGCACCTCCCAACCGACCGCGGTGAGCGCGGATTGGCGGGACACGTCGTCGCTCCACTGATCGGCGTGGTGCCGGCCCGCGTATTCGATGCCGATACGCAGATCGGGCAGCGCCATGTCCAGGTACACGGATGCACCGGTCTCATTGACCGCTACTTTATGATTGACCTGCAATGTACGAAGCTCGGGCAACGGTTCGGCCTCCAATCTGAGGCGTAACCGGGTCTCCATCGAGGAGTCGGTGTTCTCACGCATGCGTCGCATGGCGTTCCGGCATTTCGCGCGGCCTTTGAACCGGGGCGGCAGGATCTCGAGCAGCGCGTTGAAATCATCCGGGGTGAAATGCGGGTCGGACTGGTTGCGGCGCATCATCGAGTCGGCGAGCACCGTCAGCTCATCCTCGTCGAGAATCCGCGCCATCTGAGCCCAGACCAGCAGCGGATGCGTGGCATGCACGCCCTCGATGATCTGGGTGGGTGAATACTCGCGCCGATGCTCTTGGGGGATGGAACGCCACGCGGGCTTGGTCAGCAGATGGCATTGCGCGCCGTTCCAAATGCGCCGCTTCGCGGGGTCGTCCACGACAATGTGCAGCTTCTCCAGGTCAAGGGCCCTGCGTGGCAGTAGCGGCAGCTCGACGCCATGCAGCCGGAGGGCCGAAATCAGACCACACTCGAATGTGACGCCATGGTTATTCGCCAGATCCATGGCTTTGCGCAGCTCATCGAGCCGGTTCAGGGCCAATTGCCTCATCGCAATGCCCAGGGAGGTCGATGGTGTCGATAATGTCGCAGCGTTCATGGCCTTAGCGTAGGCGATTGGGGATGCGGGCGTGAAATCGGGCCGGCCCTTGGTGGATGAGCGTGCATAAGACGGTGGATAACCGGAGTCGATTGTCGGAAGGAATATACTTGCCCGAAGGAATATACGAGAGAGAACGTCGCGTGAGGACTCGCCTCACAAAGTAGTCCATCCCACGATTCCGGTCACACCAGCGTGTAGAAAGACAGCACAACCCCATCTCCGCTCTTTTCCCTCCCCGGCATACCCGCCACGCCGGCCAATCACGTGCGAGTATGTCCTGGAAGCAGCGGGCGATAGCGCCCGTTTCCGAACCTGTATAGTTTGAGCACATTCCTGTACGGTTCGGACGGATACCTGTATAGTCCAGACAAGAACCTGTAGAGCAACGGAGCGAACCTGTAGCCCATCAGCTCGAACCTGTAGGGTGTGCCTCTGAAGGGAGCCTTTCCGCCGATTATCGGCAGGACCACGACCCTTGGAATTCCGCGGAAGTCGCACGACGTGAACGACCCCGGACAACGCGCCTTCAGCACCACACCATGCAGGTCGGCTCTTTTCGCCTACACGTTACCCGCCCGACCATGCACATTGCCCTTCCGACCATGCACATTACGCGCTCGACCATGCACAAAGCACCGCAAACCATACACGTTCCAAGCCCCCTCTAGGTTCCTGGGTTCCTGGGTTCCCAAATTCCCGAGTTCGCAGGTTCCCGAATTCCCAGGTTCGCACGTTCCCGCGTTTCGACGTTCCTGAATTCCTCACACGCTCATGCCCTGTGGATGGTAACCGACCTGCAGCATGTGCGATGCACGCGCAAAGCGTGGAGAACGCGACCACGGCTGGAACGAAGAGGCAACGTGCCTACGCCCGTTCCATTGCGTCGTCATTGATGGTATTCGTCCGCCTATGGAGTCGTGGGCAACGGGGGTATGACGTAAGAACGAGGGTATGCAACGGGGGGTAAAACGGGGGTGTAGAACAGGCAGCGGCAAGGATGCACGAAGCCTTAAAGTCACAACGTCCCGGCAGACAAACGGTGGAACCTTTTCTCGGTTTTACCCCCGTGCAATACCCCCCCCATTAAGGCGAGTACCCCCTATTCCATAGCTACCGGCGAACCACCAATTCGTCAAATTCCCTGCTTGCCCAGAGCTTGGCAAACGCAGAAAACCGCGCGATTCGAGGACTCCGCAACACGGCCATCCATTTCCGCAAGGCGTATCTCCGCAAGGTGTTACACCCCCGTCCGCCCAGTCTCAGCGGATGGTTGACGCATGTCTCGGGGCATGGTTGAACCGCGTCCCGGGTGCATGGTTACACCCCCGTCAGATACCCCCTTAATACCCCCTAACACCCGCCTCACGCATGCTCTGACCCCACGCACTCCAACCCAACGCACTGTTCACATCACACAGCGCAACCAGCCACGAAATCCGGAAAATTCAACAAACGGTCGCATAATTCAAGAGGACAAACTATAAGAAGGGGGTTATGGGGGAGTACCCCCCATAACCCCCTTCTAACGGCTGACCGCCATCAAGCGCCATCACCAATCGCGCAGCCGCCCCGACATCAGACCCGACATTGGCCGCATCCACCGCGCATCAATCAGCGCTGAATCGGCCTCGAATCAGTCGTCGAGCACATCGGGAAGCGGGCACGGCATCGGACGCCAGGCATTGTCGTGCAGGAGCTTGCGGGAATCCCACCAGCCCTTCGCGATCTGGACGACGCCGGTCCGCAGATGCTCGCGATCCACCATGACGAGGCGGATGAGCTCCTTCGCAGCGGTGGCGATCGTGCCGAGGCCGAAGAGGAACGGACGGTAGTCGCCGTACACCATGAAGTAGCGGGCCATGTAGCCGCGGTTGCGCATGATGTGGTAACGGTTCATGTCGGACGTGGAGTTGAGCTGGCGCAGGCCGGCGATGTCCCAGTTGCCGATCTCGCGCGTGCGGCGCAGCACGACGTCGGGGATGACGATCGGCACGGTGACCTTGCTTGCACGGTAGCCGTAAATCGTGTCGTCCCAGTAGATGAAGAAGCGCGGGTCGGGCAGGCCGATTTCCTTGACGACGCGGCGGTTGAACAGGCCACCTTCGAAGCACAGCGTGTTCATCGTGCGGAATCCGGCGCGACCGAACGCGGCCGGCGCGATCGGGTTCGGGATGCCGAGACCGATGCGGAAATCGTACTGCCAGTAGAACGGGCCGCCATCGTAGTCGAAGCGGCTGCCTTGGATGACCTCGTGGCGGCGGGTCCACGGGGCGAGCTTGGCGATGCCGTCGGGCAGGACGGCGACGTCGTCGTCCATCACCCAGAACCATTCCGCGCCGAGCTGGTACGCCTTCTTCACGCCGGCGGAGAAGCCACCCGCGCCGCCCAGATTCTCGGTCTGCGGCGCGTAGACGACACGCGACTGGTTGCCGGAACGGTCGGCGACGGTCTTGCCCCACTGCGCGGCGACCTTGGCGGCGAAGTCCTCGACCATGGACTTGGTCTCGTCGGAGTGCTCGTTGTCGACGACGACGACGCGCCACGGCGCCTGCTCGAGCGCGAGAATCGACTCGAACAGGGTGGCGAGCAGGTTCTGGCGCTTGTAGGTGGTGATGACCATGGCGAGCTTGTCGATGGTCTTGGGGTCCTTCTTCGCGGTTTTCGCGGTCTTCGCGGCGTTTGCGGTCGTCTTCACTTCGGTCATGCGCTTTATTCTCTCACTACCCGGCGAACGGCGGCGCAGACGCGATTGACGGCCAGCCGACGGCCCGCCACATTCCGTTAACCTTCACACTCTATGATGGTTAATGGGAAGGCTTCTGACGCTCCGATCGAAGGTGCGGGAACACACAGGAAACAAACATCAACGGCGATGACAGGCGATGCACCGGTACGCCGATTGCACATTCCGCCCTATCGAATCATCACCCCTACGACCACGCGCAACAGCCGCGCGGCACCGACAAACCCTTGCAACACCCTCATGCTGCTCTCGCGACACGCCGACGATGCACAAGATTGGACACATCAGAGAATCCCATGCTATTCTCTCTCAATTGTGTGCTGAGCTTGCTTGTTCAGGAGTTCAGGGAAACACATGGAGGATTCGCCTAGTGGTCTATGGCGCACGCTTGGAAAGCGTGTTGGTGTAACAGCCTCACGAGTTCGAATCTCGTATCCTCCGCCATCGCCCTTTTCCCACCCAAAGGAAAAGGGCTTTTTCATTGCCAAAACGGCGGTATTTCAACGTTTTTGCCGGGTTCCGCCATTTCGGGCGCTCGCCGTTATGACCCGTTTTAATCCGTTTTCCGGGGTAAGATGGTCGGTAAATTGAGCGGTAGGGTTTCAGGCTTACCGCTCTACCGCTCTCAAGGGCTTACCGACGATCAGGGAGGCGCGTCATGGCGAAGCCGGTGAAGAATCGCCGCCGCAAGTTCGGCAAGGTAGAGACGAAGACCAACAGGCACGGGCAAACCTACTATGACGCTTCATACATCCCACCGGTGGAAGCCCGCGAACGCTACCCGCATCTTCCGGCGCGTATTCACCGGAACTTCGATGAAGGCTATGAGCTTCAGGCCGACGCATGGCTGAGCGAGGCGAAACGCCTTATCGACCTTGGCGCGTGGGAGCCGCCCGAAGTGTTGGAGGCTAGGAACGCGGGCGGTACGGTGCTGTTCAGAGATTACGCGCAAGCGTACGTGGAGAACCGGCGCAAGGGCGACAACAGGCCGATACGGCAGACCACGAAGGACAAGTACGCGCAATACCTACGCGACTACCTGAACCCGGTTCTAGGCGATCTGCCCATGAACAGTATCAAGCCCGCGAATATCCGCGAATGGTACGACAGCATGAACGTCACGAAGGACGGACGCGGCGAGAGCATCCGCCGCCACGTGTTCGAGCTGCTGGACGCGATCATGGCCGAAGCGGCCACCGCCCCCTTGGATGAATTGGGCACGACGCTTATCAAGGTGAACCCGGTTCAGTTCAAGGTGCCGCGCCCCGCCACTAAGCACGTGTACGTGATTGCCACGCGCGAACAGGTTCAGGCGCTCGCCGACGCCATGCCCTCGAACCTCCGTCTTGGCGTCCTGTTGGCGGGAACGCTGGGATTGAGGCAAGGCGAGGTGTTGGGCTTGCAGCGCCGAGACCTCGAACTGGACAAGACGCCCGCGCTGCTGCATGTGCGCCGAAGTGCCAAGGAGATCAGCGAGAACGGACATAAGGTAGCGGTGTTGGGCGAGACGAAGACGCCGAGCAGCAAGAGAGACATCGAACTACCCGCCCCGTTGGTCGCCGAGATCAGGCGGCACATGGATACCTACGTGGATAAGCGGCCCACGGCCCTGTTGTTCACGGGCGTGCGCACTCGCGGCATAGTCCGGGGCCAATCCATGCGCAACGCCTTCAGCAAGGCCATAGACGCGGTGAATATCCCGGCGTTGAAGGGCATGGACTTCCACGACCTGAGGCACACCGGTTTGACGCATTACGCGGAAGAGGGCGCGACCGTGGGCCAACTCATGCGATTGGGCGGGCATACGAACATCAAGACCGTGGCGACCTATCAGCAGTCAAGCAAGGACGCCGACCGGCGACTGTTGGAGAAGGTGGAAGCCTCTATGGGCGGCACGTCGGCGAGCGCCGACACCGCCAAGACCGACAACCCCACACCCTCTCATAATCCGTCCAACGTGTCCGAAGCGTCCAATCCGTCCAGTGACGAGAAGGCGCGGGCGCTCGCCGACGCCTTGGCCGGGCTGGACTTGGAACCGAGGTTGACGGTGCTCAGGGGCTTGGACGATGAGCAGCGGGGCCAAGTGCTCGCCTTGCTGCCTTCCACGGTTCAGGTTGACACCATACAGGGACTAATCAAGGCGGTGGCATAGTGACGGACGACAGCAAGAACAGGCGGAAGGCGGCGCGACTGCTCGACCGCGTGCAGTCCTTGGAGCTGCTGACCGGTTTCGAGGCGTTGGCGCTCACCGTGTGGCTCGACATGCTCAGGGGCGGGCGTAAAGAGTTCAACGACATGAAGCCCGAATACGACAAGGCCAAGAACCTGAACAAGACACTTGACGTGGTGTATGACTGCCTGAAGCGGTTTGATACTACGCTGAAGTGGCGCACTCAAGGGCAACCGCCCTTATGGCGCGAGATCGGGGCCGTGTTCGATGACATCAGCATGTCGGCATTACAGCCGACCGGCGAGGATGAGGAACCAGAGACGCACACGTTGAGGGAATCGGCCACGCTGTCGTTCGTGGACATCTACCACGACTTCATGCTTGCGTGGTGGAAGGGCGAATGGAGGCCGACCGGAGACGGTTCCACGTACCTGATTAGCGGCGAGATCATCGACACCCGCGAGCGCTCGCGGTTCATCTACTTCAGAGACCGGATTATCGAGGGCGTGGAAGAGACCGACAGCAAGGCGGTTATGTCCATGCTCGCACGGTGCGCGTATGCGACCGGGTACACGTTCAAACGATACGATCAGGCCAAGCGGCACGGCGAGACGCCGACACCTGACATGGTGAAGGGCTGGAGAACGGTAGCGGCCACGCACGCCAACCACGCCGAGGAATACAAGGTGCAGAACATGAAGGGGCATACGATACCCGTCATGCTCAAGGCCCAACAGGACGGCGTTACGTTCCGTTCCGGTACTAGATAATCCGTTTCGTGGTGTTATATTGGTAGTCAACAGTCCGGGCCGCACGGCCCGAACCCCGAAGCGGAAAGCCGAGGGCGGCGGAAGCCGGTAGAAGATTTACAGCCGAGGGGCTGGGCCGAAAAGGCCGAAACCGATAAGTGCCGAAGGGCCTGACATCACATGGTGGCGTCGAAACTCGTTGAACGATGCAACAGGCACCGTGAGGGACTGGAAACGGTTACTTCACCTTGCCCCGGAAGTAAGGAAACTTCCAATGAGTACCAGTACTCAATACCAGCAGTTGACGGCCAAGCCCGCCGAAGTCGCGGCCATGCTCGGCTACAAGGACACGAAGACCGTGTACGGGCTTATCCGCACCGGCAAGATCAGAGCGCGCAAGGTCGGCAACACGTTCCTTGTGAACCTCTCTAGCGTGCGCAAGTTCGCGGGGGAGGAATAAGCCATGCAAGCAAAAAAGAACCCCAACACCGGGAATGTCGGGGCCAAGGATTCAATCACCATTCTAGGCGAGAGTTTCGACCCCAATACGCCCGGCTACGTGCTTCAGGCCACCACCGACTATCTGCTGGAGACCGCCTATGGCCTTTACAAGCTGACCGTCACCCACGACGCCATCGACACGGCCCGCTGCCTGACCATGTGCGCCTATGCCTCTTGGATTGCGCCGACCTCGATAGCGTTCACCGCCAAGAACGACGATTTGCCCGCCCTGAGGATGCTGCAAGCCGCCACGCTGCTGTGCGCCGACGCCCGGACGACGCTCACCACCGGGCCGTTCCCGAAGCGCGGCCACAAGATCATCCGCACCGGCAAGACCGACACGATGATTGACAGCGTGCTTGCGCTCGGCTTGCTGCCGACCCGCAACCGGCAAGACCTCCATTACATGCGGCAGCGCATGGCCGCGAGCGCCCGACGCTTGGACTACAGGGGCGGGAACGTCCTAGAGTTCATCGCCTCTCAGGCGGGCGCGTCTTGGGATAAGACCGTGGCGGCGCTCGCCGACGAGTGGAAGGCGGCGGCATGATCGAGAAAGCGACCGTGAACATGGAGCCGGAGGCCGACCAGTTCGACCCCACCCCTAATAATCCGTCCAATGTGTCCTATCCGTCCGAACCGTCCAGTGAGGGCGGGTATGGTTTCGACCCCAGCGAGCTTGCTAACCGCATGTTCCACTTGCTGAAAAGGTATGTGGGGGCGACCGACGACGATCTGAGGATGCTCACCTTGTGGATTATGCACACGTGGGTTTACCGCGATCTGTACACGACGCCCCGCCTGTTGGTGACAAGCATCATGCCGGGCGCGGGCAAGACCACAATGCTGGAATGGATTGCCCACCTTGGGGCGAAGTCCGAGACGCTGAGCGCGATCAGTTCGGCGTCGCTGCTCGCCAACTTGGCCGATCAGGGTTATGTGCTGCTCGTTGACGAGGCGGACAGGAGCCTACGCAAGGACAACCCCCTTACCGCCGACTTCATCGCCGTGGTGAACACCGGCTATAAGAAGGGCGGCAGCCGCACGATTCAGGAACCGGACAAGAAGCACGGTTGGAAGGTGGTGCGCAAGAGCACGCACGCGCCCGCCGTGTTCGCGGGCAACAACCCCGACCTTCCAGCCGACACAAGGCAACGGTGTATCCCGGTGTTCCTCTACCCGACCGATGAGGTGGAGGAATCCGACTGGGAGATGATCGAGGAGGACGACGCGGAATATCTCGACCTGAAACGCGACCTACCCGAATGGGCGGCGAGCGCGAAGGCGTCCATCAAGCCGCGCCCGGTGCTGCCTGAATCGGTCAAGGGCCGGTACAAGGAAGTGTGGTTGCCGTTGGCCCGCATCGCTCAAACCCAGTCCGGCGAATGGCTGGACACCGTGCGCCGTCTGTCTGCCGAGTTCGTAGAACAGGCCAAGACGGACGCCGAAATGGGGCTTGCCAACGATTCACCGCACATCGTCCTGTTGAAGGACATCGCGGAATTGTGGGCTACCCAGTGGGCCACGCTGCCGTTCGTCGGCTCTCAGCAGATGTGCGACGCGCTCGCCTACAGCGACCCGAAGCAATGGGGCGACGAACAGGCGGGCGACTTCGGACGCCTGACCTCGAAACGCTTGGCTTCGATGCTGAAGAAGGCCGGTGTGGAGGCGAGCCGCAACCGCGACCACACCAAACGCGGCTATCGGTTCACGGCGTTCTCCCAAGCGTGGAAGACGCTGAAGATATGGGAGACGCTGAAGCTGGAACCGCCGAAGCTGGACACATTGGACGCTTTGGACACGTTGGACACTTCTAGAGAGGGTATGGGAGAAGGTTCGCAACCCGATTTGCTGGACGCTTTGGACGGAAAGGACACATTGGACACTTCATATGAGGGTATGGCGTCCAACATGTCCCCCGCTTCGGAAGCGCCCGCGCCTTCCACGGAAGTGACGCCCGACTCGGAGCGGTGGGCCGCGAGCCTGACCACCACCGGCGACGTGAAGGACTGGGCCAAGCTGACCACCGGGCAACTGCTCGCCGTCCGCAAGGTCAAGAACACCGGCTTGTGGCTCAACAAGACCGCCACGGAACTGGAGAAGCGAGGCGTGAACCTATGAGCACCGACACCATGCTTCACCAATACCAGCACGCGGGCGACGTTCACGGCCTGTACAAGGACAGCGAGCGCCACCGAGACCAACTCAAGACGGAAGCCATGTGCCGCATCGCCGACAACCTCGAACAGTTGAACATGCGGCTAGCCGCAATGGGCCGATTGGACGAAGCCCGCGCGGCCACCCAGCAAGCCCAACTAGCGGCGATCATCACCCAACTGGGCAAGCTCACCGGCGACGAACAGTAACCCGCCCCATTCAAGACGGCGAGCGCTCGCAGACGAGGAACCACCCCGGCGCTCGCGACCCGCCACTGACTAGATCTAGTAGACAAGGACTAATGATTATGGCTAGCAGCAATCCGAGAAGGCGCAACGGTTGGCGGCGCTCGCAACTGCGTAAGCGAGTGTTGGCCGCATACGACGTGTGCGCGATCTGCGGCAAGCCTGTAGACAAGACGCTGAAGACGCCTCACCCTATGAGCGCCGAGGTTGACGAGCTTGTGCCGGTGTCGCGCGGCGGCGACCCGCTCGCCTTCAGCAACTGCCGTCTTGTGCATAGGCGCTGCAACAGGCTCAAGAGCAACAAGACGGACGCCTACGCGCGCGCCCAACTCGAACACAAGCCGCAACCGCCGTTGACCTCGCTGCCGTTCACCACGCTTGATCTGAGCACTAGCGGCGAATGGTAGACGACCGCCAAGGGGTAGGGGGGGTTGCCCCTCCCCTACCCCGGCGCGGCCCCCTCGGGCATAGGGCCGTTTTCTCCCCGCCCGAATTTTCCACAAGGTTGATACGAAGGGATTTGTTGTGAAATGCGTTGAATGTGGCCGCGAGTTCGTGGCGAAGGGTGGCGGTAGGCCGCGCAAGTACTGTTCTAACGCCTGTAGGTTCAAGGCGTACCGCGAGCGCAAGGCGGAAGCCGAGGCGGACGGCGTGGAGCCGGATAACGCCACGCGGCATGATACGAAAACCGATTTGAGCGAGGGCGAGTTTATGGACATGCTCGACCCGCTGCCATCGTATGAGGATGCTCTAAGGCTTGTGTTGCGTCGGTTGCGGCGCATCTTGGACGACGAGACCACTCAGGCTAGGGACATCGCGCCTATCAGTCGCATCTTCATTCAGACCGCGAAGGACTTGGAGGACTTGCGGGAACGTGAGAGCGGTGGTGATCTGCTCGCCGAGACCGGGGCGGACGTGGAGGCGGATACGTCTATGGGCTTGGATGACGTGTGAGCCGGTGCGGCTGCTCGCGGTTTGGGTAAAAATCGCGGGGGGATATGGGCGCTATGCCCTGTGGAGCGCCTGACCGGGGCGGGAGGGACACTCACCCCACCACTTGCGGATATATAGCTAACTATCTATAATAGATATGTAACTAGATAAAAGGGAGGTGAAGCCCATGACCCTGAAGGAACTCAGACAAGCAGCCGGATTAACGCAAGAGCAGCTAGCCGAAGCAAGCGGCGTCCCCCAGCCGGTTATCAGCGCCTATGAGCGCGGCGCGAAGGATTGGCGAAACATGCCGCTGGAACGCGCTATAGCGCTCGCCGACGCCCTCAAGTGCGACGATCTGAGGAACCTAGCCAACAAGTAGAAGAATGGCCCCACGGTGCTGGAACACCATAGGGCCGGACGCTTCACAGATAACACAATCCCTAACAGAGCATTAGCCGGAAGCAATACCGATTCTATCGTGGTTGCCGTCCGGCTGGAAGGAACCATGATGAAACACACTGTTCAAGCGCTCGCGTTCGACAACCCGACCGACCCCGGACGCCCCTTGAAGCTGACCGCGAGCGCCGGAAGGCTGGAAGTCCGCATGGGCTGCATGGGCATCACCGACGTGGTGGCCGACCTCGACCCCGCTCAGGCGCGGCGTCTCGCCGCTTGGCTTGTGGAGGTGACGGCATGACCCCGCGCGAGATCATCGAGAAGGCCGGAACCATCGCCCCCCCCCCCCGCTGCAATTGGCCCACGCGCCCGGCTGGGTTGTCCGCGTGGATGAACCGCACGGCGACGTGCTGCTGTTCGAGACCGCTTGCGAGCCGTTCAATCTCGCGTTCACCGCGTCCGTAAGCTGTATGACGGAAGGCGACCCGCGACCGCTCTTGTCGCTGACCATGCAGCCGGGCGACACGGCCTATTGGCTGTTCGAGGACGCCGAGGAACCGGAAGCGCTCGCCGACAAGACGGACGCGCTGCAACAATGGCTTGACGATCTTGGAGCCGTTACCGCCTATCTCACCGCCCTGTATGAGGGTATCCCGGTGGAGAAGGTGCGCGGCTAGGGCGGCGTGAATCCCTTCGGCTGAGGGGTTGGCCCGGTGGCTTGCTTGCGAGCGCCGGGCCTTCTTCTTGCCATGTCGCGGTGTACGCTGCTGCTAGTGTTGGAGGCATTGAGGGCGGTGGTGGAGGCCGCGCGGTTCCAACCCGTGAACAGGCGCTAGAGCGGTAATTTAAGCGGTAAGGCACTTAGGCGGTAAGCCTGTTATCGGCGTTATTACGCCGTTTCTGGGCTATATGGTTGTGAATCTCGTATTCTCCGCCAACAGGGTTTTCAGAGAAATCTGGAAGCCCTTTTTTGTTGCCGGAATGCCGAGAAAACGGCGGAATTGCAACGTTTTCGGACTGTTGGGCGGGCGGCGTCGCCGTTCCGCCAACGGCCATGCGGGACCGTTTTCCCCTCGCCATACGTGAGCGCATACGTGAGCGTTTTTCACGTCGCCCGGGCGCACTCACGCCATCACAATTCCATCACATTCGTATGGCATCGCCATGCTTCACGTCGTTTCTCCGATAAGCCACATCCCCAGAAGGGATATGACCGTTCGCCATCGTCCCGTCGAATACCCCGCATGGAGAACCGGCTCCGTGGGAGCCGGCGGTCGAGGTTTTGGGGAGATGGACCGCGGACCTTACGTCATTCACTGACGAGCCACGGTCCCCCACAGACGATCCACGATACGTTCCACACGAAGGCGGCGGACAATGGCGAGAGCAAGAAGACGGTTCGGCACAGTCTCACTGAAGACGAGCCGCAGATCCGGCCGGAAGTACATCGAAGCGAAATACAAGCCTCCCGTGGAGGCATACTACAAGTGGCCGGGCATGCTGCCCGAGTACTACACGAAGCGCTTCGCCGAGGGCTTCGAGACCGAGGCCGAGAAATGGCTCAACGACGCCGAACGGGCCATCCAGCAGGGCATCTGGAAGCCGCCCGAGGTCGCCCGCAACGAAGGGCTCGCGCGGCGCGTCACGTTCGCCCAGTACGCCACGGACTACGTGGAGCACCGGGTCAAACGAGACGGCGAACCCATCGAGGAGACCACGCGAGAGAAGTACCGCCAGTATCTGCGGGATCATCTGCTGCCCGTGTTGGGCTCGCTGCCGATGGCCTCCATCACGCCCGACGACATCGAACGATGGGCGGCCAGCATGAGGATCGGCAAGGCAGGCGAGGGCGCGGTCATCAAACGCCGCGTGTTCGAGCTTCTGTCGGGCATATTCGCCGAGGCGTGCGAGAAGCCGCTCGACGCGAGCGGACAGACGCTGCTCGAACGCAACCCGATACGGATCCGAGTGCCCAGACCGGACAGCGACCGCGAATACGTCGACATCGACATGGACGAGCTTAAAGCCATCCACGACGCGATGCCGCCGCGCCTCGCGCTGACCATCTACCTGTGCGGACAGCTCGCGCTGCGCCCCGGCGAGGCGTTGGCCCTGCAACGACGGGACATCGCACTCGATGCGGACGGTCAAGGCGGCACGGTGCACGTCACCAAGAACGCGAAAGAGGTCAGCCGCGACGGCAGCAAGATCGTCATCGCCGGCAAACCCAAGACCCGCGGCAGCATACGAGACGAACGCATCCCGGCGTGGCTCGTGCCGGTCATCCAAGCGCATCTCGACAGGTTCGTGGACGACAGGCCCGCGGCCCTGCTGTTCACGGGGCAGCGCAGCCACACCTACGTCAAATCACAGACGCTGCGCAACGCCTACTACAGGGCACGCAGAGCCGTACCGCGCGTGGACGCCCTGGCCCCGCCGTTGTACAACCTGCGCCACCGGGCGCTGACGCGCACGGCCTCGTACACGAACAGCATCCGCGCGGTGATGGCGCAGGGTGGCCACACGCAGGTGAGGACGGCGATGCACTATCAACACCTCACCAGTGACGAAACCGGCAAGATTCTGGCGGGAATGAACGCCGAAGCCGAATCGGCCGGACTCGCCCCGCACAGCGAGACCGAACCGGCGCACGAGCCAGCGCCCAAAGACCGCGCCGGCGGCGCGACGAACACTGACGACGCATTCTCCCAGCTGGCGACCCTCGTCACCGGCATGGAACCCGCGGCACGACTCGCCGTCATCAGAGGGCTCAAGCCGGAGCAGCGGCCCAAGCTCCTGAACCGCCTGCCCCCACCGGTCCAGACGGAGATCACGATCGCACTGCTGGACGCGGCGAACGGTTCGACCGGCTGAGCCGGCATGAACAGACACATAGAACACCATATGGAGAGGAACACCCATGACCCGAGGAACACTGGAAGCATACAGGCAAGACGACAGCACGACGACCGGCAGAAGACGGACCCTGTATCCGGGACTGGAACCACTGTCCGTGACCGTGGCCGAGGCCACACGGCTGCTCGGATTCAGGAACTGCAAGAGCGTGTATCGGCTCATCCGAGAGGGCAGGATCAAGGCCCGCAAGTCGGGGCACATCTTCCTGATCTCCTACCGCTCCCTGAAAGAGTACGTCGAAGGTTGACACGGCGACGATAAGCGGACATCGGCGGTCGCGCGGGCGAAACGGCCTGCCGGCCGCCGATGGCCTTTCCGAGGCACCTCCATCTCACGAAAGGAACCATCATGCAATCAAACCCGACGTCCATCGTTCCGTCCCACATCGCCCCTTATGAGATTCGTGTCTATGTCGCTAATCTCGCCGCGTACAACGCAGGCTTCATGCGTGGCGATTGGATTACGTTGCCAGTGTCGCAGGACGAGCTCGACGGTTTTCTGGACGAGCGTGTGTTCCAATGGCACGGTGCCGACGACGAATACGCGATTCACGACTTCGAAAAAGACGGCCTTCTGAAACGTCTTGATTGGACGGTTTACGAATACCAAGACCTCGACGAGCTTAACGCTCTGGCCACGTTGGCGAAGGAGCATTTGGCAACCGACGAGGACTGGGACCGGCTTGAACTGGCAATCGACTATTGTCTTCCGGGCGCGTCGGACGCGCTGATGCTGTGCAACGCGATTCTTCAACTGGATGACATGGCGTATTCGCCCTACGATCTACCGAATAACGTCACCATCGAGAACACGCCAGACCGTGAAGAACGCTACGGATACGACAAAATCAACCGCGATCCCGACGTGCGTCACGCGATACTCGACGGTAGTCTCGACATATATTTCGATTTTGCAAAATACGGTCGCGATGATGTTGCGTCGGGCTACGTGGAGCTTGGCGACTACGGCTGGCTGGACACCTCGCAACCGGTGCCGGACGCGGACAAGTACGACCGCTACGAGGTGCTCGACGCTGCCGGACTGGGCTGAACACCCGCGGTTATGGCTTTTCCCAAAACGCCGGCAAGCCGGCGCGAATGTTGATGTGACCAATAAAAGTCATTTCGACAAGGAGAAGCCATGACCGTCATAACCATCGAGAAAAGCGACATCACCGAGACCGCGAAGGGAGCGCCGACGCAAGAGAAACTGGACGAGGAGATGCAGATGCTCGGCGAGCGGCTGACCGCTGAAGGGCGGGCTGAAGCCCTTGCCAAGTACCTGCGCCCCGCATTCACGGACTGGTTGGCGGCGCTGCGCGAGCAGCGCGCGGGCATCGTCACCAAGCACGACACGATCCGCCTTGCGACTGCGATCCGCATGCAACTCGCAGTGCGCGACGCACTAATCGCCACGGTCATCGACGACACACTGAACGTGGACGACATGCTCGCCTACGCGACCGACCCGAGGTCGGAACGCGCCCGCGAGGGCATGACCGCGCTGCTCACACGTGCGTTCAAAGACCCGGATGCGCGCATCGACAACGCCCGACTTGAATGCGCACTGAAGACGTTGGACACGATGGCCGGATGGCCGAGAATGTACGCCGTTCAGCCGCATGCAGCCATCGCGTACCTTGCTTGGCTCGCAGGTCGCGACACGGCCGAACCGGTTCGTCATGCGATGACAGCGCTGCTCATCGATCAGGACTGCACGCTCGCAGCTATCGTGATGAGCGTGGTCAGTCGCGGGATTACCCCGGCATGCGTAAATGAAAGCTGAGCACACTAGAACTCCGCCCCGATGGGGCGGAGTTCCTTTTTCTGATGCTTGTTCAAAGAGTCTGATGTTGCCGGAATACGTTCGTGTAGCGGCAGAGAAGCCGCCCACTCGCGAAAGGCCGTCGGAAATGGGCATGAAGCTTGCCGTTTCTCGTTGCCGGAATTGAATGTGCCGAAATGCAGCCATGCAACGGCAAAAACGGCAATCGCGCCACAGACCCCAAGCATGGGATGGCAAGAACATCGAGAGTAAAATGAGAATGGTTATCAATAACGCTGCGCTGCAAGGAGGAAGATATGAAAATCGGCTACGCGCGAGTCTCGACGCTTGACCAAAACCCACAGCTCCAACTCGACGCGCTGCACGCCGCCGGATGCGACAGGATCTTCACCGATGAAGGCGTCTCCGGCTCAAAAGCTCACAGGCCGCAGCTCGACGCGGCGCTTGACCACCTGCGCGAAGGCGACACGCTGGTCGTGTGGCGGCTCGACAGGCTCGGACGCAACACAAGAAATCTGCTCGATCTCGTCGATCGCATCCACTCGAAGGGCGCTGAACTAAAGAGCCTGCACGAGCAAATCGACACGAGCTCGGCGAACGGCAAGCTCGTCTTCACCCTCATGGCGGCGTTGGCCGAGTTCGAGCGCTCACTCGTCATCGAGCGCACCAAGGCTGGTCTGGCCGCAGCGCACGCCTCTGGCAAAGGTGGTCGAAAGCCGAAGCTCACGGCGCAGCAGCGTGAGGACGTACGCCTGCTGCGGTCACGCGGCCGCACTCTGCAACCACTCGCCGACAGCTACCATGTCGGCATCTCCACGATCAGGCGCGCGTTGGAAGACGACGATTGTCCACCGTCCACGAGGAGCGGCATCGTGGCGGCGGACGGCGAGAGGTAGTTACACATCGGGCGGCGGCGTTCCTGTACAAGGACTCCGGAACCTGTTGCGGAACCAATGGAACCGTTGGAATATCAAGGGCGCAGGCATCCAGGTTCCCGAGTTCCTCTACCACTTCCTCTGTTGTATAAGAAAGAGAAAACACAACATATGCATATGTGATATGCGGGAGGCGTCCATTCTGGAGGACCAGGGAACCGTCAGCATGCCACTGTGCCACAATCGTTGGAATCACAACGTTTATGACCGGTTCCCTACATCGCGAAACCATACGTCGTAAAGGAACGAGATCCCAGAAACAGGCACCATGCCGCAATACCCCGCATTGCATGCCTTCATATCGTCGGCCTCGTAAGGCCCCGCTTCCCCCACGTGGACCCTTATGGAAAACAAGGCAACACCCACCACCCCCATAGCAGCGGAAAACCGCGGCGACGCCGCGACGGCCCAACGTTCGACAGGACGGGCACATCACCCGTCGAACCGAACGAAAGGGACCGACCTCATGGCCAATATCCAGATCATCGCCGAACGCATCCGCGCACGGCACATCGATTTCATCACGCGCATCATCGCGTCGGAGCGTCATCCGCAAAGTCTTGAGGCCGCGGTCGCCTTACTGGCATCAAGATTCGTCACGAACCGGTTCGAGGACCGGTACACCGACCCTATGGGTGACGCCACGGGCCTGTGGCTGCGCATCACCGGCAACGACGACGAAGGCGTCTCCCGCGCGCGTTTCGACAGGGAGCTCCACGCCATGATCCGCACGAACCCGCTCATGGCGCTGCTGTCGCTGCTGTACGCGGACGCCGAGGACGCCATCGATTGGTACGTGTGGCTCGACGGCGAAGCAATCGAACGCGAGGCGATTCCGCTGGCCAACGCGCTCTCTGCGCTCGGATACAAGCCCACGCGTGAGGAGCGACAGGCCCTCGGCGGCCTCTACACACGAGAGCGGGCACCACAGACAGGCAACTGCTAACTATGAGTTAGTGGCTTCGCGACCGCCGACGTCATGCAATCGACAATATGCAAACTGACGGTTTCCAAGCCTATCTGACGCGTCTCGGCCGACGCGTACAGAACCTGCGCCGCGAGCGTGGATACTCGCAGGAGAAACTCGCCGAACTGGTCGGCATGGACCGCGTCTCAATCGGTTATATCGAGCAGGCGCGGCGCATGCCCAAAATCTCAACGCTCTACTACATCGCAGACGCACTCGATATCAAGGTCGAAGACCTGTTCGACGGACTCCAGTAGCGCTTCGACGCGTCTACTGTAGATGCAAAGCAGGAACGGCATACGACGGCTCTCCTCGACCTCGCCTGTATCGAGTACGTCCCCGTTGCGTTCTTATCGCACGAAAACGGAGCCCCCGTCGGGATTATCTCGACGGGGACTCCGTTTCATCAGCGATGTCTGACCTTGCGGCTCAGCGCCACTCCCAGTGGCCGGTCGGCTCGACCCAGCGACGACCCGACTCGCGGCGGACCGTCTCGCTCCACGCCGGGCGCACCACGACCGTCTCGCGCCACGCGGGCTTGACGACGACTGTCCTGTCCACGTACTCGGCGGCGTGATGGACGGTCTGGACCCAAGCGTCCTTGACGAGGACCTGCTCGTCCCAGGCCTCGCGGTCCGTGACGGTCTTCTCCTCGTACCTGGCGGGGATCGTCTCATCCCACGCGTCCTTAATCTTGACCTTCTCGGTATGCGTGACCGCGTCGTGATGCACCGTCCGGTACTCGGCCGGATGCTCGACCTTCTCCTCATAGGCGGGCTTGACAAGCACGGACTCCTTATGAGTCACCGCCGGATGATGGACGGTCTTATAGGTCGCGGGAACGGTGACGGTCTCGGTCCAAGCCTCCTTGACGAGAACCTGCTCATCATAGGCCGGCTTGTCCACCACGGTCTCGGTCCATGCCGGCTTGACGGTGACGGTGACCTCCTCGTACTTGGCGGGGATGGTCTCCGTCCAGGCGGCCTTGACGAGCTCCTGATGGGTGACGGCGTCATGGTGGACGACCTTGGTCTCGGCGGGATGCTGGACGTTTTCCGTCCAGGCGGCCTTGACGAGCACCTTCTTCGTGCCGACCTGAACCTGTACCTGCTGAGTCACAGCAGGAATCGTGACGGTCTCGTCGTAAGCGGCTTTGACGAGAACCTTCTTGGTGCCGGTCTGGACCTGGACTTGCTGATACTCAGCGGGGTGGTTAACGGTTTCGTCCCACCATGTCACGCTGGTAGCATGACCTTTTAGAAGTTCAGAATACTGACAATCATCAACATCGGCCTTGTTGGTAAAATAACGAACCCAAGACGGATCATCAGCATCATATACCTTATAATGACGTACGGTTTCCGTCCAAGCAGGCTTGACTAGCTTTGTCTGTGTTTCGTAGACCGGTTGGTCCTGATACTCGGCTTCGTGGTGTACGACCTTGGTCTGTTCAGGCGTGACCACCTTGGTCTGGGTCTCGTAGACAGGCTCGTCCTTGTACTCGGCGGGATGCTTGACGGTTTCCGTCCATGCATCCTTGACCGTGACGGTCTCGTCATACGCGGGCCTGTCCACGACGGTTTTGTACTCGGCCTTGTGCTCGATCTGCTGTTCAGGCGAGACGAGCTTCCTCTCGGTCTTGGTGACCGCCGGGTGGTTCACCTCGTGGGTAACGGCCTCGTGATGCACCGTCCGGTACTCGGCCTCGTGATGCTTGGTCTCGGTATGCTCGGGCACATCCACGACCTGTTCATCCCACGCCTCTTTGTCGACGACCACGCGGTCCTCGTACTGCGCCGGATGATGGACGGTCTCCGTCCAGGCCGGCTTCGTCTCGATCTTTTCATCCCAGGCCGGCTTGTCCACCACAACCCTGTCCTGGTACTCGGCATCGTGATGCACCGTATGCTCCGGGGAGACGAGCACCTTCTCGACGTGGGTCTGCGCCGGATGGTACACGGTCCTGTATTCGGCCGGATGGTTCACCTGCTCGTCCCAGGCGTCACGCACCTTGACCTTCTCGGTGCGGGTGACCGCCGCATGGTCCCTGGTCTGCGTGACCGCCTGGTGGTGCACGAGCACGTCGCGGAAGACCGGCTCGAAGTGGCCGTTGCGGTCGACGATCCACACCTTGGTGGCATGATGCTGCTGCGTGGCGGTGTCGGGCTGCGTCGAGGACGGGTTCGCGGTGTTCGCACCGGAATCGTCGCCGTCGGTCGTCTGGGAGACAAGGCACTCGTTGGACTCGTAGCCCGCGGGCAGCGGCTGGCCCGGAGCCCACGAGCCCGCGACCATCAGGTTCACCAGGTCCTGCACCTTGTCGGCCGCCTCGGCGCCGTACCTGCCGGCCAGCGTGTCATGACGCACCGGGTCGACGCCGTAGTCGCCGTTGTACGTCCTCTGCGCCTCGGCGGCCCAGTCGATCGTGACCTTGCACTCGGTGGTGGCCTTCTTGGAGTCGCGGACGTGTTCGCCGGGGAAGATCAGGTTCGGGTCGCCGGACCGGTAGCCGGTGTAGTCGTGCCAGTCGCCGCCGAACTGCTCGGCGATCTGGCTGAGGGTGTCGCCGGATTCGACGGTGATCGAACCGTCCGGGTTCGCGGTCGCGCCGAACGCCACGGCCGTCGAGCTCAGGAGCCCGGCCGCGATGATCGCGGACAGGCCCGCCGTCATGATCTTGTGGACCGGACGATGCGACTCCCGCTTGCGGATGCCACTCGCATGCTTAGCCACCATGGTTCCCTTTTCCTTCCCGCCTGCCAACAGGCGTATGTCTCTCGTCTCAACCCACGGAACGCCAACGCAGGAAATGCGCCGACAACACATCACCGGCGTCCGCTAACACTCCGTTTGCATTGATAACTGGTTGTAAGCATACCACAGGGAGGGGGAGCCAAATGGTGTGTCTCACGAAACCAGCACGGCAACAACCCGAACACCACAGCACCGACGCCCGCATATACTCATGGCCCCGCGGCCGCATGCCAAAGAACCAGCAGACCTATGCACCTGCACGTCCGCACGGCGAATCGCCGAGCAACACGACCCCCTTCCGAGCGTATAGTTGCATATGGTTCCGTGGACGTCGTCATAGCAAAAACAACGCAAGAACGCCCTAAAAGACGGAACCGTATGCCATGCCCGCAACATCGTCCCAACGAGACAACTCGAAGGCCGCGCAAAAGGGCATGACTCCATCCCGCGAGGGGTGGCCCGGAGGCTCCCTCCGACCGGTCATGATGCAAAAACAACGAAGACCGTGCCAAACACGAGGGAGCCTCCACTCTTTTCACAACGCGAATTCCACGGGGATATTCTCATCCCAGGCACGGTCGAGACAGTCCATTGCATGACGCTCCTGCACGCCGTAGTAGGCATGCACCCGGTATCCGGTGGCGGCAAACTTGTTCAGACGGATGGAGAGGGTCATATCGGTGAAGCCATGCCCCTCGACGTCACCGCCCTGCGTGCAGATCCACACGGACGGCACACCGTGGCTTGCAGCCCGGTCGTAGACTTCGGGACCCTCATCGGCATCGACGACGATATGGTCGAGTGTGTGCAGATACAGCGTCATACCCGCCACAGGACGGTCGTCGTCGTTCGAATGAGTCGTTCCGTTCATCGCGGCATGCCTCCCTGTTCTCCACGTAGGCGTCACACGTGTTCGACGACACGCGACGGCAGATCCCCTGCGACTTGCGCCGGTCGCCGAATCCTTTCACGACGATACCCCGTTCCGTTCTCTGGCAGGCTGATGCGGGTGTCGGCCCCCAACACCGCAGACCTGATGATGCCGGGAATGGGCGGCATCCCATCCGAACAGACCGTATTCGGAATGAACCCCGTCAACGTGACGGCCATCGGCGCATCGGTCCGCACAATGGCAACGTGGTGGAGGTGGGACCACGTGATCACGGAAGGACGCGGTCCCCGAAAACCGGATACGTTCCCCTCGCTCCCAAGGAATCGCCATTATGGAACCCTCCATAACCGCCGGAATCCCAACGATTATCGGACATCAACCCCAGATTGGTTCCCAAGTTCCCCGATCGGCCAACCTTCCGCATTGGGCATATGTCTTAATCTTTTTTTTCTCCTTATGAAGTTAGGTGGGAAAAGAAGAAGAACTCAGGAACCATGCGGCTGGAAACGTTGCGACCAAGCCGTTTGTCATGGTTCCGAAATCCGTTCCCGAACACACGGACGGGAACGTACGACAGCAAACGGGAACCACCGGAGGGGCGTCCGGAGATGGTCGGCGTCTCGCCCGACCGTCGGCCTCCTCTCATGCCGACATCACCATGGGAAACGTCCCCGCCGATCGGGGAAAAACGCAGACAGCTACGCTGTTAAGAAAAAAATGAGGACCGTGAATCCGCATGTTGCGGATTCACGGTCCTCATTGTTCGTCATGCTCCCGCATGACGGCGTTGCCGCCCGGGGAGCTTCATCATCTCGGTCTCATTTCATTCCTTTCGTTCGATTGCCTTCCGTCGACTCCGATTCCCGCGCCGCCCTCGCCTTACAGGCCGGCCGGCGCTCCGCGACGGCTTCCCCCGAACGTGCCGCCGTCATGCGATTGTCAGAATTGCGGTTCATCATCCTGTGGCGGCTCCTCCGTGAGGACCGGCGCGATCCTGAGGATCGACTTGCCGGAGCCATTCCGGCGCACGAGGGTATCCGACATGGCCTGATCAAGCGCCTCGCGGGCGGCCTTTGCGCGCTTCTCTGCCGACCACATCCCTGCACGAGCCTCATACACCTCGGCATCATGCCGCGTGCGGATCTGCCGATTCACGCGAACGATGTGCTGCGCGTACTGCTCACGCAGCAGCATGGTGACCGCCAGTACGAACCAGTCACGGCGTTGAAGGCTGTTGTCAACGAGCAGGTCAAGCATCCAAACGACAGCATCGTGGCCTTGGACCTTTTCCGGCTGTGATGCCTTCAGCTGGCGGAATCGGTTGCGCGCCCACTCCATCCGCAGGTTCGCGTCCTCAAGGTCTCGCCGCAGCAGATCCTCGTTAGTACGATGCTCGTTGAGTCGTTTCAAGACCGCGTCGTCGGATAGTGTGCGCATCCGTTCGCGACACACCCTGTTGCGCGCGCCGATGAGATCGTCGTATGTCTCCTCAAGCCACCCGCGGCTGATTTCCATGATCGGCGTGCTGTCGTCATCGTCATCGGCCATCCTCGACGCGACGAACACCTCGGGCTTCACGCTGCCCGGATTGTTGACGCTTGCGTTCTTGGACTTGCCCACGTAGACCTCTGGTTGTGTCACCATCGTGTTCTCCTTTTCCTTGTCTTCGTTGTGTTTCCTTGCGGCGAACAGTGCCGCCAATTCATCGAACGTGAAATCTTGTGCCAAGCTGCTTGCTCGTCGGCGTCGCTTGCGCACGCGTCGCCCGTCGTCGTACGTCATCCTGTACGTGATGCCGCGGCTGTCGTCGGAGTTGACGTCCACGGTGATGCCCACCGCCGTGCACTTCGCGACATACTCGTCGAACGAATCAGCGGCCTGTGCGGCCTGCATGAGTCTGTCGCCGAGCAACCTGTCGAATGAGCCCTCCTTGACCCGCTCACGTCGCACTGACCACGAGTCGCGCCCGCTCATCGTTTCCATGCCGAACGCGTCCATCGTCTTGTCGTTGATCGCGTGCAGCGTCCGCGCGTTCCTGTACTTGCTCAGCGCATGGCCGGTCCGGTGGTCGTGGTTGAGAATGATGAGGTGCGCGTGCGCACAGCCGCCCTCACCGTCGTCATGGACGACGACGAGGCTCTCCGAGTCCGGGTGCATCGTCTTCCCGAGTTCATAGGCGAGTTCACCGCATCGACGCAAGTCGTCCTTGCTGTGTACGTCGAGTTCGTCCGGCGCAAAAGACATCACGTAGCTGTATGCTGCAACGTCGCGCCCGTGCTTGCGTAGCAGCCGGTCGGACTCCTCTCGGAATGCTCGAATGCTGCCGGCGTCGTTTAAGATGAACGCCGCACGATCGGTGTGCTCGGCGCGATGCCGCTTGTACTTCTCCGAGCCCTTAGAGCCGTACAGCAGATACGACAGCAGCGCCGGCATATTGCGCACGGGACGGACCGACGTGTAGCTCATCGTTCTCGCCTCCTGCGGTGCCCGGCCGACTCGCCATACCCCATCGGCATGCCGGCATCAGCGAACACACGGCGCATGTCGCGCCACACTTCACCGAAGCGCGCCACGTCGTCGGCTGTGAACGCGCCGGACGGCAGTGGTTTGCCGGCGTTGGTGGCGCGTACCAACTGGTTCCAGTTGACGCCGATCCGGTTCACCGCCAGCGCGAGCCGGGCGAGTTCACGATCATTGAACGGACTCCAATCGGCCGGCTGCGCCACCGGCTCATGGGGTGCGCCCATGAGCTCGTCGAGCCTCGCCTCAACGCATTGGCGCACGAACCGGGCGCGCGGGATGCCCGCGGAGAGCACGTCGATCTGCTCGAACCGACGGCGTGGGAAGCGCACCGTCAGCCGGCGGTCCGCGGGCTCGCGCCGCGTGCCGGCGCTTGACCGCTGCGCAGCCATCGAACGAACCATAGTGCTCCTCCTTTCCGAGCATTACCGCATGCGCCATGCTCCCTTGCGTGAGCTGACCCATGCGCCTATATATAACGATTCTCATTATACTCTTGCGCATGCAAGTGCGCATGCTAATGGATGGCGAGCAGGCGATATAGCGGCCAATGGAATTGACCGCTATATCACTCTCGCGAGGGGATTCCCCTCGACCCCTTTCCGCCGCACCGCGGTTTGCTCTCCCGCGGAAAGCAAAAACCGCGCCCCGGCGGACGACTCCGCCAAGGCGCGGTCGCCCCAGCTGCGCTGGCCGGGTCCGACGACTCGGACCCGGCTTGCACCTGCGACATCAGTCGCCGACGATGTCGTCCCAGCTCATCGGCCTGTCGGCATCATCGCCATCAGACGCGGCTGCTTCAGCCGCGGCGGCGGCCTGAACCGCCTCCTCGTGCAGCATGGCCTGCATGTCGGCGTAGTCGTCTGCGTGCGGGTCATCGTCGTCCGAGCACCCGTCCACCACGACGTTGACGGCATCCGACTTGAGCCAGTCGGGCGCTTGGTTCTTCTTCGCCGCGCGACGGGCCGCGGCCGCTCTGGCGCGTTCGCTGCGTTCCTCACGCTTCAGCTCGCGCAGGCGTTCGATATCGGCGATCACCTTCTTAAGAATCTCGTCGCCGGTGCCTTCGTAGTGGACCTCGGAGCCTCGAAGCCGCTTGACGACCTCGGGGGCGATGTCGAGCAGGTGCTGTTCCTGTGCCTGTTGTTGTTTCAACTGTTCCAGCTTGCGCATCGCAGCTTTGATCTGTGCATCGTAGATGGTGGTGTTCTTGGACATGTCGCTGTCTTTCCGCCGGCATCTTACCGCCGGCATGTGTGGTTTGTTGGTGCGAACGGAGCCCGGCGCGGTGGCGTGCGCCGGGCACTGTCTGATCGGTGTGGGGGTGCGGCGCTCGCGGTGCGCCACACCCGGTTCTCGACGTGAGGTCAGCCGCGGCCGTTGCTCGGGTAGGACGCCGACCGTGCCTTGCTCTGCTCCTCGGAGACGGCGCGCGGCGTCTTGCCGTGCAGCGGCGAATCGGGATCCTCGTACGCCACGAGGAACGACTTGCGGACAAACCCCTTGCATCGGGTCTTCTTCCACAGCTCGTCAACGGGTGAGAGCCAGAAGGCCAGCTGGTCGGTGGACGGAGACAGGATCACCCGGTCGACGCGCGGCTTGTGGAAGCCCTCGTCCCGATACAGGTCGCCGATCGCCTCTTCGGTGCCCGCGGCCCACGCGGCGACGCTCACCTTGTCGGCCGTCTCCACCCACTTCGCACTGTCCGGCAACGCCGGATCCTGCATCTCGCGCGAGACCAGCGACCGCAGTTCGGCGTAGAAGTTGCGAGAGCTCTTGAGCTGCCCGCGGCCACCGAACTCCCGCGAATACCACTGCTTGAACGCGCTCCACAGCATCGGCAGCGGCAGGAAGTCGCGCGTGAACGCGTCGCGGTACTCGCCCCAGAACGCCGCCACCGGATCGATGGCCTCCCGGAACTCGGCGTTCGCCTTAGCCACGGCCTCCGGCAGCGACACGCCAGTCACCCGCGGCCGCTCGTAGAGCATGTGGAACATCATCCAATCGCGGACGTCCTGCCGGGCGAGGAGCCGGCCGAGCTCCGGCACACGGTCCTTGGGCAGCACCACGCGGTCGAACGGCACCACCGGGAAGCGTCGCCAGATGCCGGTGGACCGGTCACGGAACTTCGGATACGAGTTCGTACCGACGACGAACATGCAGCCGAGCCTGTACGAGACGGGCATCTTGTTCTTGCGGTCGATGTTCACCTCGCCGTGGGTGACGGCGGACTTCAACGGACCGGAGTCGTCGATATAAGTCCCGCTCTCGTCGTCGCTCGCGACCAGCGTCTTGTCGAGGATGTGCATCATCCCGAACCGCGTGGTCAGCGTGCTCAGCTGCGCGCGCGTGGAGTTCTCCACGCCGACGAGACCCGTGACCATGTCGATGAACGTCGACTTCCCGGAGCTTCCCTCGCCGTACAGGATCGGCGCGATGTCCCAGTGCTTGAGCGGCGTCAGCGTCATGACGACGACGTCCCACAGGAATCGCACGACGTCCGGATCCGTCGAGAACCCGTTGAACACGTCCGACACGGCGAGCCGCTTGCGCTGGCCCCCGTTGGTGGTCACGTCGAACACGGGTTCCGAGGGCGGCGTGGCGGGGTCCGTCCAATCGGCTGTGGACTTGCCGGTGAACACATGCTCCGGACCGAAGGGCATGAACTCGCCGGTGGAGTACCGGACGATGCCGTTGTTGACGGCGATCAGGTCGGGGTCGCTCTCCCTGCGCACCTGCCGGCAGGCCACCTTCAGGTTGCACTCGAAGTCCCGCCGCCAGCTGCCGTTGGCGGTCGCGTTGAACGAGACCGCCAGCCTGTCGACGTTGAGCGGCTCGTACAGACCGCTCGCCTTGTTGTAGGAGACCAGCTTGACGTAGTCCTCCTCGGAGACGCCGTCGAGGAGCAGCTTGCCGAGCGGCATGATCCGTGCCGCGCACTGCGCCGCCGTCCAAGGGTTCGGCGGGGCCACAACGCGGCGTCGACCACGCCCGCCGTCGGACTTCACGGTCCTCTCGACCCTTTCGGTGATGCGACGCATCGCGTCCATCGCCGTCTGTCGTGCGACATCCTCCAGCACACTGTCCTCGCGGATATCCGACCGGCTCGCCTCGATGGCGGCGTCGGTCTCCTCGCGGATGATGACGTCAGCCGAGACCGGCTTCTTGACGGAATCCGGGGCACCGGCGACGAGATCCGGCTCGCCCAGCTGGCGATCGAACATCGCCTCCGCCTCGTCGATGTCGTCCTGCATGTCGTTCGTATTGCTCACAGCGTTGTCCTCTCTGCTCTCACGTATCGCGCCGCGGCGTCGGCGCCCTGTTCGTCCTGGCTTGCCGTCTGAGCCGGGTTCCCGGCGATGAGCCCGTTCACTGCGGCCCAGTAGGCGGCGTCATGCCATTTGCTGCGTTTCGTGTTTTTCGGCTGCTGACATTGCGACCATTCGCTATTGCCTGTCATTGCAGTTCCCTTTCTTCCGCGGGCTCGGCGATCGGCGTTTCGCCGCCGACCGGCCTCTCTGCGCGGATTCATGCCGCATCGGTCGGGCCGATGCGGACGTTTCTAGCCTGACGGCTACTTTTCTTGCGCTGGATCGATCGCCGTCACACCCGTCTCTCAACGGACCTGACACGGTTTTGTCTTTCCTGCATTCCCGAAGCCGGGCCGCGCTGGCGCGGCCTTTTTCTTTTCCACAGAATCGACTGTCATCGTGCCTGTCTCTCAACGGATCAGTCACGGCTTTCTCTCGCGTTTCCGGAATCGGGGCTGCGCGCAGGCGCGGCCCTTTCTCCTCACAGGATCGATCGCCGTCACACCCGTCTCTCAACGGATCAGTCACGGTTCTCGTCTCTTGCATTTCCCCAACTGGGGCCGCGCGCAGGCGCGGCCCTTTCTCAGGTCTCAAGGTCAATGCGCGATTGCGGTCAGTCGCGGCACGTGTGCGTTGCCGCTGTCGCCGGCGGCATGCCGCCGGCTGCGCCTCCGACGAACGAACCATCCGGACTAGGGAGGCCGCTATATACGAACAGGTCGTGGTATCACAAACACGTGTTTCCAAGCACGGAAGCCGGCGGGATGACGCTCCGGTGCGTCATGACGCCGGGGCCGGCGGTGCGGGAATCGACGCGGCAGTGGCGTCTGGTTCGGCTCCGCATCCTTGCGGTGTTCGCCGTGACCGGCGGCGGCCCCGATTGGGCCGCCTAGCCTACGGCTCATACCAAGGGTTCCAATGGAACCCTTCTGGCCCGGCCGTTCTCCCCCTCCTTTCCTCGTGTCGTATGGAGGGGGAATTGGCCCAGGCTCCCGACCGCCGCTATCGCGACAGCCGGGAGTTCGGCCGCATCCCCCTCGTTTCTTCCATAGGCGCGCCCGACCGGCGCGCTTTTCCTTCCGTCTTGCGTTGATTGTTTTAATTCACCCTCCACCTCGTTGCGGAAGGGTTTTACTGTCATCAACTCTCAAAGAGCACCCGAGAGAAGTACCGCCGCTGTTATTGCTTCATCCTCTACCCCGGGCCCGCTGTAAGCGGGACTTAGGTGTAATATAAGTAAGCCGTGTTGAAACATACCTGCGGCTGTTTCAACACGGCTTACTTATATTACACCATGAGGCCTGGACAAAAACGGCTCTCATCGGCGTGTTGAGTCCTGCAATGTGGTATACGCATCGCCGTGATGGAGTAATCGAAACACCGAAACACCCCGCGATACACTGGGTGGACGGACGATTCGGGGAGACGACATGGACACTGCGGAACTTACGACCGTGCTTGGGCACGGCGAGAACATCTCTGTCGAGTTCAAGCGCTGCGGCGTCCAGCCCGAGGCGGACACATTCGAGACGGTATGCTCGTTCAACAACCGGTTCGGCGGGTCAATATATCTCGGAGTGCTCGACGACGGCACCGTCGAGGGCGTCAGCCGTTCACAGGCCACGGCCATCGAACGTAATCTCGTGAACGTGATCGGCAACCCCAAACTGTTCAACGTCGCACCGGCAATCGAAACCGAACGCATCGAATACGACGGCAAGCTCGTAATCCGCGTGTGGGTTCCCGCCGGCCCTGCCGTTGTGAGCTTCAAGCATGTGATCTACGACCGGGTGGCCGACGTGGATCGACGCATCACCAGCGAGACGCAGATCGCGCAGATGCACATCCGCAAGCAGAACCACTTCAGCGAGCAGCGCGTGTACCGGTACCTGAAGCCGTCCGATTTCAGGTTCGACCTGCTGCCGCGCGTACGCAAACTGGCCGCGTTGAAGACGCCCGGTCATCCGTGGGCCGAGATGGACGACATGGAGCTGATGCGCAGCGCCGACCTGTACGGCGTGAACTACGACACCGGCGAGGAGGGCTTCAACCTCGCCGCCGTGATGCTGCTCGGCAAGGACGAGGTCATCTCACGCATCGCGCCCGCCTACAAAACCGACGTGATCGTACGCCGCGAGAACCTGGACCGCTACGACGACCGGCTCATCGTGACCACGAACCTGATCGAGGCGCAGGCACAGGTCGCCGAGTTCGCGAAGCGATACCTACCTGACCGGTTCATGCTGGAGGGCGACCAGACCGTCAGTCCCAGGGACATCATCATCCGCGAGCTGGTCTCGAACCTGATGATCCACCGCGAGTTCGTCAGCCCGTACCCGGCCAAGTTCCTTATTCTGGGCGACGGCGTCCACACGGAGAACGCTTCCAAGGCCATCTTCCAAGGGCAGCTCGCCATCACGAGCTTCAAACCGGTGTCCAAGAACCCGTTCATCGCGAAGTTCTTCCGCAACATCGGCCTGGCCGACGAGCTCGGCAGCGGCATGCGCAACCTGTACAAGTACTCGAAGCCCTACTCCGGCAAGGACCCCGTGCTCGACGACGGCGACGTGTTCGAGGCGTTCGTCCCCGTGCGTTGGGTGGAAGGCACCACCGCCGAAGACGGTCTACCTGCTCACGATGAGACCGAGCACGACCCGGCCGGGACTGTACATGATCCCCATGAGCAGGAAAAAAATCCAAATGAAACTGTAAATGAAACTGTAAATGAAACTGTAAATGAAACTGTAACCAGAGAGCAACGTCTTTTGGAGCTACTGCGCAACAATCCATCAATCACATATCGACAGGCGGCTAACGCACTAAGCGTGTCGTACACCACCGTGTGGAGAACTCTCCGCGCAATGCAAGAGGCCGGTTTCATCGAACGCACTGGCTCGGACAGACGCGGCACATGGCGCATCCTCACCCCATCGCAGCCATCCCGCAAGTAATGCGAAGACTCGCGCCGACATGGCGTGGGCACAATGACGGAGACGGGAACCGCGGACTCCCGACGGAACTCAGCCTCCACCTGAACCTAGGAACCTTGCCCACACCCACTTCCTAGGTTCCTAGGTAACTTCCTAGGTTCCACGGTCAAGTTCCTAGGTATGCAGCTTAATGTGCAGGCATCTTGAAGCTTCACAAGCAACCCAAGAAAAGAAAGCCACACCCCCACTAGGAGCACTTCCGCAATCGGCTGAGAGCGATACACTGAATCAACGCTAAATTCAGCGAAGGCAATGCCACAACACCGCGAAAGCCCCGCCACAGCGCCCCAGATGCGGAAACGGGCTCCCACCCATTCACGTCGAATGAGCGCGAAGATGAGTCCGCGGGACCGTCGAAACGCGAAACACCAGTCAGCAGTAGGAACGAGAGGGCGTGAAGGTTAGGGTCTCGTATCCTCCGCCATCAGGGCTTTCAGAGAAATCTGAAAGCCCTTTTTCATACCGAAAACGGCGGAATTTCAACGATTTTGGCTTGTTTTCGCCGCTTTCTCCCATTCCTTCTTCCGCCGTGAAACACCCTGAGAACCGCTATCGTAGGTGGTAACGGGGGTAGTAGAAAATCCCGACGTCGAAGTTGTACCACCTTCATTCATCCCAGAGCATCTCAGAAGCCCACCTAGGCAACTCGATTCGACCATCGGAAGGCGGCAGACGAACATGGCGAGCGGCAGACGGCGCAGGCCCGGCAGCGGCAGCTGGGTGTACAAGCCGAACAAGAAGCATCCCAAACGCATCGAGGCACGTTTCCCCGTCCCGGTGTGGGCATTCTCGAAGTGGCCGGGCGTACTGCAGAAGGACGGTCTGGTCAAGCTGTTCCCGATCGGATTCGAGACCGAGGCGACCAAATGGCTCGACGACAACTACCGCGCGGCCGTTCAGGGGACATGGGAGTCGCCTAAGTTCAACGAGAACAAGGGCAAGGCCGGACGCGTCACGTTCGCCGAGTACGCGACGGATTACGTGGAGACGCGCGTGAAGGCGAACGGCGACCCCATCGAGGAGACCACGAAGGAGAAGTACCGCCAGTATCTGCGGGATCATCTGCTGCCGGTGCTGGGAGCCAAGGCGATGGGCGACGTCACGGACGACGACATCGACCACTGGGCCGCGAGCATGAAGGTCGGCAAGGCCGGCGAAGGCGCCGTGGCCAGGCGCCGCGTGTTCGAGCTGCTGCGCGGCATCTTCAATGAGGCGTACGAACGTCCGCTCGACGCGAGCGGCCAGACACTGCTCAAGCACAATCCCGTGAGACATCTGCTGAACTCGCCCGTCGTGAAGCCGACGAACACAGGCACGCTATGGAACGAGCCGCGTAATACGGGCGATACGATGCTCTTGGGGACGGTCGGGCCTCATGCGAGAATCGACCATCCCCTAAGAGCCGATCGCTACCGCTTCCCCTGCACGAATCATCGTTCGCACCAACGCAGACGGGCGTAGGCGAACGAGATGACAAGCAATACGGCGGCCGCGATGAACACAGCACGCAGCGAGCCGTCCAGCGAGGACATGAAGGTGGCGACCACGCCGAACACAGCCACACCGATCGCGCCGCCGACCTGACGGAACGTGTTGAACACGGCGCTGGCGATGCCGGCCTGTCGCTGGTCCACGCTCACCAAAACAAGTCCGGACAGGGCCGGCGTAACCAATGCGCCGCCGAGGCCGACGACGCTCAGGGCCGCGGCGATCACCCATGCGGGCATCGGCGCGGGTACCAACACTGCGGCGAGGAAGCCGACGGCCATGGCGATCAGACCGAGGGAGACGGCGAATCGGGTGCCCATCGCATTGATGACCTGCCCGCTGAACACGTTGGTGAGCACCATCACCACCGCCGAGGGAACGAACACCAGTCCGGCGGCGAACGGGCTCATGCCCTGCTCGCCTTGCAGGAACAGGGTGGAGATGAAGACCATACCGAACCAGTTGAAGATCATGATGAATCCGACGATCAGCGAGATGCGCATGCCGTCGTTGCGGAACAGGCTTAGCGGCACCATCGGATGCCTGACCTTGGCCTGGGCGAGCACGAACAGCACGAGCGCAGCGAGGCCGACGGCAAGCAGTGCGATCGTCACCGGCGAGGAAATGCCCAGGGAGCCGATTTCGATGACGCCCGCCACCAGCGCGGCGAGGCCGATCAGCGCGAGCGTCTGGCCGATCCGGCCGAACGAGATGGCGCGGGTAGGCGACGGTGCGACCTTCGGGGCGAGGGCGAGCACGATCAGGCAGAACGGCACGTTGACCGCGAAGATCAGGCTCCAGTGGATCGGTGTGAGCAGGCCGCCGAACAGCGGGCCGAACGCGGATGCGGACGCCGATCCGGCACCCCACAGGCCAAGCGCGAACGCGCGGCGGCGCGGATCGGGGTTGGCCTCGTTGATCAGCGCCATCGAGGCCGGCAGGATCAGCGCCGCAGCCACGCCCATCAGACACCTACCTACGATGAGCACCAGCATGGTCCATGCGAAGGTGCTCAGCAGCGAGGCCGCACCGAACAACGCCGTGCCGAAGAAGAACATGCGCTTGGCGCCGAACTTGTCGGACAGACTGCCGGCGAGCAGCAGCAGCGAGGCGAACAGCAGCGTGTAACCGTCGATCATCCACTGCTGCAGCGCCATGTCGCCGCCGAGGTCGGCGGTGATGGTCGGCAAGGCCACGTTGACGATCATGGTGTCCATGCCGGTCAGGAAGAACGCCTGCGACGTGACGAACGTGGTCAGGCCGGCGCTATAGCGAACCGCACGATGCAATGCTCGTCGGGTCTCACGTTCGGTGCCATCGTCCTCGCATGCGAGGTCGAAGATCGCGGATTCGTTGATTGATGTCATACTCACCTATATCCCATTGGTTTATATGTTTCCGTTTGGTTGTTGCAGTAGCTATGGTATTCTTTGAAATGTTTGTAAAACAGCGGTTTATATACGCTTATGGTTCATGGAGGTCGTGATGTACGACAGACGTCTGGATGCGGTGATTGCCGCCGCGCAGACCGGCAGCTTCGCCCGGGCGGGTCGCCGGCTGCATATCTCCACACCGGCGGTGGTCAAGCAGGTCAACACCTTCGAAAAGGAACACGGCCTGACGCTGTTCGAGCGTTCGCGCAGCGGCGTCACACCAACCAAGGCCGGCCAGGAGTTCGTCGAGGACGAGCAGATGATCGTGCGCCAGTGCGAGGAGATCCTACGCCGGGCGCAGAGGCGGGGGGCCACGAACTCCGCTTCCGTGCGTCTCGGCGTCTCGATGCTGCGACCCGGATGCCGCATCCTCGACCTATGGCAACGCGACGCCGGCAAACACACCGACATCCGTCTGGAACTGGTGTCGATGCCCGACGACTCCGAAGCCATCAACGACATCATCGCCCATCTCGGCGAGGACATCGACCTGATCTCCACGGCGTTCGACGCCGGCTACTGGGACGGCGCATGCAACACCCTCGCCCTTGACTCCGAACCGCTGTGTGTAGCCGTTCCGCGCGACCACGCGCTGGCGAGACGGGCGCGGCTCACCCTGGATGATCTGGAAGGCACGCGCATCCGCATCCTCAAACGCCACCGTGGTGCCAACGACACAGTCCGGGATCTCTTGGAACACCACTCTGCCATCGAGCTGATCGACATCGACCACTACGATCTCGACACGTTCAACGACTGCGCCGAATCCGGCGACCTACTCATCTCCAAACCCATGTGGGCCGGCGTTCACCCACAGCTTGTCAACGTAGCTGTGGACTGGCCCGAACCGATAGTCATGCACTACGGGCTGCTCTATCCGACCGACCCGAGCCCCGCAATTCGCACATTCGTCACCCGCATCAATGAACTCGCCTTATCGGTACGCAATCCACGCCCATACATGACGAAGCCAAAAACACCGCAATCAACGTTGCGGGAAAAATCGAGGGAGAGAGCGGCGCTATGACACCGGGGTGCGCCCGGTGGCACGGGTGGGGCACCTTCCCCACCCCCATGACCGCTTCCTTGCCGGACCGCCTCACGTTGGTGTGGGAAATCGGAAGGCGGGAAACAAACAACTCGACGAGGCCGGCGACAAGAACCAGTGACCTCGACGAGAGCCAACAGGCCAAGACGCACAGCCAGAACTCCGCACCCCGCAGGCATCCCCACAAACCGAACCTAGGAACCTTACCCACACCCACTTCCTAGGTTCCTAGGTAACTTCCTAGGTTCAGGTTCAGAAACATTCGGCACGGTCTCGGCTCCTACTCGGACGTCACCAGCCGGTACCGGCGCTTGGGACTGTACTTGGACCCGATGCCTTCGACGAGGTTCTCGTCCATCAAACCGGACAGGTAGTCACGAATGGTCTTCGACGACACGCCCCGCCGCATTGGCCGGTTCGGATGTGCTGGCGCTGTTCCGCTCTGCCAGATACGAGAGGATCGCCTGACGCATGTTGTCCCGTGAGTAGGAAGTCCCCTCCTGCTCGGTCATTCTGCGATGTCCGAGAAGCAACCCAGGAACCCAAACCCCGCAACTTCCTAGGTTCCACAGTAGACTTCCTAGGTTTCACGGTCAAGTTCCTAGGTATGCAGCTTAATGTGCGGGTATCGTAAAGCCTCACAAGCAACCCGAGAAAGGAAACCGCAGGCCCCCACTAGGTGCGCTTCCGCAATCGGCTGAGAGCGATACTCTGAATCTCCACGCTGAATTCAGTGTTGAATAACTGAATTCAGTGTATTCAGCGCAGAATTCAGCGAAAGCGATGCCGCAACACAGCCATCGACGCAGCGAGTTCACGCGCATTCCACGCCTCACAACACCGTGAAGCCCCGTCACGACACGCCGTGGACGTGGTAATGAAGGCGGTACGGCGAGCGCGCGAATCCCGCAAACTCCAAGCGGCAGTAAGGCGAAGCCGGCCTAAAGGTCGATGTCTCGTGTCCTCCGCCATCGCCCTTTTCCCACCCAAAGGAAAAGGGCTTTTTCATTGCCAAAACGGCGGAATTCGAGGCATAGCGCCACTCTCTCCCTCGATTTTTCCACAGCAAAACCGCGTTTTGCGGCGCTCGCCAAAATTTGATACTGTATCCAGTACACAGGTCCGCAGCAATGTGAGACTTCCATGAGCCGGGGGAATCCCCCGGCATTTTTCGTTTCAGGGGAGGCGTGATGGCGGACGGCTCAATCTTCGCGGACGAATCCGGCGAGCAGGGCTTCCAGTCCGAGTACTACGCACTAACGCTGGTATTCCATAACCAGTCCAATCCGGTCATCCCCGTTTTCGAGGATTACGAACAGTTGCTCCGCAATGCCGGATTGCCGGACATCCCCATGCATGCCTCTCCTCTGCTGAATGGACACGATGACTACCAGCACCTTGCCATTAGCCAACGCAAGCGACTCCTCGCCTATTTCATGTCGATGCTCCACAAGCTGCCGGTGCAATACGTGACGCTTATTTACCGGAAGGCCGATTACGCGACCTTGGAACAACTCGGGATGCGCATCAAACGAGACATCGTCAACACCGTGTTCGACCATCTCGAACTGTTTCAACGTTTCGATACCGTCAAGGTGTACTACGACGGCGGTCAGAGTCTCGTCACGCAAGCCATTCGCGGCGCGGTGGAGTACGCGCTCTCGAAGCAAGCCATCGTATACAGGAAAGGTTCTCCGATCGATTATCGATTGGCGCAGGTAGCCGATCTCATCTGCACCATCGAACTGACCGCCCGCAAATACGAGAACCACGAGCAGACCACCACCGACGAACGCTTCTTCGGACCGGTAGGTGCCTTCAGAAAGAACTACCTGAAGAAAGTGCGCAAGCATCTCCTCCCATCTCAGTAGCCCAAGCGACTCTCGCAGCACACTGGCAGGCGCCAGAGTGGACCAGCAATTGCGAATGAAGCCTTCGGACGATGTCTAAGAGGAGCTGATGCACCAGCCCCCTTCTGTTCTTCCACACCATTGATTACGGTTACGAGCAAAGCCAACCCCGCCGGGGAAATGGAAGCGAGAGCCGGACTCCCCGAGCATCTTGGGGGCCGGCTCTCGCGCTACTCGCACACTTACAGGAATCTATACCTCTACTGTTTCTCCCAAGCGCCGCAGCCTTGAGAACTGAACCCGGCTACGCCATTAGGAATCGTGATTGTCTGAGCGATTCCGGAAGATACAAAATTATTGTCATAAATCTGACCGTTTGCATCCTGCATTTCCCAGTAGCAATTCGTGACCTTTTCACTCATGGTCTTCCACGTGCCAGTAGACATTTCAGAAGGAACCTTATATGTTCCATCATCCTTGATAAGACCTTGCTGACGCTTAGACTGAATTTCCGTCAGTCTTGCTGTGTCAGCACCGGCTTTCTGCCTAATTTCTTCCGCTCTTGGATGATCAGGACACAACACAAGTGCACCCAACAGTTCTTTGGCTTGCCCTTCGCTCATTGTCTGCATACCCATCTGAATGAACGAGGTAGAAGCACACTCACTATACAGAACACCCATACCATACTCAGTATTATCTGCTCTGTCTCCATATGCCGCCTTCAGAGCTTCATAATCAGTGGTGCTCTTTTCGCCAGCAGCCTCTGAATCTTTATCATCAGTATTGCAGCTAACCGACTTACCTGACTTCCATACCGTGTCTCTATAGTTCTGGCTCGTGACACCGTCAATACGTTCTGTATGCGTCGACAAATCCATATCACCTGACGTGACATAGCACACTAAACTAATGGTAAAAGGCTGAGGCTCCGACTCTTCCTTCGTTGTACCGGTCTCTTGATCTTCATTATTGGTAAACTCAGCTATCGTTGCTTTCTTCTTGAATGAGCTTCCATCATCGCCAAGATATTGGACCGTAATCGTGGCATACATTGTATCGTCGTCAAGCGTCCATACGGCTTTCCAGTCATTCCACTGAGCCGACGAATTATCTTTTGAAGAAGATGAATACCCTATCGTATCTATGGTCTTCTCACTCATTCCAGTATTAGCAGCTATGCATTCAAGAATTTCCCTATCGGGAATACTGCTCCACACCATTTGTAGAGCAGGATTATCGGAGTAATCCCCATCGGATAGAACTTTGATTTTGTTATTTCGATTACAAGCCGCGACCACTTCTTGAATAACCGAGAGACGCTCCTCACTTCGCAGGCTCCGAGATACAACAGACACAATTACGGAAATCAACACGAGAGCCGCAACTACAATTGCAGCAATTATTATTTGGACCTTGTGCTTCTCCCATATTGTTCTGACCTTAGCCGAATGATTCTCCTGATTGACAGGAGCGTCAGGCTCGGCAGCCACTGGCGTCGCTGCCGAAGTAAGGGATCCCGTGGCGTCAACCTCTCTTTCTGAAGCCATAGGATTCTCCTGCGACAGAGACTGCTGCTGACGTTCTGCAGAATCTGCGAATAATGTCACATCTGCTTTAGGCGTCATCTGCGGCTCAGGATTCTTCGACGCTTCTACTGACCTATTCGCAGAAAGAGTTTCGGACACTCCTGAGAAGAATTCGTCGGCGATGGTGATGTTGTGCGAGTTCTGGAAGCCGGCCGCCGTCGACCCCAGCTTCCCGGCCACGGTGAGTCTGACGATGGTGCCCTCCCCGCTGGGCACAGCCGATGCCGTCAGATTCTCACCCCATGTAGTCATGCTGATACCCGATGAGAACGTGCATGAACAGGACAGGTCATCGACGTTCTTCAAGGCAAAACGAGACTGCCCCGATTCCAGATAGTGTTTCACCGCCCCATATACTTCTCCAATGGGCGCATTGTAGTAGCGTTCCAGCTGTGTGGTATTCAACGCCATTGTTCTTCTCCCTCAGTTGAGCAGACAACTACTCTTAAGCATAACGGGTAGTGAGCCCACAATCCGAGGGGGAGAAAGGCGCCTCAACCATAGTCTTTACAGCAGCCAAGGCCGTCCGATGAGTGAACGGCACATAAGTTGACACCTGTCAGACTCCAACTTACGGACCTCCACGACACGCCGAAGAAGAGCGGCAAGTTAAGCGGCACGCCGGTTTCCGTTGCGATTCCGCCAATTTTACGGCCTGAAGTTGCGAATCTCATATCCCCCGCCAACAGGGTTTTCAGAGAAATCTGGAAACCCTTTTTGTTGCCGATACCCCCGAAAATAGCTTCTATCGGCATGTTAAGCCTTGCGGCATGGCATGCGCATCGTTCTAATGGGATAAACGGACAGCCCCGCGATACACTGGACGGACGGACGATTCGGGGAGACGACATGGATGCTTCGGAACTTGCCGCCGTGCTTGAGCATGGCGAGAACATCTCTGTCGAGTTCAAGCGTTGCGGCGTCCAGCCCGAGGCGGACGCATTCGAGACGGTGTGCTCGTTCAACAACCGGTTCGGCGGATCGATCTACCTCGGCGTGCTCGACGACGGCACCGTCGAAGGCGTCAATCGGTCGCAGGCCACAGCCATCGAGCGCAATCTGGTGAACGTGGTCGGCAATCCCAAACTGTTCAACGTCGCGCCCGCCATCGAGACCGAACGCATCGAATACGACGGCAGGCTCGTGATCCGCGTCTGGGTCCCTGCAGGCCCTGCCGTCGTCAGCTTCAAGCACGTGATCTACGACCGGGTTGCCGACGTGGATCGGCGCATCACCAGCGAGACGCAGATCGCGCAGATGCACATCCGCAAGCAGAACCACTTCAGTGAACAGCGCGTGTACCGGTACCTCAAGCCATCCGACTTCCGATTCGACCTGCTGCCACGCGTGCGCAAGCTGGCCGCGTTGAAGACGCCCGGCCACCCGTGGGCCGAGATGGACGACATGGAGCTGATGCGCAGCGCCGACCTGTACGGCGTCAACTACGACACCGGCGAGGAGGGCTTCAACCTCGCCGCCGTGATGCTGCTCGGCAAGGACGAGGTCATCTCACGCATCGCGCCCGCGTACAAGACCGACGTGATCGTGCGCCGCGAGAACCTAGACCGCTACGACGACCGGCTCATCGTGACCACGAACCTGATCGAGGCGCAGGCGCAGATCTCCGAATTCGCGAAGCGCTACCTGCCCGACCGGTTCATGCTGGAGGGTGACCAGACCGTCAGCCCCCGCGACATCATCATCCGCGAGCTGGTCTCGAACCTGATGATCCACCGCGAGTTCGTCAGCCCATACCCGGCCAAGTTCCTCATCCTCAACGACGGCATCCACACGGAGAACGCCTCCAAGGCCATCTTCCAAGGCCAGCTCGCCATCACCAGCTTCAAACCGGTGTCCAAGAACCCGTTCATCGCGAAGTTCTTCCGCAACATCGGTCTGGCCGACGAACTCGGCAGCGGCATGCGCAACCTGTACAAGTACTCGAAACCCTACTCCGGCAAGGACCCCGTGCTCGACGACGGCGACGTGTTCGAGGCGTTCGTCCCCGTACGCTGGGTGGAAGGCGACGTCGCTGCGGGTGATTTATCTGTTCACAGCAAGGACGAACATAACCAAGATGAGACTGCAAACGACCCAAGTGAGCAGATAAATGATCCCGATGGGACTGTAAATGGGACTGTAAATGGGACTGTAAATGGGACTGTAAATGGGACTGTAAATGGGACTGTAAATGGGTTGACGGAAAGGGAGCGGTCGCTTCTGAACCTGATTGGAGACAATCCGTCGCTCACTTACCGGCAAGCAGCATCCGCGCTGGGCGTGTCTTATAACACGATATGGCGTGCGCTTCAGACGATGAAGGGAAACGGGCTCATTACTCGCGAAGGCTCAGACAGACGCGGCACATGGCGCATCCTCACCCCATCGCAACCATCCCGTGAATGACGTGAGGGCCCGTCACGACACGCCGTGGACGTGGTAACAGAGGTGGTACGGCGAGCGCGCGAATCCCGAAAACCCCAAGCGGCAGTAGGGCGGAGCCGGCCTGAAGTTGTGAATCTCGTATCCTCCGCCATCACCCCGGAACCACGTGGTTCTGGGGTTTTTCGTTTTCCAGCAACCCCCGCAACCGGGCAACAGAGGGCAACAGAGGCAACCCGGCAACCCCTTCACGGCAGCGCGTCGATGTTGCTTCGCAGGTGCTCGATGAATCGCCTGGCCGCGAGAGGGAGCCTGTCGCGGTCGGCGTAGGCGATGGCGATGGTGCGGTCCACGGGCGGGTCGGTGGGTCGAAGGACGATCCGGTAGTTGGTGCTGGTGCGGTGGAGGATGAGTTCGGCGAGGATGCTGAAGCCCAATCCGGCCTCGACCATGGTCATGATCGAGTAGTCGTCGTGGATGCGCAACCGCACATTCGGCTTGAGCCCGATCGACGCGAACGCCTCCAACGGCTCGGAATAATGCCCCTCCTCCAGCAGGATCATGGGTTCCTTGGCGAGCGCGGCCAATGGCACCCGGTCAAGTGCTGCGAGCGGATGACCTTGCGGCAGGACGGCGAGCATGGCACCCCGTTTGATGGTGATGGTCTGCACGTCGCGCGCGGCGGCGGGGTTGATGAATCCGAAGTCGATGGTGCCGTTGTGGATCCACTCCTGGATGGTGGTGTAGTCGCCTTGGTGCAGGACGAACCGCACGTTCGGGTGACGCTGTTGGAAGCCGCTGATGAGCCCGGGCAGCCAGTGGGCGGAGATGCTGGCGATGGTGCCCATGCGGATCACGCCGGTGTCGAGGCCGAGGATCTCGTCGGTCCGTTCGCGGATGCGCAGACCGTCCTCCACGTAGCGTTCGATGAGCGGGTAGAGCTGGCGTCCCTCCTCGGTGAGCGTGCATCCGCCGCGCTGCCGGTTGAGCAGGGTGACGTCGAGTTCCTTCTCCAGCGATGCGATCATCTGGCTGACGGCCGACTGGCTGCATCGCAGCTCGTCGGCGGCCGCGGAGAAGCTGCCGTATTCGACGATGTGCCGCAGGGCGAGATACCGGTTGTCCATAATCGTTCATCATAGACGTTGCATAAGCATCGCTTACGTGTCCATTAGCGGATTTGATTGTACTTATCGTATATGCACGTCATACGATGGCCGCCATCGGACACGTCCAGCGCAGCTGGATCGTTCGACACATGCACGGGAACATCAATGAAGGAAAGGATCCCCCCGATATGGCGTTGTTGCGTACGGCGTTCCGGGCCGCGTTGCCGCCCACGCTGCCAATCGCCGCCGGCTTCCTGTTTTTCGGCGGATCCTACGGACTACTCATGCATGCCAAGGGATTCCCAATCGTGTACCCGCTGGCCATGGGCTACGTCATCTTCGCCGGTTCCATGGAGTTCGTCACCGTGAATCTGCTGTTGTCCGCGTTCGACCCGTGGGCCGCGTTCCTGCTGGCGATCATGGTCAACGCGCGTCATCTGTTCTACGGTCTGTCGATGCTGGACACATTTCGTGGATTGGGCTGGAGAAAACCGTATCTGATCTTCACGATGATTGACGAGACATTCGCCATCGATTCCAGCGTTCATATTCCGGCATCGGTCGACCGGGGATGGTTCATGGTGTTCGTCTCCGTCCTCTGCCGCTCCTACTGGTTCGGTGGAATAGCGTTGGGTTGGCTGGCCGGCGGCGTGCTTCCGTTCGACACCAAGGGCATCGAGTTCGTGCTCGCCGCCCTGTTCCTGTCGATTCTCCTCGAACAGTGGGATGACGACCGAAACCGGAAGGAGGGCGACGACAGCGACCCGCGCCCACACCCGGCGGTCGCGAATCTCGCGGATTCGGCTCGGCCTCATGCGCCTGCGCTGGTCGGTCTGTCGGTCTCCGCGATCTGTCTGGCGCTGTTCGGCCCGGACCGGTTCATGATTCCGGCCATGGCGCTGATGCTGGTGACGTTCCTGATATTGCGTACGAGATTGGAAGACGCGGGCGACGAGCACGGCACCCGGAACGGAGAGGAACAATGATGACCATGACCACATGGCAAGCCGTCGTGACCATCGCGGCGGTCTCGTTGGGCACCATGTTCACCCGCTTCCTGCCGTTCACGCTGTTCCCCGATTCACGCCGACCGCCCAGAACCGTGACCTACCTCGGCAGGGTTCTGCCACATGCGATGACCGGTCTGCTCGTGGTGTACGCGCTCAAGGACGTGTCGCCGCTCTCCGGATCCCATGGAGCGCCCGAGGCGATCGCGGTCCTCATCATCGTGCTGCTGCATCGGTGGCGCCACAGCATGCTGGTGTCCGTCGCCGGAGGAACCATCGTGTACATGATGCTCGTCCAGCTGGTGTTCGCGTGACGGGTTTGCGGCTTCCTGCCCCGTTGGGGGATTCATGGCGACGGACATCCGACGGCAGACGACGACGGTAGACGACGAAAGCAATGGGAGACAAGTATGACTATGCGGCAGTATGTGGTGGATGCGTTCACGGACAGGGTGTTCAAGGGCAATCCGGCGGCGGTGTGTCTGCCGGAATCATGGCCCTCTGACGAACTGATGGCGGATATCGCGATGGAGAACCGGTTCTCCGAGACCGCGTTCATCGTGCGCGAACCGGAAGGATGGCACCTGCGCTGGTTCACGCCGGGCGGCGAGATCGACCTGTGCGGTCATGCGACGCTCGCCTCCGCGTATGTGGTACTGCGGTTCGTGGAACCGGATGCCGACGTGGTGCGGTTCCGCACGATGAGCGGCGTGCTGACCGTGACCCGGCGGCGGAGCGACGGGCATGATGGCGACGACCACGCCGGCGACGTGTTCACGATGGACTTCCCCGCCTTCGACCTGAAGCCCACGCCGGTCACCGACGCGATGGAACGGGCGTTGGGCGTGCGCCCCATCGAGGCGTGGCTCGGCCGCGACCTGCTGTGCGTGATGCCCGACGAGCGGACCGTGCGCGGACTCGATCCCGACCAGGGGCTGCTTGAGGACCTGCCCGGCCTGCTGGCCAACGTCACGGCGGCCGGCGATGCGGGGTCGGGCTTCGACTGCGTGTCCCGCGCATTCGCACCGAAGCTTAACGTCCCCGAGGACCCGGTCTGTGGCTCCGGCCATTGCCACATCCTGCCATACTGGAGCAAACACCTCGGCAAGACCGCGCTCACCGCGTATCAGGCCTCGGCGCGCGGCGGCGTCATCCACGCCACGGTCGGCGACGGCCGCGTCAGCCTCGGCGGCGGCGCGGCGCTGTTCTCCATCGGCACCATCCTGCCCGACTGATGGCCGATATGACACTCGCCGCGTTGGCGGCGATGACGAGCTACCGCATTGACGCCAACCGGCACCGCTACATGCCTGTATAGCGTGCCCACCGGCCACGACCGACGACTTTCAGCCTCCCGGCCTTAATAAGTTTGGACAACTGGCAATACGCCCGATTGGCATCGATATGCAGCAGCTCCATGACATCCGCACGCGTGATGCCATGCTGCTCCGCAGCCAATTTCACGATGAGTTCCGGCCACCTCACACGGTCGATGTCCGCCTGACGCACGTATTCGATGGTCCTGCCCACACGCCTGTTCTTCGGCCAGCCCCGTACGCTTGAGCGCGTCCATCAGGCAAGGTTTACGTCCATGAGGCTCGGCGGTAAGCAGGTTGTGGATGTTGATGCCTTCCACGAATCCACCGGGATTGGCGATGGTCGGTCAGGCATCGTCCAATTGCACGCGCACACGCCCGAGCAGAGTATGGTCACGATGGCCGAACGCGTTCACCAGCGCCTCACGGAACGCCCTATGGGTCGGGCTGAAACGTTTCAGCGACTCCTCCTTGCCCAGCAGCAGCAATCCGGTCAATGTCGGCATGATCTTGCCGTCGACGGTCACCGTCAGCTGCAGGGCTTGCTCCAGCTCCTCGTCAGTGAGCTCCAGCAGATTACGGTCGCTGGACTGGTACGTACCGATGATCCGGCGCAGCGAGTTCACGCGCATTCCACGCCCCACACACACCGCGAAGGCCCGTCACCGAGCCCGTCTACTTGCCCACCAAACTCTCGGCATGCTGCTGTAACCTGTAGCTGGTATCCGCAAGGAGGGCAGCATGGCCGTATTCGAAGACGATTTCATGGACATCCAGGCAGGTCTGGTCGCGCTTGCCTTGGAGGCCGTCGGCGACGCCAACGTGGAGGATGTGTACATATACGGATCCATCGAGGGTTGTATGACGGCCTTCAACGTGTTCTTCCGCGTGGACGGGGAGGTCCGATACCTGCGGGATGTGGTCGACGACCAGTCAATCAGATTGCAGGTGTTGGAGTTGGGCACCGGCGACTTGGGAAAGCTGCGCGACCTGTGCTTCGCGAACGACCACGACTGTCCGACCCAGATCCGAGGTCGCTACCATGCGGCCTCCGGCGGCTACCGTGCCCATTATGCCTATGATCCCATCGTCTGCGACGAACAGCATGGCATCGCGCCTTCCGAGGCGTTCGTCATGTGGGTGGACGACGTGCGGGCCGGCCGTGACGATCTGGCCACGGACAATGCCGCAGGAATAGGCGAGGATTAGCGTTCGATGCCGTACTCGTCGTACATGTAGGCGTCGTACTGGTTGTCGTCGGTGTGCGCCGTGTTGTAGTGATACGCATCATAATGGTTGCTGTTCTGCATGACCGCTCCTTTGTTCCTTCCGCCCCTTGGGGCCGGACCTCATCGTTATCGGTATCCGGTGTACTCCGCGCTCGTTTCCGCAGGATGTGTGTTCGACCACGTGCAGGTGAACTCATGCCGTCATCATCGTGAATGCGATGATGACGGGCGCTGTGGCCGTGACGGCACGACGCGACTGTGACGGCACGACGGAACCAGCGCGACATGACGGACCGTGCGACGTGCCGACTTGCGCAATACACGATGACGTGCCATTATGTTCAGGTTGCCTTTATGGGGTCGGGCCGAAAGGTCTGGCCGCGGAGGGAACGGATCGGCGGATTTCCCAAGCGGTCAAAGGGAGCTGACTGTAAATCAGCCGCTTCGTGCTTCAGTGGTTCGAATCCACTATCCGCCACGCCCCGATAGCTCAGTGGTAGAGCACTTCCTTGGTAAGGAAGAGGTCGTGAGTCCAATTCTCACTCGGGGCTCTCCGAAAGGAACCAACTACGCCCCTGTAGCTCAGTTGGTTAGAGCAGCTGACTCTTAATCAGCGTGTCCAGGGTTCGAATCCCTGCGGGGGCACAGACAAGGCCGGAATCGAAAGATCCGGTCTTTTTGTATTTTCCCCCGCCCTCAGCCGGCCTCCGCCATCGGAAGCCCCGATAATGGACGGTGACGAAACAACCATACGTCCGACAGGACCGATGAACGGGAGCGCATCATGGCAGATGAGACCACCCAGACCACCAGCGAGACCAAGCAGCCCGCACAGCCGCAGCCCGCACGACACCAGTGCAAGTGCGGAGGCGGGCACGGAACATGCCGCCGCGATGCCGAAGGGCACGCCATCACCGTCGAACCGCATCTGGGCTACGTCGCCGACCTGGCCTCGCTGATCGACATCCAGGAGGAGGCGACCGTGTCGCGCACGGTGCTGCGCGAGGACGGGCTGCGCGCCGTGCTGTTCGCCTTCGACAAGGACCAGGCGCTGAGCGAGCACACCGCGGCCATGCCCGTGACGATCCAGGTGCTCGAAGGACGGCTGCGCATCGGCGGCGGCGAGCGCGAGGTCGAGCTCACGGCGGGCGGCATCGTCTACCTGAGCGCGCGCCTGCCGCACACGGTATACGCGCTCGAGCCGAGCAAGATGCTGCTGCAGATGTTCGACAACCGCGGCTGAGGCTGAACAGGCGGGAATCGACCGGGGGAAAAAGACCGGAGAGCCCGGAGAGACGCGAGGCCGGTCGGTGCGCACGGAGCGCATCGACCGGCCTCGTAGCTCGGCCCGTCTGTTCAGGCTTGCCCGACCGGCCTCACTTGGTCGGAACCTTGCCTTCCTGCGCGTGGTCGAAGTTCGGCACGTTCTTGGCGTCGAACTTGTACACGCCGATGTTGGCGGAGCTCGGATCGTTGCTGGAGTTGAACGGTCCGATGCCGGTCACGCCCTTGTAGTGGATGTCCTTGCCGGACTTCAACGCGGCGAGGCACTCCTTGTAGGACGTGCATTCGGTGCCGCCGTTCGCGCCGGAGACGGCAGCCATGTTCTTCTGGATGGTTTCGCCGTCGGCGCTGCCACCCTTCTGCGCGGCGAGCGCTGCGAGGATGATGCCGTCATACGTTTCGGCGCCGTAGGTGAAGTTGTCGATGTCCTTGCCGTACGCGTCGACGAGCTGCTTCTGGAAGTCGTCGGAGGCCTGGACGCCCGGAATGGTACCCTTCGAGCCTTCAAGCAGCCCCGCGTCGAACACCTTCGAATAGTCGGACGTGTTGCCGTCCACGAAGTACAGCTTGTGCGTGTCGACGCCGGCGCTCTTCAACGCCTTGACGAGCGGCTTGGTCTGGTCGAACGCGATCACGGCGACGGCGTCCGGGTTGCTCGCCTTGATCGCGGTGGCGATTGACGAGAAGTTCGTCTCGGTCGGGTCGAACGCGTCCTTCTCGCCGTAGACGACGTTCACGCCCGCGTCCTTGACGGTCTTGACGACCGTGTCGCGCAGACCGGTGCCGTACTCGTCGTTGAACACCGCGACGGCGAGGTTCTTCACGCCGTCCTGCGCGATGACCTGGCCGAGCACGGTGCCCTGCACGGTGTCCGGAGGGACAGTGCGGAAGAAGTACGGGCTCAGGCCGGAGAAGTCGGAGCTGGTGGCACCCATGGAGAGCATCGGGATCTTCTGTTCGGTGATGGTCTTGTACACGTTCTTGACGACGGCGCTGGAGGCCGGGCCGATCACGAACGACGGGTTCTTCGACAGTACGGACTGCACGGCGGACGTGTTCTGATCGGCGTGGTCCGCGTCGGAGGTGTCGGCGTCGGTGGTGGTCACGTCCTTGCCGAGGACGCCGCCGGCCGCGTTGATGTCGCTGACGGCGAGCTTCTCGGCACCGTGCTCCACCGGCCCCAGGTAGGCGAGCGAGCCGGTGTCGGGCCACAGGCCGCCGAGCACGAACGCGTCCTTCTTGCCGGACGAGCCGGAGCCGGAGGCGCCGGACGACGAACTGGACGAGCCGCAGCCGGCGAGCGCCATGATGGCGGCTGCGACGGCCGCCGTGGCGGTGAATAGGATCTTCTTCTTGCTGTTCATGATTGCTTCCTCTCTATTCAAGCGAATATGAACGTGTGATGCGGAGCGATGGCCGGTGGGGAATCGATCGGGGGTCTCTCCCCCAGTCGGCTTCGCCGACAGCCCCCTCGTCAGAGGGGGCCGGATACGGGGTCACTGGCCCTCGGCCTCGACCTCTTGTTCGAGGTTGCCGAGATACAACGAGATGACCTTGGGGTCTTCCAACAGGTCTCGGCCGCGACCGGAGTAGGCGTTGCGGCCTTGGTCGAGGACGTAGCCGCGGTCGCAGATCTGCAGGCAGCGGCGGGCGTTCTGTTCGACGATGATGACGGAGACGCCGGCCTTGTTGACCTGGCGCACGCGGATGAAGGTCTCGTCCTGGAGCATCGGCGACAGGCCGGCGGACGGCTCGTCGAGGAGCAGCACGGACGGGTTCATCATCAGGGCGCGGGCCATGGCGACCATCTGGCGTTCGCCGCCGGACAGGGAGCCGGCGAGCTGGTCCTTGCGCTCCCCCAGTCTGGGGAAGATTGAGCACACGTAGTCGAAGCGTTCGTTGAACTTCTTCGGCGCCTGGTAGGCGCCCATGTGCATGTTCTCCGCGATGGTGAGGCTCGGGAACACGTTCTCGGTCTGCGGCACGAATCCGACGCCGAGCGAGACGAGCTTGTCGGCGCGCAGGTTGGTGATGTCCTCGCCTTTCAGGATCAGGTGCCCGGAGTGGATGTGGACGAGTCCGAACAGTGATTTGAGGAGCGTGGATTTGCCGGCGCCGTTGGGGCCGATGATGCCGACGATCTCGCCTTCGTGGAGGGTGAGGGATGCGCCGTTGAGGATGTTCACACCGGGAATGTATCCGGCGACGAGGTCGACGGCGTCGAGGAGGGGTTCGCCTTCCGGCTCGCCCACGTGGATTTCGGAGCGCGGGCGCGTGTCGGTCGCGGACGCGGCGGGTGCCGATGCTGTAGCGGTCATGTCAGTGTTCCTCGCTTTCCTTGAGGTCCATCACCGAGTCGTCGCCGAGGTCGATGTTGGCGTGGGCGCCGAGGTACGCGTCGATGACGGCGGGGTCGTTCATCACGCTCTTCGGCTGGCCTTCGGCGACGATCTTGCCTTCGGCCATGACGGTCACCCAGTCGGCGATGTGGCGGACCATGTTGATGTCGTGTTCGACGAACAGCACGGTGGTGCCCTCCTCGCGCAGCGACAGGATGTGGTCGAGCAGCGACTGCTTCAACGCCGGGTTGACGCCGGCCATCGGCTCGTCGAGCATGACGAGCTGCGGGTCGCTCATCAGCGCGCGCGCCATTTCGAGGAGCTTCCTCTGGCCGCCGGAGAGCGAACCGGCGAAATCGTCCTTCTTCTTGATGAGCAGGAAACGTTCGAGCAGCGCCTCCGCCTTCTCGACGTTCGCCTTCTCCTGTTTCTTCCACAGGCCGGGCACGAGTGCGCGGAACAGGCCTTCGCCGGGCTGGACGGGCGCGCCGAGCAGCATGTTGTCGAGCACGGTGAGGCGGCTCATCACCTTGGTCAGCTGGAACGTGCGGACCATGCCCATGCGCGCCACCTGCTCGGGGTGCACGTGCGCGAGGTCCTTGCCGTCGAACCGCCATGCGCCCGTGTTCGGGGCGTCGAAGCCGGTCATCAGGTTGAAGAACGTGGTCTTGCCGGCGCCGTTCGGGCCGATGAGCGCGGTGATGCCGTGCCGTTCGATCTCGAAGTGCTTGACGTTGACGGCGGTCATGCCGCCGAACCGGCGCGTCACGTTGTCGGCCACGAGGATCGGATCGGGCTTGTGCACGCCGGGCTCGTTGTGCACGAACTTGAGATCCTCCTTCACCTTGTCGCCGAACGCGGTGGAGATGAGGTGCTCGCCCTCCGGGGCCTTGGTGGCCCATTTGGCGAGGTCGTGGAACGGCTTGCCGGGTTGGATGCCCTTCGCCGGCACGGACACGGGCGCTCCGGACGTGCTCTTAGACGTTTTCTCAGACATTGAAGGCCAGCTCCTTTCGGTCTCCCAGCAGACCCTGCGGTCTGAAGATCACCAGGCACATCAGCGCGACGCCGACGATCACCCATCCGAGCGATTCGACCTGGTTGGAGGAAATGACGGTTTCGGGAATCGCGCCGCGCATCAGCTCCTTGACGAACGTGAGCAGCACCCACAGCAGGCAGGAGCCGATGATCGGCCCGAAGATCGTGGCCGCGCCGCCGAGCAGCAGGATCGTCCACGCGTAGAACGTGACCGCGCGTCCCAGCGAATCGGGCTGCACGGAACGCGGCAGGACGAAGATGATGCCGCCGAGCGCGCCGAAGATGCCGCCGATGATGAGCGCCTGCATCTTGTAGACGGTCACGTTCTTGCCGAGCGAGCGGATCGCGTTCTCGTCCTCGCGGATGCCCTTGAGCACGCGGCCCCACGGGGAGCGGAACCAGCGCCAGCACAGCACGGCGGCGATCGCGACGAGCACCCAGGCGACGATGCGCAGCCACCACGAGTTCGCGATGTTGTTCGAATACGTCCAGAACAGGAACGTGGTCGAATCGTCCGGCAGGGGCGACAGGTTCTCGAACTTCGTGGTGAAGTCCTGCGGCGAGATGCCGGCCGAGCCGCCGGTGAGCTTCGTCATCGCGGTGGAACGGCCGATGATGCGGATGATCTCGGCCGCGGCCAGCGTGACCATGGCGAGATAGTCGGGTCCGAGCTTCAGCGTCGGAATGCCGAGCAGCAGCGCGTAGATCACGGCGAGCACGATCGCCGCGCACACGGAGGTGAACAGGTTCGCGCCCATCGACTGCGTGATCGCGAAACCGTACGCGCCGAGCAGCATGAAACCCGCCTGGCCCATGTTCATCAGTCCGGTCATGCCGAAGTGGATGTTCAATCCGATGGCGGCGAGCGCGTACGCCGCCGTGGTGGGCGCGATGAGCTCGCCCAGCGTGTTGGTGATGATGGTCATGATGTCCATGTCTCAGCCCACCCTTTGCTGTTTGCCGAAGATGCCCTGCGGACGCACCAGCAGGACGATGATGAGGATCGCCAGCGCGCTGGCGTATCGCATGTCGTTGGGGATGACGAGCGAGCTCATGTCCGCGACGACGCCGATGATCAGCGAGCCGACGAGCGCGCCGTTCGCGGTGCCGAGGCCGCCGAGCGTGACGGCGGCGAACATGAGGAGCAGCAGCGTCGCGCCAGTGTTCCACGAGATGCCGTTCAGGTAGACGCCGAGCAGCACGCCGGACAGTGCGGCCATCGCGCAGGAGATGATCCACACGATGCGCACGACCTGTTCGACGTTGATGCCGGATGCGGCGGCGAGCGCGGCGTTGTCGGAGACGGCGCGGGTCGCGCGGCCGAGTCGCGTCCGGTAGAGGAACAGGCTCACACCGACGATCGCGACGATCGCGATGCCCGCCGAGATGAGCGTCGGCGAATCGGTGGTGACCGGGCCGACCTGGAAGCTGTTCGGCACGGATTTGACGATGCCTTTGATGTCGCCGCCGAAGAAGAACTGGAACAGGTATTGCAACGCCATCGACAGGCCGATCGTGACGATCATCTGCTGCATGGTGCCGACGTGCTTGCGGCGCAGCGGCGCCCACACGATCTCGTTCTGGATCCAGCCGGTGAGACCGCCGATCGCGATCGCGGCGATTGCGGCGGGCACGAGCGGCCAGTGCAGGATCTGCGTGCCGACGAACGCCATGAGACCGCCGAGCGTGACCTGCTCGCCGTGCGAGAAGGAGCTCAGTCCGGTGGTGCCGTAGACGAGGTTCATGCCGACGGACATGAGGCCGAGCATGAGGCCGAAGATCACGCCGGAGTAGAGCTGCTGCCAGAATCGTGCGCCGATGTTCGCGCCGGCACCGCCGGCGTCGGACGAGGCGGTGGTCGAGGAGGTCGAACCGGACGCGCTCGAACCGGACTTGCCGGACGCGGAGCCGGAACCGCCCGACCCGCTCGCGGCGGGCGCGGGCTTGTCGAAGCGGACCACCTGGCGGGCCGCGTCGAAGCTGTTCTTCTCGACCTTGACGGTGGCGGTCGCGGCCTTGAGGCCGTGCTCCTTGGCGACGGACTCGTCCATCGTGACGGTGTACGAGCCGTCCTTGCCGACGCTGAACGCCCAGTTGCCGTTCGCGTCGGTCGTGGTCGTGGCGCTTTCCGCGCCGCTGAGCTTCAGTTCGACGCCGGCGATCGGCTTCTTGGACGCGTCCTGCAGGATGCCGTTGACGCATCCGTTCGTGGCGGACGGGTTGCAGGTGGGGACGGCTTCGGCCGCCTGGGCTTGGTTGGGTGGTGTGAAACAGAACGCCATCAGTAGGGTCAATGCCGCCGCGCAGAGCGACGAGCGCAACAATCCCATCCGACGACGCCGTTCGATGATGTTCACGGCTGTCATGTGGATGTCCTCTCTGGATGTGCTTCACAACCTAGAGAGGCAAACCGCGCACGCCGTTATGCTCCGGTTTCCCGCGAGTTACCGTGAGGGCCGCATATTACCCGAGTATGACGCGGCCCCGCGTTTGGTTTCGCGGGCATTACATCATGTCGCCCACGTTACAGAATCGGGTGCCTCCCTCTGACGAGGGAGGTGTCATCGCGAAGCGATGACGGAGGGAGAGAAAAAAGCGGCCGCAGTCCGCGGGAGATCCGTCATCGGCCGAAGGCCGATTCAATTTTCCCGCGGCCTACGGCCGCTGTCTCTCCCCCAGTCCGCTGACGCGGACAGCCCCCTCCGCAGAGGGGGCCAAGATAGTCACGAGCCGAGGGAGGCGACCCACCAGCCGGCGGCCACGCACAGGATCGGCACGAGGATCGTCATCGCGCAGTAGAACGCGGCCATGCGGTAGCGGCCGGCGCGGGTGAGCGATACCATCTCGTTGATCGCGGTGGAGAACGTCGAGAATCCGCCGAGGAATCCGGTCACGAACAGCAGGTACGCGTGATGGTCGACGGTGGCGGACGCGTAGGCGCCGGCGGCGATGCCCGCGCAGAACGTGGCGATCACGTTGATGATGAACGTGGACAGCGGGAACGCGCGGTTCCACCAGCGTTGCACCGACGTGTTCACGATGAAGCGCGTCACCGCGCCGAGACCGCCGCACAGGCAGACGAGCAGGAACGTCATCGCGTCGCCTCCCCATGCGCGTCGCCGGTGACGGGATCGCCGACCATCGGAATCTCATCGGTGATCGGCGCCGGTTCGAACGACGGAATCGCGGAACCGTCGCCGGAATCGCCCGGAACGCCGGAATCATCGGAAACACCGACCATGATCGGCTTGTCGGCGAGCGCGACGTCGTCGACGTCACGCTTCGGCGCGGCGTGCGCGGGACCCGCCGCGCCGGAAGCGGCGGCGAGCGCATCGGCGACGACGCGCGCGGAGCGGCGCGAGGACGCCGCCAGCGCGAGACGCACGCCCGTCGCGGCGACGATGAGACCGCCCGCGAAACTGGCGAACATATAGAAGAGGAAGCCGCCGATTTGATCGGCGTGAATGGAGGTGAGCTCCTCGATGACCATCGCGGACAGGGTGGAGAAACCGCCGCACATGCCCATGCCGATGCCGCGCGAGGCGAGCTGTCGCACGCGTTTGCGGATCCACGCGGCCTGCGACATGTAGGTGGAGACGAACGCGAAGATGAGGCACGCGATCATGTTCGCGAGGAACGTGGCCGTGTGGAACGCGCTGAAGAAGCCGTGCGCGGCGGCGGGCGCGGGAAGCAGCAGCGACAGGGCGTAGCGCATGGCGGTGCCCACGCAGCCGCCGACGAACACGACGAGATAGATCATGCCGTCGGCGAGCGGGTTGAACTGCGCCTGCACGCGCTTGGCGGGGGCGAGCGGAATCGCGGGAGGGTCGGCCGCGGCGGCGGCGCCCTTCGGATGCGGCACGCCCGCCGCGTACGAGCGGGCGTGCGCGGCGGTCATCTCCTGCGTCGCCGGATCGGGCTCGGCGAAATACTCGGGCTGTTCGGTCGTGACGGCCATATCGGCTCGGCGGACGGGCCGGCGTCAGTCGATGAGCGAGTGGACAGAGATGATGTGGTCGCGCTGCGGGCCGGTGCCGATCGCGGAGATGCGGCAGTTGCTCAGCTCCTCAAGACGCTTCACGTACGCCTGGCAGGTGGCGGGCAGCTCGTCGAAGCTGTGGCAGCCGGAGATGTCTTCGTCCCAGCCGGGCATGGTCTCGTAGATCGGCTTCGCGGCGGCGAAGGCGGCCTGGTCGGTCGGCATGTCGTCGTGGCGTTCGCCGTCCACGTCGTAGGCGACGCAGATCGGAATCTCCTTCAAGCCGGTGAGCACGTCAAGCTTCGTGAGCACGATGTCGGTCAGACCGTTCACCTGGCTCGCGTAACGGTTGACGACCGCGTCGAACCAGCCGCAGCGGCGCGGGCGGCCGGTGGTCACGCCGAACTCGTGGCCCTGCTGGCGCAGCCATTCGCCGGACTCGTCGAACAGCTCGGTCGGGAACGGGCCCTCGCCCACGCGGGTCACATACGCCTTGGCGACGCCGATCACGCGGGTGATCTTCGTGGGGCCGACGCCGGTGCCCGTGCAGGCGCCGCCGGCGGTCGGGTTGGAGGAGGTGACGAACGGGTAGGTGCCGTGGTCCACGTCGAGCATCGTGGCCTGGGCGCCCTCGAACAGGACGGTCTTGCCCTCGTCGAGCGCCTTGTTGAGGATGAGGCCCGTGTTGGCGACGTACGGCTTGAGACGCTCGCCGAGCTTCAAAAGCTCGTCGGTGGTCTGGTCCACGTCGATGGCGCGACGGTTGTACAGCTTGACGAGGATCTGGTTCTTCTGGTGCAGGCTGGCCTCGACCTTGTCGTGCAGGTGGTCGGCGTTGAACAGGTCATGCACGCGGATGCCGACGCGGTTGATCTTGTCCGCGTAGGCGGGGCCGATGCCGCGGCCGGTGGTGCCGATCTTGTGCTTGCCGAGGAAGCGTTCGGTCACCTTGTCGAGCGTGCGGTGGTACGGCGCGATGATGTGCGCCGCTTCGGAGACGAGCAGGTGCGAGCAGTCGATGCCGCGGGCCTCAAGACCGTCGATCTCCTCGAACAGGACCTCCGGGTCGACGACGACGCCGTTGCCGATGACCGGGGTGAGGTTCGGATTGATGATGCCGGAGGGCAGCAGGTGCAGCGCGTACGATTCGTCGCCGACGACGACGCTGTGGCCCGCGTTGTTGCCGCCGTTGAAACGGGCGACGTAATCGACCTTCGTGCCGATGAGATCCGTGGCCTTGCCTTTGCCTTCGTCGCCCCACTGGGCGCCGATCAGAACGATTCCGGGCATGATGCACCTCCGCATTTGCATGATTTCCGCATGATTCCGCCGGGGAACAAGCCTACCCTACGGCCCCTACGGTGCGGCACCACGTCCCGTTGTACGGATGGATGCGAGCCACGGGCTCGTCCCCGCCGAAACGTATCCGCCAGGTCACGTCACCGCCAGTTCGCGTCCTCGCCAGGTCGCGTCCCGTTGTGCGAATGGATACCAGCGACAGCGAGCGCTCTCTTTATCGCCTCCCGCCGGCAGCGAAGCTGCACACACGAGCCGACACTGCCATCTCCCTCCCGCTGGCGGGAGGCGGCGCGCAGCGCCGGAGGATGGTCACGAGCGGGCAGACCACGCGAGTCGCATCCCTCACCCTCCTCCCGCCGGCGGGAGGTGGCGCGCAGCGAGATGACGCGGGCAACGGTATATCCTTCCTCCCGCTGGCGGGAGGTGGCGCGCAGCGCCGGAGGGTGGCCGCGGGCGGGCAGACACCGGGCACCCCCTCCCCGAGGGTGGATGCCACAACCTCCGCCACCAGCAGGACGACATACGTCGATATATGCGCCCCGGCGCCAGCAATCCCGAAGATAAGCGGCATCGTCCGGAATCTGGGATGCTGAGCCATTCCCAGCGTCCCAGATTCGGGAAACGAGCGGCTTCATCCGGGATTCCTGACGCTGAGTCATTCCCAGCGTCATATATCCCGGAGATGAGTGGCTTCGTCCGGATTTTGGGATGCTGAGCACTTCTCAGCGTCCCGGATTCGGGAGAACGGCCCCGTCGTCCGGGATTTCTGACGCTCAGTCCCCCCAGCGTCATAAATCCTGGAGAACAACGGCTTCATCCGGGATTTCTGACGCCAGGGAGGAGCGGCCGGACAGGGAGCGACCTCCCGGGGTGATGCGGGAGGCCGGCCTTTGAACCTGGGGATGTCCCTGTGCTCCACAACGCTGTGCGGGAATGGTGTTGTGGAGCAGCGGTGCGCCACAACATGGTCGCAAGAGGCGGTCCCGGGAGTTGTGGCGCGTTATGAGGGCCCTTCTGCTCCACAACTCGCGGCGGGAACGATACCGGCGGCTGTTGTGGAGCAGGCCCGCTCCACAACAGGAGCGGAACCCAGGATTCCGGGGAGTTGTGGCGCGGTTTACGGGCCGGGAACGCTGGAAACAGGGGTTTTCGCGGGGGTCGCGGCGGGATGCCGCTCCACAACAGGCTCTCCGGCACGTGTTGTGGAGCAGACCCGACCGGGACACGGGACGTAGGACGCGGAGTATGGGGCATAGGAAGCGGAGAGCGGAGAGCGGGGTATGGGGAGCCGCGCACTGCACGCGCCCGCCGCCTGCATCCTGAAACGGCCGGCCCATGTCTGAACGACCGGCCGGCCCACGTCTGAAAACGGCCGGCCCCGCGCCCGCACCGACCGGCTCGCCCGCACCAACCAGCCCGGCACTGGCGGACGCGTCGGATTGTGGCCCGCGACCACCCTCCGACACCACGGCGTCTCCAGCCGCGACCACCCTCCGGCGCTGCGCGCCACCTCCCGCCAGCGGGAGGGAGAGCACAGCGACCGGCAGCCAACGGCCCGGGAATCACGAAAAAGAAAAACCCTCCGGGGCCAAGCCGTGAAGAAAAACCCTCCGGGGCCAAGCCGTGAAGCATACGGTCCAGTGGACCGTTTGTAGCTTGGGTCGGCGAAGCCGACAACTGCCAACAGATAAGCGGGCAAGATTACAAAAAGAAAAACCCTCCGGGGTGGAATCCGGAGGGTTTGTGGAGCTGATGGTAATCGAAACCACGACCTCTTCGATGCGAACGAAGCGCTCTACCAACTGAGCTACAGCCCCTTGGTTTGTTGTCTTGCTCCGCAGGACAACTCGACCAATACTATCCCGAGTTCAGGATTTCGCAACTCGACACGCCCGGGAAGTCGCAATCACCCCGACGATCACTCGGCCGCGGCGACGTGGTGGGGCACGTGAAGGCCGTCGGTCGAGGAACCGGCGGACGCATCATCGTCGGACGCTCCCTTCTTCTTGCCGAACTTCGCCTTGATGAGGCCGACGATCGTCGGGATCAGCGAGACGGCGAGGATGAGCACAATCACGAGCTCGAAGTGCTTCTGCACGGCGGGAATGTTGCCGAAGAAGTAGCCGAGCAGCGTGAACAAGGACGACCAGACGAGACCGCCGAGCATGGAGAACGGCGTGAATCGACGCCAGCGCATGCCGGAGATACCGGAGATGAACGGCATGAACGTGCGGATGAACGGGAAGAAGCGGCCGAGGAACACGGCGAGCGGACCCCACTTCTCAATCATCGCTTCGGTCTTCGCGATGCGTTCCGGCGTCATGGCCTTGACCTTGCCGGAGGCGATGATGCGACGGCCGAAGAAGTGGCCGATGAAGTAGTTGCACTGGTCGCCGATGATCGGCGCGCACCACACGACGGGCAGCAGGTAGTGCAGCGGCAGCGCGACCTGGCCGGTTGCGGCATCGGGCGCGGCGAACACGCCGGCGGCGAAGAGCAGGGAGTCACCGGGCAGGAACGGGAAGAACACCACGCCGGTTTCGATGAAGATGATGAGGAAGATGAAGCCCAGCGTGGGCGCAACGCCCATCGCGATCCAACCGGCGATGGCCGCGCGCGGATCCTTCAGCAGTTCGATGATGAAATGTACAAAACCCATGTATTTCCGTGTTTCCTATTGCGGGTGCCGCAGTTGCTGCGGCGTTTCCTATTGCATATGTAAGGGGCCGCCGGTATCGGACGGACGGCCGCGAATCAGCCGTCCATCACCATACCAGCAGCCCCTATAAGAAACGACTAGGAAACCGGGCCTCCGGCCGCGTCACCGCGTCACCACACCGCGCTGCGCCACACCGCATCACCGTGCCACACCGCGCTGCGCCACCGCACCGCGCGTCACCGTACATCACCGCGTCACCGCGTCACCGCACCGCACCGCTGCACCGCACCGCACTGCACCGCAAGACCTCCACCTCTCCCCCACCCGCCTTCGCGGGAAGGGCGCGTCGTGTCACGCTTCGGCGGCGAGGGCGGCGAGACGACGGCGAACGATCGCGTCGATCGCCTCCGCGTCGATGCCGTCATATCCGTCGACCGACGTGAACTGCGGACCGTTCGACGTGTCGGTGCGGATCGTGCAGGTCTGCGCGATGACGGTCGCGCCGGACGCGGCACCCGCGGCGAGGCCGACGGGCGTGTCCTCGAACACCGCGCATTCGGCCATGTTCTCGGGCGCGATGCCGAGCTTCTTGGCGGCGAGCAGGTACGGTTCGGGCGACGGCTTGTGCTTGGCGTCGTCGTCGCCGCACACGTAGCCGGAGAACAGTCCGGGCGCGGCGTCGAGCACGTTCTCGACGATCGGGCGCGGCGAGGTGCTCACCAGCATGGTCGGGATTCCGGCCTCCTTGAGCGAGCGCAAGGTGTCGAGCACGCCGTCGATCCACGGCATGTGCATTTTCTCGTGCTCGAACACGTAGGCCTTGAGCTGCTTGTCGATCTCCTCGACGCTCAGCGTGCATCCATGTTCGATCATCCGGCGCGCCACGTCGGGCACCGGCGTGCCGGAGCACTCCCAGCCGAGTTCCTCGGTCCAGTGACCGTTGTTCGCCGCGGCGATCTCCAATTCGCCGTCATGCCACAGCGGCTCCGAGTCGATGAGCGTGCCGTCGAGATCCCAGAACACGGCTTTGAGCTGCATGATTCCTCCGTCCGTTTCGACCATTCGACGAGGTTTCGGCAGGTGTCGCTGCCGGTCGTCGTTCCGGTCTCCATCTCACCAAATCGACACGACAGACACGACACGAATCATCACAGAATCGTCCACGAAAGTAACGGAACCGCACACGCAACTGCCATGTTTCACAGCGTTTCACGTGAAACGCGCGTCTGCCGCGGCGTGAAACGCGGCAGACGCAAACGGCCTCGCGTCACGTCGACTGACGTGGCGCGAGGCCGTTTCGTGCGCGTTTCAGCGCCACAGCACGATCGATTTGGAATCGGGGTCGGCGTCGACGCGACGATGCGGGCGACCGGGCAGTTCGCGCGTCTGCGTGCGGATCGCGCGACGCCACATGCGTGCGCTGTTGGACCGCTGCATTTCGATGATGTCGCCGTCGCGGCCGGCCGCGAACACGCTCTCCTCGCCGGCCGACTGAAGCCGCCTGACCTGACGGCGCAGCTGGCGGTTCTCCTCCTGCAACGTGAGGATGCGGGTGATGCCGGCCAGGTTGATGCCCTCCGACTGGCTCAGCCGCTGCGCCTGCACGAGGCGGTCGATGTCGCGCAGGCAGTAGCGGCGGGCACCGCCCTCCGTGCGCTGCGGCGTGACCAGGCCGACGCGGTCGTACTGGCGCAGGGTCTGCGGGTGGATGTCGGCGATCTCCGCCGCCTGACCGACGGTGAACACCGCCAGATCGAGGTCGAAGCCGGCGTCGTCGGCACCGTCGAGATCGGCGCGGCCGAGCACGATCGCCGCCGCGCACATCGCATACAACTGGCGCACCTCACGGGCGATCCTCGCCATCATTCACCTCCTGACAACCGGCTCACCGCGGGATGTAGTCGCCGGCGGCCTTGTCGAACTCCTTGGCGGCGTGCTTGACTCCAAGGCCCGGCTTGGCGGGCACCTGAATCATCACACGGCCGACGAGGTCGCCCGGGGTGTTGCCGGACTGCACGCCCTTGCCGGAGACCCGCACTTCGGCGCCGCTGGACGAGCCGGCGGGCACCTTGAACGTGACGGTCTCGCCGTCGATGTCCTTCGCCTCGACCTTCGCGCCGGCGACGGCTTCGGCGACGCTCACGGGCAGGTCCATGACGAGGTCGTGGCCGCGCATCGTGAACTTGGAGTCGGGCTTCACGTTGACCTGCAGGTACAGGTCGCCGTGCTTGCCTCCGTTGACGCCTGCATGGCCCTTGCCGGCCAGACGGATCTTCTGACCGTCCTTCACGCCGGCGGGGATGTGCGTCTTGAACTTGGAGCCGTCCACGGACAGGGACACGGTCGCGCCCTTGGCGGCCTGACGCAGCGTCAGGCTGATCTTCGAGTTGCGGTCCTTGCCCTGCTTGGGCTGCGGGGTCTCCTCGTAGCCGCCGTACGCGCCGGAGTCACCGTACGCGCCGTAGGGCGAGCCGCCCTGCGCGCCGGCGCCGGCTGCGCCGCCGAACATCGAGAAGATGTCGTTGAGGTTCGGGTTGCCGCCGCCGGACGTGGAGAAGCGGATGCGGGAGCCGTTGCCGCCCATGCCCGCGCCGCCGCCGAACATCGAACCGAAGATGTCGGAGAATCCGGAGGCGTCGAAGCCGCCCTGGCCGGAGCCGCCGGCGAAGCGGGCGCCGCCCATGCCGAACTGGCGGATCGCATCGTACTTCTGGCGCGAGTCCTTGTTGCTCAGCACGTCGTAGGCTTCGGAGATGTCCTTGAACTTCTCCTCGGCCTCCTTGGTCTTGTTGAGGTCGGGGTGGTATTTGCGCGCCAGCTTGCGGTACGCCTTGGTGATTTCGGCGTCGGTGGCGTCCTTGGAGACACCAAGGACCTTGTAGAAGTCTTTGCTCAGCCATTCGTTCTCAGCCATTCATGTCTCCTTTCGTGTTGAAGTCTTGTATGTACGTATTGAAGTCTGTATAAAGGCTCGATATTACCGCTCCCGCTGGCGGGAGCTGTCGAGCGAAGCGAGACTGAGGGTGGTCTTTCAACCGGAACCACCCTCAGTCAGCCTTCGGCTGCCAGCTCCCGCCAGCGGGAGCAGCGGGAAACGCCGTCCGCCCTGTGGAGAGACGACGAGAACACCGTCGCTCCGCAGGGCGTCCGCAATCAGTTGTGCGGGGAGGCGACGACGACGCGGGCAGCGCGGATCACGCGGTCTCCGATGCGGTAGCCGGCCTCCACCACGGTGTCGACGGTGTCCTTCTCGGCCGTGGCGTCCGGCTTGTGGAGGATGGCGTCGTGCTTGGTCGGGTCGAACTCCTCGCCGGCCTCGCCGAACTTCTCGACACCGAACTTCTCGAACGCCTTGTCGATCTTCGCGGCGACGGCCTTGAAGGAGTCGTCCATCTCGCTGTTGGCGCGGATGCGGTCGATGTCGTCGAGCGCGGGCAGCAGCGCGGTGAGCACGTCGATGATGCCGTGCTGGCGGAAGCGTTCCTGCTCCTTCTTGGCGCGGTTGCGGTAGTTGATGAACTCCGCGCGCTCGCGCTGCAGCGCCTCGAGGTAGTCGGCGGCCTCCTTCTTGGCCTGGCCCAGCGGGGTCAGGGTGTCGGAGGAGTCCTTGTCGCCGGACTTGCCATCCTTCGCGTCATCCGCGGAGGCGGTTTCGGCCTTGGCGTCGCCGGTCTGGCCTTCGGTCTGCGATGCGTCGGTCTTGGCGGCATCGCCCGCCGGGGCGGTGCCGCTCTGGGCGGCGGCCGCGTCGGCGGGGGTGTCGGCCGGAGCCGACGAGCCAGCCTCGCGGGCGTCGTCGGCGTCGGGCAGGTCGTTCAGGTAGTCGTCCTTGTTGAACTCAGCCATCGGACGGGACCTTACTTGTTGTCCTTGTCGTCGTCGTCCACGACCTCGGCGTCCACCACGTCGTCGTCACCGCCGTTGGAGGCGGGACCGGCGCCCGCGGCACCGGCAGCGCCGGCCGCACCGGCGGCATCCGCCGCGCCCTGCTGGGCGTAGAGGGCCTGGCCGATCTTCTGGGCGGAGGTCATCAGCTCGGTCTGAGCGGTCTTGACCTTCTCGATGTCGTCGCCCTTGAGGGCTTCCTTGAGGGCGTTGACCTTCTCGGTGACCTCGTTCGCGACCTCATCGGAGAGCTTGTCCTTGTTGTCGGCGACGAGCTTCTCGGTCTGGTAGGCGAACGACTCGGCCTGGTTGCGGGTCTCGGCGTCCTCCTTGCGCTTCTTGTCCTCGGCCTCGTGGGCTTCGGCCTCCTTGACCATGCGGTCGATCTCGTCCTTCGGCAGGCCGGAACCGCCGGTGATGGTCATCGACTGCTCCTTGCCGGTGCCCTTGTCCTTGGCGGACACGTGCACGATGCCGTTGGCGTCGATATCGAAGGTGACCTCGATCTGCGGGACGCCACGCGGGGCCGGCGCGATGCCGGTCAGCTCGAAGGTGCCCAGCGGCTTGTTGTCGCGCGCGAACTCACGCTCGCCCTGGTAGACCTGAATCAGCACGGACGGCTGGTTGTCCTCGGCGGTGGAGAACACCTCGGAACGCTTGGTCGGGATGGCGGTGTTGCGGTCGATGAGCTTGGTCATGATGCCGCCCTTGGTCTCGATGCCGAGGGAGAGCGGGGTCACGTCGATGAGCAGGACGTCCTTGCGGTCGCCCTTGATGACACCGGACTGCACGGCGGCGCCGACGGCGACGACCTCATCCGGGTTGACGGACTGGTTCGCTTCCTTGCCGCCGGTGAGCTCCTTGACGAGCTCCTTGACGGCCGGCATACGGGTGGAACCACCGACGAGCACCACGTGGTCGATCTGACCGACGGAGATGTTCGCGTCGCGCAGCACGTTGTTGAACGGCGTGCGGCAGCGGCCGAGCAGGTCGGAGGTCATCTCCTCAAAGTGGGCGCGGGTCAGCGTCTCGTCGAGGTGGACCGGGGTGCCGTCGGGCGTCATGGCGAGGTACTGCATGGAGATGGAGGTGGAGGTCGAGGAGGAGAGCTCCTTCTTGGCCTGCTCCGCGGCTTCCTTCAGACGCTGCAGGGCGATCTTGTCCTTGCTCAGGTCGATGCCGTACTTGTTCTTGACTTCCGTGACCAGCCAGTCGATGATCTTCTGATCCCAATCGTCGCCGCCGAGGTGGTTGTCGCCGTTGGTGGCCTGCACCTGGATGGTGGAGAAGCCGTCCTCGTCCTTGCCGATCTCCAGCAGGGAGACATCGAAGGTGCCACCGCCGAGGTCGAAGACCAGGATGCGCTCGTCCTCCTTGCCCTTCTCAAGGCCGTAGGCCAGCGCGGCCGCGGTCGGCTCGTTGATGATGCGCAGGACATTCAGGCCGGCGATCTTGCCGGCATCCTTGGTGGCCTGACGCTGGGCGTCGTTGAAGTACGCCGGGCAGGTGATGACGGCGTCGGTGACCGGCTCGCCGAGGTAGGCTTCGGCATCCCTCTTCAGCTTCATCAGAATCTGCGCGGAAATCTCCTGCGGGGTCCACTTCTTGCCGTCGATCTCGACGGTCCAGTCGGTGCCCATGTGACGCTTGACGGAGGAGATGGTGCGCTCCACGTTGGTGACGGCCTGACGCTTCGCGACCTCGCCGACGAGGATCTCGCCGGACTTGGAGAACGCGACCACGGACGGCGTGGTGCGCGCGCCTTCGGCGTTGACGATGACGGTGGGCTCGCCGCCTTCAAGCGTGGCGATGCAGGAATTCGTGGTTCCCAGATCGATGCCAACTGCACGTGCCATAATGTGTGCTCCTTTGTTCTGTTTCGTTCTTACGTTCTTCGCTCAGGTTCCGGACGCCGCAGCCGCGGATTCCTTCCGTCGGTTCCGGACCGGCCCTTCAGCCTTTCCAAAACTTGAGCCTACACCACTCAACTTCCATCACGCAAGTTTTATTCCCGACATCGTCACAAATCTTGAGCTGCCCTCGCTCAACTTCCAGCCACCGCCCCTCACCGCCCCGCCGGCACCCCGCTGGCACCCCGGTTCTCTACGCTTTCGGCCGCAGCTCACCGTCGCCCATGGCGTACAGCACGTCGGCGATCCGATTAAGTTCGTCGCTGTGGTGACTGGCGATGATGATGGTGCGCCCCTGCTCGCGCTGGCGCAGCATCTCCTCCAGGAACACCTCCACGGAACGTTCGTCCAAACCGTTGGTCGGCTCGTCAAGAAGCACGAGCGGCTGGTGTTCCATAAGCGCTTGGATCACGCCGAGCTTCTGCCGCATGCCCAGCGAGTAGGAGCCGACTTTCTCGTCGCGGTGTTCCTCCAAGCCGAAGACCCGGAGCAGCCGTTGCGTTTCCCGTCCGTCGTACGCGTGGTTGATGCCCGCGAGATAGCGCAGGTTCTGCATGGCGGTTTCACTGTTCACGAATCCGGGGTTCTCGATGACCACGCCCACGGGTTCCGGCAGTCGCCGGTTGAATTCCACGCGCTGCCCGTTGATTTCCACATGCCCGCGATCCGGTCGGATGAATCCGCAGATGGCGCGCAGCAGCATGGTCTTGCCTGATCCGTTGGGGCCGACGATGCCGTAGATGCGGCCGTGCTCGAACGCCGCGTTGACGCCGCGCAGTACGGGCTTGCCTTTGATGGTCTTGCTGTAGTCGGTGACGGTCACGTGGGTGGTCATGTCGTCGCTCCTTTGCTGTGTCGATGAATGAAAAACGATGATGGTTATTTGATCTCGGTCGCGTTCCGGAGGCTCGGTCAGCGTATGGGCACGTGCTCGAACGCGAGCCAGTTCGCACAGACCAGTACGCCGATGAGGCATGCCGCTGCGCCGAACCCGCCGGCAGTGGCGTGGCCGAGCGCCTGTCTGACCGGAGGCAAGGCGATGGAAAGCAGATAGACGAGGCACGCCATGCCGTAGCCGATGCCGCGCATGTCCGCCAAGTAGGCAAGGTTGACGATGAGCGTCAAAGCGATGAGAATCAGCGCGGCACCGATGGAGGTGCGTGTCAGTTCGCCCCGGTCCACTTCCGGGAGGAGCCATGCGGTGATGAGCGTCTGCGGCAGCGTGTACGCGATGCAGTATGCGGTTATGACGGCGAGGTAGCGAAGATAGTGGGCCAGCCCTCGCGGCTTGCGCACGTAGACGAGGTAGTCGGGGACGCACAGGTACCGCGACGGCTGTTCCAGTTGCAGTCCCAGGCCGAAGAGCATGTAGGCGATCGGGTAGACGCATGCGGAGATGTCCATCGTCTCGCCGGGGTTGAGCGGACGCACCATGCCGATGAACACGCCCGCGTGGGGCACGCTCCAGAAGAACTGGTAGAAGACCGCCGCGTAGATGGCAATGAGGAGGAGCCGCGGTCCAATGTGGCCGGTGAGGTGCGGGACGGCAGCGCGAAAGGCGTGCATGGTTTATGCCTCCAGTCGGTCGGTGCGGGAGAACGCTATGGCGTTGGCGCAGAACAGGAGCAGGCAGTATCCGCAGAACGGAACGATCTGTTGGACGAGCACCATGTGCCACGATGGACTGATCGGATACCAGAAGTAGTACACGTAACGGGTCCAATTGCCGGCAAAAGGCTCGACGAGCCATTTCGCCAACGCGAAGAATGCGATCACGGGCGGCGCCACTTGCCCGAAGGACAATCCGCAGTTCACGAGCAGCAGCACCGCCAACCCCACGGAAACGGCCATCATCACGATCTGCTCCATCAGCCACGACACTCCGGTCAGCATCGACGTGCGCAGCACCGTGGAACGCCCCTCACGGGGCAGCACCGCCCGGACACGGCCGCTGAGCCGCTCGTCCGCGTACACGCTTCCGCCGAGCAGCGCGGCCAGGAATGGCAGTATGAACAGATACAGTCCGGACCCGTTGCCGTCAGCGTTGAACAGCATCTACCGAGTGTCCTGCGAATTCGCTCGCCCCAGTGCCATACTGGTAGACATGACTCAAATCAACGATGATGAAGCACGAAGGCTCAACGGACTGTTCGAAGCCTTGCAAATCCGATTCAACTCCGACGTATCGCCACGGCTGCTGAGCACATTGCCAAACGAAGAGCTACCGACCGCGCCTTCCGCTCTGACCGGATTCAGATCAAGAATCAGTTTGCTCATCGAATATTCCGTCATCGAATTGCTGGCGGAATACCTAACTGTCGATACGGAAGGCGACCAACGCGTCACTTTCAATACCGTCAATCAATTCGCCGATTGCTTCATCCGCGATGGAGCGACGTGGCAGCTTGATAAACGCATCGACATCAAAACCACTCATGTTGCCAGCGACGAGGCTTCAGCCCGCTACGATACCCCAATCGGGCAAATCGACCGAGATAAAGATTGGCTGTTGTATCTTGTCTGGGATTTCAGACCATGTGAGTTTGCCGGACTGAGGTTGCGTTGCCCGCAGCTGTTGGATGGAGTTTTCCTACGCGGCATAACCGTCGCCCGCGAAAGGGACCGGCGACAGACGCTTGCCGGCGGCAGCTTCGATGAGAACGGCCTTCCCCTTACCAACAACGGCAACAAAGACACCAACTTCGGCAAGGTCAGGCGCATCGTCCACAAGACGCGGGAGAACGCGCCCGACCTTGATCCAGACATCGCGCATTTGCTGCGCATGTCGCAAGGAATCGGCACGCCTATGCCGCGAACGCCGCGCTAAGCGAATCCTCATATGCGTGTATGCGCATCTGCTCTTCACGAATTCGCATACGCGCGATTTCCGCTTTTAGGTCCTGCCTCTTCCGCTCTTCTTCCCGGAAACGGGCCACGATCTCACGCTGCCGGCTTAAAGCCGGTACAGGGATGCGGACGTTCTTCAACATAGGAACGCCCACTCGCGGACGGCCGATTCCAGTGATATGAGGAACCATCTGCCCGAATACCACATCCGAGCGCAGCATGACCGAAAGATAATCCATATCGACCAATGCTTCCGCTTCAGGCAACTGTCGCAGCACAATCAATTCGGCTGAGCAATACCCGGAATCCGCATCCTCGGGTATGCGGATGACTTTCCTCAGCTTCGGACGAAGACGTGAAATCAGCACGTCTCCGCCCTTGAACGTATGAGGCGCCGATTTGATGCGTTTGCGAGGAATTCTGGAAACCTCGTAATCACCCGTATTCGCTTCGATGTCGCCCAGCCCGATCCACGGAATCACCGCATCAGCATCTTCCTCGGCCGACATATCGATATCGCGAGCGGCGAATTCCACCAAATCACACAAGCGCCGCACCGGCTCCTGCGACCGTTGGAGCATGGTCTGAGCCAATTTCGATGACGGATGATGACTATTGACATCCAGTCGAAGCCCCATAGAACTATTCAGCACAGTATCAAACGCCAATGGCAGATAAGACCGTGGCACAGCTCCTTCTTGCTTGAAGCGCCTCCAGGCCTCGAGGATTGTAGGCAAATCCGTTTTCAGCACACGTCGCCCTTCGGCATCGTCGAACTCCTCGTAGAGAGGATCGCCGTTCGGGCGATTGCCCACATTCTCCGCATCCGCCATGAACACACGCCCCTGCACTTCGCCTTCATGCTTTCGGTGCAAGAGCACCACCGACGATTTCGCCGTGGAATACGGCATGAACGTCACATCCGGCAAGCTGACGACCGCATCAATGACACACCGGTCTTCCATCAGTTCCCGGATATCATGATTGGCCGGCAGGTTGAGCACACTGTCGTCGATGACAACAGCCAATACGCCACCCTCGTCCAACAGGTCGATGCACCGCTCAATGAAGAGAATGCCACGGCGACGGGTCTTCCTTCCTTTACCGGTTTGGAATGTATCCAGTACATCTTCATCAGCCAAATCACTGCCAAATGGCGGATTGGTCAAAATCATCGTAGGCTTGCGGTCACGAAGCGCATGATTCACCACATCGATATCACTTAACGAACCCGCCCCTTTCAAGCATTCGATATGGTAGGGGTCGCCATTATGCAGTAGCACATTGATACGCGCCACCCATGTCATACGGTCGTCCACATCCAAACCCAGCACATCGCAATCGGCATGGTTCAACGCGCCAATGAGAAATCCACCCGAGCCGCAAGCCGGGTCCAACACCACATCATCCTGCGCAGGAGAAGCCATTTCCACAACGAATTCCATCAGATGTCGAGGCGTGAAATATTGCTGGTTTTCATTCTTCTCGAACGTGTCCCGCAGCAGTTCTTCATATGCGGCACCTTTTACGTCCGCGTCGACATTCGTCAACCGAACGTCATCGAACAGCGACAGACAACGCACCACCGCCGCTACGTCCTCCGGGAAGGTCCCTCTTGTCCCGCGAAGAGCCTGACCCTTCTCTGTGGACAGCACTTGTTCCCATAGCGCCCGGGCCCGCTCGTAAACGGTCCGCCTCGACTCGTTGCGTTTAGCCGTAAGTTGACCTTCAAGGCCATGTTCCTCTGCATACATCCTGATGAACAGAAGCTTCGAGACGTCCTCGAAGCGTTCCAAGATGCCACCTCCCAATGAATCTCGGAACATGCCGGACATCCGATTGACCAGTCGCTTGAAATCCGCCCTATCAATGCTCATATTCGACATTATGACATATGTGTCAGACCTGACACATATGTCATAATGTGCGATATCAAGCTACTCAAAAGCTTCCGGAACCGACTCCGCGCGACGCGACAGCGGGACGACACACGACAAAACGAGGGTGGTCTCCGTCCTCTCCGGACGGAGACCACCTTCTGCTTGTTCAGACGGAACCGATCGGTTCAGCCGAGCGAATCAGCCGAGCCGACTGAACCGGGTTCAGCGGCGGGCCTTGGCGAACTTCACGGCGAGCGCGGCGGCACCCACGGCGAGGATGAACAGCACGGCGCCGATGATCGCGGAGCCGGTGTTGCCGAGCAGGCCGTTGGCGGAGTCGCCCTTGTCGAGCTTGGCCTGGCCCTGGGCGATGACGCCACCGTTGTTGTTGCCGTTGTTGTTGCCGTTGCCCTTGTCGGCGGCACTGGCGGCCGGAGCGGTGAACGCGGGCGCGGCCACGGCGCCGGACTGGCGGCCGGTGACGGTCAGGCGGTAGTTCTTGCCTTCGACGAGGTCGAGCGGGATTTCGGTGGTCTGGCCGGGGGCGATGCGCACGCCGGAGACCGGGGTGCTGTTGTTGGAGGCGGCGATCACCTGGTTGGTGGCGCCGTCGCGCAGCTCATAGGAGACGACCGCATCACCGTTGAAACCGGTGAGGTCGGCGTAGTACTTGCCGTCGCGGGCGACGACGTTCACCTTCGCGTCGGCGGACAGGTTCTTCTGGTCGCCGGTCTCGGTGGCGAGGCCGAGGGCCTTGCCGATGGTGTAGAAGTTGTCGGTCTGGTCGGTCAGGCCGATGACGCGCTGCGCGCCGGGGCCGGAGGCGGCGATGCGCAGCTGGGTGCCGGTGTGCTCCATGCCGCCGTCGTTGTAGCCCTTGCTGGCATCGGTGGCGTCCGGGTCGACCGCGGTGGCGGTGCCGTAGGAGACGACGATCTCAGCGCCGTCGACCGGGGACTTGAGGATGGTGCTCAGCGCGTAGGCCGGAGGCTCGTTGACGATCTGGCTGGTGTGCGCGTGGTCGGCGGTCACGATGATGAGCGTGTTGGACAGGTCGACGTGGTTGAGGGCGGCGGAGATGGCCTTGTCGAGGTCGTCGGTCTCACCAATCTGGCCGCAGGCGTTGGCGGCGTGGTCCTGCTTGTCGATGGACGCGCCTTCGACCTGCAGGAAGAAGCCGTTCTCGTTGGTCTTCGGGTTCGCCTGGAGCACGTCGAGGGCTTTGTTGGTCATGTCGGCGAGGGAGGCGGAGTTGCCGGCGGCGGTCTTGTTGCCAAGCCAGGCTTCGTTCACGCTGCACTGCAGGGCGCCGCGCTTGATGGTGGCCGCCTGGTCGAGGGCCGGGGTGGCGTTGAACTCGGTGGGCAGGTTGCCGTCGCCGAGCAGGGCGAGCACCGGCTTGTTCTCCTGGTACTGGAGCTTGGAGAACTCGTCGACGTTGTTCTCGACGGTCTGGAAGCCGCGGGCCTTGGCCTGATCCCACAGGGTCTTGCCCTGGTATTCGCCGGCCTGGGCGGTCTGGCGGAAGTACTTGGCGCCGCCGCCGATGGTCACATCGGCGCGGGTGTCGAGCAGCTGCTCGGAGATGGAGCCGATGCCGCCGTTCTCTTTGAGCTGCTCGGCGCGGCACTGCTTGGCGGCGTTGTTGCTGCTGCCGTCGGTCTTGCCCTGCGGGCCGTAGCAGGAACGCTCGGTGGAGTGGGATTCGAGCACGGCCGGGGTGGCGTCCTGGATTTCGGAGGTGGTGACGTTGCCGGTGGTCATGCCCTTGGCCTTGGCGAGCTCGAACAGGTTGAGCTGCGGGTTGCCGTAGATGTCGACGTCGACGGCGTTGTTGTAGGTCTTGGTGCCGGTGGCCCAGCTGGAGCCGGAGGCGGAGGAGTCGGTGACGGGGGTGATGACGCCGGGGTTGTTGTTCACGCCGCCGGCCTTCGGGTACTTGCCGTTGTCGGAGCTGTAGCCCAGGGAGAAGGTGGTGTACTGACCGGTGCCGGCGGCGGCGTCGCCGAGCGCGCCCGGCTGGCCGATCTTGTCGAGGCCGTCGAACGAGCCGTTCGCACCGTGCAGGTAGTCGCGGGCGACGGTGATCTCGGAATCGCCCATGCCGTCGCCGATGAACAGGATGACGTTCTTGGCGTTGACCGAGCCGATGGTGGCGATGCGCTGCGCGGCGCCGTGCTGGGAGAGATCGGCCACGCCCTTGCCGTCCTGGGCGAGCGCGGGCACGGTCAGCGCGCCGAGGGCGGCGACCGAGGTCACCGCCGCGGCGGCGGCCTTGATGATGTGCTTCATGTTCATGTTGATTGTTCCCTTCCTCCCCGATGATTCCCATCGGGTCCACCGGCAATCTATGCCCGCAAAGACACGGCACGGCGTCATCAACACGAACTCGGTGTGTACGAATGGCGACTCGGGTGAACTGTGGTGTATGATTACGTATTGCAAACGTTTGCAGTACTTGCGGCGCCGCAACGCAGTGACGCGCCCGCACGCACCGCACGCACCACGCACGTACCGTAGGAACCGGCACGACCAGCGCCAAGCGCCGCCACACCGGGCGGATGCGCCGCCGCAGGCCGCACCCGGCCCACACCCGGCAAGGAAAGGAACCCGAACACCGCATGACAGCCAACAATCTCAACGACGACTGGTGGAAGCAGGCCGTCGTCTACCAGGTCTACCCGCGCAGCTTCAAGGACGTCAACGGCGACGGTCTCGGCGACATCGCCGGCGTCACCGAGAAGGTCGGCTATCTGGAGAAGCTCGGCGTGGACGCGATCTGGCTCAGCCCCTTCTACCCCTCCGACCTCGCCGACGGCGGCTACGACGTCATCGACTACCGCAACGTCGACCCGCGCCTCGGCACCATGGACGACTTCGACACGATGGTCGCCGCCGCGCACGACGCCGGCATCAAGGTGATCGTCGACATCGTGCCGAACCACACCGCCGACAAGCACGTCTTCTTCCAGGAAGCCCTCGCCTCCGCACCCGGCTCGCCCGCGCGCGACCTCTACATCTTCCGCGAAGGCCGCGGGGCGAACGGCGAACTGCCCCCGAACGACTGGCAGTCCATGTTCGGCGGCCCCGCCTGGACCCGTGTGCCCGACGGACAGTGGTACCTCCACCTGTTCGCCAAGGAGCAGCCGGACGTCAACTGGAACAATCCGGACATCCACGCCGAGTTCATCAAGACCCTGCGCTTCTGGGCCGACCACGGCACCGACGGCTTCCGCATCGACGTGGCGCACGGCCTCGCCAAGGACCTCGAATCCACGCCCCTCGCGGACATGGCCGCCAACGACGTGCAGAACCAGCTGTGCCACGACTTCACCAGCCCGCTGTGGGACCGTCGCGAAGTGCACGAAATCTACCGCGAGTGGCGCCGCGAGGTCTTCGACCGCTACGATCCGCCACGCTTCGCCGTCGCCGAGGCGTGGGTAGTGAACGAACACCAGCACCTGTACGCCTCCACCGACGAGCTCGGCCAATGCTTCAACTTCGATTTCGCGAAGGCCGCATGGCTGCCGGACGAGATTCGCGCCGCCATCGAAGGCGGTCTCGGCGCGGCCGCGGCCACGCACGGTTCGACCACCACGTGGGTGATGAACAATCATGACGTGCCGCGCAGCCCCACCCGCTACGGTCTGCCGCAGGTGCCGAACGCGCCCTACCACCAGCTCGCACACGACTGGCTGGTGCGCGACGGCTCCACGTATGTCGAGGACCGCGCGCTCGGCACGAAGCGCGCCCGTGCGGCCGCGCTCATGGAGTTCGGCCTGCCCGGCGGCATCTACGTCTATCAGGGCGAGGAGCTCGGCCTGTTCGAGGTCGCGGACATCCCGTGGGATCGTCTCGAGGATCCAACCGCGTTCAACACGCGCCGCGCCGCCACCGACAAGGGCCGCGACGGCTGCCGCGTGCCGCTGCCGTGGGTCGCGGACGAGTCCGGCGACGGCACGCCCGCCGCACACGCCGAATGGAGCGACCGGTTCGCCGCGGGCACGTCGTTCGGCTTCTCGCCGCGCGAGAAGGCCGACGGCACGCCCGCCGCGGCGCCGCACCTGCCGCAGCCCCTGTGGTTCCGCGACTTCGCCGCGGACGTCGAGGAGCATGACGACACGTCGATGCTCAGCCTGTACCGCACGATCCTCGCACTGCGCGCCAAGCTGCTCACCGCCACCGGCGACACGTCCACCTTCGACTGGGTGGACATGGGCGCCGACGTGATCGCCTACCGCCGTCCGGCCGCGAGCGCGGACGACGGCGCGACGGCGGCCGGCGCCACGCGCACGCTCATCTCGATCACGAACTTCGGCGCCGAACCGGTCACGCTGCCGGACGGCGAGATCGTGCTCGCCTCCGCTGACCTGACCGACGACGGCAGGCTGCCGCGGGACGTGAGCGTCTGGATCCTGTCCTGACGGTCCGGCGATGTTCCGGCAGCGTCCGGCGACGTATGGATCGGGTGACGGCGGGGCGTCGTTCCCCGTTTTCGCCCGATCCATGCGTGTAAGCTGGACACGTTTCGATTGTTTCCATTAACACCGGATTTGTTGGCAAAGAACCGTTGACAAGGGGGTTCGCATGAACAGCAGCATCCAGGATGTCGCCAAGGCGGCGGGCGTCTCCATCTCGACGGTGTCGCGGTCGTTCACCAGACCCGATCTGGTGTCGGCGAAAACCCGCGAACGCGTGCTCAGGTTCGCCGACGAACTCAACTTCTCCCTGTCACGTTCCGCCGCCGCACTGAAATCCGGAAGGTCGCTGCGCATCGCCGTGCTGATGAGCGGCCACATCCGCATGTGGTTCACCGCCTCCGTGATCGAAGGGCTCAACGACGTGCTCCACGCGGAAGGCTACGACATCTCGATCTTCCAGATCTCCAGCATCGAGGAGCGGCGCGAGTTCTTCGAGATGCTGCCGGTGCGCCGCAACGCCGACGCGGTCATCGTCGTCTCGTTCGACATCGACGCCACCGAAACCGCGCAGCTCACGTCGATCGACGTGCCGATCATCGGCATCAACTCCGCCGACTCCGAACAGCACGGGTTCGCCGCATCCGTCACCATCGACGACGCGCAGGGCGCGACGCTCGCCGCACGTCACCTGCTCACGCTCGGACACCGCGACATCGCGTACATCACGACGAACCGTGACGTCTCTCTTAGCTTCTCCGTGCGCGGCCGTTTCGACAGGTTCATGGACTACTGCCGCAGGAACGGCGTCGAACCGCGCGCCATCGAATGTCAGGTCGACGAGGACGGCCATTACGAGATCGGCAACGTGGTCACGCAGCTGATGAGCCTGCCGACGATGCCCACCGCCATCGCCTGTCAGGAGGACGGCATCGCACTGCCGCTCATCTTCCAGCTGGAACGCAACGGGTTCGCCGTGCCCGGCGACGTGTCCGTCATCGGCTACGACGACAGCTTCTACGCCGACGACATCGGACTGACGACGATCCGGCAGGACCCGGTCGAAACCGCGCACATCGCCGCCCGCATGGCGCTCGACCTCATCCACGATCGGACGCCGAACGACCGGTTCCGCACGCTGTCCGCCCAACTCGTCGTCCGATCCAGTACAGGACGGCGCTAGCAGTTCCAGCGTTCGATGACGTTGTCGCCCTTGTACTTGCTGAGCACGCAGTAGTGCGCCGTGTCGAGCCGCAGCAGGCGCGCGAACCGCGGTTCGACACCTAGCCATTGCGACGTGAGGATGCGCAGGATATGCGCGTGCGCGACGAACAGCACGTTGTGCCCCGACTCGAGCAGCGGCAGCACCTCTTCGATAGCGCCACGCGCACGCGCAGCCGCCTCCTCCACGGTCTCGCCCGGGCCTTCATGCACCGGCACCTGCCGACCGTCCGGCAGCGTCTCCGTCCAGTCGCCCTGCATCGACTCCGGCAGCGACCGCGGACCGTCACGCCACACGTCCCACTGGAATCCGGCCAGTTCGCTGATCCGCTGACGCGTGCGGCCTTCCGCGCATCCGTAATCCCACTCGGCGATGCCGTCCAACGTGCCGGGATGCTCGAAACCGGCCAGCACGGCCGTCTCATGCGCGCGCACGAGCGGGCTGGAGAACACGCACCCCTCGTCGAATCCGCCGGGGAACGCGGCCTTGAGACGCTTGCCCGCGTCCACGGCCTGCTGCCTGCCGACCTCGGTCAGTGGAATGTCGGTACGTCCGGTGTGCTGCCCCGATTGGCTCCATGCGGTCTGCCCGTGGCGCAGGAGCACCAGGTATCCGGTGCCGCCGCGGGACGCGTCGACGGCCACAGTGCCGTCCGAAAGATGATTGTTCATGCCTCCCACTGTAGCCCGTGAACGCTCCCGACTCCACCGGATCGCCGCCGACTGTTCGATTGATGGTCGATTTCGCGGTGCACCGTTGCATCACGCCGTCATATCCGGCAGCGTATCCGGCCGTATCCGGCAGCGTATCCTGCAGCGTACGCTCGTTTCGTCGAGGCGCCGCCGACAACCGCCGGTAGACTGGTAGGCATGAGTGATGAGAAGCGTATCGGAGCGCATGCGGGACCGTCGTCGGCCGACCGGATGGTCGACGCGTTCCATCGCATCGACGAGAAGGTCGACGCGATGCGCGAACACCGGTTGAACGACCCCGACTCCCTGGGCGACAAGATCGTGAAATGGGCGTTGCCGTCCATCGCGGGATTCGTCGGCGGCAAACTGTTCCAGACCATCTGGAATCACGGCATCTCCCGTCGCAACATGCGTCGCGGCCGTGCCGCCGACGCGCCGCAGGGATTCCTCATGCAACTGCTGTTCACCGCACTGTCCGCAGCGTTTGGCGCGTTCGTCTCCCACGTCTCGAACCGCGGCTCTGAAGCGATCGTCGACCGGTTGCATCGTCACTGACGGAAGGAGCTCCCTCAGTCGCGCTCCGCGCGCCAGCTCCCCCTGAAGGGGGCGCAGTTCAGATGCCTTATCCTGCCTGCTCCCCTGATAGGGGAGCTGTCCGACGCAGTCGGACTGAGGGGGGGTTACAGCTGACGGCATACCCGAGCCCGTCATACTTGTACTTGGCCAGCGGCGGTACGACAATGGGAGCCATGGTCACTAACAGCACTATCGAAACCCTGTTGAACCGCCGTTCGATCCGCGCCTTCAAGGACGAGGCGATCGACGACGATACCCGAATCACGCTGGAAACGGTCGCGCAGCGCGCCGCCTCCAGCCAGTATCTCAACGACTGGTCGGCGATCCGCATCTCCGATCCGGCGATCAAGGCGAAGTTCGCCGAGTTCGGTCATCAGCCGTATATCGCGCAGGCGCCGCTGCTCTATCTGTTCATCATCGACGAACATCGCAACGCGCTGATCGCCGAGCGCAAAGGCGTCGACACGCACAGTGACGCGTGGACGCTGACCTCCAGCTACCGTTTCACGCAGGCGCAAAACGATGCCGTACTCGCCCTGCACGCGATGGAGACCGCCGCGAACTCGCTGGGCCTCGGCTGCGTGATTCTGGGCTCCGTGCTCAACGACATCCCCGGTCTGATCGAGGTGTGCAAGCTGCCGGAATACACGTACCCGGTGCTGGCGATCGCAATCGGCAAGCCGGATCAGGAGCCGGCGTTGAAGCCGCGCATGCCGCGCACGATGCAGTTCTTCGAAAACACGTACCCGGCTGATGATTCGGCGGCTGGTTCCGATGCCGCCGTGCTGTCCGGCATTGATGATTTCGACGCGACCGTGCACAAATACTACGACCTGCGCAACACAGACCGCCCGGTGGACGCGTTCAGCGACCAGATCGCCAAGGTCGGCACGCAGGACGTGAGCGGCAAATCACTCCTCCCCAAGGCCGCCGCCCAAGGCTTCCGTCTGGATCGCTAGATTCGTTCCCACCTCCGCCGGAGGTGCCGTGCGTGTGCGCGCCCGTGGCGTGTGGTGTTCCTCCCGCTGGCGGGAGGTGGCGCGCGCAGCGCGCCGGAGGGTGGTCCGGGGCGCGTGGCGGGTGGTGGTCGTCCGTGCCGGTCCACCCCCGCCCGCTTCGCCGGGAGCCCCCGCCGGCGGGGCGTGTTGTCCTCCCGCTGGCGGGAGGTGGCGCGCGGCACGCGCGTCGGAGGGTGGTCCGCCGGCGTGCCGGCGGGGGCGCGTGTGGTGGGTGGGTTCGGGTATGCGAAAACCCCCGGGAGCCGTGTGGCTCGACCGGGGGTCCTGTTCGTTGTGGTGCGGCGGCGTGCTACTCTCCCACATCCTCTCGGGTGCAGTACCATCGCCGTGCCAGGTCTTAGCTTCCGGGTTCGGAATGGGACCGGGCGTCTCTCCTGGGCTATGACCGCCGCAAATCTTCAATTATCAAAGGGAATCCCCTTTGAACGCTGGTGGTTCGGGGACCGGATGGTGGACGCTGTTGATTGGTTCTGTTGTGACCACGGTTCGTGTTGCTCCGTGTCGCGTGTATTCGCAGAAAGAGGTCGATGCCGTCCCAACATGGTTGGGATGTGTGTGTCGCGCTTCCCCGTTAGTACCGGTCGGCTCCACCCCTTGCGGGGCTTCCACGTCCGGCCTATCGACCACGTGTTCTGCATGGGGGGTCTCAGGCCCCGAAGGGCCCTGGGAATACTTATCTTGGAGCGGGCTTCCCGCTTAGATGCTTTCAGCGGTTATCCCTTCCGAACGCAGCCAACCGGCGGTGCCACTGGCGTGACAACCGGCGTACCGGAGGTTCGTCCACCCAGGTCCTCTCGTACTATGGGTCAGGTCTCCTCAGTATTCCGACGAGCGCAGAGGATAGAGACCAAACTGTCTCACGACGTTCTGAACCCAGCTCGCGTGCCGCTTTGATCGGCGAACAGCCGAACCCTTGGGACCTGCTCCAGCCCCAGGATGCGACGAGCCGACATCGAGGTGCCAAACCATCCCGTCGATATGGA
>NZ_JGZP01000013.1 GCF_000741785.1 Bifidobacterium stellenboschense | reverse complement strand
CCCCGGCTACGGCGCGCCCCAGCAGCCCGCATACGGCCAGCCCGCGCCAGGCTACGGCTATGGCGCACCCCAGCAGTCGCCGTACGCGCAGCCGGCCCCCGGCTACGGCTACGGCGCCCCGGTCGACGACAAGGGCTCGTTCGGCTGGGCCGTGCTCGGCTTCTTCATCCCGCTCATCGGCCTCATCCTGTTCCTCGTGTGGAAGGACCAGAAGCCGGGCGACGCGAAGATGGCCGGCATGGGCGCGCTCGTCTCCGTGATCGCCAGCGTGGCCCTGTGGCTGCTGATTGTCATCATCGGCGTCATCGCCGCCGCGGCCTCCAGTTTCGCCGTGCTGCTGTGACGCACTGATACGATCCATCCGCCTGCCGACGCATCGTGGGTGTGGATGGTCCCGAATCGGGACCATCCACACCCACGTTCCATATCACGGCATGTCCGCCATATTACAAACGAACGCCGTCACGACCGCGGCACGGCTACAATCGCTTCCAGAGGAGAGGATGACCGTGGCAGATAACGACGCAGACAACGACAAGACCATCCAGAACGGAAAGACCAAGGCGGGCGCGGCGGTGAAGGCCGCGCTGGCGGCGAACATCGGCGTGGCGCTCGCGAAGTTCGCGGCGGCCGCGTTCACCGGCTCATCGTCCATGTTCTCCGAATCGGTACATTCGGTGGCGGACTGCGCGAACGAGATCGTGCTGATGATCGGAGACAAGACCTCCGACCACAAGTCGGACGGCGACCATCCGTTCGGCCTGCACCGTATCAAGTATCTGGCGAGCTTCATCGTCGCGACGCTCCTGTTCTTCGTCGGCGGCGTGTTCGCCGTCTCCCAGGCCGCGTCCAAACTCACCGGGCTCATCGACGGCTCCATTCCGCGCGAGGCGGAATCCTTCGAACTCGTCGCCGCGCTCGTCGTCGTGGGCGTCTCCGCCTGCCTCGAAGGCTACGGCCTGCACACGTCCATACATGAGGCGCGCGAACGCATGACGCGCGTCAAGGTGGAAAGCGATTCGCTGGTCAAGTTCTGGCGCCGCACGAAGTCCGCCGAACTCGCCTCCGTGATGATGGAGGACACGCTCGCACTGATCGGCCTCGCGTTCGCAGGTCTCGGCATCGGCCTGTCGATCGCGACCGGCGACGAGCTCTATGATGCGATCGGCGGCCTCATGGTCGGTCTCGTGCTGGTGTGCGGCTCGGCGGCGCTCGCGTTCAAATCCGGTTCGCTACTCATCGGCGAGGACATCGACCCGCGCACCCGCGAGATGCTGGTCGAGGCGGTCGAGGGCACGCAGGGCGTGAACCGGCTCATCAACATGCAGGCCATCCACATGGACGAGGACGCGGTGCTGCTGTGCCTCAAGGTCGAGACCGACAAGTTCGACCGCGACTATGACGTGCAGACCGTCGACAAGATCGAGACGAGCATCCGCACCGCGCTCCCCTGGTACGAGTGGGAGATCTACGTCGAACCGGACATCTGGCGCGCCCAGCACTGACAACGACCAACGCGACCGGCCATCCGGCGACACCCGCGAAAGGACCATATGATGACCAACGACGACCAGCAGCCGCAGACGCCCTACAGCCAGGAGACCCCTTACGGCCAGGAGACGCCCTCGCAGCCGGAGTATGGCGCGCAACAGCCGTACCAGTCATACCCCGGATATGAGGCTCAGCAGCAGGCGCCGAGCTACGGTTACGCCCCCGCCTACGGGCAACCTCAGTACGGTCAACCTCAGTACGGGCAACCTCAGTACGGTCAACCTCAGTACGGTCAACCTCAGTACGGTCAACCTCAGTACGGTCAATCCCCGTACACTCAACCTCAGTACGGCCAGCCCGCCTACGGATACGGACAAGCGCCTTACGGTCAGCCCGGCTATGGATACGGCTATGCGATGACCGATTCCGACCGGACCTTGCGGCTGGTCGCCTTCGTGCTCAATCTCGTCACCACCATCCTCACGGGCTGGCTGATCATCCCGCTGGCCTGGGAGATTCCCATGACCGTCCACAGCTGGGGCATCTACAAGGGCACCAAGGCCAACACCACGGCCTTCGCCGTCTGCGACCTGATCTTCCTCAATATGGTCGCCGGCATCCTGCTACTTCTCAGCACGAAGGAGGTCTGAGCCTCCCGTCATATTTCCACCGGCCCCTTCCGCGTCCGGGTACAATCGATGCGGAAACCATCGGATACGGCCAAGGCGGGGATATGACGGACGAGCAGCTTGCATGGGATTTCGACGCGATGATGGCCGGTGGCGGCGAGTCCGGGAACACGGCCGTGCCGGCCCTCGTCGCCGACGAGGGCATCACGCATCTCGCGCCCGGAAGCGAGGCATGGATCGCCGCGCTGACGCCCACCGACGCGGATGCCGTCCGTCTCGACCGTCTCGACGTCGACACGCTGAACGCGGAGAACGCCGCACGCCTGTGGGCGCGCGTCGCCGCGTGGGTGGAATCCGACCAGATCGCCTACTACATCGACGACGCGCCGGTCTCCTCCGACGCCGCCTATGACGCGCGACTGCGCTGCCTGCAACGATTGGAGGCCGCGTTCCCCGCGCTCGACAACCCGCAAAGCCCCACGCACCGGGTGGGCGGCACGTTCTCGAACGATTTCACGTCCGTGCGCCATCCCAGCCGCATGATGAGCCTCGACGACGTCTTCTCGATCGAGGAGCTGAGCGACTGGTACGATTCGGTCATCCGCGACCTCGACTGGCCGGAAGGCAAGGCGCTGCCGATGAGCTGCGAGGTGAAGATCGACGGTCTCGCATTGAACCTCATCTACCGCAACGGCGTGCTGGAGCAGGGGCTCACGCGCGGCGACGGCGTGACCGGCGAAGACATCACTTTGAACGTGCGCACGATCGGCTCCATCCCGGCGAACCTGGGCGGAGATAAGAGCGACATCCCCGAATTCGTGGAGATTCGCGGCGAAGTGTTCATGCGCTGGGACGACTTCCACGAGCTCAACCGCGAGCAGGAGGACGCCGGCCGCGCCCCGTTCGCGAACCCGCGCAACGCGGCCGCCGGCTCGCTGCGTCAGAAGGACCCGCGCATCACCGCCACCCGCCGGCTGAGCTTCTACGCGCACGGCCTCGGCACGCTGCGCTGGGGCGCGAACTCGGCCGGCAGGCACGATCAGGTCAACGACCAGTCGGAGGCCTACGCGCTGTATGAGAAGTGGGGCGTGCCGGTCTCGCCGCACAACCGCACCGTCACGTCGTTCAGCGAGATCCTCGCGATGATCGACTACTACGGCGAACACCGCGGCGACATCGAACACGCGCTCGACGGCATCGTCGTCAAGGTGGACGACCTCGCATTGCAGCGCACGCTGGGCGCGACCTCGCGCGCGCCGCGCTGGGCCATCGCCTACAAGTACCCGCCGGAGGAGGTCAACACCGAACTGCTCGACATCACCGTGCAGGTGGGCCGCACCGGCCGCGTCACCCCGGTCGCGATCCTGAAGCCCGTGTACGTGGCCGGTTCGACGGTCGCGCGCACCACATTGCACAACCCGTCCGAGGTGAAACGCAAGAACGTGCTCATCGGCGACACGGTCGTCGTGCGCAAGGCGGGCGACGTGATCCCCGAACTCGTCGGGCCCGTGCTGGAACGCCGCAAGGGCCGCGAGAACGAGCTGCGCGAGTTCGTGATGCCGGAGCGGTGCCCCTCGTGCGGCGCGACGCTCGCTCCCGCCAAGGAGGGCGACAAGGACATCCGCTGCCCGAACGTGGAGAGCTGCCCGGCGCAGCTGACCGAACGCGTGATCTCGCTCGCCTCGCGCAAGGCGTTCGACATCGAGCACCTGGGCGACCAGTCGGCGATCGCGCTGACGAACCCGGAGGAGAACCGCCCCGATTCGGTCGCCACCTACGCGCCGAACATCACCGAGATCCTCGTCAAGCCCGGCGAGGAGCCGGAACCGTACGAGCCGGTCGAGGGATTGCAACTGCCGGAGCGCCAGACGCCGGTGCTGTCTTCGGAGGCCGGCCTGTTCGCGCTGACCGCCGCCGACCTGCGCGACGTGCGCGTGTGGCGCGAGGCGCCGATCATCGAGATCCACGAGACCGTCGGCGCGAATGGGCGCAAGAAGAAGACCCGCAAGCGCGTGGGCGGTTCCGGACTGTGGCATCAGGTGCCCGCCTTCTGGACGGCCCCCGCGCCGGCGAAGAAGCTCACCGCCAAGCAGTTGGCGGCGCGCGCCGGAGCGGAAACAACGGCCGACGACGTGGCCGTGACCGCCTACCCGGATTACGACGTGCCTGCGGACGCGGTCGTCGTGCGCGTGGAGCATAAAAAGACGCGCGCCGGCGAGACCGATGTGCCGGTGGTCGTCCGCCCTGGCGAGAACACGCGCAAGATGTTCGACGAGATGGACAAGGCGCGTCACGCCGACCTGTGGCGCGTGCTGGTCGCGCTGTCGATTCGCCGGCTCGGTCCGCCGACCGCGCGGCTCATCGCCTCGTCGCTCGGCTCGCTCGACGCGATCGAAGAGGCGAGCGTCGACGAGCTCACGCAGATTGACGGCGTGGGCCCGGAGATTGCCGAATCGGTGGTGCACTGGTTCACTGCCGCGAAGGAGCCCGGTGACTGGCGCGGCGAGACGCTGCGCGCGTGGCGTGCCGCCGGCGTGGGCGTCGCGGCCGCCGAGAAGAGCACGTTGCCGCAGACGCTCGCGGGCAAGACGGTGGTCGTCACCGGTTCGCTGGAAGGCTATTCGCGTGATTCCGCGAAGGAGGCGATCCTCGAACGCGGCGGCAAGGCGGCCGGGTCGGTCAGCAAGAAGACCGATTACGTGGTCGTCGGCGCGAACGCCGGCTCTAAGGCCACGAAGGCCGAGGAGCTCGGCATCCCCATGCTCGACGAAGCCCAGTTCGAGACGCTGCTGGAGACCGGCGAGGTCTGACTCTGGCATGGCGGGCGTTCGCACGCTACGCTGGTGTGCGGCATAACGACGATACGGCGGACAAGAGGAGGACGCGTTGACGGACAGCAGGCACATCGAGGCGGCGATCTACGAGAGGCTGAGCAAGGTCATCGATCCGGAGCTGGGGCGTTCGGTCACGGACCTGGGCATGATCGCGGCGATCGACGCGACGCCCGCCGCCGCACGGAACGGCAACGACGGCACCGCGGCCGGCGCACGAGACGCCTACGACGTGACCGTGCACGTCGAACTCACCGTGCCCGGCTGCCCGCTGAGCGAGACCATCACGAACCAGATCAACGGCGCGGTCGCCTCCTATCCGGACGCGGACCTCACCCCGCATATCGAGGTTGGTTCGATGAGCCGCGACAAGCTCGACGACCTCGTCGCCGGACTCAAGGCGGAACGCAAGCAGAACCCGTTCAACAAGCCGGGCGTCAAGACCCGCATCTTCGCGATCGCCTCCGGCAAGGGGGGTGTCGGCAAATCGTCGGTCACCGCGAACCTGGCCGCCACGTTCGCCGCGCTCGGCTACGACACGGCCGCGATCGACGCGGACATCTACGGCTTCTCCCTGCCGCGCCTGTTCGGCGTGCACACGCAGCCCACGAACCTGAACGGCATGCTGATGCCCGTCACCGCGTGGGGCGTCAAGCTCATCTCGATCGGCATGTTCGCCGGCGCGGACCGCGCGATCCTGTGGCGCGGGCCGCGCCTGCAGCGTTCGCTCGAACAGTTCCTGTCCGACGTGTGGTGGGGTGAGCCGGACGTGCTGCTGCTCGACCTCGCCCCCGGCACCGGCGACATGGCGATCTCGGTGGCGCAGGCGCTGCCCAACGCGGAGCTCGTGGTCGTGACCACGCCGCAGCCGAGCGCGTCCGACGTGGCCGTGCGCTCGGGTCTCGTCGCGCTGCAGGTGCCGATGAAGGTGCGCGGCGTCGTGGAGAACATGAGCTTCTACGAGCACAAGGGCGAGAAGCTGGAGATCTTCGGCCATGGCGGCGGCGAGCGCGTGAGCGAGCAGTTGACCGAGGCGCTCGGCTACGACGTGCCGCTGATGGCGCAATTGCCGTTGGAGCCGGAACTGCGCGAGACCGGCGAGGCGGGCCGTCCGGCCGTGCTGGACGCGGACGGCGCGTTGAGGGCGGACGGCGTCGGCGCCGAGTTCAGGGCGTTGGCCGAACGGCTGATGGCCGCGTGACCCTCTAGGCCGTCCCCCCTAGCCGTCCTCTAGCCGTTCGCTCACCCGTTGAGCGAGCGGATGAACTGCGCCTGCACCACGTCGATGCCGTTGGTCTCGTCGTCGTTCATGCGCGCGGACGCGACGGACAGCGTGCGCGCGGGCACGAACAGTCCCTCGTCCACGGTGACGCGCGCCGCGTCGCGCACGATGCCCGCCACCTCGGTGTGCGGCCAGACGGGCAGGTCGTGGGTGGCGAGCACGTGCGCCGCGTCGTCCACGCTTTCCGGCACGCGGATGCACTGCGAGTCGGCGCGCGCGACGAGCTCCTGCAGTTCGCCCTCCAGCGAGCCGATCTGGCCGGGTGCGATGTGGTCGCTCATCAGGTAGGCTGCCACGGCCGTCTCGAAACGGTCCTGCATCCATTCGGCGTAGGCGAGACGGTAGTAGGCAAACGCGGCGTCGTCGCGGTCGAGCGCCACGTTGAGCGCGTTGAGGCATGCGGCGCGCGCCGAATCCCAGTCCTCGCTGCGCGCCAGCTGCACGGCGAGCTTCAGATGCGTGAGCGGGTAGGCGGGCGCGTAGGAGACCATCATGTTGAGATGCTTGAGCGACGCCTTCGCGCCCTTGACCTGGGCGAGCACGTCGGCGAGCTCCATGTGCGCGTAGAACAGGTTGTCGGGGATGAGCACGGTGCGCTCCCCCTGCGTGGCGAACAGCCGGTTGTAGATGACGCGTTCCGCATACGAGTTGAAGTAGCGGGGAACGCCGCCGCCGTTCGCATAGAGCGCGTCGAGCCGGCCGATCGCCGCCTCCGCGGTGTCGAGCGCCTGGCTCACCTGTCCGCCGAACAGCAGGTCGCGCGCCTTGAGCCGCTCCTTGTCGAGCTCGTCGGCCAGGGCGATCGTGACGGGTGGCGTGTCGCGTCCGTCGATGAGCGCGCTGGTCACGTTCGGCGCCTGTTCGGCGAGTTCCGGATCGCCGATCATGTCGATGATGCGCATCGCCTCCCGCGCCTTCGCGACGGACGGCATCGTCTTGTCGGAGGCGAGACGATGGAAGTCGGATTCGGCGCGCTGCAGCAGGTCGACGCGTTGGATCGACAGTCCGACCGCATCCGGCGTGCCGAGCACGCGCGCCGCGGCGGGCGTGAACGCATGATCGGAGGATTCGGGCTGCTCCTGCGAGCCGGCGGGCGCGAACCGCTGGTCGCGCAGGTCGAATCCGGCGTCGACGGGTTTGAGCGCGCCGTCGCCGTCCACGTCCATGACCGCGTCGAACATGCGGTACGTGTCCATCGGATGGTCGAGCGCGTCCTCGCCGATGCGGGAGAGGAACGCGTCGCGCGTGAACGTGACGGTGGCGAGGTTGCGCACGGTCGGATTGCGTTTGAGCACGCTCATCGGATCGGCGTCGTCGGCATCGGCGTCATCGCCCGCGGCATCCGCGTCGTCGCCGTCGCCGGACGCCGACGCGATGGCGAACGCGTCGCCGGATGATGCGGCGTCGTCCACACCGTCGCCGGGCATCGCGAACGCGGTCTCGTCGATGTCGACGCCCTGCATGAGGTCCTCGAACCGGCGTTCGATGCTGTCGTCGCCGTCCGCGCCGTCGGACGCGTCGCCGGTCGTCGACTGGCCGTCGCCCGTCTGCGTGGGATCGGCGACCGGGCGGACCGGCGTGTGCGTCGGATCGCCGTGGAAGTCGCCGTCCTTCGGTTCGGCCTTGCCGCGCACCGCGCCCATGCCGCCGGTGTGCATGCGTTCGAACGCGCTCAACGCCTCGCTCATCATCGTCTCGATGGCGGAATCCTGTTCGGCGACGGCCTCCTCCAAGCCGAGCGAGTCGACGTGCAGCGACACTTCGCGCACCCTGTCGCTCGCGGCGAAGCTCATCGCCGCCATGATCAGGCCGACGCGCAGATTGTAGGCGGCGCTCATCTCGGCGCGTTCGCCTTCGCTCAACGACACCCAACAATGCTCGGCCTCGTCGTAGCGGGTGGCGGGCATCATCGACACGCCGGCCGTGGTGAAGCCGACCGCCACGCGTCCCGCCGCGAGGTTCGAGCGGATCTCCACGTCGAACCGGTAGGGCAGGCGCAGCCGGCGCACGAGCAGCGCCATGCTCTGCCGGTACACCCATTCGGAACCGGTGTCGCCGCGTTCTCCCACATGCTCGCCGAGATGACGCGCGATGCGGTGCGCTTCGCGGATCAGCGAACGCATCGCGTTGTGGTCGCCCTCCCGGTCCATGCGCGCGTCGCGTCCCGCGGCCGCGCCGTCGACGGCGTTGCGCGCGCCGGCCGCCGTGTCCGCATCACCGTCCGGGCCGTCGTCCGTGCCGAGCGCGATCAGCGCCGGATCGTCGAGCAGTTTCAGGTCGATGGTGGCGGCCTGGGCGCGCGTCACCGTCTCCTCGGTGGGTTCCAGTCCGAGACGCGCGTTGCGTTCCAGCCATGCGCTCACCGAGGCGAACCGGTTGAGGTTGCCTTCGATGGCGAGCGCGCGCAGCGCCGGCGCGAGCGACAGGGACGAATCCCAGGTGAAGAAGTAGGAGCCGGAGTAGCTGGACGTGTACAGGTGCAATGGTTCGGCGCCGTGCACGGCTTCGAGTCCGGGCGCCTCGTCAAGCGCGCCCGCCTCGTGCATGAGTTCGGCGAAGTGGTCTTCGAGCCCGGAGACGCGCATGCCGTGCGCGCGCACTTCGAGCATGTCGCGTACGGACCGGCGGATCGCGCCCACCGGGGCCTCGCGGTTGAGCCGGCGGAAGATGTTGCCCGCGCCGAATCCGACGAGCGTGCCGCGCATCTGCGGCAGCATGTAGCCGGCGAAGAACGCGATGGCGACCGCGTCGCGGTATTCGAGGCCTTCGCGCATGTCGCGGCGCAGCGGGTAGCGCATCTGTTCGAGCGTGTAGGTGCCGGTCTCGCGGTCGCGCCGCCATGCGGCGAGCCAGGTCATGCGGCCCGTGTCGTCGCGGCCGACGACGCCGCCGCCCACACGGTCGCGCCGCGGCTCACGGGCGAGCATGAACCGTGGTTCCATGTTCTGCACGTCCATGCCGATCTCGGTGCCCACGTACACGCGGCCTTTGCCGTCCGCGTAGGCGATTTGCGAGAAATGGTCGCGGTCGGCGAACACGCCGAGCGAGAATCCCACGCCCGCGCCCGGATTGGCCGCCCCTCCCCTGGCCGGCAGCTGCGCCCAGCCGAGCGTGAGCCTGCCGGGCACGTCGTCGAAGTCGAGCATGCGGCGTTTGACGAGCGGGCCGAGACGGCGCGAATGGCTGGCGAGCTCCTGCGCCACGTCCATTTCGACCTTGGTGCCGGACGATTCGCGCGCGAATCCGGCGGCGGCCGTCTCCTGCGCCGCCTTGCTGATGGTCGCGCCGAACGGGTCGACCGATTCGAGCGCCCCGCGCCCGGAACGCGTCAGCCGTTTCGCAAGCCCCCGTACCCGCCCCATCGCGGCCTTCCATGGATCCGAGGGGCGTTCGTGGTGGTGTGACTTGCGTACTGACATGCCTCACATTGTTCCAACGCAACCCGACATGGGCCCGGTATGAAGCCCTGAGAATAACTGCCTATAGAATGGTCGGGTGCCTCATCTTCCCCATCCGTTCGCCAAGGGGTCGCGCCGCCGCGCGGCCGTCGCCGCACTCGTCGCCGTGCTCGTCGTGCTCGCCGTGGAATGTGTGGGGTTCAACCTGCCGTTCTGGCGCACGCTGGGCGCGAGCACCGATTCCGCCTCCTCTACGAACGCGATGGGCGCGGGACTCGAACGCACGGACACGGGACTGCTGCGCGTCACCGACCCGACGGACGCCTGGATCGAGGTGAAGGCGGACGGCACGTCGGACTATGCGCGCGTGGACGCGTTGGAGCCGAAGCAGGACGCGTTGCGCGTCATCCATCTGCGCGTCACGTTCCCCGCCGGCGCGAACGGGACAAACAGCGCAAATGGCACGAACGGGACGACCGCCACGAATGCCACGCAATCCGTGTCGCCCTGGTCGCCTCGTTCGCTGTTCCTCAAGGCGCACGGCACGGGCGTGATGCGCGTGTGGGTCGAGGAGGCGAAGGGCTCCGTCATCCCGATCGAAGCGGTCCGCGCGAACGTGCGCGTCCCGTTTTCGTTCAGTCCCGCACGCGTGGCGCTCATGCTGGGCGTGCTGCTGCTGGCCGCGCTGTGGCGGCCCCGATCGCGGCTGTGGCGGGTGGCGCTCGACCCGTCGAACCGCCGTCAACGATTCGCGTTCGCCGGTCTGGTCACGCCGTTCGCCGTGGCGACGGCGGCGAACGTGATCTGGCAGATGCGCTATGCGACGCCGTTGACGTTCCACCAGCCCGACGGCTACACGTACGACATCGACCAGTACGGTCATCTCGCCGACGCGCTCCTCAACGGCCGAGTCTCGCTCGATCTGCTCGTCCCGGACGCGCTCGCCGCAGCCCCGGACCCGTACGACGTGACGACGCGCTCGCGGCTGCTCGCCGAGGGCGTCAGCCCGATCTACTGGGACTACGCCTTCCATGACGGCCACTGGTACTCGTATTTCGGCGTTGTCCCGGCGGTGGTCCTGTTCGCCCCCTACCGTGCGCTCACGGGCCGCATGCTGTCGAGCGCGGCGGCCGTCTACCTGTTCATGTTCATCGCGCTGGTGTTCATATGGCTGCTCACGATCCGGCTGATCGTCCGTCTCGCGCCGCGCACGTCGCTCGCCGCCACGTCGATGATGCTGCTGTTCGTGCCGTTGGCCGCGAACATGCCGTATCTCGTCTACCGGACGAACTTCTATTCGGTGCCGTTCGCCGCCTCGCTCGCGTTCACCGCGGCGGGACTGTGGCTGTGGATGGGCGCCTCGACCGGGAAACGCCCGTTGAATCCGGCCGACCGTTGGCGCATGGACGGCGCGCCGGAACTGTCATTGCCGCGGCTGGGACTCGGCGCGTTCCTCATCGCCGCGAACTTCGGCTGCCGTCCCACGTTCTGTCTGGCGGCGCTGCTCGGCATCCCGCTGTTCTGGCCGCAGATCCGCGCGGTCGTCGCGAACCTCAAGGCGCGGCGTGTGCGGGTCGGTCACGCGCTGCGCGCCCCGATCGTCGTGCTCGCCGCGGCGGCGGTCCCGCTGGCGCCGCTCGTCTGGTACAACCATGCGCGGTTCGGCTCGTTCCTCGAATTCGGCAACGACTACCAGCTCACGGTGACGGACATGACGGCGTTCCGGCAGCCGCTCGCCGGCGTTCCGGCGATGGTCGGCTACTATCTGGCGCTGCCGCTCCGGATTGTGCGTGAGTTCCCGTTCGTGGCGCTCTCCCCCACGCCGCTCGCCGAATGGGCGTTCACGGAGCCGATGGTCGGCGGCCTGTTCGTGCTGTGCCCTCCGTTGCTCGCCGCGCTCGCGTTGCCGTTCCTGCGCCGCCGGTTCGCCGCCTCGCATCTCATGCCGATGATGGCGACCGCATTGGCCCTCGCCCTGCTCATCACCGTGTTCGACGCGTCGAGCGCCGGTCTGGGATGGCGGTACATGGGCGATTTCGGCTGGCTGTTCGCGTTGGCGGCGCTGCCCGGCCTGCTGCGGGCGGTGAACGGCGACGGCGACGGCGGTGATGGCGACGGGTGCGCGCCGGCACCGGCCGGGACGAGGATCGTGCGGATCGTCGTCCTCGTCATGTTCGCCGTCATGGTGCTGGTCAACGTATTGTGTTTGTTCACGATCGGCCGTCAGGATCAGATGATCGTCACGCGCCCGGATCTCTTCCATGATGTGATGACCTGGTTCACGCTCTGAGCGTTCGCGGCGCCGGCCTTTTCAGGCAAATTCCAGCGGAACCCCACGAATTCCAAGGACTTGGGCATAATACTGAACTGGTCAACGTGCAGTCCGTAGCCAGAAAGCCGGAACCATCACAATGAAGCGAACAGCAAGCGGCAAGACCGCATTGAAGATCGTGGCGGCCATCGTCACTCTGGCCGTCGCATGCGGCCTGTGCCTGCTCACGCAGGACAACGTCGAGGCGGCGATCAAGGAGCATCGCGTCGAACGGTTGAACGCGCGCATCGAGAACATCTACACCGCCGACTACCAGAAGATGGCCGACGAGAACCTCGCCGCCGCACGCGGCAAGTCGGCCGCCACGCTCGACGACCCGTTCGTCGAGGAGAACCCGTACGGCACGAACACCACATCCCTGTACGTGTACTTCACGACGGACGACGCCACCAGCGTCTCCTACACGGTGAGCGCCGCCGGATACCCGGACTTCTCCGCCACCGCCGAACAGGGCGACGACTATGCGACCACGCACGAATTCCTCGTGCTCGGCCTCATCCCGAACGTGAAGAACACGATTACGCTCACCCTGAAGGACTCCTCGGGCAAGACCGTCGCCACCAAGCAGATCACGCACAAGGGCGCGAAGACCCTCGGCGAGGAGGAGGTGCGGCTCGAACAGCCAGTCGAACCGACCGATGCGGCCACGCAGGCGCTCGGCAACGGCCTGTACGCGATCCTCGGCAACGATTCCAACGACCAGGACTTCATGTACTACTACGACGTGAACGGCGTGCTGCGCGGCGAGGTGCCGGTGCTCTACTACCGTTCGCACCGCCTCCTGTTCGACGACGACGGCCTCATGTGGTTCTCCGCCTCGACGAAGCACTTCGTCGGCATGAACCGTCTCGGCAAACTGGAGAAGATCATCGATCTGGGCGACCGGTTCATCCTCCACCACGACTACGCGCTCGATTCGGACGGCAACATCGTGTCGCTCGCCACCGATCTGACCCGCTCCGACCATGCGGTGCAGGACCAGGTCATCAAGGTGGACACGACCACCGGCAAGGTGACGCAGCTCATCGACTTCGGCGACATGTTCCCCGACTACAAGGCGTCCACCGACCATTCCGGCATCGACGAATCCGATCCGAGCGCCACGAACCGTTGGGATTGGATCCACTTCAACACGATCCAGCTGCTGCCCGACGGCTCCGCGCTGTTCTCCGCACGCGAGACCTCCACCATCATCAAGGTGGACGACATCGAGGGCACGCCGAAGCTCGACTGGATGGTCGGCGAGCCGAGCGTGTGGGACGGCACCTCGTACAAGGATTCGTTCCTCACCAAGATCGGCGACTTCGGCGACACGGGCGGCCAGCATTCGATCACCTACGAGGAGGACCCGTCGCTGCCCGACGGCCAGTACTACGTGTACATGTTCGACAACAACTTCGGCTACGCGATGACCCGCCCCGACTTCGACTGGACGACGATCAAGGGCATCTCCACCGCGCAAAGCTCGAAGGACGAGAACTCCCGCTCCCAGTTCCGCAAGTACCTGATCGACGAGAACGCCGGCACCTACACGGAAGTGCAGTCGTTCGACGTGCCGTACTCCCCGTACGTGAGCTCCTCGCAGGAGATCACCGACACGATCAATCTGGTGGACACGGGCATGCAAGGCGTGTTCGGCGTGTACGACGACGCCGGCAACCTGCAGGCGCAGTACAGGATGGCCCTGTCCACCGGCTACATCTACCGCGTCTACCACTACGATTTCAAGGGCTTCTACTTCGCCTGACGCCCGCCCCGCCCCGACCCCCTCAGTCGGCCTACGGCCGCCAGCTCCCCCTGAAAAGGGGCGCAACAGTGGGATGCTCCCCCTTCAGGGGAGCTGTCCGCGCAGCGGACTGAGGGGGGTGCACCGCGCGGCCCCTCAAGGCGCATCGGCCCATGCCACTTACTACAGTAGGCGGCATGGGCTTTTTCTTTTCCCGCAAACCCGCCGCGAAGCCGGCGTCGCTCACCTTCACGCTCTCCGGCGCCGGCCACGTCTACGATGACGGCCACGTGGGCCTGAACCCCACCAATCTGACAATCACGGAGAAACGCGTCGCGATCATCGGCCTCAACGGCTCCGGCAAATCCACGCTGCTCGGACTGCTCGACGGCTCGCTCACGCCTTCCGCCGGCACGGTCACGATCACCGGCGTGGGAACGGACGGCGACCCGGCCTCCCCCACGCTCAGCACCTCATCCAAACGCGACCTCAAGACGGTCGACGAGTGGGTGGGCAAGGTGCGCCGCGAGGAGATCCCGAACGTGTTCTACCGTGCGGAGAACATCACGCAGGCGGTTGACGAGTCGTTGAAGAAGCACAAGATCGCGGATGCCGAGCGGGCGGCCCGCATCGGCAACCTGTTCGCGCATTTCGGCCTGCAGCGCATGCGCAAGACGAAGGCGGCGGAACTCGATTCGGAGAAGCGCCACCTGCTCGCCATCGCCGCCGCGCTCGCGTTCGACCCGGCGGCGATCGTCGCGGACGAGCCGTCGAAGGGATTGGACGAGATCGGCACGCGTCATGTGGCCGAGGCGCTGTTCACCTACGACAAGCAGGTGATCGTCGCCACGCATGACACGGACATGATCGTCCGCCCCGAATACGCGATCGACCGCACGCTCGTGCTCGACGCGCAGCATGTCGTCTTCGACGGTTCCCCGGCCGACGCGGTCGCCTTCTACATGGATCTGATCCGCAAACGCTACGAGGCGGCGAAGTCGGCGGCCTGAGGCCGGTCCGCCGTCATCGGGATAGCCGTCGCCGCCGTCACGTTCGCCGTCAGTCGAGGTCGAGCATCGCGGCGACCGTGTCGAGCACGGCCGTCACGTTCGCACGGAACTCGTCCGCCTCGGGCAGCAGCGACAACGCGAGATAGCCGTTCGTCGTCATGTCGAAGAAGTAGCCGGGTTGTCCGGTGAGCCGCCGCGTCCCGATGAGCCGCAGCACGAGCTCGTTCTCGTCGATGACGGCCGGCACGCGCAGCAGCACGTTCCAGCCGCCTTCCGCGCGCAGCACGTCGACGAGCCGGTGCTCGTCACGTGCGAGCAGCGTGTGCAGAGTGGCGAGGTTGGCGCGCACGCGGTCGCGCACGCGCGCCGTCTGGCGCGGCGCGACCGACAGCAGTTCGGGAAGACGCGCGGCGATGATGTCGCTCATCGGCAGGTAGTCATCGGCGATGACGTCGAGTCGGCGCTGCGCCTCGCGCACGTCGCCTTCCGGGCCGGAGACGCGGATCCAGCCGACTTTGGCGTGCGGCGCGGCGAGCATCTTGGAGAAGCCGTCGAGCGCGAACGTGAGCGCGCCGGTCTCCCCCGCGAGCCGCGCGTTGCCGTCGAACGGTTCCAGCGCGTAGTCGTAGAACACCTCGTCGGCGATGATGGCGATGCCGCGTTCCCGACACAGGCGCACGAGCATGGCGCGCTCCTCGGGTTTCACGTAGGAGCCGGTCGGATTGTTCGGGTTGATGAGGACGAGCGCGCGGATGCGGTCGCCTTCCGGCGAGTAGAGCAGTTCCTCGATGGCGGCGGTGTCGATGTACCAGGAGCCGTCGAACTGGAGCTGGTATTCGATCGTGTCGACGCATTCGAGACGCGCGATCGATTCGATGAGCGGGTAGCCGGGCTTCGGGGCGAGCACCGCGTCACCGGCGTCGCACAGCAGTTTGATGAGCCACGAATACGCCTGCGAAGTGGAACTCAACAAATACAACGAATCCGGATCAACACCTTCCTCTCGGCCCCCGCCGGCGGGGGCTGTCCGCAAAGCGGACTGGGGGTGGTCCAGCCCGGCCGATAGGAACCTCGCCAAAGCCTCCCTCGCCGCGCGCGGTCCGCGCGGTTCCGCCGTGTACTCCCCCGGCACCTCGGCCGGGGCGAGCCCGTGCCGGGTCGGGTTGGAGTCGTTGAGCTTGCCGAGCGTCACGCCCTGCGCGCGCGCCTTCGCTTCGGCGGCGGCGATCGGATTGGGCGCGGAGATGTCCACGCGGGAGGAGAATCGAACGGTCATGTCTCCACTGTAGCGCGGGCGATGAAAAGGGCCGTCCGGAACAAACGTCCGGACGGCCCTTCGCCGTCTTCGACCGGCGCGCGACGCGCTCGGAGGCAGGCTCAGTGCTGCTTGGTGCTCGCGTAGTAGGCGGCGCCGACGATGCCGGCCTCGTTGCGCAGCGCGGCGGGCACGATTGGGGTCTTGATCTCGATGAACGGCAGGAACTTGTCCGCCTTGCGGCTCACGCCGCCGCCGACGACGAACAGATCCGGGTTGAAGTACTTCTCCAGCAGACCGTAGTACTTGGTGAGGCGCTTCGCCCACTTCTTGTAGCCGAGCTCCTCCTGTTCGCGGATGGAGCTGGCCGCGTACTTCTCCGCGTCCGGGTGCTTGTCGGAGAGGATGAGGTGGCCGAGCTCGGTGTTGGGCACGAGCACGCCGTCGATGATGAGCGCGGTGCCGATGCCGGTGCCGAGCGTCGTGGCGATGACGAGACCGTCCTTGCCTTTGGCGGCGCCGAACTGCTGTTCGGCGAGACCGGCGGCGTCCGCGTCGTTGACGACGGTGACGGGGCGGCCCGCGGCCTCGGAGAACACGGCGGTCACGTCGACGCCGACCCACGACTGGTCGAGGTTGGCCATGAAGTCGAGCGGCTTGCCCGGCTTGATCGGCGCCGGGAACGCGATGCCGACCGGAGCGGATTCAGGCACTTCGAAGTGGTCGAGCTGCTGGCGCACGATCTTGGCGACCGCGTCCGGCGTGGACACTTCGGGGGTGAGGATCTTGAGTCGGGGTTCGGCGAATTCGCCCTTCTCCAGGTTGACGGGCGCGGCCTTGATGCCGGAGCCGCCGATATCGATGCCGAACGCCTGTGCGGTTTCAATCATCGTCGATTCTCCTCCTTGTATTGGATTTCCTAACCGTTATCTGCATCGTACCGCCCTCGCATCCCAAACCATGGACGGACGCCCGCATGTCGTGCGCACGTGTGCGTTCCATCCGCCCGTTCGTGGCCCAGGTCACTCCCGGGAAGACGCCGACGCCGCACCATGCGGTGCCATAATGGGAGGCATGGCAGAACACAACCAACTGATCGATGCGGTGAACATCCGCACCGCCATCCGCTCCTTCGACGACGAACCGATCGACGACGACACGGCCCGCCAGCTCGACATGACCCTCGCCCCGCTGAACCTCCTCGGCGACCTGCACCTGCAGCTGGTGCGGAACCGTCCCCAGGTGTTCGCGGAGGCGAACGCCTCAGGGCATTTGAGGAACGCGGCGAACTATCTGGCCGTCGTCGGCCCGAAGAACGACGCGGAGGCCAAGGAGCGCGCCGGCTTCTACGCGGAGCGCGCCGTGCTCGCCGCGACCTTGAGGGGCCTCGGCACCCTGTGGGTGGCGGGCAGTTGGGACCGTGCGGAGGCGGCGAGACACTGCCACATCCGCAACGGCGAGGAACTGTACTTGGCCGTGGTGATCGGGCATCCGGAGCATCACGTGGAGCGCTTGGCGAAGTCGTACGAGGAGCTCGCCGAATTCCAACGCACGCATCGCCCGACGAAGTCGTTCGAACAGTTCACGGCCGGCATGTCCGACGAGGCGCGCGAGGCGGCTCCTGCGTGGTTCAAGGCGGGCGTCGAGGCGGCGATGAAGGCTCCGAGCGCGATGAACCGCCAGCCGGTCACGTTCACCTACAACGCCGACGACGATACGGCCGCCGCGCACATCGACCCCTCGGCGGGCGACGAGCATTGGGCGCTCAACGATCTGGGCATCGCGAAACTGCACTTCCAGATCGGCGCCGGCCAAGGCCAGTGGGCGTGGGGCGACGGCGGCCTGTTCCTCCACAAGTAACGATCCGACGGCGTACGCGCCGACCGTCCGTCGATCATTCGTCGATCGTCCGCGCGCGCCGTCGGATCGTGGCGACGACGAGTCCCGTGACGCCGACGGCGACGGTGAGCAGTCCGATGGCGGCGACGTTCGCGCCGGTGAGGGCCGTGCTGCCGGGACCGCCGGGCTGGTCATGGTCGCCGGGCGGCGTGACGGTGCCGTTGTCGGCGAATTTCGGTTCGACGGTGACGTTCAACGCGGGTGCGCCGCCGGTCAGATCGTTGCCGTCGGGCACGGAGACGAGGAACGGGTCGCACGCGTATCGCGCGTTCGCGTCGGCGACGTGCGTGCGCGCGACGAGGTAGATGCCGGCGGCGAGACGCGCGAACGTGGCACGCCCGTTCGCGTCGGTCACGCCGGTGGCCGCGTAGAGATGGTGTTCGGCCGCGTGGGCGTCCATGCGTTTGGCGGCCGCGTTGAGCTGGGACGAGGTGAGTTTGCCCCAGTCGGCGTCGAAATGGGAGAACGCGTCGAGCGTGTGGAACGCGGCGATGGTGCCGTTGTCGTCGAGGTCGGCGGAGGCGACGCGCACGATCGAATAGGTGTCGCCGGCGAGCGGCGTGGCGTCGTCCCGACCGCGGTCCCATTGCGCGTCGACGGTGAGTGAGCCGGTTACGCCGGATTGCGCGGCGTGCGCGCTCGCGGGCGTGGCGGCGAGCGCGATGACGCCGACGAGCATGATGATGGCCGCGAGGCACGCGGCGAGGCGGGACGCCGCCAGCGTGCGCGGCATGCCGATCGCTCCGCGCTGCGCGTGGTTATGCATGTCTGCCATGTCTGGCCGTTCCTTTCCTCTTGGTCGTGCGGCGTGCGCCGGCGTGTGATGAAGTCGTGGTGGGTGACGGGGCGTTTGCGCGTCGCCGTCGGTGTTGGATCACGCGCCATCCGACGAGCAGGGCGATCAGGCCCAGGCTGGGCAGCAGGTACTGCAGGGGGATGTCGACGTGGAACGTGGGTTTGGAGTCGTCGTCCATGGCGGGCGTGTAGGGGATGCGGTGGGCTCGTACGAGCAGGCGGTGCGTGTTGACCGCGTACGGCGTGCAGGTGATGAGCGTGACCTGGTCCTTGCCCGGGTCGATGGCGAGTTCCTTGGTGTCGGTCGGCAGCACCGTGGTGATGCGGTCGACCTGGTAGGCGTAGGTGTCCTTGAGGATCCTGATGTAGAAGCGGTCGCCTTTTCTCATCAGGTTCAGGTCGGTGAACAGTTTGGCGGTGGGCAGGCCACGGTGGCCGGAGAGGGCCGCGTGCGTGCTCGCGCCGCCGACGGGCAGCGACGTGCGTTCGAGGTGGCCGATGCCGACCTGCAGCACCTTTTCGGCGGTGCCGTGGTAGATCGGCATGGTCTCCTTGAGACGGGGCACGGTGATGTAGCCCATCATGCCGTCGCCGGCGAGGTTGAGGAGCTTCATGTACTCGGCGTCGGTGGCTTCGGTGTTCACCGCGCCGGTCAGGGCGCTGGTGTCGCCGGAGCTTTCCTGGGCGAGCTTGGCGTTGTAGGCGTGCGCGGCTTCGAGCATTTGCCGGTATTCCTCGTCGGAGAGCGCTTCGACCGCCGCGTCGTAGTTGCTGACGACGCGGGAGGCGTTCTTCATGACGAGGAAGTTGCTGATCGTCGGGTAGAACAGCACGAGCAGTCCTATCACGATGACGAGCAATGGCGCGAGGCCGCGCAGCTTCTTTCCCATGGATCTCCTTGGGTAGGGCCTTCCCCGTCAGGGAAGGCCGGTGCCCCGGTTCCCTTGACGCCGGTCAGGGGAACCGGGGGTCAGCGGCGTTCTCAGGCCGTGTGGCGGGACTTGCGGTTGGACTTGACGTACCAGGCCGCGCCGAGGGCCACGATGGCCACGCCGAACACGGTGAACAGCACGGTGCCCATGCCGCCGGTCTCGGGGAGGGTGACGCCCTTGTTGTTCTGGACGGTGATGACCGGGGTCTTGCCGTCCGCGGTGGTGGAGCCGTTGGTCACCGACCAAGACGTCAGCTTGCCGGTGTTCTCGTCGTACTGCGCGGAGATGGTGACCGTGATCGGGTCCTTCAGCAGGTTGAAGCCTTCCGGAGCCTTGGTCTCCTTCACCTTGTAGGTTCCTTCCTTGAGGCCGGTGAACTGCAGCTTGCCGTCGGTGCCGGTGACCACATCCTTGTCCTCAGCGGCCGTCTCGGTGCCCTTGACCGGGCGGAAGACGCCCTCGGAGACCTTCACGAGACTGATCTTGTCGCCCTTGTCGTTCTGGAGTTCGAACTGGGCGTTCTTCAGCTTCTCGGTGGGGTCGGCCGCGTTGACCTTCTCGATGTCGAAGTTGAAGGTGTAGGTGTAGGTGTGGTCTTCGTTAGTGTCACCAGTACCGGTGCCGTTCGGATTGTTGCTGTACGTGATCTTCGCGTCGTTCTGGTTGCCGGTGGAACCGACGATGGCGTCCTTGTTCAGGGTGGCGGAGTACTCGACGGTGATGGCCTTGCCGGCGTCATCCTTGTGCAGATCCTTGAAGTTCAGCATGTTGACTTCAAGAGCGGTCTTACCGGTATCGGAGTTCGTGGTGTACGTGGCGGTGTAGTCGGTGCCCTTGATCAGCTCGGTAGTGCCGATCTTGACGGTCGGAGTGAACGTGCCGTCCTCGAGGGTGCCGTTCAGGTCGAGGCCCTTGGACAGGGTATCGGTGAACTTGAAGGTGTAGCCGTTGGTGTACTCGGTCATGTCCGGCACGGTGGAGGAGAGCTTGAAGTCCACGGTGTCGCCGATTTCGACGCTGTTGTGCTTCTTGTCGTCGGTGCCGTTCTTGACGGTCTTCTGGATGGTCGGGTAGGTGCTCTTGAGGTCCCGCTCGACGGCGGTGCCGTTCAGCACATTGAGCAGGATGGCATCGGTGCCACGCTTGTCCTTGGTATCGGTGGAACCGGCCTTCGGGCTGACGAGGTAGGAACCATAGGCCAGACCGGTGAACGTCGCCGTGTACTTACCGTCCGCGGCGGTAGTGGCCGCGTTCTCGGTCTTAACGGTCAGGCCGGTCTGGGTCTTCGCCCAATCGGAGGCCTTCTTGGCGAACGGGACGACCTGGGTCTTCTCGTCCTTGAGGCCGGAGACGTAGTCGTAGGCCTTCTGGGCAACGTTGGCGGTGGTGACGTCACTGAGGTTGAATTCGGTGGCGTTGTCGATGAAGAACTGGTTCCACTCGGAGTTCAGCGTGAAGCCGCCGTTGTCGGCGGTTCCGGCGTTGACGGCATCCAGATCGTAGGAGAACATCTGGTAGGCCTTGACTTCCTTGCCAGCGAACTCGGCGTTGGTGCTGCTCACCTTGATGCTGCCGTTGTCGGTCTGAGCGGCGTTGGCGGTGCTGGCGCCGAGGCCGGCGATGCCGAGCATGGTGACGGCGGCGAGGACGCCGGCCGCTACCTTCCTGATCAGTGAGTTCATCACTGTTCCTTTCCCTTTTTCTGTACCGGCTCCGGACGTTCCGGAACCGATGATGGTTACATTGGTTGGCCCGCCGCCGGAGCGGCGGGAAATCTGGTTATCTGGTGTGGCGCCCGCGCTTGCCGCCGAACGGCAGGGAGGTGCCCGCTCCCCCGGCCGTGGCCGGTTCCGTACGGTTCGCGCGCAGGTACCATGCGGTGCCGAGCGCGAGCATGAGCACGCCGAGCATGACGAACAGCAGCGTGCCGTTGCCGCCGGTTTCGGGCAGGGGCGAGAAGTTCGTGACCGTGGCCACATACTTGCCGTCCTTGTCCTTGCCGTACTTGACGGACACCGAGTAGCCGGCTTCGGCTGGGGTCTTCGTCACGTCCTTGCCGTCGGCGCCGCCGCTGGCGAAGGTCATGTCGAGTTCCTTGACGGTGTACGTGTAGTAGCGCGTCACGTCCTCGCCGTTCGGCCCGGAGCCCTTGTCCACGAAGGCGACCGGCAGGCCGGTGAGCTTCGTGCGCCAGGTGTCGCTCCACGCGGAGCCGTTGTTCTTGGCGGTCATGGTCACCGTGAACGGGTTGTCACGCTTCTCGGTGGTGCAGTCGTCCTTGAAACATTCGAGCTTCTCGGCGGTCTGCTGCTTGCCGTGGGCGTCCGTGTAGGTGGCGGTCACCTGGAGGGTGATCTTGTCCGGGCGTTCCAGCTGGCCGTTGCGCCACACCTTCTGCAGGGTGAGGTCCACGGTCTTGCAGCCGTCCTTGCCGCACGGGTCCTGGCCGTCATCCGGTTCGGGCGTGACGCCGCCGTTGTTGTCGGACACCGCCTTGTCGAGCATGAGCACCGCCTTGGCGGCGGACACGTACACGCCGAGGCTCTCCGAGCGGTTCGCGCCGGAGGCGTTCTGGCCGCTGTTCGAACCGGACTCGTTGTTGGACATGACCGCGCCCTCGTAGTCCGAGAACTGCTTGATGGCGGGCTCCTTGTCGCCGTTCCCGCCGCTCTTGGCGAGATGCGCCACGATGTAGCGGTTGAGCGTCAGCTTGTGCGCGCCCGTCATGTCGACGCCGTGCTCCGAGTATGTCTCGTTGTCCAGGTGCGAACCGTAGGTGAACTGTTCGCGGTCCTTGGTGAGCGCGTACGACCAGCTGGACGGCACGTCGCGGTAGATGCGGTACGTGTTGCCGTTGCCTTCGATGCCGTACACGCTGTTGAACGAGTAGACGGACTTGAGGTTCGTCTTGCCGGTGAAGGGGCCGACGAGGCCGCTCGTGCCGCGGATCGTGTCCGCGTAGGTCATGGTGTTCTTCTCCAGCAGGCCTTCGTCGTTCACGGCGGCGAATCCGCCGGCGTATCCGGTCTTGACACCTTCCGCGCCGTCGGACGTCTGCGTGGCGCCGCCGCCGAACACGTCGTAGCCGTCGGCGATGCCCTCGACCGAGGAGGAGGCGATCTTCGTGCGGTTGGCTTTGATGAGCTGCGCGTGCACGTTGTCGACGGATCCGTCGTTCACGCCCTTCTTCGAGCATCCGACGGTGATCGACGAGTCGCCGATGAAGATCTCGGCGGTGTCGTCCGTGTCGTCGTTCTCGGTGCCGTGCTTGTCGAGCGCGACGCCGATCTTGAGTCCGAGCAGGTTCACGTATAGCGCGTTGCCGTCGGTGAACAGTTCGAGGTCGAGATACTTGGTGAGCGCGCTGAAGTACGTCTCCTTGTAGTCGTCGAGCTTGTTGCCGATGTTCTCGGCCTCCGGGAGATAGAGGATGTCGAGCAGCGGGTTGATGAGGTACTTGATGATCAGGTTCAGCACCTCGGAGTTCACGCCGGAGTCCACCAGATACGCCTTGGTGGTCTGGCCGACGAAGCCGCCGGCGAGTTCGCCGCTGGACGCCTTCTTGAAGTTCGTCACCGTGCTGCCGGAGATGCGCGACAGGTCCGCGTAGCCGGCGAATCCGGCGGCGATCTCCTCGCCCTTGCGGTTCGTGGAGTCGGTGAGCGACTCGTCCCGGCCGTAGTCCTTGCCGTCGTGCGTGGCGGTGACGGTGAAGCCGGCGGGTATGCCCGCTACGGAGGAATCCTCCACGTGCGCGCCCCAGATGTCGAGCACGCCCGCGGTGAGCTTGACGAGGTACTGCTGGGCGACGCCGATGTTGTCGACGTCCACGGTGCCGGCCTTGCCGAGGTGGCCGATGAAGCCGCCCGTGTAGTTGAGACCGCTCACGCTGTTCAGGTTCGTGACCGAGGACTTCTTGACGGAGCCGTTGATGAGGCCGCCGCCGAAGCCGCCGGCCGAACCGGTGAAGCGCGTGGAGTCGAGCGTGCCCTGCGTGGTGGAGTCGTGCGCCCTGACCTGGATGCCGTCGGCGACGCCGTCCACGCGGCCGTCGTAGATGAACGTGCGGAACGCGTCGAGCACGCTGATATTGCCGGCCTTGACGAGCTTCAGCACGAGGTTGGTGCTCTGGTCGGCCGCGGCCTCGCCGCCGGCCACGGAGGCGACGGAGGAGATGTCCGCGAGACCGAAGAAGCCGCCAGCGTACTGGCCGCCTTCGACGCCGCGCAGTCCGCTGGCCGTCACCGCGGCCGGGTCGGCGGCCGTGTCGACGGCGGTGCCGGTGCCCTTGGCGGACTTCCTGTCGCCGAGGATCGCGGCCTGCAGGGATCCGGCGAAGCCGCCGGCGTTCAGCGCGTAGCGGGTCGTGCCGCCGTCCTGGTAGGCGCCTTCGACCGTGTAGCCCCATTCGCTGCTGTCCGGCGTGACGTGCGCGCCGCGGATGGTCACGACGGTCGCGTCGAGCACGCTGACGAGCTTGCCCGGCGTGAGCACCTGGTCGGTGATCTTGTGCAGGAATCCGCCGATGCCGTCGGTGTTCACGTCGGCCACGGCGCCGGAGGTGGCGATGCCGATGTAGCCGCCCACGTTGTTGGTGCCGGACACCTTGCGCAGGTTGTCCACGTTCGCGCCGGCCGCCTTCTTGTAGGCGTCCGGGTCGGCCTTGAGGTCGAGTTCGTCGCCGTTCGCGTCGCGGTCGCCCCAGATCTGCGCGCCGACGCCCATGCCGACGTAGCCGCCGGCGTTGCCGACGCCGGTCGTGACGCCCACGCCCGTGGCCGCGACCTTCATGCCCTTGCGGTAACCGACGACGGACGAGGATTTGACGACGGGCACGAACACCTGCGCCACGCCGAGCAGTTCACCGAGGTTCACGCTCGCCAGGGTCTCGCCGAACAGGCTCCCCTTGCCGAACAGCTCCACGGAGCCGAACTTGGCCGCGGTGCCGGATTCCATCGTGCCCGCGTAGCCGCCGGCTGCGCGCATCGCGGTGACGTCGCGCACATCGACCGATTGGCCGTCGGTGATGGTGCCGGTGCGCATGAGGCCCACGTGGCCGCCGGCAACGCCGGAGTCGATGCGCGTCGTCATCGTCTTGTCGTAGGAGGCGCGTCCCGCGACCACGTTGAAGCCGAAGACGTAGTCCGCGAGGAACGCATTGAGCGTCTGATCGGTGACATCCTTCGCACCGCCGGACGTGACGACGTCGGTGAACTCCTTGCCGTACGCGCCGTACTTGCCGACGTTGTCGCGCCACGTCTCCCACTGGGAGTACGCCACGTTGCGCAGGGGGCCGGTGACCTTCGTGTGCTCCTCGGTGGGGTACACCATGGTGAGCACGCTGGCGAGGTTGCCGACCTTGATCACGCCGTAGAGCAGGGAGAGCGAACCGCCCTCCGCCGTGTCCGCGGATTCCATGAGTCCGCTGTAGCCGCCGGCGATCTCCTGGCCGTACACGCTGCGGATGCGGGCCGCGTAGGCGACGCGCTGGGTGCCGTTGTACTTGCCGTCGGTGTTCTCGCTCTTCCACGAGGCGGTGTTGTTGCCCCAGATGTGGCCGCCGCTGTTGTGGCCCACGTAGCCGCCGGCCATGCCGCGGCGGACCGTGCCGGAGACTCCCTGGGCGCGCACCGCGCCGCCGCAGATGACCGCGTCGGTGGACGAGTTGCGGATGGTGGGCACGAAGTCCTGCGCGACGGACACGAGGTTGCTGATGTCCGCGAGCTTGTTGAGCACGCTGCCGTCGTCGAGCACGTGCGCCACGTCGCCGGGTTCGATGGTGCCGGCGTAGCCGCCGGCCGAGACCTGGCCGATGATGTACACGAACTCGTGCGCGTTGGAGTCCTGGATGTGGCCGCCGGTGATGGAGCCGGCGAAGCCGCCCGCCATGCCGAGCGGGTCGTCCTCGCCGCCGGACTTGTGGTCGGCGGTGCTGGCGAGCACCGAATAGCCGCCCACGCCGCCGGTCACGTCGGAGTGTTCGATCGTGGAGACGACCACGCCGAGCACGCTGAGCAGGTCGCCGACATTGACGCTCTGTCCGAGGACCTTGAGACCGCCGCCGACGGATGCGGCGGAGCCGACGTCCATTCTGCCGATGTAGCCGCCCGCGTAGCGTGCGCCGGTGACCGCGTAGGAGCTCTTCGCGGCGTTGAGATAGGTCGAGTCGATGGAACCGGTGGTTTCCAGATCCGAGGGGGCCTTGACGTCGGTGCGGCGCAGCTGGGTCACGTTGGAACGGGAGACCTGCACGCCGGAGCCGTAGCCGATGAAGCCGCCGGCCGAACCGGCCTGCGTGTCGGTGTCGTCCCACGTGGTCGCCGTCACCTTGAGGCCCGGATCGTCCGGGTCGGAGGTCTTGAGGCCGCTGGTCGTCTCGACGGTGGATCCGTCCGTATGGACGCCCGCCGACGTGATGACCGGAACATAGACGCTGGCGACGGAGGCGAGATCGGAGGCGCTGATGTTCAGCCCCAGTCCGCCGAGGACGCTCACGCCCTTGCCGGCGTCGGCGAGTGCTCCGGAGTGGACCTTGCCGCCGAAGCCGCCCGCGTACTTGCCGCCGGTCACGGTGTCGATGTTGATGACGGCCCACGGGTCGGCGACGGTATTGCCGTCCGCGCCCGCGGTGGTCTTCGTGGAATCGTCGACCGTGCCGCTCTGGAAGTCGCCGGCGAAGCCGCCCGCGATGTTCGCGGCGACGGAGCCGCCGTTCACGTAGCGCACGTCCGCGTTCACGTACTTGGGGATGAGGTATTTGATCGCCGTGACCAGCTGGTCGACTTCGATCACGCTGCCGTTGCCTCCGGTGAGGAGGTTCTTGATCGAGGTGTCGTCGGCGACGTCGGCGAGTCCGCCGGTCGTGGAGACGCCGACGAAGCCGCCCGCGTTGCCGTTCACGTCGTCCGCCGTGACGGTGAGGAGGTTCGTGACGTGCGCGTCGGTCACCTGCGTGCTGTTCGATTGTCCGACGAATCCGCCGGCAACGACCTGCTTGACGGAGTCGGCGGCGTGGCCGTGCGTCGCGGTGACGGTCATGCCCGTGGTGATGCCGTTCACGGTCACGGTCTGCGCGTCCACCATCACGCCTTCGGCGACCGACAGCAGGCCGGAGAGCTTGAGCACGCCCAGACCGAGCAAGTTGAGGCTGTCGCCGTTGACGAGGTCGCCGGGACCGGCGGCGCCGATGAAGCCGCCCGCGTAGTTGTCGGCCTTGACGGCGGCGACGCCGTTCACGGTGACGCCGGCCGTGTCCGGCACGGGGTTGGACGTGACCTTGCCGGTCGAATCCTTCACCTCGTATGCGGTCGTGGCCTTGCCGATGTCGCCGCCGGTGGCCTTGCCGATGCCGGCGGAGGCGTAGGCGCCGCCGGCGGTGACGGTGAGACCGTTCCTGCCGCCGTTGACGGTGAGGGCGCTCACTTCGAACGGGAGGAATCCGCCGAGTCCGACCGTGCCGTTGATGACACCGCCGACGGAGGCGGTGCCGAGCTGGCCGGCGATGCCGCCCGCATAGTCGCCACCCGCGGTGACGGATTTGAGGCCGTCGACGGTGTTGTCGCGCGCGGCGGGCGCGGTACGGCCGTGCTTCCAATACGAGAACTCGTTCAGGTGCTGCGTGTCGGAGGCGGCGATGAGCGCGCCGTCGCCACGTCCGACGATGCCGCCCGCATAGTCGTTGTCGGAACGGACGGTGATCGTGCCGGACATGGCCACGCCGAGGATCGCCGAGGGGTCGACGCCGACGAGGCTCAGGAGGGCGGTGGCGTTCTCCCCGCCTCCCTTGAGCACGTCGACCAGAACCTGTTCGAGGGATTTGAGGAGGTTCGTGTCGCTCGCGTCCCCGGCGCCGAGGTCGCTGGACCAGCCGAGTGTCGCGGCGCCGGTGAAACCGCCCGCGTAGCCCTTCACCTTCTTGGTGGTGCCGTTGTTGTCGTCGGTCTGGGCGATGCCGAGGGCCGTGACCTTGACGGTGCCGTTCAACGTGTCGTTGACGGCGAAGCTGTTCGCCATCGCGCCGGTGAAACCGCCCGCGTAACTGCCGGCTTCGACGGTCACGGCCGACTTCAGCGTGGTTCCCTCGACGAGTCCCTGCGGCTGGACGATGGGGATTTCGGGCAGGTTGACGCCGAGGCTTTTCAGCGCGCCCTTCATCACGTCGTTGCGGGTGAGGCCGGAGAAGCCGCCCGCATAGTAGCGGGCCTTCACGGTGTAGGCGTTGTCGCTGGAGACGGTCGCGTTCTCGATGACCGCGCCGATCTGGTCGCCGACGAAGCCGCCCGCATAGTCCTGGTCGGACGAGCCGATGACGACGTTCTTCTTGAAACCGGTCACCGAGGATCCGGAGATGACGGGGTTGTAGTAGCCCACCGCATACAACGTGGTCAGGCCGAGCGTGCCGTCGAGCAGCCAGTCGACCAGATCGCCGAGTCCCAGGAAGGGGATGATGCCGAGGATCTTGGAGAGGAGGTTCGTCAACGCCGAGACGAGACCGGAGACCGGATCGTATCGGGTGGCGCCCTGCACGTAGCCGACGAAGCCGCCGGTCATGTCGCTCACGCTGGAGACGGCGACGTCGGCCACATCGCAGTCGGAGACCTTCACGTCGCCGTAGATGCGTCCGGCGAACGCGCCGGTGGCGAGGTTCGACGGATTGTCCTTATGCAGTTTGAGCAGCTGGTCGAGGTGCAGGTTGAGCTCCACGTTAATGCCTATCAGCTTGGCCAGCACCTCGAGCGCGTCCACCAGGCCGTTCAGCAGCAGGCCCACGGCGCCGGTCAGCGTGCCGAGCAGGGTCGGCGGTACATACGCTTCGCTCGCCTTGTTGGTCACGGAGACGTCGCTGAGCCTGAGATTGGCGACCGCGACGGTCCCGGCGCTGCCGAGACTGTCGTTGTTCATCACGGTCCTGCTGGTGATGGAGGCGAAGAAGCCGATGCCCTGCTGCTTGCTGACGTCGAGCCGCTTGCCGGACTGCTCCACCGTCACATGGGAGATGACCGGCTTGGCGGTGCCCGCGTTGACGGTGGCGCCGTCGGTGCCGATGGTGTTCCACAGGGTCTTGGCGGTGGTGGTGTCTGCGCTCACGGCACCGAGCATGGTGCCGGAGAACATGAGCGGGCTCCAGTTGGCGGAGCTCAGGTCGATGTCGCGGAAGATGATGTAGTTCGCGTCGTTCGCATAGGTGACGCCGCTCTGGGTCGCGTGGCCTTTGGCCTTGACCTCGTTGCCGTCGTCATCCAACGTCACATAGCGATAGCGGGTCTTGTTCTTGCCTGCGATCGTGGTGTCGTCGTTTTTCTCGCTGGCGCCCTCGTCGAGGGTCTTGCCTGCGGCCAGATCGGCGTCGCCGGCATACACCTCGGTCTTGGAATCGGCGATATCCTGCCACTCGTAGGTGGGGATGCCCAGCACGCTTCCGGTCTGCTTCGATTCCTGCGTGATTCTCCAGACCGGCCTCGTCACCTTCTTGTCCGAGCCGATGGCGCGCAGCTGCTGCTCGTTGCCGATGAGGATGAACGTCTTGCCGTTGATGGTCTTGGTGACCTGGCCCTCGTAGTCGCGGCCGCCGAGCGCGCTCGTCGCGGTCTGGGCCTGCGCGCCGTCGTCCTGCGCGGCCGCGTCCTGACCGTTCCCGCCGTCGTCGCGCGTATCGCCCTGTGCGGAGGAATCCTGACCGTTTACGCCGTTCGAGCCGGCGGTGCCGTCGGAACCGTTCGTGGAGTCGGCGGAGCCGTCGCCCGTGGTGCCGTTCGGTTGTTGTTACCGCTTACACCGTTGTTCGCGTTCGAGTCGCCGCCGTTGGCGTTTCCATTGCCGTTATCGCTGTTGCCGCTGTCATTGCCGTTGCCGCCGTTGCCGTTCGCATCGCCGCCGGTGGAACCCGTATCGGCCACCGTCACGACGTTTCCGCCGGAACTTCCGTACGAGGAGGCGGCAGCGGCGACCACGGTGGGATCGGTGACGATCTTGCCGTCGGATACGACCGTGACCGGCGTCGTGCCGAAACCGCTGGAATCGCTTACGACACCGGCACGCATCGACGTTCCGGCCGTACCCACGGCCGAAGCCGAACAGGTAAGCGGCATGGCCGCGGCCAACACCAACGCCGTCATGCGCCGCCAGCCCATGGCCGACCTCACACGACGAACGACCCGGCGTACATGATCGAAGTTCCTCGAACCACGCAACTTCCAGGCACCTCCTCAAGGCGGTATCCGTACAATCTCTCAATACGTAGCTTCGTAGCTACAGCTATGGAAAGTGATACCCCCCCCCCCTCAGAACAAACGCTTGCACCAGCCTTATCGAACCGGTTGGAATATAAGTGGACACGCCGTAGCGGAACGTCCAATAACATATCGAAGAATCCACATCATGGACAGCCCGTGGACACGACAATCACTCCCGGTAGCAGAACCGACGGACACATGGAAACGCTTACATACCAAGGGAAGCGATCATGCCGATTGCCGGTGTCGCCACCCCCTCCAAGCCCCTCTTACCCCGGCGTTTCCTGTTCACTTTCAGAGAACTCACTGGATTTTCCAACGCAACCCTGATATTCCTCCCGTCAGCCTCCGTCACCCCCTGCACCCCCTATTGCCCCTATGCCGTCCCGACACCCACACTACGTACCGCGGCCAACCGGCCGCCCCCGATCGCCACCGCCCCGTGCCCGCACAGCGAAACACGACTTGCGCGAACCCATCCATCCGCGTATACAGTTTCCTGTCAGTTTCAGGGAAGGTGCAATTCCTTACTGGCGGTAACCCGACCCCCGGGATTCATAACGGGAAGAATCGGGAAGCCCGCGAACCGCGGAAGCGGCCGATCCGGTGAGAATCCGGAGCCAACGGTAAAAGTCCGGATGGAAGAAACGGAGAGCTCAACATGAGCGTATCTTCTGATAGCCATATCCAGTCCAAGCCGGTCGACCACGCCACCGGGACGCACGCCACGGGCGTCGCCGACTCCGGCCGCTGGTCCACCCGCCGCATCGCCGTCTACGCGCTGTTTGTCGCATTGGCGATCGTCACCAGCTTCATCGAACTGCCGATCTTCCCGGCCGCCCCGTACTTGAAGTACGATCCGTCCGGCATCGTGAGCCTCATCGCCGGCTTCGCGTTCGGACCGGCAGCAGCCGCCATCGTCTCCGTGCTCGGCTTCCTGCCGCACGCGTTCACCGACCCGTGGGGCGCCCTCATGGCGATCCTCGTCGCGCTCGCGCTCTCGCTGCCGGCGTCCGTCATCTACCGCCGCGACCGCACGCGCAAGGGCGCGATCATCGGCATCGTCGTGGGCGCGGTCGTCGCGCTCGCCGCGGCCATCCTCGGCAACCTCGTCATCACGCCGATCTACGCGCACATGACCGTCGCGCAGGTCGCCGCCATAATCGTGCCGATCCTGCTGCCGTTCAACGTGCTCAAGTTCGCGATCCACGCGGTCGTCACGTTCCTCATCTACAAGCCGATCACCAAACTGCTCGACAAGTAGTCCCGCTGCCACGGGCGGCCCGTGACCGCCCTCCCGTATCCGACATCCGCCCCGGCGGTGTGCGTCGCAAGACATGTATCCCGGCAAGGCCGTGCCATGACGAAGCCATGGCACGGCCGTCGCCGTTTTCGCACCCCTCGCACCACCGCCCGGAACCGACCGTCCCGACACACTCCCACTCCCACACCCTCATAAGGACCATCGACGTGAACCTCGCCGAACTCGACCACATCCGCTTCAGCTACGACGGCGGCGCCACCTGGGCGCTCGACGACGCCTCCCTGACCGTGCACGAGGGCGACTATGTGGCACTCACCGGCGCGAACGGCTCCGGCAAATCGACGCTCGCTCGTCTCATCGCCGGTCTCGCCGCCCCCGACACCGGTACCGTGATCCTGCTCGGCCACACCGTCTTCTCCCCCGCCGGCCCCGACGCGGACGCCTACCGCGCGGCCCGCCGCGGCATCGGCGCCGTGTTCCAGAACCCCGAGGACCAGCTCGTCACCACCGTGCTCGAAGACGACGTGGCGTTCGGACCGGAGAATCTCGGCATACCGCGCGACGGCGACGGCGGCAACGGCAACGGCATTGGCAACGGCGACGACAACGGCCGCGGCGACGACGGCAACGGCCGCGGCAGCGACGGCGACGGCGACGACAATGGCAACAGCGATGGCAATGACAACGGCCGCGGCCGCGGCGGCATCGGCGAACGCATCGCCGAATCATTGCACGCCGTGCGGTTGGACGATATGCGCCGCGCGAACCCGATCCGCATGAGCGGCGGCCAGCAGCAGCGCGCCGCCATCGCCGGCATGCTCGCCATGCGACCGCGGCTGCTCGTGCTCGACGAGCCGACCGCCATGCTCGACCCGCTGGCGCGGCGCGAGGTGATGGACGTGCTCGACGAACTGCACGCCGCCGGCACGACCATCGTCCACGTGACCCACCATCCCGACGAGATCGCCCGGGCCCGCCGAATCATACGCCTAGAACACGGCCAAGTAGCAGATGTCTCCGGCACACTCCCCTCGCCCCCGCCGGCGGGGGCTCCCGCGCAGCGGGTGGGGGTGGTCTTGCAACAGACGACGCACTCCCCTGCCGCCGGCATCATGCTCTCCGTCTCCCACGTCTCCTACGCCTACGCCGGCGGCGACGGGCCGATCCTCGACGACGTGTCGCTTGCCGTCCGCCGTGGTGAGACGGTCGCGCTGATGGGCGCGAACGGTTCCGGCAAGTCGACGCTGCTGCGTCTCATCTGCGCGCTCGCCAAACCGGATTCCGGTTCGATCACGGTGGATGGCATCCGCGTCGAGAAGGCGAAACGGCGTGATCTGGCCGTGCTGCGGCGCACGGTGGGACTTGTCATGCAGCATCCGGAACGCCAGCTGTTCGCCGACACGGTGCGCGATGATGTGGCGTATGGTCCCACAAACCAGGGGTTGCCGCAGGCCGAAATCGATGCGCGCGTCGACGAGGCGTTGCGCATCGCGCGCATGGACGGTCTCGCCGACCGTTCCCCGTTCGACCTGTCGGGCGGGCAGCAGCGGCTCGCCGCCATCGCCGGCGTCGTCGCATGCCGGCCGAAGCTGCTGGTCATGGACGAGCCGACCGCGGGTCTCGACGCGGATGCGCGCGAACGCGTCTATCGTCTCGTCGACGATCTCAAGGCGCGCGGCGTGACCGTGCTCGTCGTCACGCACAGTCATACGGAGGCCCGTCGCATGGCGGACCGCATCGTCGACATGGTGTCGTTGTCCGGCGCAGGCGGGACCGACACGCATGCCGCGCTCGGCATCCCCGCCGGCAAGAATGCTCCGGAAAACGTTTCACGAGACGTTTCACAACGCGTTTCACGGAATGTTTCACGCAGCGTCTCCCATACGGCCGCGAAATCCTCCCCCATCGCACGCCTCGACCCGCGTGTCAAGATGGTGGCGTTCCTCGTCGCCATGTTCTCCGCGTTCGCGATCGGGAACGCATGGCAGCTGCTGCTCGGCGCGGCATTCACCGTGGGCGTGACGGCAGCCGCACGCCTCCGGCCCGCGCGGCTGCTCGGCTCGGTGAGGATGTTCCTCGGCCTGTTCGCGATGATGGGTCTGCTCAACATGTTCTTCGTGCGCACCGGCTCCACGCTGTTCACGGTCGGCCCCATCCCCGTGACGGACGACGGCGTGGCCACGGCCGTGCTGTACACGTGCCGTTTCGCGCTCGTCATCATTCTGGGTGCCGTGTTCCTCGCGACGACCACACCCACGGCGATCACCGACGCGTTCGCCTCGCTGCTCTCGCCGTTGCACCGGCTCGGCGTGCACACGCAGGAGATCGCGCTCGTGTTGAGTCTCGCCCTGCGGTTCATCCCCACATTGGCCGTGGAGGCGCAGGCCGTGGCGGACGCGCAGGCGGCGCGCGGCGGTTCGATCGAGACCGGGTCTCTGCCGCAGCGGGTGAAGGCGATGACGTCGATCATCGTCCCGATCTTCGCCGGCGCGCTGCGCCACGCGGACAATCTCTCGCTCGCGCTGGACGCCCGCTGCTATGAGGAGGGCGTGCGTCGCACGCATTGGCGGGTGATGCGCGTCTCCGCACGCGACGTGGCGTTCATCGCCATGCTCGTGTTGTATCTCATCGCACTCGTCGCGCTGGCCATACTCCCCGGTCTCATCTGACACGGTGCTCATCTGATACGGTGCTCATCCGCTACGCCATCGGCACCATTTTCCCCCTGTCAATCACTTCTTAGGCACATCCAACGTTTCTTAGGTAGGTGGAAGTCCAAACCCCGGCCGGGAATTCCTGTAATCAGCCCCTATTCCCCGGCAAACACCTACCTAAGAAGTGCGGAATGTACCTAAGAAGTACGAAGCATGCCGGAGGGGAGCCGCAAACCGCCCATCTCAGTCGTTCCGGGCGGCATCCGCCGGCACATAGCGGCGCAGCAGCGTGGTGATGACGACGGCGAGCGCGGCGAAGACGGCGCCGAACGGGCCGAGCCAGGTGAGTCCCAGATGGTCGTTGACGAGTCCGCCGACCGCGGAGCCGATGGCGATGCCGATGTTGAAGCTCATCGAGTTGAGTGAGGCGGCGAGATTCATCGAACCCGGGTGCGACTGGGCGGCGACGTCCATGTACAGCACCTGCGACGACGAGTTGAACAGGTACATCATCATGCCGAGGGCGACAAGCAGGATCGCACCGTACACGGGAACGACGGGTGCGAGCGCGAGCGAGGCGAGCAGTATGGTGTGCAGGCAGAAGACGGGGCGCGTGTGCACGAGCGGTTCGACGCCGCGGCCGCGTTCGGCGAGCTTGCCGCCGTACAGGTTGCTCCACAGGCAAGCGACGCCGTACAGGACGAGCCCGATGCTCACGTATTGTTCGGGCACGCCGATCTCGTCGCGCATGATCGGCGTCAGATACGTGTAGAACACGTAGCTGGAGGCCGCGCCGCACACGACGGTGAGCACACCGCCCCAGATGCGGTGGTCGAAGAAGAGGCGGAACTGGCGCAGGAAGCCGATGGTCACCGGGTGCGAGTTGCGCGGCAGGACGAGGAACATGAGCACTATGAGCGCGGCGGTGGCGGCGGTGATGATGAGGAACGTGATGCGCCAGCTGAACGTGTTCGCCACCCACGTGCCGAACGGCACGCCGACGACGGAGGCGATGGAGAACCCGGAGAACACCCATGCGATGAACTTGGTGCGGTATTTGTCGGTGGTGACGTCGGGCGCGTAGGTCATGGCGATGGCGACGAGCGTGCCGGAGACGAGCGCGATCATGATGCGCGCGACCAGCAGGACGGCGTAGTTGGGCGCGAGCGCGCACAGCAGGTTGCCGGCGAGGAAGACGCCCATGAGCGTCAGATAGGTCGCGAAGCGCGGGAAACGCGCGGAGATGGCGGAACCGAGCGGCGTGACCGGCGCGTAGACGAACGCGAACAGGGCGACGAGGTTGCCGACGGTCACTTCGGAGACGTTGAGTCCCTGCGCGATGTCGGGTAGGATGCCGACGACCACGAATTCGCTCATGCCGAGCATGAAGCTCGCGAGGATGAGGATCGTGACCGGCAGGTTGAAGAAGCGGTCGGATCGGGGTGAAACCGGTTTCTTTTCAGGGGCCGTCGTGGGGCGTGGAGTATTCGTCATGCGTCTGGTTCTTCCTCGTCGTGATGTTCCATGTGCATGCTATTGGCCCAGCCCTACAACAACGCACCCATGACACGCAGAGGGGGTCTTCCGGACGATCAATCCGGAAGACCCCCTCCAATGCGGTCGGGAGGCGGAACAGCGCGTATCGCGATGCCGCTCCCCTCCCCGCAGGCGCTACAGCTTCGGCAGATACTTCTTGAGCTCGAACGGCGTGACCTGCTGGTTGTACTCCTCCCACTCCTGACGCTTGTTGCGCAGGAAGTAGTTGAACGCGTGTTCGCCGAGCACGTCCGCCACAAAATCGGACTTCTCCATGATCTTCAGCGCGGAGCCGAGCGAACGCGGCAGCGGTTCGATGCCCATGGACTGGCGCTCCTCGTCGGTGAGTTCCCACACGTCGTCGCTCGTCGGTTCGGCCAGCGTCATCTGCTTCTCGATGCCGTCGAGGCCGGCGGCCAGCAGCACCGAGTACGCGAGGTACGGGTTGGCGACCGGGTCGAGACCGCGGAACTCCATGCGCGCCGAATTGCCCTTGCCGGGCTTGTACTGCGGGATGCGCAGCAGCGCGGAACGGTTGTTGTGGCCCCAGCAGATGTAGCTCGGCGCCTCGTTGCCGCCCCACAGACGCTTGTACGAGTTCACGTACTGGTCGGTGACCGCGCAGATCTCCGCCGCATGGTGGAGAATGCCGGCGGCGAACTGGCGGGCGGTCAGGGACATGTTGAACTCCTGGCCGGCCTCATAGAACGCGTTCGCGTCACCCTCGAACAGGCTCAGATGCGTGTGCATGCCGGAGCCGGGCGCGTCGGCCAAGGGCTTAGGCATGAAGCTCGCGTGGATGCCGCGTTCCAGCGAAATCTCCTTGACCACGGTGCGGAACGTCATGATGTTGTCGGCCGTGGTGAGCGCGTCCGCATACCGCAGGTCGATCTCGTTCTGGCCGGGGCCCGCCTCGTGATGCGAGTACTCCACCGAGATGCCCATCTGTTCGAGCATGTTCACGGTGGCGCGGCGGAAGTCCATGCCGGGGCTGCGCGGCACGTGGTCGAAGTAGCCGCCCTCGTCGATTGGCGTCGGCGCCTTCGACCAGTCCTCCTGCTGTTCGAACAGGTAGAACTCCATTTCGGGGTGCACGTAGAACGTGAAGCCCTTCTCCTTCGCCTTGGCGAGCGAACGCTTCAGCACGTGGCGCGGATCGCCGAGGCTCGGCTCGCCGTCCGGGGTGAGCACGTCGCAGAACATGCGGGCCGTCCCCTGCGGTCCGCCGCGCCACGGCAGGATCTGGAAGGTGGAGGGGTCGGGCTTGACGATCATGTCGTCCTCGGACACGCGCGTCATGCCCTCGATGGCCGAACCGTCGAATCCAAGCCCCTCCTCGAACGCAGCCTCCAGTTCCGCCGGCGCGATGGCCACGGACTTCAGCGTGCCGAGCACGTCCGTGAACCATAGACGAATGAAGCGCACGTCGCGTTCCTCGACGGTGCGCAGGGCGAACTCCTGTTGCTTATCCATAGTGCCCAATCCTCACACCCACGTGTTAGGGCTTTGTTACCTCGGCGCACGTCACGCTACAGTGGTGCGCATGAGCGAAGCTGCACAAGACCATCTCACCCCGTCCGCCAATCCTCCCGTCGACGTCACGTCTTGGAAGCGGGCCGACTCCCCCCGCGAGCGTTCGCGCGCCGGCATCGCCGCCCGCGCGAAGGCGCCGCTCGAATCGCACGCCGTCTGGCAGGTGCGTTCCGGCCGCCGCGAGGCGATCGCGCTGCTCGAGGAGCAGTCCGCGATCCGCGTGCCCGATCTGATCCCGCTGCGTTACAAGCGCATGAGCGCCAGCCCGTTCACGTTCTACCGCGGCACGGTGCTCATCATGACGAACGATCTGGCGACCACGCCGGTCACCGGCATCCCCGTGCAGTGCGTGGGCGACGCGCATATCGGCAATTTCGGCATCTTCCGCTCCCCCTCCGCACGTCTCGTGTTCGACATCAACGACTTCGACGAGACGGCGACCGGACCGTGGGAATGGGATCTCAAACGTCTCGCCGTGTCGGTGGAGATCTGCGGCCGGGCGAACAAGCTCAAGGAGAAGGACATCCGCAACGCCGTGCTCCAATGCACGCGCGAATACCGCGAACGCATCAAATGGTTCTCCGAAATGGATTATCTCGACGCTTGGTACGAGCATCTCGACGTGGAGGAGACGCTCGACCGGTTCGAGACGACCGGCGGCGGCAAGCGCAACGGCACGCTGCGTCAGGCCGCGATGAAGGCGCTGCTCAAAGACAACGACGCGGCCGCCGCGAAACTCTGCCGACTCAAGGACGGCAAGCTGAGGTTCAAGTCGAATCCGCCCGAACTCGTGCCGATCAACGAGCTCGACAGCTACGCGGACCTCGACGCGCTGCAGGCCCGTCTCGACACGCTGTTCGAGAACTACCGCCATTCCCTGTACGAGGACCGACGCTGGGTGTTCGACCATTTCCGCTATCAGGATGCGGCGCGCAAGGTCGTGGGCGTCGGCTCCGTGGGACAGCGCGCCTGGGCGAGCGTGTGGATCGCGCGCGACATCGACGATCCGATGATGATCCAGATGAAGGAGGCCACGCATTCGGTGCTGGAACACTACTGCGGCGCCTCCCCGTACGCGACGCACGGCGAACGCGTGGTGCAGGGCCAGAAGCTCATCCAGTCCACGGCGGACGTGCTGCTCGGCTGGACGAGCTTCCTCGCCGAGGACGGCAAGAAGCGCGACTACTACGTGCGCCAGCTGTGGAACGGCAAAGGGTCGATCGACATCGACAACCTCAACGCGACCGCGTTGTCCGATCTGGCGCGCATGTGCGCCTGGTGCCTCGCGCACGCGCACGCGCGCACCGGCGACTCGATCGCGATCGCGAACTATCTGGGCGGCTCCGACGAGTTCGATCAGGCGATCGCCTCGTTCGCCGTCAGCTACGCGGAACAGAACGACGAGGACTACGCCGTCTTCAAGAAGATGATCAAAAAAGGCCAGCTCCCCTGCGCATAAAAGAACCGCTCCCGCCGACGGAAGTCATTGCGCTCCCGCCCACGGAAGTCATTGCGCTCCCGCCCACGGAAGACATTCCGCTCCCGCTGGCGGGAGCTGGCTCGCGAAGCGAGACTGAGGGTGGTCACGGTCACCCCGAAACCACCCTCAGTCGACTTCGTCGACAGCTCTCGCCAGCGGGAGCACGGACCACCCGGCCTCTACTTCGCGACCTCAAGCGCCTCTTCGAGCGTGAACGCGCGCGCGTAGAGCGACTTGCCGAGGATCGCGGAGTCGACGCCGAGCTCGGCGAGCTCGCGGATATTGCGCAAATCGTCGAGCTTGGAGATGCCGCCGGAGGCGGTCACCTTCGCGTCGGTGCGCTCGGCGACCTCGCGCAGCAGGTCGAGGTTCGGCCCGCTCATCATGCCGTCGCGCGCGACGTCGGTGACGACGTAGCGCGAGCATCCGGCGTCGTCGAGCATCTTCATCGTTTCGAATAGGTCGCCGCCTTCGCGCGTCCAGCCGCGCGCGGCGAGCGTGTGCCCGCGCACGTCGAGACCGACGGCCACGCGGTCGCCGTATTTCGCGATCGCCTTACGGGTCCATTCCGGATTCTCGAGCGCGGCGGTGCCGATGTTGACGCGGGCGGCGCCGGCTTCGAGCGCGGCGTCGAGCGACGCGTCGTCGCGCACGCCGCCGGACATCTCGATGTTGACGCGATTGCCGAGTTCGTGGACGATCTCGCGCAGCTGGGCGCGGTTGTCGCCGGTGCCGAACGCGGCGTCGAGGTCGACGAGGTGGATCCATTCCGCGCCGGATTCGACCCACGTGCGCGCCGCCTCGAGCGGCGAGCCGTAGTCGGTTTCGGAGCCGGATTCGCCTTGGCGCAGGCGCACGGCCTTGCCGTCGCGCACGTCGACGGCGGGAAGCAGGGTGAGTGACATGATGGGAGCCTTTCTCGGGGATTGGTACGGTTGACGAGATGGACGTGACGGCGCGGCCGACCGCGATGGTGACCGGCGACAACCGGCAATTACCGGCAACAACCGGTCAGAACGTGGCGATCCAGTTCTTCAGAAGCTGCGCGCCCGCGTCACCGGATTTCTCCGGGTGGAACTGCGTGGCGGACAGCGGTCCGCGCTCGTAGGCGGCGACGAACCGGCTGCGGCCATACGTGCACCAGGTGACGTGCTGCTCGTCCGTGATGTCGATCTGAAGCCCGGACAGATCCTTCGCCGTCGCCTCATGCGCGGCGTAGGAGTGGACGAAGTAGAAGCGTTCGCCTTCCACGCCCTTGAGCAGCGTGGAACCTTCCGCGCCTTCGACCGTGTCCCAGCCCATGTGCGGTACGACGTCCGCGTCGAGCGGGTCGACGGAACCGCCGATCAGTCCGACGCCGGCGGCGTTCTCGCCGTGCTCGTGACCGGTCTCGAACATCACCTGCTCGCCGACGCATACGCCGAGCACCGGGCGTCCTGCGCGCAGACGGTCGACGATCACGCGATCGCCCTGCACGTGGCGCAGACCCTCCATGCAGGCGGCGAACGCGCCGACGCCGGGCACGACGAGACCGTCGGCCTCAAGCGCCTGCCGATAGTCGGAGGTGAGCGTGGTGTCCACGCCGAGTCGGGCGAGCGCGCGCACCATGGAGCGCACGTTGCCGAAACCATAATCGAATACGACCGCAGTGGTCATGGTTCGTTCTCCTTCACTGCTGTTGCGGCGATGCCGTATCCCCGTCGGCCCGGGCCGCGGGGATGCGGCGGTCAGTCGATGCTGGAGCCGCGGGTGGATCCGCCGCGCCCCATGCGCGTATGGTCGGCGATCACCTTCATCGCCTGATCGTGGTCCATGCTCCCCGAGTCGACCACTTCGAAGCCTTTCGTCTCCAACTGCGCGACAGTGGTGATGCCGAGCATGAGATCCTCCACGAACCGCGGCGTCGAGTTGAACAGGATCGGCGGGGCGAGCGTGGAGCCCGCCTGTCCGCCCGCGTACAGGGTGACTTCGAGCTTGTCGGCGCGGTTGACGCCGAGTACGACGCTCATCCCGCCGACGACGGTGGTGATGTCGCGCGCCGCGGCCTCGGGCGCGTCACCGTCGAGATTGCGCAGCACGGCGACGGCGCCCTGATTGGAGCCGATGCAGTCGGCGGAGACGTCGGACAGCTGGCAGAACGCGGCGAGCAGCTGCGCCGACGCGATACGCGTGACGAGCGCCGCCATCTTCGCCTTGTTGCCCAGCAGACCCTCAAGCGCGTCCTCGAAGCCCGTCGACGGGTCGATCGAGGAGGCGTCGTCGGGGATGTCGATGCCGTCGATGTCCGGCAGGTCGCCGTCGGATGCGACGCCGTCACCGGAATCGCCGGATGCGCCGGAACCACCGGCACTGCTCTCCTGCGCGAACTCCTTCTCGAAGCCTTCCATCGCCTTGGCGATGTCGTCGTCGGAAAGATGACCGTCGTCCGAGCCGAAACCGTCGAAACCGTCGGGGCCGAGGTTTTTGTCGTCGTCCCAGCCGGACATCACAGCGATCCCTTCGTGCTCGGAATCAGGCCCTCGATGCGCGGATCGGGTTCGACGGCGAACCGCAGCGCACGCGCGAACGCCTTGAACTCGGCTTCGGCGATGTGATGCGGGTCGCGGCCGGCGAGCACCTGCAGGTGCAGGCAGATGCCGGCGTGCAGCGCGATCGACTCCATGACGTGACGCACGAGCGAGCCGGTGAAATGGCCGCCCATCATGCAGTATTCGTAGCCTTCCGGCTCGCCGGTGCACACCACGTACGGACGGCCGGAGATGTCGACGACGGCCTTGGCGAGCGCCTCGTCGAGCGGCACGGTGGCGTCAGCGAAGCGGCGGATGCCGCGCTTGTCGCCGAGCGCCTGCTTCAGCGCCTCGCCGAACACGATGGCCGTGTCCTCGACGGTGTGGTGCACGTCGATGTCGGTGTCTCCGTGCGCGTGGATCTTCAAATCGATGAGCGAATGCTTGCCGAGCGCGTTCATCATGTGGTTGTAGAACGGCACGGAGGTGTCGATGTCGGTCTGACCGGTGCCGTCGAGGTTCAGTTCGAGGTCGATGTGCGACTCGCTGGTCTCACGGACGATGTGCGCGGTGCGCGCCATGGTGTTGCTCCTTCGGAAAGTTGCGGGAAAGTCTGCGTTGCGACGTGGTGATGTCGGGACGTTGCTCGCCTGACGTCATTCGGCTTCCACGATGCGCAGGGTCTCGGCGAGGGCGTCGCGGAATCGCGCCATCTCCTCGTCGGTGCCCATGCATACGCGCAGCCAGCCGTCCGGGCCGACGACGCGGATGAGCACGCCGCGCTTCAGCAGTTCGTCGAAGATCGCGTCGCGCTTGTCGAAGTGCCCGCCGAACAGCAGGAAGTTCGAGCCGGATTCGGCGACTTCGAGGTGCACGCCCTTGTAGGTCTGCTCCTTGAGCCATGCGGCGGTCGCCTCGCGCGTCTCGCGCAGGTGGCCGACGCGGCTCAGCTGTTCGTCGGTGTGTTCGAACGCGGCGAGGGCGGCGGCCTGCGTGACGGCCGACAGATGGTACGGCATGCGCACGATGCGCACGCAGTCGATGATGCCCTTGGACGCGGCGAGATAGCCGACGCGCGCGCCGGCGAAGGCGAACGCCTTGCTCATCGTGCGGCTGACGGCCAGATTCGGATGGTCCTTGATGAGGCTCACGGCGCTCGGCGTGCCGGGGTTGCGGAATTCCACATACGCCTCGTCGATGACGAGAATCGGGTGCACACCTTCGCCGGCGCCCTCCACCTCGGCGGTCTCGCAGGCGGCGAGGATGCGCTCGATGTCCTCCATCGGCAACGGCGTGCCGGTCGGGTTGTTCGGGCTGGTGAGCAGCACCATGGACGGCTTGACCTCGTGGATCGCCTCGATGGTCTTCTCCACGTTGAGCGTGAAGTCCTCGTTGCGGTGGGCGAGCTTCCAGCCGGTGAACGTGTCGCGCGCATACTCCGGGTACATCGAGTACGTGGGGTCGGCGCCGAGCGCGGTGCGGCCCGGACCGCCGAACGCCTGGAACAGCTGGAGCATGATCTCGTTGGAGCCGTTCGCGCCCCACAGTTCGTCCACGTCGAGACGCGTGCCGGATTCGCGGGCGAGATAGTCGCTGAACGCCTGACGCAGTTCGACGTGCTCACGATCCGGGTAACGGTTCAGCGTGGGCGCGATCTCGCGCACGCGGCGGGCGATCGTGTCGCAGACGGTCGGATCGGGGGCGTACGGGTTCTCGTTGACGTTGAGGCAGACGGGCACGTCGAGCTGCGGCGCGCCGTACGGCTCCTCGCCGATCAGATCGTTCCTGAGGGGCAGGTTCGAGGGGATGGCACTCACAGCAGACCAGCTTCCTTCTCCTGCTCGCGCAGGGTCGCCTTGTCGTACGGGTCCTTGACGAAGCGGGACAGCACGCACTCGCCGTGGGCGGGCAGGTCCTCGGAGACGGCGAACGCGTTGATGCGCGCCGCGAGAGTCTTCAGGCCCTCCTCGTCGTATTCGATGACCTCGACGGGCTTCATGAACGTGTGCACGCCGAGGCCGGCGGCGAAACGGGCGGTGCCGCCGGTGGGCAGCACGTGGTTGGAGCCGGACATGTAGTCGCCGAGCGGCACCGGCGAGTAGGGGCCGCGGAAGATGGCGCCAGCGTTCTTGATGCGCTTGACGACCTCGTCCGCGTTCGCGGTCTGGATCTCGAGGTGTTCGGCCGCGTAGGCGTTGGCCGCGTCGATGGACTGGTCGAGACCGTCGGTGAGGACGATGGCGGACTGCGTGCCGGACAGGGACGTGTGGACGCGTTCGGCATGCTCGGTGCGCGGCACGCGGTAGTTCAGGTTCTCCTGCACCTTCTCGGCGAGCTCCGGCGAATCGGTGAACAGCACGGAGCCGGCGAGCTCGTCATGCTCGGCCTGGCCGATGAGGTCGGCGGCCACGAGGCTCGGGTTCGCGTCCTTGTCGGCGATGATGCCGATCTCGGTGGGGCCGGCGACAGCGTCGATGCCGACGAACGCGGAGACGAGGGACTTGGCGGTGGCGACGAAGATGTTGCCCGGGCCGGTGATCTTGTCGACCGGATCGCACAGCACGGCGCCATCCTGCGGCTCGGAGCCCTTCGCGCCGTAGGCGAACATGGCGATGGCCTGGGCGCCGCCCACCGCGTACACCTCCTTGACGCCGAGGATGGCGCAGGTGGCGAGGATGGTCTTGTTCGGCAGGCCCTTGTCGTTGTCGCGGGCCGGCGGGGTCGCGATGGCGAGGGATTCGACGCCGGCGGCCTGCGCGGGCACGGCGTTCATGATGACGGAGCTCGGGTACACGGCCTTGCCGCCGGGCACGTACAGGCCGACGCGCTGGATTGGGATCCAGCGTTCGGCGACGCGGGCGCCGGGCGCGAGATCGGTGTGGAAGTCCTTCGGCACCTGGTTGGCGGCGACGGCGCGGGCGCGGCGCACGGACTCCTCGATGGCGGCGCGTACTTCCGGGTCGAGCGTGGTGAGCGCATCCTGGATGGCCTCTTCGGGCACGCGGAGGTGCTCGGGGCGCACGTGGTCGAACTTCTCCTCGAAGTCGCGCAGGGCGGCCGCGCCACGCTCCTTGACGTCGTCGAGGATAGGACGCACCAGATCGGTGGCCTCGGAGGTGCCCATTGCGGCGCGCGGCATCGCGGCCAACAGTTCGGCACGGGACAGGACTTGACCGCGAAGGTCGATGATTCGCATGATGTTCTCGCTCATAACAGCCCATCGTAACAACGGCAACGGCTGGAATGACGGGCGATGTCCACTTTTCGCCCGTGTGGTGAGACGTGTCCGGGTATGCGTGGACCCCCGGGAGCCGTGTGGCTCGACCGGGGGTCCTGTTCGTTGTGGTGCGGCGGCGTGCTACTCTCCCACATCCTCTCGGGTGCAGTACCATCGCCGTGCCAGGTCTTAGCTTCCGGGTTCGGAATGGGACCGGGCGTCTCTCCTGGGCTATGACCGCCGCAAATCTTCAATTGTGGGGCGAGGTGCTCTCGCTTCCTCGTGTGTCCCCTCGGGCTGGTGGTTTGGGGACCGGATGGTGGACGCTATGCTGATCGTCTTGTCGTGACGTCACGGTTGCTCCGTGTCGCGTGTATTCGCAGAAAGAGGTCGATGCCGTCCCAACATGGTTGGGATGTGTGTGTCGCGCTTCCCCGTTAGTACCGGTCGGCTCCACCCCTCGCGGGGCTTCCACGTCCGGCCTATCGACCACGTGTTCTACATGGGGGGTCACGGCTCCGAAGAGCCAGGGAATACTTATCTTGGAGCGGGCTTCCCGCTTAGATGCTTTCAGCGGTTATCCCTTCCGAACGCAGCCAACCGGCGGTGCCACTGGCGTGACAACCGGCGTACCGGAGGTTCGTCCACCCAGGTCCTCTCGTACTATGGGCAGGTCTCCTCAGTATTCCGACGAGCGCAGAGGATAGAGACCAAACTGTCTCACGACGTTCTGAACCCAGCTCGCGTGCCGCTTTGATCGGCGAACAGCCGAACCCTTGGGACCTGCTCCAGCCCAGCATGCGACGAGCCGACATCGAGGTGCCAAACCAYTCGTCGATATGGACTCTTGGGAATGATCAGCCTG